>CAYWQB010000001.1:0-52047 GCA_964460785.1 uncultured bacterium
GTAGGTTGGTAAACTCTTGAACAACCTGGAGACCTTTTAAAGCAAAGAGAGCTTTGGGAGTAATCTCTAGATGGGTAATTGTAGACTTGTGTCTTTCTAGCTGCTGAAGCCAGCGAGGTTGGCTTTTTTCAGAACACTCCCTGAAGTCTATATTGGTGATAGGAAGTTGTGTATATTCTCGTCCTAAGGTTCTCAAATCAGCTTGAGTAGATCTACTTGAAAAAAGGTGAATGTGACTCACTGGCCCATAATGCAGCCTCCTAGACAGAGCTTGGCTAGGGCTTATAGAAGAAGAGTGGCAAGAGGGGAAAGTATTCACTTTAATCTAAGTATTTAATTGTAATCAAAATATTGTATGTTGATAGATCTTTTAATTAAAGTTTTTATGTTTTTGTTATAAAAATTGATACTCTTTTTCCTTTCTGCTAGAATGACTATAGGTATATAGTCCATGAGGAGGGGTTATGTCTGTAGATCGAGCAGGTGGAGGAGGCGACTGGACTCCTGTTAGAGAAGGGGCTGCAGAATCAGTGGGAGAATCTAGTGGGTCTCCAGTTACCCCCTTGTCTGTTTCCAGTATCTCTTTTGCAAGCCCAAGGTCTATAGGAGAAATGCCTAGTTTGCGTGGACGTGTGGCTGTTTTGGAGCCAGATGCTTTAATAGATAGCAGCCAAAAGTTTCAGCAAGCTGCATTCGATCTAGCTATTGTGGTGCGCTTAGCAGGATTAGAGAAGCACCTTCAAACAATGGACCCTCCAGTAAGCCTAGCCAATAAAGACTTAGAGTCCTTAAGCCGAGAGGTCGAAGCATTAAAATCTTCCGAGCCTCCAGCTCTTCAAGGAAAAAAAGCCCTTTTAGCGGACTGTTATATAGCCTGGAAGGAGGGGGACCAAAGCCTCTCCTTTCCGAAGTTTTTCATTCAAAGTCTATCAGAAAGAATGGAGCCCATTGGCAGAGAGCTTCAGGAAGTAGAAGACGCTTTATCAGCACTTTCAGACTCAGAAGGGGATGCTGCAAAAGGTCTTAAAGAAAGAAAGGATATTTTAGAGGGACAAGCCAACGACTTGCGAGGGGCTATTCCAGGAGCGGATGATTATTACCCAACAATGTTTTACCTTCTAGGGCAGTATACAGATGAAGAAAGCTTTCCAGAGCTTTTCAAGGAGCGCCCTCCAGAAAAAGTCGATGAAGTGTGTGGGGATGATTTTCAGCTCTCAGGTATTTATTATAGTTTTCGTGAATCTTCTCGAGGAGGGGAGGAGCAAGACTCTGTGAATCGTCTTGTAGAAGAAGGATTAGTTCTTGGATCTGGTGTTAATATAGAAGAAGCAAGAGAGCATACAACTGCACTGCTAGGACACTTAGAAAAGTCGTTCGAAGACCTTGAAGCATCCAAAGCAGCAGAGCGAGCTCCAGCTCCTCAATCTGGGGATCGAACAGGAGGGCGATCGCTTTCTGTAGTCGCTTCATCACTTTCAAGGCTTGCCCGAGGGATTTCTTTAGGACTGCAGCACATGCCTACACCGCCTTTCTTTCCAAGGATTGATCATCGGTTTTAGATATATCGAGTCCTCTTTGCCTTAAAATATTATCAGACTAATAGAGGGGAGTAGAGCTAGTAGATTTAGCTTTACGTAACGTTTCTCCTTTGGTTTTTATTATTTGGGCTGTGTTAAAATAAAACCTTAGGGGTGTACTTTAGTTTTAGGGGTGCTGCATGAGTTGGCGTATTTTCGGTGGGGGTAACTATAATACAAGGCATTATGATGCTTTGCAGAAGTTAGCTGGAGAGCACCTCTCTCTTCGCTTTGCAGGCAAGCGGGTAGAGGTTGATATTCGCAAGCAGGGGTGGTTCGAGTCCCGCTCTAGCTGGCTCACAGGTGTAAATAAGTCTATTCGTGATGCTGTTGATAGAGAGTCCTCTGATCGAAGAGTGATTTCTGGTGATGATGTTGTAGGACTGTTACATCATAGAGCTAGCCTTTTAGGTAGTGAAGAAATCCTAACACGAGGAGCTTTAGAACAAAACATCGGAGAAAGCCTAGATCGTAAGTCTGAAAAACGGAAAGCTACCATAGCTACATGTGAGAAGAGTCTAAGCCAAATAGAAGAAGCTATGGGAGAGAAAGACAACCCTAGCTCTATTTTAGGAAGAATGGAGGTTCTCCATAGAGAGTCAGAGCTTCTAAAAGTGCTAGCTTCTAGTGTCAGAAGCCCAGAGGATATTAAGGATTTAAGACAGAGCCTTGTAGAGCATAGAGCTGAGATGAGTCAATTGCTGGATGACTTTCAATCTCAGTTAGGTGAATTTTTATCCAAAAAAACACAGACTGCCGAAAGGTTTTTTCCAGAAAGGCTATCGGACCTTGAAGCTCAAATGCAGCTGGGTTTTGGTAAGTTAGTCTGCTATAACTTAAATGAATTAGAGGGGGCTGCAGCACTTGTAGAATCCAAGCCTCCAACAGCTTCTCTAGCTCTTACTTACTCAAGGCACTTTGATCATCTCTCATCAAGACTCAATACCTTTCTCGTGAATGTGAATGTTGAAGCTTATGTTAGGAAGCTTGATCGTGTGTCAGAGGGTCTCACGACTTTTACTGGGGGAATTGCCAACTCTGTAATGTCTATGGCAATACGAAATGAGAAAGCAAAATTACGAGTGATGTCTGGTGTAGTCAAGCAACTTGAAGACTCCTCTCGAACAGCGCATTGCTCAGATTTTCTCACTGTTATGCGTCATGTAACAGAACCCTCTTGTGAGGAATCAGCTTACACAAAGTCAAAGCTATCTAAGCATCTTGATACTAAATTAGATGTAGAAATTCGAGATCTTAAGGACCGAAGAGCCATCCTACAGGAGCATTTGCTTCAATTTGCTCAACAAGCTGTAGAAGAAATAACAGATGTTTCCTCTTTAATGGAGCGCCATGCAGCACTAACTTCAGGAACCTCTCGAGATCAGGAAGCAATTCAACAGCTAAGAGAAGACCTTCAGGTTGAGGTTACCTTTCTTAAGGGGTATGAAGAGGGGCTTTCCTCGCTTTGTAAAGAGAGAGAAGGGGGGATGAAAAAAAGGCTGAGCTCTTTAGAGGCTGAAGTCTCTCACCTGCGAGCTGCTAAGCAGCGAGCAGAAGAGGGGGTGAAGCTAGCTGAAAAGGGCTCTGATCAGCATGCAGCTCAAATAAAAGTGATTAAAGCTATTAAAGTAGAGCTAGGGATAAAGGAAGGTAAGGTTTCTTCTCTACAAAAACAGCTTCATCGTTTTAATGAAGTTATGCGCTCTTCTATAGAAGATTTAGAAAAAATAAAAGGTGCCATCTCTGAACTAAAAGGAGCTTTAGATCATCAAAGCTACGAAGCTGCATTTGTAGAGAAGCATTATCAAGTTCTTGATGCAGAGCATAAGCTTGAGGTTTCTAAGTGCGGAGAGATGTCTTGGGTATCAGGTACTGTGCTACATGCAACTCTTAGAGAAGACTCACCAAGAGAACATTTTTATGAGAATCTAAGCCAGCGTTATACGGCATCTCTTGAGATAATGAGTACAAACTTAAGTGCAAAAGAACAAGAGTTACAAGAAGAGCTTCAGGCTTTAAAGGTAAGTCATAGAGGTGCGGTAAGAGAAGAAGCCTCTTTAAGGCAAGGAGGGGGAATTAGAGGTAAAGTAGCTCGTATAGCAAGGCCCCTAACAAGCTTTATACAGGAAAGAAGAGGGACCCCTGAAATTGCAGCTAAAAAAGCAGAGCTTTCTGCAATGCGAAAATTCCATCAAAGGCTGTTAGACCTTTTGAGATCAGACAGAAGAAAAGAGGGGATGAAACTTCTAGAGCAGGAAGAAAATGCTTGGATTAGTGACTCTTTGCCTGAAGATATGCGTAAAGATATGCAAGCTTATATTTCCTTGCATGATCCTTTAGAAAGAGATCCTAGAGAAAGTATGTTAGGGTCTTTCTTAGAAGCGAAAAGTCGGCTGGAAAGGGCGAAGGAAGAAGAGGTAGATTTTAGAGAAAAAGTAGACCTTTCTCCAGATTTTGAAAGGGTTATTACAGAAAGAGAAGAGCCTGTCTCAATAGAAGACCTTGAGGTGGAGATGGAGCGCTTAGGCTCTTATAGGCTGACACTTTCTGATGTAGAGGGAAGAGGAAGAGCTCGATCTGCTTCTATAGCAGAGGGAGAGGCTTTTTCAGAAGAGGCAGCTCGTATATTAGCAAGACCTACAAAAGAGGGAATCCAGGGCCTTCTGGACGCTCATAGAGGAAGAGAAAGGCATCTTCTTGTCCAAGCAATGCGTTATGACCTTTTTAGTGCAGAGGATATACGAGACCTTGAGAGCCTTTACCTTTCTTTCCTTGGAGAAGGAGAGCTAGATAAGGCGATCTCTTTGCTCATACGCATTAGAGAACTAAGAGATACAAGTTCTGCATCCGCATTTATACAGTCTCTCAAAAGCGAGCCAGAGTTAGCTATTTTATCAGAGGAAGAAAAGCTAGAGTTACGGCAAGTCGAAGAGAAAAAAGCTAGAAGAGAAAGGGTCCGGTCAACTCTAAGAACCTTTTCAAGAGAGGTGAGGCGCAAAAGAGTGGAAAGGGAAGCCTCTTCTCCAGGCCTTCGCATAGAGGCTATGGTTCCTCTTCTCTCAGGATCTATTGAGGAAAGAGAAAAAAGAGAACTGATTGAGTCTATTGCTATTGTAGACTCTGCTGCAGCAAGGAAAGGTATTTTAGACTCTTTGGAAAAGGTCGCTCAGGAAGCTAAAGATAGCGGAAACCCTACCACAATTATAGAACTTTCTCGAGTAAGCATGCCACTTATTGTGAATGCTCTTTTCTAGAGAGACTGGAAAAAGTTAGGAAGAGGTCGTGCTCATCGCTTTGTTTGCGAGGCGTGTGACTCCAATTGTAACAAGAGCTACAAGAATAGCTCCGCCAGTAACTACAGCGCCAGTAGCAATACCACCAATAATGGCTTCGATAGGTGTTGCGGAAGTGCTGCCATAAATAGAAATCTGACTTGCAAGAGCAACGATTGCACCCAAAGCTGCTCCAAGGTGTGAGCCTACTATGGTAGCGACCCGTAAAGCCTGCTTTTCTACAGGAGAAAAAGAGCTCTTCTTTTGAGCTTCTTCTGATGGAGGAAGATGGGTTACTTCTAGCCCTCTATGAGAGATTCTCTTTGCACTTTGATGGGAAGTACCTACTTCAGAAGTAGGAGTTATCATAGGTGGCTGTCTTTTGGTATGAGGAGTCAAAGGCATAATTAAATATATTTATGTTTTTTCTTTACGATTTTATTGTTAGTTGGTAATTACTTCAATTTGTTTTTAGAATAATCTTCTAATATAAATACCTGTTTATTGTTAGGCAGGTCTTATGGAACTGTATCAGTAGTAACCCAATAGCAGGAGCTTAGGTCTAAGTATGTGAAGTTTTCACCTTATCAAGTAATTTTATCATAGTCATATCCTAAGCCTGAGAGGTCTAGGATTATGAAGCCTAAGAGGTCTAGGATTATGAAGCCTAAGAGGTCTAGGATTATGAAGCCTAAGAGGTCTAGGATTATGAAGCCTATCAAGCCTAAGCCTAATATGCATAGGCCTAATTAAGTGTGTGAGGTTTTTGCAGTTTTCTGTGATGGCTTCTAGGCCTTCATCAGTGATATTTCTACTATCAGTGATATTTCTACTGCTGAGGTCTAAGCGTGTGAGGCTTTTGCAGTTTTGGGCGATGGCTATTAGGGTTTTATCGGTAACCCAATTACAGAAACTTAGGTTTAGTAAGGAAAGGTTTTTGCAATTTTGGGCGATGGCTGTTAGGCCTTTATCAGTAATACCAAAATAGCTTCTAAAATCTAAAAAAGTAAACCTAGTCAAGGTTAAAGCAAGAGCTTTTGCACCTTCTCTCATGATTTTGTTGCAGGACCTGATATTTATAGTGGTGAAGCTGGTCCAGATCGTATTGATTTTTTTTAAGCATCTATGGATGGCATTTTTTAGGTCTTCATCGGTAGCCAAATTGCATGCACTGAGATGTAAGAGAAAGAGGCTTTTGCAATTTTGGGCAATGGCTTTTAGGGATCTATCGGTGATTTTGCCACAACTGGATAGGTCTAAGTCTGTAAGGTTTTTGCAGTTTTGGGCGATGGCTCTTAGGCCTTCATCAGTAATTTTATTACAGTTAGATAAGCTTAAGCGCTTGAGGCTTTTGCAATTTTGGGCGATGGCTGTTAGGCCTTCATCAGTAATTTTATTACAGTTAGATAGGCTTAAGCGCTTGAGGCTTTTGCAATTTTGGGCGATGGCTATTAGGGCTTTATTAGTGGTTTTGCCACAGCTATCCAGGTCTAAGCGTGTGAGGTTTTTGCAGTTTTGAGCAATGGCTGTTAGGAGCTCATCAGTAACTTGCATGCGGGGATGCAAGTTTATCCTGGTAACATCTTTGCAGTGGCTACCAATAGCTTTCAGCATTTCATGAGCATTTCTAAGGGAGTAAAACCAGATAGATTGGATGCCTTTACAGCTTCTAGATAGAAATTGAAAACCATCATCTATAGCCTGCTGAGAGTGGTTTATTTCTCTGACATCTACAGAGCGAACTGAGAGATTAGAAAATCCTTTATTAGAGATTTCTCTTAAGAAAGAAACTGTGCGCGGAGATTTAGACTCAAAGTGAATACTTGCTGTTCTTTGAACTCTACCTAGAAGCTGTGTGATTTTTTCCGCTTTACACCACTTGTGAAAGACAACGGTACGAAGTGTAGTCAGATTGAGAGCTTCATTAGCTAGCAAGGCTGTTAGTGCTTCAGGAGTGAGCTCTAGGTGGGTAATTGTAGATTTGTGCTCTTCTAATTTCTGGAGCCAGAGGGGAAGATCTTTTTTTTTGCACTTCCTGAAATCTATAGAGGTAATAGGAAACGGTGTATGTTCTCGGTGAGAGGATCTTAGAGCTACTTGGTCACGATCACTCAAAAAAGAGTGGATATAACTCATCACATCTGTGGGGAGGCTTCTAGGTTGTAGAGGGGGAAGCGCTAGTGGTAAAGGTTGAATAGATGGGGACATTATATTTAAATATTTTATTTTTTGGTTTTACCATTATGCATGAATCGAGGTTATTTGTTAAGAAAATGTAAATATATTTGTAATATTTGTTTTATGCTAGAGTGAGCATAGGTAGTATATTCCATCTTTATGGAGCACTAGGCTTTTCCGGTTAGGTCTTTGCCCACATAGGTACAAGGTTTAGTGCGTGGCTGTGGCGAAGAGTTTTGATAACTTGTATTTCTTCTGTATCCTGAGAGAGCCCATGAAAGAAGGTATTCTTTAGGGATTACTTGACCAAAACAGTGGAGAGTAAATCACTGCATGCTCCGTGCTGTTGTTAGGCATCCAGGAGGGGGAGCCTGGGATAAGGCCTCTTTTTGATCAGGAGTAAGGTTTTGTATATACCAGGGTACATTTGCTGTTTAAGTCAGAGAGCGTGATTACAGGGCTGCTTTCCTGGAAATATGAAAGCATTGCATGCTAATCAGTGAAAGTACCCTATGCTGGTAGGTTTGGATCTCAAATAAAATTATAGTTTGCAGGGTGTGTGTAAAGCTCTTTGACTTGTTGGTGAAAGTAGATAAGAAGTTATATGGCCCTATTTAGTCTGGCAAAGCTGCTCAAGAATTTTTCATCTTCAGCATCTGTGGCTTTTCTTACTTCCTGAACATGCAGCCGAATCATATCGCGCTCTTGTTTTCTAATCAGGTCCATAAGAGTCTGTTCAACATTAACATTGCCATTTTCTACCAGAGGGATCTTATGACTCTTTAGAAGCCTTTTTAGATAAGAATACGAAACTCTTTTAAAGAAGATTACCTGCAAAATAGCGTGAGCAGCGTTAAGGTCTATAGATTGCTGACTTGCTAGGGTTTTTAAGTATTCTAACTCTTTCTTAGTAAGCTTTGCACTTTCTACAGCCTGATGCATGCGGCGCAGAATTTTACAGGCTTTGATTATGGGGTTATTTTGAACTCTACCTTGATTGTATGTTCTGGCTATAGAGACTAGCTGCTCTAGAGGAGTCTCTTCTTTACTTGTTAGAATGCAGACCTTATGTTTTGCAGACCATAGACTGATTTCCTCTTCAGGAATCACTTTTGCAAGGCGGAATAGGCAGAATGCTTGAACATGTCTGATTGTAGACAAAGATCCTGGAGGGAATCTTTCAGAGAGAATGGCACGTTCATTAGGCGTTTCATTTGAGCTTGTAATTATACGGCTTTCTTGGTCTGCGTCTACGTCTAAATCCTCTCGCTTGATGAATGGGTGAGATATCGAAAACTCTTCCCTTAGCTTCAGTATGACAGCATCTTGCGTTGACATGATGTTTTGCTCAAGAGTCTTTCCTGCAGCAACCAGCGTAATTTGCCAATGCCTTGGCATCGTTAGGCCTACTAAGCTCCTTTCTTGGGTTAAGTGGGGAAGTAAAGGATCTCCGGGAGAGGCTGGGAATTCACTATCTCGAATGGATGGGGGGATTGTTGCTGTAGTTTCGCTATAGAGAAGGGGATTTAGATCTTTAAGAGGGATTACTCTAGTTGCTTTTTGTATTTGCATGAGCCTTAATTTTTTAAGTCAAAAACCAAAATATTTTATGCTATATCTCTATTTATTTGGAGGGAAATAATCAGTCAATCTCATTACTGCTTATTGATTAAAGTTTTTTCTTTGTTTTGCAGTTTCCTGCGTATGCCAGAGGTGCCATTTTTCCCAAAAATTTATTACGATTAGGTAGAGGCTATAGCTTTTCTTGCACAGCTTAGGCTTGAAAGGTTAGACGAGGGAGAATATCTCTCATTCCCTCCTCAGTAAAGTTAGCAGTTGTGCTTAGATGGACTTTTGATAAGTGCAGGCAGTGGTGATGAAGAGCATGCAAGCTTGCATCTGTTAGGTTTATGCACCCTTCTAAGCTAATTTCAGTAAGAAATGAACAGTGCATAGCAATTTGCGCTACAGATGAATCATGGGTATTCGTGCAGTGACTAATCCTTAGAATGGATAATCTTTGGCAGCTTGCAAAGGAAGCAATCCCTTGGTGAGTTAACTGAGAGCAGTGTGAAAGGTAAACGACTTCAAGGTTTGAGCACTTAGTCGCAATCTCTTGTACTCCAAGATCAGTGATCCCTTGGCACCTGGAAAGGCGTAGGTTTCTTAGAGACCGGCAATGATTGGCAATTGCTTGTAAAACATTATCTGAGACAGCGCTATAGCGGCTTAAATCAAGAGTAACAAGATTAGGGTTATTTTCAATGAACTGGATAAGAGGGAATTCCTCTACTAGGTGCAAGTTTGAAAGCCATGCCTTTTTTATAAAATGGCAAGAGTTGGCTAGAGCTTGGATCGCATTTGATGAAAGGTTGGTACAACCTCTCAGGCTAATTTCTTTTAGGTTCGGGTTACCTTTAGCAAGAGCCTCTATACTTTGATCAGAGACCTTTTTATTGCCAGATAGGTTAAGAGATCTAAAGTTTTTCTGATGCTGTAGAAGAGTTCGTAGTGTAGAGTCTTTGATCCTAGGGCTATAACTTAAATCCAAGTCTCTTAGCCTTTCTACTGATAAGCTTTCTAGCCTTTTATTAGAGAAGCGAATCCTTCCCCATACATCTAGCCTGCATAGGTTGGGGCTTAGCTGGAGAAGATTCTTAAAAAGCTTAAATGAAGTCACTCCAGTAGAAGTCACCTCTGTTGAGATAATAGAGAGCTTGCGAAGCTTGGGAAAGGGGCTACTACAGTGAGCTATGCGATGAAAAGCTCTATTGTTTGATTTAATGGTCACTTCAACCAGCTGATGAGCTTTTTTTGTAAGGACATCAATGCGCTGATCATGGCTTTTTTTAGCAGAGATTCTTAGCCGAGAAAGAGGAATCGTCTCTCTAAAAAATTTGCTAGTGGACCCATAGTATACTTGCTCTTTGCTTGTAAGATAGCTTGCTACCTGACTTTGCAGGCTATTAGGAAGTCTGTGAAGATAGGTCATTAGCATTTGACCATAGAATTACGTACTTCCTCTAAAACTCTTTTCTCTTCTTCTTCTATGATTTGCGTGATAACCTTTGTGGCTTTCATATGCTTGTGACGCTTATTTTTGTAACTAGCATGAGATCTTATATTCTTTATAGCTTGTTTGACTTCCTTCATATTGTTTGGGGCGCACTTCCCTAGGCATTTTAATGTTTGGATAGCTAAGGCCTGAGTCAAGTTAGCACGATTTTTTACAGCCTCATTTTGCAAAAAAGTTATGTCTTTTTCACTTAATGGCTTCTTTTTAGCTTGATAGCCCAAGTAAGTCATTTTCAGTAAAGAAACTTCAGGTCTTACATTTATTCCTTGGTTATATTCTTTAGCAATGTCCTCAAGTTCTTGCTTAGAGTAACGGGGCTCAAGAATGCAAATCTCATATTTCGAAGCAAAAGAATCTAAAATAACTTCTTTGGACAATATTATATCAAACTTATCAATAAGAATGCGCTGTACATCATATACAGTTGTTAGAGCTTTTCTAGGAAAAGCCTCTCTGACAGCTGCATCCTCTAATTTACTTGAAGGTATGGAAATAGATAGGCGCTCCCTCAGGTCTTGTCTAGTAAGAGGCTCCTTAGTATGAAGAAGCTCGTTTCTAGCTCGCTTAAGGGAAGGTGCCATATTAGACTTGGGCTCTAACTCAGAATAAGAGACCACTGTGGATACTCGGCGCTCTAATGAAGGGCGAATAGCAACATTTACTTTACCCTCTTCATCAGTAGGAGCTATTTTTACCGAAAAGTAAATACCATAAGTTGTTGATTTTACTACCTTTTCTTCAGTAGAACGGTGACAGATTTGAGCCTGCTTTGCTCGGTTATTTAGAACTAAGTCTACTTCTTTAGGTAGGGGCTCTACTGGCTTTATAGGAGGAGGATTAGAGGGAAGGGGTAGGGGAGAGGATAAACCTTGCACGACAGTCCATCTTTTGTGGGGATAGAAGTCAATTTCTGTTAAGCAGCGGGGAAAGTGTAAGATATGATTTATCTCTGATTCAGAGTCACTTAGCTTTGGAAGAATGTCACCTAGCTCTGGAGGAAAGTCATAGATCTCGGGAGGCAAGGGTCCTTGTTGGAGACCTTCACTAGGTCCTAGGTTCGACTCTAAAGAGGAGGGAAGAGCAGGGGGTGAATGTGGAGGCTGAGTAGTGGTTCTCATAGTCATCTACCTTATGTTTGAGATAATAAACCCTTTATCTTTTCGCAATAAGATTTAGAAGGCTCCATATTCAAGGTTCTTCGGGCAAACTCTTGTATTTGGTGGGGGTTGGGTTTTTTATTCTTATAGTGTTTTAGCAAAGCTTCTTCATATCTAGCAGGGGCTTCTTGGTGGCCAAAGTCGCTCTTTATTGGAACTTGAATACTGGAGCCCCGTAGTCGCATAGAGTGTGCAAGGTAAGAGGGTCGAATATCTATTCCATGCTCGTGATAAAGAGTTTCGCTCATCTCTTGGGCAGAGGGGAGTGTGCCATCATTCTTTGCAGCATAGGAAGCTTGCATGGATTGCAGAGTTTCTTCTAGATCTATCTGTAACTCGTACAGCGGCTTTTCCTTTATAAATATCCCCCATTTATGCGTCTTATTTAGGTTTTTGATATCTTCCCTTTCCATGAAGATATGGAGGTGATCTTGTATTGTTTCAAATAACTCTCGAGGGGTAATCCTTTCCTTTTCTTTTTCCCCTAGCTTGAATTTTAGGAATTGTAGTTGCTGAGTAGTGAGGTTTTGGTCTGAGTAGATAAGGATTTTTCTCTGGCTACATAGGTCGCGCAGGTCACAGTCACTTGTTTCAGCAATCTCATTAGCTATGCTAGGAAAAATCTCGGCAGCAATTGTTCGGACTTTCTCTATGGTAGGAGGGATGTGAGGGTGGCATTCTTTGAGTTTATTCTTCAGTTGACTTAGGTTTCCTTCGTTAGAAAGCGCTTGACCAAGGCTTCCCTGGATAGCCTGTATTATTGGCATCTGTGGGCTTTGATAGATCTCATTTCCTGCTTTGAGGGCTGCTTGAATCCTTTGGCAATAAGGTCTAGAGGGATCCTTACCGAAGGTTCTTCGGGTAAACTCTTGTATTTGGCTAGTTTTGGGCGTTTTATTCCTATAGTGCTTTAGTAAGGATTTTTTATCTTCAGAGTGAAGGGGATCACTTCCCCTTTTGGCAATTGTGATGTCTTCATATTTTTTTTGCCGTAGGGAGCTCGCAAGAGACTCACTAAGTATATCTATTCCATGCTCGTGATAAAGCAAATCGCTCAGATCTTGGGCAGAGGGGAGTTTGCCATCATTCTTTGCAGCATAGGAAGCTTGCATGGATTGCAGAGTTTCTTCTAGGTTTATCTGTAACTCGAGCAGCGGCTTTTCCTTTATAAATATCCCCCATTTATGCGTCTTATTTAGGCTTTTGACATCAGGTCGTTCCATGAAGACATGGAGGTGATCTTGTATTGCTTCAAATAACGCTCGTGGAGTAATCCTTTTCTCTTCTATTAAGCCATTTCCACCCTTTTCCCCTAGCTTGAATTTTAGAAATTGTAGTTGCTGAGTAGTGAGGTTTTGGTCTGAGTAGGTAAGGATTTTTACCCGACTACATAGGTTGCGTAGGTTATAGTCACTTATTGTCGGAATCTGATCAGCTATGTCAGGAAAAATCTCGGCAGCAATTGTTCGGACTTTCTCTATGGTAGGAGGGATGTGAGGGTGGCATTCTTTGAGTTTATTCTTCAGTTGACTTAGGTTTCCTTCATTGGAAAGTACTTGGCCAAGGCTTCCCTGGCTAGCCTGTATTGTTAGCAGTTTGCCGGGTCTGCCGGGTCTGCCGGGTCGGATAGGCTGTACTGGTTTAGAAAACTGCTTTTGCTGTTTTTTTTGAAGTCTTGAGAAATAATGCCTAGCAGGCTCCATACCCAAGGTTCTTCGGACAAACTCCTGCGTTTGGCCGTCTGAGTGGGTTTTATCCTCATAGTGCTTTAGCAAAGCTTCTTCATATCCAGCAGGGACCTTTCGGTAGTTAAAGTTTCTCTTTTCTGAGATTGGAATCTCAGTGCCCCATTGTCGTATAGAGTTTGCAAGGGAAGCGGATCGAGCATCTACCTGATACTCACGATAAAGAGTTTCGCTCAGCTCTTGGGCAGAGGAGAGCTTTCCATTATTCTTTTCTGCATAGGTAGCAAAAAAAGTTTCTGGATCAGGCTTTAACTTTTGTAGAGGATATGTTTCTAGAAATACTTCCCATTTATGCGCCTTATTTAGGCTTTTGACATCTTCCCTTTCCATGAAGACATGGAGGTGATCTTGTATTGTTTCAAATAGCGCTCGTGGAGTAATCCTTTTCTCTTTTGTTAAGCCATAGCCACCCTTCTCTTCTAGCTTGGTTTTTAGAGATGCAAGCTGTGTAGGGGTGAGGTTTTGGTCTGAGTAGATAAGGATTTTTCTCTGGCTACATAGGTCGCGCAGGTCCTGGTCACTTATTGTCGGAATCTGATCAGCTATATCAGGAAAAACCTCGGCAGCAATTTTTCGGACTTTCTCTATGGTAGGGGGGATGTGAGGGTGGCACTCTTTGAGCTGACTCTTCAGTTGATCTAGGGTTCCTTCATCAGAGAAAACTTGGCCAAGACTTCTTTGGCTGGCCTGTGCGACTTGTTGAGGGTTTTGCTCGATAAATATTCCCCATTCCTTGCATTGCGCTGTAAGATCGGCTTCTTCCATGCAGACATGAAGCTCTGTTTTTATCGTTTCAAGCAATGCTTCTGCAGAGATTGCCTTGTCTTCTGTTAAGCCACTTCCACCTTTTTCGCATAAGCTGTTCTTTAAGATAATCAGCTGTTGTGGAGTAAGGGTACTCGAGCGAGTCAGGATTTCTAGATCAAAGCTGCACCTGTCATGAAGAGTTGTGTCATCCTCTGTAGCAATCTCAGGAAAGTATTGGTTAGCAACTTCTCGGATGTTCTCAATAGCAGGGGGAGTATTAGCATAAAGCTCTTGAAGCTTTTCCTTTAGGAGTGTTTTAGGATTTTTTTGGTGGTGAGCTCCCTGAGATAGTATGAATCGTCGGGAAGTAAAGGTGCCTTGTATCATATCGCTAACTAACCTTTGCTGGTTGGCTTAAGAGAGTGAATTTTTGCAGTTCAGAAGAGAGAGTTTCTCCTTCTTCTAGTTCAGGGGTGACATCGATATCCCAGACAAATACACAAAAGTTTCGAATCTCTTGATGTGAAGGTGGGTTTTGGCCGTCTGCATAGAGCTCTTTATGGGTATTGCGAAGAGCTGTCTCAACCTCTGCTATAGAGGGGGTGTGAGAGTTTTGGGAAAGCACTAGATGGCTTTTTACTTTTTTTAGGTCTACCTTGCTAAGCTTGCTAGATGATTTTGGCAGTGTATTTTTTGTATTCTTATAAAGCTTTTGAGAGGTCAAAGTGAGGGTCTCTTCACAAAACTTGCTCACTCCTTCAATGGGAGGGATGGAGATATCGAACAGATCTTTAACCATCTTTCGGATCTTTTCTTGGGTAATCGGGAATTCTTCTAAATCGAGGTTCTTACAGGCTTCAGTAAGGAAGTATTTTTGCTCACTAGTTGGCTCAATAGGGATGTCATGAGTTTGGCATAGCCTTATAATTATCTGGGATGAGGGCTCACTTTCATTCTCTGAGGTTAGCTTGATCCCCAACCTTCTCATAAAGCCATCTAAAATTTTTGAGTTCCTTAAGGAATATTGGCAATATGCTTTAATCTCACTTAACTCTTCTTCATGTAAAGTCTGCTTTTTCTTCAAAGGACAAAGACATTTACAAATGGTTTTTAAATTACGATCAGAGGCTTGAGTAGATAAGGTTTTTCCCATCCACTTACGAAGGGTCTTAACCTTCTCCTTATTAAGGGTCTTATCCCCTATTTCTCCGCTTATTTTGTAAAAGATACTATAAATTTTCTGCATGACTGATTTTTGCATATCAGTCAGTGAAGCCTTAGGACTACTAATTTTAGTTTCTATTCCCCAAACAAAGCTGCAGAGGTCTTGAATATGGTCTAGAGGGAGAAGATTTCCTCCCAAGACGGTTCGTGCCGCTTTTTGAACTGTTTTTAATGTAGGGGTGCTTCCCTCTAGCTTTTTCTTAAGGGCCTTCAGTTGACTTGCTGTCATCGCTTCAGGATAGATACTCTTTACGTGTGCTATGAGCCTATTGGTAAATAGAGCATATGCTTCCTTAGGCTTATAGGTTAGTTCGGATGCTTTATTATCTAATGTAGAGAGCAAAGTTGTAAATGTAGCTGTAGATAGGAATGGGGGAAGGGGAGCTCTAGCTTCTAAAGGTTCATCTTGAGGAGCAGGAGTCTGGCTCTGTTGAATAATGGGATGCGGAGTTGGTTTTGCAATGAGTTGACGGAGCTTCTCTGCATAAGATAAAGAGGGTCTTTCCCCATAGGTTCTATGAATAAACTCTTGAATTTCAAGGCTTGTTGCTAGATTTTTCCCCTTATAGTGCTCTACTAAAGCACTCTCATACTGTTTATCAATATCCTTAGCCTTAAGAGTGGAGGCATCATGAACTTCTAATTGATGTCGTGCTGCATACCCCTGCAGGTTGGGGTAACTGATATCTATCTGAAACTGATTATGAAGGTGGTCTTTTAATGCAATGCAGTTTGTACCTACTTGGCTTATAGCTTTTTCCAAGAGATCAACAGTTAATTTATTTGAAGAGGATTTTTCTATAAATATCTTCCATTTATGCTTCTCACTTAGGCTTTTGACATCACCCCTTTCCATACAGACATGAAGCTCTTTTTCTATCGTTTCAAATAGAGCTCTTAAAGAGATGGGGTTCTTCTCTGTTAAGCCATAGCCACCCTTCTCTTCTAGCTTGGTCTTTAAGAGTTTTAGCTGCTCAGGAGTGAGGTTTTTGTCTGAGTAGGTAAGGATTTCTAGCCTAAAGCTACAAAGGTTGCAAAAGCGGTTGTGATTTTTTTCATCATTGATGGATGAGGCCATCTTAGGAAAGAGCTCGGAAGCAACTTTTTTGACTTCCTCTATAGTAGGAGGGATGTGAGGGTGGAGGACTTTGAGCCGACTCTTCAGTCGACTTAGGTTTCCTTCATTGGAAAGCTTTTGACTAAAGCTTCTTTGGCTAACCCGTATTATTGGCAGCTGTAGGCTTTGATTTGGCAAAGGGTTTTGCGCGATAAATATTTTCCATGTCTTACATTGCGCAATAACATCGGCTTCTTTCATACAGACATGAAGCTCTGTTTTTATCATTTCAAGCAATGCTTCTGCAGAGATTGTCTTGTCTTCTGTTAAGCCATTTCCACCTTTTTCGTATAAGCTGTTCTTTAAGATAATCAGCTGCTCAGGAGTAAGGGTACTCGAGCGAGTCTGGATTTTTAGGTCAAAGCTACACCTGTTGTGAAGAGTTGTGTCATCCTCTGTAGCAATCTCAGGAAAGTATTGGTTAGCAACTTCTCGGATGTTCTTGATAGCAGGGGGAGTATTAGCGTAAAGCTCTTGAAGCTTTTCCTTTAGGAGTGTTTTAGGATCTTTTTGGTGGTGAGCTCCCTGAGATAGTATGAATTGTTGGGAAGAGCCTTGTATCATATCGCTAACTAACCTTTGCTGGTTGGCTTAAGAGAGTGAATTTTTGCAGTTCAGAAGAGAGAGTTTCTCCTTCTTCTAGTTTAGGGCTCTGCAGCCCTGCTTATTCATAAGTCTTTTTATTTAAGTAATTAATAAAAAAACAATCATTATAAAGTGTGGTTTATATATAGGCAATTCTTAATAAATAAATATATTATCAGACGATACATAAGGAGTAAAAAAACAATCTTGTCTCATAATCAAAAAACATGTTAACGACATGCTATTTAAAAATAGTTATGCCTAGCCTCTTAAAGGAGGGGGGATTGTGAGAAAGAGCCTTCTTGTTCTAACCGTAGCCTGTAGCTCTTTGCCCCCTTTCATGGGTGCGATTGAATTCAACCAGTACCTATCTCAAGCTGCAAAAGAAAATGCAGGAGTACAGGCAGCTTATGAGAATTGGCAGGCAGATCTTGAGAGAATTTCTTATTCAAATGCTCTACCCGACCCCAAAGTGACTTATGGCCACTTCATAGAATCTGTAGAGACTCGTGTTGGACCACAGAAGTTCAAGTTGGGGTTAGCGCAAATGATTCCCTGGGTAGGGAAGCTGATTTCAAAAAAAAATATGGCTACTCAGCAAGCCACTCAGTCTGAAATGGAATTGGCTTTGGCTTATACAGAGCTGAGGCTAGAGCTGACAAAAGCATTTATCAATCTTTTCTATTTTGAAAGGTCTCTAGGCATTCAAAAAGATTATATCAAGCTTTCTAAAGCTATAGAACAAACCGTACAGTCTAAAAGCAAAGTAGGAAGCTCTGGGGCAGATGCTATTCAAGCTCAGATGGAAATATCTCAGTTGCAGTATGAGCTAGAAACTTTAGAGGAAAGTAAACGCACAGCTATAGCACAAGTCAATGCTATTCTTAATAAGCCAGTAGATGCAAAAGTGACACTTCCTTCTGATATGAAGAACCTTCTTGAGGACAGTGAGGTAAAGATCGTTAAACGAACGGGTGAAGAGTTAAAGTCTCTCAACCCAAAAGTGAAAATTTTAGAGGCACAGTGCCTTTTACAAAAAGCGAAGCAAACGCTCATTCACCAAAATCGGTATCCAAATGTGACTGTTGGAGTAGACTGGATTAAAACAGATAGAGCCACTATGGCTACTCCAGATAATGGGAAAGATCCTGTTATCGCTTTTGTATCTGTCAACTTTCCTATTTGGCGGGGAGTATACCAATCCCAAGAGAAAGAAGCTGGAGCACAAAGTTCACGCTTCTCTCAGGTCTACCAGCAAAACCTTTACGATTTACAAGCTAAGCAAGAAGGTATTCTACATGCCTACTCAGATGCAAAAAGGCGATTGGGGTTATTTAAAGATCTTCTTATTCCTCAAGCAGAACAATCTCTATCTATACTGACTGATGCCTACAAAACGGGGCAGGTAGACTTTGAACGGTTGCAAAATGCTCAAATTACACTACTTAAGCTGCAGTTAAATTTAGAACGAGCTCGCTCTGACCTGGGGATTTCGATTGCTAGGTATCGGGCTCTAGTCGGAGAGTCTTGAAGTGAAAAAAAAAATGATCATCATTTCATCTATTGGAGTTCTTGCTCTTCTGATAGCAAGCCTTTTCTTCTCTTTTACAGAAGATCAGACTAGCCATGAGGAAAACGGCGCTACATTGACTGTTTGGACTTGTGCTATGCATCCTCAAATTCACATGCCAAGCCCGGGGCAATGCCCTATTTGCGGGATGAATCTCATTCCACTTAAGCCAAAAGAAAGCAGTCGTGAAGGCTCCTCCATTAAGCTTTCCGAGCGTGCACGTAAATTAGCAGAGGTTGAAACAACCCCTGTGAAAAAAGGCAAGGCACGCCTTGAAGTACCTTTATATGGAAAGTTAGAGCTTGATGAGTCTCGTATAGCTCATATCACAGCGCGCACCTCAGGAAGAATTGAGCACCTTTTTCTAGACTTTACAGGGGTTTTTGTTCGAAAGGGAGATCATATGGTAGATCTCTACAGCCCTGATCTTATCACAGCTCAGCAAGAGCTTATTCAAGCTCAGCAAGCAGCTAAAGAAAGAACCTCTTCAGATTTTTTAAGGGAAGCTACACTAAAAAACTTAGAATCAGCGAGAGAAAAATTATTGCTTTGGGGGATATCTAAAGATCAAGTCGATAGGATTGCTAAAAGTGGAAAGCTAGAAGAAGTTATTTCTATAAATGCGCCAATGGAAGGAGTCGTCATCCACAAGGAAGCTGTTGAGGGAAAGTATGTCAAAGAAGGCACCAAGATCTACACGATCGCAGATTTAACTCAGCTATGGCTGGTTTTAGATGCCTATGAGTCTGACTTAGCTTGGTTAAGGCATGGACAAACAGTGTACTTTCAAGCAGAGGCTCTACCAGGGAAGACCTTTGAAGGAGAGATCTCTTTTATAGACCCCATTCTTAATGAAACAAAGAGATCAGCTCGCATTCGAGTGAATGTAAACAATCAAGAGGGGATACTAAAACCTGGGATGTTTGTGAGAGCCACAGCACAACCCTTTATCAGTGTAACAGGAGAGGTTATATCAAATTCGCTAGCAGAAGCTGAGCTCCCACTGCTTATCCCAGCAACAGCCCCTCTAATCACAGGAAAGCAAGCAGTTGTCTATGTTGAAGATCCAAATCTACCAGGGTCCTATAGCGCAAGAACCATTATTTTGGGGCCTCGTGCAGGGGATTACTATATTGTTTATGAAGGACTAAAAGAAGGCGAGCAGGTCGTATCTAGTGGAAACTTTAAAATCGACAGCGCATCACAAATTTTGGCACAACCTAGCATGATGATGCCAGAGGGGGGAGCAAAACCAATGAAGGGGCATAATCACTAGCATGGAAAAAGAGCCAAACTCTTTCTTAAGTTTCTTGATTCGCTTTTGTCAAAGTAACCCGCTTATTGTCGCAGTGCTATTAGGTTTTGCTCTATTCATAGGGGCTGTAGTAGCTCCATTTGACTGGAAAATTAACAGCATTCCTATTTCTAAAGTTCCCGTTGATGCAATCCCTGATATCGGAGAAAATCAGCAAATTGTCTTTACAGAGTGGCCTGGGATTTCGCCTCGTGATATTGAAGATCAAGTCACTTACCCTTTAACAGCAGCTTTACTTGCAACACCTGGAGTGAAGACTGTTAGAGGGTACTCTATGTTTGGCTTCTCTTCTATTTATGTGATCTTTGAAGAAGGGGTCGATTTTTATTGGTCTAGGTCTCGCATTTTAGAAAAACTGAATAGCTTACCCAGTGGTACTTTGCCTGAAGGAGTGCAGCCCACTCTTGGCCCCGATGCTACAGCTTTAGGACAAATTTTCTGGTATACCATAGAGGGACAAGATGAACATGGAAACCCTACTGGAGGTTGGGGGCCAGAGGAGCTTCGCAGTGTCCAAGACTGGACAGTGCGTTATGCTCTTTTATCTGCACCAGGAGTAAGTGAAGTAGCCTCTATTGGGGGACATGTTCGAGAGTATCAGGTCGATGTGGATCCTAATGCAATGAAAGCGCATGGAGTGTCTCTAAACCAAGTTCTCGCAGCAGTGAAAGGGTCAAATGTTGATGTCGGAGCCCGGACGATGGAAATCAACCGTGCTGAGTATATTGTTCGAGGAGTTGGGTTATTAGAAAGTGTAAAAGACCTTGAAAATACAGTTATTAAGTCCATTGATGGAAGGCCAATATTCTTGCGAAATATTGGACATATATCCCTCGGCCCAGCTCTTCGGCGTGGAGCACTAAATAAAGAGGGTGTAGAAGCTACTGGAGGAGTCGTTGTAGTCCGTTATGGATATAACCCTCTTGAAGCAATACAAAATGTTAAACAAAAAATCTCTGAAATAGCACCAAGTCTACCAGAAAAGACTCTTGCTGATGGTACCATCAGCAAGTTAAAGATTGTTCCCTTTTATGACCGAACAATTCTCATTAATGAAACTCTCAATACTCTTTCAGATGCACTGATACTAGAGATATTGGTGACCTCACTCGTTGTACTTACTTTGCTTCGTCACCTTCGAAGTGCTATCTTGGTTACAAGCACGTTGCCTATGGCAGTCCTTCTATGCTTTTTGGTTATGAAAGCTGTAGGAGTCGATGCAAATATTGTTTCTCTTTCAGGAATTGCTATCGCGATAGGCACTATGGTGGATATTGCTATTGTGATATCCGAAAGCATTATCAAGCGCCTTAACTCAGGAATCAAAGAAAGTAAAAAAGAGTCAATCTATCAAGGTACAAAGGAGGTCGCAGGAGCCGTTTTAACAGCTTTAGCTACAACTGTTGTCGGCTTTCTTCCTGTTTTTGCTATGAGTGCTGCAGAAGGAAAGCTTTTTAAGCCTTTGGCATTTACTAAGACGTTTGCACTTTTATCTGCAATGGTCCTTGCAATTACTGTAATTCCTACTTTTGCATCTTTAGTCTTAAAGTCACCAAAGGTGAGAAAGACAAAGCCTGCAATTTTAGACTGGACTTTACTTCTCGTCATTGCATTGGCTCTAACCTATCTTTGGATGCCTCTTGGCTTAGAAAAGGGTTTAATTAGGAACGCCATATTTGTCGTTGTTTGCATTGGAGGTTTGCTTAGTGGAGCATATCTCTTCATGTCTGTATATCCACGCATGCTTCGCTACTTTTTGTGCAGCAAGCGCTTTTTTCTGTGTGCACCTCTTATTGTTGTCCTATTTGGTATGGTTGTTTGGCTGGGGATCCCAGGCTTATACAAGGGAATGGGAAAAGAGTTTATGCCTCCACTTGATGAAGGCAGCTATTTGTTTATGCCAAGTACTATGCCTCATGCCTCTATTACTGAATCTTTAGACACCTTATCAAAGCAAAATATACTGATAGATAGAATTCCTGAGGTAAAAGAGGTCGTCGGAAAAATTGGTAGAGCAGAAAGTCCTCTAGATCCAGCACCCATATCCATGACGGAAACAATCATCAATTATCATCCTAAGTATTTACATGATGAAGAAGGGGCATTGCTATTTTTTGCATTTGATGAAGAAGAAGAGGACTTTGTTCGCTCTGTTGATGGAACTCCAGTTCTAGCGCCTGATGGTTACCCCTATAAAGTCCAAGGAAGGTTTCAGCGGGATGAGAAAAACCGTTTAATCGTGAGCAGATTTGGTCAACCATTTCCTTTGTGGCGACCCGCTCTTGATAACCACTTAAACCCAGGAAGAAAAAACTGGCCAGGTATAAATAGCCCAGATGATATTTGGGACCAGATCACTAGTGAATCAAGTATACCTGGTGCAACTTCTGCTCCAAAGCTCCAGCCAATTATAACCAGAATTGTGATGTTGCAAAGCGGTATGCGTGCTCCAATGGGAATTAAAATCAAAGGGCCAACTCTAGAAGCCATCGAGAAAGTGGCACTTCAACTTGAAAGCGCCTTGCGCAAGGTAGAAAGTATTGAGCAAAGCACAGTCAATGCAGACCGATTAATTGCTAAACCCTATTTGGAGATACGGATTGATAGAGAGGCTCTAGCTCCCTATGGCATCAAAATAACAGATATTCAAAAGGTAATCACCACAGCTATTGGTGGTGCAAAAATGACCACCACGATAGAGGGGCGCGAGCGTTATCCTGTGCGTGTGCGCTATATGCGAGAATTACGAGACCAAATGGAAGCAATTGGTGGGATCCTAGTCGATACGCCATCTGGAGCACAAATTCCCATTTCCCAGCTTGCTGAAGTTGAATATGTAAAGGGACCTCAAGTTCTTAAGAGTGAAGATGGCTTTTTAGTAGGCTATCTTACTTTCGATATGAAAAAAGGGCTTGCTGAAGTGGATGTTGTCAATGATGCTAAGAGCTATCTCAATCAAATGATTGAGGCTGGTCATATAAAATTAGAAAAGGGAGTCTCCTACACTTTTGCCGGTTCGTTTGAAAACCAAGAAAGAGCTGAAAAAAAACTAGCGCTAGTCGTTCCTGCAACTCTTTTGATCATCTTTTTAATCCTTTATTTGCAGTTCAAGTCATCCTATACCTCTTTAATTATTTTCTCAGGAATCCTTGTTGCATGGGCCGGTGGTTTTACTC
This sequence comes from uncultured bacterium, assembly GCA_964460785.1. Taxonomy (GTDB): domain Bacteria; phylum Chlamydiota; class Chlamydiia; order Chlamydiales; family CAYWQB01; genus CAYWQB01. The sequence goes on from CAYWQB010000001.1 coordinate 22,740, forward strand.
TTTTGTGGCTGTATGGCCAGCCATGGTTCTGTAACTTCTCTATTTTTGGCGTGAATATGCGAGACCTTTTTCAGATGCACCCCATTAATCTTAGTGTTGCTATTTGGGTAGGGTTTTTAGCTTTATTTGGTATAGCCTCAGATAATGGGGTTTTGGTTGCCTCGGCATTAGATAAGGAATTTGCAAAGCAAAAGGTAAGCTCTATTGACCAAGTTAGAGAGGTTACAATTGCTGCAGCTCAAAAGAGAATTCGACCTGCTTTAATGACCTCAGCTACGACAATTCTAGCTTTACTCCCAGTGCTGACCTCATCAGGAAGAGGTGCTGACATTATGATACCAATGGCCATACCTTCTTTTGGGGGGATGTTAATCTCTCTTGTGACTCTTTTTGTGGTTCCTGTTCTTTACTGTTTAAGACAAGAGCAGAGCTACCTAAAGTCAAAAAGATAGCTTTGTGACATCAGAGGGTTATGTAAGTCCTGTCTAGGACTTGTTATTATCAGACGTTTTGGGGCGCTTAACCTTGATAAGGGGAGTGATCATGGTGACGATCTTAAATGATTAGAGAAGTCTGGGATGTCATAAAGGCTAAACTCTAGCCTATCCCAACTGTTAAGTAGCCAGGAAAAAGGATTAAGGCTGGTTTCTAAGCAGCTATGAATGCGCTGCATAGCCCATTCATTTCTTTCTTTGATAACTCTTAAGTTCCTCTGTAATCGCTTGCTATTTCCTTGCGCATTTTGCACTGCTGCATGGTGCTGTAAAGCAGCGCGCATAAAATTCCTAAATATATTTTTAGGTCTTTCTGGCATATCTTTATCATAGGCCTCTGGATGGAACTGAAAACCAACATGCCGATCTCCGTAAGAAGTGGCTTGCACCACCCCCTCCTCAGAAAGAGCATCTACACGCATCTCAGATTTGGTTCCTGAGGGAGGTAAAATAGCATACTCGTGAGCTGTTATAATATTAGGTAAGGAGACTGCTGGAACTTTACACTCTCCAGTAGCAGCTTTTAGCTCTTCCTCTGACAAAGTGTATAAATGTGATAAAGAGCCTTTGATAAAGTGAGCAGAATGTACAAATTCTCTATATCCATAACCTAGGACTGGATGTAGGTGCTCTCCTTTATGAAGAGCTAAATACTGATTGCCTAGGCAAATGCCCATAGTTGGAATTTCATACTGATCTGCAAGGGCATAAACTTTTTGGTAAGCTGCTTCTGTGGGAGTTAAGCAAGGTTCCGCACTCTCTTCTTCAAGACAGGTTACTTTGGGTAGCTCTTTAGCTGAAAATGAAGGTGCTTCAGAGGGATAGCTATCACCCCCACCAGGCATAATAATGCCATCTAACCTTTTGATAGCAGTATCTGTAATAGCACTTGCTGCTAAGACTTCAAGGCGCACTTTAGGAAACTCTTTGTGCAAGATCTCGAGAACGGGGTCGTAAAAGTCCTTTTTTGGAGGATCTATTTCATAGTAGTCGGGTGCAATCATTGCAATGTGAGCAAAGCTTGGATCTAAATCTGTAAAAGATGAGCTCATTAGATAGTTTATTTAAGTTTTTTGTTAAAAAATCTTAATCTAATATTTATAAAAATGCAAGTCTTTCAGTAAAGGTCCATAAAATTGCGCAGTTTGGTTAGGCTATAGAGGTGCAATGGCATACAACTTTAACCTCTAAAGTAAGAAGAGAGTATAGAATGAGTGACCTACCTAAGTGTCCTAAATGTAGTTCAGAATATACCTATGAAGATGGGTCTCTATATATCTGCCCAGAATGTAGCCATGAATGGATGGTTGTTGCTGAAGAAGGCGCCGAGAAGACCGCTGTAAAAGATGCCTATGGGAACACTCTTGAGGATGGAGACAGTGTAACCATTGTCAAGGATATCAAAGTAAAAGGAGCATCATCAGCACTAAAAGCAGGCGTTAAAGTAAAAGAAATCAAGATTGTGGACGAAGTAAATGGCCATAATATCGAAGCAAAAGTTCCCGGCTTTGGTATGATGATGTTGAAATCTGAGATCGTAAAAAAGAGCAAGTAGAATGAGAATTCTAATTCCGGCCTCTTCCTAGATAGGGGGAGGGTGGAGTATCTTGAGAGAATTCTTCAGTTGACTTAGGATTTCCTGGCTAGCCAGTACTGTTGGCAGATGAGCTTTATTCACTGCTATGCTTGTTTAGAAAGCTGGTTTTTTTGAAGTCTTGAGAAATAATGCCTAGCAGGCTCCATACCCAAGGTTCTTCGAACAAACTCTTGTATTTGGCTATCTGCTGGTCTTTTATCCTCATAGTGCCTTAGCAAAGCTTCTTCATATCCTTCAGGGACCTTTCGGTGGTTAAAGTTACTCTTTTCTGAGATTGGAATCTTAGTGCCCCATTGTCGTATAGAGTTTGTAAGGGAAACACTTTGAATATCTACTCCATGCTCGTGATAAAGAGTTTCGCTCAGCTCTTGGGAAGAGAGGGATTTTCCATTATTCTTTTCAGCATAGGCAGCAAAAAAAGCTTCTGGATTAGGCTTTAGCTCTTGCAGCGGCTTTTTCTTTATAAATATCCCCCATTTATGCGTCTTATTTAGGCTTTTGACATCAGGTCGTTCCATGAAGATATGAAGCTCTTTTTCTATCGTTTCAAATAGCGCTCGTGGAGTAATCTTTTTCTCTTTTGTTAAGCCATAGCCACCCTTCTCTTCAAGCTTGGTTTTTAGAGATGTAAGCTGTGTAGGGGTGAGGTCTTGATTTGAGTAGATAAGGATTTTTCTCTGACTACATAGGTCGCGCAGGTCCTGGTCACTTATTGTCGGAATCTGATCAGCTATGTCAGGAAAAATCTCGGCAGCAATCTTTCGGACTTTCTCTATGGTAGGGGGGATACAGGGGTGGAGTATCTCGAGAGAATTCTTTAATTGACTTAGGATTTCCTGGCTAGCCAGTACTGTTGGCAGTTGAAAGCTTTGATGAACCCTATTCACTACTGTGTTGGGTTGTGTAGGCTGTGCTTGTTTAGAAAACTGCTTTTGCTGCTTGTGCTGATTTTTTCGAAGTCTTGATAAATAATACCTAGCAGGCTCAATACCCAAGGTTCTTCGAACAAGCTCTTGTACTTGGCTATCTATTGGTTTTTTATCCTCATAGTGCTTTAGCAAAGCTTCTTCATATTCAGTAGGGACTTTTTCGTAGTCAAAGTCACTCTTTGATGCAATTTTAATATCGCTTTCCCACGGTTTTGTAGAGTTTACAAGGGAAACACTTTGAATATCTACTCCATGCTCGTGATAAAGAGTTTCACACAGCTCTTGGGCATAGGGGAGTTTCCCATTATTCTTTTCAGCATAGGCAGCAAAAAAAGCTTCTGGATTAGGCTTTAACTCTTGCAGTGGCTTTGCTTTTATAAATATCCCCCATTTATGCGCCTTATTTAGCTCTTTGACATCTTTCCTTTCCATGAAGATATGAAGCTCATTTTCTATTATTTCAAATAATGCTCTTAAAGAGATGGGCTTCTCTTTTGTTAAGCCATAGCCACCCTTCTCTTCTAGCTTGGTTTTTAGAGATGTAAGCTGTGTAGGGGTGAGGTCTTGATTTGAGCAGGTAAGGACTTTTCTCTGGCTACATAAGTCGCGCAGATCACAGTCACTTGTTTCAGCAATCTCTTGAGCTATGTCAGGAAAAATCTCGGCAGCAATTGTTCGGATTTTCTCTATAGGAGGAGGGATGTAGGGGTGGAGGACTTTGACCCTACTCTTCAGTTGATCTAGGGTTCCTTCATCAGAGAAAACTTGGCCAAGACTTCTTTGGCTGGCCAGTGCGGCTTGTGGAGGATTTTGCTCGATAAATATTTCCCATGTCTCACATTGCGCAATAATATCGGCTTCTTCCATTGTAGCAATCTCTTGAGCAATCTCAGGAAAGTATTGGTTAGCAATTTCTCGGATGTTCTCGATAGTAGGGGGAGTATCAGTGTAAAGCTCTTGAAGCTTTTCCTTTAGGAGTGTTTTAGGATCTTTTTGGTGGTGAGACCCCTCAGTTAGAGTAAAATGATGATTGCTAAATGAAGTGTTTTGTATTCTTGTCATATTGTTCACTCTGAAGAGGGCTTTTTGATAATTTAGGTATTATTGTGATTTTAAGCTTATTTTCTGCTTGCGAGCTCTTTCTTGTTGGCGGATGAGCTTGATGTGATCTTGAATAGGCTTTGAAACTTGAATGTATCGGAGAGAGCTCAGCTTCACTTGCTTTATCTTCTGAATCGTTGCTTCATTTATTGTTCGTAGACCTGTGCGAAGCGGATTGAACACTAACTGCCTACAGAGAGGTGATTCGGGTTTGCAAAGGTAATTTGTTGGGATAACTTTCAGAAACCTACTAAAGCAAAACCTTTGTACTTCCACTTCCGGTACGATGCTGGCACTTTGGAACCGCTCGTTAACCTTGCTAATTTCATCGCCTGAAAGCTTTTTCATATCTGTCGGAATACAGCCGGGATCAAGAGTCTTGAAGAAAGTTTCGGTAAGAGGCTTCTCTTGTAGGTGTAGGCGGTTATGAATTTTGTCTAAGGAGGAGGCGTTTTCATGGCTTGCTTGATAGGGCTTGGGGAAGGGAGATAAAGAGCTCCTCGTGAGAGACAGGGCCTCATCTTGTTGGTGAATTTGGTTAAGGTGATTCTGAAGGGGAAAATAGAGCTCCTCTTCAAACTCAGGATTAGGTTGAGGAGGCTTTTTTTCTTCAGGTAGTGGAGGTAAATCTCTTTCCAGTAGAGTCCAAAAAGAAGGCTTTTGTGATTGTGATACAGGTCCAGGCATATAGATTTTACTTTTATTGTGTTGCTAAGAGCGTGAGCGAGGTTTAGTTCAATCCAGGATATAGATTAGGAAACATTATGCGGGTAGCTAGTGATGCTGTATAACCTAAAGAAGGCGTCCCCTTCTTATAAGTTCTCTCAATAAACTCTTGCACTTGGATAGATGTTGGCTCTTTTCCCTTATAGTGTTCCATTAAAGCTTCTTTATATTGTGTATCAATCTTTTTAGCCTTAAGAGTAGATCTACCTTTAATCGTTAAGTTATGCTTTTTTGCATACCTCTGAAGATAGGAGAGGCCTAGGTCTATCCCAAACTTTTGGTAAAGCTCTTCCCTTACTGTCGTGCAGCTTGAGTCTACTGACTGTATAGCGCCTGACAGGTTACTGGCAGTCAATTTTTTTGAAGGGTCTTTGCTTGTAACTATTTTCCAATTTTTGTTAGCTCTACACACATCAGGCCGTTCCATGAAGACATAAAGCTCATTTTCTATTATTTCAAATAATGCTCTTAAAGAGATGGGCTTCTCTTTTGTTAAGCCATAGCCCCCTTTCTCTTTTAGCTTGGTTTTTAGATATACAAGCTGCTCAGGAGTGAGGTTTTGGTCTGAGTAGGTAAGAATTTTTAGCTGAAAGCTACAAAGGTTGCGCAAGAAGGGATCTCTGACTTTAGTAATCTGATCAGCAATGCCAGGAAAAATCTCGGTAGCAACCCTTCGGACTTTCTCTATAGTAGGAGGGATATAAGGGTAGAGCTCTTTGAGCCGACTCTTCAGTAGACTTAGGTTCCCTTCATTAGAAAGAACGTGGCCAAGGCTTTTTTGGCTATGCGGATTATGGAAAACTCTCTGAGACAGTTTGAATGCCCAAGGAGAGCAATTGAGAGTTGGTTTTTCTAAATGAAACTGTAGTGTAGCGACTGAGAAGGAGAGTGCTTGTGTAAGAGTGTGCATATCGTTAACTAATCTTTGCCGGTTGGTTTAAGAGAGTGAGCTTTTGTAGTTCAGAAGAGAGAGTTTCACCCTCTTCTAGTTCAGGGGTGACATGGATATCCCAGACAAATACACAAAAGTCTCGAATCTCTTGATGTGAAGGTGGGTTTTGGCCGTCTGCATAGAGCTCTTCATGGGTATTGCGAAGAGCTGTCTCAACCTCTGCTATAGAGGGGGAGTGAGAGTTTTGGGAAAGCACTAGATGGTTTGTTACTTTTTTTAGGTTTATCTTATTAAGCTTGCTAGGTGAGATTTGCAGTGTCTTCTTTGTATTCTTATAAAGCTTTTTAGAGGTCAAAGTGAGGATCTCTTCACAAAACTTGCTCACTCCTCCGGTGGGAGGAAGGGAGATATTGAACTGATCTTTAACCATCTTTCGGATCTTTTCTTGGGTAATCGGGAATTCCTCTAAATCGAGGTTCTTACAGGCTTCAGCAAGGGAGAGTCTTTGACTGGAAGCTAGTCCGACTGGGATGTCATTGCTTGTACATAAGTTTAAGATCACATCGGCTTGAGTTTCGGCTTCACTTTCTGAAGCTAACTCGACTCCCATTTTTCTAATAAAAGATCCAACGCTTTCTTTGCTCTTAAAGTCATGTTGGCAATATGCTCTAAGCTCACTTAACTCTTCCTGATTTAAAGTCTGCTTTTTCTCTAAACAGCCTAGGTTCTGACTAATGATTTTGCAATCATTCATAGAGGCTTGAATAAGCAAGTCCTTCTGAACCCACTGACGAATGTAGGTAGAGCCATTTTTTCTTCCACTCATAAAGCTCGCGCTACTATAAAGCTTTCGTATGACAGCCTTTTGCATGGCAGTTAGTGAAACCTCAGCACCACTAATTTTAGTTTTTATTCCCCAAACAAAGCTACAGAGGTCCTTGATGTGATCTAGAGGAAGAGGGTCTCCTCCCAAGACTTCCTGTGCCTTTTCTTGCACGTCTTTTACTGTAGGGGTGCTTCCCTCTAGCTTTTCCTTAAGGGCTTCCAGTTGACTTGCTGTTATCGCTTCAGGATAGATACTCTTTACGTGCGCTTTGAGCCTATTGGTAAATAGGCTATATGCTTCATAAGGAGTATAGTTTAGTTCTTTTACTTTATTATCCAGCTTATCGATCAAGGTTGCAAATGTAGCTGTAGATAGGCATGAAGGCTCTTTTTGAGAAGTAGGAACAATTGGATTATGAGAGGTCAAGTAAGCAATGGCTTGTTCTAGTTTTGTTATGTAGACTCGGGGAGGTCTTTCCTTATAGGTCCTTTCAATAAACTCTTGAATTTCAAAGCTTGTTACTAGTTTTTTTTCCTTATAGTGCTCTACTAAAGCACTTTCATACCGTTGGTCCACATCCTTAGACTTAAGAGTAGAGCTATCTTTAACCTGTAAGCCACAATTTTGTGCACTCTTCCAAATATGAGTACAGTCAATATCTATCTGCCGTCGATCATAAAGATGTTCTCTTATTGCAATGCATCTTGAACCTACTTCACTTATAGCCTCTTTCAAGCTCTCAAGAGTTAATTTTTTCGTGGGCTTTTCTATAAATATTTCCCATTTGTGACTTTGGTTAAGATCTCTGACATCAGGTCGTTCCATGAAGACATGGAGATGAGCTTGGATTACTTCAAATAGAGCTCTTAAAGAGATGGGGGTCTTCTCTGTTAAGCCACTTCTATCCTTCTCTTCTAGCTTGATCTTTAAAAATTCTAGCTGCTGAGGAGTGAGGTTTTGGTCAGAGTAGGTAAGAATTTTTAGCTTAAAGCTACAAAGGTTGCGCAAGAAGGGATCACTGACTTTAGTAATCTGATCAGCTATGTCAGGAAAAATCTCGGCAGCAACCTCTTTGACTTTCTCTATAGTAGGGGGGATGTGAGGGTGAAGGGCTTTGAGCCGAGTCTTCAGTTGACTTAGGTTTTCTTCCTTAGAAAGCTCTAAGCTAAGGATTCTTTGGCTAGCCTGTGCGGCTTGCTGATGATGGTGAGCTCCCTGCGATAGCATGAATGTACCTCGGGGAGTAGACCTTTCTAAATAAGCATGCTGTGAGGATCTAATCGGTTGTGAAAGAGTAGGCATATCGTTAACCTTTATCTGCTAAAGCAAGAGTTTGTCTAAAAAGATTTTCTAGCCCTTTAGAAGGAAATGGAATACCGAGGACTTCTTTTACCACCTCTTGGAAATTTTCTAGTGTGATCGGGGATTCTAAAGGAAGCCTCTTACAGGCTTCAGCAAGGGAGCGTTTTTGCTCATCAGTTGGCTCAATAGGAATTTTATTGGCTATGCAAAACTTTATAGTAGCCTGGAGTTGAGATCCGCTTGGCTCTGAAGCCAACTTGAAGCCTAGACTTTTTATAAAGAGTAAGATGCTTTTTGGACTTCTTAAGGAATATTGGCAATATGCTCTAAGCTCACTTAGCTCTTCTTCATGTAAAGCCTGCTTTTCTTCTAGAGGGAAAAGGTTATTATGAAGGATGGGGCAAGTAAATATAGGGACGCGAATAAGTAAGGCCTCTTGAGTCCACTTACGAATGCAAGAGTAGTTTTTTTGGCCTTTCTTGATAGTGTAAAAGCTACTATAAAGTTTCTGCATGACTGATTTTTGCATGTCAGTCAGTGAAGCCTCAGCACCACTAATTTTAGTTTTTATTCCCCAAACAAAGCTGCAAAGGTCTCTGGTATGATCTAGGGAGAGGGGTTCACCTTCTAAAAATTTCTGTGCTTTTTCTTGAACTTCTTCTCCTGTAAGCGCCTGATTACTTAGGGATTTCATAAAGGCTTGAAGGTTGTCACCTGTCATCGATTTTGGATAAACTCTCTTTACGTGTGCTTTGAGCCTCTTGATAAATAGGTTATATGCTTCATGAGGAGTGTGCTCTAGCGATGGAGCTTTTGCTTCCAACTTATCGAGCAAGGTTTTGAATGTAGCTGTGGATAGGTAGGAAGGAAGAGAATTACCCTCACTATTCAGGTCTAAATCCTGAGGAAAACACATTATGTGGCTAGTTAGTAGTTGTATATACTTTACAGAAGGCCTTCCCTTCTTATAAGTTCTCTCAATGAGCTCTTGAGCTTGGTAGGCTGTTGGCTTTTTTCCCTTATAGTGCTCTACTAAAGCTCTCTCATACTGTTTATCAATATCCTCAGCTCTAAGAGTGGAGATATCATGAACCTGTAAGTGATGCTCTCTTGCATACCTCTGAACATAAGGGAAACCTATGTCTATCCCAAACTTTTGGTAAAGCTCTTCCCTTACTGCAGTGCAGCTTGAGCCTACTGACTGTATAGCGTCTGACAGGTTACTAGCAGTCAATTTTTTTAAAGGGTCTTTCCTTGTAACTATTTTCCAATTTTTGTGTGCTCTATGTACATCCTGCCTTTCCATAAAGACATAAAGCTCTTTTTCTATCGTTTCAAATAATGCTCTTAAAGAGATGGGCTTCTCTTTTATTAAGCCATTGCCCCCTTTCTTTTTTAGCTTATTTTTTAGACTTTTAAACTGCCATGGAGTGAGGTCTTGATCTGAGTAGGTAAGGATTGTTTTCTGGCTACAAAGATTACGCAGGTCATGGTTATTTGTTTCAGCAATCTCATTAGCTATGTTAGGAAAAATCTCGGAAGCAGCCCTTCGGACTTTCTCTATAGTAGGAGGGATATAAGGGTAGAGCTCTTTGAGCCGACTCTTCAGTAGACTTAGGTTCCCTTCATTAGAAAGAACTTGGCCAAGGCTTTTTTGGCTATGCGGATTATGAAAAACTCTCTGAGACAGTTTGAACGTCGAAGGAGGGCTAATAGTTCGTTTTTCTAAATAAAACGGTGGTATGGATACCGGGCGGGAGAGAGCTTGTGAAAGAGTGCGCATATCGTTAAATTTTGCTGTATTTCAACTTAGGCTGTTAAGAAAAAGGCAGTTTTTAGCTCAGGAGTCAAGTCGTTTCAAAAGCGCAAACAATTCCTTCTTATTTAAGGAATTAATAAAGAATTTATCATTATAAATTATGGTCTATATATAGGCAATTTTAAATAAAAAGAGATGTTTTCAAAAGTGGGCCATTAGAAGGCACCATGAAGACCGCTATAAAATTCGCATTTGAGTGCTAAGCTTTCCTTCTAAACTTTCTTCAGGAGAAATGTGCATCGAAGCGAATGCTGTGATTAAAGCATCACCCCACTTTTGAAGCTTGCTTACATCTTCAGAGCTTAAGGAGGGGTTTGCTATGTGAGCCTCGAGCTTTTTTATGAGTTGTTTCGCACTTTGGTTAACGATGGCTTGGGCATAAGTTCCTATATCTTTTAAGATCTCGTCAGCTCTTCCATCTATATCTCTATGAACTTTTGCTTGGCTATGTAAGTCTCCAAGTTGTTTTGCAAGGCTATGAAGCTGCATACTATCAAGTAAAGTTGTGGAATCTACAGCAGGAAGAGGGTCTTTTTTTATTTCATCTAACAGGCTTTGAACCTTATCTAACTTTATGTCTATGAGAGTTTGCTTTAATAGCTCATGTATATTCAGAGACTTTTTTGGTCCACGGCTCTCTTGGACAGTGATTGCTAGTCGCTCCAGCAGCTGGCTATCTCCTGGATGTCGCCGACTAAATGCTTCAGCTACTCGACTTGACCAGCCTCTTTTCCCTTCAAACCACTTAGAGCCTGGGATATTTAATTGAATCCCATCTTCTTCTCCTAAGCTCATCCCTTTAAACTGATAAAGGGGTTCTAAACTTTCTGGTTTAATTGGACTTGGGGTTCCACTAATGCCTTCAGTCATTACACTCTCTCCTTCGCATACTGCTCACAGTCTAACAAAATAAATATTTTATATCTATTGAGGGTTTCAGTATTTTAGGCGGAGGTTCCTTGTTGTAAGTTGGTTAGAATACGCACCTTATGATGATATGATGCTGGTAATGGAAAAGTGGGCTGACTATCTTGCTTCTATTTTTTAGAGAAGAGACTGAATAGATCCTCTACATAGTGGATGGATTTATTGTATATCAGGTGGAAGACAGAGCATGACGGTAAAAACGGGGCTTGTCGCTGTAACGCTGGCCAGTTCCATTTAATTCAATCACTTCTCCTCCTGTAGCATCTCCAATCGCAAGATTACAAGAAGTCGAATGGCGCTCACAGATAAGGGAAGAGCAGTCTTTTGCATTCTTGGTTGTATCAAGAGCATGGGTAAGCAATAAGCAGGTAGGTATCCATGCATGACCAGGCATTTTCTTTGGGAGTGGGGATACCGAGTGTCCTCGGGAGTTATAGGAAAGTGCTACACCAGAAGAATTCATTCCTGTGTAAGAGCTGAGTAGCCCAGGGTACCCTAGCGTTACAGTGCTGTGTGTGGAAGAGATTTTTCTTTTAAATACACAACTATAATGAGCTAGTATAGGCCAATGCCAATCAAGATTTCTCGCTATGAAAACTTTTTTATCAGACGTTTTAGGGGCGGGGGGAGCTGATTGATTAAAAAGTTGCTTTTGTGAGAAAGATTTGAAGGTAGACCAAGCTGCTTCTCCTTCGCTGTGTGCGACCATCATGCTTTTGTTCTTTGTGTCAAAGATGACTGAAAGCACTGTTTCAGCTACCGAACAGGCTCGCAGAGCGCTGCGTAAAAGGGGTTTGAGGGGCATGTTTTTTTTACTTGCTTTCTCAAGAGACTGCTTTAGATTTTCATAGCGAGCAAGTGTAGTCCCTACTTCGGTGGTGATAGGGTCGTGTAAGGAATGGTTGGTAATTGCTGCATACTTAGAAGAATTAGCCTCTTTGCTGTAAACAAAAGAGCTACAGCCAAATACTCCAGGGAGCATATCTTGAAAAATGTTATGGAAAACAAGAGTATCAAAGTCAGCTCCAGACCCACATGCAATGCCTGATAGCTCTGAATAAAGTTCATTCGGAATAAGAGGCTTCCACCGTGATATGGAAAGTAAAACCTTAGACCAGTCACTAATAGCAGGTGAAAGAGCCTCTTGCACTAGCTTTTGCACTTCTAAAATTTCTTTTTTCAATGCCCTCCCATGTTGAAGCCCGCGAAGGTATGGGTCTGTTTCATCAAGTTCTAAGACTCTTAATGGCTTGCAAGACCGCATATAATCCCAAAGGGCAAGGCTATGCCCTAGGATAGGAATCAGTTTGAGCACACCTTTCACTATGTGAGAGACCTTTTCTGAAGTAGGCATATGCAAAGCATTCACGCCCCTTAGCAAGTGAAAGTGACGAGCTGCTTGTCGGTAAGGAGTATCCAAGTAAAGGTATTTAGAAGAGTTAGGAGAAGGGTGGAGGCTAATATTCAATAAACTAGCTTATTTTTTAATGAAAATGAATACATGTTAACTTGCTTTTAATGTTGTGTCGATTTTAATTAAAATATATATTTAATGAAATGAAAACTAATTAAGTATAAAATGTTTGTAGATTTTTCTTTAAATCAAGGCTTTTATCCACCACTCAGTCAAAGACGCCTTCCTCTAGCTCCAAACCAGATAGAGTCGTTACAAAGTGTATTTACGAGAGGAGCTGAGAATATTTTGGTAGTACAGGCTGTTCTTCAGCAGAACTATGGCCTTTTTATTTCAAATACAGAGGCAAAAAACAGCTGTAGTTTTGTGTGGGGAATCAAGGTTAAAGTCTCTATTCTCACATCATGGCAGAAATTTTCCTTGCGTAGTCACTTTGACCAGAGTAAGGCACCATTGCTTTCTGAGCTTCAAGAAATATTAGAAAAAGTCCTGCATGTAGAGGTGAATAATGAAAGTCTTGAAGTGTTGAGGAGTACATGGCGTAAACAGCCTTCACTTATTTCTTTTTTTGACTCAAGTAGAGTGAACCTCCTACAGTATACGTTTAAAGATTCTCCTCCTCCTGTAGCAGAAACCGTCACTGGTAGAATCTACGACTTGTTTAAGGTTAAAGTGAGTCATCACTTTTTTTATCGCTATAGAGAGGATTTGGGGTTTCCTGGAAGTAAGGTCAAGCCAAAGCAGAGCCAATCAACTAAAACAAGAGCAAAGCCCTTTTCCATGCAGCTATCAGAACAACAGATTGAGCGCTTGCAGGGCTATTTTGAGGGTAAAGAAGCCTCAGCAAATAAGATCAGGCAAGCAATAAATGATCTTTTTGGCCTTCAAGTTGCTAAAAGCTATGTTTATAAAAATAAAGATAGGTTTGGGATTCCTTTTCAAGTAAGACATATCTCTAAACCTATTCGGCTCTCTGAAGATGTAAAAAAGAGAATCAAGGATCATTTTGCAAATCTTCCCCCTTTAGAGGCTCGAGAGGTCCTTGAGGAGGCCAGAGCTTCCTTAGGCTTAAACCTAAATCTGCGCCATGTGTCAACCCTCTTTAAAGAAGAAGTGATTCAAAGAAAGAATGAGCTTTCTACTCCACTTAAACTAGAAGATAAAGTGAAGATTTGTAGGCACTTTCTCGGTAAGAAAACTCTTAGCGACAGGCAAATTACAAAAGAGGCTAAAGACTCTCTTAATCTAAAATTCAGTAAATGGAAAGTCACACAGCTACGCAAAGATGGAATTCTTCCCAAGAAGCAGCGGAGTAATGACTCTGTAAGTATAAGTGAGGGTTCTTTTGCTGAACAAGACACGGCCTCAGCGCTTGTCCAACTTGCTAAAAGTTAAACAGATTCCAAAATATAAGAAGAAAGGGGAGTATTTAAGAGAATGAGCTTCAGACTTAAGAGTAGAGCTATCTTTAACCTGTAAGCCACAATTTTGTGCACTCTTCCGAATCTATCTGCCATGTTCAAACTCTCAAGAGTTACTTTTTCTCTGAGCCTTATTTTGTTGGTGGATAAGCTTGATATGACCTCGAAGGTGCTTTGGAAGGTTCAGTTGTGAACGATTATCCAGCCTGGCCTGTATCAGCTTATCAATTGCTTGATCATCCACTCTTCTAGAGGGCTGTCCTGTGCGAAGCACATTAAACGCTAATTGTTTGCAGGGAGATAATTTAGGGCTACAAAGGGGATTTGTAGGGATGACTTTCTGAAACTTGCCAAAACAAAATCTTTGTACATCAATTTCCCTTACAATGTAGGCACTTCGGAACCGCTCGTTAACCTTGCTAATTTCATCCGTTGAAAGCGTTTTCATGCTTGCAGGAATCAGGGTCGTTTTAAAGAAAGCTTCAGTTATAGGTTTTGTGCGCAGGTGATTATAGACTTTATCTAAAGAGGAAGCATTTTCATGGGTTGGTGGATAAGATTTTGAGAGGAATGATAAAGATCTCTCAGTCTGAGCCTGAGGCCAAGAGCTATCTTGTTTATGGATAAGGTCAAGATGATGCTGAAGGGGTTCTGAAAGTTGACTTCTTGAAAGCGTACCCTGCTTGGCTTGTATCAGCTTATCAATTGCTTGATCATCCACTCTTCTAGAAGGGAGCCCTGTGCGAAGCGTATTAAATGCTAACTGACTGCAGGGAAATAAGTTATGGTTGCAAAGGGGTTCAGTAGGAATGACTTTCTGAAACTGACCAAAACAAAATCTTTGTACATCAATTTCCGGTACGATAATGCGATCTTTGAACTGCTGATTGATCCTTGCAATTTCATCCGTTGAAAGCGTTTTCATGTCTGCAGGAATCAGGGTCGTTTTAAAGAAAGCTTCAGTTATAGGTTTTGTGCGCAGGTGATTATAGACTTTATCTAAAGAGGAAGCGTTTTCATGGGTTGGTGGATAAGGTTTTGAGAGGAATGATAAAGAGATCCCAGCCCGACGAGACCTATCTTGTTTATGGATAAGGTCAAGGTGATGCTGAAGGGGCTCTGAAAGTTGACTTCTTGAAAGCGTGCCCTGCTTGGCTTGTATCAGCTTATCAATTGCTTGATCATCCACTCTTCTAGAAGGGAGCCCTGTGCGAAGCGTATTAAATGCTAACTGACTGCAGGGAAATAAGTTATGGTTGCAAAGGGGTTCAGTAGGAATGACTTTCTGAAACTGACCAAAACAAAATCTTTGTACATCAATTTCCGGTACGATAATGCGATCTTTGAACTGCTGATTGACTCTTGCAATTTCATTCGTTGAAAGCGTTTTCATGTCTGCAGGAATCAGGGTCGTTTTAAGGAAAGCTTCAGTTATAGGTTTTGTGCGCAGCCTGTTTTGAATCTTTAGCTCAGTGACAATAGAAATCTTTCGATTAGACTGTAGGCTAGATTCTATAGAGGAAGGGAAGGGGGCCGGGAAAGGAAGTCCATCCGAAGAAACAGTAGGGAGGAGACTAGGGTCTTGCTCTTGATGAGATATTGGATTATCAGCTTCAGGCAGTGGGAGAGAGAAAGAAGTTTCATCCCATGCCAAAGGGAGGAGACTAGGGTCTTGCTCTTGATGAGATATTGGATTATCAGCTTCAGGCAGCGGGGAAGAGAAAGAAATTTCATCCCATGCTAAAGGGAGGAGACTAGGGTCTTGCTCTTGATGAGATACTGGGTTATCTGCTTCAGGCAGCGGGGGAAATGAATAATCATGTTCCAGAGGATTCCAAGGTGGTGATGGAGGTCGAATAGACATAAAGTTCGCTTTTATTGTGCTATATTTGGGGTCAAAGAACAAGATTCCCTTATGGCTAAAGGTTTATTCAAGTATCTTTATTTAAGTGGGTAATAATAGAAGTATTATAATATTATATCTATATATAGGCCACTCTTAATAGAGCTTAAAGGCGAGCTTGCCAGTCTAAAAACTCTTGTTCGGTGACTCCAAGACCTACCAAACGGTACTTATCCATGAGCTTTAAGTCTTCAATTAGAGAAAGTATAAATCCCTCTTGGTGCTCTTTAGGGATTTCCAGTTTTGCTTTTGCAGCAGCAACACTCTTTGCCTCTTCCATACTTAGCTTTTCTCTGATTACCTTCGCAGATAACTCTCTTCTTAACTGCCGATAGCGGACGCGGATAAGGTCGAATCCAAAGGCTTCAACAGTCACGTCATATTCTAGCGCAGACCTCTTATAGGAGTAGAGGTAAAGGTCTATAAGAGGCTTTACATCATGTAGCTCATATACAGCCAGCATGGAAGATATATAGTTCTCTACAGAGATATCATTGAAGGAAAGAGGTACAAGGTTTCTCTTTACAAGAGGAATATTACAGCAAAGACGTGCTGTACGCTTATTCACATCCGCAAATGCTTGTAAGTAGCTGATATGAACAAGTAGGAAAAAACTTTGCTCGAATGGATCCTCGATAGCAGATGCAAGCTTCACTATTTTTGAAAGGTGTGAGCGTAAAAAATCTGCATTTGCAGAGGGAAGGTAGCTAGTTCCACTTACTCGTACCGCAAAATCTCGCACTCTCCCAGAATAAGCTGGATCAATAAGGCCATCAGAAAGTAGGTAGTGCAAGGTAAGAACTGTATGGTCAGACATGTCTTGTTGACTTGCACTCTTTACAAGGTAACGAATTGCTTCCTTATGATTTAAAATCATAGCCTTTTCTTCATCGAGCTTATCGCTTGCACTCGTTCCCGAAAAAATCAAATTTTTCGTTTCTAAAAGAGAGTAGGTATTGCCCTCTAACCTAGAAGAGTTATACGAAAGGTTGATAAGTAGATGATTGTAGATTTTATGAGCGAAAGTGCCTGCAGGACAGTCTTCACTTAAGCGAGATCCTATTTTTGCAAGCTGCTTTCTAACAGAAAGAGGGAGGTAAAAGTCTTGGTTGGGATGGTAAGACTCTACCCAGCTCGCATCATAACCCTTTGGAACCTTCAGTTCCAAAGGTCGCTGAGACTTCCTAAGAGATTCTTGGCTAGATTCTGAAAAGATAGAAGAAGCATACTCTTCCTCTACTTGTAAGGAGTAATGGGTATCTCGCCCTTTACCTGTTCGTTGAATTCTGCCTAAATCAACAAGCTCTGCAAGCCACCTTCGCAAACTTCTATCTGCATACTCTTCCTCTAAGCATGCTGCAATTTCAGGTCGGGCAAGAGGGTGGCCAGCATTCTTTAATGTGGCCATTATCTGGTCATAAGGTCGCTTCATATGGCCATTTTACCCATTATCTGGCCAAAAATCAAGTTTTATGGCCATTTCACCCATTATCTACCTTTTAGGGCTTGAGAATCAGAGGGGCATTATTTCCCCCTCTATAGATAAGGTAGTCTCTTAAGATCGTTGCATGATCAAAAGCTAAGTTATCCCAGGGAATTTGATCTAGAGGAATAACAAATGCTTTTGCTGCATCATCTCCGGCTTGAGGCTTACTATAGGCTCTAGCTAGATGAGTAACTTCAATAGAATGATGGCGAAAATCTCTTGCAGGGTCTGAATAAACATGAAACTGTCTAAGGTCTTCTAAGTCTAGGTTGACCTCTTCATGCATTTCTCTACGGATTGCCTGTTCTACAGTCTCTCCAATTTCTACTTTACCACCAGGAAGAGCAAGTCCCCAAGGGGCTTTCCCTCTTTCAATTAAGACAATCCCCGTTAACTTTGCAGTATCATACACTTCTATAATTGCTGCTGTAGTCAATACCGGGGGTTGGTGAGCTGTAGACTGTTCTGCATGGAGGTGGTTGAATCCAGATAAAGCAAGAGCAAGAAAAAACAGAGAACAAGAAATAATTTTCATTATGCTTTTCATTTACTAATCCTCAAATACGTCTAAATGGGAGGGGAAAACCTTATCAAGGCACCATGATTTTCTCTACTCTTAATGATGGAATATTATCAGACGTTGATGGGCAATTAAAAGACAAACTATAACAGGGGATTAAGAAAATTCTTTAAAAGGTTGGATTTTTTGCCTCTCTATATCATTGTAGGCTGCAAAAAAAAACGGCATGCTTTGACTCTTTTACAGGCTTCCAACACGAAGCATATCATTCACGTATCTTTAGAAGGCGCCTTACCTGCATGGGCTCATGGGGGAGTTGGCTCTTTTGTAAATAGCCTATCTAGAATGCAAGCCAGGTACCTGAAAGAAAAAGACATAAAAGTCTATCATATCGTTCCTCACTATCTTAGAGAAAACCGCCCCTTACCTCCAGAGGTACAACACTGGAAAGAGTTACGTTTCCAAGCTAAAATTTATGACCCCCATAGTCATAATCAATATCAAGCTGAGATACGAGCTAAAACAGGAAAGTTACATGGCGTAAATATTTTTGCCGTTTACCCCGATGAAAAAAATAAAGAACTCTTTCACCTTGCTGAAGAAGGTTCTGTATTTTCTCTTCCTGAGAAGCTGAAGGGTAAACTCACTCCCTCAAAGCGCTGTAATTATTTCGAGCAGCTTGCAGCCCACTTAATTAAACAGGTGGTCTCAAAAGAAGAAGAAAAGCAAACAATCCTTCACATGCATAGCTTGGGAGCAACAGCTCTTTATCTTAAGGGCTCAGAGATTACAACTGTGAATACTGTTCACTCAAAGCCTCCAAAGGGAGAAATTCCTCAGCATTTAACTTCTATCACTCCTGCCAGGCAAACACTTCGTCAGCGTACTCTGGGAATGATCAACATGATCCACACCGTAAGCCCAAAAGCTTCTAAATACCTTACAAGTGGAGATTACCAGGCTTTTGGAGCTCCAAAGGAGCAAGTTGGGCAGCTTTCTTTTATTCGCTCAACAATTAATAGAAGGCGCTTTTCTTTTGAAGGCTTAGCCAAACGCTTACCTCATGGAATAAAATCTATCTTTTCAAGTTTACCGACAGTAGAAAAACGAAAAGTTTGCTTAGACCGACTTCAGATAAGCTTTTCAAAGAAGAACCTCGAATGGTCTCTCGACCGGTCACGCCCAACAGTACTCTTTATTGGACGCCTATGTCGGCTCAAAGGTATTGACCTTTTAGAGTCAGCAATCACAGAAGCTAAAAACCAGGGTTATAACTTCATCTTAATGGGAATCCCTCAAGAGGAACCCCAAGCTCTAGAGGTTTTAAACAGGTTAAAAGCTAAATTTCCCACAACACCTATTTTTGATAACGCATCTTTACAGAAAGAGTATGGGCAGTTAGCAAGAGGTGCTGCAGACCTAGGACTGTTACTCTCTTTTCAAGAAGAAGGGCCCCTTGTGCCTATGGAATACCAAAGCTATGGGACCCACTGCTTATTTGCTGATGTTGGAGGAGCCTCCTACTCATTTCCACAAATCAATGGAGAAGTAGACCCTACCTGTGGAACAAAATATCAGGCTCATTTTTTAAAGGGAGGAGGTTATGATATTGGGCGGACTAAGGCTTCTTTCTCTCAAGCCTACAGTAACCTTCTAGAGGCCTGGAAACTAAAAAATGAAGAGCAAAGGTCTACAACCGCTAATCATATCATGAGAGTATTTAGCAGTGAGTTTGCCCCTAAAAAATGGGTCAAAGAGATGGGAAAGCTTTATAGAGAGGCCTCTGCTAGAAAAGCAGCTGAAGTATATAGGGCAAGGGTGTTGCTACCAGAGCTGAAGCAGGTAATAATAGCTAAGCAAGCAAAAGCGCCTCTAGATTTCTAGAAGAATGAGAAAGGGCTCCTTTCTCAACAAATATATGCCAGTGAGGAACTGCGGGAATACTTTGATTAATAGTAGGTTGCCGAAAAACAGCAATATTTCTGTTAGCAAAAATAGAAAGGGCAAGAGAAAGAGCTCGTTCTTGGTTAAATTGATTTTTAGCAACCAGGTCTTTTGAAACCCATAACAGGTAGTGATAGCAGTTTTCTTTTAATGCATAGCTAAAGCTATTTTTGACAAGACGTATGGGAGATAAGGGGGAGGTTTGAGCTTGAATATATGGAGTCACTCCACCCAAGAGCTCATGGCTTACTTGCTGACGTAGTAGGTAAGCTTGTTGTGTTTCAGGGGATCTCGATATGATACGCGGGCCTTCATGGATCGCTTCTTTAAGCCTTTCTGCACAAGACTTTGACCCATTATTCTCCTTGTATGAGTTTTCAATATCCTTGTAGCGACCAATCCAGTCTTGCTGGCTCAGCAATGTAGGTGTTGTTAAGAAGGAAGAGAAAGTTGACATCGTACATAGAGCTGGTTTTTTTTCCTGGAGGCTTCCTGTATTCTAATCTGCTTCCAGAACTTATGTAGATGTGCAGGAAGTTCTTCGGTACTTTCCTTCTCCTTGGCCTCCTTAAGAGCTAAAAGATCTTGTTCATTTGCCATTCTTTGTCCTGTGCGAAGAACATAAAATTTTAGTGATTGCCTAGTACTATACTGCGCATTTGTTAGCTTTTGGCTCATAATTACCTTCCGGAACTTATTTATACAAAATTTTTGCACATCCCGATCTGTGGTAATGAGTTTTTTTTGGAAGGTTTTATTAACTTTGGAAATCTCCTTTGAGCTTAAATCGCCAAGGTGTTTTGGAGGAGATAAAGAATGGTCCCTCAAGTACTCATATGTAAGAGGGCCTGTTTCTAGGCGTTCAAGAAGCTTTTCATACTGCTTTTCTCCATAGTCCGAAGTAGAGGGAAAAGTAATTGTCTGCTCAGGAAAAATTCTAAGGTAGATCTCTTTGAGCTTTTTAGAAAGCTGCGCAAAAGACTTCTTTCCTTTGATACAAGCTCGTAGCTGTTTAAGAGATCTCTCATTGAGATCATCAATATATAATACAAAAGTATTAGGATAGGGCCTTGGAAGGATTGAAACTACTACTTTTTGAAACTTCTCTATGCAAAATTTTTGAAGGTCTCTCTTCAATACAACACAGTTTAATTCCAAGTATTCTTTGATTATGATTTTTTCGTGACTTTCAAGTTCTTTAAACTTCCACGGCTTTAATTGTGTATGCTGCTGTAGAAAGCTCTCACCAATAGAGGTCGTTTCCAAATGACTCAAGCATGTAGCCATGTTAGAAGCCTTATCAGAAACATCTGAAATAGCTAATTCTATATCTTTTGTCGTGAACTCTGGAATAGTTGGCCATGGCAAAGGAGACAGTCTCTCTTCCTCTTGAAAGTCATCCCACAGCTTTCCATAGTCCTCTACGGAATCTAAAAAGGGGGAAGGTGAAAGAGGTTGAGTAAAAGGGTTTTTATCTTCAGCAAAAGGAGGGTCTCGTAATAGTGAATCAGAAAAAGTAGCGAAAGGGTTTCGTGCTATGGAAGCCATAAATGTGAAGAGATGTTGAAGGTTTTGAGTGCTTTATATTAATAATATCTCTACATAAAAAAATACAGATATATAACCAAGCTGAAATTAGATTTTTTCAATCTAAGCACATATATTATCAGACGTAATGCCAAAAAAAATCCAAACACCAACTGAAATAAAGCTCTACAAAAACTAAGAGGGGTTAAAAATTTAAAGGGTATTATGATTGAAGAAGGTGAAACTGCATTTTTTATGCATGATGGATGCTACTGTATAAAGAGAGTCTTTCTTTCTCTTAGAGAAGATCTAAATGCAGAACATTATCATACAAAAACAGTAGGATAGCAACACCTAGAAGCTGTTCAACTTGTAGGAAATCGTCAAAACTACATTTACAAATGTGAATCTAATGACTCTGGTAAAACATGGACTCCTCTTAAGAAAATAGACCTTAAAGTAGCAGATAAAGCTGAGTATGATCGATTACGAGAAAGGTTTTGTTGGACGACAGATGGATATTGGTGCTAAGTATCACTATAGGGCCCTTAAGTAAATTGCATTTTCTCTATCCACAGCTTAAGAAAATTACAGTCCCACGTTGAAAGAAAGTCTGGCTCATTGATGAAATTTGCCATATCAGTAATAGCTCCCTCCACATCTACAGCATCAAGCCTCTCCATTGCCATTGCTTTGACATCTTCCCCCGTTAAATCATCTGGAGCAAGGTAGGTTTCATTCTTTTTTAGATTCTCTTTAAAGTAAGATAGGCTAAGAGGAATGTTGTTGCGTATATACCACACAACATCATACCAATCTCTTCCCTTCACTCTATTTTTCCATGCCCTAAAAAGAGCTGCATGTAGCTTTGATGCAAACAAATCAGGCTTAGTTATTGTTACGATGGATACAGGAAGAGGCTCCCTAATAAGCTCAGTACATGTTGTAAAGCCTAGTGTTGGATCGGTATCCACCTCCACCTTGATTTTGAGATTGGCACTCGGATGGATGTTTTGCATCAGTGTATCAGGTAAGTTCACATGTAAGTAAGAAGAGAGAGTGTTCGTCTTTAAAAAAGCAGATTTGACAGGGGAGGATAGAGATTTTTGCTTTTCGTCAAAGCTTACCTCAAAGCCATATGCCTCTAACTCTGAAATAATCGTTTTCTGAAAAGGGTCCCAGGAGAAAGAACTATCAGGTTCTAAAAGAGTAAAATCCATGTCTTCTGAAAATCGATCTAACCCATAAAGGATTCTCAAGGCTGTTCCTCCATAAAAAGCCATTTTTTCAAAAAGTTTAGCTCTCCAGATACCTAAGAGACAAATTTCTTGGAGGATTTCTCGTAAAGCTCTATGTGATGCTGAAGGCTTTGATAAGTCATAACGGCTTAACATTCTTTCAATAGCAGGATTCATTGCATTTGCTCCAAAAGGTGTATCATGTGAACTAGTGAACTATGAGGAGCCGCAGCATGCAGTTTTTTAAAAATGCAGACATCAAAGTTAAGCAAGGTTTCTTCGTCAATTCGCAGGTCCTCAAATAGTGTTTCCTTTAAAGAAGACAAAGAGGAAACTTTGCCTCTTTCAATGATTAGCAAGTCAGCTAAAGCCTTTTCAGGAACTGCTAATAAGTAGCTTTGATACTTAGAAACTGACAGTAAGTTAACCCCAATGTGATAACGCTTTGGATGGCTCTTTTTATACTTAAAGTTTCCTATCGGAGTTTCAAATGTCTTTGACCTTTTCGTAGTGACACTAGAAATTTGCGTGGTGTGTTCAGGGATAACTTGGTAGTGCGATAGTGCCGTTTCCAAAGAAATATATGATGGGCCATAAACTAAATTCGCCATAAGTTCAGGGCAGTATGGGCCAACTGCATGAAGTTTACTAAGGACATAAAGGCCCTTTTTTACCCCAATAATTGCTCCTTTTGTCATTAGGTCACGAAGCTTCATTCTAGGGTTTTTGTAATCTTTTAAGCAGTCCATCAAAAAGGAGTAAGTAAGCTCATTGCTGCGAGCTCTTTTTTTTATGGTAGCTAATGCTTTATCAAGTCCTTCAATCATACCAAAAAGTGCACGTATGTATCTATATTACTTACATACTTGCATAATTTGGTGGATTGATCAAGTACTACTTTAAAAAGCTAGAGGCTACCCCGAGGTGGAGGACTGCGCAGGTCTTATAAAAGCCATGAGGTAAGCCTTTCTTTTCTCTCTTAAGCTTAACATTATTCGTTGCTTTTTTTTACACTCTTTATAGTGGAGCTCACCTCGGTTTGTACCAGCCTGGTTTAACATAACATAAATTATCAGACTATTGAATTCAATTCATAACCCGAAGAGTCACAAATCGTTATTTCCCCCTTCTTCTAAAGAAACCTCATACCCAAAGCTAATAGCCAGACAATTCCATGTATTAAGCCTGCGTGAGTCCTAGCTAATCTATTGTAGTCATAGCTTCTGTCCAAGCTAGAATTACTTCCTCTTTTTTGTGAAAAAATTTGTCTCTCGCCATGCTGATAACAAATATAGTCGCTGCTGCTTTTCACCAGATTTTATAGCATCCTTTGTATGTATATTCTTGCAGTTAGCTTTTCGTCTAATTCGGTCTCGCTTATGTATTTCTCTTCTACCTGCAGCGCTCTCATGGCTTTGAAAGAAGCTCTGTATTGAAGACACCCCTATCTCTTATTTGAGGATATATTTTGCTTCAATGTACGTCTGATAATATTTAGACATTTAGCAGAATCTACATAGAATTAGATAGTTATTTATTGAAAATCAGGAAAATATATGTTTTCTGCATCGTAATGATTACTCAAGGCCTCTATTAGAGCTTTTAAATCAACCGAGGGTAAGTGTGGAGGCAAAAGAGTAAGAGCTTCCTGGATAGAGCTTGCTATAGGAAATTCTTTTCTTCCTGACCCCCAATAGTAATCCTTATATTTAAAAAGAGGCTCATTATTAGTAACCTTAAGAAGAATAGCAGGAATTCCAAATGCCTCTGCTACGATTATGCCATGTAGAGAGCTAGAAATAACCAATCTTGACTGGCAAATTTTTGTTACAACCTTGTTCCAGGGCTCTGTGGGATAAACTACATTTTTTTTATTCTTAAATAGGTTTATCTCAGACATGTGAGGAATAACAATATAGTCCAGGTCTTTAGGGATTTTTTTGTATTCAGGGAAATAAAAAGGAAAAAGGAGAGCAGGATCACCAAAAACCTGTGTTGGGCAAGAAATACCAAGCTCTTCTTCAATATACTTTTTTGATAGAGGCCCCCTTAAAGCCAAAATTTTTGTACCCTTCAAACTATAAGATTTTTTATCTAGTCGCTTCCCATTAATGCCACTTCCCCAAATCACATCTTTTGGTTGAGCTATATGAATAATAGACCCTATGGCTAAAAGCTTATTTTTCTTATTTCTATTTTTTAAAATGACTTTTTTCTCAGGGAATATCCGTTGTATTAATGCAAAGGAAAGTTCATCTCCAAAATTTCCATGCTTTCCTCCTGACTTCCAGTAATAAAAATCTAAATTTTTTTTGTGATCCCCACATGAAGCCCACAAAAAAACACTACTGCAGAGGAAAAAAACAGTAAATAGACTCCCAAAGATTACTGTGTTAACTCTCATATCTTGTTTTTTTTCTTTCTGTTACAAATCTTTTTTTTCTAAATTTAGAGGTCTTCTTAAATTTTATTTTTTCTTCAGAATTTTTAAGAGGTTCCTGGTAGTTCATGCCATCTAAAATTTTTTTAATATCTAAAACTGCATACTTGCAGGCTCTATCATGGGCACCATAAACCATTATCAGCTCATTTTCGGATCTATAAGAGTTTGTTATTCCTCCGGGGAACACCACCGACATTGTGTGCCATGGTTCTATTCTTAAGTTTCGGTTGTATAATTTTTTATCTACAATGGGGAATTTTGATACTGCTTTAATTTCGAAAGGAAAATTTCGATCCACTAGGTATGCTCCAATAAAATAAAACCTTCCTCCTTTTATAGGAATATAACTATGAAAAAAACTAATACCTAGGCTGTTAGAAATTTTGATTGGAGGAGTTCCCCCACTAGGAATCCCCCACTTTTCCTTCCAAAAATCAAATAATAAGTGGGTATCCTGTTTAGCAGCTTCCTCACAGGACCGATTTATAATTCGATTAGGACTGAGAGAATATTGAAAAAATAAATTTTCTTCTGTTTCAATATTTTGATCTAAAATGGGTACCCAATTCTTCTCACAAACATACTCAGATGAAATATCCAAGAGATGAGCTTGTTCAACTTCTTTATTTCCCAAGTCTATTTTAGCAAAGTACATTCTTCGACCATTAGGAGCTTCTGCATTAAAAAATACATATAGATCATCTGCAATCCACATAATTCTTGGATCCTGTGGTCTTCCTGTATTTGTATGAATAGTAAAATCTGACCCTTGAATCCACTTCATATTTTTATCTAACTTTGCACAAACTAAGTGGCAGTGAAGAGATACTTCTGGCAGATAAGGTTTATCATCTACACGAAAGCAAATAATGTAATCATCAGAGTCTAAAGACCGGACTATACTGGGGTTATAAGGAACTGCATACTTAGTAGGGATTTCTATTTCCCCATCTTCAATAACAACTCCTTGCCCTATCTCACACAAATCATCAAAATCTGTTGGATAAGAAATTCCAAAGCAATAGCTAGCAATCACAAGAAAAAACAAGCTAAATGACTTCCAAGAGTGTTCCACTACCTAACTCCATAGTTCTTTTCAAACAGAGAGACAATAGCAAAATTTCTTTTAATTCATAGCTATTTGAGCATGAATCAGGAGATACTTGCTCCTGCAAAGTGAAAGGTAAAATAAGTAGAATAACTTTTATTATAAAGATAAGTACATTGTTTGTTATTATGTCTGATAACATTTATACTTTTTATGAATTAATTCCATTAAGGCTCATAGATCTATGATTCTGAGTTTCCGAAAAGTAAGCAAAACCGCTCCTTTAGATCTCTCTTCTCACCAAAATAACCAAGCTACTCATGTATCTGCTGCGGCACAAGTTGCTCCCCTCCCCCCATCAGATCCTTTAAAGCTAGCTTTTGAAGAAAAATTAGCTGCTAAGCTGTCTAAAAATCCTCGTCTTGACACCCTCACATTTAATGGAAAAGAGTATCGAGTGTTAATAGACCCTGTCTTCAGCTTAGAGGACATATCTCATCCCCATATTGCTGAAGCTCCTTTTTCTGGGAGTGTGCAAGGACACTCTTACCTAGCTTTACCTTTAGGCATTTGTATGTCAGGGATAGAGTATACTGCTTATAGTACAAGGCTTCCCTTTTTAGAAGATTCCTCTATGCAACCGTACGAGGATGAGATTGCTACTCCTTTAATCATGCTTAGAAGAGCTGCAGAAGGAGCTGTTTCAGCTTTAAGGCACCTTCATAGCAGAGGATATACTCATGGTAGAGTTTCGGCTTCTTCTCTACACTACCATCCAGAAAATGACCGGGTCACTCTTGCAATACGTCATGAAACTAGCCCTAGTACTCATCTCTCGGCAGCAAATGCAGTTCTAGAAGGGAAACAGTTTAAGCAAGTTGCAGAAAAAGAGCTTTTTGATTGGTGGTATTTAGGTAGATCTATTCTCTACTTATCTTCTGGTCATAGAGGAGAAGTTATATACTCCAAAGAGTATCCTAAAAACCCCTCTCGTTTCCGGGTCTTTCAAGAGCGAGAAAATCAGACTTTAGTTTTTCCAAATCGCTTTCCCAAAATCCTTCGCTCATTTATTCACCTTTTAGTCTCTGCTCCAAACTATAATATCCCTATCGAAAGCGCTCCTTTTTTAACCCTTTCAGAAGAAGAGCTTGTTCAGTCTTACAAGCAAGAGCTCTTAGAACACCCTCACTACAGTCGTGCAAGAACTACCCTTTCTTCAGATGTCATTTCTCATGCTCTCACTACATTTAAAGAAAGCGCCTACATCGATGAGATGAATCATAATGAGCAATACCTCTCCATGGATCAAATTCATGCTCGAGTTAAGATCTCTTTATCGACAGCACAAGTAGAAGAGCACGAAGAAAATGGAGAGCAAGTCGAATGGATTACAAGTATTCCTACTAGAGCAGAACAAGAGCACATAGATTCATTACGTCTCATGCATCGCTCTTACAAAGTTACTTACCTACTTCCTTCTCACCCTAATATTCTACAGCCTATACACTGTGACTTAGACATTTCTGCTCAGCAAGTAGGTTTAGATCCTGAAGAGTCTGTAGATATAGATGATCCTGGTTCTATGGACATTAGAGAACTCTCTACCATTCTATATCATCCTCTTGAAGGACTCTCTTTTTCTCTTGAAGATCTTATCGCTCCGTCTTCACGAGATATGCCAGCAGAAGCGCCTAGTTTTTCTTTAGGTTGTCTTTTAAGCGAAGAATCTAATGAAGCGGAATGTATAGAAGCTATTCGTTCTTTGCAAAAGGCAGCAATGGACTTATCTTCTATTCTCTGTCACTTTCACTCTTTTGGGGTAACCCTTCAAGATATCAATCTAAAAAGCTTCAAATGGGTACCAGGAAGAGGACTTATACTTGATACCAACTATACAGCAGCTTCAATAGAGGTTCCTTTTGGCTATCCTCCTTGGGCTCATTATGATCTAAACAAAAATAGTACACAGCTTGAGGATCCTTTTTGTATCACTCGATGTGAAGCTACTTTTGTCTACTATCCACATCTACATGACTTTGCTGCTCCTGAGTGTACACGCTCAGAAAGTGGCCGTGGCTCTTTAAGCCCCGCCATTGGTATATGGGAGTCTGGAGTTATTCTCCTTTCTCTAGCTCTTGGGCGAAAAGCTTATGAGTACTGTGAAGGAGATTCTGTTGAAGAGTTGGTTGCTGCCCCAGAGTTTATTCCCTCTTGTCTTCCTAAGGAGTTTCGAGATTTCTTAAGTGAATTACTTCGCGTATCACCAAGTGAACGCTTAGCTCCTGAGTATTGGCAACGAATGCCTTTTTTTACTCGGACAGCAGAAGAGATTATCACTAATTATATCAACACAGATACCGTCTGATAATAAAAAGCATAAAAAGACCATGTCTATTTTTCCCAGAGCAAAAGAGTATAACTTTCTTCATACATGCTCATATGAATATGGGAAGGAGGCACTCTCTCCTTCTCCAATAATTTCTTGTGAAGATTCTACTAATCTAGATGATCTAACATGCCCTATAGAAGAAGGGCCTTTTCCCTTTATTTTCACTCAACAACTTCCCCCTCCTCTTCCTAATATCCCTCTACCTAGCGAAGCAAAGGCTCCTTCCCCAGCAACACCTACAGAGCCTTCAAATAGAGAAAAAGCTAAGCTTATGCTTGAGGAGGCTGTAAAAACCCCTCCTTTTAGTTGTCCTTCTTTGCAAAACAAGGCCTCTATACTGACAGTTTGTCTACCTCCCCTAAACAGTTTAAGTGTAACTCTCATAGCGCCTCATCTCTTGAAGCTTAGTCAATTACTATGCTCAAATAAGGGTCCCATTATTTCTAAAGATACATTTAGAAAACTAAAAGTCTCTTCCGAGCAGCGCAATTCTCTGACCAAGCTCTCTGACTTACAGCAGAAACTGCTTTGTAAAAAGTTCCCTCCAGGGTCTCTAACAACAATTAGACACTTTCAACGCTATACTTTTTTAGAATTTGGGAAAATTTTGCCTAAAGAGCAAGTCATTAGGTCATGGTTTTTCAACCCTAAAAATAAAGTCATAGCTTTAAACTTTTCTCATGAGCCTAAAGCTAAACTTATCCACAGAATCTGCTCCATATATAACTCTAAAACTGATTTAGAGTCTCAAACAGCAGACCTGAATGAGCAAGAAAGAAAAATGGTACAAGAAGGGATAAAGCAAGTGAAAGTGGCTAGACTTTGCCACCAAGCTGTAGGAAAAGAAGTCACTCAAAAAGAGATCGATTACTTACATCATATCGCAAGTCGTATAGGAGGGATACAGTTCCGCACAGCAGCTATCCTTCTACAAGCTGTTTTCCATATAAATAAAAGTGAGAAAACTATTCGTAATCTTATGATAAAGCATCAAGTGAAAACTCCACCAAAACCCCCTCGCCTTTACTCATCGATAGACATAGTTTTTGAAGAGGTTGAGAGGCTAGAGGAAACTTAATCCCTCATAGTTTTGAGAATAGTCAATGTCCTAGTATTAGTAGGATTAAGGTAGCCTATTTGCTAATGAATAGGCTACCAAGTTTTCTAAAGGATCGTATTAAGGTTAAGAGTCTGAAGAAAACAAAGATTTGATGTCTTCTTTCCATTCATGCGCCTTGTCTTTGGCTGCATCTACCCAACCTTTTGTCTCCTCTTCTGCAGAGTCGGCTTTATCCTTCGCCTTCTCCTTCACTTCTGAGGCTTTATCAGAGGCTTTGTCTTTGTTGGAATGGAACTTATCCT
>CAYWQB010000001.1:52147-792934 GCA_964460785.1 uncultured bacterium
GCTTTATCAGAGGCTTTGTCTTTGTTGGAATGGAACTTATCCTTGATATCTTCCTTCCATTCATGCGCCTTGTCTTTGGCTGAGTCGGCTTTATCCTTCGCCTTCTCTTTCACTTCTGAGGCTTTTCTTGCTCCACTATTGACCAAATCAGTCGATTCTTGCTGATTGGATACTCTCTTGAAGAGTCGAGCAATCTTGTCTTCAGCCATACAAAATGGCTTTTCTAATACTTCTTCAGCAGGGCTAGGTGTTTCTAACACATATTCCTGTAGTTGAATATTAGCTGGTTGAGATTCTCCAATATACATTTCTGACTCCTTTAGTTTTTATTTTCTTGGAGCGCTATCGATTGTTTACCTAACTCAATTAAACGTCAACCCCACCAGATTTTATAAATTAAAAAGTAAGCATTATTCTGTTTAAAATAATAAAACGTTGTTATCGATAACAATAAAGAAACATCGATCTTTACAAAAACGAAACACCCACACCGAAAGGTCTGGGGCATAGGGGAAGCCTTTAGTCTACTTAAGGCTACAAAGAGCTCTTCGTCATTACTTAAAATAAAAAATTTACAAAAAATTTTTATTCAAATACAAAAATCTTAACCACGCTTTAACACAAGGGGCTTACATGAGTATTTCTACCAAAAGGCCTATAAGCCCTGGCTCTATTCCATATCACATTGGCTTCAATACGGATCCAGCAAGATTAAGACCTCTTCCTTCTTTGGGCTATCTCATGGAAACCCCTACATTTCAAGAAGACATAAGGGATCAGGTTGATAGCAAGTGTAAAAAAGCCTACCAGAAAGCTTGTATTGACGATCATAGGGAGAATCTCTATTCACCTTCATCTCCACCAAGATTTATAGTAGGAAAAGACTTACTTAGAGTTATTGCTGAACCGAAAAAGGGTTCTATCAGAAGTATTGAAGAGCCCTTCAAACTTCTTTCTTTAGAAAGTAGGTATCATCAACGGCCCCTAGAAAGGAAAGAAAATCAGCCAGAAGTTCAGTACGAAAGAGGTGCTGCCAGAGAGCTTCAAAGCCTAAAAGTAGCAAGGAGAGAACAAGTAAGTGACTCATTTATTGAGAAATTCTCTCTGTACTTTTTAAAGGCCTATCAAAAGTTTGAGGCTCCTTCAGGATGTCGCTGTAAAAAGAAACTCGTTAGAATATACAGAGGGAGCTCTTGTGACATTTTTAAAGTAAAGTTCAAGGGGCAGAGCTATGCAGTAAAAGTTATCCTGCAAAACATAGATGCATACAGCAGACAGCGAGAAAGGGTATTATTAGCAACTATTCCTCACCATCCCAATCTAGTGAATACACTCTTTTCTATGGAGCTTCAGCTTGGCCCTAAAAACCTAAATGGGCTAGCCCATATCATGCCTTTAGTAGATGGGACAAGCTTAGAAAAGAAAGAGACTCTAACCTCTCCACTAAAAATAGATGCTAATATTATGGCTCGAGCTTTAACTGGAGAGATGCTGGCCTTAGATCATCTAGAGCTTCACTTTGAAAACTATCAGCACTTAATCAGAGATATAGTCCATGCTCTCTTTCACTTGCAAACACATGGGCTCATCCATGGAGCTGTCGTCCCTTCTAATATTTTAGCTGAAAGATGCAAAGAGCGAAGGACTGGCTTTTTTTATAAGCTAACAGACTTTGGACTTACGCGCTCTTGTGAAACAAGGTCAGGGTTATTAAAAAGTGAAGATCGCAAAGTAGCAGCTCACACAAGGCTTTTTCCAGAACCTTTAGCAAACAACAATGAAGATATTCAGCAATTTGGAATTTCTCTTGCTCAATTGCTTTTAGGACATCCCTTAAGAAAGCCTTGTCCAGAATTAGAGTGGCTGGAGGGAGATTTTCCTCTTCTTACTGATTTAATCTATAGGTGTACTAAAGCTAAAAGGGAGCTCCATATGGAAGAAATATTAGAGCATCCTTTTCTAAAAGCAAGACCTCGTACACTGGCGCTGACCTATATAAGCAGCACCCTTAGCCGGTAAACATTTAATCACTTACTATTATTCCTTCATCAGCTTGTCTCCCAAAAACTTAGAGCAAAAAACACCGCCAACCGAGTAGTAAACTTTGTTAAAATAAAAATAAAATTTGACCAACAAATAGTAACAAAAATAAAATTAAGTTAATATTAACATAACAATAGAAGTAACTATGAATGCTCTAAGAGTTGAAACCTCTGGTACAAAACGCGCTGAAGGCTTTGAAAGCCTTTATCAATTAAGAGGAAGTACAGTTAAAGGAAAGCTAGGGGGCAAAGAGGTCGAGGTAACATTGCCTGGCTCTAAGTTTTGGGAAAGCAAAAGCTCTTGGGCTAGGCGCGCAAAGAATCATTTAAGTGAGCAGGCTCTGAAAACAGGCCAAAACTATGATCCTATTCTTAAAGAAATGAAGACTTTTACTAAAGAAAACAGAAATTTACGATTTCGAAAGATCTTTTTTAGCGGGCTAAGAACAGAGGTCCACAACAAGTTAAGCACATCTATAAACAACCATTTGTGTTTAAAAGAGTTAGATAATTTACACCACCTTCTAAATAGGGAGTCTTTTAATTATAAGGAACTACAAGAGAAGTTCATACAACTGCAAACGGATGCTAAAGGTACAGATATAGAAGGCAAGGTGATTGAGTTTGCAGAAATTGTTGGGAAAGATCTCTCCTCTCAAATAAAAGAGTGTTTAGTTAAAGCACAAGAAAGACCTCCTTATGCAATAGCTTCTAAAGAGATTGAAAGAGCAGAAAACTTATTGCATAGCCTAGATACAATAACTGAAAAAGCAAGTCTTCCTCCCTCCACTACAGCTGCTCGAGAAACTCTGAGACAAGTCAAAGAAAGCCAAGAAAAACACCAGGAGGAGCTCTCTTCTCTTTTACAGTCTACAAAAGATACCATATCTGGGATCTCAGCCGACACTTTCCGTGAAATAGAAGAAATTAAGCTCTGCCGTGACAACCTGCAAAAGGTGATCTCTCAAGGAGCAGAACCTAGCCTAGTAGAGGAGGCTAGAGAGGCCTTGGAGGAACTCAGCGAAAAGGTAGATTTCAAACCTTTAAAGGACCAAGTAACAAGCTTTTTCTATGGTGAAGAAGCTCTAAGTATGCGCTCTCAAAAAACCTCCTATGAGGGCCATGTACGCCCCTATATAGAGATCTTAAAAGAAGCTTCAGTAGGAGTGCATCCACACACTCTAAGACAAATCGAAACTTTATTTCGTGAAAACCGAGGAGAAATCACTCACCCTAGCGCTAAGGCTGAAACATTTAAGAAGCTTTTTTCTGATCTTCTGGAAGGTGTAGAAGGCAAGTTTCAAAACTCATTCACTCCGAAAGAGCCAAGCCCTAAAAAGCGAGTACTCTTTCTAGATAGTAAAAAATCTATGGAGAAGGTCAGCCTGTGGCAAAAAAGAGCTGATTACCTGCAAAAACAAGGGTTTTCAAAAAGCCTGATTCAAGAATTGCACCACGCGATGAGAGCTTCTGAAGCGAATAAGGAAACATTTTCCAGTAACCTGAAGAGGCAATTGCAGCAAGCGTGGGTTAAAATGGGTGAGGGATGGGACCCTCAATGGCTGGTTCAGTACAAATATCAGTTTAAGTTTACCCCTGAAGGCTTTCAATATAGAACTATCTATAACCGAGAGACGAAAGGAAAAGCTAATGATCTATTCAAGTTGCAAGGTGCAATGAAAAGCACTTGTAAGCAACAGGGCAAAGAGGACCTTATTGAGTCTCTAGACCGAGTCATCCTCTCCCTTTCTCATGCCACAAACCATAAAGAATACTTAGCTTGGGTAGAAAAAGTTTGGACGGATTATCCTCATGCAGAATGAAGTGGTGTTACCGAAGGACCATACTTAAACTAGAAGGCTTAGGCATAGGCTTTGGTGCTTTAGGAAGAGGAGTTTTGATAAAGCTCACCGACTCTTTTGCCTGTCCACCTGTAATAATTACATGATCATCCCCATAAGTAGCAAAATGTGTGACCTCCTCATCCCTTGTGCTACTTTCTTTGTATAGGCTTCTAGATAAGGTTATCCCTGGCAATTGCATGAAATGCCTTCTGTTCAATTCCACATGCCAGGAAAGAACATTATTCCTCGCAACCCCTTTTTGATCTGAGGATTCTCCATGTGTTGATAAAAGCTTATGATGAGATAACCAATGGAGATGATGTACTGTTGCTCCTGTATTCACCAAGCTATTTCCAACCATTTTTCCTGTAGAAATATCCCAAACTACAATACGGGGATCTTTTTGACCTCCACCACAAGCTATATAGTTCTCTTTCGATGGATGCCATGCTATAGCTTTTACAGAGTCCTTTAGCTTAAAAGATCCAATAAGTTGGACATCTAATGAACTAGTGACCTTTACTATTAAGCACTGACCAGAGCTCATTCCAATAGCTAAAGTTTCTTTTTTAAGAGGAGATCGGCAAAGGCTGATGGGGAAGCCTTTTGCTCCAAACTGTGTAAGGTCTACTTTGAGAGGTTCCCTTCCCTCTTTCTCAAGTAGTAGTGAGCCATTTTCAGCTGTAGCAATAGCTAGAAGAGAAGAGTCCATTTGCTCTATGTCATGAACTGTAAAACTCCCTTCTTCTTTTTTCCGACTTTGAAGAGCAAACCCTCCCTCCTCAGGAATTGAGATTTCTTGGAAAAAGCGGGTGCCATTTTTTGTTCCAATGAAAAGGGTTTTTCCATCTTTTAGCCAAGAAATAGATGAGATCACATCCCCTTGACTAAGGCCAAGTGAAACTTTACCTATCACGCCCTCCGTATTTAGCAAGTAGAGGTGATCTGCAAGTGCAATGGCAAATATATATGGGGGATTTTTTGTCATAGCAATGAGGTGATATGCAAACTCTGAGGTTATCAGATTAGGAGCGTCTAGCACCTTAACCACATCCAAACGGATGCTTGTTAAAACTTTCTCATTTAAAAGGGCATCCACCTCTTCTCTTTGCTTGGCCAAATATGGAATTCTAAGAGCTTTATTTTTCTGCTGGAGTTTCTGAGGGTCTTTGCTTTTAAACTGTAAAACTCTTTCTTTTCTTGCTTCTGACGGAAGCTTCTCTGTCAGTAAAGCAGCTTGCACAACATTGAAAATGGTCTTTTGAACAGATTCTTTACGAACAATACCTTTTGCATCTGGCTTGAAGCTCTCTAGGGTTTGCCAATAAGGTTCTTTTAAAGAGGATGGATGCCTTTGTGGAATGAAGCGGTCAGAAGGAAAGCTCATAAAATTTTACTCTTTATACAAATAGAAAAATTTTAACACAAAATACTATTAAATATCTAATAATCAAACATTTAAACCATAAGTCAAAAGTTCCCTTCAATGAAGTTTCCCCACACAGGAAAATTATTATTTTAAATTTTACATAACACTGGCATACACATAACAAAAAATTTACATTAAAAATTTTCCATGTCTGCCCTTTCCTCCTCTAATCGCCCTCCTCCTCTTTCAATTCCAAATCCTATAACAACTTTCGGTGAGGAAGAATCTAAGCAACCAGGTTCATCTAAAGGCTTTGATTCATGGGAAAAGATGAGAGAAGCTCTCCCTAGTGACTTATCTACAAATGCACGGGAGACTCTTTCCCCTTACCCTAAACCCCCTATCATTCCTCCTAGAAGAATCCCTAGAGAAAAAGTAAAAGAGCAAGCTTCCTTACAGAAAAACTTTGTCGATATGGCTCGCTACCGCAGGGCTGCCTCAAGAGTCTTAGAGGGTTTACAATCTAGTAAAAGCCCTGCAGTAAGTGACCACTTTGTCAGGTCGATTTCTGAGGTTTTTAGAAAAAAATACCAAAAATGGTA
Organism: uncultured bacterium; assembly: GCA_964460785.1. GTDB lineage: Bacteria > Chlamydiota > Chlamydiia > Chlamydiales > CAYWQB01 > CAYWQB01. Next base: position 58,005 of record CAYWQB010000001.1, read on the forward strand.
CTTCAAAACAGGCTGTTGCTTACGCAAGAAAAAATTCTCACCTCTTGGCCAGGGGTCTTTTGGTTCAGTGTTTCGGTTAGTACACAAGAAGGCACAGTATGCAATCAAAGTGATTGGGCATAAGTTTAAAGACTCGTACATCTCCCAAAGAGAGAGGCTGCTGGTAACAAAAGTTCCTCCTCACCCTAACCTTGTTAGAACTCTATTTACAACAGAAGTAGAACTATTACCTTATCGCCCTAAGCGCCTTGTTCACGTGATGGAGTATCTTAGTGGAGGAGATCTATCTTCTCTTCTAGAAGAAAAAGTGACTTCCTTTCGTATTGCTAAAAAAGAGTTAGCTAAAGCTCGCCAAGGAGATCCAAAGGCTCTAAAAAGCCTTCGGTCTATGTTAGAAAACTACCAGCACTTAATCCAAGATCTCTCTAAAGCCCTTCTTCACTTACAAAGTCATGGACTCGTCCATCGTGATATTAAGCCTTCTAATATTATGACTGAAGCATGTGCAGATAGAGCATCTGGGATCTCTTATAAACTGGCTGATATGGGCTTTGTGCGCTCTTTGAGAACAAATTCAGGACTGATGGAGGCTGAAGATGCTCAGATGGCTTCTTCTACACGACATTTACAGTTATCCCCTAAAAGGGGAACTCCTGATTATATGTCTCCCTCTATGCACTATAACCCTGTCTATGGCAATGAGGTAGACTCTTACTCTTTAGGTATGACACTTGTGCACCTATTACGTGGTAGCCATGCTCATTGGGACTTCCCTAGCCAAATCTTTGCAGGGGAAGGAGAGTGCCCCTTACTTGTTGATTTCATCAATAAGTGCTTACATCATGAGTATACTTATGTAAATGGAGAGGTTCGCGTATCTGCGAGCTTTGAAGCGAAAGATATGCTCAACCATCCCTTTTTAAAAAGAAGCCCTGCTGAACTGGCTCAAAGCTGTTTATAGGACAGAGATTTTGCATTATTCATACAATACATCTAACATTTAATCCTGTATTGTATTCTCTTCGAGGCCCTTATGTCTTTTCCCTGCCCGTGTCATAGTCACCTAACTTATCAGGCATGCTGTCAACCTTTTCATCATAATGAAAAGCTCCCACAAACCCCCTTGCAGCTGATGCGCTCTAGATACGCTGCTTATGCTTTGAACTTACCTGACTATATTATCCAAACAACTCATCCCCAAAGTCCCCACTTTCAATCTGATATTGAGTTATGGAAAAAAGAGATATCGGAGTTTTCTACACAGTGTGACTTTGTAGGTCTTACCATCTTATCAGAGGAAAATGGGCTTCCCTTTTCTTACGTAACTTTCACAGCCCACATTGAGAGAAAAGGTTCTGACTGTTCATTTACAGAGAAGAGTCTTTTCGTTTTTGAAAAAGATCGATGGGTATTCAAGTAATCGATAAACCTGCCCCTTTATAGAGAAAGGGGCTGATCGCTTTATGCCCTATAGATATGGGAGCTCATCTGTTTGATGGGAAATCATTTTCCACACTCCTTCTTCCTTTCGAAAAAGGTTTAGTGCACGAATCTTGACTGTCACCTCTTTTCCATCAACGATATTACGTCCAACCTCATAATTCTGAGTGAATGCTATATCGCCATGTACAAACACATACATATCTTCAGACTGGATTTCTCCTCCGAGAAGGCGATCTGCTTGTTTTTGGAAAGCAGCACATACATGGTCCCAACCAACAAGAATCCCCCCATGAGGCCCTAAATAGGTCACATCATCTTTGTGAGACCATACTTCTTTCATAGGGGTCATTTCCCCCACAAATAGAGCATTTAGAGCTTTATAAAATCCTTCTGCAGCTAATTTAACAGAGTCCATCAACCCCTCCTTATATAAAACCGGGTACATTCTAATGCTTTCACATAGTGTACCTATCGGTCAAAGGAGCTTTAAGTTGATAAATTCAAGGCGTATTAGAGAGCTAACTCTTTATAAGAAAACCAGATATATAAAAAATCACTGATTTAAAAGTGAGATTTCATCAATTGTTTGACTCACTTTATCCTTAGTGAGATCCAGTCATAGCAGATTGATAAATCCTAGCAAAATGCTCCTTATAGTCCTCTTCAGCCCCCTCTCTTAAAAGAAGATCGCCTACTGTGTCCAAAGAGAGTTTTTTTCGGATTTTTTGAAAGGCTGAAGGAACTTCTATTTTTTCAACTTGTTGATCCGCTTGAGCCCGACACTCGTCTGCAATACGCTGCAATGTGCTTTTATCTGGGCCACTAATGTTAATCAACTCAATAGAATCTGTGATAACCTGATGAAGCTCTGCAGGGTTTACATAGCGTCTTTCTAATCCACTTTCATCCGTCTCTTTCCATTCAATCTTCTTATATGAACGATTAAACTCCGTAACTTCATCAACATAGTGCTGCTTAGCAAGTGCATGAGCTGCTTCTCTAGATGCTTCAATTGTTTCTCGTTCAATACAACTAATCCCTGCATAGGAAGACCGTGCTTCTAAGGCATCTTCTAATGACTGTGGCTGAGGCTGAGGAACCTGATCTTTACTCGCTCCTACTGTCGGTGGAGGTGCTGAGTGCACTTTAATCTGTCTATCCTCAGCAGAAGACGAGCAACAGCTTACTTCATCGCAAATGCAACAGTATCGGTTAAAGAGAGCTGCTAAACTCTCACTAGAAGAAGTTGGTTGACTGAGCTGGGATCCTCTGTCAGACCTACGTAAAGTTCGTAAATCATCATGAGTAGGATGTACAGGACGAGAGCGTGAGCAGCAAGACATTTCTTGTGAATCTCTTAAAGTTAAGAAAACATCAAGAATATCATTTTTAACAATTAAACAACTACAACTTTATAAAAATTTTAGAATTAAAAATTTAACCTCTGCTCACCAGAAGTTAAATTTGGCTAAATACGACAGGTTTGCTAGCCTTCTCGACAGTCTCATCTGCTAAATCACTGCCAACAACTCTTCTATATTTTTCAAAAAGTTTTTCAGATTTCAAGGTCAGTCCCTCTGCGGAAACTTTATTCTCCTCTCCTAATTGCAACTTCTTAGGCTTAACTAAGTTTTGATAGGAAGCTGCTAAATTTTCAGGCAGAAGGTGCTTTGTCCACTCTCGCGCTTCCTCAGACTTTGCAAGAAACTTCTCATAGTTTTGATACACATCCAAAAGAGCTTCCGCTAAGGCATCTACAGAGCAAACATCTTGCTGTCCATCAAACACATGATTTTGTGCAGCAGAAGCTCTCCAAAAGAGCTTCTTCTCTGTTGTTTCCACTGCTCGCACTGCACCAAGACCGCACATCTGGGCTTGAGCTGTTGTTCGTGTTAAAATTGTCGGGATGCCTAAAGCTAAGCTTTCTCTTGGGCTAATCGAATATCCTTCACCATGTGACACGTTGACATAGCAATCAATATTTCTAAACCAGTTGACATAATCTTCTCTGGAAAGGCGGTTTTCTGTGGCTTTCACATTACGCAACCCAAGGTTTTTAATCTCTTCCGTGACTTGCTCATAATATCCCCCATAAGAGTTCCGACCATTCATAACTAGGGCTACATGTGGGTTATTTCCAAAAGCTTTTGCAAAAGCTCGGACTAATGTGAGCTGATTTTTCCTTTCGATATATGAGCCTAAACAGGAAAAAACAAAAATATCTTGTTTTTGCTTCTTAAGGGGTAACTCATGAAAATCCTGGAGCTGTACAGGAAGTTCGAGGGTCAAAATAGGAAGTTTCACTCCAGAATTGCGATATACATCAACTAAAAAAGGATCTGGAACGACTACTGCATCGAAATTTTCGTTTAGCTTTTTTACAAAAACATAAGGAAGAGAGTTTGACTCCCAGACAGAAAAGGCAATTCGAATATGCTTATCTTTGTTTATCTTACTCAGATGATAGTTCTTGAAAGGCTTCGGAAAAGTAAACATCGTATCTGTATAAAGAATCACTTTGCCTAGAGCCCGATTCAAACTGAAGTACTTACCAATAGGGTTCGATAGAATTTTATGTGTGCTATCTGACACACAACCTGCAGAGTTTTTATACCGTCCTAGATAGTTTACTTTGAGCGCTTGCTGTGTACACTCAACGGCTGAAGTTGCATGATTACCGATCCCATCTTTCACATCAGCGATCCCTATAACGGTTAAATCTGCATTGGAGGTCCTAAAATTCCCCAGCTTAATAAAGGAGCAGGCTAAAACAGCAAGAACTACAACTAAGGTGAAGTATATCTTTTTCTTTTTAAGCAAGGGATTACCTCTTTAATCAAGTCTAAACTTACAGGTCAAAGCAAGTTATTCACTGCCATAAATTTACGCAACTAAAAATTTGCATTTTATTTCTCAAATAAAGACTCTCTCTAAGCAACTAAAATAACGAGAGGTTACAAGAGTGAAAGCATTACTTTTTACTTGTATATGGATTGCTTTTTTAGCCCCCCTGACAGGAAATAACCAACTTGTTAAATATTATCACGGCCCAATGAATTGGGAGTGGCAGGAGAAATCTAAAGATACAACATGTACAGAAATACCCGGGGTGCTGCTGACTATCATAAGCTCTTCTCAATATATGACTTATGCAGAAAATAAAAACTATATTCGTAAGGGAACTGCTTTCCGACTTCTTGTAGCAGATCTAGAATATGTTCCTGAATCTCACCTAGTAGAGAGTTACATTCTTCCATTTCAAGACCTCCTATTCTATGCAGAAAAGAAAAACTATATTCCTAAGGGAGCTGCTTTCCGACTTCTTGTAGGAGATATCCAAATAGACCCCCCAAATGGCCTCGTAGCTTTTGCAAAAACGCGACCTAAAGATAGCTCTCGGCTAACTATTGCCAACCTCAATCGATTTCGTCACTGGGGAACATTAAATGACTTTAAAGATAACTTATCACTTGAAGAGAAGCTTCCTTATGCGATCTGGCGAGGGACTACGACAGGAACCAATCGGTTACCAAAACATGAACAGCCGCGCTACAAGCTAGCCTCTGCTTGGAGCCACCTTGAAGATCCTCGCATTGATGTTGGCTATAGCTTCATCTGCCAACAGGGCGCCTCTCATTCAGAGATGTATAAGCCTCATGTTAAGGACCGTCTTTCTATAGAGGAGATGCTTCAATACAAATACATCATTTCTGTCGAAGGCAATGATAAAGACTCTGGCTTACAGTGGAAGCTCTACTCCAACTCTGTCGTCCTTATGCAGCCTCCTTTTTTTGAAAGCTGGTTAAGAGAGTTCCAGCTTCAGCCCTACGTACATTATGTCCCCTTAAAAGATGATTACTCTGACCTCCTAGAAAAAATTGAATGGTGCGAGAGCCATCCTGAGCTCTGTAAAAACATCTCCGCAAATGCCACACAGTGGGTGCAAAATTTCTTAGACAAGGAAGAGGAGGAATTAAAGCTCCAGGCAAAAGTTGTCAAAGCTTACTATAAGGCTATGCCTAAAGAGGCAAAGCTAAAACTTCTTCCTCCCTATGAAAAGAAAACAAGGTTTAAGAGTATAAAGCGAGAGCGAAAAGCAAGATTTTTTGCTAGGAAGCCTCACTAACTCTCCCATAAAAAGAGGGGGCTTAAGCCCCCTCTTTATTTGCTCTTATGCAGAAAAAAGATCATTTTCCTCTAAAGCATGTTTTAGAAGTTCTTGAATATTTCCTACGCAAATCACTTGAAAATCAGTTCCAATAAGGTTTGGATATCGCTCAAGAACCTCTTTAAGATCTTGCTCATTTTCTTTCGGAATCAATACTTTTTTCACGCCAGCTTTTTTAGCTCCTACGAGCTTATACTCTAGCCCTCCTATCGCTTTGATATTTCCACTTAGGTCAATTTCTCCTGTGGTGGCTACATCTGGACGAATAGGGATCCCTGTAAGTTGAGAGACGATAGACGTTGTAATCGCTCCTCCTGCAGAAGGGCCATCTTTAGGAACTGCAGCCTCTGGAGTATGCACATGCAAACCAAAAGCTGGGTTTGCTCGTATTTCAACCTGTAGCTCTTTGGGTAAGAGGTTCCAAGCTACAGTTCTTGCAGCCTGCATACTTTCTTTCATAACTTTCCCTTGATTCCCTGTTAGGTGAAGGGCAAGGTGAGTCTCTGCAAGAGTTCGGAATGCTTGGATAACAGTTAGCCCTCCTCCCCCAGCCGTATCGGCATAAAGACCATTGATTGCTCCTACCTGAGGTGTATCACTCACATGGTCTTCTTGGATCCTTGGCTCTTCAAGACACTGATGAACAAGATCACGGTCTACTATGACTGGCAAAGAAAACCCTGGTGTTTGCAACCGGTTTAAATTCACCTCTCTTACGATACTCACGAGACACTCTTTCAAGCGGCGTACCCCAGCCTCATGTGTATACTTATCGATTAAGTAATTGATGATTTCCTCTGAAAATACAATATCCTCAGCTTTCATCGAGACATTCGATAAGATGTTCGGTAAAAGGTGCTGTTGTGCAATTTCAACTTTTTGCTCCTTGCTATGCCCTTTTGTACGAATTGTGATCATGCGGTCTTGAAGGATAGAGTCTATTTTTTCTTCATCATTGTAAGAGCAAACAAATAGAGCTCTTGAAAGATCTAGTTTCACTCCATCAAAATACACATCTTCAAACTCTTTGTTTTGGGAAGAGTCCATTAAGTGTGTGAGGATCCCTATGATCTCTTTTCCTCGTTCTGTTTGGCTAATTTTATCTAACTCATCGATGTAAATCACGGGGTTCATGGTTTTACTCTCCATGAGAATTTGAGCAATTTTCCCCCACTTGGCTCCGATATAAGTCTGGTCATGACCCACTAAAGTTGCACCATCTTGCGCGCCCCCTATTGCGATGAAGGCAAAAGGGCGACCCAGAGCTTTAGCAATTCCTTCTCTTGCTAAAGTGGTTTTTCCATTACCTGGAGGACCCTGGATAGCAATTACTTCACCTCCTTTCCCTCCATTTGCAATCCATTGCCCCATTACACGCATAAGCTGCTTCTTTGCTAGCTCATGACCATAAACAGCAGAGTCTAGATTCTCTGAGAACGCCTGCATATAGTCAGCAATTTCCTTTGGAGAGTTTTTCTCCATAGAGACAGGAGGAGCTGTGTATTCACCTAAAGGTAACTTCAGCAAAGACTCAACCCACTTTTTCGCCTTTGCTCCTTCTTCTGTATCGACTTTAGCTTGCCTTGCTTTAATTAGAGCTAAAGACTTCACCCTTTCATCCATGCCTGAGGCGATGACCCGAGCCTCTAAGTCTAAGCTATGATCTGCTTCTTCTGTCAAACGCTCCTTTGTTTTTTCATAGTTAATCTGGGCACTTTTGAGTTTCTCTTGGAAGGCATATGGCAAGCTATCAAATACCCACCTAGCTTGCTGTGGGGAGACTTCACTTAGCATGGATTGAAAGTAGACAGCCATTTCATCATCATCGAGTAAAAGCAGCAGGCTAATCACTTCAAGTTTCTTCTCAGTAGTACCTTGAAGGAACTTTCCAGGAAGAAGAGTAAAGTCAGACTCTTCAAGTTTTTCTGCTTTTTCATAGGTTGTACGAGCTAAAGAGATCCACTCTTCGTCTGATAATACAACTAGGTCTTTGGTTGTAGAGTAAAACTCTAAAAAGTTATCACGAAAGTCTTCTGGAAGAGAGTGTTCTCTTTGGAGAGCTTTGGCAAAAGATTCTTTCCTTAAACGCAGCTCATCATGAATAAGGTGAGCACCAAGCAAGTCTTGTGAAAAGTGCCCTTGTACAACAACAGCCTGGCTTTCTGAAATAGGGATAACTAAAGAGGCGCCATGGACTAAATCATAGGGGTTGCATTCTTTTCTCTCTTGAAGGTGAGTAAAGAAGGGCTTTTTCTCTGTAAGAGCATGCATGAACACCTCTTGAGAACAACCTAATGGATGGATTTGCTCTTTTCTATTGAGCCGCGTGGTTACCTCTTTCCACTCTGTGGGATGAAAGGAAAGGTCATACCCCAAAAAGTCTTTAGATATCGCTTGGCAAGAGGGATGCATTGCCATTAATGACTTTAAAGAAAGCCCTCCATAGCTTTTTGAGATTGAAAACAGGCTTTTTTCGATTTTACTCAATCGATCGCTATATTTTTTTTGCAGTTGGCGAAGGTCTTTTTGAGCATGTTTAGAGAGGTAGAGCTTCAGGTCTTGATCGACTCCTTTGAACTCTTCAAGGCACCCTTTCAACTTTTCCATCGCTTGTAGGTACTGTGGATAACTGATTGATCCACGAGATTTTGAGATACCTAACTTTTTCTGCATGGAAAAGATCAGCTTTTGCAGTTGCTGGTCTTTGTTTAAAAGGTCTTCAACTAAATGACTTGCTCCTTGCTCTTTCAAAGTGGCTCGTATTCTGCAGCCTCTAAAAGCTGCTTTTGCTTTTAAACTTTCTGTGCTGGGACTTTCTATCTTCTGTATATCTTTAGCGGTTAGCTCTTGACCTGCCTGAGCGAGTCTACGCAGCTTAACTCTTTCTGCAATCGAACTAGCATGACTGCCTGAAGTAGGGCTTGTAGAACCAGAGAGCAGTAGTGTCTTTGGTATAAACTCTTGCTTCACTCTTATTGAATCACCCATATTCCCCTCCCAAATAAGAAATAGGTTTTAGGTTCTCAGCCATGAAGCTGAGAACCCCCTTCAAGCGAAGCAATAAGCATGTTTAATATTTATGTAAAATAAATTTTATCTCATCTTAACCTAATAAACCCCCAACAAGCTAAACAAAAGATAGTTAAGGAATGGCAATCCTTAAACTTTTTAATCCTCAAAAAGCTCTTTCAAGTGCTCCTTCCATGAAGAGGACTGCTTTTTAATCTCTTTTTTTTGCCACTCTTCAAGGGCCTCTTTTGCCTGGTCTGACCACTCTGCAATCTTTTCCTTCGCAGACTCTATCCACTCTTCTGAATGGTCTTCGATTTTTTCTTTCACTTCTTCTGCTTTTTCTTCGGCTTGTTTGAAACGCTCTTCATAACGATCCTGAACGATGTATTGTTCAATAGGCTGACTACTTGCAAAAAACATATCTACACTCCCATCAATTTATTCATCTGCTTACTAACAGACTTATATGTGCAAAAAACTAATAAAATAAGTAAGTTAGGTCTACTTTTATCTTAATGAGGCTGAAGATGCTCTCTCCGGACACCCTATATCCTATTTCCCAAGCAACAAAAGATGTGATCTTTCTGAAAAACTTCATCACAAACCCCAATATCTCCATTGGGGACTATACCTACTATGCGGGAACCCCTCCGGAAAATTTCGAAAAGGAAAATGTGGTCTTTGGGGTATCAAGTAAGCTAACAATTGGCAAGTTCTGCGCTATAGCTGCTGGCACGAAATTTGTCCTCAATGATGCAAACCATCATATGGATGGCTTTTCTACATATCCTTTTTTCATTTTTGCAAAATATAATGAAGAAGACTGCCCTGGATGGGGAGAGTATGAACTAACATTTCCAAATAAGCCTGACACAGTCATTGGGAATGATGTTTGGTTTGGACACGAATCCGTGATTATGCCAGGTGTCACCATTGGTAACGGATGCATTATTGGCTCTCGAGCTGTTGTGTCTAAGGATCTCCCCCCCTACTCCATCGCTGTGGGGAACCCTGCAAAGGTCATACGCAAGCGCTTTGCAGAAGAAGTCATTACACAACTTGAGAAAATCCAGTGGTGGAACTGGAGCTACGATAAGATTTCAAGGAATATCGCATCCATTACTGGTGGAGACATTGAGAAGCTTCAAAGCGCCTCTTAGCGACTCTTATTCACAAGCTTGGATAGCTTCATGAGTCGCCCATGAGAGCGAAGCATGCAGGCGGAGCCAATTAAAAAGCTTAATACACCAATCGCAATGAAGCTCCACCCAAACCATTCAAACCAGCTTTTCGTATCTGAAAACCCAATAAAAGCAGCTCCTACCGCAATGGATGAAAGAGCTGTGCGCAAAACAGCTAAGGTTGTTCGATCTCTAGCAAGAACGGTCCGCTCATACGCCAAAAGTAGGTTGTGGTCTTTTTTCTCCTCTTCTGTCAACTTGTACATCTGTGCCTCCTTTGATTTCTCCTATCTAGCATAGAGGTCTAGTGATGAATAGTAAAAAAAACATCGTCTTGTATATAGACTCCTCGCCTCATGGAGGGTGTGGTCACCTTATGCGCCAACTAGCAATGGCTCAGGAGGCTAGAAGGCTTGGTTTTTCGGTAATTTTTATCTATCGAGATATGCAGCCATCTACCATACAGAGGGTTGAGGAAGAGGGCTTTGCTGCCATCTCGGCCCCTACTCTTCCCTTATGCCAGGTGGAAGAAAAGTTTGATGCCTGTGCCTTGATTATTGACACCTACTTTCTACACCCAAAACAGACTTTAGGATTGGGTTCCCTATCTATTCCTATTGTGCTTTTTGATGATGGAGATCACACTGTTACTGATCAAGCAGACTTCATCGTCAACCCTTCCTTTCATACAGATCCTGCAAACTACAGTGATCAAAAAAGATGTAAGGAGCTGCTTCTTGGGCCTAAGTATCAAATTTTCCGGCAGGAGTTTTTACAGGCTTCTATTCCTTCTTTTAAAGAAAGAGCTCGCTTTTTGCTAACATTTGGAGGGTCTGATGTCAAAAACCTCTCTATGGAGATCTCTCAATCCCTTCTTTCTTTAGACTCTTCTTTACCTTTAGACTTAGTGCTTGGAGCTCTCGCTGCAGACCAAGAAGTGGCTCAAGCCTTTCACCACTACCCCCAGGTGAAGGTCCATAAAGATGTGCGCAATATGGCACAACTCATGAGCCAATGTGGCATGGCTATTACAAGCGCAGGTGTTACTTTGAAAGAGTTGATTTATATGCAGGTGCCTTCACTAGCTCTTTGCTTGGTAGATAATCAGCTCCCTAGCATAGAGACAGCTTTAAATGGACAAGCCTTTATTGGAGTCGATATCCGCAAAGAGCATGAGAGTGCTGCACTAGCCAAGCGCGCCTATACTCTTTGGACAGAAGCTGCCAAACGAGAAAAAATGTCTCGCTTTTGTCAGTCCATCTATCAAACAAATGGTGTTGAAGAGATCTTCAACAGACTTTGGCATTTCTTTTCATAAATTTCTGGTTATGACAAACTTTTTCCATCTACTCACGAACTAGGCCTTTTCCATAGCTATGCCACTTTGCCAAGATCTTCTTGATGCTAAGCACTATAAAACAAACTCCTCTGTACAAAAGTCGTTAAGTCAACAATCGCTGGCTCTTCACTCTTTTAAAGGCACAGAGCATGTTTTAGACATTGGTTGTCGAGATGGGAAGGTCTCTATGGAGATTGCCAAACAGGTACCCTTAGGCAAAGTTCACGCTATTGATTTTTCCCCAGACATGATTTCTCTTGCTCAGCAAGACTATCAAGCTGAAAACTTGTGCTTTGCTGTACAAGATGTGCTCGCTCTTGATGATCAGGAAAAGTATGATCTCATTACTGGATTTTGCTCCTTGCACTGGATGAATCAGCCGAAACAAGCCCTAGAGCATATCCACCAAGCTCTAGTACCTTATGGTCGCCTTTTGCTTCTGACATTTCCTTTAGAATCAGCATATTGGCAACTCTTTGCTCGAGCTCTTGATCTTCCTCGCTGGCAAGAGTTCAGGAAAGTAAGCGCTTTAAATACAATGCTCTCACAAGCATCGATAGACCAGGTGATTCAGGAGTTAAACTACCAGCCTCTTGTTCGTCATGTGGTCCAGAAAGAAGCTCAATACCTCTCTTTTGATGCCTTTATTGCCTATGCAAAAGGGTGGCTCAGCCTATTAGCTCCCATTCCTTGTGAGTTGCAAGATGCTTTTCTTCAGGATGTTTTGCGAGATATAGATACCTCTTCTTCCTTTTCTCTTCCCTACACACTCACAACACTCTATTTGGAAAAGAGTATTTAGCGTGTTAAAAAGTCGATTGCCTTTGGGTCGCTAGCCAGATCATTTAGGTTTAAACGACGTAAAGCATCATGAGGACAAGCTCGAACACAAGCAGGCCCTCCATTCTGCTCAACACAAAAGTCGCACTTTGTAGCTTTTAAAATAGGGTTAGCTTGCTGATCCACAAGAAATGCCCCTTCTTTAGAGCGAGGCTCTACCATACGGATGGCATTATAAGGGCAATTACTTTCACAAATTCCACAGCCAATGCAAGTATTGGGATTAATCACCACCTCCCCCTTCTTGCCTTCGTCGTGGTAAATTGCACCTGTAGGGCAGCCAAGTAAGCACACTGGATCTGAGCAGTGCATACAAGCATTGGCCACCATCAAATTGCTCGTCTGGGGGCCTTGGCGCAAAAAGCGAGGGTTTCCATCATGAGTGCTTTCACAGGCTCTCACACAATCATCACAGCGCGTACACCGGTCCATATCGATGACCATAGCTTTCTGCCCATTAAACAAGTGATTTTCTGTGAAAAACTCAAGAGTTTCAAGAGGTAAGCGAGCTGATAAGCCTTTGCGCTGCTTGTCATGCTTTTCAATAATAGGTGGGGGATATTCCTCTTCTGGCAGTGTAGGTAGCACATGCTCTTCAAAGGCTCTTGTAGGAATGAAAATAGTGTGCAAATACCCTAAGACGCTCATAGTATATAAGTAGTTCACCGTCTTATTGGGGTAGAGCCAGTTATTGATGAGCTCATAGTACCCATACTGCTTACCTGGCCCTAAATAGGTGACCGTTTGTTGGCCATGCCCTTTCGTACAGCTTAAACGAGCAAACCCAGCGCGGATCATAAAGATGCCATTGGGGTACTCATCCTCTTGTACAACAAGCTCTTCCTTCACAAAATGCTGCTTTCTTTCTTCAGCAGAGAGCCTTTTTAACTCGCCAGACCAGGAATACTCACCGAACGTATAAAATTGAGCATCTTTCTTTAGCTGCTCAAGAGCTTCTTTCCCTAAGTTTTTAAAAATGGGAATAGAGCGAAAGTACGAGTCTAAGGCTCGCTCGCGATAGAGCTCATCAACATAACTTTGAAGATCAGAGCTATACTTTAAGATATCTCGAAACCCTTGCCAGCGCACCTCTATAAGCTCTGTCCCTTCCTCTTCAGCAAAAATCGTAGCTGTACGTGGCAACCGAGAAATAGCTGTTAGCTCTCCAAAAAGCTCCCCTTCACCAATCACAGCAGTTTGCTGTTCATCTAATACACGAGGAATGTCATTCAAAAAAACACGCTTCTCCCCTACAAGGCGCGTATTGTTTCTTTTTGAATAGGCTTTTTCTAAAACTTCAGACTCTTTGCTTACCTTTATGCCATTGAGGAATTGCTGCCATAAGCTAAACTTTCTTTTTTTATTACGGCCTAGCTCTCCAGCAGGAAGTCCTGGTTGCAATACCACACGAACAGAACCTTTGATCACAAAAAAAGCAGAATTACCATAGTCTCCCTGACGAACTACAATCTCTCCTTTTCCATATGTCCTTAAGGCACAATCGTTAAGAATAATCTCTTTAAGAGGCAGGTTCTTTGGGAATGAGCTTGAAGAAAGCTGGCTCAAAGGCTCAACAGTCAAAATATAGGCTGCGGTTTTTTGATCCATATCTGGATCAAAAGCACTGTCCCATCTTTTTGGCTTATCAATTACATGACGTAGCGATTCAGGCATCGATGACAAGCTCCCCTTTAGGCTTACAAATACAAGCTAAGCATGACCCCTCTTCTACATCATACCCTGGTTGATCTAGGTACTCGACCTCTCCACTTTGAATCGCAACAAGGCAAGACCCGCAGTTACCCGCACAGCAGCCTGCATCAATATAAATCTCGTGCTCCCGCGCTAAGTCAAGCAACGTGCTCATTTCCTCTTTCCAAGGAGCTTCTATCTCACTTCTTTTAAAGGTTACCTTGAAGGCTGGCTCTTCCTTAGTACCTCCTGCAGGAGATTTAGCAACTTTCTTTACTGAAGCAGGGCCAAACGCCTCAAAGTAAATATCTTTTTCAGGCACTCCCCAAGCTTGTAACCCCTCTACAAGATCAGACATAAAAGGCCCGGGTCCACACAGGTAATAGTCATAATTACTTGAGGGTAGGATTGCTTTAAGGACATCCATCGTCACCCTTCCATCTGAATGATAATCAAGACCTAGCTTTTCTTCTTTTTTAGGTCTGCTATAGCAAAGGTGAAGATGCATAGTTTGCGTCTTTGTTGGGAGTTTGCGCACCTCATCACTTAAAATTAAATCATCCCCATTCTTACAGCCATGTACAAACCAAACTTCTCGAAATGGAGCTCGCTCTAAAATCGTGTTTGCCATACTGAGCAGAGGGGTAATCCCTACCCCAGCAGAAAGCAAGACAACGGGACGGTTTTTCTCCATATTGAGATAAAAGTGGCCTGTAGGGAAGGCTACATCTAAGATATCTCCTTCTTGGACCTCATCACAGAAATAGCTTGAAACCATTCCTGGAGGAAGAACTTTCTCTCCTCTTTTCATCTCAGGGACCCGTTTCACTGTAACACGATAGAGGTCTTCTCTGGGTCGATCTGATAAGCTATAGCAACGAACAACGGGTCTGGACTGCCCTTTTACTTGTGCTCTGAAGGTTAGGTACTGCCCTGGCTGGAATAGGGAGATGCCCTTTTTATCATGAGGAGCAAGGTAAAAGGAGTAAACGTCTTGGCACTCCGCCACCTTTTTTTTAACTTCAAACTTCCGGTACCCTTTCCACTCAACCTCTCTTTTGATCTCTTCCTTATGCTTAAGGTACAGGAGTTCTATTTGTTGCTGAAGTCGCTGCCCCTCTTGCCTAAGGAGGTATTTTTCTGCTGTTAATCGCACAAATGCACTAATTCCCTGGAAAAGTAGATAGGCTCCTCCAATCAAAGCGATCCATAATGGTATAGAATCCAAAGCTTCCTCCCTCTACTCCTTATCTCCTTGAATACCAGAATCACTCGGCATTTTTGGAGAGTCTCTATGATAGGTATGACATGTCACACATTGGTTTGGGTCAGCTCCTCCTGGGTGATGACAGTCTGTACACTGCTGCACCCCTGGTAAAGAGACTTGTAGCCCCTCTTCGTTTGTAGTGATTTCATGACAAGATTGACAGTTCATCATTTGATGAGCTTCATGAGAAAACTGCGCTAAAGGCATCCAGTTTTGAATCTGATTCACAGGCAGAATATGGGCAGTATTTGGGTCATTTGTATTCATCTCATGGCACATAATACAGCCATCAAATGGTGCAGAGGCTACTTTTCCCTTCCCTTCTTCAAGGATCTCTTTTGATAGGTCTCGGCCGAAAAAAGCTCTTTTTTCTATGTTGATAGCACTTCGATACTGCTCGCGAATCCTCTGCATTTGAGAAGAAACAAACTGCTTAATGTCATCAAAGTTGTGCATGCCCTTTATGCGTATTGCATAGTCCTCATACTGCGCTGGTAAGCTTTGTACAAACGCACGGACAAGCTGTGTTTCTCCATGAGGAAGATGTAAGTCTGGAAGCTGTGGATCAAATTGCAGCTCATGGCACTGGATGCAATGCTCTTCATACCGCACAGGCTGAAAGTTCACTCCGTCTTGGGTACGTGCATGGCAGCTTCTACAGTCAAGGGGTTCCCCTTTGATCTTGGGGATCTCTTTTGATAGATGAAGGGCATGATCAAACTTTAAGTTCGTATCAACGTTTGGTTTTTGCTGTTCCCATTGAAATGGAGGGTGATCTTGACCAAATGCATGGATCACTTGTGTATAGCCTGTAAGAGGGCGCTGATACATTCCTTGCTTAGGAGAGTTTACCTGCTTAGCATGATCTGCGGCTTCTTCCATCCGCCTGGTGCTCCCATGACAAGCGATACACTGTGTATCATCTGATGCTAGGGTTGCTCCTTCTCCTTTATGGTCTTCATGGCACTGCCAGCAAGTCGGTGATGGACGTGTCAGCTCTTGGTGATAAGCTGTCTGCTCATGACAATTTGTACAAGCTTGCTCCATTTTCCCCATCTGCATAGGGTGAAAGCTGAGAAGTTTTGAAAAAGAGAGCGACTGATTTTGTGATTGCCAAGCAGCTTGTACCCAGTCTCCCATGCCTTGCTTTGCAACTTCATGACAAACCTGACAATGGTATCCAGCACTCTTTACCTCTTCTACCTGTGAAAACTGATGAACGTTGGAAATCTCTCCGGGACTTAGCCACTGATAGCGCCAGTCACTAACAAGCAGCCCACCTATTAAAGCGAATGTTAGTATTGTTACATTGATTGCCAAAAGCCCACGTTTAGCTCGTAGTGTTCGCTTAGGAACACATTTAGGGATAGGGCGACAACAGGTTCCATCTGGTAAAGGTCCTTCTGTACAAGAGCCACCATAGCTCTTTGGCCTTGTACAGAGATATCTACCTTTAGTCTCTCCTTCTTTACATACCAGCCTTGGTTGACATTCATAAGTGGCACGGCAACGACCTTTACTATCAGGGCCCATACGGCAGGGACACCCTTGATCTGCATGCCCACACTGCCATTTTTTTCCTGGGCGAGCATACTCTTTAGGATCAAAAAAAGATGGAGAGGGCTTTTTTGTCACTGCACCCCTCCTGCAAAAGCCAAGACAAGCAGAATATGAAGCAGAGTGCACACCAAGAGGCTATAGGTAAAAGGGATATGCAAAAAAAGCCAGTAGCGCAAAGAGCGTTGATAAAACTGTTGTTTTTCAAGAGCTTGCTTGCTCAATACGAGTTGCTGAAATTGCTGTAATATTTCCTGCTCTTCGCTTGTTGTGTAGCGATACACTTCTTGTAAGCTGTTCAGTAGTCTATTGACTCTTCCTTGACTCTCTAGGCATAGATCTTTCCAGCCTATGGAGCGCTTGGCAAAAAAGGGGTGTAGTGTTGTCCGGTAAAGATCTGCAATCAGCCGCTCTTTACCAAGTAGAATAGATTGCTTGGCAAGTTCTTCTGCCTGTTGCTGGAGATGAGCTCTTGCTTCTGGGATTTTCTCATAAAGAACTTCACCGCCATGGCTACGCATGCGCCTTGGAAACACGTTACAGAGGAGCCAGCCATAGCACCCACTGCCCACAACCAACCAAAATAAAACGGCCAAAATCCATTCAAAACTTCCTCTAGGTAGAGTAAATCGCGAGTGGATGAGAAATAGTAAAATACAAGCTAGGCCCACATACAGGTGACAATTCAGCCACAGCTTAGCACTGAGCAAAGGAAGGAAGGAAAGCTTCTTCCTCATGTTGTAAAGCGTAAGAAAAATCATTGTTGCAAAAAGCAACCAGCCGGAAAGGTAAATGTACTGAGGGATTTTTTCTGCTATTTGCTTTGAAAAAAGCCAACACAAATAAGTGATAAAAAGCCAGATAACAGTAAGAACTAAAGTCTTTAGGTCTCTTTTTCTTACACCCCTTACCTGTCGATCTTTCAAGGGTCTGTTCACAACTATATGCCTTCTTCGCTGTTTCAGTATGCATACCAATACTTTTCAAGGTAATAGATCATTAAAAAAATAATTGTAAAACAAATCATTAGAAAAGTATGACCAGCAGGTAGCCAAACAAAAAAAAAGATCCATCGAAGTAGCCTGTTGAAAAAAGCCACTTTTACCTTTCTCTCTGCTTTTCTTACCTTTATTCAGGCAGCGCAAGCTGAGACTCACCTTGAGATGTACCAACACTCTTCTTGCTCTACCACGTACTGTCATGGAGGAGCAAAAGAAGAGAACTCGCAAGGGAGACTTTGGGCCCAGTACGATCCGCACATACACGCTGGAGCCTCTTTACGCTCCTCGTGGGGGGAAAGAATTGCTGAAGATCTCAATATAACCAATCCAGCAGAAGAAGCTAGTTGTCTTAGCTGTCATGCTCCTCTTGCTCTTCTATCCACCCCTCCTAGTATTGGGGTGGCGGAAGGTGTTGGTTGTGTCTCTTGTCACGGAGTCCCAGACCAATGGTACTTTAGTCATATGCGTAGTGACTACTCGAGAGAAGAAAGAGTCTCTTTGGGGATGACTGATATGAGGGAACCAAACATCCTTGCAGATACCTGCATCCGCTGTCATCAGTCAAATGATGCGGCTCTTTTTACTGCAGGTCATCCTCTTCTTACTCCTTTTGACCTAAGTGAAGCAATAGAGCTCCTTCCTATGCACTGGACCTCTCCACTTAAAGAGAATCCAACAAAGCTTTGGCTTGTTGGTTTAATGACTTCCTTAAGAGAGTATGCTTGGTTAAAAAGCCAAAATGCTCTTTCCCCTTTTGGCTTTCATGCTCAAACAGCGATCCTATTTGTTCTAAAGCAGCTACAAATTTCTCCTCAAGAGGACTTCTATACCCTACAGATGACTACAGCTCAAGAGGAATGGGATGCAGAAAAAGTTCTCCAAGTACAAAAAAGCTTACTCTCTTTAAAAAGTGCTGATTGGTCTGTCCTCACAGAATATGAGCAGTACCTTGCGGCAAAAGCCCTACTACAGGGCTTGCAGACGACGACTTCCTCTTCTCAAGTTATGGAAGAACTCGAAGAAGCAATAGACTTATCGTCTCCTTTTTCATTAGCAGACTTTCTTCAAGGACTTAAAGCTCTCAAAGCACCCTAGAACTCCTGTGGATTTCGAGGAAACTTCGCATAAGGTAAGCGTGCCCCCCTCAATCTTTTTTTATCCGCTCGGATACTCTGTGGAGCGGGGAAGAGCTCTGCACCAGCAGCAGCAACATAGTCATCTTGATCCACACCATCTCCACTTACTGATAGGGCCCCAATCATGACACCATTACGGTATAGAGGAAAGGCTCCAGGAAATAAGGTCATCCCATTCACCAGGTTAGGGTTGATGCTTGAAGCATCAGAAAATTTTTCTTGCAGTCCAAAAAAAGGCCCTGGAGTTGTGCCATCAATGCCTGGGGGATAGAGACTCTGAGAAAGAAAGTTAATGGTTCTTGCCGAGTATGCCCGCTGATCATTTGAGAAAAAAAGAACCGTCCGTCCTTTTTGAACTGAAATATCCCAGCTAAACATTGTGGCATCTGGCATGCGAAATGTTCCTAAAACCGCGGGGGCCTCTCCTTCTTGATCAGGATTACTGAGTACAGAGATAAAAAGTCGAGCTGCTTGTCCTCTTGGAGTCCGGATCCCTGCTCGAGTCTTTTGCGCGCGCTCAATGCATACCCTAATAAGGTTGAGTACTTCCTCTTCTGACAGTCTAGCCTCTCCTTTAATAGAGCTTCCCTTAGGATCTGCGATAATTGGAGAACGCACCTCCCCTTCATATCCTGCTAAAGAGGGATAGGAGACAGCAGGGCTGGATTGAATGGGGTACGCAGACACTTCTCCTCCTATAACACTGCCAGGAGAGGAGGATAATGAACTTTCTATGTAAGGAAGAGCAAGCCCATCAATTGCAACATTTGTTGCTATAGCTGTTGTATGAGGTGTGAGCCCTTGCTGAGCCGCAAGGGCTATTTCTTCATCTTGAGTGGGTTCTTGCACAACCTGTAAAGAAAGGTCTCCATCGGTAGATACACCAACTCCTCCTAACAAAACTCCATTCTTATAAAGAGGCACACCACCTGGGTTTCCAACAATAGAGGTTCCTGCAATAGGATCACCTGCAGGTGTTGTTTTAAAGTGGTTGGTATCAGAAAAGGGTAAGCTTGATAGGCCTAACCCAACAAGAGGACCTGGAGGACGATTGCGCACACCTGGCGGGAAGTGTTGCTGGATTAAGAAGCCTCCAGTTCTTGTTGTAAATGCGTGTTGATTGCTGCTTAAAAAAGCAGCTGTACCTGCTTTTGAAATCGCAGCTAATACACGCGCATCAGGAGGAGAGGGGTGGCCAGACAAATCCCATACCCCCAATACATATCCCTCTCGGTCTACAACTGCAATTGTTGCTTCTGAAGCACCCACTCCTTCCGCATAAGCACTTGCTCTTTGCAAGACCTCTCTTACCTCTGTTTGCTCCATTGCATCAGCTCTAAAAAATAAAACTAGCAAGAGGACCGTTAGGACTAACCATTGTTGGACTTTCATGGCTCTTTCCTTTTTTACTTATAGCAGTTAAGCAAAACCCACCTTGATCATAAAGAAAATTATTTATAGCTTTTTGCTATTGAACAATAAAGTAGCATGATCAGATTTTCAGCATATACTCTTCTTACACTCTTAAGTGCCCTTTATACCTCCTCTACTTACTCCCAGGAAGAGTTTAACCCTGACCCTGGAGCGAGCAAAGTCCATCAAAGAGAGGATTCCTTTTACCAAGAGGAGTATGGGCTTGACATCCTCCCCAGGTATCGAGATGAAAAAGTTACGGATGAAATTTTAGAAGCCCAAAAAAACCCTTCGATTACTTCTCCTATTCCTGTGGTATTTCATCCTCCAGAGTACCTAGATAACCCAAAAACAGACTCTGCATTTCCCAATACAGAACGTGCACCAAACCGCTGGCAAGTCAACCTACAGTGGAAGCGATATCAAGAGGGAGATGCAGAGACCCCCTACCAATCAAATCCTACACAATATACGTGGCACCCCTATGAGCAGAGCTTGCTCAAGGGCGATATCCCTATTGATGGCAAAGATCTATTTCTATCACTAACCGCCTCTCTATTGGGAAATTTCAACACCCGCACGCTTCCCTCTCCATCTGGAATTAGTGCCTCAACAGCCGGTTCTTTTGACTTTTATGGGCATGGCTCTCAGATATTCACTTTTACAAACTTCATCTTTCGTGCCGATCTTTTTAAAGGAGAAACAGCCTTTAAGCCCTTTGAGTGGTTTGTACGCATAGAGCCAGTTCTTTCTTTAAATTATCTCTCCACAGAGGAGAGCGGGCTGGTTAAAGTTGATCCAAGAGGAAGGGTTGGAGGCTCACCATCTGAAAACCCACCTCAACCCTCAATTTCTGGCATCAATAATCCCTCTAATGTAGATGCATTACTTACTGAGGTTAAAGAAGCCCCTCCCTCCTTTCAACACACTAAGCATACAAGACGCTTTGATCACTACTTGGCTTTGCAAGAGGCTTTGGTTGAGATACACCTGCTTGACCTTTCTGCAAACTATGATTTCCTAGCAATAAAAATGGGGAACCAGCTTTTTAATAGCGATTTCCGAGGCCTTATTTTCAATGATGTCAACACAGGACTTCGCCTCTTTGGAAATGCGTATAACAACCTGTACCAATACAATCTCGCCCTCTTTTATACACGAGAGAAAGACACCAACTCAGGCCTTAACACCTTCCACAGCCGACGCCAAACAGTATGGATAGCCAACCTCTATAAACAGGACTTCATTCGCAAGGGGTATACTGCCGAGTTAAACTTTGTTGCGAATATTGATCGAGGAGACCGCTTCTATTATGATAAAAATGGCTTCTTAGCCCGCCCGTCTCCTTTAGGCTTAGTTCGCCCTCATAAGCTCCAAGCCTATTATCTAGGGTGGCTTGGTGATGGACACATTGGGCGCTGGAATATCAGCCATGCGTTTTACCAGGTTTGGGGACATGATGACTTCAATGGACTTGCTGGAGGTCCTACAGATATCAGTGCACAAGCAGCCTTTCTTGAGCTCTCTTATGATCATAATTGGATTCGTTATAAAGCGACTGGACTCTTTGCCTCTGGGGATCGCCATCCTGGAGAAGGAAAAGCACACGGGTTTGATTCTGTCACAGATAATATGAACATCTTAGGTGGCCCTTTCAGCTTTTTTCTAGGACAAGGCTTCAATCTAGGAGGAACAGCCACTCTCCTTACACAGCCCCTGAGTGTTTTTCCCAGCATGACCACCAGTAAAGTGGAGGGGCAATCCAACTTTGTCAACCCAGGAATCCTTATTGGAGGGATTGGAACAGATATTGAGGTCACTCAAAAGCTCAGGGGCTTTATGAATCTTAGCTACTTGCGCTTTGTAACCACTGCCCCTATTGAAAAAGCTTTGATGACAGGCTCGATTCGCAAGCCCATTGGCATTGACCTAAACTTCAGTGCTTTTTACCGCCCCCTTCTAACAGATAACATCATCTTCTTAGGAGGGATTGGGCTTCTTTTTCCTCGTTCAGGGTTTCGAGACATATACAGCAATAACTCAGAGCCTTTAGCTTCCTTTGGTAACACAAGTCCTACAGGCAATCTACGGAGTATGTACTATAGTGGATATCTTTCGCTTGCTCTCACTTACTAGGCTCTCTTTTTGCCTCTCCCCCTTGTTGATTGGCGCCCTATCCGCTTCTGATACGGACGTCTTACGAGGCCCTCCTATCTCCGTTCAGCCTCCCCCCTCTTCCCCATCTAAAAAAACAACCCTGGTAGACCAAACACAAGCACAAGTAGAAGCAAAAAGTTCTGGCTGCCTACAGTGTCATGAGGGCTCTCACGACCCCCACCAGTCAACAAATGTCCGCCTTGGGTGCACAGATTGTCATGGAGGAGATGCTCATCGTAATTTAGATAAAGAGCAGGCGCATATTCATCCTAAATTTCCTGAGCTTTGGCAAAATTCCGCAAACCCAGTGGATAGCTCTGTACTCTTAAATCATGAATCTACTGCCTTTATTCGCTTTTTCAATCCTGGTGATTTACGTGTAGCGGATGAAACATGCGGCTCCTGCCACATGGAAATTGTTGAAAATGTCATGCACTCTATGATGAACCATGGCGCAATGCTTTGGGGAGCAGCCCTTTATAACAATGGTTCTATCCCTTTGAAGAATTATGCCTTTGGCCAAGCCTATGGCAAAGATGGAGCCCCTTTAATTCTGAAAAGCCCAATCCCTGTGACGCCAGAAGACACAAAGAAGCTAGGGATTGTGCCCTACCTCGCACCAGCTCCTACTTTTCATGTTTCTCAAACAGCTAATATCTTCCGCATCTTTGAAAAAGGAGGAGAAAAACCCTTAGAGCTTGGTCTTCCCAACCCTTTTGAACCTCCAGGGCGACCGATTCGCCGCCTATCGGAGCGCGGCTTAGGCACCCTCACGCGTACAGACCCTCTATTTCTTGGCTTCCATAAAACACGCTTGCACGACCCTTTGCTTGGCTTCTTAGGATCTAATAACCAACCTGGAGACTACCGGTCCAGTGGTTGCACATCTTGCCATATGGTTTATGCAAATGATCGCTCTCCGACCAACTCTGGATGGTATAGCAAGTATGGCCACCAAGGCTTAAGCTTCAGCTCTGATCCTGCAATCCCCAAAAATGAAAAGGGGCACCCTATAGACCACGTATTTACACGTTCTATCCCCTCCAGCCAATGTATGACCTGCCATATTCATGTAGGTAATAACTTTGTTAATCCCTACCTTGGATATACACTTTGGGATAAAGAGACCGATGGATCTTTTATGTATCCTAAGGAACAAAAGACCCCTACTGAAGAGGAGACGTTAAATATTGTCTCCCGCGTCAATCCACAAGCTGCTGCTGCTCGTGGGCTTTGGGGAGACCTGGACTTTTTAGAGCATATTTCAGAATTGAACCCTAAGCTTAAGCATACTCAGTTTGCGGACTACCATGGCCGTGGATGGATTATGAAGGCGGTTTTCAAAAAAGACAAAGAGGGCAACCTTCTTGATAAAGAGGACCAGGTGATTCCTTTTGATGATCCTGAAAAGTTTTCTAAAGCAGTCCACCTAAAAGATATCCACCTTGAAAAAGGCATGCAATGTGTGGATTGCCACTTTGATACAGATGTCCATGGCTCAGGTCTCCTTCACCAAGAGACGCGGGCTGCCACCACTATTGAGTGTATTGACTGCCATGGCACAGTGATGGACCGTCCCTCTCTGATCACATCAGGTGTTGGTGGTAAGGTACACTTGGCTACAACGAGTACTCCTTGGGGCCCTCGCTTTTATTGGGAGGGAACAAAATTATTTCAGCGCTCGATGATGAGCCCAGACCTCATTTGGGAAATTCCTCAAACAATAGATACTGTTACTCCAGGATCAGGCCATTACAATCCTGCTTCTGCCTATGCAAAAACTTTGACTCGGGATGGCTCTTGGGGCTCTCTTCCCTCAAAAGAGCACTGTCCAGAGTCTCTTGCTCATAGCAATGACAATATCTCTTGCCAAGTGTGCCATAGCTCGTGGGCTACAAGCTGTTTTGGCTGCCACCTTCCGATGAAAGTTAACCAAAAAGTTGCGACCAATAAATATGAGGGTACAGTCAGCCGCAACTTTACGACATGGAACCCTCAAGTGGTTCGAGAAGATGTCTATATGCTGGGAAAAGATGGAACAGTAAAAGACAATCGCATGGCCATCCTTCGTTCTTCTAGTGCTGTGCTTGTTAGCTCACAATCTACTAATAGAGAGTGGCTGTATACACATCAGCAGACGGTTTCTGCAGAGGGTTATAGTGGGCAAGCTTTCAACCCACACTTTCCACATACCACAAGTGGAGCTGGGACAACAAAAAACTGTACGGACTGCCACTTATCAGCTCGCAATGATAATAATGCTTGGATGACTCAACTTTTAGGTATGGGTACAGGTACTGTAAACTTTTTTGGTCGCTTTGCTTATGTAGCTGCTGGCCCTGGAGGTCTTTATGCGGTTGTTTGGACAGAACGAGAAGAGCCTCAGGCTGTGATTGGTAGCAGTTTACAAAAAGTTGCCTATCCTAACTTTTGGGAAGAACACCAAGACCATAAGCAAGAGCTACAGGAAAGTTATCACCATGGGAATAATACCTTAGATCTGCAGTTGAGAGGTGAGTACCTCTATGCTGCCAGAGGAGAAAATGGCTTTGAAGTGTTTGATGTAGCCAACATCGACCATAAAGGTTTTTCTGAGCGTATTGTCACCTCTCCAGTCTCCCCTCTGGGACAACAGACACATATCCAAACGCCTTATGCAACCTCTGTCGTACTTCCTTCCACTCTGATGATCGACCCAAATAGAACACATCTACCTGAAAACCTTGAACAGCCCATTCACCCTTTGTATAAGTATGCCTTTGTGACAGATCATGTTGAAGGGTTAATCCTTGTTGACGTCTCCTGCTTATTTGATGGAGACCCTGAAAACAATTTCCTAGAAAAGACTCTATCATTCAACCCAGATGGTCTCCTAAAAGGGGCAAACCATGCCTTTGTTGCAGGATCCTTGCTTTACATTGTGAGTGAGAAGGGCCTTTATGTAGTCGATATTGATGACCCTTTAAAACCTAAAATTGTAGGTTCATATGATGGGCCCTTTCTAAAAAATGCCCGTAAAATCAGTATCCAGTTCCGCTATGCTTTTATTACAGATGAAGAGGGGCTAAAAGTTTTTGATATCACACAAGAAAGAAGCCCGCAGCCAGTCGCAACACTTCCATTGAACAATGCGAATGGCTTATACCTTGCAAGAACCTATGCCTATATAGCCAATGGCTCTGAGGGCCTTGCGGTTGTGGATATTCAAAACCCTGAAGCTCCCAAGCTGCAGCAAAGCTTTACTGCCAAAGGTCAATTATCTGATGTGCAAGATGTAAAAATAGGTTCTGTGCACGCCTCTATGTATGCATTAGTAGCCAATGGCAAGCAGGGACTGTCTGTTGTGCAATTGATTTCGCCTGATACAGTGCCTGGTGCTGCAGGCTTTAGCCCTCCCCCAAGCCCACAACTTATTGCAACCTTCCCTACTGAAGGACGAGCTTTAGCTATTTCTAGAGGCCTTGACCGAGACCGCATTGTTGATGAAACCGGCAATCAAACTGTAGTCTTTGGCCGTGTAGGCTCTAGGCCTTTTAATAAAGAAGAGAGAGAGGCTTTTTTGAAAAAGCATGATGGAGAGCTCTTCTTTGTGGAGGATGTTTATAACCGAGGAGGCAAACTGATCAACCAGCAAGGAGAAGAGCTACCAAGAGCCTATGGAGAGCCTATTTGTCCAAATGATTAATCTATTGCCTTAACTCTTTTACTGTACCCTGCAATAGAAACAAAGAGAACCTGACAGAGAATAAAACCTGCAAGCCAAGCAAAGGTACCTTCTGTAAACCCATAAGAGTGAAGGCCGATACCTAGAAGGTTCACCCCAAACCAAGAAAAACTCGTCACAATTGTGCTAAGAGCTGCAAGGCAGAGAAAACAGTGATCCGAGACCATTCTTGCAAGCCTTAAGTGCAAGAGAGCTGCACACCAAAGGACAATCAGCAAAGCACCATTTTCTTTAGGGTCCCACCCCCAAAAGCGCCCCCAAGACTGGTCAGCCCAAATCCCTCCTAAGACCGTTCCTGTAAAAGACATTAAAGTACTAAACCCTGTGACCAGGTAAACTGTATGAGCAGCTTCTGTGATTTTCTTTTTTGACCAGTTGCCTGAAAGCAACCTGCGCACAAGATAGGCATTCGCCAAAAACCCTGAAACATAAGTACATGCATACCCGATAGTAATCACCACAACATGTGTTGCAAGCCAGAAGTTAGAATCAAGGACTGCGCGCATGACTTCAATAGAGTCTCCAGACTGTGCTAAGTGGTGTGCGATAAGTTGTGTTGTCGCTCCAATAATTGCAGCCCCGATTAAGCTAAGAGCATTTCTTTGCTTCCACTCAATAAAGAAAAAAATCAGAACCGCAACCCATCCAATAAATACAGCGGAAGAATATAAGGAAGTAACTGGAGGCCTTGCCTGAACATACATCCGAGTAAATAAACCAAAGCTATGCAGCAGTAAGGCTGGGACAGCTAAGGCCCAGCTGATGAAGTAAAACCCCTTTCGCCAAAAGAATCTTGAAACTACAGCAGCTAGAAATAAAGCTGTATAAAGGACCATGCACCAAAAAAAAGGCTGCACTTTCAGCAAAATACTTTCCCAATAAACCCTTGAGCGGTCCTGCTGGTTCAGTTGTAGCTGCTGTGCTTGATCTATTGAGTAGACCGCTGTATTGAATTTTTCTGGGATGCGCTCTCTATAACCACTTGATAACTCTCCCCATAGCAAAAGGGAGGTAGGAAGGCTTTTTTGAGAAGGAACGTCTAAAAGAGCCTCCCCCATTGTTTGCCATGGTTGTTTACCAGTCTTGGGGAAGATGGCAAACTGTGCTGCTTGCGATAAAAATTGGTAGCGATCTTGCAGAGCAAGCAAAATCTCATAATCTTCTTGAGATAAGCTTCCTTGCTGTTGCAAGCGGACCTTCTCAAGGTAAAAATTTTGTTCTCGTTCAAAGTCCAGGCTATCTTGAAGCTGAATCGTATGACTCATTAACCAGTAAAGTAAGACTTGGTTACGTAACTGTACAATATCTCTTTCAAAAGCTGAGCGGCTTGTACTCTCTTTTTTCAAAGCTTCCAGGCCCAGCCGCTCAACCTCTTGTAAGTTTGGCTGAAGCTGCTGAAAGGAAAAATACTTTCCCTGATGACTCTTTAAACCAATTGCCCCCAGTACATCAGGATTATCAATACGAAATAAAGCACTTTCTGCAACCTCTTCGGGAGCAAACAGCACCTTTGTCAACCATTGAATGGCACTATATTTTTCACCATCTTCTTTGAAGCTCTGCTTCCCATGGATGACTAAAAGAGCATTGCGTGCCACTGTATCAAGAGGCTTGACGCGCCCTTCATGAAGCACAGGCAACTTAGCCATGCGCTTCCAGTCAAAGTCCTGCCATTCACACGCGTTAGCACAAGAAAAAGAAAAGGTCACAAGCAAACAAAAGATCAGTTGTCGTAGCACTAAGCTCTCCCTTTTTTTCTAAAGCGCCTGCCAAAGGCCACTTGATAGCAAAGCCCTGCAACAATAATCGCACAGGCGATGTAAGGCACAAGCCGTGAGGGGTTATCAACTACCTGCAAAACAGATAAAGTGTCATTTTCTCCAAAGCTTGCCTGATAGAAGCTTTTCCCTCCTAAGCGAAGAGGTTGATTCATATAGATTAAGGTTTGGCGCCAATAATCTCCTTTTTCGTCATAAAGAGAAACAAGGCTGGAAAAATGGCTTGGGATTTCTGTACCTGGATGTTTTTCATGCGTGAACTTTTCAAGGTAAATAGAAAAGGGAAAGTAATACCTTTTATGGCGCAAAGAGATTTCATAAGTACGCTCGCCAACCCTTACTTCCTGAGGTGTTGGCATCGCAAGGGAAACTAACCAAGTTCCCAATGACCGACCATAACTTTTGATCTCTAAAATACAGGAAGGGATATTGAGCTCATTGTCTTTTCTAGTCACAGACTTAGGCTGATAATAAACTTGTGTCCCCAAGCCTTGGGTAATAGGTAGTATAGAGCTTGGGTCACTTGGTTCTTTTAGCTTAAGATGAGAATTTGGGATCCACTGACGAATATGCAGAGTAAAGGGCAGCTCCTTATGACGCAAGTGCCGACTTGAAGCGCATAGCTCTTCAGGGAAAGTCACCACTTGATCATATTCAGAGGGCGTAAGATCTACAACTGCAAGCTCCGTCTCTGTTCGACTTTGCGTATAGTTTCGCACCTCTCCTTCTCTTAAAGCTAGCTGGCTTTCCACTGAAAACAAGGCTGTCCCAAACTCGCCTATAATCAGTAAGAGAAGGCCTCCATGGATACACAGTATGCCACAATGCTGCCAGCACAGCCGGAAGCGAGTGAAGTGAGCCGCCAGTAGGTTGATAACTAGGGTTCCCCCTACTAAAAAACCCCCTGGGAAAACAGGGATTGCAGCTTGCAGGCTTTGTGGGGACCAGTACAGGAAGAAGCTATGAAAGTAGGTCTTTTGAACATCTACAATTCCAGTATGCACCTGAGAAAAGGTTCCTAGAATAACAAGGACCATAGCAGCTCCAAGGCATGCAATAGTCAAGTGCATTGAGGCTAATGGGCGTAGCCAACGCTTCCATTTATTCATGAGCAGACTTTAAACTTTTAAGCAAAGCATGAAACTTGGTTTGATTTTCTTCCACCAGAGCTTTTGGACCTACCATCTTCAAAAACCAGGTTCCTTTCTGATAGGGAATAATTGCTGCTAATAGTCCTTCTCCCTCTCCAGCTGTAAAATGAATTACTTTCGCTTCTCCTAAGGAAGTGGGCTCTTTCTGAACTTCTCTTTCCAGCTGGTCTAAACTCCAAGGCCCTTCCCCTAGCTGCTCTCGCCACCTGTTAACATTGGAAAGGTCTCCTCCTGCAGCCCCTCCTAAAAAAATCAGACTAATATCCAAAGATCCTTGAGAGCCCTTAACCTCAAAAGAAGCTATACGCATTCCACTTGCAGGTAGCTCTTGCCAATCAGCTGGTGTTTCCCATGTAAGAGGTGAAGAGGGCTTAGGAGGAGGAGGAACCCCGCCAAACTCGCTATGCAAAGAGGGTTTTTGAATCTTTGGAGAGAGGGTTTTATCCACTTTAGCTAAGCGATAGACTTTTGGCTCTTTACTATCCGAGCACCCAACAAATACCACCATTGCAGCCATAACGATTGCATATTTCCAATGCACAACTCTACCTTTTGCATAATATTCACTAGAAAGCATGCGATTTTCTTGCAGTAGAGAGGCTATTTTTTCAATCAGAAATCTAGTTAAGAGATCAAAAAAGAAAAATCTTGTCCTATGATGTGTTGAGCAATTCTTCTATCAAGGAAGAGTTGTATGAGGATGAGTGAGAGGAATTAACCTTCCCTTTATACAGGGATGCATAAGCAACTCTGCAGCACCGGGGCGATCCTTAGGATTTTTTTGCAGCATTTGAGAAAGTAAGCTTTGCCACTCTTTTGGCATTTTTTCTGGAAAAACAGGGTCTTGGGTACTCGCGGCAAAAAAATACCCTAGCTGAGAGGTCCCTTTAAAAGGATAGTCCCCTGTCATTAACTTATAAAGGGTCACTCCTAATGACCATATATCGACTTTATAGTCGTACTCTTCACCATTGATCATTTCAGGAGCTAAAAAAGCAGGACTTCCAATCACAGTACTCACTCTATGAAGAGAGCGTGGGTGAAAGTAAGAAGCATACTCTGCTTCTGAAGACTGGCGGCTAATTGCCACCGTACGAAGGGGCTTTTCATAGCCACCGCATGCAGACTGGGTAGAGCGTGCAACTCCCCAGTCAAGAATCATGGGCTTTCCTTCACCTGATAGAATGATATTTCCTCCTTTGATATCCCTATGGATCACCCCTTGACTATGCACTAGGGCTAGAGACCTTAATAGTGAACTTGCTAGGGTTCTAAGCTGAACAAACTTCTCTTGGCTAGCTTTGCCATCTGTTCCTGAGATTTGAAAATGACTTTGTATACTTCGGTCAGATAAAGGCTTGCCATGTACATAGCGCATGAGAAAGTAAATATTTCCACTGCACTGAAAGCTTTTGATAGAGCGAACTATGTTTGAACAGGGGGATAGTTTTTCACTGATTGAAATCTCGCGCTTTAAGGCATCCAGGTTGACTTGATCAATCGGTACTTTTTTTAATGCGTACTGACGGCCTAAAATCTCTTTCTGATAAACCTCTCCATGCATACCTGAGCCAATCCTCTTTAATCCTTCTAAAGAGGGATCTTTTTTTATAAGAGTGACAACTTCTTCCTCTAAGTCCATAGCTCTTATTGCGTGTTGCTCCTCAAACTTGAGCTTACTCTCCATAGCCTGGCAGAGAAGCGCAATATCTCTGTACTGCCTAGATAACTCTAGGCTGCGTACTGTTTGTTGTTGAACAGCCCTTTCCTGGCTAGACCCATATGCTTGCTCTACTCGATCACACCTTGCTCTGACTGTCATAGCTCCCCCTTTAAGGCCCCTAAAATGTAAGGATTTTATTAAAAATTAACCCATAACAAACCTCAAACTTTAAATAAATCTTAACATTAAGAGCGCTACACAACGCACTTAATGCCAAGATATTAAAAAAATTCTACCCTAAAAAAGCAATTCAATCATAAATTTTATATTTAAATATTCACCATTTATCACAAAGAGCTGTGAAGCTTTTTAACTATGTAAATGTTAAGAAAACACATCAAAACTGCAGCCATGCTCATTCCTATGAATAGCGAGCTATAAGAAAAATTTAGAGCTCCATGAAGCAACCCAAACCCCTCTGCGGTGACTCCATATCCAGTGAGGTATAAGCCAACCATGACTCCAGAGACCCGTTCAGCAGACTTTGAAAAGTGAGAAGTTGACAGAGAAACTCCAAGAGGGAAAAAAGCAGAGCAGGAAAGCCCAGCAAATGAGAAGAGCAAAAGGCTTGTGCTAACCTCTTTTGCAAATAGGCTAACACCACAAAAAGCAAAGATTAGGAGAAAAGGAAGTGCCAGGAAAATCTTTTCAGGCTTGATAGCAAGGGAGAGAAAAGCCGCTAATAAGCGCCCTGCTGTCACACACGCCCAAAAAAGAGCTAAAGCATTGTTTGCTTCAGAAACCGGCAATCCCCTTTGCTGATGAAGGTAAACAGGGCCCCAGTTTCCAAAAGCTGTTTCACAAACCCCATAGAAAAATAGGGAGAGGCCAAAGGTGATGAATAATAATCGAGACCTCTTTACAGAGCCTTTCTTCTTTTTTGAGGGGGGTTGCAGGTGACAGCCGACTTCTCTAGAAATAGCCATGATAAATATGCAGCTAAGGAGCAAGTAAAAGATCGATAAAAATAGAGGGGCTCCCCACCACCACTGTATGGAAGAAAAGAAAGAGAAAACCTTGGGAGAAAGCGCTGTGCCGATACCTAAAAGAGAGTGAAGGCAAATAATTGCAGTGCTTGCTCGCTTGGGAAAAAACTGCATCACATACACATTTAAAATGCTAATTCCAAGGCCAAAGCCACTCCCGAGTAAAAGCATAAGAAAGAGAAAAAGAGCTAAAGATAAACCAGCTTGCCCCTGTACTCCATGGCTACTTGTCATCAAAGCCATAGAAGCAAATGTCATAGAAAAGCTAGTCAGAGCAAGCCTTTTTAATCCCCAGCGAGTGCCTAGGCGCATGCCAAAAATGGAAGCAATGACAGCCCCGATGATCATAGGAAAAAACAAAAGGCCATACTGTGAGGCAGAAAAGCCAAAGCCAACCTCACTCATCAAAAAGTTTGACGCTGCAGGAACTGTGACAAAGACAATCCCTTGTAATAGAGCTAGTGAATATAAGACGATCACTCCAAGCCAAAAGCGCATCATGCTCCCTCCTCATGCTTTGCTTATCTGCTTGTACAGATCCCTCTAAACAGATGCAAGCTGATGATGGAGCAGTTGGCTGGCCGTTTCTTCGTAGCTCGTTGTATGAACAACCACTTTTTCTACTGTACGCTTCCTTCTTCGGAGCATTTCCTCATAGGCGCGATCATAATACTCTAAAAGCCAGTCGAAGATACGCAGGTCTTCCTTTTGAATGGCAGAGAGAATGAGCTGCGTCCTCTCATAACCCAATCGCTTATGAAGCTTTTCTACAGGTTCAGCTAAAGCATGCAACCCTTCTTTACTATATACTTGCTCTACCATAGCTAACCGAGACGGCTTTTCTGCCTCTACTATGTATAGAGGAGCATGACGCATCTGCTGATACAGGTGATGAGGAAGACGACAACGGCCAATATGCAGGCTTTCATCTTCAATCCAAATAGGGCGCTTTGGATCCATAGCATCTAATGCTACTGCGATTAGGTTTTCAAACTGCTCACAGGAGGGCTGTCCCCCTTCTATGCCAATATGGCCAAAAACACTTCCTCGATGATTTGCTATACACTCTAAATCAACAACTTGCTCTCCCATCCTCTGTAGTTCTTTGAGAACCTCCGTCTTACCAACTCCCGTTTTACCTCCAAGCACTTTCAAAGAATAGTTTTTTGCAAGAGTGTCTAAGCAATGCCTGCGAAAGGATTTGTAGCCTCCTTCTAAAAGCATCACATGACAAGAGGCTAGCTTCATCAAAGAAGCTACAAATTGACTGCGCATTCCTCCTCGCCAGCAGTAGAGGCGAATTTTCTTTTCTGGGGCTAAAGCAAGCACCTGACGAACAAACCCAGCAAACTTCCCTGAAGCAAGCGCAAGCCCTTGCAAAAGGGCCTCTTGGGGAGAAGATTGTTTATAAGTCGTCCCCACAAGAACTCGCTCTTCATTGGATAATAAGGGTAAATTAATCGCTCCAGGAATTTTGCCCTGGGCCCATTCTCCAGGACTACGCACATCAAAAATTGGAGTCTCTTGTTGAAGAAACTGCTCACAGCAACTTGTTGTAATAGACATCTTCTCCCCCAATTTGAAAGTGATAAGAGTTTAGCATAGATAGAAAATTATCCCCCATCTTATACGAAGACCTTTTCCATTATTGAGAGAGTAAGATATGAAAAAAATTTTCCTTGCACTGCTAACATTTGCAGCCTCTTCTAGTTTTGCTGTTGATAGTGGCTTCTACCTTGGCCTAGAAGGTGGAATTGACTCACACCGCTTCGACTACCGCTCAAGTAGCCCTATTCGTGAAAATTTCAATAATAATGCATCTAAGGCAGATTATGGGGTCTTAGCAGGATACACCCTTCCCCTTCCTTTTTTTCACTTGGCTGTTGAGGGAGGAGTGGATCTGAAAACAAACAAAAAGACATTCATACAAAATAAAGACCTAAATCTATCTGCTTCTTTATCCAGCCGGCGTATTTGGAGTGCGGACCTCCTCCCTGGTCTCCCTTTACTGTTAGACCATTTTTTACTGAATGCAGTTCTTGGCCTTGAGAAAACAAAGCTTACGTTCTCTGAATCGACCTCTGGCGTGAGTACCTATCACCACTCGCTAAAGGAAAGAGGGTGGCGTTATGGCCTTGCAGCTTCTTTTTATCCTCTCCTAAACCTTGGTTTTCGCTTATCTGTTGTACAAACAGTTTTCAAAAAGCAAACCTTTGCTAATGAAGGAGTGTCCTTTTCTATCAAACCCCGCTTTACAAATTTTGCTCTTGCTCTGATTTGGGAGCTATAATCCATTAAGTTAAATAGGAGGTTTTTTATGACCCAGGTAAAAGCTCTTGCTGCACACTCTCCCAAATCCCCTCTAGAGCCTTATTCATAAACTTTAGGCCCTATTTCAGGGGATGATGTGGATGTTGCTGTATCCTATTGTGGCATTTGCCACTCAGATCTATCTATGCTGAACAATGACTGGGCAAGTAGCTCCTATCCCTTTATTCCCGGTCATGAAGTCATTGGAACTGTTGTAGCAAAAGGACCTCACGTCTCTCACCTAGATATTGGAGATACAGTGGGAGTGGGCTGGTTTAGCAAAAGCTGTATGCAATGTTCTAGCTGTATGGGAGGAGATCACAACCTTTGTTCTACAGTAGAACAAACAATTGTTGGGCGTCATGGAGGATTTGCAAGCCATGTTCGCTCGTCAGCAGAGTGGACCATTAAACTACCAGAAGGTCTTCCAGTAGAAAAAGTGGGGCCGCTTTTTTGTGGAGGCATCACAGTCTTCTCTCCCCTATTACAGTTTGGCGTTCTTCCAACAGATCATGTTGCTGTGATTGGAGTCGGAGGTCTTGGCCACCTAGCCTTACAGTTTATGAACAAGTGGGGATGTGAAGTTACTGCTATTTCCACAACCCAAGCTAAAAAAGAAGAGGCTCTTTCTATGGGGGCTCATCATTTTGTTGAGCTTTCTGATATTGAGAAAAAGGAAGAGCTGTTTAGTAGCCAATATGACTTCATCCTAAATACAGCCAATGTTCCTCTTAATTGGAATGCTCTAACAAAGTCTCTACGCCCTAAAGGGCGCTTACACTCTGTGGGCGCTGTCTTAGATACATTTGGAGCTTTTACACCGCTGCTGATTTCCGGGCAAAAGTCGCTATCTGCCAGCCCATTAGGAAGCCCTGCTACGGTGAAAAAAATGCTGACTTTTTGCCAGCGTCACAATATTTCTCCCATCGTAGAGAGCTTTCCTATGAGCGAAGCTAACCAAGCTTTAGAGCACTTAAAGCAAGGGAAAGCCCGCTACCGCATTGTTTTAACAAATGATTTAGGCTAGCAAACAAGCTCTCCTTTTTTTATTGCCTTGTTGTAGTTCTTTCCTAAAAAAAGAGCTGCAACAAGCCATAAAGCGAGTAGTGGCAAGCAAATCGCAGAGCTCAAAACGAGATAAGTGGAGCGGCCTGCCACCTGCCCTAAGGATTTTTGTAGTGGGGCAAGACTCATATTAAAAAAGGAAGCAGCTTGCTTTGAAGATCTAGAACCAAATGTTTCAATCCATGCTTGTGCTTTAAACTTCGCTGCAGCTGATGTTGGGATATAAAGCTGCTTCAAAGCTGGGCCATTTAGAGCATAGTTAATTGCCTTGGAGCCAATCATCAAGAAGAAAAGAAACTCCAGTGTATCAATTGTGAGGAAGCCTGTATAGGCCATAGCAATAATTACAGGCATAGAGACCAGCGCAACACTAATCCCAAGTAAGCGAGTGACTTGACTGACTCCAAGCAGAAGGCAAGAAAGAGAGACAATATTCACACTTGATCCATAAACACTGAGGTAGTGGCTAAGAGCTACACCGGAGTATTCCAAACTGGCTTTAATCTTAAAGTTAAAATCGATGATTGTTACAACGACTTCATAGACAAAGTTTGCAGCAAAGATTCCAAGCAAGTAACGGTTTCTGAGGAGCAGCTTTAGCCCTTCAAAAAATCCAGCCTTATGCTCATTTTTTGGCTTTTGCTCTTTTTGATACGATTGCAAAAGCTCTTTGGGTGTTGAGCGGAAGAAATACAGGATGAGAGGGATCAGCCCTAATAAAAGCCCAGACAAAATAAGCATCGAAAGGGTATCTGTCTGCAATCCTAATCTATATGGAAGCCCTCCAACCCCAAAAGGTAGGATAATCCCTCCAATTTGCCCAATGGCAACCACTAAAGAAAACCCTCTTTTGGCAGATCCTGGTTCTGTAGTATCTGCAGAAAAAGCCCAAAACAGTGCGACCATCAACGAGCCATAGCTTTCTACATAAAGGTACCATACATAGCCAAGAACCATCTCAATCAGTTCACCCAAATTAAGGGCAAAGAGTAAGGTAAAAGAGAGAATACCAAGAGAGTAAAAGGTTGGCAGGAAAAGAAGCATTTTTTCTTTTGAAAACTTTTCTAAAAGCTTTGTGTAAAAAATGACGAGAGGGAAAAGAGCAAGGACAGAGACTGTTTTTGCATAGGGAAGCTGCAGCCGGTCTACATACTGGATAAATAGGGCATCTTTTAGTGGACGCAGAGTCCAATAAATACCGATGATTAAAGCAAAAATCAGCCCCATAAATAGAAATTTACGGAATTCTTTTTCCTCAAAGCGTCCAAAGTTCCACTGACAAAGCCATTGTAAAACACGCATAAAATCTCCTTTTTAAGAATAACAAAGAGGAGTTTATCACCATTGCCAAATATCCTTAAAATCGATATTATATAAATTTTATATCGAAAATATAGATATGATAATTCAAAAAGAACACTTACGCAGTTTACGCCTTGCGGACTTAGAGCTATTTATCATCGCTGCAAAACTCAAAAACCTAAGCCGGGCTGCAGAGTCTTGCCACTTAAGCCAAAGTGCAGCGAGTGCTGCCATTCAAAGAGTAGAAACGGGGCTAGGCATGGAGCTTTGCCTGCATAAGAAAAAGAGCTTTGACCTAACCACAAAAGGCAAAAGCATTCTTCCTCTTCTTGAAGAGTGGCTGTCTAAGATCAACCAAATTGTCTCTATAGAACCAGCTCTTCATATGCGTATAGCTACGACCCATGCTTTAGGTCAGGTTGCTGTGCCTTCTTTACTATCGCTCGACACGGTTCGCTTCCTTTATATGCGCCCGGACCAGGCCTATCATGCAGTGATCGAAGGGCGTGCTGAGCTTGCCCTTGTGCTCGATAATGCGATATGGAAAGGGCTTGATACTTTAACGGTTGGAGAAGGGCTTTTTCAGATTTATGCCAAACAGCCAAGAACGACACCCTCACCTATTTTGCTTCCAGAAGATCAGTTAGAAAGCATGTCTCTTCAACAGTCTTGGAAAACGCAGTACCACTCACCTCTCCCTGTTAAATCACGTATTCCTAGTTGGTCATTGATTGCAGATATATGCTCCCGACAAAATGAAGCTGGATTTTTGCCTGAATTCCTAGGAAAACACCACAAATTAAAACCCGTCTGCTGGCAGCCCCTTCCAACTCGTTATAAGGTTTTAGCCCTCTATGATAGGAGAAAAATGGCAGAAGAGGAGCTAGCAAAAGTTCTCCATAGACTTAAAGAAGTTTTCCAATAAACAACATTTACCTTTAAAGGCTCGGAGCAAAGGGATAAGCATCTAATATGATTTCTGGGTTTTCTATATTGTTTGGCCGATCTAGCTCTTGTATTGGATAACGTACTGTAGAGGGCTTAAAGAGTTCTTCAGACCGGCGCAAATAGGTAACCTCTAAAACATCTGGCATACAATAATTTTGGCTATGAAAAAAAGGACTATTGTTATTGCCATGTACATGAACTGGAGCAAATTCTCGGTGCAGCTTCTCTAATAACTGAACTTTTGTTAACAAATCCACTCCCCATCCCTCAGGGTCAGAAAGCCCATGAAACTCTATCGAAATTTGCTTAAACTGCCTTAGAACCTTATCTGGAGTAACAAGTAAGGAGTGCCATTCAGCCCCTTCTACATCCATCTTGAGGAATAAATTTTGCTTATTTTCATCTCCATTTTTAGCTACTTGATTCTCTAATGTATCAAGCCCCTCCAAACTTTGATTACTAATTCCCTCTTTAAACCACTTTAACCTTGCTTTTCTTGTAGCAGGCATCTGAGAGATTGTGTGGTCATATAAGTAGCAAGGTGCCTGGTGAAGCTCAGAAAACCCCTCTTCAAAACTAATATCATCAGCAATGCCATAGGAATAAAGAGCGTCATAATCAAAGCCCTTAATAATGACGTATCCGCCATCATGAGAGCTTCCTATGCGTACTTTTTCATAATTGCTCACAGGCTCTTCTACTTCAAGAGCCCTACACATTCTTTCAATAAGCTTGGCCTGGGCAGGCGTAGCAGCTTCTTCAGCTTTCCTCACATGTTGAAAGTTTTTGCTTTCTGGGAGACTGAAAGCTGTTCCTCCCCCTATACAGAAAAGTAAGGCTAGTAGAGCTGACTTTTTCATTACCTTTCTTTCACCTCTGGTGTATTCTGCAGTGAATCTATGCCTGATTTTTTTTTAAAACAACCAGTGTTTCTACATGTGTTGTTTGAGGAAACAAATCGAAAGGATACGCTGCCTGTATGTTGTAGGCTCTTTTTAGCTCTGCTAAATCTCTACTTAAAGTAGCAGGATCACATGATATATAAACAAGCCCATCCAAGGGCTTTTGGCAAAGCATCTGCTTTACTTCTTCCTTCAGACCTCCTCTTGGAGGATTGAGAAATGCAGCATCAAATGTTGAGAGGCTTTTAGCTTTTTTCTCTACCTGTGCACAGATAAAGTGAGCATTACAAACCTGGTTTAACTTTGCATTTTCCTTTGCTCTTTGAATGGCAGCTTTTCCCGATTCAATACCAACGACCTCATCAAAGTGCTGAGCTGCAAGTAAAGAAAGAGTTCCTACACCACAATAGGCATCTAAAACCTTTTTAGGACTCATTTTCAATACGTTTTCTATTGCTGTCTGATAGAGCTTTTCGGCCTGTAAGCAGTTGACTTGGAAGAAATCTTTTGGGCCTACACGAAATGTTAAACCTGCGATGTTTTGCTCAATATAAAGAGGGAAAGCTTGTCCATCTTTTACTGTCATCACCTCTTGGTTACCCCCTCCTACTTTAATGATAAAGTCCTCATAAGACTTTGCTTGAGGCAAGTAGGGAAGGCCTTCATCTTCAAGTAAAAAACAGTTTTCAACAGGGATTACTTTCTGCGAATTTGTCTGATAAAATCCCCCCTGATGCAGGTGCACCTTATTTCTATAATGCAACTGTTTAGGAGATGGTTCACAGGGAGCTACTGCTACATCAACCTTTGCGATTCTTTGCAAAGCTTGCTGTACTCTTTGTTGTTTCCACTTCAGCTGCTCCTCATAACTCCAGTGCATCAGCTGGCATCCACCACATTGCCCAAAGAGAGGGCAAATCGGTTTTTGTCTTGCTTTTGAAGTAGATAGCTTCTGATAAGCCTCTATCTGGTCATAACGACGCCCCTCTTTTCTTCGCAGAATTTGCACCTTTTCTCCAGGAAGGGCTCCTGGTACGAATTGGACCTTTCCTTCATAGACTCCAACCCCCTCCCCTTTAGAGTTTAGGTCGGTAATAGAGACGATTATTTCTTTTGACATATGGGGCAAAAATAGGTTGATCGGTTTGATAAAAAAGCTTTGCTAATTGGCGTTTGGCATGCAGGACATGGGTGATTATCTCGCTTGTACACATTGAGCTTCTGCTGAAAGTAGCCTGGTTTTTCTTGCCCACTTACAAAGTCATTTAAAGTAGTTCCTCCAGCTTCAATAGCTTGATCCAAGACCTTCTGAATACTTTCTACAAGACTCTTCCACTGCTTGACTGACATGTCACAGGCTCTTTTTTGAGGGTGCACTTTTGCTAAAAAAAGAGCCTCACTAGCATAGATATTTCCCACTCCAACGACCACTTTCTGATCCATGATCAAGTTTTTCACTGGTACAGATCTATTGGCTGCTAGCTCATACAAAAACGTGGCAAGATGTGGGTGCCAAGGCTCAGGCCCTAAGTGAGCAAGCAAGGGATGTCGCTCCACTTGCTCTTCTACAAACAACCAGCTTCCAAAGCGACGAGGATCTCGATAGCGCAGGGTCACTCCCCCTTCAATAAGCAAATCAATATGTTCATGTTTTTGTACAGGTGGCGCTTGTAAGTGAACACAAAGAGAGCCGGACATTCCTAGGTGAGCAAGAAGAGCACTCCCTCCCTCTAAGTCGAAAATTAAGTACTTTGCTCTCCGGCGCACCGCCTCAACTTTTTTTTGAGATACCTTCTCTTCAAGCCCTGGGGTAACGAGCCAGCGCAGATCACGTCGACGCACAACACATAACTCTATGCGCTTCCCTTGCAAGTAAGGTTCGATTCCCTTACATGTTGTTTCAACTTCTGGTAGCTCTGGCATTTGTCTACTTTTTTAGATTGTGGCACCGTTTATACACCAACAACAGCATTAATCTCTGCTCAACATTTTGCTATAAAGGATGAGAGAAAGCCTACCTTTTAGAAACAGCACAGGTATGAACGACCTTCCCAATCACTCGAAAGCGATCATCTATGAGAACTTTCAATCGGTTATCCTTGGTATTTTCTGGACAAAGTGAGACGACGCCTTGCTCTATTTTCAGCCTTCTGACCAGAGTCAGACCATTCAATATGGCTACAATGACCTCCCCACTTTCTGCCATGGGCTGTTGGTGCACAATCAAGTAATCTCCCTCCGAGGTCTCTGCGCGAATCATACTCTCCCCTTGCATCCTAAAAGCAAAGCAATCTCCATCCACAATAGAAGAAGGAAGTAATAGGTCTCCTTCTATATTTTCCTCAGACAATAAGGAAGAGCTCTCTGAAACCTGCCTTAGAATAGGGATGGAGGTTAAAGAGCTTTTTCTTTTCTTTCGTGGGTTTAAGACTTCAATAGAACGCGCCTTTCTTGGCTCTTTTCGAATCATCCCTAATGAAGCAAGACGATTCAGCCCTTCATGTACACTGGGGGCTGAGACCCCTAGCTCTTCAGCGAGTTCTTTCACAGTGGGAGTT
This sequence comes from uncultured bacterium, assembly GCA_964460785.1. Classification (GTDB taxonomy): domain Bacteria; phylum Chlamydiota; class Chlamydiia; order Chlamydiales; family CAYWQB01; genus CAYWQB01. Next base: position 98,658 of record CAYWQB010000001.1, read on the forward strand.
TGGCGATTTCTTTCTTGAAGCTGCTCGATAGCGTGAAGCAAAATTTTTTGTGAATTTGTTAGGGGATGCATATATGACCTCTCCATTCCTATCCCTTATTTATATAAGGGATAAAAAATTTTATTTAAAGCACTGACAAGCCGTCACTACTCACATAAAGCATGTTTTTGCAACTTTTGGAGATTTTTAAGCCTTTTTCAGGCAATTTAAAGTATATAAACTTTCAATAAGTTGCCGGTAAGAATTTTTCAATGCCTATAAATGTCTGATAATAAAACGAATTTTTTGAAAGAACCAAACGCTAATTAGCAAAAACATAAATTCATTATTTCCTAATATAAGTTCATGCTCCCCCGACAAGACATAAAGTTTATTTTACAGTATACCGTTTTTCTATAGAGCATACGTAAAAAGGCCTACGCACATGTCTTCTAAAGTTAAAAGCTATGTACTTCTTCTTCTCATCTCCATCATTTGGGGGTCTCAATTTCTATTTAACCGCTTTGCTCTGGAGGACTTCTCTTCACTATGGGTGGCAACTGGGCGATCTATAATCGGTTGCTTAACTCTAATTGTGATGGGGCTCTTTATAAAAAAAGCAGGCCACACAACAGGCTCTAAGTTAAAGTACTGGTCTTACTGCTTTCTCATTGGTTTTTTTGAAGCTTCACTCCCCTTTTCTTTGATTGCATGGGGCCAGCAACATGTATCAAGTAGCCTTGCTGCCATCATGGTGGGCACTGTCCCTATTTTTACAGCATTTCTAACAGCCGTTTGTATTCGCAATGAAAAGGTGCATCTAGGAACAATTGTGGCTGTTGTTTTAGGATTTATTGGAATTGTTTTATTGCTCCTCCCTCAGGGAGGAGTCGCGATTGATTTATTGTATCAGCAGGCAAAGGGAGAAATTGCCATCTTAGGTGGAGCAATCTCTTTTGCAATTAGTTTGGTTCTAATCAAATTCTTGCCTAGCCGCTCTCCAGTCTTTGCAGCCCGTGACATCCTAATGATGGCGAGCCTCCAGCTACTTATTATGGCAGGGGCTGTACACTCTCCCTTCCCTACCACCATTTCTGCAGAAAGCGGCGCCAGTTTACTTGCTTTGGGGGTACTATGTGCAGGGGTTGTCTACCTTTTTTATGTAAAACTCATCCATCTTGCAGGAGCTTCTTTTGCTTCGTTTAGCAACTATCTTGTGCCTGTTGTAGGAGTAGTCATTGGCATTCTTCTCTTAAATAATAGTCTTTCATCTCGTGAAATTTTAGCCCTTGGGACAATTGTCTTAGGGTTTGTAGTGAATGAATGGCTAAGCAAAAATACTCACAAGAGCTAAGCCTGTCTCTCTTTTATACTGCGGTATAAATGAATCAGCGACTCTGATGACCCTCCCACTAGATTTAGTTGTAATTGATCAAGTGGAACCGCTCTAGCATCCACCTCTCGAATCAGATCGAGATATGCATCACAGCTAAATGGAATAAAGGTTTCATCCATACAAGGAACTGTTTCTGTAATTGTCAGCAGCCCATTTGGTGCGAAAGAAAGATCAAAATGCCGCTTGTCCCGAGTGGAAGTAAAAAAATCAGGCCACTCTGTTCCTTCACAAGAGAGGTAATTTGCCGCACTATAAAATCCCCCTCGAATCGTTTCTTGCAGGAACTCATAATAGGTGACCCCTCTAAGATCTACCCCTTGTGTATTGAGAAAGTGGAGGAGAGCTAAGGTCTGCTCTCGCCCTGGTTGATAGTGACCGCTTTCATTTGTAAGCTCTTTCAAAACTCCGTGACGATCAACTCTTGCCTCTCCTGCAGCCAAGACAGGCTCGTGAGCCACAAAGCTTGTATGATGAAAGTATCCTACGGTACCACTGCCACAATAAAGCTTTTGATCCTGGGATAAAACAAAGATACACCATCCCTGCTTTTGGTTTTCTGATACACTCTCACTAACTGTGGAGTAAACCCTCTCCCCACGAAAAAATCTGCCCTCTTGAATAGCTACGGCATAAGCCTTTCGCTCTTCACTGCTCAAGCTACACTCACGCATGAGAACCAAAGCAGTTTGTTAAAAAAGAGAGGAGTTCATGATCTGAATTTTTCTTACCAATGGCCTGCATGGCATGTTCGGCACCTCCATCATGAAAAGAGGTAGGAAAGGTTGCGATGGGTCCTTCATAACAAAGAAAAGGGAAGAAATCTCTCCAATAGGTAAGGGACTTACAAAGAGAAGAAGGAAGGGTTACAGAGCTAAAGTCACTTGGTACTGAAGAAGCAGGGGTTAGTATCCAGGCATACTCATCAAGCAAGGACTGCAGTGTACTATTTAACAAGGTAACATAGTGTATAGAAAGAGTAAGGCCCACACCAGTCACTTCCTGTGCATAAGATGCCCAAGAGTTTAAAATCGTTTCTGAAGACTCTGGAAGAGAAGGAAGAGCCTGTAACACATTGATAATAGGTAGATAAAACTGACAAGAGACTAAGTTTGCAATGTGCTCATATACTGCGGAATCTAAACCTAAACTAACCTCTTCAACGTGATATCCCTCTGCCTCTAATCGATGTAAAGTATGAGAGTAATCATCATCCCCTGTAAAGCTAGGGCAAATGGCACTTAACTCTGAACACCAACCAATTTTTTTAGAGCTTGGCTTTGCCATATTTTTAAGCTGCGGCCGCTCTAGTAGATGATGAAAAGCTTGCAAATCAACAAGCCGCTTTGTCATCAACGTATGCCTTGCTCCTATCTGTGCACGGACTAAAGAGACGACATTCGATCGATTCATCTTTAGTGAGTGAAGCGTAGGTGTCAAAGCTGACAGCCCAAGACTAGCAGCTGCAACACGCCCCCCTCCTATAGAGTCTGCTATTCCAGCGGCTGCCATCTCAGAATAGATCCCTGCAGCGACTCCTGTAACAGGAGAATGTTTCATTGAAGGAGAAAAGGGGTGCTTAGGCGCCTCTTCATAGACACTGGATAATCCGAAGGGAGTCACATGTCCCATACCAAAGATTTGTGCATGATGGGCGATTAAACTATCATAAACAAAGTAAAAATCTTCTGGAACATCAATAACCCCTCCTACCCCATAAGTATGCTCTACCCCTCGCATAGGGGCTGCTGCATCGATGACAAGGGGAATGCGACTTAATGGGTGCTCTGTGATCTCTCTTTTTTGAGAGCTGAAATGATACTCCAAGGCATTGATGGTTGGATTTAGAGAAGAAATCCTTTCATGACATCGTTGGAGAGCACCTTCTGCTATTTCAGGCTTAGCTAACATCTCAGCTATTGTAGGTAAGCTCACTTGCATCTTACTTTTGCCCTTCCTGTAATAGATTCTCTGACAAATCAACAAACTCGGATAAGACATCCTCCATTGTTAAAACCCCATTCGCAAGCTTCTCTAAAGGATCGGTATAGCAATCTTTATACAAGGAGATCATACCGATCATTGCTAAAATAGCAAAATGGGTCTCCTCTGTCAGAGGGCCTATAAACACATAGCGGAAGCAGAGCTCCTGCTCGACTTCTTGATATTCAAACCCGGGGATAGGGGCTAATGTATTTAAAAGATTAATGACTCGAATACAGTCAAAAAGTGCATGCTCCTTCACTGCAAAGGGGAAGCGCAGCAGATACTCTATTTGTGCTAGGTGCTGCCCTTCCTCTTTTCCAAACTTCAAATTTGCATCGCTGACTGAGCAATGCAAGCAATACTCTCGATCTTTTGCATCTGTGCCTAGAAAGATCAAGTACCCAGGTCTCTCCTTCTCTTCTTTTGTGAAGCTCAGCTTTCCTTGTTTTAAGGCATGCTCTACTTCATCATGGATCTGTTCCACCATAAAAACTCCTATCTAGGCAAAGCTAGCTAATGCTTGCCGGTTAGCTGCCCCTTTTAAAAGGTGGGTAAATTCTTCGTAATCTGAGTGGATAAATGCACGCAAATGATGCCTTACCTCTTTTTCCTTAAGATGTTTTGCAGACAGATCTATACCCATAGTGGTTTTTAGAAAGGATGTTGTTTCTGCATCTAGATCTCCTGCCTGGACCTGCTGAAAAAGAGCTTCTGGCAAATGCTGAAAAATTTCTGCGTAGTTCTCAACCCCAACATAGGAATCTTGCCACTTTCTTACAAAATCTTCATTCGTAAAGGGGTGGTTATAAATGCTTATTCGCATATCTGTCGGCACAGCTAATAACCCTTTCCTCACCTGGGAAAAGCTTGCTAACAAAACTCCATCTTTTTTCTGTGAGATAAGTACAGATAAAGCCTGACTCATAACTCCTGCTCGAATAGTAGACTGCCTTTCAATTCCCTGCTGTAGCTCTTTCAAAAATTTTTCTTCCTTAGGAGAGAGATTTTTAACTTGCTGGTCCATCTTGCCAATCTCCCTGTGAAGAGTTGCAAGGTCGATCCCCTCCTTATCCATACTTTTTTTCAGTTCACCTACAGTTTTTGCCTTCTGTATAGAGGCAAAAACCCTTTCATATTTACCTGTAAGCTCGGTTTCCAACTGTTTTTTTAGGCTTTGAAAGGAGGCTTCTTTTTCTTTACGAACTAAAAGCTTTTCTAAGCAAAATGTAAAGTGGTCTGTTACTAGTGATCCCTGTTTTTTTAAGTGCCCCACAGTAAGCTCTTCTTTTGATAAGCTCTGCTTATTAGTCTCTCTTAATTGCTCCTCATATACAGCAAAAAATGCCCCTACATTTTTTATCCCGGCCTGCTCTAAGATAGTTTTTACTTCACGGCTTGCTGAAAATTTTTGGCTATCTGGCATCTTCTGTATCAAGAGAGCAAGCTCTTTTGCTGCATGCCCTGCTATTTTTTGTATACGCTTAGAGCGTACATCCCAGCCAATTGTTTGCATATAGTCTTGGTAACGACGGTCATTAACTTGTTGTTCAAACTGAGCTACTCGAAGACTTTTACTGTCAAAATTTGTTGCCTTCTTATCGGCTTGTATTTGTGCCTCTAGAGCAAGCTTTGAGTAGGACTGCAGTAAGTCAATTTTAAATCTAAAGCTATCAACCTTTTCCCCATCCTGTAGTCTTTTAAGCAAAGGCGTGAGTTGCTGATTTGTCATATGTAGCAAGTGAGGAGACAGCTTTTCTATGATCACCATTTGCACATCTGGGCGAGACAAGTCGCTATTCTCTCGAAATTTGCTGATAAACCGAGGGTCTTGCAATAAGCTTCTGATTTGATTCCTAGAAAATCCCTTTCCTTGGAGTTGGCGAGCGAGAAGGCGAAGGCCATTTTTTTGATCTTTACTATCAATGACAGGCTGCAAGATTTCATCTAAAGATGATGTAGAAATCAAAGCCCCAGCAAGAGAGGTAATCAGTATATCTTTTTGAGCAGCTATACTTTCTCCCCTTTCTTTCGCTAAGGAAGCTCGTTGAATAACCTGCTCTGCTTCTTGTGCTACATTGCGTTTTTCATTTGTCAGGTGATGAACAAATGCTCTGAAACTAGATCGCAAACCATGAGAGAGCCAGGCATGTTTTTCTACCTGCCCGACAGCAGCTTTCATCTCATCATAAATTTTTTTCTCTTCACTTTGGATAACTGTTTCTAAGGCCAGTTCCTTGACATGCACCTCTCCTTTGGAGTTTGTTACCAAAAGGTCTATGCCATAGAGTTGCTCCATTACCTTTATTTCTTGTACAGCAAGGTCTCGCAACCCCCCTTGATCTTGGGCAGGAGGATGATCTTTTAGATAGCCAGCCCATCGCTTAAGCTTCATCAACCGCATGTTTAGCCGGTGCGTTTGGGCTCTTCCTTTATGCACACGCCTTGCATGATCTGCTCTTAACGTTTCATAGCGCTTACTTGCTAATCCTAGTTTCATATAGGAGGTTTTGAAGCGCTCTGCTGATACCAACGCTGAAAAAGCTCGAGGGGATTTTTTATATGTATAGTAGACGCCAGCAAGAGCTAAGCCGATCCCCACACCAAGGATACCAAAGCTCAAAAAAGTAATGCCTGATACAACAGAGACTCCGACGATTCCCCCTACTACAAGAGCAATCCCTCCTATAACAGAAAGAGAACTAAGCCCTATATTCACCTTGCTTTTAAGCTTATTCCACCAGTTTGTGCTTTTCTCTATTTCTACTTTCTTTTCCTGAACAACACGCAAAGCATTGCGAATGGCTGTGTTCATGCCTTCTTTTCTAGATGCAATATGTTGAAGCAAAAACTGCTGCACTGCGGGAATTTGTATGGACTGCTTTGTGATGCTTTTTACAACTTCTCCTCCCTCTATAGCTGCAATCTTTCGGCTTTCAAGAAGTGTACGAATTTCATGTGCATCCAGACGAAGGCCAAAAGCCTGGTAAAGAGACTCCTGCCATTGTTTTTCCCAGTCAGCACCAGTTAAAGTACTTTCCTGTAGGCTATCCACCACTTTCTGAAATGCTGGGGCATAGCGCTTCATAAAAGACTGCTGTACAGCCTTATGGCGAGCTAATGCACGTTGCATAGGGTTGAGATTTTCTTGCTCTTTGACTTTGAACTGCTTCGCAAGAGCTGCCCTTACTTCAGAGGACTGTAAGTCCTTGTGACGATGCAGAGAAAATGTCCCAAGATCCTTTTTAAATTGCTGATAGTCAATGCCCAGCAACTTCATCTTGCTTTCAAGCTCTAAAAAATCAATCACCGGCGAGCGTGTGGCAAAGGAACTCTTTTTCACAAGAAGCAGTAAAGCTTGGCTAACTCGCTTGTCCACACACTGCTCATAGAATTCTTTTGCTGACGGGGCTTTCCCTTTTTCTATTTTGACTGTGAAGGCCCCTGCCTTTGCAGATTCTTCAAAGGAAGCCATTTGCTCTTCTTGCTCTTTTGCCTCCTTAAACTCTTGTATGCTGATTGCTAGCTGTACTGTACTCCCTAATAAAGAGGAGGCTCCAAATGAAATGTGGCTTACTTTGTGAGCAAGAGCAATTGCTGCATGCGCAATCGATGAAGCTTCTCCTCCCAAACTTCCTGCAATATCTATCGCTTGCTCATGCACTTCACTGCGCACTTTCACAAGCTCTGCCTGCAAATCTAGTGTTCTGGTTTTTAAGGAAGTTAGGTAGCACTCCCCTATCACCTCAAAAACAGCCTTTTGTGCAAGAGAGGATGCTGTCAAGGGGAGAGAAATCCCTGTACTTCTTTTTGACAAAAGGGCTTCGACCTCTTGGCGTGTAACCCCCAGGCTTTCTATCTTCTGGAAAAAGCTCTCCACATCGGGAGCGTTTGCAAATATTTGGGATAAGTGATTTTGAATCAGCTTGGGATTTTTCTCTGCCTCACTGATATACTGAAGCATCTGGGAGGACTTATCACTCATGGCTGTAAGCAGCTGTTTGCGGGCTATCAGGCTAGCAGCTCCTGTTAATGTTCCTAAGGCTCGCAAGGAGGTCATCGCAGCTCCAGCAGCAGAAAAAAGCTTTTCTACATGCTCAAAGCCTTCCTTATTTTTTGCTAAAAGCATGGTACTTTTAAGGTCTACTTCAGAAAACTCAAATAGAGAACCTAAAATCCCTCCCTCTTCTAGTCCTAAGTCATGACTCAAAGCAAAGCTAGGGTTATGCACTGCTTCAAGGACAGACTGAAACCAATCTAGACCTCTCTGATGTAACTCTTGGAGGTCTTGCTTTCGTTCCTCATCACCTCCGGCATATAGTCCCTGCTCTTCTGCTTGATGCATCAGGGCTTCATATTGAGATAGCACATTTGCTCTTTCACTCGCAGAGCTTGCTTGGTTCAAAGATCCAAGCAAGTGGATCCCCTGATCCATAGCTGCAAGGTAGTGTAAAAGGCGCGCTTGCTGATCATCTAAATTTTCTGCACTTGGTGGTGGTGGGTCCAGTCTCTCAGCCAAAGTAGATTGTGCAGAGAGTGTGGGGGATGACTCTGCTGTGGAAGAAGAGAGAACTTCCCTAATCTCCTCTGCATCACTGGCTGAGGCACCATGCAGCCCTCTCCTTAAAGGGTAATCTGGAGTTGCATCTATAGACACTCCTAACCTCCTTAAGGCAAGATAACATTCAGTTTATGATGACTTGCCAACTTAAGATCCTCCGAGAGCAGGTGCTTACGATCCCTCACTTGCTCTTTTTCATGGATAATTTTTTCACACTGAGCGATCCAATAGCTTGCATAGCTAAGAAAAAGATCGGTTGCACGAAGTAGCTCTTGCTTAGAAGGGATCAGTGCAGGAGGAAGAGATTCAAAGTACACAAGAAGGTCCGTACTCTCATCAAATGAAAGAGTTCCTTGCCCTGTGGCCATATGAAAAAGATTTCCCTTGAGTAACCGTTCAAACAGCTTTAAGCAAACCTTGCTATTCGTTGGCTTTTTCGCAATGGATGTGTAAAAAAAGGTGATATTTTGAGAGCCTTTTTCTACTGATAAGAAAATATCCCCTGGGCAAAGAAAGCGATAGGGCCCTGAGCCATCTGGGGAAGAGCTAGCCTCCTCTTGGTAAAGCTCTCGCAAGGCCTGCAAGATCTCATCAAATGGCATAGCTCCTCCACAACTCCCTATCCCTAAGCGAATTTTAAAATAAAATTTAATATAATTACAAGCTTAGGAGGGTAGGGGTTCCTCCTAGCCCAGTTTGAGGAACTCTGCCATTTCCCGTGATTCTGCTTGAATGGCTTGATACGCGGCGATCACACCAGCAGTATCTCCACCCTTATAAGCATTGATAAGCTTGGTTAATCCCTCTTTTGAAACCATGGATCCATACTCTTCACAAACCCCTCTAACAGACTGCATAATTGCCTCATGTAGAGCTTGTTTTTTCGTATGGGCTACGTGAATCTCACCCTGAATCTTTGAGGAGGCCTCTGCTAACTTTCCAATCACCCTAGAGCGGCTACTAAACATACCTGACAAGCCTGCATCTCTTCGCACTTCTTCATAAAGCCTTTCTGCTTCTTGCCTCTCTTCAGCTTTCTTATCTCTAGAAGCTCCGCCAACTCTTAGCATCCCGGATCCTCTTCTTTCTGATCGCATGTCCATATACATCACTGCATTTTTTCGAGCTTCTTCACCAAGAGGCCGTGTGCTTTCTTCTCTCTCTTCGACCTCTGCTTCAGCAAAATCATCGCCTAAATATAAAAGAGCTACAGTTCCAGACCCTCCTCTTGCTCTAGAATCTCCTCCCGTTGCATTAACACGGCCATGTAACGATCCCTCTTTCACAGTGATTCGATCCATAATTTCTCTATGCACCTCATCTGAAACTAAGGCAAACTCTCTTTCCATCGCTTCGGTAGAGAGCTCCTTTCCTGTCGACCGCATTCTAATACGTTGGTCAATAGGAACTTCAGCTTCCTTCTTCAACCTTTGCTCGATTGTCACGCCACTTTCATTAAGCCCATATTGAGCAAGGCGACTGTCCAATGCTTGAATTGCAGCTTCAGCATCCTTAGGCATAGTTCCTGGATCTTTAACCAAGCCAGATAAAAGCTCTATAGACTCTCGAATCGACTGACATAGCAAAGGGTCAAGCTCAGACTCTCTCTTCTTGAGCTGCTCAAGGCCTTGGTCAACCATATGCTGGACAAGAATTGATCGCTTTTTATGCTCCCGCACTTTACGCGCGTTTCGCTGCGTAGATAGTTGCTCTATGCAGCTCTCATCAAAGTTGAGCTCTTTTCTTACAAGGCCAGCAGTAATCCGCTCAACCTCTTGAGATAATAAACTAGATTCCACTCTTCCTGAGAGAGCTCTTTCAGCAACTTTTCTATAGATTTCTTGTTTTTCTTCTATGATCTTTTGCTTTTTTGCTTCTAGCTCTTGTAACTGAGCTTTTGCCTCTTGTCGTACTTCTTCTGTGCGACCAAATACGGACAAGTTGCGAGCGTAGTCTATACTTCCCTCTTCATGACGCCCCTTCATTAAGGGTAAAAGATCCTCCCTTAACTTTGATAGCTTTTGATATTCAACATCAGAAAGGTTTTGCTCAAGGGAGATAAAGATTTCTTCTTCTTCAAAAGAAGTGGAGCTCATACCGGAGTAATCTCTAATCACACTTGATGAGTCATCGATAGACTGCTGAATAGCCCGATCAAACTTGAGTAAGTCCGCACGCTTTTCATGAGAAAGGGACAACTCTACCGCCACCATCCCCTCTAGCAGGGCTCCTTCAGCCTTTTCTGCGACCTCATCTTCTACAACAACTTCTTCCGGTGTTTCATCTTCTAAAGGCATAAGATCTGTGTATGGACGGCCAACCCCCATAGCAAATTGAACAGCCTCTTCCCTTTGTTGCAAAAGAGCCTCTTGACAAACACTTGCAACTGTTGCTGTGTCCCCTCGAATTGCATCAACCCAAGTGCCCAGTTGGATATACTCTTCTGTTGAAAGTCCAGATCCATTCATGCGCTGCATAAGAGAAAATAGCTTCTCACTGCTCCCTTGCAAACTTTCACGCGCTTTTCTTTCAAACTCTCTTACACTTTCATCTTCATCTTTTCTTAAGGACTTAACCCCTGCAACCGTATCGCTATCCCTAGAAAAGAGTTCATGGTCAGCAAGCACACGATCGATTTTAGCCTTTCTTTCCCCAGCTTCAAATAAATCTCCACCAATATCGAGCCTAGCCTCTAGTGCTTTTGCTTCGTGAAAGCGAGCAACATATGCATCTACATCTCGAGCTAAGCTTGCTCCCTTCGTACTAAACCCAGAAAGCTTCTGATTAATTCTCAAAGCTTTTTCCCAAGTTTTTGGAGGAACCCCCCGAGAAAAAGTTTCTAGCTCTTCTCCTTTATAGGAGCGCACATAGAATTGGACACTCAGCAAGTCTGATAAAATTTTATCCTTCACCTTCTGAAGTCTTTGCCTACTCTTCGCCTTTTTCTCTTCTGACCTTCCACTGCGCTCAATTTTATCCGAGGCTTCATTTATCTTAGCTAAGGCTGATCTTACCCATTTTATCGAGGGAACACGAGAAATACATGCGCGCAAATGCTCTTGGCGGCTACGCATTGCATCATCTGTTTTAGAGACATGCTCATCTGCTAAGAGAGTGCGGCACCCTTTTTGGAGAGCTTCTAGCTTTTTAAGATAAGTATCTCTAGTTGCCTGAAAGCCCTCTACCTCTTGTAACACCCCTTGCTTGGGAATTTCTTCACCAATGCCCCCAAACCTCTCTGAGATTTGCCGACTCAAAGATTCAGCTTCTCTTAATACATTAGCCGGCTTCATTCCCAATTCACGAAATGCCTTATCGAATTTGGCAGAGACATTCTCAGGCTCTAATTCCATGATGCCTTCAAAGTCGAATTGAGCAAACTGTGTATCTAGCCACCCTCCAGACCGTCCCACAAGCTCCTCATTCTCACGAATGCTGCCTATTGCTTGTTCTGTTGTTTTGATTGTCTTCTCGATCCTAACCAAGAAAGACTCAAGAGAAGTTAAGTACTCTTTATCTGTCCAAGAGGCTCCTTGCTCGCCTTCTTGAACCTCCAAGCTATCGACAGATCCCATCCGTCCAGCTTCTTCTTCGACATGAGCTTTTAATGTTTCTAATTTTGATAAGTGCTCAGGAAGAGCACCTCGAAATGTATTGGCTAATTCCAGAGGATCACTTTCTTCTTCAATCTCCTGTAAATCTGTCATCTCTCGATGAAGGGTATCATGAAAGTTAGTCCTTGCCCCTCTTTCTCCGATCAAAGCTCGCATTATTTTCTCATGAGTGCTGGCCTTTGTCATTTGGACTCTGCCTAGCACTCTTTCTCTACTCCCTCGCCCCTTTTCTAAAATAAGGTCTAGCTGAGACCGCAACTCGCGAAGATCTGTAATAGAGGTTTTTTCATCAGCGCTGCTCTCTCGTTCGATTTCTTGCAAGCAACGTACAGCATCATCATTGACTTTGGATAAAGTGCTACTGATAACATAGATCAATTCATCAGAGTTACCTTTCAAACCTTCTAAGTAGTCCTTATGAGAGCTCAAGCTCTCTAGCTCCTTTCTTAGATCATTGATCTCAGCTCGCAGCTTCCTTGCCCGTCCCGACCAAGAAAATGCCTGCTTTAGCTCGTCTCGCTTACTATGAATGCGCCCATCGATCTCGCCCATCTGACCTGTCAAGTGATCGATATCTTCTTGTATATCTTTCTGCACACGGCGAGCATCCACAAGTTGAGTGGCAAGTTTGGGGCCATCAGCTCCATGGATCGTTGTATCTGCGGTGATTAAAGCACTTTTCCCTAAGTCTAAGGCAATTCGTAATGCTGATTGGGGAATGAGTCCTGGCTTTAGTTGAGCAAAACTCAGCACCCCTGTAAAAGTGCTAACTTTATCAACCCCCTGACTCCCTTCAATCTCTTTCATGACACCATGTAGAGAGGATAGATGGTCAGGATCCACCCCTGAGAGAGAAGATAGCATTTGTATATTTGTCTTTGAGACATCTATCTCTACTAGCCCCATTTGATGGGCTACTTTACAAGCTCGCAAAATACTAGGGCTTTCTTCGTTGGCCTGTACATCTCTTAGTTTAGAGATTTGGTGATCACTCCAACCATTTTCACCAGCTTTTTTAATCGCTCTGCCTAGGATTTCTCCATGAGACCGTTTTCGCAAGCCAAACCACTTAGTTGTAGAAACACGAACTTCTTGTCCCCCTGCTTGAAAAACGACTTTATGCCCATCAATTTTTCCTTTAACAGTGTCTAGACTTTCCTCTTCACTAGGATCCTTAGACCCTCCGAGTTCTGTACTCTGTCTTGCTATATCAGTCCGATCAACTCCAGACATAGCTCCTCCAAACTAAATACCTATATTATTTATTTTAAAACAAACAAAGAATAATTAGTTTAAAAAAATAAACGCAGAGTTATTTTTATTTAAAACCGTCTGAATGCAAATTACTTAAATTTATAAATATACTCTCTAAAATCAAACAAAAAGTAACAAATTGAGCAATACTTGCCATATTGGCTTTACTATCAAATACTTGCCTTAAGTACTCTTTCTTTCGTTGACGAAACCCCTCCAAAAAGTCACCCGCTTTTTTTTGAGATTTCATGCGATCTTGCACTGTACGATGCACATATAGTCCATCCATATAGGATCTTATACGCTTTCCCTCAGCTTGTAAAATTTCAGCCACAGAACTTTCTAAATGGATGTGAAAAAGATGGAATCCTTCGCGCAGTAGGGAAACAACACGCCGAAATGCATCTTCATACTGATCTGTAGGAAAAGTACTCTTGGACTTATAAAACCCAATATCTGCGCGAATACTCTCTACTTGAATGCACTCTTCAGCAAATGTATTAAGCGGCTCCATTCCTCCTCGAATACGATGCTCGACCTCTCTCCCCACCTTCTTAAGGAAAGAGACTAAAGCATGGCGCATAATCATCCAAGGATCACGTAGAGGCCAGCTTAAAAAGATAAAGCTACAGAAAGCAAAACCTAAGAGAATACCCACAAGCCTTTCCATCACATAGCTCATGTTGGCAAGAGTTGTTGGAGAGAAGTCAAATACAAAGGTAAAAACAAAGATTGCCTGCACATGCATAAACCCACGCAAAGGGTCCCGCATTGTCAAAAACCCTAGCAGAAAGGCAATCAAAGAATAGACAAGGGTAAAAATGAGAAAGTTATGAAAATGCATCAGGATAAAGCTAAAGCCTAGGGCGAAAACAAACCCAATACAGGTTCCAAGTAAGCGATACCAAGATTGCCGCAGTGCTCGCCCATCATTGGGCTGAGTGATAAGCACCACAGTGGTAATCAATGGCTGTAACCCTCCTGGAAGATCCAGAGTTAATGAAACGACCATCACGGCAAGCAGAGAAATCGTAAAGCGCAAAGCATAACGAAGGTTGCTTTTTGCAAAAATTGGGCCTAAAAACTCTTTTCTTTGCAAAGAGAGGTGATCTTTGCTGGGATCCATCGCATCATAAAACCTTTGCAAGCAAAATGTGAAGGAGGCAATGGCCTCGAACTCCTCTGCAGAGATCTCCTGAGAGAAAGCGCGCGCTCTTCTTTTCTCTTCTAGCCACATCTTAAAATGTGTAAAAATAGGAGAAGAGAAGCTTTTATTTCCTATAAATACCCTTTTGACATTGCCGAATGCCTCTTTCTTTAAAAGAGCGACCTCATACCCTTGCGCAGAGAGGTAAGTCTCAGGTAGCTGTTTTTCTGCTCGCAAAAGCTGCTTGATAATCAGGCGACTACGGTAAAAAAACCGAACTTCTTCCTCTTTATTCTTTGCTTCCTTGGGGTTTAGATCGATATATTCTTGTAGGGAGCGTACATCTGCAAGCTCATACCCGTCTGATTGGCTTGGTGTGGCAAAAACCTTTCTAATATGCTCCCGCATGGCATGGAGAGCTTTGTTAACATCCACAGCAACAACTTTAGGCCAGAATAAAAAATGGCAAATACAAAGAATAGCAAGGCCGATCGGCAAGCCTATCATCCATGATAACCCTGTCAAAACTGCTTGTTCGGGGTTGTGAAAGCTAGCATAGAAAACCATACTAAATGGGACAAGAGAGAGAAAGGTTCCTAACAACCACCTCTTTGAAGCATTGATAAACCCACAAATGAGGTAAAAAGCTGTAGCCCCTAGTAGCATGGGAACCTGCCCTTGGACAAAGTGGAGTAATAGCAAGGCATACAGAAGGCTAATTAGAGGAAGAACTAGTACCTCTGCTACCACAAAAGTAACCGCTTTAGGAAACATGATGGGTAGCAAAGTGACAGGAAGCATAATCACGAAAGGATGGGGAAAATGAATGAGCTCTACAATGATGTTAGCAATAGCAATCCCTAAAGCTGTTGCAAGCGCCCTACGCAAATGGACATAGTCCCATGTCATCCTCATACTCAAATCCCCCCTCTCAAGGCCTTTGAGCATAGCGATCTCTGATGATTTGGGTCAAAAAAGTTCCTTGCTCCACAAAACGAAGATGCTCTACGTTCTTACTGATCTTAAAGAATCAAAAACTTGCGAATCATGTCATCCATAGCCCCCTCTAAAAATTTATCCTCTATCTGGGAGCAAGTTTCCCATGACGGCCTTCAGCTTCTTTATGCGCAGTATATAGAGTTTCAGAAGACCAAGCCCTTACTAGGAGTTTCTCTTCTACAGGGAATCCCTTGCTCGATTGAAGCTGCATGTAAGGCCTCATGCCTCAAGGCAGCAGGAGCAGACGTTGCAGTGCGTAAGATGCAGGGCATTCATCCTGCCTCAGAAAAGCTAGCAACCGCACTACTGCAGCAAGTGGGTATACAAGTACTGGAAGAAAACCATATTCCCACCTCCTCATTTGACCTTTACTTAGACTGCTCTGCTGAAATGCTCTCTTTCCCCGCACCAAAAATTGGAACCGTTGAAATCACTCAGACAGGCAGCTGCCTTTACAATCAGGCTTCTCTTTCTCACCCCGTTTTATCTGTCGATCAAAGCCCGATTAAAGTCTTAGAGGATTTTATGGGAACAGGGGCTGGGTTTTGTGAAGCATTTGAAAAACTCTCTGCTAAACCTATTGAGCAATTCACCTTTCTTGTGATTGGGTATGGAAGAGTAGGGGCCGGTGTGGTCCACCACTTACAAAAAAAAGGTGCATCTGTAGCGGTTTTAGAAGTTTCTGAGCAGGCAATAGCAAAGGCTAAGCAGGTCACAACAGATGTAGCAAACTATCATGACTCTGTGCAACGAGAGGCTCTGATAAGAAAAGCTGATGTCCTGGTTACAGCAACTGGAGTCAAAGGCCTTCTTTCAAAAGAGTACTCCTCTGAACAGCTAAAGGGGAAAATTCTAGCGAATGTTGGAGCTGAGGATGAAATTGGAGAAAACTTCTCTCCACAAGATGCTCTATGTGATAAGTTTCCCATTAATTTCTCTCTTGACGCCCCGACACCTACAGAGTACCTAGACCCTATTTTAGTTGCTCATAACCTTGCAGCGATCCACCTAGTCAAGCAAAAGGTCGAACCCGGGAGCCACCCTCTCCCCAGAGAGATCAGTCAACAGGTCTGGGAAAACTGGAACAACACATATCCTGTTCAATCTAGTCAACTTCCTTCAACCTTATATCAAGAACTCATTGAAGAGCTAGGCCTACTGTCTGTTTCTTGAGGAGACTTCTGTACTACCTGAGCATTGATGATCTGTAACTCTGGGTGCTGCTCCAGAAAGTCCAGTAGCTTTCCAGAGTCGATGGGCTCTCCTCGATATAGATTCTCATAGAGTGTTTGGATTAAGCGAAAGTCATCCTCTTCATCCACACACAGACGCCACTGAGGCTTGTGTAAGGCTCCTGAAGACTCTAAAAGATCGACTTGAAATTTTTCCGGATGCTGATGAATGCCCCAAGTCACATGCTCTCTAGCTGCTTGCGAAAAATCCTCCCCATAGACGCGGAGTAAAGCTTCTCTAGAAATAACTTCTGTATCAAACCCTCTCGGAAATCCTTTTGAGGACATCGCTGCACACAAATCAACTTTCTGGGACAAAAACTTTTGGATACATTGGTCAATGAGCTCAGGGCTGATGAGAGGACAGTCTGCAGTGATGCGAACAATAACATCTGCAGAAGATTGCTCCATTGCTTGAACATATCGATCTAATACATCGTGCTCAGAGCCTCGCACACAATCCACTCGAAGAGTATGGCAAAGAGCTTCAATAGGATCGTCCCGCCCATAGTCTGATGTAGCAACAATCACTTGATTTGCCTGACGAACAAGAGCTAGCCGTTCGACTAAGTGTTGCAATAAAGGCTTTCCACAAAGCGGACGTAGCACTTTCCCTTGCAAGCGCTCCGATCCCATCCGCGCTTGGACAACAATCACCACATGAGGTGTTATTTTGGCCAAAGCCCATCTGATTGCTTGCACAATCTCTTGATCTTTACGTAACGTACGAATGGCTGGAGAGAGGCTTCCCCTGCCTTCAGGTAAAAGGCCTTTCACAACAAGAAAATGCGGCTGCTGTTTACCCAGTTTCTGTGGATCTAAGTGAATGGATAAATCTATAAAGCTATAGGGAAAAACTTCTGAGAGGCTGCTTATAACGACATGGGCCCCTGATTTTTGAGAAAAGAAAGCTTGCACTTCCCCTTCTTCCCCCCCCTTTACAAGAGCCGCTTCAATCTCATGCTTTTTTAGATACTCTGCGATCTGCTTGCAGCGCACATAGGATTGCTCATCATATTGGATTAAACAATATATTTTATCCGCAGAAGAGTCCATATCCCCTCAAAGCATTAAAAAAAGGTGCTCTCTACCCCTTAATTATCAAAAAGATATTTAACTTTCTATTTTTTTATGAGGTCGCTGACTGAGATGAAAAAGTGCTATCCCAAATTCCCTGCACGATCTGACAGAAAAGTGCTATAGGTAGAACAGTGATTGTTGTGTAGCTAGCCCCCAATCGAAAGCCTTCGATAGGATCTAGCGATCTTACTGTATAGATAAATGTAAATGTAAGAACGAGTGCAGCCATTGCATAAAGAGTTAAATTTGAAAAAATTTCTTCCGATAATTTTTCAATTTTTTCTTTAGCAAAAGTTAGAAGCTTGCCCGTGCTCTTCTCTCCCTTTGTCACAAAATGTGTGCCTAAGCGACCTTCATCTAGAAGGTCTCTCTTATCTGAAGATAGAACTAGGGTGTCCATACCTGGGGTTTCAATAGCTGTAGTCATGCCTATACATCTTTAGTTATTATCAAAAATAATAACACAAATAGTTAATTACACAACACATAACTAAAAAGAAATAAGACCCCTTTAACTTAAAATCTTTTTTGCAATTTCGTAAGAGATGATAATAGGAGAAACTGCCATAGCCAGAACAACTCCTACTTGAAAACCTGCAATAGGATTTAAAATAGACACGGTGGCAAAAAGTGTAGAGGTCAAAACCATCATAGCCATTGCATGGAAGGTATTGGAAAAAATACCTGAAGAGGCTTTTTCAATTTTTTCCTTAATTACTATCACTCGTCCATTCATGTTGTCATTACCTTGGGTAACAGAGTATGCACCCATACGACCCTTCTCTGGACCATTCACCTCTTTTTCAGGTTGAAAAGACACATTCGTCATTTCAGCTTCAGCAACTGCAGTCATAAGAAACCTCTTTCCCAAGAACGTTAAATTAACATTAAGTTTTTATCATACGAAGGTCAAAAAATGCTAGGCAATCATTGTATATCTTTCCACTACAAAAACAGGTCCGCTGTAGTAAAAGTAAAAAAATAGCTTAAAAAAAATTCCATCTCTTCTACCTTGTTGAGAAGAAGATGAATACAGCCCTTTCTATGGTCCCCCATGAGCCTTGAATCTATCATAGCGAACCTTCTTACAGCTCCTCCTCTATTTTTTCTGCTTGGAGTCATGAGTGTCCTTTTGAAAACCAACTTGGTTTTCCCTCAACCTATTCCAAAGCTTCTTTCTCTTTACTTGCTCTTTTCTATTGGGCTACGAGGGGGCAATGAGATCTATCGCGATGGGTTTTCTGTCGAACAAATCCCCCTTCTCTGTCTCGCTATTGGCTTTTCCTTAATTGTTCCTGCCATTGTCTACTTTGTATTACAAAAGAAGCTTGGTAAAGAAAATGCAGCGGTTATTGGCTCTTCATATGGCTCTGTGAGCACTGTCACTTTCATTACTGGGCTTGGTTATATGGGTAGCTATGCCGACTTTGGCTACAGCGGAATCCTCATTGCTGCCTTAGCATTAATGGAAGGTCCTGCAATCATTACAGGGATTATTCTAGGAGAAGCAAGCGCGAGCAAAAAGAAGTTTCGTAAATCTACACTGATTGAAGCTCTTAAGGGAGCTTTCTTGAACTACTCGGTCTATATTCTGTTTGCAAGCTTGATTGTAGGCTTTCTACTCGGCAATAAGGGGTGGGAGGGGCTTAAGCCTGTCTTTAGCGACCCCTTTAAGGGGATCCTTTCCCTCTTTTTAGTGGATATGGGGATCGTTGCAGCTCACCGTATTGATAGTATTTTGCGCAGCGGCTGGACTCCCTTTCTTTTTTCTGTCATTACCCCTTTGATTCTTGGCAGTCTAAGTATTAGTATTTGCTTTGCTATTGGTACCTCTCAAACAGATGCCTTTCTATTTTCCCTACTTGCGGCAGGAGCCTCTTACATTGCCGTACCTGCTGTGATGCGAAGTGCAATCCCAAAGGCAAATCCAGGCCTTTACATCACGATGCCATTGGGATTAACATTGCCTTTCAACCTTGCTTTCGGGATTCCTATCTACTGGCAAATTACAACTCTCTTTTGGTGAGCCTATGCAAATGTACAAAATAGAAATCACTTATCAATCTTATCTACATGAGCGCCTTAGTTACCGCTTGAGCCTTCTACGCATTGATGAATTCTTTGTTCACTATAATATCAACCGGTGTGATAGCAACGGATGGTCAAGAGAAGATGACATCACAGGCATTTTTGAGTACCAGATGATTGTCACCCATGTCGATCAGCAAAAGCTAGAGCTTTTCCACGACAATGTCGTCCCTTACTTAAAAGACAATGGCATTCAATATGCCTGTATAAAACTCTGTCACCTGTAGACTTAGAGAGCTATTCTCCATTTAGTTGACGATCAGACAGGTATCCCTCAATTGCTTTCACTCCTTCTAGCTCTTCAGCTAAGGAAGGAGCTGCATACACGCGAATATGGCTTAAGATCCCCTCTTCAGAGTCCCCAAAATCCTCCATATACGTTTCATATAGCGCGGACACCCATATAAAACTTTCCTGACCTTCTTTTTGAACCTGAACCCCTCGAAAGTTATTTACATACTCTCTAGCCGCCTGATCCATCTGCTGATCTATTTTCTCTCCTAAGAATACCTCTTTCTGCAAGTTTGGATCCTGCCTTCTTGCAGAACACAAGGCATAGTGAATGCGAGAGTCATTCCAAATGGGCCTTAGGATCCTATTTGAGAGATCTTGCAAGGAGAGTTCTGTTCCATCAATGGTCACTAGCTTTTCCTCCCAAGGACCCCCGCCAAAAAATGACGATCCAACATCCTCTATGCTTGCAATCGGCATGTGTTGGAGAACCACTTGTACTACTAGGGCATTATATAAATTGACCCAAAAAGCCAGCTGCTCATTTGAGGAATAATCAGAAATAACTAGTTGAGTTAAGTCTTCGATATAAGAGTTGAGTAACAGCTTATCTTGTGCAGAGACTGTGGAGTAACTAATCAGGTTGACACCTTTCTTACTCGTCACTACATAACGGTTTAAAAATCTTTGCCATTTCTCATGATTGATAGCCCGTGTGGAGGAAGGGTTAAACACATTCCATTTTGGCCATACTTTTGCTGAAGGTGCTTCATTCCAAAACCCAAATAAAGGCTGGCATAAGCTAATCCATAAGACCCCAGCAAACAGACACCACCGCTTCATCTCTTTCCCTTTTGTGCTTTTACAAAAGCGAGTAACTAAGTCCCCGTTTTCTCTGCAATGCTAAAGTGCTGCAAGCCGACGATGAGGTCTTCCATCTTAGAGCCTTCATCTTCTTGTCCTCCAACCAAATAAGTTGTGTTTTCTGAAGACCATTGCGAAGCAGACTCCTGCAGCCTTACATACTTTGACAACCCATCAAACCAGTCAACTTCCTGATCTATCAACTGATTCTGGCTTTCTATTCCCGTCATACTTTGCCATAAAACATGGCTTTGCAAATGGCTGTGATAGATCTCTTTTGTTGAAAACTCGCGTCTATTCTCCACAAGGTCTAACAGTGCACCATATTTAGCGACATGCCGATCTAAGATTGCTCCAGGAACTTGTTGCGTCGCTGTTGAGGCGCTGATGATTGCCTCTCTCCACTTAGCCACAATCTTTTCTAACTTTTTTCTCTTGCGATTGCTTAAACTCCCCACCTCTTGGATATCAGATAGAAGTGCTACCGCTTTTGCATAAAGCCTTTTCACTTTCAGTAGAGAAATCACGCGCTGTTGGGCACAAATGCGCATTCTTAAGCAACTTTCACGAATCGCACCAGACATTGCAAGACAAGCTTGATCTGCCGAAACCTCTTTAGCAGAGACTCTTCCTAAAAGGCTTAAAGCTTCTGCCCGTAAAGACCTTTCGAGCCCAAGGTCAATATATTCATTCACTTCAATAGGCAGTTGGTGACAAATAGACAGCACCCGCCTTTCGATCCAGCTCCCCTCAAAGAGACAAGGAGCTTGCAATACCTTGCATACCGCTTGCCTAAGGTCTGAAAGACGATCTGTTGAAGCGGTGATTTTTTCTAGGTCATCAAGGGTAGCTCCCTTCACAGCGAGTAGTTTTTGATCGACTAGCCCGACTTCTTTTTTCTCATAGATGCGCCGAATGATTGCTTCTCTATCATCAGAATAGAGTCTTGGGGTTAAGCTACAATGTGCTGCTGCATAGCCTGAAGCACACTTTTTTCCTCCTTGATAAAGAGTTGCCATACGCTCAACTTCTACAGAGAGCCCTGCTTTTTCATAAATTGCAGCACACACCGCAAAAGTTTGTAAGCGCATAAAGGCGTGGTGTTGGATTCTTTTCTCAAGAGCTATTTCTGATAAGGGCTTGTGCTCCCCTCCAATACTTGCAGTCATATTGCAAGCCCATGAAACTCTTTTTCTAGACTTCCTTTCACCTCTAAAAGGCATCTCATCATGCCTGTAAGACCTTGCTTGCAGGACCAAATCTTTTATTCTCATCACCCCTCCTTGAGATGGAAATTGGCCCTTTACTAGAAGACCCCTTCCCTGTTGAGGGGAATAAAGAAATTGTTAAATTTTCACAAAGATTTTTTCTTTTATTTTTATCCTTAAAGGTTGGTTATTGCACAAGAGACTCTATATTAGATAGATGCACCAATTATACCCCCTTATTTCTAAGTATGATAAAATAAAGGAGCAAAGCGACGGAGTATGTATGTCCATAGAAAGTTCAGGAGCTGGCTCTTCTCCATTTGAGCAGATGCCAGAGGCAGATCTAGCCTCACATATTGGAGAGGTACGGCCTGTAGACCCCAGCACACCGGTCAAAGGGGCACGTATAGCAGAGGTTTTTGCTGAAACCCCTGTAGCGGCTACACGAGCAACGACTACAGCAGCAAAGGCGCGCCGGTGGACTGTGCTTTCAGAAGAAGAGCAAGCAAGTGTGACGCATAGCTTTTTAGGGGATACAGATAAAAAGTCCCCCGCCACCCCTCATGAAAGAAAAGCTTTAAAGACTCTGCTCAATATACACAACCGCTCACTTCCCCTCCCCCCTCTAGAAGAATATACAAGAGAAGTTGAGGAGAGGTATCTAGCGGTTTTTGAACCACACAAAGACGCGTTTAGTGAAGGAAAGTTAGAGAGATCCCTTTCTGCTCCTGATGAAAGAGGCGAAGCAAGAATCGACTTAAAAGGCTTAACTTATAGCAAGGTTCAAGATCTTTCCAAAACGTCAGAAAGAACGATTAAGGCTTATCAGAAATTAGCAGAAAGATACTTGGACCCAGAAGCTTCGATTAGTGACCTTATCACATGCCAAAAGGAAATAGAAGACCTGGAGCTTGTATTTAACGAATCCTTTTCTGAAATAGAAGACGCCTTCAAGAGCATTGAAGAGCAAATACGCTCAAAAACGCTAGAGGTAGGAGAAGAGACTCTTGAAACGTTTCGCCGGCTTGTTGCTTTATTGCCCGGGATCAAATCCAGCCATGCTATGTATGGAGAGTTAGGGGTAATTCGTGAGTCCATACCTGACACCCCCTCCTTGGAGGCTTGTGCTCATTTTTTGCGCTTATCTGTTGATAGCCCCTCCATACAAGCAAGAGCCAATCAGGTTCTAAAACCAGGTTTACGAGAAAGTAGAGAGTCTGAAGCCTTAAACTACATTACAAACCTCAACTATCTACTAGAAAGAAAAGAAGAGCTTCATGCGATTGCAGAGAAAGCACAAGGCTTGCGTGCAAGGTTTGACAAAAACCCTACAGCAGCTATTCCTGAAGAGGATAAAATCACTCCAGAAGAAGCCTCCTTACTTGATACAGCCAAGAGAGTTACCGCACAAGTTCGCTCAATAGATAATCTCTTAGGAGGAGATCATGACAAGATTCATAACCTGCGGTCAACCATTGATACAATTGAACGTGCTACAGCAGGTTCTGAAATCAACTACTACTCTGAAGCTAGCCTAGTCACCTACCAAGCAGAGCCTTATAAAAAGTACTATGATCATGTATCAAGAGAAGCGAAGTGTGCAAGAAAGGTCAATGGACTCTTTGCAAAATTGCAAAGGATGATGACTGCAGGGGAAGAGGACCATGCAGCCTTGATTTTCACAAATGATGGAGAAATGCGGCAATCACATGTTTATGCAAAATATAAAAACTCTCCTCTAGATGCCCAGCGCGCTGGCATGCAATCCTACACGATTCCCTATAAAGTAAAAGCTACCGGCTTAGTGCAAGATGAAAAAAGCGCGGATATCTTGAGAAAAGCCCTTGGTGCTGGTTGGGAAGATATGATTCAAGAGCTCTGGACAGAAATGAGAGATGACTTCCATCAATCTCTGCTAGAAAGCCCTCCGCACATTGATAACTCTTTGGGTAGAAGGATTAAATCAGTTATGGGGCCGACACGTAAGCGAAGGGGGACAGATCATACAGAGCACCGCATGTTGCCTGCAAACCGAAGTCGCATGTTTTGTTCAGAGTTTGCAGCTTTAGGCTTGATTATCACAGCCAACCGGCTCAATGATCGCCTTTGTGCCATGGTGCAGCGCCACCATGGAGAGGCTGGAACGCCTCCCCCAGATCTTTCAACACCTTTAGTGCGCTTTCCTATGCACAGGAAGCAAAAACTATCTCATATTCACCCTCCAAGGCTCGTACGAGATTACCCTGAAATTTTCAAGCGTATGGAGCCTCCTGCTGTTACCAAAGCTCTTTTTCAACTACCCAAGACCTAGAAATGAATCTCTCAATCCATTGCAAGAAAAACTTTTATTCCTCTAGACTGCCCGCATAACAGGGGTTAGTCATGAATTTTCTTCTTGTCGGCTGTGGTGCGGCGGTGGGAGCCTGCACACGCTACCTTACATCGCTTTGGTTTGCTCGGATGACAAAAAAAGCTCCTGCTCCCTGGCACTTGCCGTGGGGGACGCTTTTTGTGAATATTGTCGGCTGCTTTCTCATTGGCCTATATGCCGATAGCCCCCTTCTCCCCTCAAAAGCGGCAAAAGAGCTTATTCTTCTTGGTTTTTTAGGAGGGTTAACCACCTTTGCTACATTCAGCTTGGAAGCTAGTTCTCTTTTTCAAGATAAAAGATATAAGTCTTTGGCTCTCTATATCTTTTTACAAGTTATTCTTTCTCTTGCAGCAGTTACTGGAGGAAAAATGATTTATGCTTAGCCACTTGCTTCTGATTGCTGTAGGGGCCTTTGCAGGAGGGATTGCTCGTGTTGCACTCTCTGAAACTTTACTCCCCTTTAGTTTGCCTTACTTACCCTTAGGTACGGTCTCTGTGAATCTCTTAGGTTGCTTTTTCATGGGCTTGTTTGCCTTTGCGAAGAAAGACCAAAAAGGATCTTCCGTCCCCTTACTAAGGTGTGAAAAAACACAAAAGCTTCTTCTGACTGGGTTTTTAGGAGCATTCACAACCTTTTCAGCATTTGGGTTAGAGTTGTCCGAAGCATGGCTCCAAAACCAGCCCTTCATCATTATTTTTGATGTTTTTGAAGAAGTGATTCTGGGAATTGGCTGTATTTTTGCTGGAGGGCTTTTGCGCCATAAACTTTGGCCTTAACCTACTCGCTCTCGACTTCTTTTTCTTTTACAGGAAAGAGCTCTATTCCTCCCATGAAGCTTTCTGCAAGGGCTTGATACTTTTTACCCTTCCCCAAGGGGAAATGTAACATAATTACAACGGAGTTTTTCCTTGCACCATCCTCATAAAGACAAGCTTGAAAAGCTCGCTTATCTCCTCCACCTTCTTCATAACTTCCTTCAATATAATCAAATATTACCTCATTGATCACACGCTTTCCCATAGAAAGGCTTAATAGTTTATTCCCTTTATCAAGCCGCAGTAGATCTGTCAGTTGGTCTTGTCTATTTTTGAGATGAAATGAGCTAGAAGGACTCAAGTGAGCTGTGCTCAACAATGCTCGAACTGGTAATGTTTTATGCGTGAATGAGACAAGCCAAAGCTCATCAAGCTTTCCGCCTACTTCATCCTCTACTTCATCCCACTCCTCGTCATTGACCCAAAAACGCATAGCTCCACCATGCTTTTGGTAAACCTCTTGAGCTTTTGCAGATCGCGTTAAAATGGGGACATCAAGTACTGCAGGCTTTGCTACTAAAGTCGATATACAAAAAGCTCCGGCTAGAATAAACACCCTTCCTTTCATTCTATAGACTCCTTTTCTTTTTTAAGACTGTCATATATCTATTCAGACTTTTAATCAGGCTGTCAAATCCATTTCGACAAGAAACCTTCCTGATTCTATATTCTGCTGGAGACCCTTTATAAGTCGCTTGGTCAGGGTTGTACAATTCTGCAGAGCTCCCTTCTAACCTATCCTCTTCTAATGGACGACCTTGTGGTAAAGAGGGTTCTCTATGTGGATAGACCTGCAAGTGGGCTGGATCAATTAAAACAGGGTGTAAATTCCCCTGGTTATCTTTATTGATCATTACACTTGCCCCAATCAAATTGATTTCTGATTTATCTAATATCTCTTTTAACTCGGTAAGATTTTTTATCAATGCTTGAACCTTATCTGCTGTAACCTCGGATTGTGCTAGCTGCTTATGCAAAGTTTCTTCGGACCTACTATAACCGAAAAAACGCATTGAAGAACCAGGTTCAGGAATCATAAACCCAGGAGCGGACTCTGCTCCTTTCCTCATCTGAAGCTCATCAAAAAGGCTTTTCTCTCGCCCTGTATGATGAACCTCCTCCATACTGCAAATTGGGTTAAAATTTTTTAACCCTCGTTTCATTAAGGTTGAATATATTCCGTACTTCTTGCCTTCATCTTCTGCACCTTTCAGTGAAACATGCCCAGAGATTTTCACATCTGCTAATTGCTGAGGATCTCCTCCTTCTGTACTTTTCCTTGTGTTTTCCATCACAAGATACTCTGCATTTGCTATCGTAACAGTTCCATATACACGAGGCATAAATTTAAGAAGATTGGGAGCGATCTCTCCGATCACCCCATAGTGATGCACTTCAGAAGGGTTTGCTTTTTTTAAAAATAGGTGCTTAACAGACCCATCTTGAGCTATCATAGAAACCACCTTATTTCCTCCATGCCCCCCTAGATCGCTAGACCCTTCTACTGTTACAGATTCTTGTAAAGAGCTTAAATAGCTTCGAACACGCGTATCAGCATCTTCCTGTGAACCAGGTCCTGAAATCAAACTTCGCACCGCATGTTTGATTTTATCTAATAACTTTTGGAATGAGCTATCTTTCTCTAACCTCTTTGGGGTTAACATTCCTTTTTTAGATGTCAGAGCAGAGGCATAGATAGCTGTCTGCAAGCCTCGGATTGTTTCTCTATTTTCTTCTTTTCTTTGCTCAAGATCGATAGCATCGGTGTCTCCTAAAGCTCTTGCTGTCTCTGGCTGCTGGAGTTTAGCTCGAAATAGTAAAGGCTTAGAAGTTTCTCCCTGAGGAATGGGTACTTTAAAAGTTCCTGACGTGGCCCGTTGCACACTAGCATCAGCCTCTGCAGTAGCGTCCTCTTGTGCCCTGCTAACCTTTTCAGGTTCAGAATATTCTTCTCTTCTAGGCCCAGAAATAGACATAGAACCCTCTCTTCTAGCTCCCCTATAACCAGGGTAACACAGGTAGTGAAGAAAAACCATAGCTTAAGTTAGCCTTCTCTCTTCTAAGGAGATGTACCATGACAACATTTGACTCTCTTGTTTGGTTTAGGGAAGACTTACGTGTGCATGACAACCAAGCGCTATACAGCGCAACAGGTTCTGCAATAGCAATTTACATTTATGATCCTTCCTCTCATACACCATGGGAGTATGGTGGAGCTAAAAAATGGTGGCTCCATCATAGCTTACAGGCTTTAGAAGTGGAGCTTAAGAGGTTAGGAATCCCCCTTATCATAGACAAGGGAGACTCCATTACTTGCTTACAACAATGCATCCATCAATTTCAGATCAAGCAACTCTTTGTAAATCGCTCATTTACACCTCCTTTGTGCAAACTCGATCAGCGCTGTCAAAAAGAACTCTCCACAAAAACTTCTTTTTTTTCAGGGCAGCTTCTCTTCTTACCAGAAGAAATTTCCACCCAGCAGGGCACCCCTTATAAAGTGTTTACACCTTTTTACCGTGTAGTAGAAGAACTCCTTTCCCCCTCGCTTCCCTTACCTCCTCCAAGTAAACGAAGCCTTCCCCGGGAAGTGCCGTCAAAGCTTTGCATACAAGACCTTCAACTGCACCCGCAAAAGCCCGACTGGAGTCATGGCTTCACACCATGTTGGCAGCCAGGAGAGGTTCATGCGCAAGAGAAGTTACAGGCATTTAAAAAAGAGTCTTTAGAAAGCTATAGCGAGCGGCGAGACTTCCCCTCGGAAGAAGGGACGTCAAGGCTTTCTCCTCATATTAGTATGGGGGAGATAAGCCCAAATACGATTGCATGGGAGCTGCGAAACAATTCCAACCTTGAGCGCAAAAAGTTCTTTAGTGAGGTTGTTTGGAGGGAGTTTGCTCACCACCTCCTTGCTCACTTTCCCTCTCTTCCATCAAGACCCTTTAACCCTGCATTTTCTAAATATCAATGGGGCTATTCTGAGCAAAAATTACAAGCATGGCAAAAGGGCAAAACGGGCTACCCAATCATTGATGCTGCAATGCGCTGCTTGTGGCATGAGGGGTGGATGCATAATAGATTGCGCATGGTCGTAGCCTCCTTTCTCATCAAAGACCTTCATCTGCACTGGAAGCATGGAGCTGCTTGGTTTTGGGATACCTTAGTTGATGCAGACCTTGCAAATAATAGTCTTGGCTGGCAGTGGTGTGCTGGATCTGGCCCCGATCCTGCTCCTTTCTTTCGTATATTTAACCCCGTGAGCCAAAGTAAAAAGTTTGATCCTCAAGGAGCCTTTATCCGCAAGTGGATTCCAGAGCTTAAGGAGTTAGAAAACTCTCACATTCATGCCCCTTGGGAAGCGCCCCCTGTACTGCTTCATGCTGCTGGTTTGCAATTAGGGAAACATTACCCTCACCCCATTGTCAATCACGCCGACGCACGATTAGAAGCTCTTGCTCGCTATGAAAAAATAAAAAATTAGGGGTAAAGACGGCACACTTCCCAGCCACTGCTAGAATCTAGTGTATAGCAAATACGATCATGTAGGCGATGTTTCTGCCCTTGCCAAAACTCATATCTCGAAGGGGTAAGCTGGTAGCCTCCCCAGTGTTTGGGACATTGGATTGTCTGCCCTTCAAGTTGCTGAAACTTCTCTTTGAATGCCTCTTCCAGAGCCTCCCGGCTTTCCAGGGCTGAGCTTTGGTTTGACACACAAGCTGCAACTTGACTCTCTTGAGGTCTTGAAGAAAAGTAACTCGCTGATTCTTGAGGAGAGAGTTTTGAGACTTCCCCTTCAACCCTTAGCTGACGACACATCCAGGGCCAATAAAAGCATAAAGCGGCATGAGGGTTCTCTGCCAAATCACACGCCTTTTTGCTGCGGTAATCAGTGAAAAAATAAAATGCCCCTTGCTCTAGATTTTTTAATAGCACAACACGACATGAAGGTCTCCCCTGCATATTAGCTGTTGCTAAATGCATCGCATTAGCCTCTATTTCCGGAGGGGCACAATGAATGGCCTCCTGCACCCACTCTAAAGCGAGCTCTGCAGGATCTTCTGGTAATGTTTTCCTTACTAATGCCTTTTCTGGATAATCTTGCCTAAGATCTGAAAAACTAAGATCCATTCATGCCTCATTCTACTGGCTGAGGAGGAAAATACCCTTGAATCATTTGCTGAATCACAGGGCTTGTTTCCCATACCCAGGGAGCACTATTTAAAGGAGGAATGGCAACATCCAGCTCATTTTTCTCTACTAAAGAAATGACTCCTGCCCAAGAGGGAACAAGCTGACCTAAGTAACGGCGCAGGTAGTCTAAATACGCCTCTTTATAAGATAGCTGATCTTTTGCTGTTTGAGATTCGATTGCAGTACCTGCTTCATTAATACGCACTTGAAGCTGAAGAATGCTTGCCCACACACTCCTAAAGCGGCTGAGCTCATTCATATAGTAGCGAGAGTCTTCGCCTTGACTGCCTCGTATTTTGGCTGCAAATTGATCGCGGATCTTTTCCTCAAGAGGTAGATAAACCTCTGCTTGCTCTGTTGTTAATCCTGGAGTTTGTGCAGTGATAGAAAGTTCTCTTGCCTGAATTGTTCCTACACCCACCCAGGCAAATAATAAAACTAACAATAAACGGTACATACTCCCTCCTCCCTATTTGTCGACATATTGATGGAAGAGAGCTTTTTACTCTACAAGGAAGTCTTTAGTCTGACAAAGAAAGAGCTGCCATACCAGTAGCTAGGTCTTCAACAGGAAATGAAGCTTCAACAAGAGCGATAAATGTACTAACCGAAGGATCAACCCCTGCCCCCTCCTCTCGATACAAAACCCCTGAATCGATGATTTGCTGACTCTTATATGAAACTCCAGCCCTTCTAGTTGTTGGGTCACAGAGCTCTTTTTCAAAAAACTCTGCATATTTTCGGTTTTTTACAGTTTCTGCAAGAATCCCTCTTCCTTCTGGAGTTCCTCGCAAAGCTCGCCCCATCACCTTACTTTCTAATTTTGCATTGAGAGAGTGCAGAGCACTAACCATGCTCTCTAACTCCTCTTTACAGGTTGCATATACTTCCTCATAAGAAAGCTTTGTATCCATTGAGGTTTGTAGCTTATCGAGAAAGCTATCCACACAACTAGCTAATTGGCTCCTACTCTCTTCAAGCCCCATTACTGCTAGCCTGACGGCTTCTTGTCGTTCCACTTGCGCTCTATGAATGGCTATTGCCTCTCTTAATTCTGATGTAATTTCAGAAAACTTTTCAGGGCCTATATAGTCTCTTTCCCACCTTCGCGACTTTGTTTCTGGATAGCTTAATTTTGCCTCTTCTAGAAACTTCTCATAAAAACCTTGGCACTCTTGTACCTGTTCAAGGCACCCTTCTGCTGCACTTAAAGCACCTTGAAAATTTTTTCCTCTTTCTAAACTGACTACACTTTCTTGATAAGCCTGCAAATGGCTTTTAGCTTCATCTACACAAAAATCACAGAAGATCACTGCTTTAGGAACAGACTTATCACAAACTAAGCGTCGATACAGCTCTTCAATGGCTGCAGGTTCTTCAGTGCTAATCTCAAACGTTCTCTTAGCTTGCCCTATATCCTCTACTGAGGATTTAGCTACTTTTAATTGTGCATGAAGATACTCCCATTGCCCATCATAAGAGCGCAGCACCTGTACAGACTTGTCCCATACTGCTTGCATTCTTCCTGGATGCCGATGAAAAAGTGTGAGAAGCTGGCCTTTTGCTCGTTCCGATGGCTTTATTTCTTCATAAGGACTGCGCCCTTCTGCAGCACCTCCTGCAGTAGGGTCATATCTAGTAGTAAGGGGACGAGGGGATGAGGAAAGACTAGGTGTAGCCATCATAACTCCTGGTTAGGATTTACCAAATCCTTAACAAAAATTAAAAAATTACACCTAATATTTTTTTTTATTTTTTGTTAAAAAACCATAAAGCTCACACCCTTTCTTCGAAAGTCATGACTCACTCCACCCCAGGAATTCTCTTGGCATATCCTTAACTCCAAGGCTTGGATCTGGCATATGTCTCTCTCCAACTAGCCCACTATATGTTTTTGCTCTAACACTCATCAGCTTATAGGCTGCATGCAGCTGCTTTTCAGGTGCTGTTAACGTTTGACCATTTTCTTTTTTTATAAGAATTCTATCGATGTCAAATCGGTTCCCTATAAATTCATTCATCCCCTCATCTTGTTTGATTAATCCCCAAGACAAGTACTCTAGCCTTTCCTGCTGCTGTTTTTCTTGAAAAGCTTCCCAAGCGCTATCAACACCTTTTCCTTCTAGCTCCTCTACAAGGATAGGAGCTGCAGCACTTGCTACCTTAGAATGGCTCTCTGTAGAGCTTCTAGAGGCATTATATGATGTAGATAAAGATGATGGGGAGTACCCTGCTTTAACAACAGATGCACCAGCCCCTCTTAAGGTAGAAGAAGACCTTGTAGGTAAATACTCCCCTGAATATCCCCGATTAATTGATGATGCCATTCGTCTTCTCCTGTATTTCACATAAATATACCTACCAAATAATTAAAGAAATGCAAATATATTAACAAGACTTTACATTATCTTTTTCAAGAATAAGCCGCATAACCGGAAAATGTTGGAGCATCTGCCTGCAAGGATTCTATAGCAATCGCACAATCTCCTAGCTTTGCTTCATCTGCAACAGATAAAAAAGAAAGTAAAACTTCTAAGCGATGATCAATAATCCGGCGGTCATCCACAGCTTGAGCACGGACAAGCACAGCCTCTTCTACGACTTGGCGCATGAGTTTTCGCAGGCTTGCTTTTTCTTCTATGGATTCTGCTTTCTGTATTTGAGCTTGTAGATGCACAACTTTATTCATAGCATTAGCAACAGCTCCACGGTCGATATTCTGCTTACATTTTTGTAGCTTCCCAATATGAGAGTGCTGGCTTGCGACTGCTTGTTGCGAGTATTGGTCACAGAAAATAGCGACAGTTTGAGCTGCAAGCTCCCCCTTTCTTTCATCGGATAATCTTGCAAAACTTTCATTCCCTGCATAAAGTCCTTGAACCAGGTTGATAATTTCTTCC
Source organism: uncultured bacterium (assembly GCA_964460785.1). Taxonomy (GTDB): domain Bacteria; phylum Chlamydiota; class Chlamydiia; order Chlamydiales; family CAYWQB01; genus CAYWQB01. Next base: position 130,569 of record CAYWQB010000001.1, read on the forward strand.
ATTTTGGGCTTGGGGATATCAGGGAAGAACATACCAGGCCCTTCACGACTCAGAGTCAGAACCTGATAAGGAGGCACTCTTTCTGAACTGGCTCCTAAAATGCGCTCTCGAATCATTGGGAAGGGATCTTTTACACCTGTATAAGCCTTACCACTCATCATTGGGTGATCAAAGTCCCAGCCTTGAACACTCGCTGATAAAGGGTAGCGCTCTCGAATGAGAGCAATCTCTGCAGTCCGCTCTTTTTCTGTGCCTTTGTACATACTCTGCAGTGTAGACACTTGCAAGTGATCTAACCCTCCGTCATCGACTCCTGACAGGCGGCGGTTTTCTATACTCTGTAGTAAGCCTTCGGCAATAGGGTTTAAGCGACGTCCTCCTTTTCTATCTGTCAAAGTCATAGATGGGGCATAGGCATGAATAACCTCTCCCCCTCCTCTATAAGAGAATGTTCCTGAAGTCATGGGGTGATTCCCTGCTTTAAAGGGGTCAAAGGCTGTGCCTAAAGTTCCTGTAAGAGAGTGCAGGGTTCTGCCGGGGTGCGAAAGCATAAAAGGGATCGACTTTTTATAAGAGTATGTTCTGGACTGGCGAACAATCCCTTCCACTTCATCTGAAAGCTCCTTTAGGGAACCTGGCTCTCTAATGCCTTCTGGGTAATAGTCTTCCCGCGCATGATCGACATAAGCCTCATATCTCTCTCTTCCTTCCATTTTGAAATAGAAAGCTTCGCATAGTCCATGCATATGCTTCACAAGAGGTAGGTCTTGTTGCTCTTTCACCGCCTGATACGTAGGGTCCTCTAAAACTGCATACATAGCATCTAAAACTGCATGATTATCCGATACGCCTACATTCTCACTTTCCTTTGAAAGAAGGTTTTGTAGATTTAACACCTTTTCTCCTAAACGAGAGAGCTCTTTTTCCGTCGGCTGTTTCAGATTTTCTGCCGTGTGGATATCATCTGCTACTCTAGAGTCTTGATGACAAACTGCACGCAAGACAGCCTCTACAACTTCAGAGTCTAACGCAGGCTTATAAGATCCAAGTTCATGTTTAATACTCTCATATTTTTGGCCTAAGACTTGAGCTCTTGTTACAGTCTCTGATTTTTCAGCACTACGTGGAGGAACACCTCTTAGCTTTGATTGAATCAAACTAGCAATCTTACCAAAATCTTCTCGCCCCTTTAGTGTTTGAAACTGTGCAGGAGTTAGCGCGCCTTGCGACTGAATGGCGCGAAGAATAGATCGTTGTGATTTATCTGCTTTAACCTTGTGAAGGTCAATACCTTTTATCCCTGCAACCAAGTGATCGCGCATCTTTGCAGGTGTAGCACCTGCCTCAGTAGTTTTTGCAGAGGCTTCTTGTAAAGAATGGAACTGTGCTTTGTGGATCTCAGCCTTTAAGCTATGACGCTCATTCCGCATGCTCATGGCTCGATTGCCCCAGAATAGAGAGGCAATCATATCTCCCAAACCACGAAAAGCTCTAGCTATGAATGATAGCGCTCCACGGGATGATCGACTAACTCGTGCATCAGATACCCCTCCAGGGCGCACCCTAGAGGCTAGGGTCTCCTCGATCTCTCTTTCTTCCTCTACTGGAGTACTCTCTCCCGAAGGCATCCCCCCAGGAATTCTTTCTAATCCACCCATAACTCTTCTCCCTCTCTCGAGGTAAGTATAACAGGTTTTTTTTCAAAAATCTATAGAGAATAAGGAAGATGCGGGCCTAGACGGCCCGCTAAAAAGAAAAAGCCTACTGTACAGACTCCGAATCTGCCACAAGATCATGGAAGATATGCTCTGAAAGAGAAGAGCTTAGGTGAGTATACTGCTTTTGTGCCTGTGCATGGTCATAGTTGGCAACTTTCTCATCGAGGTAGCCATAGCGCAAGCCAAGAAAAGGGACCTTTCTTTCATAGCAGCTATCAGCGACTTCCTGAATGTTTGATGCCTTATCATTGATAAAGATGACATGTTTTGGATCCACTTGCGCATGCTCTAAGAATCCCCATAGAGCATCGCCTTTGTTTGTATTGCCTGTAAATAGCACTCCCTGACGAAAAACAACACCACGAGGACCATTCATAAATACATGCTCACTGTCATATGGAGCAGTCACATGAAACTCTACACCAAGGTTTTTCAAGTGGTTGAGTGTCACTAAGGAAGTTTCCATCCCTCGTGTCGTAAGCCCCATGACCAAAAGCCCTTCTTTCTGCAAGTCTTCAATAAGATGCTTAGCATCCTCTTCCACAAGCTTCATCTGGATCACGCCCTGCACACTTGTCCACTCTGCAAGTGTGCGGTTGGATGCCTCTTCTTTAGAGCAACCTTCTGCGATGTGGTCTTTCACTCGCTGACGGAACCACTGGTCGCCTCCAAAGTGATAAGAAGATTCAAACACTGTATTGTCTAGATCAAAAATAACAAGAGCTTCTGGGTGAACATGCTCCTGTAGTTCTCCAATATTGTAGATATCTTTAATGGTTGCTTGTAAAGCAAAGGGAAGAGCAAGAGCTACCAAAAGAGCCCTAATTAAGTTTTTAGCACGCACTATGACTGACTCCTATTTAAAGACTTAGTAAAAAAATCAGGAGTCTAGCAGCCGATTATTGAGTTTTCAATAGAGAAAGTTAGAGTATGCCTAATCAAGAACCTCAGAATCTGCTACGAGATCATGAAAGACATGCTCTGAAAGAGAAGAAGTTAGGTGCGCATACTGTTTTTGGGCCTGTGCATGGTCATAGTTGGCAACTTTCTCATCGAGGTAGCCATAGCGCAAGCCAAGGAAGGGAATCTTTTTTTCATGGCAACTATCAGCAACTTCTTGGAGATTTCGAGCCTTATCATTAATAAAAATCACATGTTTTGGATCCACTTGTGCATGCTCTAATAGACTCCACAATGCATTTCCCTTATTAGACGAGCCTGTGAATAGCACCCCCTGACGAAAGAGAACACCACGAGGACCATTCATAAATACATGCTCACTGCCATATGGAGCGGTTAAGTGAAAGTTCACACCAAGCTTTTGCAGATGATGGAGAGTAAAAAGAGAGGCCTCCATCCCTCGTGTTGTAAGCCCCATGACCAAAAGCCCTTCTTTCTGCAAGTCTTTAATGAGCTCCTTAGCCCCTTCTTCCACAAGCTTCATTTGAATGACTCCCTGAGCTTTTGTCCACTCTACGGCCATACAGCTTACAGCTTCTTCTTTTGAATACCCTTCAGCTATAAGATCCTGCACCCTATAGCGAAACCACTGATCTCCCCCAAAAAAGTAGGCTGACTCAAATACTGTGTTGTCTAAATCAAAAATAACAAAAGACTCAGGCCGTACATGCGTTTGCAGCTCTTTAATAGAAGATATATTTTTAATAGTAGTTTGAAGATCTGAATCTTTCGTTAAAACCATAACTTTCTCAGCTCGAAATAACTTAAAAAAGTCAAAGATTTTAACTGCTTGCTATCTAGCTTTTCAATAGAGAAATTAGGACACTTGCTGATAGAGCACCGCATTAGATTTCGTTTCTAAAAGATCCTGCAGGTCATACCCTAAAAGGTGACTTGTAGGCACCTTTACCTGAGATAAGCTAGAGTAGCTTGCAGATAAATCACATGCTGTTGACTGGTCATCAAAAAGATGCCAACGCCAGCGCTTATCTTGAGGATCTTGGATCAACCGAACCGCAATATAATGCCCTCCACCTGCAGACTCTCCTAAATGAATAGAGTACCCTGTCATTGCATACCATTTACCAGAAGGAGCTCGTACAACAGGTTGAAACTTCACTCGAGGAAGCTCCCCCTTGCCATACAAAGTTTTTAATTCATATGCGGGAATACGAGAAACCTGGCAGGTAAAAAATGATCCCTGTGGATGAATGACCTCATGTGCACTAAATGCTCGTGTTCGAGCTTCATAAAGTTTTCCATCAACTCCTTGAATACAGCAACGGCACTCTTCCTCCTCCCTAGAAATGTGAGAAAATAAGGAGTCTTTTCTCCGAAAGGAAAGGACAGAAAGTACATGATAGTGCTCAATATGCTCTTTGGAAGTAGAAGTAAAAGAGCAAGACCCATCGGCTGCCATGCTCTCTTGATAAGTGATGAGGCCCTCTCTATTTTCCTCTATTTCTTTCCAATCTGTACGAGAAGAAAGATCTCCTTCTGCTATCTCTTTATACCTTCTTACAGAACAGCGTATTGTTTTAGACTTTTCCCCAAATCCTAAAACATAATCTAATGTACGCGTCAAAAGTGGCGTAGATTCTTCCTGTATACCGTGAGGAGATTCAATCACGCCACCTTGAATCAGAGCAAGGTGTAACTCTTTTACTGACGTTGCACTTGTTGGCTGCCAGTGATTTGTACGCTCTTGAAAAAATCCATACAAAGCTTTTTGCAGCATTACCACTTTCGAGTAAAACTCTTCTATATTCCTTGCCTTAAGCTGCTGTAAATCCCCTGCTGTAAGAGCTCCCCTTTCATAAGCACTAATGACTTCTTCATGAGAGATAGGGTTTGTCCTAGGGTTGAATAATGTCCCAAACCCTCCTTCTAATAACTGAAGAGAGGCATTTACAAAGCAACTGTTTCCTGTATTCGGCAACCCTTGAATATGAGAAGAGGCAGAAGTGCTTTCCTTATACCTTGTTTTTTTTGAAAGAGCCATCACCAACTGGTCTATTTCCTTTAGCAGCCTTCTTTGCTTTGAAGACCTTGTCCTTTGCTTTTTCAGAAGGGAGATAAAAGCTCGACACTCAGCACTTGCTTTTTTCCCAAAAATAGAGTGTTGCGCCTGGTGAAGCTTATACTTCTGACAGGTGATAAGACAATCTCGCAATACGGTCAGATTTTCCTCACTTTCAAGACCCACCTCTAAAAAACTTTTTCCTCTTTCATCCTTATGAGAGAGGAGGGCCCCATTCTTTAACAAGAGGAAAAGAATTTGCTCTCTTTCTGATGAGCGCCAGCACGAGTTAAATAACGAGAAAATAGGAGATTGAAACTTTCCTCTCTGTTTAAGGAGATGCTTTTTCTGAATCAAAGATAAAGCCTCATCCTTTCGAACCGTAAGCAAGCGAGAGCTTGCCTTTGCAACAAGTCCTGCTACGCTACGCACTCTTTTCCCTTCTCCTCTGCCCAAGCAGTGCATCGCTTGTAAGTACTCCCTTGTAAATTTAATTTTTCCATGCTCTATGGCTTGCTCCAAAGGAGTAGACAGAGTGCCATACCTATCATGCAATACGAAAGACTGGCGAGACAATATAGGAACCATGACGGCACACAGGCGCTCTTCATCAGAGGCTAGAAGTTTAAAAAATGTCACGGAGACCAACTCTTGTGCAGAAAAGCTCTCTTCCGCCTGTTCTCCTAAAATCTCTATGAGTTGCTGTCTTTCTTCTGGCTCAAGAAGAGGGGTCAGATTTTCGATCTGGCTCCCTTTAAGGTAACGCGCTGAAACCTCTCCAGCCCAACTAGAAAAATATCGATAAAGATGACAGCAAGCCTTTTGAAGATGTGTAGGAATAGAGAACAACAAACTTGAAAAGTAGGACAGTTGAGGAGAAAGGCTAGGTATAGACATAGAGTTTTTGTTAACTTCAAGGAAGAAAGGTTCTTCTCTACAGAGATCAAACTCTTAAACCTACTTCAGTTCTAGATATGGATTTTTTTATAAAAATCTGGCTATATTTTAAGAAAAAATTAATTTATCTTAAACCAAAAAGCGCTCAAAAAGGTCTTTTATGTCTTTAGCAACTCGCAGAGTGTGCGGAACTCTCCCCTCACTGATGACCCGCCCCTTTCATAGTCTTCCCAATAAACCCGAAGAGATAGCCCCAATAAAAAAAATTATTGAAAAATCTGCCTTTTGGTCACCCTCCCTTCAAACTAGTACTGTATGTAACCTTGGAGCGGAACGCTATATTTATGTTAATATGGAAGAAGCTGAAAAAGGTCGAGAAATCTTAGAAAAAGCCCTAGGCTATCACCCGACAAACCTTCCAAAAGCCACACATGAAGCAAGCTTAACTCTAGCTCTTGGAAACCAAGATGAGGCATTGAAGTTGATGGCTGTAGCAAGGTGCTTAGATCTTTGTGATCTTACCTCTCACAGGCAAATAGAAGACCCCCATGGGATTGGTAAAATGCTTGGAATTGAACCTCCACCTCTCATTGCAGATGGTTGTGTCGCGACTTCGCCAAGAAAGTCTTCTCCCCAAACATGCTTTCTTTAATAGCTTCTTCCCTGCTAAAATGTGTGCTTTCTATATTTTCAGCTGTTAATCAATGATCTTTTTTAGCTGTGCATTACATTGTGAAGCTCGCCCTCTGATCCGTCACTTCAAGCTGACACGGGCAGGAAAAAGCCTTCCCTTCTCTCTTTATGAAGGAGATCATATCTACCTGATTGAAACTGGAGTCGGGGCACAAAACCTAGCAGCAGCTCTTAGCTTCGCTTATGGGTGGGCAAAAGCCCCTAAACTTCCAATCTTCCTGAATGTGGGCACTGGAGCTCAAGAAGGAAGCTTAAAGGTTGGAGAAGCAGCCCTTGCTGCGAAAGTTACATCGCAACAAGATTCCTCCTCGCTTTTTCCTTTTATTCTTTCTCCCTCTCCTCTTCCATACTGGAGTGAGGTCTGTACTGTAAGTCAACCCACAGCCTCACTACCTGGATCTGCTATTTATGAGATGGAGGCTTTTGACTTTTTCCAGGCAGTATCCCGCTGGACAAGTATCGAATTTATTCAAGTCTGTAAAATCATCTCTGACACAGGCTCTGATAAAAAACGGTTCCCTGATCCTCACGCCATCTCAAAACTAATCGGTCAGCATGTCTCCTCTATTGAGAAACTAGCGACCCAGCTTCAAGAAACCAGAAGTCAACTTCTACACCTACAAGACCTGCCTATTGAGAGGTGGATCGATCTTAACCATTGCTCTGAAACAGAACGCCTAAAAATCGAAAACCTTTTAAGAGGTTATGCAGCGTGCTTTGGTCACTTACCTCCCCCCAAAATATATCAAAAAGAACAACTGATCCAAACTCTCAGTGAACAGCTAGGAGTCATCTAACGATGCTATTCCATGCGATCTATATAGAAAAAGACGCTGTAACAACCCCTTTGGCTCAACAAATTTGTCGCCGTTATCCACAGCTTCCCCATATTACATGTGAACACTATGGCGAAATTTTCAATCGGAAAAAGCAAAACTTTCGCATCCAAAAAGCTACTCCAGCCCTAATTTTAGCAAATAAGCAAAACAACTATGTTCACCCCACCCCTCCTGGATATGGAATTGGAGGAGTTCATAATTACTATTTTTCGCATATGATGAACTGTATTTATGACTGCCGCTACTGCTTCCTACAGGGCATGTACTCATCTAGCCATTACGTCCTCTTTACAAATAGAGAAAATTTTTATCAGGAGATAGAAAGCAAGTGTCAAGCACACCCTGGAAGGGATGTGTACTTTTTTTCTGGCTATGACTGTGACAGCCTAGCCTTAGAGCCTATCACAGGCTTTGCTGAAAGCTCTTTGGACTTTTTTCAGAAAACCCCCCAAGCCTACTTAGAGCTGCGCACCAAAAGCACCCAAATTGGTTTTCTCCTTAGAAAACCTCCCATGCACAATGTAATCATAGCCTTTACCTTATCCCCAGAAAGAGTTTGTCGCGAAGTTGAACACCGAACACCCCCCCTCCATAGGCGTCTAGAGGCAATGAAAAGGCTTGCTGATGCAGGCTGGCAACTTGGCTTACGCTTTGACCCTCTAATGTATAGTGACAACTTTGAGTCAGAGTATGAAGAGTTCTTTGCCCAAGTTTTTAGTACACTCCCGGCCTCTTCTATACACTCGATCACTCTAGGGAGTATGCGCTTTCCTAAGCATATTCATAAGCGTATGCAAAAGCTTTACCCCGAAGAGTCTTTATTTTACCGCTACTTGACACCGAAAGACCACCAAAGCATAGGGTATCATCAAGAGCTAGATAAACGTTTAACAAACTTTGCCTTAGAGAATATTTGTACCTATGCTCCTTCTGAGAAAATCTTTGTAATGTCTGAGCAGGAGCCCGCTTATGCCTAATACACATAAAAAAACCTGTCTCATCACTGGGTCAAGCAGTGGCATTGGATTTGCTGCAAGTCAGCTGTTGCTCAATCAAGGATATACCGTCTTCGGAATAGCAAGACACCAAACCATCCATCACTCGAACTATGAGCATCTTTCTTTAGACCTATCAAACCCTCAAGAGGTGTCTCTTTTTTGTAAAAAGCTTCATAAGCACCCTCTACCTGTGCAATCTCTCATTTGCAATGCAGGCATAGGAATCTTTGGCCATTTAGAAGAGCTTTCCTGGAGTCGGATTGAAGAGGCGTTTCAAGTTAACCTTCTTTCTCATATTCAGCTTATTCAAGCTCTACTACCAAACTTTAAAAAGAGAAAATCCGGGAATATTTTGCTGATAGGTTCTGAGGCAGGCTTACAAGGCAAGCGTCAAGGAAGCATCTACTGTGCAACAAAGTTTGCTCTGCGAGGATTTGCACAAAGCTTACGAGCCGAGTGTGCAAAAAGCAAAGTACGCGTGACTCTCTTACAACCAGGATCTGTCCATACACCTTTTTATCATGAGCTCCACTTTAAGCCTATGGAGGGGCGTGAGTTTTCCTTAGATAGTCAAGATATCGCTGAAGCTATTGATTGGATCCTACACTCTCCTGCTCATGTACAGATCGATGAGATCAACCTGACTCCTTTTCATCATAGTGTGCAAAAACAGACATAGACTGACCCTCACCCCTCTCCTAGCATTTGATCAATCGCTTCCATAAGCGACTCCCTTTGGGCTTCTGGCAGCTCATCAAAAGAATCAACCTTTTCTACTTCTGCCTCTAAACTTTGATCGTTTCTTTTGATCAAGCTCAAGCTACTTGTGGACACATCCCCTTTTTCATCTATTTGTTTTTGCACCTCTTTTTTGATCTCTTCGATCGTTAGATCAAAAGAGCCTATAGAAAAGTAGTGGAACCCAACTCCTCCTTCTTTAGGAATTATCAATTGATAAGGCTCATCAATTGCTCCTTTTTCTCCTTGAGGAAAATGTAGATAAGCTCCAGGAAAACTCTCCTTAAGCTGCTTTTCACACTCTTCAGTTGTAGGGTATGAAGACTTTGCAACAATCACCTCTTCCCCTTCCTTACGAACAGTAATCACCTTGCCTAAATCCTTTCCTTTGCTTGCAATCACCCCTCGCAAGTCTTTTAGGTCCAAGTTTGCATCCAAGTGAACGAGTGTTGGAGGTTCTGATAAAATCATCAGAGTATATGCTGTGACCTTGCCTGAATCATCTTTATATTCATAAACCCCCTGCAGGTCATCAGGCAGGACTTTTTTACCTTTGGAAAAAAATACTGTGAGATTTTTCACTGCTGATGGTTGATCAGACAGTGTCATTTTAAATGTTTCATTCCCTCTAGTCCGCTCTCCGGTTAGCTTTCTTCCTTTAGCACTTTCAAATTCATCTGTAATCGCTTGTCCTGTTCTTCGAACAATGTCTTTTACCTGTTTTTTTGTAATATCAATTCCTAAAGGGCTTAGGTCTTTTTTAGCCTGCCCATACAAAACATCTACCAATTGTCTCATATGATCTCTGATCTCTATATCAGGATTCAAAGGGTAAGATTCGACTTCTTTAGGCTTAGCTCCGCGAAGGTTGACTCTTCCTTCTCCAAAATAAAAACGCATATGACTTTTACGGGCAACATGCTCTAGGTACTGATCAGCTATTTCCGCTCCTTTTCCTCTTAGGTCATCATCGCTTAGCAACTCCTCTTTAAGCAACATAGCTCCTAAAGGTTGACGAGCTGCGATTTCTTCCTTTTGCTCCTTGCTAAGAGGGGCCCCTCCAGAAGGAAATACAGGAGCAAAGTATTCTTCAATCGTACGTGCCACCTTTTCACTAAAGCCTTCTCCTTTAAGAACTCTTGTAGAAGCTTTTTTACTAAGATCCTTTGAGGACTCTGGAGCAGGAGAAGCAGATACAGCCTCTTTGAATAATGGACTGATCGCGGCTTGCTCTGACATACCCTGTAAATGTCTGCCGATAATTTGTATTTGCTCTTTTCGCTCTTCTGATACAGAGATCGGTGCATGCCAGGCTGCCGCTAAACTTTTGACCCCTTTTTCTGTAAGAGTTGCTAGCAGGCCTCTTTGATCTGCCACACACCATAAGTCATGTAACTCCTTATAAAATACATGCTTATCCTCTACTGGGCTTTTATCACTTTTAAATTTTTCTAAAGTTGGAAAGCGAGCACTCATTTTCTCTTGAACTGCACCCCCTTTTATAAATACAGAAAACATCCGGTCTATAAATAGGTGCTCAAGATCCTCTCTTGATGTCTCTGCACTCGCTTCAGCTCCTTCAGACTTTGGAACTTCGCTTCCTCCTTGAATAGGTCCGATTCCCATAGACACTCTCCTTTAATCCTATAGGTCGGATGTTTTGACTTATCACATGAGATAAATTTACAACTAATTCACTATCAGCAATCTAACAAAACCTACTTCCCTTTCACCACATCTCAGGCCTATAGGGAAGCAATATTTGCCATATTTTTTTTACCAAGCTCTAGTAGAAAGGTTTGCAAAAATTATTCAAATATTGAAGACTGCGAAGCATGGGAAAAAGTTGGAATCCCTCAAAAAATGCACGGAACTGCATTTTGGTTTTGTTATTAAAATGATTAAAGCGCATGGTGTTGCCCGTTAAACGCGTTCACACCGCTAAATGAAACTCTATATGCGAATATAGGAGGAACAATGAACTGCCTAAATAAGTTTCGTCGATGTGCATGCATCGCGACTTTTTCCTTACTTACAGCTGCTGGTTTTTGCGACGCAAAAATGCCAGAACAAAATGGTAACTTCATCAGAATGAATACAATGTATTCTTCCGAAGTTACAAATCCTTATAAAAACTTTAATAAATCACTAACCATTCTAAATGCAAAGCGTGATGGTCAACTTCAAGATATGACGGTCAACTTTGGTGGTTTTGCTATTGGTGGCGTCAACTATGTATCTGCCAAAGAAAACTCTGAAGATGTTCGCACAACTTGGCTTGACAATGTCACTCTTCGTCAAAATGCAGAAGGGAACAACAAGAAAAGCGCATCTAATATCCGTATTAACAATGCGCTGCTAGGTGTAACAGCTACACCTTCATCTTGGGCAACCCTTTATGCAGAGCTTGCATATCTACCCTCTGAATTCAACAACCAAGACATTAACCTGTCTCAGGCTCTTGTTGTTTTCGGTAACCTAGCTGAAAATCCTTTCTACGGAGTAGCTGGTAAAGGCTACATTCCTTTCATGAAAGGAGAAAGCTTAACAGGTACATATCAAACTCTACTAGCGATGAACTTCCTTCCATTTGGAGAGCATCTACTTGTAGGTTATGCTGATAATGGTTTCGATGTAACTGTTGCAGTTGCTAGAAACACTTCAGATATCTTTGATGCTTACACAACAAATGGTATCACACTTCGCAGCGATGAAGCGAACCTTTCTACAGTTATTGCCTCTGCTAGCTATGCAGGTAACTATGAAAAGGGAAGCTACTATGTTGGAGCTGGATGGAACAATTCTGGACCATTCGACTTTGACGTTGTTGCTGAAGAATTCCAAGGCAAAAATGCTGTTTGGGATGTCAATGCAGGTGTGACTTATGAAGACTTCTCTTTCCGTGCAGAGTATCTTGCTCAAGCGGACGCATGGGTTGCTTCATTTGGAACAGAAGCTCAGCGTATCAAGCCTAAAGGCTATGATCTACAAGCGAGCTGGGATGTTCACGCTATGGATTATGACTGGAGATTTGCTCTTGGTTATGGTCACATGAAGTGGTCTAAGCATGAAGACTACAAGACAACTCGTCAGTGGAACTTCGGTGCAGTAGCAAACGTTGATGACAACTTCTCTCTGTTCGTGAACTATCAGAACATGAAAGGAGCTATAATTTTCGGTCTTGCTAATGGCGCTGGAGACAGCTTCATGCCTGTAAACACTGATGCTGGTTTCAATGTAGCAACTGGTCTTCCTACAACTCACCAGCAAAACAATGTGATTACACTAGGTGCTAAGGCTGTTTTTTAACCCTAACAGCTAACTACCAAATGTTTCTTGGTCTCTTGGGGGAAACCCCAAGAGATTTTTTTTTGCTTGGAACTATTGAAATTTCAGAACAAAAGAGCCTCGCACATCGCGAGTCTTAATTCTTTGCAGTGCTTGCTTTGCCTCTTCAAAAGCATAAGTGGTGACTGCTGGCTGAATCTCAGCCTCTAAAGCAATCTGCAAAAGCTCTTGGCCATCTGCCCTAGTATTTGCTTCTACACTTTGCAGTTGCTTTTCATGAAACAGATGCTTTTCATATTGCATCTGAGGGATATCTGTCATTGTAATCCCAGCTAAGATGACACGCCCCCCTTTCTCTATATTTTCTAAGGCTTGAGGAACCACCTCTCCAGCTGGAGCAAAGACAATAGCATGATCAACACGCTCTTTAAAAGACTCCCCACTTGCAACAACTTCTTGTGCGCCCATTTGCTGAGCTAACTGGCGACTTTCTTGACCAAGAGTTGAAACAGAGAAGGAGACACCCTGATATTTTGCTACTTGTGCAGTGATATGTGCTGAGGATCCAAAACCATACAAACCGATTCTTTCTCCTGGGCTTGGGCGAGCTAACCGATACGCACGATAGCCAATAATGCCAGCACAAAGTAAAGGTGCAATGGTTTCAGGATATACTTCTTTAGGCAAAGGATAGAGATAATTCACATGGGCTGTAAGAAACTCTGCATACCCTCCTTGGCGGTCAAAGCCAGTATAAAGAGAGTTTGGACAAAGGTTTTCCGCTCCTTTGTTGCAATAGCGACAACCCCCACAGGTATGCCCTAGCCAAGCAACACCTACACGGTCACCAATAGATACCGAAGAAGTAGAAGAGCCTAAGCCCACCACCTCCCCTACCACTTGATGCCCTGGAATTAATGGGTAGTGACGAGCCTTGATATCTCCTTCTACAATATGCAAGTCTGTCCGACACACCCCACAAGCAAGCACGCGAATCAGGGCTTCCTCTTTACCAGGAACCGGCTTGGGCACCTTCTGAATGTGGAAGCTTGCGCTTTCTAAAGGTCCTGGCTTGTCTAGAACCCATGCATGCATGCTCTTCTCAGCCATAGTGGGGCCACCTTCTCTTTGCTGCTAGTTGTGAAATTTTAGAAAGAATCCCTACACAGCCACATAAGGCAGCTCCCCAAAGCGGAACATACCAAAATGATCTTGAGGAGAACAAATCAAACATAGGCCTCTTAAATAGCTCATACAGCAAGTAGGTCCACCCACCAAATAAAGCTGTATTTAAAGCGTCTCCAAAAATATTTAAGCGAAAGGGTTGCCTGCGTCCAAATATTTCAAGGCCTATGGCAAGCACCAGGCAACCCTCTATGCTTAACTTAGGCAGGTGCATATGCATCCATAACACCCAAAGAAGGTCTTTTTGAGCAAAAGAGCGAATAAAAAAATGGATAAGCAGCAGAAAAATAAAGGATGCAAGGGCTCCAATAAGGCGCGAGAGCATACTTATCCCTTTTTAATCACTACAGGACCCACGTGATCGCCTGTTTCTTCGTTATGCTTTCGGTGTGCACCATCACAGTATGGAAAGCGTTTTGACTTCCAGCAACGGCAAAGAGATACAGGCTTTTCATCCTTTAATTCAATTGTCTCTCTCTCATTGTGAGAACCATCGTTAAGCTTCATGGCAGAGTCTCCTCTTTTTTTAAGACTAGGATAGCTCAGGAGGAAGTCTCAATCAAGAAGTGATGCATAATGGGTAAGAAGGGTAGAGGTATAGGACATCTGGGTGTCAAAGTGGTAGAGGTCATGTGCCAGAGAGGTAGATCGTCTGATAATTTCCAAACACTCTTCAGGATGACTCTCTGCCCATTCTATCTTCTCTAAAAGATCTGAAAGATCCCTTTTGAAAGGGACAAAGTGCTTAAAAGGCAAAATCCAATCACTAAACCAAAATTGATAATCCATCTCTTGCTGAAACCAAAGGGAGTTTGCGAACAGCATCCAATACGTTCTAGAATCATTGCAGGTATTCCCTTCCACATCAATCAAGTATTTGTAACGCAGGTGGTCTCTGACTGACACTTTTTTTGCTAAAGGGTACTGCTGGATAAAAATAGGAATCTCTTCTTCCCTCACAAAATCTAAAGCCTCTGTAAATTGCGCATCAATCCTATCTGGATATTTTTCAGAAAGACGCACAAGTCTCGGCCTAACAAGGTGATCCCAATTTTCTTGAAGGTAAGGCCCCCCTGTGGTACTCCCCCTCCAAAATGCTTTTGGAATTTTTCTAGGCCAAGGGTAGGCTTGGCTAGCTCGCCTTACATGCCAGTACATATCTACCTGACGACCATTGGTGATAAATAGGTCATTAAATAAAATGACCTGCTGACCAGCCTTTTTTGTTGCTGAAAAAAAAGGAACAGATAAAGAGAGCGTATCTTCTAAGGAAAAGACCATGACAAGGTTTTGAGGTAAGCATAGCTTTTTCAAAAGGTGGTGTAAGTAGGTAAGCATCGACAGTAAACGCCGATGCATGATCTCCCCAAATACCAAGGAGTGCTTTACCTGTAGCTTTCCTTTGATTACCTCTATGAGAACAAGGCCTTTTTCTGTAGATGTTTGTTCAAAAAGCTCATAAAGCTCTTTGCGCCGAATTCCCTTTTGGTAAGGCCGTAACTGCTCTACAACAATCTCTTCTATAGACTTTTTAAGAGATGCTTTGATCATGTTTCCTCCTCAAAAGGGGAACAAATCCCATAGGCCCCATCACAAGAAGGGCTATTCCCAGTGATAAGGCGGTTCCATTCAAAAAGTGCATGATGATTGTTCCTACGATGCCTGCAAAAAGGTACTGAAAAAAACCAAGTATCGCAATTGCTGTTCCTGCAATATGCGAAAGCTTTTGCAGGGCTCCTGCAACTCCTGAAGCTAAGAAGAAGGCCACTCCTGCTGCACTGGGAAGTACTAAGAGCACATAAATGATCGGGCTTTGAAAAAAGAATAGCGAGTCGATTACAAGCCCTATCCCTGACAGTAAAAAGAGAGCCCCTCCTAAAGCATTGACTTTAGGTAAACCGATTTTTGCACTGAGTGGAGCATTGACTACACTCCCTAGCAGAAAACCGCTAGCTATGATTGCAAAAAACCAGCCAAAGGCTTGTTCTGAGAGTCCTAGAAAGTCCATCAGAACAAAGGGAGAAATAGAAAAGTAGGAAAAAATACAGGCCATTCCAGCCATCGATGGCCAAATAAAATGCGAAAAAGAGCTATCTTTAATTGCTGTTAAGTAGTCTCTTTGTGCGGATCGCCGTGTAATAGGATGCCTTGTTTCATGCGCATGAAAAGAGGCTAAAGAAAAAGAGACGATGGCTAACACCAAGCAGAAAAAGAAGGTCATGCGCCAACCTCCCCAAGCAATCAGGTAGCCCCCAACTAGGGGAGCTAACATAGGAGACACTCCACAACTCCCTTGCATCCAACCGAATACTTTTGAGGCTTGCTGCGGGGTAGCAGATAGATCTCTTGCCATGGTAAAGGCTGCAACATACATTCCAGCGGCTCCTAGAGACTGAAGGAAACGCCCTAAGTGCAAAGTATAAATCGACCCAGCAGTCGCACAGGTCAAGGCCCCTACAAAAAATACCACGGCTCCAGAAAGAGCAATGGGCCGTCTTCCCCAAAGGTCACAGCACCGGCCTAATACCACAAGAGAAATACCCATGACCCACATGGGTATTGTCAAAGTAAGCTGTACAAGAAAAGTAGAGGTGCTTAGCTCTTTTTGCATTTCTGGTAGAGCGGGGATAAAGATATCCATACTAATAGAAAAACCAATCGCTAAGATGATAAGGATAAACAGTGGAGGAGAAAGATTGCGCATGCAAGTACCTATAATTTCTTTTATTAGGTAATATAAAAGTAGCTTTGTAAGCAAAGAGAGGGTTTTTTATGACAACAATTCTAGAAGCTCTTCAAGGCACTCCCCTGTGGGTCTACCTTGTTTTTTTCTATTTGGTATGGATTGGGTTCCGCGCTCGGAAGGAACATAGCGCACCAATAGGCAAGTTGGTGACAGTGCCTCTGTTCTTTTTACTATGGGGGTTATGGAACTTATATGAGAGAAACCTCCTTCTCCATAACTTTAGCCTTCTATTTATTGTGGGGCTTTTTCTTGGCTCTTTGGTCAGCGCCAAACTCTTCCAGCCCTTAATTCTTTCTGTCGATCGAGATACAAAGAGCATCCGCGTCAAAGGCTCATGGCAGCTATTGATCTCATTACTGATTGTCTTTGCAGGAAAATATGCTCTCGGGGTTTCTATTGGCTTTTCTCCCGAGCTTTTGAAAGAAGAAGGCTTTCAAATCCTTTATATCTCTGCGCAAGGTCTTTTATCAGGGCTCTTTATAGGACGCCTATATGCAAGCATCAATGCCCTAGTAAAAGGTCCTCACGCAGATTAAAACGACTGATTAAGCGATTGTCACTTTGGGGCAGAGGTAAACATCTTGGATTGCATGAAGCAGCTTCACTCCTTCATCCATGGGACGCTGGAATGCCTTACGTCCAGAGATGAGTCCTGTGCCCCCTGCGCGCTTATTGATCACTGCTGTGCGGACAGCTTGCTTAAAGTCATCCTTCCCTGAAGCGCCTCCACTATTGATCAAACCAATGCGTCCCATGTATCCATTGGCTACTTGGTATCGACACAGGTCAATAGGGTGCTCACTATTTAGATCTGAGTAGATGCGCTTATCAAACTTTCCATAGCTTGAGTGCCCCATATTTAGAGCTTCATAGCCACCATTATTCTCTGCAAGCTTCTGCTTAACAATGTCGGCTTGGATTGTAGCACCCAAGTGATTAGCTTGGCCGGTTAAATCTGAAGAAACATGGTAATCTTCATCTTTTTTGAATTCTCTATTACGTAGGTAGCACCAGAGAATGGTTGCCATCCCTAATTCATGCGCATAGGCAAAAGCTTGGGCAACTTCTGTAATTTGCCGGTCACTCTCTGCAGAACCAAAATAGATAGTGGCACCTACAGCACAGGCTCCCATCTCATGAGCTTCTTCGATAGTGCCAAATTGAATCTGATCGAAGCTATTTGGATAGGTTAGGAGTTCATTATGATTAATTTTCACAATGAAGGGAATTTTATGGGCATACTTCCTAGCCACACTCCCTAAAACCCCATAAGTTGATGCTACGCCATTACATCCCCCTTCCATCGCGAGTTTTACGATGTTTTCAGGATCAAAGTAGAGCGGATTTTTTGCAAAGCTAGCTCCTGCCGAATGTTCCACACCTTGGTCTACAGGGAGAATAGAGACATAGCCCGTATTAGCTAAGCGCCCTGTACCATAAAGCCTTTGTAGATTGGCTAGCACACGGATATTTCGATCTGAGGGAAGAAAAATTCGTTCAATGAAGTCAGACCCTGGAAGATGTAAACTCTGTTTAGGAATTGCACTACATGTGTAATCTAGTAAATCTTCTGCTTCATCGCCTAGCTGGCTGACAATCCCATCAAACATTGAACCCTCCCTCATATAGAATGCTTGTTGCCTTATAAAGGTGCCAAAAGCTTAGAAAACAGACAAGAATTACTTGCTCTTGACCTCTGTTTGGAAAAGTGCAGGCAGAAAAAAGTGGTCTAAAGCCTCTGTGATCCACTGGTTCATTGACGTGTAGTTCCAATTCATAATATCTTCAGGCTTTTGAATATACTTCCCTTGCAACTTAAACTGGTCCATACAGTTGCGCATCAAGTCGTAAGCTCGCATGCGATTGACTTCCATATGACACTGCAGTCCTATCGCCTGCTTCGAAAAGCGAATAATCTGCCTAGGACAAGCTTGGCTTTTAGCTAAAACTTCTGCACCTTTAGGAAGGCCCATCATATCTTCATGCCAGTGCAAAACCGAAAATTTCTTTGGCCACCCCTCACAAAAAGGGTCTCGTTGACCTGCGGTATTGAGCTCAATGGGGAAGATGCCAATTTCTACTTCCGGGCTTTTTTCAACTGCAGCACCAGCTGCAATGGAAAGAAGCTGCCCTCCAAGGCAAAATCCCAGTATAGGCGTTTCTTTTGCTAACAACCTTTTCATTAAAGCAACTTCTGTGGCTAGGTAAGGAATCTCACCAAGATCAAAAGCTGTTTGAGGTCCTCCCATGCTGATCAGGGCTTGTACCTTATCAGGATGAGGGAACTTGTCCCCTTTGAAAGCACAGATGTAATGCAGTTCAATTCCTCTTTCAAAGGCCCATGGCTCTGCGATACCAATCGTTTCAAAGGGAGCATGTAAGATACAGTGTAGCTTCGGTTTATCTTTGGTTTGTGGGTAAGCCATACCCTCCTCCTCCAGGGGTTTCTACTCTTA
Source organism: uncultured bacterium (assembly GCA_964460785.1). GTDB lineage: Bacteria > Chlamydiota > Chlamydiia > Chlamydiales > CAYWQB01 > CAYWQB01. The sequence continues at coordinate 149,107 of CAYWQB010000001.1, forward strand.
GGCGATCTCCAGCTTGCATCAGAACCTTTGCAATGGAGGGAAGGTTTTTACTCTTTTTTCCTTTTGGTATCCAGATATTGCGTCCTGGCGAGCCACTCAGCCCACCATTTAACCCAAACGGAGGATGATTTCTATTTTCACTAATAAGGTTTACCTCCATTTCTTCTAAGAAAAGGAGTTCTCTCACTACGCCATTGCCTCCTCTTCGGCGCCCTACGCCTCCTGACTCAGGACGAATAGAAAACTCCATCACACGAATAGGCAATTCTGATTCTAGTACTTCCACATCGGTCATTCGGCTATTTGTCATATGAGTGTGGACTGCATCACAACCATCATACTCTCTTCCTGCTCCTGCTCCCCCGCAGATCGTTTCGTAATACTGGTGCTGAAGGTTACCAAAGCTGAGGTTATTCATTGTCCCTTGAGAAGCGGCCTGAGCACCTAGGGCTCCTAGCAATAAATTAACGAGTGCCTGACTAGTTTCCACATTCCCTGCAGCTACTGCTTTTGGTCGCTGAGGAGATAAGAGAGATTGCTTAGGCACCATTATTTTAAGAGGCCAGAGGCATCCTTCATTGAGAGGTAGATCTCGAGCTATGAGGCAGCGAAAAACATACAGGCAGGCTGCATGACATATAGGAAGAGGAGCATGAAAGTTATGCTCTCCTTGAGGGCTTGTGCCTGTAAAGTCAATCAACACTTGCTGAGAGGAGGAATCTGGGGTCACCTTTACTTGGAGCGTGCTGCCTTGATCCATTTCCACAGCAAACCGCGCATCTTTTAGCATCGGGATGAGCTGTTGGACTTCTTGTTGTCCATTCAATAAAGTCTGCTCCATATAGTGCTGGAGTGTTTCTGGACCTATTGCATTGGCGATTTCTTGTAAAAGTTTGGCTCCTCTAAAGCAGGCGGCTACTTGTGCTTTTAAATCTGCGATATTTTGCTGAGGCGCGCGTGCAGGATAAGGGGCTTCTATCAGCTGTCGGTGTATTGCTTGCGTATCAAGCTCTCCTCCGTGTAGAATCTTGAGTTGCTGAATATACACCCCTTCTTCATCAATATGCTTGCTACCCGCAGGCATAGACCCTGGACTGATCCCGCCAATGTCTGCATGGTGGCCACGTGCCGCTACAAATGCAAAAGGGTTGCTTCTTCCCTCTAAAAACACAGGCATAATGACTGTAAGATCGGGTAAATGCGTGCCTCCTTCATAAGGAGCATTCATTAACCAAGCATCACCGACTTGCAGGGCTTGCCCTTTCTCAGCGATGAGAGCTTTAACAGAGGCTCCCATAGAACCTAGGTGAACAGGAATGTGGTGAGCACTGGCTATTAACTGCCCTTTGCGATCAAAAAGAGCACAAGAATAATCCAGCCTTTCGCGAATATTTATAGAGGCTGCACACATTCGCAGTACATCTCCCATCTGCTCTGCTATGGATTGAAAGAGCACATGAAAGCGCTCTAACTGAATGGGATTACATTCCCCTCTGAGTTCTGAGAGGTAGTGATGCTGACTGAGCGCTTGCTTTTCAAAGCTGATCTGCCCCTCCTCCGTGATAGAAGCGTTCCATCCTCTTTCTAGGACTAGTGTATGATAGGCATCCACTAAAAGAGCGGGCCCTTCAATAGGTGTTTGCTTGATTTTTTCAAGCGAAAGGATCGGTACTGTTTGCCAACAGTGATTCACCCAAGTTGGCTGGGTATCTTCTTGAGCCTGCTCATTATGCACGAAGGGAGAATACTCGGAGCCAAGTGTAAATTCTGTCTCTGCTCCCACTTGTGCCTCTACAGAGAGAGCTTCAACCCAGACCTCCTCCTTTGTAACAGTGTAACCATAAAGTTTCTGGTAGCGCTCTGCAAAACATGTGTAGAGCTGAGAAAGGCTCTCATACTCCACTGCAATAGGAGTCATTGCTTGTTTTAGCCGCAGATGAGCAAATCTCTTAACAGAAAAAATAGGGCGTGCACCTTGTTCTCCAAGTTGCACCTGGATCTTTTGCTGAGCTTTTCTTTCTAACTGTAGAAGAGCTTTTATCATGTTTTTCTCAGTTAAAGAAGCAAGAGCTTGATCGAGGGCAGTAAAACAACGCTCAAGGATCGGTGCGGTTCCAATACCATATGCAGAAAGAGCACTGGCAATTTTTGGAATCAAAATTCTCTCTATCCCTAAATTATCTGCAACTCGACAAATATATTGACCGGAAGCTCCTCCATAGGCGACGAGCAGCTGCTTAGTAAAATCTATCCCTCGATGTGTGGCTGACCGGCGCATAGCATGTGCAGCCATCTCAGATGCAATTTGGATGGCTCCTTCTGCAATTTCAACAGGGGTCATCCGCTTTCCTGATTGCTGATATAACTCTACAGCTAAGGCTTCGACCTCTCGTCTTGCAGCTTCAAGATCTAATGGCTGTCTGCGATCTTCACCGACAATATTAGGGAAGGTTCCAGGCAAAATCCTCCCGAGCAGGAGTTGACAATCTGTGAGAGTCAAAGGACCGCCTAATCGATAACAGGCTGGTCCTGGCAAGGCCCCGGCACTTTCCGGACCAACACATAACCGCCCCCCTCGTGCAGTCACAATCGAACAACCTCCCACTGCCATAGACTCCATGGGAATCATGGGGCTCTGGATGCGTGTAGAAGCAATTTCCCACTCTAACACTGGTTCAGAATGAGGATGCACCATGCAATAGTCTGTAGAGGTTCCTCCCATGTCAAAGGTGAGCACTTGTTCACCTTCTTTCCCTACAATTTGGTGAGCCCCTAAAACACCCCCAATAGGCCCAGAGAATAGCATATCTTTTCCCTGAATCCCTTCTGATGTATGCAAGCCTCCGCTTGTCTGCATCCAAAGGAGGTTGATGCCTGGAAGAGAATGTTTCATTCTCTCTACATACTCTTGCATAAGAGGAGTTAATGCAGCATTCAGTACTGTTGTCTGTGCTCGTGCTACCCACTTAGGTAAGGTCGAAAGTTCTGAACTAACAGAGATATGGGAAAACCCTATTTTTCTAGCGATTTCAGCAACAGCTTGCTCATGCTTTGGGTTTTTGGGGCTATGCAGGAGAGCTACTGCTAAAGAGCGATACCCTTTTTGATATAGAGTGGAGAGCTTCTCTTCAACTTGAGGTAGGTGTAAAGGTTGAAGCACCTCTCCTTGGGCAGATAGACGCTCATCTAACTCCTGCACCTCTTTATAGAGGGGTTGATATGGCTCAATATGCAAAGAAAATAAAGAGGGACGATCTTGGTAACCAATTTTTAGTGCGTCTTTAAAACCTTTTGTCGTCATGAAAGCGACAGGTTCTCCATGCCCTTCCAGCAGGGCATTTGTAGCAAGAGTTGTTCCTAGCCTTACGGAACCAATTGCTTGAGCAGATACAGCTTGAGCAAGAGGAACACCTATTACCTGCTCAATCGCTTCAAGTATAGGATCGATTGCATTTGAGCTTAGTACCTTGTGAACAAATAGCTTATTCTTTGGAGAAAGAGCTAAGACATCTGTAAATGTTCCACCACGATCGACCCAAAACTCCCAAGCCCTCACAAGAGTTCTCTCCTCACATCACCTCAGATGTCGGCAGATATAGCCAGGAAACGAGTTCTTCGCAATTGCTTTTAAGCTATAGGCTCAAGAACACCAGCTTGCTTCAACGCCTCGAATACACAAGAAGAGCGCAACTGAACATTACCTTGGTCATCAGTAAAGTACGCTTCACCTATGGAAGCTCCTGCAGCTCTTTGACTCTCTACAAAAGAGCGTGCCAACCCATCACCATATGGCTCTTGGCGCACAGCCTCATAGATGTCAGCAAAAAGAGCAAGGCTACGCGTAGCCATTAAAGGAGACTCTATCCGTCTTTTTCTCACTTCTTCTTCTTGCCAATCTATCGTACTTGCAGATTCTACTACGCCATCGCCTCCACCATCAATCGAGCTCCCATTTGGCTTATGATCAAGGCGTAGCTTACCTTCTGTTTGCTCCTGCATAGCTAAAAAGAGAGAGCGGTAATCATGTACTTCCATTGTTTCATAGGAGTGCCCTGCCAAGAAATCCTCTTCTGTAAGGCTCTCATTATAGGCGCGTTCTAGCTCCCCTTTTAGTAGACGAAATGAAAGATCGACAGCTTCAAAAGCTTGGCGATAGGCAAGGTCATAAAAGAATCTCTTATTCTTACCTTCCCCTTCTGGGCGCTCATTCCATACATGATCATAGGGAGCTTTATATGTGTCTCCTAACAGACTCACACGCTTTGTATGCAGGTAGTGGAGAGTGTCTGGCAAGATGTCTGTAAACCGCGCTCCGCACTGACGAGAAGCATTTTCTAGCGTATTAAATACAAACTCTATTTCATCTCGAAGGTGTGCATGCAAGCTCTCGTCTTGCTCCTGATCATATGCACGCTTCATGATATCTAATTCATAAGCCACAAGCTCTAGCTGGTTAACGATATCAGCGTTTTGCTGTGCAAATTCCGCTGGTTTGTCTTGTGCATTGACCAAGCCGAGTAGAGGCTCCTTATTACAGACCTTATCAACATAATAGAGGAGCTTAATATCACCTGATCGTCGGACTCCTCCCATAAAAGAGTGGTATAAAGAAGAAATTCTTCTTATTGAAGAGAGGGGTGCCGGTGGGAACTTTACTCCTTGGTAAGAAAGCACAACCTGATGTGCTTGGAGAGGCTCTACTATAGACAGCCAATCTGCAAGGCTTGGACTTGAATCTTTAGACTGCAGAAGGGGAAGCAACTCTTGTGCTCCTACTCTTTCCATTAAAGAGAAAGCTGCTCGTTGCCATCGAGGAGTGCCTTCTTCTATTAGAGCACAGATAGCATCTGCTGCAACTTGAGCACGGAGACCATCAGGGAAAAAGCTATCAAACGTCGCATTTACATAAGGAGCAGATAAAATCGATGCCATGTTCTTTTTACAAAAAGCGACAAGGATTTGCTTTTGCTGCTCATCTGTCAGCTCACGAGCTTGCAGTTGTCTACCAACAAAAGAAAAAAGTGCTGCTGTAGGCTTATCATAGACCTCTGGAATTGCTTGAATGATACTTACTAAAGCCTCATAGGCTGTTGCATCATTCCCTAGGAGGATCTCTTGTCTCTCTGCAAAGCAAAGCAAGGTCTGAAATACTTTTTTGAAGTCTGTAGATTCTTTAGGGCAATCTTTCAAGTATATGAGCGCTTGTATGAGATCTGCTTCAGATACAAAGACTTGTCCACCTTCTTCAGCATCAACTGCAATCATTTTTCCGGCTAGCTTTGAAGCTGGCAACAAGCACTTTGATGCTAGCAAGCTTGCCAATACCTTTCCCTGCAAGTCCAATTCCATAATAAAGGAGGCTGCCGCTTCCATGGCATGATCGTTTGGAGGGGTGCTAGAAGCTGCTTTTTTCAAGATATCAGTGACTTTATCACAAGCAGTTTGCGTAACACTTTGTGTTTGCTCGCTGGCGGCTTCTTCTGAAAGAGCTCCTTGCTCAAAGTTGTCTTCAATAGCGGATACGTCGAGAGAAGCTTCATGCGCCACATATTCAACTGCAGCAATAAAACCATAGCGGGTTTCCATACACCGGGCATATACATCAAGCTCTAGATCTGGAGGAAGAGAGATTCCCTTGATCTTCATATAACGCAAGCACATACGCACTGCATAAAAACGGTGCTCAGGATACAGTTCTTCTCCATCAACAGGGGTGAGTGCTTTTTGTAAAGTAAGCTTTATTTGCTCTATAGGAATAATTGCTGCTGGTTGCTTGGCTCCACACTCAAAAATCCCCCCAATGGTAAGAAAGAGCTGAGCATCCCTTGCTTCATCAAGGTGCTTTCTTACCATCTCTGCATCAATAAACAAAGAACTCGGCTCAATTTCACTCCACAGACCGTTTAAGCATTGATCATAACTAGAGTGAGAAACCGTTGCAGGCAATGCTCTTAACAGGCTTGCAGCGGAGGCTTCTTCCGTAAGAAAACTTCTGGTGACCTCTTGCGCCAAAAAAGACAGCTGCTCTATTTCTAGATCTTGCCCCTCCTCCTCGATCAACTCAGGGATCTTTTGAATGAGAGTTAGAGTATAGGCTTGTACCTCTTCTTCTGTTAGAATATTTCTCTCGCACTCAACTAAAGTACCAAAAACTTTTCGGGCGAGTGAATAATCTCCAAGGGCTAATAGTCGTTCTTTCAGACTATTTAGATATACAGCTGGAACCTCCATATTGTGCTCAGCACTAAAAACAAGTAAAGAGCGGCACCCAGTTAGCCTTTCTGCTTCCAAAGATGTTGTCCAAAAGGTATCGAGTAAAACTTGACAAAGCCCTTTCTGCTTTTCAAAAAGATGAGCTAAAAAGCTGGAAGCAGAAAACTCGTAATCATTTACTGGCAAGCAAAGCTTATCGTAAAGAGACTGGGCTTGCTTTACATCGAAATGAAAATCTCGAGCAAAAAACTCTTGGATAAGAGTTACCGTGAATGCATCGGAAAGATCTGCTTGTAGCAGGATTTGATATAATTGCTCTTCATCAAATCGGCTAATTCCAATTGCATGAAGAACCGATTCCCAGTCATCTTGATTAAAAAGAGTCTCTCCTTGCCAGCTGGTTCCTATAGAAAGGACTTCCTCTATCCACTCGCTACTTACAAGCTCTTCTGAGTTTGCAGCAAAGGAAGCAATGGCAAAGATCAAGCTTTTCATGCATTCTTTACTACCTGCTGTGACTTGAGCCCACTGCAGCGCTTTTGTCAGGTCTTTAGGATCCTTGACCTCTAGTTTTTGGAGAGTGGACTGGTATGAAAAAAGAGAGGTCAAGGCCTCAACTCTTGCATTATCTTGCATAGCTGCAGATGCTTCTTCATCTACAATGAGCATTTGGAAAACCTTTGCCACAGATGGAAGGGCCACTCTAAACTCTATACTATAACGAAGCAGGGCAGTGAGGAGAGCACACCTGCTCTTTGGATCATCCTCTACCTTACTCCAATACTCTAAAACTAAAGGTTCATTGAGAGGCTGGCCAAACTGCGTGGCATGAGAGATAATCGCAGGTGCAGCTTGTTCCATTCCCTCAAGCTCTCCAGGACTACTGCTTTCTAGAATGAGTTGGAGCCATTTATCATGTTTTCCGCCGTCAAAAAGGTTCGACCTTAGGCAGTAAAAGAGTTCCGCTATACCAGACCAATGCTTGTGTGTAGTAAAAGTGCCTATCAAGCAGCTAAAATGCTCTTGAGAGATGGTCTGCTCTTGGATCTCTGTTCTTAAAACTTTGACCGTTGTATCTAGCAGATCTATCGAAGGAGGGCTTTGCTTTTGTAAGATACCTGCTAAAAGATCTATACAAGCATGCCTTGAAGGGTAAGACATCCCCGCAATAAGAGAGGCCATATCAAGAGCATTTTTTGGAGAGACCAGCTCTAAAGAGAGCTTAGACATACGACTAATCAGCTCATCGACTGGTGTTTGGTGCTGCCCTTCAAACAAACCGGCCAAAGCTGAAGGGTTGATTGCGATTAAGAAGCTAGTGAGCCTTGGATGCCGAAAAAAAGAAGAAGACACCTGAATCTCTGGACTCAAGACTTTAAGAGCTTCTCGCAAGACTTCATTTTCAGGATGTCTTCCCAAAAGAGAATCGACAAGAACTCGCCCTTCTGGAGAGAGGCCACTCCCCTCTTCCCAAGGTGGGAAAAATCTCTTAAGTGTAGAGGCTAGTTCTTCCTCAGCACCTGGCTGATTCATTAGCTCTTGAAGTTTTTTCTGCTTTTGAGAAAAAGACATCCCCTTATGAGGAGCTACAGGAGTTCCTGTAGCTTTTTGTCCTGTAAAAAAGACCTCGGAAAAGCGCAGCTTGTGCACAGGGCAACTAACTGGACGCACCGTTCCAGCAGATAAAGCACTTCCCACTCCAGGAGATAGAAAATCCTCTCTACAAATGAGCTCCTCAACACCATCCAAATTATCAAGATCAAGGTCTAAAGCTGGGGGCCTTAGAGCTAGAAGCCTTCCCGAAGACAAAGCACCTCTGCCGCTTTTCCTGGGCCTAGGAGGAGTTAGGGGTAGGGGATACTTTCTATCCGAAGTCCCCTTTGGTGAGCTTGCAGAAGGACTTGGGGGTCCTGAACGCGTAGACATATGCCGATAATTTTCTTTAATTATAGGGGAAAGATTTTACCATACGAAGAGCTTAAGAACAATTTAAATAACCTTAACACTAGTTTTTTTCTCCTCCTCTTAAAACTGGTCGCGTAAAGACCGAAGTTTAGCGAATAATACCCCTGGTCTTTGTTCTTGCATGTGCTCTTCAAGGAGAGAGTGGCCCACTAAAAGAAAGGGATTACTCCTCTTCTCCTCTACTAAGGCCAAAGGAACTGTAGGTTTTCCTTCTCTTCGTAGTCTTTCTACCTCTTCAGCTCTTCGAACAAAAGGGGGATAGTGTGGAAGCAGAGAAAGGGCAAACTGTGTATTTGTTTGTGTATACTCATGTCCACAGTAAAGCTTTGTCTCATCAGGAAGAGTGGTAATCTTTTTTAGAGATCTCATCATTTGCTTGGGAGTTCCTTCAAATAGGCGCCCACATCCGGAGCCAAAGAGAGTATCTCCTACAAAACAAGCGCCTAAAGAGCGACAGTAATACCCCAAGTGAGAAAGCGTATGGCCTGGTAGAGCAAGCACTTCAAAAGAAAGGTTTAAAAGGGAGATTACATCCCCTTCTTGAAGGATGTGGGAAGCGCCTGCATTTGCTGGGCCATAGACAGCGATATGAGGAAATTGTCGTTTTAGTCGGGCCACTCCTCCGACATGGTCGGCATGGTGATGGGTAAGAAGAATTGCTGAGAGAGTCAATTTCTTTTGCTCTAAAAAAGCTTGCTCTGGCTCCCCTTCTCCTGGGTCTATAACCACTGCATGCTCTCCCTCAGAAAGAATAAATGCGTAGTTATCTTCAAGAATGGGTAGAGTGGTAATCAGCATTTTTTCCTCCCGTTTTAGAAGAAAAATACTTCGTTTAATGATTGTTGCCTAGCGCACTTGTTTTTGTGATAGCCGTTGCCAAACCACCCGAAAGAACCCAGAAGGGCTAAGGACAAGCACATTTCCAAGCAGAATAAGAGCGAGGCCTCCTGCAGATAGGAGAGACCACTGATACCCTTCAAAGATTGTAGAAAGAAAAAGCGCGACAACAGGAAAAAGAGTTGTGGCATATGCAGCTTTTTCTGAGCCGATCTTCTGAATCAACTTTAGGTAGCTTGCAAAAGAGAGGACTGTGCCAAAAAGAACAAGGTAAGCGAACGAGAAGAGATAAGTAGGACTTAGATCTAAAACAATAGAGTGCCCGGTTAGAAAAGCAAATAGCAAGGAGGCCAGAGCTCCATAAGCTGTAGAAAAAGTCATATTTGCAAGAGTGCTCACCCCTTGATTCAAACTGTGAGCAATCAAGGTTTGTGCACAGGATGACAGCATGGTAGCTCCAAGTCCCCACATAATTCCGATAAGTAGAGAGAGACCAAGTTTCGCATGAGCAATATCTGGATAAAAGAGCATGATCATACCAGATAATCCCACAACGATTCCTCTGATATGCTTCTTGGAGATTTTCCTTTGTAAAAAAAGAGCTGCAAGAATGGTATTGAACATCACAAGGAGGGAAAAGATCACAGAAACCAAGCCTGAAGGCAAGTAGTGAGAGGCCATATAAAGGCCTACATAGTTTAGGCCAAAACCTCCGATTCCCTGTAAAGCAAAGCGGATATGCTGGCGTAAGTTAAAGCGAAGGGACTGGCGTCGCACTAAGCAATAGAGGTAAAGAAAAATTGCAGCAATACCAAAGCGATAGGCAACGGATAAAACGGCTGGCACAACGCCCAATTGAAAAACAATGGCAAGCCAAGTTGTCCCCCAAATAAATACAGATGTAGTATAGAGAGCTAAGTTACCCATAAGGTTGGTTCTCCACTTAAAACTGCCTAAAATTATAGCAAATAAACAAATTATTTACCATGCAAAAAGCACTGACCATCAAGAAGTTACTAAAAAAATCCCTTGCTCCTAAAAAGCTAGAAGTGATTGATGAAAGTTGGCGACACAAGCGCCCTTCAGAAGAGAGCCATTTTCATGTATACATCATCAGTTCAGTATTTGATAAGAAGAGCCGAATTGCTCGGCACCGCATGATTCACAAGGTATTAGATGAGTTACTTCCATCTATTCATGCTCTTTCTATCGAAGCTTATTCTCCTGAAGAAGAGCCTGCCGAGTACAAAGCGCCTCCCTGCCGAGGGCAGCATTAGAGCTTGTAGAAGTACAGCTTTGATCGATAGAGATCATCGAGAACAACGATCTTTTCAGGGTGTTTCTCAGGCAGGGCAAATGTCAAACTCACCAGCCAAGAACCCGTTACTCCTTGTCTTTTGATCTGGCTTGCCAACTCTCTCATTCCTTTAGGAAAAAGATAGGTATAGTACAAATCTGCTTGAGGAAGTTTTTTTCTTCGGTAGTCTGCATAAAAAACTTCTACTCTCTTTCTCTTGATAAAGCGCACCTTTGAAACAAGCCAAGGGAGAACTGCTGATTCTACTCCTATAATGCGGGCACGAGGGTAACGTTTTTGGAAAAAAGCCAGCATCCCTCCCCAGCCAGATCCCACATCGCAAATCACGCGGAGATTACTTTTTGGGAGGTGTTCTTTACATACTTTGTGTACATGATGCGTGGAAGGCATGGGACTAATGCCAAGGCGCAAAGAGTCATATACAAGCAGTAATAAAAAACTAAGACCAACTGCCCACGTACCTATCACAGGAAGAGGTCATGTAGTTCAAGTGGTTGATCACTATCGATCACTTGCTCTTGCACAAGCCAATCTGCAACGCTTCTCCATGCATTTTTTTCCGGACGTACATCGCGAGTATATAAATCCTTGGTTACGTCCCAAGCTTTCTTTTCCCAAGCAAGAGTTTCCTTTGTTTTATCTGGGTTTGCTTGTACATAGTCTTGAAAGGCATGCTCTGGCTGCTCTTGGCAATAGGTCAAGCTTTCCTGTAAAGCTTGCTGAAAGTTACGCACCACTTTTGGGTTTGTACGGCAAAATTCCTCATTACCTAATAGAATGAGTTCATGGTAGTTTGGGATATCAAAATCAGAAAATTTCATGATGGATGTAGGAAAGCCCTCATGCTCTAGTTGGGTCTGCTCAATGTTCCAGCAAATCCCTGAAACAACATCAACAAGGCCGGACTTTAAAGCACCTGCAGGGTCAAAGTGAATCTGACGAACCTCTTTAAAACGCAGCTTATGGCGCTCTGAAAGGACAGAAAGAATCTTTCGGTCTAGCACTGTTAGAAAGTTTGCCAACACCTTATCTTTCATTTGGTCAAGGTTGAGTTCCCCATCGACTTTTTTCAACATGAACCCATCTAACGGTTGAGCAATCAGGGTTCCTATCACTTTCAAAGGCATATCTTGTGAGTAGGCTTTCAAAGTATGGGGCATGTAATAAACCGCCATATTGGCCTGCCCAGACTTTAAAAAGGGCAAGGTGTCATTAGGATCATATAATTTTAAGATCTTTAGACGAATCCCATACTTCTCAAAAATCTTCTGCTGCTGCCCAGCATAGAGTGGCACATGATTAGGGTTGGGCAACCAGTCTAGCAAAAGGTTTACTTCCTGCAGGCTGCTCTTCTCTTGCTGTTGACATGCGCTTGCTCCGATCAATAGAGAGAGCAAGGCTAAAGAATTAAAGACTAATTTGAACATAGCGCTTTTTAATTAAGTATCTTTCTACCAAGGCTATGAGACAATAAAAGATAATAGAGACAAAGACAAGTAGAAAGAGAGCGGCAAAAACGCTTTCAAAATCCATACTTCTTCTACTTTCTAACATGAAGATACCAAGCCCTTGCTGAGCGCCAGCCCACTCTCCTGCTATGGCTCCAACTCCTGCCACAGCTGTAGAAACTTTTAGCCCCTGCATTAAATGGCCAAGAGAGTAAGGAAACTCAATGTATATTAATTTCTTAATAAATGAGGTTTGATGCAAGTCTGCAAATGCGCGAATTGAAGGAGGAACAGAACGCAGCCCCTGCAAGACAGACAGTGCCAAAGGAAAGAAGACCATCAACACTGTGGGGATAATAATTGCAGTTTTCGACCAACCAAATAGCAAAAGCATAATGGGGGCAAGAGTGAACATAGGAAGGCACTGCACGATAATGAAAAGAGGCTGTAGCGTTTTTCGCAAAGACCAAAAACGAAACATGAGATAGCCAAGAGGCAAAGAGCAGAGAGCGGCAAAAAGCCATGCTATGACCATTTCAGAAGCTGTTACCCATGTGTGCAAACCAAATAGGTGGGGATAGTGCCAAATACGCGGTAAAAACTTAGAGGGAGGAGGGAGAAAAAGCTTTCCTCCGCCCCAATAAGGAATTGCCACTTCCCATATAAAAATTAAGAAGCAAGTCAGAGCAAAAGGTAGGATCAAGCGTCGCTTCATGTCTCCTCCTTTGCTCCTGAAAGGGCTTGAGAAAGCCCTTCAAGAGAGCCCACTTCAACCTCTTTCATCTCCTCATTTTCTAATAAAAAGACTCTATCTGCGACAGCTTCGATATCACGCCAATCATGAGTAATAATAAGGAGAGTGCGCTTTTCTTGATGAGCGATCTGTTTAACAAGAGCATAAAGCGAGTATCGAGTGACAAGGTCTAGCCCTCCAAAGGGCTCATCAAGCAAGACAAAGGGCCTAGGCAGCAAAAAGGTGCGAGCTAATGCAACACGACGAGCCATGCCTTCTGATAGGGAGTCAGGCAAGCTTCTTTTAGCATCTGCAAGACCGACTTTTGAGAGTAAATCATGCGCGCGTTGTAAATATTCATCTTTCTGCCCAATGAGCTCTGCAGGAAGGAGAACATTCTCTAAACTTGTTCTCCAGGGCAATAAAAGCCCTTCATGACTCATGAAGCTAATGGATGAATGTTGAGAGCTTATGGGTAGATTACGAAGATAAATGGCCCCAGATGAGGGCTTAGAGAGGCCGGTCAGCAAGCGAAAAAAAGAAGTTTTTCCAACTCCTGACCGTCCAACAATCGCGACTAGGTCGCCCTCTTCAACTTGGAAAGAGACATTGCGCAGAATGGATCGATCTGCGGCATACTGAAATGATATCCCCTCACAAGAAAGAAAGGGTTTATGCATCAGTCAATAGCTGCTGTAACTCCCCAGATTGAAACATTTCCATGACGATATCACAGCCCCCGACAAACTCTCCTCTTACATAAAGCTGAGGAATGGTTGGCCAATCAGAAAACTCTTTAATGCCCTGCCTTAACTCTTCATCCTCTAAAACATTACGAGTTTCATACGCGATGCCTAAGTGGTTAAGAATTTCTACTACACGAGCAGAAAACCCACATAGAGGAGTAAGCTTGCTCCCCTTCATGTAGAGCATAACGGGATGGGTTTCAATTTCTTCTTGGATACGCGTGTGGATAGACCGGGTGTCTGCGGACATTGGAAAGCCTCCTAAGAATCGCCTCCCCACTTTTCGGGAGTATATGTTTTCAGTGCAAGCGCATGAAGCACAGAGTCGAAATGTTTTTTTAAGACGCTCATCACCATCCGGTGCTGAGCAACAAGAGATTTTCCAGAAAAAGAAGAATCCACAACAATGGCTTCAAGGTGTGTTTGATCTTGCATTGGATCAGACACCTGAACAATTCCCTCAGGAAAGTGTTGTTTTAAAATAGATTCAATTTCATCTGCTAACATGGGCTCAGAGGTTAGCAGATGGAGAAAATAAATACACCCTTAAAAGTCTTCTTACTCCCCTAAGATGCCGCCTAAAACGCGATAAAACTGGGCGACTTTTTCAGGGCGCATTAGTGTCTCATTGCCGAAGTCATATTTCCGAGGCTCTGAGTGAACAAACGCATAAATTTTCATATAGTCTGGAGACATCGGCTGTACAGTGACAGTTAAGTAAGTGCCATACATACGTGCTGTTACAAAGTTGTAGTCTTGGCTCACTATCTCAATGGGGTAATCCAGTGCATTGAGAGCCTGCTCTACCTGATCAAACACATAAACTTTAGAGCCATGGTAAAAGCGGGCGCCAACCCCTCCATTCCCTCCTTCTCCCCAGTTAGCATGAAGTTCTGCGCTAAATGGCAAAAAAAGGCTTACTACAGCAAGAATAGTAAAATAGAACCGTTGCATTTTCCCCTCCGGTTAAAAACAATTTTATTACTACCAACAAAGGCAAAAAATAGAAAAGGAGTATTTCTACTCCTCAAAAATGCAAAAGACCCCTCCATGCGCATCTTGCTGCAAAAAGCCTTGGCTATGAATAGCATCGTGGATGAAGATGACCTTCCCCTTTTCTTTAATTATTTCTTTGAGTAAGGCCTGTTTTTCTATACAAACTAAGTCTGCATGGCAGTCATACCCCATGACTAACGCAGGATTTACCCATAAAGAAGCTGGCAGAAGGTCTGAGGGGTAAAAAATCACTTCCCTGCCAGCTTGAACCTTTGCATGTATTAAGCCTGGAGTATGGCCATGTGAAAAGCGCAAAGACACATCCTTACCAAACATAGATAAATCTTTTTCTAGCAACAAGCAAAGGCGTCCTGACCTCTCTAAAGCTTGCAAAATATCTTGGGGAAAAGAGGCTTTATCTCGCAGAAGAGGTTGTTTAGCACGCTGCCAGTGCAGTTCACTCACTAGGTATTGTGCATGGGGAAATAAGAGATTTTGCCCCTCTTTTTGCGAAGACAAGACGCCTCCACAGTGGTCAAAGTGGAGGTGGGTAAAAATTACATAGTTAATCTCTTCCTCTGAAATCCCTTCTTCACTTAAAGACTGGAGAATTTGATTGCACCTTGGCTCAATCATGAAGCGATCTAATAGTTTAGGAGGCAGAGCACAGCCCACTCCAGGATCGAAAAGTATATTCCCGTGCTTTTCATGTTGGATCAGCAAGGAGCGACAGGCAACAGGGATGCGATTCTGTGCATCAGGCTTTAGCCACTGCTTCCATAATTCTTTAGGAGCATGTCCAAACATAGCTCCTCCATCCAGCATCATGCGATTTCCTTCTAGCACTTTCACCCTTATTGTCACTCTGCTCTCCTTTTATTTACTTTTTTCTGCTGCTTTTCTAGTTTTACCGTAGAACTTGGACTCAAGGAATTTTTATGCCCTACCACACCTTTGCCTACTCATTAGAGAAGGGATATGCAGATACACTGATCGAATATTTTTCTGAAGAAAGGCGTTTAAAGCAGGAAAGCTCTTCTTACAGAAAAGAGATCGGGCACCTTTACAGACTTTGTGGAATTGATGCTTGGCACAACTCCATCGAGTACACTTATGAGAAAGACTACTGGCTCATCACTCTTGAAAGCAAAGACCTTGAGAAAGTCTTTTTACGGTTGCAATACTTTCTTGCCGTAAAAAGTGCTTCTCTTATGCGTTTCAATGAAGTTCTGCAAAAAACAGCAAAGAAGAATGTATTAATCTCAGATGATCACCCGAAGGTTCAGCACATTGCCATGCTTGGTTACCAAGAGTCTTTTGATTTTGTACAAGGCTTTGTGCTTCCTTTAGATGCACAACAAGTTGAGAAGTGCTCCTCTTTTTTTAATGCTTTAAAAGAAGAGCAGATAAACCCATGGTCTAAAACGATTCCCTTTCTTCAAGCGTACCTACAGCGCAATGGCAAAGAGCAGTGGCTTATCTTACAAGGAGAAAGCCATACTCCAATGCAAATTGAAAATATGATAACCCCGATTCTGAAAGAAAGTTGGGCGAGCCAAACTAGCGGGCACCTCTCTTTTGCCTCTACTCCATCTACAGCCAAAGTCCATAGTAGGTAATTCTTCAAGTGATCTTAAAGAGATAGCATTGTAAAATCTCTTGCTCATTATGGATCATTTATCACCAGACTTCTTCTTAAAAGATCAAGATTACTTCCCTTCTCACGCGCTTTTTCGTTTGATTAGTCAAAAAATGAAGGGGAAGACATTTCACTCTCACGCTCACTTGCTCTACCTCTTGCGCTCAAAGCTGGGACCCAAAAGAGTGCGCTATCTCGAAGTAGGATCTTTTTTTGGGGCAACCCTCTGCTTAATGGCAGCTCATCCATTTCCCTCAGATCTTTATGCGTTAGACTGCGACTTTTATAAAGACAACCGAGCCAAAGTCACAGTTGAAAACTTGCGTCGTTTTTCCCGAGGGATGCACCGAGCCAACCTTATTTGTGGCAACTCCGCATCACAGCAAATCCAGAACCTAATCAAGCTACAGGTGAGGGACCTAGACCTACTTTTTCTTGATGGAGATCGCTCAGAAGAAGGCGTTTGTACTGACCTTGCATTTTATCCTTCTCTTTTAAAGGCAGGAGGATTCCTTGTGATTGATGATTATGGAGATTATATTTCCTGCCCTGGCGTAGCAAGGGCCGTGGAAAAGGAGCGAAGTAAGCTGGCTAAACATTTTCACTTTCTTCCTTCTCTTCCCAATCTTCTACAAGCAGGACTCACGAAAACTTACGCCTACCGATACCGCAAGTATCCTATATTTTCCACAAACCCCGTACTTATACTACAAAAAAAGTAGAGGATTTTCATGTTTGAAGTTGTTGCTGCAAAGCTACATGGAGTTAAGGTTACAGAGTGTGATCTCAACTACCACGGAAGCATTACAATCGATGCTGAGCTCCTAGAAAGAGCTGGCATGCCTCCAGGTATTTTTGTTTATGTATGGAATAAGCAGTCAGGCAAACGCCTTTCCACCTATACGCTTCCTGGCCCTAGAGGAAAGAGAGAAATTTGCCTCAATGGAGCGGCAGCCCGCAGCTGCCAGATAGGTGATGAGCTTATTATCACCCTTTCTAAGTTTCAACCGATGGAAGAAATTCGCGACCAAGAGGCTCGAGTTCTTACATTCAGTCATAGTCCAAACTGGAATGAAATCGATGAAGAGCTTGTTTATCAATGGGATGCTGGGGGCTCGTTTCGTATTGCTAAAGCTCCTGTGACTAAGGCACTCCCATAAAGCGTAGCCCTTGCACAATCAGCACAGCGAGTAAGTAACCTCCAACTGTGTAGCTTGCCATCATGAGAAGAGGAAGCTTCCAGCCTTGCATCTCTTTCCTGGCAACCGCCACCGTCGATAAGCACTGCATAGAAACCATAAAAAAGGCGATGAGCCCTAAAGTTGAAGAGATGGTAAAGATATAGCCTCCTCCCTCAAAGGTTGCTTGAGAAAGAGCAGGAACAACACCTTCAAAGGAGTTGCCTGCTTGGCTAAACGAAAATGCAACCAAGAGAGCAGAAACAAAAACTTCTCGAGCTGCAAAAGCAAAGAGCAAAGAAACCCCTACACGCCAGTCTATTCCCATTGGTAGAAAGATCGGCTCCAGCCACTTACCTAACTGTAAAGAAAGCGAGTGTTCTGGGGAAGGGTAGTTGGAAATTCCCCATAGGAGAAGAGAGATCCACAAAATATGAGGCCCTGCTTTCCATACAAACTCTCCAGCTTGGACAAGTGCAGACCGCATGATTCTACCAATCTCTGGTTTACGCCAAGCTGGTAAAGAGAGGTGGAAGGGGGTCTCTTTTAGCTTTGTCTGAGGAATGCTCCGGGAGAGAACCCAGGCAACCAAGGAGGCTAGCATAATTGTAATAATATAGACCCCTGTCATCATAGCTGCTTTTGCCCACCCGCCATAATTGAATAACAGAAGCGAGATGAGCAAGCCATAAACTGGCAAGCGCGCAGAGCAAGCCATAAGAGGAATCATAAACTGCACAAGGGTACGCTCCCGCTTATGAGGGATATTTCTTGCAGCCAAAAATGCAGGTATCGCGCAAGCAAACCCCGACAGAAGGGGTAAAAAACTACGACCACTTAGCCCCAAAAGAGCCAGAGGACGATCGATGAGCACAGCACCTCTTGCTAAAAACCCGCTTTGCTCCATGATCCCGAGTCCAATAAATAGGAGGATGATCTGTGGGACAAAGACAAGAGAGGCTCCAACCCCGGTAAGCACTCCTTCAACAATAAATGTGGAAAGTGTCGATTCTGGAAGGTGCAGAGAAAGGTACTCTTGCAAAGAAGTCACCCCCACATCAATCCCATCCATGAAGGGAGTTGCCAAACCAAACAGACTCCAGAAAAAACCACCCATGATCAGAACAAAAAGCAAGCTACCCAGAACAGGATGAAAGAAGAGTTTATCTAAGAATGAATCTTGAGCGGAGGAAGTGGTATTTTCTGTTTGAACGACCCTTTGTACAAGTCTTTCTGCCCATTGGAAATCCTCGTGAATCTCTTGCTCACTTCTTGCAGGCTGCCTGGCTATCTGAGGGGTTGAGCTGAATGCATAAGAAGACTGCACTCCCCTTGCTTGCGCTTGGGATAGCTTCTCTTGCAAATCACGGGATAGATTTTGCATCCCCCCCTGATTTCTTGCAAAGATGGTTAGGATTGGCACTTGCAAGCTACTAGCTAGTTTGGCTTCATCGAGCTGCTGAATATGTCCAGAGCAACACCCGTAGTTGATCACCAATAAAATTCCCCCTTGGAAAACCCGCTGTAGCTGACGAAATAGTACAAGCTCTTTTCCAAGCTGAAGAGGATCTATGACAAACAGAGCCATATCCTGCTTGCTACTTGCTTCGTAGAGTAGGTCCCAAGTGATTCGCTCATCTTGAGAAGTGGGGCGAATAGATGAGAGTCCTGGGGTATCATGAATCGTATAAGTCGAGTCTCCAATTACCAGTGGTTTTTTAGCGGTTGCAACGGTTGACCCTGGGTAATTAACCTCTTTCTCACAAGAGTTTGTCAAAGAGTTGTAAATTGACGTCTTGCCAACATTTGGGCTTCCGACAAGAAATAAATTTGCAACTTGAACAGGAGGAGTCAGAGTGGCTGTCATTGCGGCACGCCCTCCCGGTCATGACTATAAATGTAGATAGCCTCTGCATCTTGGAGCCGAAGAGCGACTTTAGCCCCATGCAGCAGCAGGATGATCGGCCCTTTAAAGGGCATGCGAGCTAGAACTCTGACTTGAGCACCAGGAACAAAGCCTCTTTCACTGAGTTGGCAACGACTAAATGTGTTGCCCCCTATATGAGAGATCACGCCCTGCTCTCCTGGTTTAAGAGTTTGAACTGTACAAAAGGAATCCACGACTTCCCTACCTTTCCTGCGACCGGCCAAAGATTTTATCTTATATAAGGGGAAGAAGTCTAGTTCTCTTAGTACTGCGCACCACCAATAACAATTTTATTTTTACCACACTCTTTACGAAACTTATTAGAGTCTCGCAGAGAGTAGATGCAACCGCAATACTCCTGCTTATAAAAGGATTCTCTTTTAGCAATCTTATACATGCGGTCAGAGCCTCCCCCTTTACGCCAGTTCAGCGTCCAATAGTCAACCCCAGGATAACGAGCAGCAGCTCGCTCCCCACAACCATTAATTTGATCCATGTCTTTCCAGCGAGAAATCCCTAGGCAGGAGGTAATGGTTGGGAATCCATGTTCGTAAGCATAAAGAGCTGTCCGCTCAAAGCGCATATCAAAGCAGGCCGTACAGCGCGGTCCCCTCTCTGGTTCCCATTCCATTCCTTGCACACGAGCAAACCAGTTATCGGTATCATAGTCAGCATCAATAAAGGAAATCCCATGCTTATTAGCAAACTGGATATTATCTGCCTTGCGCAGATCATATTCTTTTCTTGGATGAATATTCGGGTTATAAAAGTAGATGGAGAACTGAATGCCTGAGTGCATCATGGCCTCCATGACTTCCCCTGAACAAGGAGCACAGCAAGAGTGCAGTAAGACAGGGCCTCCCCCTTCTGGCTTTGGAATTTCAGGTCGACTTAGGGGCTGATTCATTCTTATCCTTTCAAAAATTTCATTAAAATCTGGCGATGTTTGGACTCTGAGCGAAACTCAGCAAGGAAGACTTCTTGCCAAGGGCCTAAAAAAATCTTACTTCTTTCAACAGGTAACACTAGATGTTGATGCAAGAGAGCAGACTTCATATGTGCTGGCGAGTCATCAGGGCCTTCAGTGTTATGTTGTACATAGGGAAGGTTCTTAGGGGCCAACCGATTTAGAAACTCTTCAAGATCTGCCTTTGCAGAAGGGTCATATCCTTCACTAATAGTCAAAGCACAGCTTGTATGAATACAAAAAATGTAAAGTAAACCGCTGAGTGGTTCTCCAGCTTCTCCGACCTGCTCTTCAAAATGTTGGTTAATTTTTTTATAAAGAGGGTAAAGCCCCTCTCCATGTGTGGTAATATCTATACGCTGATACATCACAACCTCCCCTCGTTTGGAGCATGTAGTCTAGCGAAAAAAGGTTATTTTTCGAAGAAAAGAAAGCCTTATTTAGAGCTAAGTGCTTGGCGAATAATTTCCTTTGCGACGCGAAACGCTCCACCTGGCCAAAAAGACGCGACGAGCCAATGCTCCCATGAGAGATTGATCGAGTGAAGAGCATACTTGATCAATTGATTATCTTCAGAGGAGACAGATCGCGCTTTTTTTAGTAGCAGGGCCAACCTTTGACACTCTTTAGGAGAGTATCGTGTAAGGTTTACTGTCAGCTTTGCTAAGGAGCTTCCTGGGGAATCCACCTTTTTCCTATACCGAAGGTAGCTAAAGTGATCTGATAGAGTCTCTCCTATTCTCAAGCTTAAGAGCCCTTGGCTAGATTATCTCAATCTTAGGGATTGCAAGATCCATGCCACTCTTTAAAAATAAAGATATGCCAACACATTTTATTGTGATTATAGCAACGGCTTTTGCTCCAACTCTAACCACTGCTCTTTTAGGCTTTTCTATAGTTACCACTTTCCATGTCTTACTATATCATTACAATGACTGCATTATGGTAAGAATTATTGACGTTCTTCTCTGTAGAGGCAAGAATTGTCAATAAAAAATCAGCCTTTTCAATTCTCTCTCTCTTATTGATCGCTAAAAGGTCCATTCACTCATTGTAAACAAGTAAGCAACAAACTAAAGTTTCTTACTCGCTCACTATTAAGGAGTAAGAAATGGAAACCTTAGAAATCACAGAAACCATCACCCCATCGATTCACCACTTGCCTCAAAATGAGACAGCTTTTTCTGATCGTATGGCCTTTGATGGCCTTGCCTCTTCAGACTCTGTCTCTTATCAGGGGCGCAACTTTCGCGTGATTGATAAAGCGATTGCCGTTGAGGAGAGAAAAATTTCAGCAACTGCTGAGAAGATTATCTGGGGCTCTCTTGCTGCAATTGCCGTCGCTGCGACAGCAACAACAGTTTTTGCCTCTATGTCAGCCTTTCCTATCATAGCTACTGTCTCCCCATCTTATATCATTGGAATCGCTGTGATAGGAACCATTAGTGCAATCCTTTGTGGCCGTGCAGCAAGTCATGTCGACCCTTATGATGCGAACTATGTGGCAAGCCAAAGGAAGCAGTGGAACCCAAACGAGCGGCGTGCAGCCATTTCAGATGCTTACCAAGCATTTGGAGGAAAGGTTAAAGAATTAGAAAAGTTTTTCACTACTGCAGAACTAAAGTATGCATTCAATCGAGAATTTGCCTTTTCGGCCTTCTCTGAAGTGACAGCAAAAGTCCATCTTCGTGATGCTGTGCAGTTCCTAGGAGTGGAATTCATGCGAGACCAATGGAAAGCTGAGTTATCGCAAAAGTGGGAATCTGCAGAAAGCTTTTTTAGCCTTTATGATGATGGGAAAAATGTTCAACTAAGCTCTATGCTAGCGCTTGGAATCATCACTAAAAGAGAGTGGGAAATTATCCAAAGCTTCAAATCTAAAATGGATGAAGAGCTTCTAAGCCATGACTTGATGATTGATTCACTGCAGAAAAAGGAGCTGCAAGAGCTCACTCAAGCAGAGCACCTAAGAGACCTTGAAGTCAGAAATGCTCGTCTTGAACATGACCAAAACTGGGCTGTTTGTGCAAGAAACATTGTCGTTGCAAATGGTATCTTGCCTTCAAGAGAATCCAACCATGCAGCTCTTGTCAGAGCCGGCCTATCTATCGCTACCATTCTTGCAGCAGAAGGAGCAGACCGATTGATGTATGAAAAAATCAGTGATGCTAACATCAATTATGGCCAAGCAAAAGCTGCGATTGAAACAAAGTATGCGCCTCAAATTGCAGAGCACCGTGCACACCGCAAGCACGCTCTACAAAAGTTGCAGGGCGAGTTTCTTTCTTTCCTTGAGTACTTAAAAGCTGTTATTTAAAAATAACCTAGACTATTTGGGGGGCTCTTTATTGCCCCCCTTAAAAAACTCTGACTTGTGATATAGCTTGATAAAGCGCTCATAGTAAAAGCGCAAAAGGCATGTTGTTGGAATAGCAATGACAATTCCAGCAAACCCAAAAAACTCTCCAAAAATAATCATTGCTAAGAGTGTAGTAAAGGCATTTAGCCCCACGCGCCTGCCTACTATTTTGGGTGTCAGAATATACCCTTCTGTGGCCACAAGAATAGCAAAAACAGATAAAACCCCTATCAGGGTTCCATAGCCTGTGAAGTGAAGTGAAAGGGTCAAAAGAGAAAGAATCAATCCAAATATATGTCCAAAATAGGGAATTACTCCTAAGCAGCCTGTCAATACCCCAATCATCAGACCAAACTTCAAGCCCACTAGACTTAAACCTAGAGCATATAAGCCAGCAAGAACAAGAGCAACTATGACTTGCCCACGAAAAAACTGACCAAAAGAGCGATGAACAAGAGAGAAGAACCCATAAACTTCCTGCTCAAACCTTGGGGGTAAAAAGCGTTTTAACTCTGCAACAATAGCCTCATAGCGATCGACAGAGTAAAAGAAAAAGACGGGTAATAAGCAAAGAGTCAGAAAGGCAAGCACAATACGAAGAGCATTAGAAAACGTAACATTCAGAAAGTTCGCGACTATATGCTCATCCGTTTTCCCTAGTTTTTCTATCATCTTACTGAGCAAATGTTCAGCGCCTAACATAGAAGGATCAATACGATAACCAATGGCACTCCGAGCAAGAAGGTTATTTAAAAAGTGAATCATGCCTTCAAACATCTTTGGCAAAGCAGAAATAAAGCTGCTTAGTTCAGCAAAGAGGAAAGGTAGCAAAAAGAAAAGGGCTACAAACGCAATAAGGGACAAGGCGATTAACATCCCTATCGAAGCTATCCAGCGAGGAATGTGGCGTGCTTCTAAATAGAGCACAAGAGGGTAGGTTAGGTAAGCAAAAAAGAACGCAAGCAGTAAGGGATAAAAGGAAGCACTCAACCCATGAATCATGAGTGCTACCACGATAAGAACCACCAAGGGATACTTCCACTTGTGTAATACTGCTTTAACAGACTCCATACCAGTTTTTTCTCCACAAGGAGGCAAAGGCTACTGCGGCCTGCCCAACATTCAAGGACTGTAACTTGCCTTGTAATGGAAGCACCCATTTCCCGTCAGCCTTTTTGACCAAGAGCGGCCGAACCCCCTCTCCCTCAGAGCCTAAGACCAAAGCTAGACGCTTTGGCAAAGGATGGTGGAAAGCATCTTTTGCCTCCTCATCCAGTATAGAGACCCCAATATGATAGCCTGCTTCTTGTAGAGAGGCATAAGCATTTGCAAGATTAGATACACGCACGGAAGGGACAAGAAGAGAAGCTCCTGCACTTGCTTTACTCACTGCTGGTGTCAAATCACACCCTCGGTTTTTTGACCAAATCATCCCATGCAAGCCAAAACCTTCTGCTAAGCGATATAAAGATCCAAGATTTTGTGGGTCATACAGGCTATCTAAAAGAAGAAGTAGGGAGGGCTGATCTTGAGGGATTTGTTCAAGAAGGTCTGGGAGTGCAAGCAAATTAGCTGGTTGCACACAAGCTACGACCCCCTGATGGTGAGGAGAGTGCACCATTGATTCAAGATTTTTCTTGCCAACAGTTGCAACGGAAATACCTTCTGTTTCTGCCCTATTTAGGATTTCATTCAGAGAAGAGCTCTTTTCCTTTCCTGGAGAGAGAAAAATTTTATCGACC
The DNA here is from genome assembly GCA_964460785.1 of uncultured bacterium. Classification (GTDB taxonomy): domain Bacteria; phylum Chlamydiota; class Chlamydiia; order Chlamydiales; family CAYWQB01; genus CAYWQB01. The sequence goes on from CAYWQB010000001.1 coordinate 173,175, forward strand.
TGCTCAGGAACAGAGCGGAGCGCTTCTAGGATCGCATGGACTCCCATGATCCATTGTGTTTTTTCTCGACCCATCGTATATCACCTATTCATGCCTTATGAAACCAAACAGTTTACCTTGAAACCTCTAAAAGAGAAAGAGCCTTGCTTATCGTGGCAAGAGGTAGTGCGGCATCCAAAGCAGCCCCTCCCCTCCTGTCTTTCTTCTCGTTACAATTATTGGCTGCGAGCTTGTGCTGCAAGTGAAGCTTTTGCAGCCTGCTTAGAGGTAGACTTCCCTGCCTCTGCCGACCAGCTGACTGTACTCTTAGATAAGATCTTCTCCAAGTTCTCAAAGCATATTCGGCCACAATACCTTTGGAGAAAGTTCGACACCGCAAACCGCTATGCTAATGAGGCCTCATTTTGCAAAAAGGTGGCAAAGCCTTTGTGGGACCCCTTTTTCTTACATAGAGATGCCAAGCACTTACTTGCTCTTCCCGGTATCCCTAAAAAAAGATGTCCCACCAATGAAAAGTATGCCCACCAATACCCTGGGCCAGACTCTTACCCTGTATATTTTCAGCAAGCGTATGCACACCTTGTGCAATGGAAGCAGGCGACATCTGTCTCTGCTAAGGTTGTGGCTTGTGCAAAAATGTACCAATATATGATTAATGCGCGCCCTTTTACTCAGCATAACAATTCATTTTTTATGGTCTTAATCAATACCCTACTGCGCTTAAGCGGTGTCATAGGTATTTCACACTACTTGCTAGACCATTTAGCTCACCGCCTTCTACCTGAAAATTTTTGCACAGTCTTTTACACAGCCTTCCTCTTTCACAACCCTCCGCATCAACCGACAGTCATCCCACAGACAAAAAAACCAAATGTCTATGCATACTTGTGGAAAATACTTCTTCTCTCCATCAATCTTCCAAAAGACCAAGGGATCAAGCGTATAGAGCAGATGCTTGAAAAGCTCGATATTGCGGATAGCCAAGCCAATTACCTATATCGGGTGCTTTGCAACAGCCTACAAAGAAAGCTTACCCCCTTTGCCCTCATCCCTACACAAGAAGAAGATTACTCTTTTATTGCTGAGTGGTTCAGTCACCTGGCATCTTTGCCTGGACTGTACACTCGAATTTTTCCTTTAGAAGTCGCAAGAGCGAGTCATTTTTTATGAGCAAGATTATTACTTGGAACGTCAATGGTTATCGCGCCATCATCAAAAAAGGCTTTCTAGCGTGGCTACAGCAAAGCCAACCAGACATTTTAGCACTTCAAGAGACAAAGGCCCACCCTGACCAGCTAAGTTCGATTGAAAAATCTCCTTTAGGATACCAAACCTATTGGTCTTCTGCAGAAAAAGCTGGATACAGTGGCACAGCACTATTTTGTAAGCGCCCTCCCTTAAATGTTTTATATGGAATTGGCGACCCCTCATTTGACCAAGAGGGGCGCACTGTCACTGTAGAGATGGAAAACTATTATGTTCTTTCCTGCTACTTTCCAAACAGTCAACCTGAGAGGAAAAGACTCTCTTACAAGCTCGAGTACTGTGCAGCCATGCAGCAGTTTTTAACACACCTAAGAAGCACAGGAAAGGGAGTGATTCTCTGTGGAGATTTAAACATTGCTCACTGCCCTATTGACCTTGCTCGTCCAAAAGACAATGAAAACTCTCCTGGGTACTACCAAGAAGAGAGAGACTGGCTCTCCAGTTTCTTTTCCACCGGCTATATTGATTGTTTTCGCCATCTTTATCCAGATGAAGTTTGTTATACTTGGTGGAGCTATCGCTCCCAAGCTCGCGCACGCAATGTGGGCTGGCGCATTGACTATCAGATCATAGACCCTTCCCTGCTTAAAAAATTAGCTAATGCAGAGATTTTGACCAACGTAGTGGGCTCGGATCACTGCCCTTGCGAGCTAACAATCAAGGAATAACGCACTCTCTCCCTAAAGCTCTAGAAAAAAAAAGAGACAAAGCGCAAAATTTCTTCGTATCGCTTTTTCTCAACATAAAGCATCAAAGGTTTTGCGGAGGCTGCCCTTGCAAGCTACTTCTCCCCCAAGTGCCAAGAAACCCAACCTCTTGGCTCGTGAAGCAAGTTCCTATTTGCAAAGTCAAGCATACCGTGCAGTCGACTGGCACCCATGGACCCCTGCTAGTTTAGAAAAAGCACATCGCCTGCATAAGCCGATCTTTCTGAGTATTGGTTACTCCTCTTGTCACTTCTGCCATCAAATGGATTCAGAGTGTTTTGATGACTCCTCCATCGCTAAAGTTCTTAATGAACACTTTATCTGCATTAAGGTCGATCGAGAAGAACGGCCAGACCTAGATGAAGCGTTTTTAGAAATCACCTCTGCCTTTACTGGAGGTCAGAGAGGATGGCCTATGACAATCTTCTTAACACCTGACCAGAAGGCATTTTTTGCAGGCTCTTTCTTCCCTCTTGAAGATGAAAAAGAGTCTCTTGGCTTCCGCTCTCTCTTACAAAGGCTAACCCTCATCTGGAAACAGCAACCGCATAATATTCTGCAGCAGGCCAAAAAGCTTGCTACTCATGTCAATAGTGCACGGCCTAAAGTTAGTGATTACCCCATTGGAGACCAAGAGATCACGGATGCTGTTCGGTACTACTTAAAAAACTTTGACCTACGCTATGGAGGGTTTACTAAGGCTCCTAAATACCCTCCTCACGGGGCTATGTCTTTGCTTTTACGCTACTATAAGCAAACAGAAAATAGCCAAGTTCTTCACCTTGTCTGCAAGACTCTTGATTGCATGTATAAGGGAGGCATCTATGACCACCTCGGTGGAGGATTTTCTAGATATAGCATTGATGAGAAGTGGCTAGTCCCTCACTTCGAAAAGATGCTATATGATAATGCTCTGCTTATTCCTATCTACTTAGATGCCTACCTAATCACAAAAAATCCTCTTTACCGAACAGTCGCTACTCAAACAGCCGACTTTGTTCTTCGAGAGTTAGCTAATCCCAATGGAGGATTTTACTCCTCTTTAGGAGCTGGCCCTGAGGGAGAAGAGGGCCATTTCTATTTATGGAGTTATGAAGAGGTTAAAGAGAGCCTTTCTAAAGAAGAGTTTGAAGCCTTTTCAGCAGCTTATAAGCTAGAAGCACAAGGGCATTGCAAAGGAAAGATCTTAATCAACCGCCTCCACATTTCAGATCTTACCGGGTTCCATAGCGCGTTACTAGAGCAAGAGAAAAAGCTCATTAAAACAGCCATTCACAAACTCTTCAAAAAGCGCCAGAACCGAACCAAACCTTTTCGAGATGATAAAATTATCGTTTCATGGACGGCTTTGATGACTTATGCACTTGCTCGATTAGGTTGTGCTCTAGGAGAAGCCAAGTACTCCGATGCTGCAGAAAAAGCAGCCTTTTTTCTTTTACGCTCTATGAGAGATGAGCATGGTCTCTTATTTCGGCTCTATAGAAGAGGAAAACGTCAGCAGCCAGCCTTTCTTGAAGATTATGCATTCCTATGCCTGGCCTACCTTGAGCTCTATGAGTGTGGAAAAAGTGAGCGGTTTTTACAGGAATCTTTCGCATTAGCAGAAGCGATGATGCGCTTATTCAGAGATCCCAAGACTGGGCTGTTTCATACTAGTTCTTCTGAACATACGGGGAGCCCATTTGTTCCTCACCAAGATGGTACAGATGGGGCAATCCCCAACCCCAATGCCACAGCAGCTTTTGTTTTAGCCAAACTCAGCCACCACCTAGACCGTCCTGACCTTTGTACCACATCAAAAAAAGCTCTCTCAGCAATCGGTAAAAGTATCCACCTCTACCCCCACCTTTATCCAACAAGTTTAAGTGTGGTGGACTTTCACTTAGACTGCCCTCTCAACATCTCCTGCGTAGGACATGATGAAGAAGAACGGATGGAGGACCTTCTCCAGAAAGTCCATGGCGTTTACCTTCCAAATAAAATTGTAGCTCACTTTAACTGGGGGAAAAAGGTCATTTCAGCCTCCCCAATCCTACAAGATAAGCAACTTGTCAATGATAAGCCTACCGCTCACGTCTGCCGAGGCACCACCTGTTTCAAGCCTGTCAATACCCCTGAAAAGCTAGGAGAACTTTTGCAAACACACCATAGCCCCACACGCAGCAACATCTTTGGTTTTTTACTTACGGGAAAAGCCTCTTCTACAGGCACTCATCAGTATGCTTCTTTCCATCCTAAAGTCTCCTTTAACAACACAGCACAAGATTTATGCCTTTGCCCTATTGGCTTTGGATCAAGAAAAGTCTTTGAGCATGACTCTCAGCACCGTAGAGCTTTAGAGCTTGCCCTTTTAAGTGGCTGTAATGTGATTGACACAGCAGCTAACTATACGGATGGCTCAAGCGAGCACTGTGTAGGTCTAGTCCTTCGAGAGATGATTGAAAAGCATCAAATAGAGAGAAGCCAAGTCTTCCTTATGTCTAAAGCTGGTTATGTTCAAGGCAAGGCCTTAGATGCAGCATTAGAAGAGAAAGAGGGAGAGGTTGCATTTCCAGAAATGGAACAAATTGATGAAAGCTGCTGGTACTGTATGCACCCGCAATACTTATCCTCTCAGCTACATCAATCACGAGCGCGCCTTCAGGTGGAAACTATTGATGCCTTCTTTCTACAAGACCCAGAGCAGTACCTATTAAATCCAAAATATTCTCTTCTCCCTCTGCGAGAGCTTCGCCAACGTTTTTATAAACAAATAGAAAAAAGCTTCACCTTTCTAGAAAAAGCTGCTGCTGAAGGTACGATTCAATACTATGGAATCTCTTCTAACAACTTGGCTCTTCCCTCTAACCACCGGGAAAAAGTCCACCTTGAACGCCTTGTTGAAGTGGCGAAAAAGGTTGGCGGGGAAAATCACCACTTTCGCTTTGTGCAACTACCTTTAAACTTGCTAGAAGCACAAGCTATCACCCAAAGTGATGCGATCACCCAATGTGCCTCCAGTGAAGGAATCTCCCTCTTTGCAAGGCGTCCTCTAAACGCCGTCTATGAGGAAGAGATGGTGCGCTTAAGTCATTTTGAGAAAAAAGAACTCTCTCTTGATTTTGAAAGACATGTCCAATGGGGTGTAGCTCTTGAAGATGAGTGGAAAACAACGATCGCTCCTTTTATTCATCTTCCTGAAGGACTCCCTCTTCCCTCTCAACTTTTTAACTGGGCTCAAGCTCTTCATGACCTACGCAAACAGCAACTCAATTTTCTTGACTGGAGTCATTTAGAAGAGGAGCAAATCACTCCTCAGCTAACCTACCTTTTCCAGCTAATTGAGCAGAATATCCAGCGTAATGAGCCTTTATACAATGTGTGGATTGACTGGAAAAAGCGCTACATGCTTGCTTTGCAACCTCTTATTCAGTTTTTGCGTGACCGCTCGATGAACCAAAGTGCCTTTCAGTCTCTCTGTATTGATCAAGTCACCTCTCGCTTACTTCCTCCTAAAACACAAGAAGCACTCCTCTCGCAAAAGACTTTAAGAGTCTTAACTAAGACCCCTGGGGTGACTTGTGTAATCAATAGCATGCATACTCCAAAGTATGTACAAGACTCTTTAGCAGCTCTTGAGCTACCTGCTCCTGATGATGTGATGCCTATTTATCGTGCTCTTCAGCGCAAAAATCTTTTTAAAAGGAGTTCTTTATGACTTTTTCCCGCGCTTTGACATTCGTATATGCTTTAATGCTCTGCTCTGGAGGCATCATGGGCTATACCAAAGCTGGAAGTATAGCCTCTCTTGTTATGGGGTCTATTTTTGGCTTGCTCTTTCTTGTCTCTTCTATCCTTTATTCGAGCAAGCCTTTCTTAGCTGCCTGGATCAATCGCTATGGATCCCTTGCTCTTACTCTCTTTTTCCTCTATCGCTTTTCTGGAAGTTGGAAGTTTATGCCAGCAGGACTGATGTTTGTTCTCAGCCTTGTCGTGTTTCTGACTAGCTTATTGAGCAAGCGAGCAAGAGCGAAGAAATCTACACTATAGCTTCTTGAGGGGACTGCCGCGTCATTGCAGCTAGTGCGGATATCCATAGAGGGCTCTCATTGAGCCCTTCTACAAGCTGAAGGCTCTCCCCTCCTTGCTCCAAAAATAACTCTTTATATTCTTCTCCAATCTCAATTGTGGTTTCTAAGCAGTCACAAACAAACGAAGGGGAAAAAACCAATAATTTTTTAGCACCCTTCTTAGCTAGGTCTGATAATACATCACTCGCATAGGGCTTAAGCCACTCTTGGCGCCCCAACCGAGATTGAAAGCAGATCGTATAATTCTCATCACTCACCCCCAACTCCTCAGCAAGAGCTCTTGATGTAGCCACACATTGTGCTCGGTAGCAAAGTGCATTTTTTTCATGCTGCTGGTCACAGCACCCCGGCTTTCCGCACACACCAAATCGATCGGCTTGGTGAATTTGTGACTTGGGAAGCCCATGATAGCTCATTAAAATATGGTCATAATCTCCCATCTCAATCTTTTTGGCTCGATCTGCAAGAGCTTTGATCCAGTCAGGGTGAGTGGCGAAGTTTGATACCCACCGCAGGTTAGGGAATACCTCCCACTTTGACAGATGACGCATCACTTCTTCAAATACTGACCCTGTAGTTGCTGATGCATATTGAGGGAACAGAGGAAGGATCACCAATTCCTGCAACGGCTCTTTGGCAATTTCTGCTAAAGTTGCTGCTATTGAGGGGTTTTGATAACGCATTGCATAGTAAACTTTATAGTCACTCCCAAGCTCTTGCTGCAATAACTCTGCACTTTTTTGTGTATGCATTAGCAAGGGAGAGCCCTCATCAGTCCACAACTCCTGGTAGGTTTGTGCACTAATTTTAGAGCGTTTAGGAACTATAGCAAGGCGGACAAGCGCTTGCCTTCGCAAAAAAGGCAAGTTGATCACCCGCCGATCTGTTAAAAATTGGGTGAGGTAGCGTCCTACATCTTTGGGAGTGGGGGCATCTGGAGTGCCTAAATTGATCATTAAAACAGCTTTTTTCATGTTCACCCTCTGAATTTTCAGGCAGCAGGCTACCATATAGTTTGCATGCAAGACAAGCAGAGGAAAGCCTCTTTTTTTAAAACCCCTAGTCCCCTACAATTTATTTATCTTTTTTTATATGAGAGCAAAATGTTAAGTATGTCCGGGCTATCTAGCGAAATTACAGGCTTTCGCTTAAAAATTGATGAGCGTCTAGGAGAGCTTGTCCCCAACTTAGAGACCCCCTTTCACCAGCTTTTTGATGCAGCCCGGTACTCCCTACTTTCTCCTGGTAAACGGCTGCGAGGCATTCTCACCTGTGCTGTAACAGACTGCTTTGCAGTGAACTCAGCACAAGCATTGGATACAGCTTGTGCTATTGAGATGATCCATGCCTACTCTTTGATTCATGATGACCTTCCTTGTATGGATGATGATGATCTTCGACGGGGGCGCCCCACTCTTCATAAAGTTTACCCTGAATGGATGGCTCTTCTCACTGGAGACTACTTGCTTACAAAAAGCTTTGAGGTTCTAGCTGACTCAACAGGTTTAACAGACTCTCAGAAACTCATGCTCATTAAAATCCTATCAAGCCGTTCAGGAGCTGAGGGAATGATTGGTGGGCAATGTCTTGACTTGTTACAGGAAGGACAAGATATTTCTTTAAATGCTATGCAACTTACCCATCAATTAAAAACAGGTGCATTGATCCAAGCATCTTGTGAGTGTGGTGGAGTCATTGCTGGTGTGGAAGAAAAAGTACTTGATAGCCTTCGCCTCTTTGGAGGGCATATCGGACTCGCCTTCCAAATATATGATGATATTCTCGATGTTGAAGGGGATGAATCGATTTTAGGTAAGCCTATTGGCTCTGATGAAGGGAATACCAAAAGTACCTATGTATCTCTTTTGGGGCTTGATGGAGCCAAAGAAAAAGCGCATCAACTCATTGAAGAAGCCATCACAACGATCTCTGCTCTCTCCCCTAAATCCGAAAATCTCATCACTATTGCTCGTTTTTTCACAAGTAGAAGAGTCTAGTTAGATGTTGAAAGCAGGCCTTGGCATTATTCTCTCCCTGTTTGCCACCGTCTTAATCCATGCTCTTTTTCCTTCCATCCACCTTAACTTTTTCATTCCCCTTCTAATTCTTTATATCTATAAAAAACCTCTTTTCCCGTCTTTATGGGCGAGTTTTTTTGCTGGACTTTGCCTTGACCTTGTTTCTGCACAACATGCGCTAGGATGCTACCCAGCTATTTTTTTATGCTGCACACTGCTTGTTTCTCGACTGAAGCGCTTCTTATTTGATGATAAGCCGATCACATTTCTCCTGCTCGGCATGCTCTACAGCATTCTCTTTACCGCTCTCCAATACCTATTTCTAACAAATGGCCAGCTACACCTCCACTCATGGGAGTGGGTTCTCAGTGATTGGATTGTCTATCCTCTCATTGAAGGAGGGCTCACTCTTGCTATGATAAAGGCTCCCAAAGTTGCTCTACAATTCCTTAAAGGGGCACACCGGTTTAAAAGCGACAAACCCGCTGCAGCCGCTGCTGCTAAACGTCCCAAGTAGAGCTCTTTTTACCTAGAGGGCACCTCTCGACCTCGTACATAATCATAAATCCATGTAAACACCCCATAAAAGCGCTCTTTCCAAGTTAGAGGCTCTTTTTTTGTCCCCTGTAAGATACTTGCATGCACCGTCTCTACGGGTTGCAAAGGACTCCCGAGGCTACTTGCAAGGGGTTTGCGCTTACGTTCATCACTACGTCCAGCTCCCGTCCAAGGAGCTAAGATAGACCCTAAAAAAATCACACAACGCATAACTTTCTCTGAGACAAACCCCCAAATAGCAGGCTTCATATCTTGGTGAGCTACCTGCGAAGGAAAAACGCCTACAGGCTCTCCTTGATTGAGAGAAGCTTCTAAAAAATCCTCCACAAAGCGCTGTTGCCAGTTTGTTTCAACTACACAGTTCCCTACGGTCGTTTGAAAGCTGCGCCCAATAGAAACTCGGTCACCGAGGCTTTCTTTCACAGCCTCAACAATCTGCTCCTTTGTTGACTGCCGAGCAACTTCAATTAGCCGCTGTGCCTCTGAATGGTCTGACACATGTCCAAGGTGGTGAGAGATTTTAACTAAAGATTCATCACCTTCAGTATGCTGTTGTAGTAGTTTGACAAGGCGTTTAACCCATCTTTCAGAATCCATTGCAAGATAATCTGAAACAAGCTCTTTAACCAAGTCTGCTTTTTCAAGCTTTGTTAGCTTCGTACAGGAAATCCCTTTTTCTCGCTTATAGGTCAGTAAGCTGAGTATCTTTTTATACTGCTGTTCATCATGGTTGCTAATTGCTACAAATAACTGAAGCTTTTGTCGCTCACTTGCATAAGCAAGTAAGCAGGGCTGATGTGCAGAGTCATCTTCAATTTCAAACTCTTTCACCACTCCAAAATAACCATGAGAATCCTCCCTGGCAATCCGCGAGCAATGGGTGTCAGGAGACTTATACACACCTTCCACTGTAGACATAGGTCCACTTTGCATCAGGCGATTCCAGTTTTTCGGGAAAAATCCAAATGCATATACTTGACTCTTTTCTGCCACTTGGCTGACTGCTGAGGAGCTTGGAACAATGAGCTGTGTGAAGCGATGCCCTGTATTCCCTCCCAATACTTGACAAGGGGTTGGGAAGGGTACTCTTTGGGAAATAGATGAGACAAACTGTATCACACAGCGCCCTTGAGAAGAAACTTCCAGCCAAGGCTCTAGGCTTTCAAATTGATTATCCTGTCCCAGGGCTAACCCTTTTTGCACAAGGCGGTAAGGCAGCTCTCTCATATAAAGATCTTTCTGTGGAAGCGTCCGCACTAAAGAGCTCCAGTCCTTCACTCTATAAGAGAGGTCTTCCCCCTGAACTCGCACACGCAAACGCCCTCTTTGCATATAAAAGGGGCGCTGTTCTTTAGGGAGTTTTGCCACCTCTCCGAGCTTAAGCACAGGACCCCAAAAAAAGTTTTTACAAACCTGCACCATCTCTGGGTGCTTCGCTAAATATTTTAGTGCGGACTTTTGCTCCTCTTTTGGAAAGGCGGAAAGCAGGCTTGCTAAAGCGCGCTGATTATCAAGAGAGACAAAGTCTTCTAGCTCTGCTGCATCGATACGCTTTGATTGCGAAAAGCACAAATGAGCTAAGATCTCTACTTGTGCAGCCAATGAACGGCAACGCGGATCTTTTGTCATTTCATAGACTGTTGCTTTTACAGCATGGAGCATACGAGGATCTGTAAAGCGCTGCTGAGGCACAAAGCCCACTTGGGAAAAGTGCTCCTGAAAAAATGTACGTAGCTCTTCTCGGTTTCCCCGGTTTTGGACCTCCGAGGTAAGAGCTGTATGCAGCTTTTTATATAGGGCACGCTTTGCATCAGATGACCCATAGTAAAAATCCTGTGCTTTTGACCAAGCTTTACCAATGCTCATTTTTCCACCACTCTTGATAATGACCAAAATATTTTGATTGGTAAATTCTTAAAAATCAAACCATTATAAGGGATCAGCGAGAGCTTAATATTTTTTTAGAAAACAGCCATTCCATCTATCCTCTTCACGAACAAAGAGCTGGTCAGCTAAACAAGAAAGAAGAACCTATCAATAAATCATTAAATCGTGACTTTTTCTCAGCCTTTTTTTAGCGTAACTTGCTAAAAAAAGATGAGGATAGCTTGTGATTAACCTAGAAGGTAAATCTATCGCAACAGCGCTACTTGCAAATCTCAAACAGAAGATTACCGAATGCAAACGCCCTCCTGGTTTAGCAGTCTTTCTCGTTGGAGAGGATGCAGCTTCTCAGGTTTATGTGCGTATGAAGCAAAAGCGATGTGAAGATGTCGGCATCCATGTCTTCCGCCAAAACCTCCCTGCGACAACCTCCCAAGGAGAACTAATAGCGAAGATCCAAAAGTGCAACCAGGACCCTGCTATTGATGGCATCTTAGTCCAGCTTCCTCTTCCAAAGTCAATGGATACAGAGGCCATCTTATCAAGCATTGCTCCTGAAAAGGATGTTGATGGCCTTCACCCCCAGAATTTAGGACTACTAGCCATCGATCAAGCAACAGGCTTTACTCCTTGTACGCCTGCGGGAATTTTAGAGCTCATTGATCATTATCAAATCCCTACAAAAGGGAAAAATATTGCGATCCTAGGAAGAAGCCGCATTGTTGGCCGCCCTCTTTCCCTACTTTTATCCAATAAAAAGTACAACGCAACGGTTACATTACTTCATAGCCAGTCGATAGATTGGGAGCGATATGTCGCCCAAGCTGACGTAGTGATTGCTGCAGTTGGCCAACCTCAAATTTTAAAAAAACACCACTTCAAAAAAGATGCATGGGCCATTGATGTAGGTATCAACCGACTCCCTGACACCTCTGCAAAAGGATACCAACTTATTGGTGATATCGACCCTTCGGATATAGATGGACACCTTGCAGGCTTATCTCCTGTGCCTGGAGGAGTTGGTCCTTTAACAATCGCCATGCTTTTAACCAATACATATAAAGCGTACCATGAAGCCACTGCTTAACCTCTTTGCTGTTCTTTGCCTTTTTTTAACGAGCTGCTCAAAAGACCAGCCTGCCTCTCCACTCGCTCTTAGTGGCATTGCCATGACGATGCCATGGAAAATTCTCATTGGAGACCAGGTTTCAGAAAAAAAACTTGCTCGCATCCAAAAGCGAATTGGAAAAGTTTTTTACCAAGTTGACTGGATCATGAATAAATGGAACCCCGATGCAGAGCTTGCCAAGCTGAACCAGCTGCAAGCCTTTGAAGAGGTTCAGCTATCTAAAGAGCTCTATGACCTCTTTGAAAAAAGCGACTATGCCTATCAAATGACACAAGGTCTTTTCGATCCAACCGTTGAAACAGTCACTGCCAAAATTCAGCCCATGCTAGAAGAAGGGCGTATGCCCTCACAGCAAGCGCTATCTTCACTAAAAAACAAAATGGGCTGGCGAACGCTCCACTGGGAAGATGGAATATTTTGGAAGGAGCACACAGAGACCTTAATCAACTTTAGTGGTATTGCCAAAGGCTTATGTGTAGATATGCTTGTCGAAGCTCTACATGAGAGCGGGGTCAAAAATCTTTTTGTCGAGTGGGGCGGAGAGATTAGCTCTAAGGGACACCACCCTGATGGGCGTCAATGGCGCGTGGCCATCCGTGCTCCAGCTTCCGGCAGTGCGATACTTGCAGAAACAGACATTAAGGAAGCAGGTCTTGCTACAAGTGGCGATGAAATGCAGTATTATGTCGTTCGAGATTCGGAGACGGGTGACATTTCTTTTCTCTCGCACCTATTCAATCCTCTAGAAAATTCTCCAAAAACGATCGATGCAGAACATGTACATACAGCCTCTGTACTCGCCTCCAAATGCTACTTAGCTGATGCCTATGCAACGGCCCTTTCCCTAATCACAGACCCCTCTGAAGCATCTGAGTGGGCACAAGCCCTAATGGATCGCGATCCTTCCATCAAAGATTTTTGGATTGGAGCCAAGCAGCTTTCTTATTCCTCTGATTTATAAGAAGTAAACTTCCCTTGTCACAAAAACTATGAGCTCGTAAACTCCTTCCCCCAAGAGGATGGAGTTACTTGTAAATAGCGTTTCTGCCCATGATTCAATTAGGACCCAATAGAAAAAATAAAATTGATCTAGCTGACTATGATTATCAACGGGATATTCAAAACCGTTTACTCATGGCTAAATTTTCGACTTTTGACGTCGAAGTGCTTGATGAAATTTTAAATAGCTCTTTAACTTTTCCTGTCGATGAGCTTGCAGATATGCTTGACTGTTCGACAGAAGACCTGCAGTCTCCACTTGACACATTTTGCCAAGCAGGACTGATCCAAGTAAAGGGAGAGAAGGTCCAAGTCAATAAGGAGATGCGCAAATACTACGAGTTTCAAATTGACAAGTTTGATGAAGACTTCAAGCCTGGCATGGAATTCTTTCAAGGCATCTTAAATAAAGTGCCTATTCATGTGCTGCCTAATTGGTACTCTGTCCCTCGCACATCAAATAACATCTTCCAATCGATTATTGAGCGCTATCTGCTAACTCCTAAGATTTACCAGCGTTACCTTTTTGACCTAAACTTCGACAATGAAGTGATGAATGGCATCATGGATGATGTTTTTTCATCTCCCAACTTTCGTATTCGCTCTAGAGAGCTAAGGGAAAAGTACCAGCTCACAAGAGAAGAGTTTGAGGAGTACCTTCTGCACCTTGAGTTCAACTTTGTCTGCTGCTTAAGCTATGAGCAAATTGACGGACAGTGGAAAGAGATTGTGACCCCTTTTTATGAGTGGGAAGAATACCTTCGCTTTTTACGAGACCATGACCCTGAATCTCAGCAAGAAGATCTAATCACCTGTTCGCGCCAGTTCGACTTTGTATATGTCCGTGATGTAGAAGCTGTACTTCGGACTCTTTTTGATGAGTCTACACCAGCCACATTAAAAAATGGCCAAGTGAGTGCAAGCTATACACGAACCTTATCCAACCGGTGCAAAAACTTTCAGCTAGAGCCTCATCTAGCACAAGAGTACTTCTCTAATATGTGCAACACATTGCACACCTTACATCTTATCCAGCTAAAAGATGACCAGATCACCAAAGGCAAACATACGGATGCATGGCTAGAACAGGGTCATGAAAAAAAAGCGCTCTTTTTCTACAGCAACCCACGTAGCTTAGCTCTTTTCATGGAGCGTTTCCCTGACTACACAGAGCGCCAACTAAGAGAAGTAGAAAAAAACCTCTCCATCATTAAAGGGAAAGGGTGGGTAAGGTTTGATGCATTTATCGAGCGCTTGATGGCTCCTGTTGGTAAAACAGAGCCGGTTACCTTAAAAAAACAAGGCCGGCGCTGGCGTTATGTTCGCCCTGAATACACGCAAGAAGACAAAAAGTTCATTCGCTCAGTAATTTTTGACTGGCTTTCTGTACCAGGGATGGTGTTGACTGGCACAGACCCGCAGGGAAACGAATGCTTCCGCCTAACCCCTTTTGGCCAAAGTATTTTGTGCTAGGTAGGAGTTCATTCCATTTTTAATAGTAGATTCTAAAAGTCCGCTTTTTGAGATCTGACAAAAAATGCGCATAGTCTCAACAGGGGTTTCGGAAAGTTTATCCAATAAAGCCACCGCAGAAGACAGACCTGTGGATGTAGAATAATCTACACCATTCTTTTGTAGATAAGGGATCCAAGCATCATCCCTTACCCTGTCTGTATCCTGTATAATTCTTGAAAAAGCTTCTAAAAACTGAGAGTAATCTAATCCTGCGTCTTGCAAACTAGCAGCGAGAGCTTTCCCAATAGCGCGCCCTTGTTCAGAAGCGCCGCGATCTTCGCGTTGACCAAGGTGTTTAATAAACGAGATATTTAACAATAGGTTCAAAACTGTATCTCTAGCGAGTCTAGGGTAGATCTCTCCTTCTTGCCCACGGTTCCTAATTTTGCTAATCATACCTGAAACATGCTCACGAAATAATAGCTGAAGCCAAGCACACACCAGTGCTCTCTTTTTTTGCTCCTTTATACAACCACTTGGAAGGGGAGAAACCCGTGACTGTGGATAGGAGTCATCAGCAGCAGAAACTTCCCCTTGTGAAGAAGGAGCCTCTACATAGACCGTGGAGGGCTGTGAGGGAGCAGCAGCAGAAACTTCTTCATACTCTACATGGGCAATGGAGGGCTGTGAAGGGGTTTCTTCCTGCCCGGTATTTGCAGATTCTCCCTCTAACCTTGCTAGTTGTTGACGAAGGTTTGTAAAGTCGAAAGACCCTTCATCTCCCTGTTGATGGTCCACCCTGCGCCCTCGGAGACTGCCTTGTCCTTGCTCAACTCTTTGACCAGCTGTCTGTAGTGTTACGTACTTATTGCTTACTCCTGCTGCAGATGACATAGAAACCTTTATTTCTTAACTAAGAACTTTTTACTGAGTAAGAGCGCACTGCCTCTGCAATAGCTTCTATGATTTTGTCTGCTAAAGTCCCCCTCAACCTTTCTAAAATACGCGTCGGGCGAAAATAAATATTATGCACAGACTGATATACCATAGAAGGAACGGGCCTCTTGGAAGTTACTGTTTCCATGAAAGGAATCAAGATATCATCCATCATACCTTTTTCATCCCGTATCGTGCTTGAAAAAGCTTCTAAAAACTGAGAGTGATCTAATTCTGCACCTTGCAAACTAGCAACGATTGCTTCCCCGAAAATTCTACATTCTCTATGGGCAACCGCATCCTCACGATATTTCATTCTTTCAAATAGATCTATATTGTATGCAACCCTTAGAATGATCCTTTGTGCTAGTTTAGAGTAGACATTTTCTCCCTTCTCTTGCGCCTTATCAATAATAGCAGATAGTTCCCTAGAGATCTTTGCAGCAGACTTTCGGTCCTCTTCTTGTCTTTGCTTTTCCTTCCACTGACGCGCTAGTTTCATGGACTCACTCATGTCTGCATCATCATCCATGTCTACACAATATGAATGCACATACGCAGGCCCAAAGTGGGCTGTGGAGGGCTGTGAGGGAACAGCCACATCAGCAGCAGAAACTTCCCCTTGCGAAGAAGGAGCCTCTACATAGGCCGTGGAGGGCTGTGAGGGAGCAGCAGCAGCAGAAACTTCTTCATAAAAAGAAGGCGTCTCTCCATGGGCAATGGATGGCTGTGAAGGGGTTTCTGCATACTCTGTATTTGCAGGTTTTTCCTCTAACCTTGCTAGTTGTTGACGAAGGTTTGTAAAGTCAAAAGACCCTTCATCTCCCTGTTGATGGTCAACCCTGCGCCCTCGGAGACTGCCTTGTCCTTGCTCAACTCTTTGACCAGCTGTCTGTGGTGCTACATACTTATTGCTTATTTCTGCTGCAGATGACATAGGGATCCCCACTATTTTAGCTTAAGAAATAGTAAAGATAATATGCACTATTGTTAAATAAATAACCTCTTTTTCCACTACATCCCCCTAAAAAACTCAGCACAGGGTCTACTACCTACTTGAAAGGTCTAAAGGCTGACTTTTAATCATGCTCACATACAGTAGTTACGTCACAAGCACCTAAAAACTTTTCTTTAACAACTCGTATAATGTTTTCTTTCTGCTCTTCAAACCTATCAAAGCGCCCCTGGTGATGAGGATGCAGCTTTTCTTCAGGATAACTAGGGCGACTCTCGATCAAATGGTGGTGGTAGTTTTTTTGCTGATATCCCATGATAACTCCCTCAAAAGCTTCTGAAAAACAAAATGCATCTAACCGATGCTCCTCTAAACTAGCAGAAATGGCAAGTCCATAAGCTTCATAGCCTTCCCCCTTCCTATCATCAACAACCTGATGAACCAGTGCATTAGCTAATACAGGGTAAACATCCTTTTCATCTGCTTGGGCTTTAGTAATAATTGTAGAAAAGTGCATGCAAAGCTCACTTTGAAAGTGGTCTATATCAAGCATTGCAGGCTGCTCTATGATAAGAGCTGGGGGACGCTCGCCCCTTTCTAACCCTCTTATAGAAGTGGAAAATTCACTTGCTGATTGACTGAATAAAGCATCTAGACCCCCAACCTCTTCTTTTTGCTGCAAGGCGACCCTTCGTCCTTGAAGAGGTTGAACCGGTTGTGAAGTAGGGGTTGGCCCCGGCTCCGTCTTGGCTTTTAGAGGTGATAATCCTGTTGGAGAAGTTACCGACATGCACACATCCATCTTTAATAAATAATAAAGATTATGTGCAAAATAATTAAATTTATATCAAATACTATCTTTTTTTAATGCTGAGCGCATGCGTCGTTCTGCTTCTCGATCTTTAAGAGCATGACGCTTATCATGCATTTTTTTCCCTCGCCCAACACCAATACGCAGCTTAGCTTTTCCATGACCTAAATAAATGGCAAGAGCGACGATAGCCATCCCCTTCTCTCGCGTTTGTTCGCGCAAAAACTTCAACTCTCTTTTGTGCAGCAACAATTTACGATCTCTATACTCTTCATGATTGTGTACATTCCCATAGCTATATGGGGGAATATGACAGCCGACAAGCCATAGTTCACCACGAATGAATTTGACATAAGCCTCCTTCAAACTTCCTTGGTGCCCGCGCAATGACTTAATCTCTGTTCCTTTCAAAGCTATTCCTGCTTCAAGAGTTTCAGTGATCTCATAATCGTGATAAGCCTTGGGGTTACGAACTAAGTCCGTTTTCCCTTTTTTGCTCATGTGTCTGCTCCTTCTCCTTAAGCGGGGCCATTGTAACACCCTAAACACAATTAATGCTATGGTCGAAAAGACGAAGTCCTTGACAGATAGCAAACCAAGTCCGTATCTTGACCCACTAAACACTCAATCCCAGATATAGAATATGAAGTTTGTTGTTGCCAAATCAGAGCTTAGTCAAGTCCTAAGCAAGCTCCAGAACGTTATCTCCTCTAAAGCGACGATTCCGATCTTGTCAAACGTTCTCGTTGAAGCTACGCCTAATGAGCTAATTTTCACTGCAACGGATCTAACTGTTGGTATCCGCTGCTTTATGGAAGCAAAAATTATTGAAGAGGGAGCGACCACCATTCCTCTACGCCGCTTCTTACAGCTCATTCGTGAACTAACTGCTGTCAATGTTGAGATCTCTTCTTCTCAAAAAGATGTAGCAGAGGTAGTTGCCGACTCTTCTCGCTTTAGCCTGAAGGGGATGGCGAAAAATGAATTCCCAGAGCTTCCCGATCTCACAGGAGCTAGCCAGTTCACTGTTAGCCAAGAAGATCTACGCGATATGTTCTTCCGCACTGCTTTTGCAATTTCAAGAGAAGATAGCCGCTATATCCTTACTGGCAACCTCATGCGCATGACGGAAGGAAAGGCAACATTTGTTGGCACAGACGGAAAGCGCTTAGCAAAAACAGAAATGGTCACGACCATCGATGGCGAGTTCTCTGGGGATTATATTGTCCCTCTAAAGTCTGTCGAAGAAATCTTAAAGCTGCTTGAAGATGACCCTGATAGAGAAGCCACTGTTTATCTAATGCAAGATAAAATCGCGATTGAAGCCAATCAATCCATCCTCGTAACCAAACTTCTTGCTGGCGAATACCCCGACTTTGAGCGCGTCATTCCTGCTGAGTCAGAAGTCTCTGTAACCCTTCACCGTGAAGAGTTAATTACACTACTAAGACAGATCTCTCTATTCACTGCAGAAAGCAGCCATTCAGTGCGTTTTTCATTCAGCAATGGAGAGCTTGTCCTTACAGCAAATGATGTCAATATTGGAGAAGGCCAAGTAAGCATGCCTGTAGATTATGCAGGACCTAAACTTGATATCGCATTCAACCCCAACTACTTTCTCGATATCTTACGCCATAGCCATGATGAATCTGTGCAGCTTGCTCTAACTGATGCCTACAACCCGGGAGTCATTACAGATTCCTCATCGGCAGTCTTTATCTTGATGCCGATGCGGCTCAATGAGCAGTAATGCACCTTCATTCGTTAAGAGTTGCGAGCTTTCGCAACTTTGACAGCTTCACCCTGCACTGCGAGCCTGGCATCAATTGGATCTATGGCCCAAATGCGATTGGAAAAACCTCCCTACTTGAGGCTATCTACCTCTGCATTGCAGGGAGGTCCTTCCGCTCATCTAAGCCTGCTGAGATGATTCAACACACAAAAGAGGCCTATGCCATAGACTTGCTGTTTTCAAAGCATGAAGTCATGCAGCGCTTACATGTCAAGCAAAGCGCTGCAGAAAGGAAGCTCTCTCTCAACAAAACTCCCTACCCTACCTTTGCAGCGCTGCTTGGGACTTTACCTGGTGTAATTTTCACTACAGAAGACCTAAACCTCATCAAGGGTTCTCCTAGCTACCGCCGACTTTTTATTGACCTACAGCTGGCTCAATCTGACCCTTTATATGTCTATCACTTAGCACGTTACCAGCGTGCATTAAAGCAGCGCAATGCACTACTTAAAGCTCAAAAAGCTCAGTCTTTAGCAATTTGGGACCATGAGATGGCGAAGGCTGCAAGTTACATTATGCAACAGAGACGCATCACGTTATCTAAACTTGAAGCGTGTGCTAAAGATATACTTCTTTCCCTTTCGCCTAAAAAAGAAGCTTTATCTATTCGCTACCAAGCCTCTTTTCCTTCTGAAGAGGCCTCTTCCATTGAAAAACACCTCCACGCTACACGCAAGCGCGACTTAGAAAAACGGACCAGTCAGTCCGGTCCACACCGAGATGAAATCTTGCTCTGTTTAGAAGAAAAAGATGCGCGTTTTTTTTCTAGTGAGGGGCAAAAGCAAAGCCTTGTTGCTAGCCTAAAATTTGCTGAGTGGCAACGGCTGAAACAGCAGGTGGGAGAGAGCCCTCTCATGCTCATCGATGATATCGGTTCCTGCTTAGATAGTAAGCGAACAGAGGGCCTTCTTCACTTACTTGAAACGTGTGAGCAATGTTTTCTTTCCTCTCCCCAACCTTTACAAAGTAAAGCAAGCTGTAGTTATCTTCCTTTGCTTGACCTTATGAAAGATTAAAGGGCAAGTCAGAAGCTGCACCTTTGAGGATGTCTCGCAAAACTTCCAAAGGTTTTTGCAGGGCATTAACACGGTAGATCGGTACAGTTTGCAAAGCTTCTAAAACGGGCTCTGTTTTTTCCCGGTAAACTTCAAGGCGTCTTTTTAGAACTTCAGGGCTGGCATCATCCCCTCGCCCACTGACCTCTGCACGTTTTTTAATGCGAGTGAAGAGTTCTTGATCATTTTCTACATCAAGAGCAATCACTCCTTGTAAAGAGACATGCTGGTTAAGTAGGTCAACTTGTGCGCGTGTTCTTGGCATCCCATCCAATAGGAGCATTTGCCGGCTTGGATCAAACTCTCCTTTTTCTGCACACTGTTGCAAGTATGCAAAAAAGATTTTCATGATCGCATCATCAGGCAAGTAGTCGCCCGCTTCGATAATCTTGCGAAACTTTCGCATTTCTTCTGTGTTATCTGGCATTTGCCGCAGCATTTCTCCTGTAGAAAGGTGAAAAAATGAAGCAACTTGCTGCAAAAGTGCACTTTGCGTCCCTTTGCCTGAGCCAGGAGGACCAAATATGACGAAGGCTGATACTTTTTCCATCAAAAACCCTATCGTTTTGAGAACAAAGCAGTAAAGCTAGCAAACCCACCTCTTTAAGCGCAATCCTCTTTCATTTCATGATTTTTCATCTTTTCCTTTCAAAAAAAATAGCCTCTTTCTATACTCCTGCCCCTGAATGACGGAGTATAGCGCAGTTTGGCTAGCGCGGCTGCTTTGGGAGCAGTAGGTCGGGGGTTCAAATCCCTCTACTCCGAAAGTAGCCCAAGAAGATTCATAGTTATGAGTAATCTTGGGCTTTTTTTATCTATTCCGACCCGAGAGAAAACGATGGCTAAGCTAATTTTTGCTGCTACACAGGATGAAACGGAACTTGAAGACGGCGCTCGCATTGCTGAAACTTGTGAAGATGCTGGCGTTCCTTTTGCTTGTACAGAGGGCGTCTGTGGTACCTGTGTGATCGAAGTAACACAAGGAATGGAAAACCTATCTAAGCCAACACAAGAAGAGATAGACTTTCTTGGAGAAGAAAGCCTTTCTTCTGAGCGACTTGCTTGTCAATGCCAGCTTCTTTCAGGAGAAGTCACTGTCGATTTCTAAGGGGGCAAACCAATGACCCAATCTGTTTCTCCAGATATGACTATCGAGGAAATTTTTTCAACTTTTCCTCACAAAAGCCAAGCTCTTGCCCAAGAGATGCAAAATTTTGGCCTTCACTGCGTAGGCTGTCATGCAGCAACTTGGGAAACCCTAGAGGCTGGAGTGCTAGGCCATGGCCGCACACATGAAGAGCTCGCCTCTCTTGTAGATAAGCTCAATGCCATTCTCAATGAAACGACATCTAATCCTCAATCCATTGAGATGTCCGAGTTTGCAGCTCAAAAGTACATGGAAATTTTGGATAAAGAAAATAAGCAAGGCTGGGGCATACGCTTCGCAGAAAAGCCAAGCGGCTGCAATGGCTTTGAATATGTGCTTGATTTTTCCAAAGAGCCAAATGCAGATGATGAGATCGTCTATTCCCATGGCATAGAGATTCATATTCACAAAGACTCTCTCCCTCGACTACTTGGCTCTTATATTGACTATATCGATGGCCTACAAGGAGCTGGGTTTAAGATCTCCAACCCCAATGTCCGCTCCTCTTGCAGTTGCGGCTCTTCTCACGGCTACTGATAAAATTTTAATTGCTATTAAGCCTAAAAATTGTTTAGACAGGGTTCTACAATCGTCTATCAACCAAAACATTAGGTATATAGCAAAATGGGAAGCTCTCTTGCCCATATCACCGCCCTGTCTTGGGAAGCTTTACTCTCTCACAAGCAATATGTTTGGGGGGTCCCAGCGATCCTTTTGGTCTCCTGGCTCCTCTTTAGCTACCGCACACAGCTTACCCATTATGCGCAGAAGCTTTTCTCCAAAGAGACATGCTATAGAGCATTTGACTTAGTCATTGCCCTTTCTACATTTATTCTAGCCTCCCCTATTTTGCTGCTCGCCATGTTGTTTTTGAAGCTCTACTTCAAAAATGAGATCTTCTTTAAGCAAGAGCGAGTGGGCCTTCACAACCGCCCCTTTACTCTCTTAAAATTTCGAACCATGACAAATGCCAAAAATCCTGATGGCACACTAAAAAGCGATGCAGAACGGCTCACATGGGTGGGGCACTTGCTACGCTCAACATCAATTGATGAACTTCCCAGCATTATTAATATC
This sequence comes from uncultured bacterium, assembly GCA_964460785.1. Classification (GTDB taxonomy): domain Bacteria; phylum Chlamydiota; class Chlamydiia; order Chlamydiales; family CAYWQB01; genus CAYWQB01. The sequence goes on from CAYWQB010000001.1 coordinate 195,034, forward strand.
ATTCGGGGAGATATGGGGATTATAGGTCCTCGCCCTTTAACTCCTGCAGACCTAAACAGGTATGCGAAGGAGCAAGACTTTGTTCGCCATACAGTCAAACCAGGTCTCACTGGGTGGGCCCAAGTGAATGGCAGGAATGAGATCAGCTGGCAAGCAAAGTTTGCTTATGATGCTTGGTTTGTTGAGAACCACTCCATCCCTTTATATTTTTGGATCATCCTTCTAACCGCATGGAAGGTTCTTAAAAGAGAGGGCATCTATAAACCAGGCCAAAGAGCCAAAGCGCCTGCAACCAATAAATAGTACTCTCTTAAAAAGAAGCTAAAATACGCATAGGGGGAGCTCCATTGGTCGACCCTGCAAGAAAAGAGGGGTGTAAATAGTTAAAAGGGTTAGGAGGCAAGGCAAAGCCAGAAAGCACAACCATAAATAGCCTTGAAAGCCGTTCAAAGCGTATCCGCTGGTATGCAAAATTTCGATTTCTGTCTTGCGCAGACTCCAATACAGTTGGCAAATATAATTGACGAGCTTCATGCTGTGCGAGAGACTGCAAGTCTGGGAGAGCACAAAGCCTATAAACAACTGCAGCTGCAATCCCCTCAAGAGTGAGCCGACTTTGCAATAAGCTATAAACTCCAAAAAGAACTAGAGCTCCTGAAGCGACTTTATCCACTGCATATAAAAGCTTACTTGCTCCCCTAGATAGCTGGGTACATAGGCGAGAGTTTAAAGGTTGGATAGAGGGCTTTTCTTTCCCTTTTTTCTGAAAAGCCTGGTAGCCGACAGGCTTTCCGACAGAAAACTTTCTTTCCCGTAAAGCCCCTTCCCACGGTTTTCCTAACTTTTCTGATAAATATTGTTCAAGAGAGGTCCAGTCACCAATATGCTGGCTGTGTAAAAACGCTGTTAATGCCTTTTCACAGGACTCCTGAAAGAGCTTTCTATCTTCTAAACTCTGTAAAGGTCTTTCAGGACTATCTACCTGAATCGTTTCATTAAGCACTTGGTGCCAATTCCAATTATATACTTCCAAAATCAGGTCATCGATTGGATATGATGCGTCTAACTGTTTCCCTATAAATGGTCCTGTATGGAGAGCTTTTAAAGGAGCCATAACTTTATAAAAAGCAGCTAAGCGTGCATGCTGAAAGTGTGTATAGTGAAGGAGATTGTCAAAAGTAGATAATTCACACCTACTTTCCACGCTACGTAAATGCTGCTTCAAAGAGTTGATATAATCACTCCGTTCTGTTCCTGTCCCTCCAAGCTGTGTACGCAAGGTAACCTTTCCTTCATTGCTCCGCCCTAACCAAAGAGCTGCAATGACATCTTGTGGGTCTATGTCATTGTGCCATGACTCCTCAAGATCTGGAAATTTCTCTTTCACCCAGTTTTTTAAAACATCAAACTGCAAAGAGAGCTGAGAGCCATTATGAACCGCTGTGGTGGATTGACCCGGAAACTCAAACTCTTCATAATCTTCTTGAAGGCTTTGCGGCTTTTTCTGTTGGAGCTTGTCTTGCAGCAGATGGAACTCCCTTTTCTCTTGTCTAAAGCTAGAAACGCTATTATGCACACTATAAACTTCAGCATTAGAAAAGCTGTGGCTTAGAATTTCTCGTACATCACTAAGATCTTTTTCATTATGCCACATGCGCAGCTCTCTAGGCTCCTCCCCTGGACTAGAGCGTAGAAATGCCAGTGCAACCGAGCGCTGCATCACAGCAGAGCTTGAAGATTTTTTAAGCGCATCTCCAAGCTCTTTTCTTATAGCTACAAACTGTTCTACAGCCCGTTCTCCATTTGGATCAAACTGCTCTACTTTATCTTTGAGCCCCTCTAGGCCACTAGTGTGCCCAAGGGGACTTCCTTGGAGCCTTTCAATCCAACCTTGAGGATCTAACAAAACAGCCTCGATCAAGACTGAGGTATTCAAACTTGATAGGTATGCTCCTCCTCTAGAAAGCTGATTCAGTTGGTCTGCGGCAAGACGCAAGGCCATGCGACCAGCAATCCTCCTACAAAAAGGGAGCTCTCTCTCTATAGACTCGCGCCCTACTAGCCATTGTGAAATGGAAGCGATCAGTCGACCTCTATTCTCTTCTGAATGGATAGTCTCTGAGCTAGAGGCTAGAAAGTTCTTACGACAATAATCTGTAAACAATGCATGAAAAGGAGAGCCTTCACCTTCATGAAAATCTGCAACTTCTCTTGTTGAATTTACCAGTTGGAACCCAAAATTCAGAGCAGTAGCCCCATAAAATAGAGATCGCAATAGCTCTTTTTTTCCAAAAATCAATGCTGAGCAGGCAGAAGCAAACATCGCAATACGCCCTGCAGCCACTGCATGTGTAACCAAAGCTTGCACTGTTGTCTCTAACCATTGTGGATATCTTCGAGCTGGGCCTAGTAACCGATCAAATCGATAGTTGGCGATAGACTCCGCAAAACAATAAGCAGGAAGAGCAGCTACACTCAAACGGCCAGACTGGATGACAGCAAAAGCTGTTCCTGTCACAGCTATGGCAGAAAGAGCATATTTTGCTACTTGTGCCCTCTTAAACGAAGAGGGCTTTGGCAAATTCTGCCAAGTGCTGGGAGAACAAAGAGGTACAACGGCATTCATAACAAATGATTAGTTATCAAAAAATAAGATGTAATAATACTAATTAATAGTATTGAACACCACTAAAGAAAGTTAAAAATCTTTTAACCGATAGATATTATTAACTCCCGACTGACTAGAGCAACTACAAGATAAGTCTTTTATTAACCCATTATGCAGATCATAAACCCAGCCATGCACAGTTAAAGGGTTGCCTTGTGCCCACGCTTCCTGAATAATATTTGTATGACAGACATTCTGCACTTGGTAGCGCACATTCAACTCAACCAACCGATCAGATTTTTCATTTAATGGCAGATCCTTTAACACCTCTTCTTCTTGAAAATAGATATCACGGATATAGCGTAGCCAGTTATCAATTAAGCCAAGCTGAGCTGGTTTCATTGCAGCAGCCACACCACCACAACCATAGTGCCCACACACAATGATATCTGAGACTTTCAGCTGCTCTACACCATACTGCAAAACAGATAAGCAGTTGATATCAGAGTGTACACAAAGGTTTGCGACATTCCGATGAACAAACACCTCTCCTGGATCTAAACCTAGAATTTCACTTGCAGGGATACGACTATCTGCACATCCAATCCAAAGATATTTAGGTGACTGCAATGCAGCCAGCCTAGGAAAAAATTTAGGGTCTTCACAAGCTCGTTTTTGCGCCCAAGCTTGGTTTTTTGTAAGGAGGTGCTGGAGTGATCCCATATAAAGTTTTTCCTAGCTTAGTACAATTTTGGGGAAATTTGGAAATGTACCTGCAGCATTTGCAGCAATTTCTCTTGGATATCTGTAGGAACGAATAAATAGCAGGAAGACACATCAGGTACCTTGAGCAAGCCAGCTTGCTCAAAAGGCTGTACTTTCCCCCACTGCAGAGTTAAAAGGACCTTGGCTTTTTGGCAGTTTTCTCGCCCAACAATAGAGTGGCCATCAAAGGTGAATGCCACACGCGCATCCTCTTTTTGCATATCCAGAACAAACTGTGTTAATTCTTGCCAAGAGGAGCTAGTCCAATCTTTTGGCTCAAGCCATAGAGCTCGGTAACGGCTTTTCCTTTGCGTGATTGCTTGTGCGTGCTCATCGCCCTTTGCTGCAGCCTGACGAATGTCTACCAATACTTCAGGATCAGCCCAGTTGAGGTAATTTTCCACTTTCTCAAGATAGGCGGAGTGTCTATAGCGATACATGAACTGACGAAAGTGGTAGGCATATGCAGCACCCACAGGGTGGCGGTATACCCTTGAGTACATAAAGTAGCGAGCTACCTGTAAGGACTCAATCGCTTGCTGTCCGCTTTTTAAAATTCCTATTTTAATTTTTCCTTGATAAGGCAATAACCGCAGAGAATCAATGAGTTGTTCACTATCAAAAAGTCCATGACGAACGCCTGTACAGGCTGCATCGCGTAGCAGGTAATCCATGCGATCTGCACCAAAGAAATCATTTGTGATAATCTCTGACAAAATAGAGTGAAGAGGATCTCTAGCTTCTCCTAGCGCAATCGCTGTCACAGCTTCCCGAATATCAGATCCCATATGGGCAGCAAGTGCTGACCAAACGGCATCCATTGCCGAAGATTGCAAAATATTTTTTGTCATTTTTTCATGACCCTTTTCGCCTAACAGAGACTCTTCAGCAGTATGAGAGAAAGGCAAATGTCCCATATCATGACAGAGAGCTGCAAGGCGCAAGAGCGTGAGAGCCTGTTTTCTCTCTTCATCTGAAAGCTGAGCTAAAGCGTGCAAGCTCTCCTGCACACCTTGTTTCTCTTGCTTACTGCGCGCTTTGACCTCCTGTAAGTTCTCAAGGGAGAACAGAGTGTGAAAAATACGAGTAGCTAACTCCATCACACCTAAAGAGTGTTCAAATCTTGTATGAGTTGCCCCTGGGTAGAGCAAGTATGTAGGGCCTACTTGATGTACAAAGCGCAGCCTCTGGAAGGCTGAGCTATCCAGAATACACTCTTCTTCTGGATGTAGGCGGATAAACCCATGTAAGGCATCAAAGATTTTCACATCTCTCTCCTTTTCCCTAGATCGTAGCGCCTTTACCCTTTTGCCAAAAGAGTACAATCACCTAAAAAAATCTGTTATTTCTCCCTTTTTTCCTTTACAATGTTTCCCATCTATTTGGTAGTCAGTGGATATCATGACAAACTGTGACAAAAAAGATTTTGAGTGGATGCGGCTTGCTTTGAAGCAGGCAAGCTTAGGTCGACGCTCCGCTCCCCCTAATCCATGGGTTGGGTGTGCTCTCGTAAAAGAGGGAAAATTGCTGTCTACAGGTTACCATGTTCGCCCTGGCACTCCCCATGCTGAGGCCCTCGCTCTTCAGCAGGCTGGGGACCAAGCAAAAGGAGCGACTTGTTATGTCACCCTTGAGCCCTGTGCTCACCATGGAAAGACTCCTCCATGTGCAGATGCATTAATCCATGCCGGTATCTTCCGAGTGGTCATTGCCTCTCGTGACCCAGACCCCCGCGTCTCTGGTAAAGGTATAGAAAAAATGCGCCAGGCTGGTATCGAAATAACAGAAGGGGTTTGTGAAGAAGAGGTCTCGCAAAGCTTAACTTCCTACCTCCACCACCGCAAAACGGGCCTCCCTTATGTGGTACTCAAAGTTGCATCTAGTCTTGATGGGAGCCTTGCTGCAGCCGACTCCTCATCTAAGTGGATTACAGGGGAAGCTTCTCGCCAATCTGTTCAAGAGCTCCGTGCAGACTCTCAAGCAATCCTTATAGGAGCACAAACTGCAATACAAGATCTACCAAGGCTTACAGCCCGCTCCTCTCTGCCCCCCTCCTCTCCTCCGGTGCGCTGTGTCGTAGACCCCATGGGCAAACTAGCCGTACAAGGCCCTCTTTTCGATATGGCGCTAGCTCCTACGTGGATTTTCACGACCTCACAATGCCCGCAAGAAAAAATAGATTCTTGGCGCCAAGCAAAAGCGCGCGTGAGCCTAGTCAATACGGCTCCTGGAGGGCTCGACCTTCATGAGGTTTTGCACCTGATGGGCCAAGAAGGGATTTTACAGCTTTTAGTTGAGGGAGGAGGAAGATTATTAGGAAGCTTTGTTCAGGAAAATCTTTTTGACCTCTTGCACCTATTCCTTGCCCCTAAATTACTTGGAAATGGAATCCCAACCTTCCAAAACCTACCCATGCAAAATATCTCGCAAAGTTTAAATCTGAGCTTGTACTCTGTTCAGACATATGATGAGGATGTTTGCCTAACCTACCGCAAAAAGGAGAAAGATGATGTCGAACCCTCTTAAAGCTGCATGTCAAGCTCTCATCAAGGGGGAGTGCGTGATCCTAACTGATGACAAACGGGAGCATGAAGCAGATCTTATGTTTTATGGCCCCCTTGTCACTCCAGAGCTAATGAATTTCATGATCCGCTACACAAGTGGTGTGGTGGTTATCCCTATGGAGCCTGAAGATTTAGCTAGGTTAGAGCTCCCTCAAATGGTCGAAGTAAATACAGAGCAATATCGCACTGCATTCACTGTTTCTGTCGATGCTACAGAAGGTACAACCTCTGGGGTTTCTGCATTTGACCGCTGCCGCACCTTGGAAGTTCTCTGTGACCCCCATGCGCGCCCTGCAGACCTTCGCCGCCCAGGTCACCTATTCCCTCTCGAAGCCAACCCAAAAGGTCTTCGAGGGCGCAGAGGACATACGGAAGCATCTATTGACCTATTAAAAATTGCTGGCCTTCGCCCTATAGCTGCTATTTGTGAGCTATTGAGTGAAGATGGCAGAATCATGGATCGAGAAAGCGCTTTACAGTTTCAAAGAGAGCATGGCTTCCCTCTCATAGACGTGAATGACATCTTAGAATATGTTGAAAAGCATGATTTCTCTCCGATCCTTGAAATGAACGGAGCATTAGTTTAGTGGATAAACAAGCTATGCAGCAAGCGATTGATGCTTTCTCAAAGGGAGAACCTATCCTTGTCATTGATGATGAGGCAGAAGGAGCTCTCCCTATGCTGGCTCTTCCCATTCAGTCAGCTACAAGAGAAGCAAGCCATACCTTTTTTCATGACCAGCAACACTACATTGGCATCTGCATGCCCCGAGAGCGCTTTTATGCGCTAGGCATTGCCTGTCCCTCCTCAGAGGACTCTGACCGTAGCCTACTCTCGTACCGATTTGGAATTGAGGAGTCGCCTGAAGTCAACTGGACGCGATTCCTAGCTAATGAACATCTAGATGTACAGAGAGATGGCCCCTTTGTCCCGATCCCCTACTCCTTTGGAGGTGCATTGAAATGTGCTTCTCCTTTTGAAGCTGCGGTAGATATTTGCCAACTTGCAGGCTTATCCCCAGCCTGTGCAGTGAGCCCTCTAAGAGAAGATGTGCATTTAGGAGCCCTCCCCAAGGTGTACCTATCAGAGGTCGTACGCCACCGCCGGATGAATGAAAAACTCCTTCATCGTGTAGCAACTGCTCGTATCCCCACCCAACATGGCTCTTTTCAAGCTGTCATTTTTGAATCAATCATCGACCAAACAGAGCATATTGCTTTAGTAAAAGGTGAAGAACCTCTTCCCTGCCCGACTCTAGTTCGCATGCACTCTGAGTGTTTAACCGGTGATATTTTTGGATCCCTTAGGTGTGATTGTGGGCCTCAGCTGGACCGCTCTTTAGCGTTGATTGCCAAAGAGGGGGCTGGTGTTCTTGTCTACCTCCGTGGACATGAAGGTAGAGGCATTGGCCTTACCCATAAGCTCAGGGCATATGAGCTCCAAGAAAAAGGGATTGATACTGTACAGGCAAACTTAGAGCTTGGCCTTCCTGTTGATAAGCGAGACTATGGAATTGGCGCACAGATTCTTCGAGAGCTAGGGGTATCTAAGATTCGCCTGCTCACGAATAACCCTAGAAAGTATCATGGGCTTGCCGGCTATGGGCTAGAGATTGTTGAACGCGTCTCTGTCCATACGACACCTAATGCTGAAAATTACCGCTACTTACTGACCAAAAAGCAAAAGCTGGGCCACCACATTAATATAGAAGAAAAAGAATGGGAGAAACCACATGCAGACCTTCCAAGGTGACTTTTCAAATATTGCAGACCTAAATGTCCTCATTGTCACTTCACGGTTTAACAATCGCATCACAGATAGCCTACTCGAGGGAGCTCTTGGAGCTTTTAAGCAGTATGGAGTCCAAGAGAAGAACATCATTCAGAGCTTCGTTCCTGGTGCCCTAGAACTCCCTATTGCAGTGCAAAAACTAGCAACAAAGTTTCAGCCAGACGTTTGTGTAGCTATTGGCTGTGTTCTGAAAGGAGCCACAGATCATTATGAGCATGTTTCCTGCCAGTCGATTAGCGGAGTCTCGCAAGTCTCTTTAAAGCTCGATATTCCCGTTATTAATTGTATCCTCACCACGGCAACCCTAGAGCAAGCCATGGAGCGTACAGGCATTCGTCTAGGAAACAAAGGATATGAAGCTGCTGTTGCTGCCTGTGAAATGGGCTCTCTATTTAAAAAGGCGCTATAGTTTTCTTGGGGGAGGGCGATGCTTCCAGTAAGTAGGACCATAGTCAATGGTGACCTCCTCTCCCTTTTCTATCTTCCGGCTAGTCCATATTGCGGTCTTCAGTAGCCCTTCTGAGTATACCCCGACTGCTATCACATTTGGGGTTTCACTATGATTGATATAGCGCGTCCAGTTTCCCTGTTTTTCTGCATCAACAACAAAATGCGTTTTGCGCTCAGATAGAGAAGGATATTGGAATCTATAGTCTCCTTGTATCCCCCAAAGACTCCAAGACCACTTTTGCACTTTTCCTGTATACTCTCCAATAGGGAAATTGTTAGGGATACTTTCTTTGGCAAATAACCCAAGGCCGACCCCTTCTATCGTTGGATGAACGTGAAAAAGAGAGCAGATCTCAACCTCCATTCTTCGAGAGGCTGCCAGAGCTCCCATCCATAAGTTTTCTTTAGGCAAAAGCCCTTTCAGCTTTTGTGAGTAGAGCCAAGCCTTTTCAAAGACTTGAACTGTGTCAAAATAGAGGTAGGGTTGTAAGGCGACCCCTTTTTGCCAACCGAGAAGAAAGGGTGATAAATCCTCCCTCTTTGGAGAAGGTTTTCCTAAATAAGCGGCGAGCAGCTCTGCACTCACTCCAGGCAAAAGCTCCTCTTGCCACTCTTTTTCTCTCCAAAGCTTTGTCAAAGGGTCTCCTTTAATCACTGCCTGATAAGAGGGGTGCTTCTTGGCTTTTTTTAAGATCGCTTTTGTAACCGGCATAAAACAAATCGCTCCATAGTCAAAGCTTGAACGAGTACTGAGAAAACGACAATGGCATACGAAAGGGCTAAAATAGTAGGTTTATACTCTGAATCTGGAAGAGAAAAAGCCAAAGCAATGGAAAGGGCCCCTCTCAGACCTCCCCAGGTAAGAGTGTAAACCATCTGACGCCGAGGAACTTCTGTCAACCCGGGGAAGACTGAAATGGGCAAGGCCACACTCAAAAAGCGAGAGAAAAGACCAATTACAATAGCTAAGAGGCACAAGGGAAGAATATAGGGGCTAAAGCTCACGCTGAGCATCTCCAAACCAAGGAGAGTAAAAATCACTGCATTCAAGAAGTCATCCAACAAGCTCCAAAAGGTATCTAAATACTCTTTGGACTGCTTGGACATCGCATGAACTCTTACTACATTCCCTGTGTAGATCCCCATCACAACAATAGCAATAGGCCCTGACATACCTAAATGAGATCCTAGAATATACCCGCCATACACAACGGCTATCGATAGGAAAATCTCAATCCGGTACTCATCAATAGGTTTAACAAGGTGTTTGAAAATATAACCGAGAAAAAGGCCATAGCAAATCGCTCCTCCGACTTCCCAGATAAAGTTGATCACTGTTGACTCCACTAAGGCGAGTTCTCCCTTGTCTGCTCCTCCCTGGATTAAGCCTAGAACTAATAGGACTGTAACAATGCCCACGCCATCATTAAAAAGGGATTCTCCTGAAACAACACACTGTAGCTGGCGAGGAGCTTTTGCTTTTTTAAGCATCGCAAGAACAGCGATTGGGTCTGTAGGGGAAACTACAGCGCCAACAAGCAGACAGTAAAGAAAAGGAATCGGAGCTTCCAGGATTAATCCTGAGACCCACCAAAGAAGAAAGCCAAACACCAAGGAAGAAATAAACACACTGGCTGTAGCAAGAAATGAAATCACTCCTTTTTGTTTTTGAATGTCTGTAGAGGGAATTTCTAAAGAACCAGCAAATAATAAAAAGCAGAGCAAGCCATCTACAACGGTCTTGCTATAATCAAAGTTTTTCAGAAGAGACTTGGAGTAATGAGTTAGAGGGAGGGGTAAAAGGTGCTGGTCAATTTGCAAATACTGAAGCACAATGAGAAGAATGGAAAAAAGTAAAGCTAATGCCATGACCCCTACTGTTGTAGGGAGGCCGACAAATCGGTGATTGATGTAGTAAAAACAAGCAGTAATAACAAGAATCAGTGCGAGTAAAACCGGCAATTCCATAAAATTCTCCTCTTTATACTGATTAAAGACGATCCTTCCATAAAATAAAATTTTCTTTTTACATCTTTATGACCACAACACGCTGCTGGGTGATCAATACAGAGTTTGAGCACCAACTCATTACACACCCGGCTTCTCCTTTTGCTCCCTACCATCCCCCTAGCTTACAGCTTCAGTACTTAGGGCTCTTGTTAGCCTCTCCTGGTGACTACACATATGTCTCTCATCTACCCAAAACCCCTGAGACGCTTCACTCTCTACTAAGCCCTTTAGGCATTGAGCCTAACTACACATCCCACTTCCCTTCCTCTTTGACCCTTACTCCTTGGGGGGTTTCTCCTGCTATCATTCAACTTTCCAAAAGCTGCTCCACAAAGCAAAACCTGGGACTCCTAAGTGAAATAAAAAAGTGGAATGATAAGCGCACGTTACTAAGCCAAGGCTTAAACTCTTTTGCCTCACAGCTCACCTCTATGGAAGAGGTAGAAAGATATATACAGCGAGTTGCAAGAGGCGTACTGAAGGCTCCCTTTGGCATGTCGGGGCGAGGTGTGCACGCCTATACCCCCACCTCAACACTCCCCTTAAAGTGGGCCAAGCGAACTCTTCTTGAACAAGGCTCTCTTTTAGGAGAACCTCTACACAATGTGCAATTTCTCTTTAGCAGCCTTTGGTGGATTAATGAGCAAGGGCCTCACTACTTACATGCTACAGAGCAAGTCCTTACACGCTCTTGTCGTTATGCAGGAACAAGAATCTCTCAAAAGCTAGGAGACAAGTTAACCCACTACCTACCTGATCATAAGTGGCAAGCCATCCCTCTTTTGACCTCTATATATAATAAAGGGTATCAAGGCCCATGTGGTTTGGATGCATACACTTACCTCGAAAATGGAGTTGAAGTCCTGCGCCCTATTGCAGAAATTAACTTGCGTTACACTATGGGATTTGTGGCTCATGCCATCCTACAACGCTTAACCAAACACCAGACTCTCACGCTTGCAATAAAAGCCCAGCCAGATCCCCTATCTCTAGTCCCTCAACATCTAGTCAGTGAAAAAGGAGAAGAGCTCCATTGTCCTCTAAGCTTGCGCATGCACCTTAGCTAATACTTCATGCAAAGTAAGCTGGTCTAACCGATCGACACAAAGGTCATAGTTGGAGAGATGGCTTTTCTTATGGGTGGTGGTCACAGCAATCACAAAGCAACCTGCCGACTTTCCTGCTTGAAGGCCTGAGGGAGAATCTTCAATAACGATACACTGCTCTGGCGGAATCCCAAGCTTCTCTGCCCCCGCAAGAAAAACATCAGGGTAGGGCTTTCCTCTTGCGACTTGCTCAGCCGAAACATAGGAAGAAAAGTAGTGACTTAAAGGGGTTCTTTTTAAAAAAACCTCTAGATTTGAGACTGGAGCTGAAGAAGCAATGATTCGCGGTGTTTGCGCTGCTTGAAGCTGCTCTAGAAAAGGAATCACTCCAGGCAAAAGGTCCATATTTTGCTGGAGCAGGCTGCGAAAAATTCTCTCTTTTTCTGAAGCAATCTCTTCACTTTTTGCTTTTGAGATCGATGGATCTACTTCCTTTAAAATCAGATCATTTGTACGTCCAAAGGTCTTCAAAAAAACCTCTTCAGACATCCCTAATTCTGGATGCGCTTGCATATACTGCTGCCAGGCCATCCAATGTAAATCTTTCGTGTCAACAAGCACGCCATCATTATCAAATAAAAATCCTACATCCATGACAAAAATAGCTCCCTTATTTACTCTTCGCCCAAAAGGATAGGACGAGCCTACTTCTTATGCAACGGACATTTGCCTTAACCCTCTCTAACTCTTTAAAGCTACGTACGCGGATACTTACCTTTCATTGCGGTGAATGGCTCAAAAGTCTCCATTCTTACTTTCGACACCCGCGCGTTTTGCTTTTTGATTTTCTTTTTTGGCTCTACTACGCAGGGCTCCCTCCCGATATTCTCTACCGAAAATTCTATGCAAGGCAAGGAGAGGAAGACTATGACCCTTATGGAGAAACGCCTCTATCTATCCTCCTAAAACTTAAACAGCACTTAAAGATTTCTTCGCACAGCCGCTTTATAGATTTAGGCTGTGGGTCTGGACGAGTCGCGATGCGCATGCAGCTTTTAGCAGGGTGTCAGACAAGTGGGTGTGATCTCCACCCTCTTTTTATTCGCAGAGCAAAAAAGCTAAGCCGTTTGTTGCGCATCCCTTCTTCTTTTCTCTGCCAAGATATGCGAGAGATTCCTCTTTCGTCTTTTTCTGCCATCTACCTATATGGGACTGCCCTATCAACAAAAGTGCTTGTCTCGCTTGCAAAGAGTATGGAACAGCTCCCCGAAGGAGCTCGCATAGCTTGTATCAGTGAGTCTCTCACTCCCTATGATGAAACAGGCTGCTTTCCTCTGGTTACTTCATTCACCGTTCAGTTTCCCTGGGGTGTAGCCCAAGTCTTCATTCATGAAAAGCGCCAGCAAGCTCATGTATCGGTTCAAAGCTAACATAGCCATTTTTATTAGCGATCTCTTGCACCTCATTTGGAGCAAATTGATCGATCAGTTGGTGATTATGACTAACTAAGATTGACTGTCTAGACAGTGCAAGCAACTGCTTTGTAAACTCTTTGACAAATTGCTTTGGAATAAAGTGCTCCACCTCATCAAATACCACAAGACAGGTTTGATTTTCACTCTTGCTTTGACGCAGAACATCGACCAGTGGCTGGAAAGCTCGTCCCGCTCCAGCCTCTCTAGACTTTTGTACGAGAAGATCTAGAGTCTGTTCAAATGAGGGGGACTCTAAGCTTTTCAGAAACTCCTCATCAATTTTTGTAGGGGTCTCAAACCAAGGAAGAGCTCGGCAAAGATCTTTTAAAATTGCCTCTTCAGAATCTTCACAGCTCTGGTCGATCAGCTGGATCGCCTGCATAAACTCACCGATGCGCTGATACATTTCCTCTTGTAAGCGCGTATGATCTTCTATTTCTGATCCTTGTTCTGCCCTTGCTAAAAAAGCATTGGTAGCTTCCATAGTTTGGCTTACTTGCTTTAAACGCTCAACTTGTTGGCTCTTCCACTTTTCAATGCGCTCTACGATTTCTTCTCGCACCTCATGAAACTCCTTTGCCCACTCCAAACAGAGCAAAGGAAAATAGACAAGGTTTAAAGGCTGAAAAAATGAATCTGGTACATCTGGTTGAGAGAGATCTATCTCATATGGACTCCCCTCTCCTACGAGCACCCTTCTTGTGCTATAAGGAGAGGCTTTTGCACAGTAACTCACCAGACAGCAAAGCTCTTGAGAATGATCTGTCTTTTCTGGCAAGGCGCATTGCTGATGCGAATCCCACCAAAAAGGTTTTGCCTGATACTTGTCAAACCACTCGGGGTAGTCATTTGGATCTTGCGAGTGAAATCCAGAAAGAGTCACTACAATGGAGTAGGAGCTGGCAACTTTACCTTGGTGGTAGTCTGCTGCTGCTACATAAAAGTCCCCTGTTTCTTCTTGCTCTGTCCACTCGCGACTTCCCAAACAAATGCAAAGGGCATCTAAAAAACACGTCTTCCCATGGTTGCAGTTCCCACAGACCAAGTTATGTTGCTGTAAGCAATGATCTAGATGACGAATTGCTCGAAAATTATGAACTTCTATACGGCGAACCTTAAGATCCATTAGCAATACAACCCTTTAAAAACGACTTCATCCAGTAGAGAAAGTGTCCCAAACACATTATGGACATAAGAGCGATGCTCTTCTGGGAAAAACTCAAGTAACTTGATACTATGAGTCGTTAAAACAAGCTGCACGATATTGCTTTGCTTTGCCAACTCTAAAAAGCGGCTCCAAAAGAATTTTCCCTCAAAATAGATTTCCGGCTCATCGAGGAATAACATCACAGGCTTTCCCTCCTGCACACGGTGCATCAGCTCCTCGAATGCAAGAGCATAGTAAGCAAAGGAGGGGCTCTCCCGCATACCTGCCTGCATGAGGTATAAAAGATCTGTCATCGAAGCCTCTTCGATGACCTCATCAAAACTCTTTAAAATCTCTCGCTGATCACTAACTTTATCGATTTCAAACTTAGGTGCTGCTCCCATTAAAAGCTGCGCTTGCTGATGCACAAATTGTGCAATATCCATCTGTAGCTTGTGCTGCTTTTGTTCGGTGAGATCTTTTTTTTGCTCATTGACTTGATCCATAAATTGGCTCATCTGCTTATGAGCTTCATCGATCGATGAAAGATAGTCGGGAGCCTTGCCTACCCAGCTATTTAAGGCTTTTTGTAGTTCTGCGACATGAATACGAGCCCACTTATTGCTATCTCGCTGCATGGGGAAAAAGAAAATTCCCAATTCTGAAGCGATATCTGTAGTAAGATCTGGCTCTGTCCCAGAAAGGCTGATCGTTGTTTCAGGCCGTGCGAGATATCTTCGAAACCGCACCTCCACCCCATCTGCCACTGAAGCAACAAAGACCACCTTCACAGCCTCACAAGCGCCTTTTGGCTTTTCTTTGTAGCTGATAGACTCTGTCTCTTCATTCCAGTACCCCATAGCTTGCGCATCAACTTCGCGTAAAAAGTTGAGTCCCCCCTCTTGAGAGGCCATGAGCGTCACTTGTACAGAAAGCTGCTCATGCTGAGTGATATTGTCATAATCTAAGAGCCCATGATGAAAGCTATCTTTATTCAAAGCTTCTTGATGACCGATCGCTCCAAGAGCCAAGCAAATCGCTTGAAAGATGCTCGTTTTTCCCACTTGATAATCTCCATAGATGACCCCATGTCCAGGCAGAACCATCTCTAACTCATGGATACACCGATAGTTATGAATTTCCACTTTCTGTGCTCGGACACTCATCTAGCCCTCCTTGAGAAACGCCCTTTGTCGAAAACAAAATATTTGATTAACATGAACAGAGCATATCGTTGTCAATGACATACTTAAACACCAAGGTGTAATCTTGTGAATAGATTTTTTAGCTTTCTTTTTCTTAGTTCTCTCTTAGTGTTAGCCGCTTGCTCGTCTAGCTCTACAGACCTAAAGCCTCTTTCTGCTAAGAAACAGAGCCCTTACCTAAAAAAGATTCAAAACCGTGGCCGCCTCTTATGTGGCATCAACACACACCTACCAGGATTTGGGTTTAAGAGCGGTAAGGACAACTACAGTGGCTTTGATATCGATATCGCCAGAGCTCTTGCTACTGCCATGCTAGGTAGTGCAAATAAGCTACAGCTTCTTGAAATCCCCACAAGTGAACGCTTTGAATCTTTGAGCCAACAAAAGGTGGATGTTCTTGTCCGTAACACGACAGTCTCTCTTGAAAGAGAGCTACGAGCAGATGCTTTACTTTTTAGCCGCATCTACTTTTATGATGGGCTCGGAATCATGGTTCCAAGTCAAGGAGGGATCCGCAACCTTTATCAACTACAAGATATCTCTATTGGGGTGCTAAAAGGATCCTCTGCAGAAGAGAATCTAGCTCGCCAACTGGCAGCCAAAAACCTCACCTGTGATGTAAAGGTGTTCAAAACAAGTAAAGAGTTACTCAGTGCTTTTCGCATGGGACGTGTAGTCGGTGTTTGTGCAGACAAGTCTGCTTTAGCCTCGATGAAGGCGACTCTTCCTAACCCTGACAGTAGCTGGATTATGGATGTGACATTAACCAAGGAACCTTTTGCCGTTGTGTCAATCAACGATTCTCAAGTGCAAAGAATCATCACTTGGGTCATCAATGCGATGATCTTAGCAGAAGAATATGGGATCACCTCAAAAAATGTGGACCATATTGCAAAAAATACAACCATGCCACATATCCGCCGCCTACTAGGTTTAGAGGGAAAATATGGCCCTGCCTTAGGGCTTAAAAAAGATTGGGCCTACCAAGTGATCAAGCAAGTGGGCAACTACCGCGAAATTTATGAAAGAAATTTAGGTAGTGAAACAATTTTTAACATCCCACGAGGAGCCAATAGCCTTTACCTAGACCGTGGCTTGCTTTACTCTCCCCCGCTTGAGTAAATCCATATTCTTTTGCTAGACTCTTTGGAAACTTTTTATTTTTTTGGGAAAAGGCATGTCAAAATCACCTATCGCTTGGAGTCGTCTACGGAGAAAGCTCTCTTTTTCTTCTGTATACTGGTTACTATTTGCACTTTTGGCAGGTCTGGGCTGTGGCTTAATTCCCGGCATTTTGACCATTGCCTCCCCTGTCGCAGATCTTTTTTTGCGCGTACTTAAGCTACTTGGCCTCCCTCTGTTATTTCTTTCCCTTTCCTCTACGATTACAGGGATTGAAAGCTGGAAAGCGATGCGTTTGCTAGGTAAGCGAACCTTACGCTACACATTGATTACGACCTTTCTCGCTTCTTTTCTTGCCTTAGGTATCTTTTTGATTCTGAACCCTGCTGAAGGTGTCACACCCGCAACAAGCTCCTACCTTGAGGTAGAAGATCCTACAATCAAAGGAAATTACATCTCCTTACTCTTTGATATGCTGCCATCAAATGCTGTTTCGGCCTTTTCCGAAGGGAATGTGATTGGCGTTGTGATTTTAGCCTTTCTCATTGGGTTTGGAAGCCTCTCTCTTGGCAAGAAAGAGAAAGAGCACGTGCATATTTTTTTCCATGCACTTTTCCAGATTGTGATGAAAGTAACTATTGTTTTTGTTCGCTTAATGCCGATCGGGATCTGGGCCTTTATGGCTCAACTCTCGAACAACATCAAAAATGAAGTGGTGCTTTTAGATGAACTTGGCTGGTATGTCCTTTGCATTTTGCTAGCTAACCTAATCCAGGGACTCGTGATTCTTCCCCTCTTTTTAAGGGCAAAAGGAGTTGCTCCCTTTCGAGCACTTATTTCTATGCTTCCGGCTCTTGCTGTCGGCTTTTCTACACGGTCGTCAAATGCAGCTCTGCCTTCTATGCTTCACTGCGCAGAAGAGAATCTAAAGGTGCCTAAGAAAATTTCTCGCTTTACCCTTCCCTTATGCTCCACCATCAATATGAATGGCTGTGCAGCATTTATTTTGACCACTGTGCTTTTTGTCTCTCAGTTGCATGGCATCAGCTTTTCCCCTGCATCTCTTATCTTATGGGCTTTTCTTGCAGGAATTGCTGCGGTAGGAAATGCTGGCGTCCCTATGGGCTGCTACTTCTTATCCACTGTTTTTTTGAACTCTATGGGAGTTCCCCTCGGAGTTATGGGACTTATTCTGCCCGTCTATGTGTTGATTGATATGGTGGAAACAAGCCTAAACTTATGGTCTGATTCCTGTGTAACGCTGGCTGTCTATAAAGACTCCTCAAAAGAAGAGGTCTCTGCGCTCTAAAAGAGCGCCCTCTTTCTCTGCACTACCTTGAATTTTAAGAGCTGATAGGGTATACTCTTTGTATCAATTCTTATTTTTATAAAGAAGTTTATCCATGAAGCAACCTTCCGTAATTGGTATTATCCCTGCCCGCATGCAAAGTAGCAGGCTCCCAGAGAAGATGCTTCATCCCCTAGATGGGAAACCTCTCATCCAGCACACTTTTGAAATGGCCTCCCAAGCAAAAGGCCTATCTAGCCTCTATGTAGCC
This sequence comes from uncultured bacterium, assembly GCA_964460785.1. Lineage (GTDB taxonomy): Bacteria > Chlamydiota > Chlamydiia > Chlamydiales > CAYWQB01 > CAYWQB01. The sequence goes on from CAYWQB010000001.1 coordinate 212,777, forward strand.
ACTGACCACCCTAAAATTCATGCTTTAGTGACAACTCTTGGTGGCAAAGCTTTAATGACCCCTCCTTCATGTCCAAATGGGACGGAGCGTACACGCTTTGCTTTAGAGCACTTCCCTGACCTGCAAAACTCCGATATCACCGTGATCATCCAAGGAGATGAACCTTGTGTAGACCCCCACTGCATTGAGCAGATTGTGGAAGCGCTCATGCAAGATCATGAAGCTGTCATGGCTACAGCAGTGATGCCGATTTCTGCCGAAGAGGCTCAAGACCCTTCTGTAGTCAAGTGTGTCTTTAGCCATCAAAAGCGCGCCTTATACTTTAGCCGTGCAGCCATCCCTTTTGGTCATAAATCTCCATGTACCACATTTCATGGCCATCTTGGATTTTACGCTTTTCGCACTAACTTTCTTCTCCGTGACTGGCACAAGCTCCCAAATTCACGCCTTCAAGAAATTGAAGACTTAGAGCAGCTTAAAGTTGTAGAAGCTGGCCTTCCTATAGCCATTGCCGAAGTTCCAAAGCAAGTTCACGGAATCAACACATCTGAAGACATAAAACGAGTAGAAAAATATTTATGCAACCAAAGTATTTGTTCATAACGGGGGGCGTCTGCTCTTCTCTTGGTAAAGGCCTCACCGCAGCAGCTCTAGGACTCCTTCTTGAAAGCAAGGGTCTGAAGATCGCAATGCTTAAGCTCGACCCCTACTTGAATGTAGACCCAGGGACGATGAACCCTTTCCAGCATGGTGAAGTTTATGTCACAGATGATGGGGCAGAAACCGACTTAGACCTCGGTCATTACTTCCGCTACACCAACTCCCCTTTATCTTCTGCATCCAATGCAACAAGTGGGCAGATCTACCACAGTGTCATTCGCAGAGAAAGACGGGGTGACTACTTAGGAAACACTGTTCAGGTCATTCCTCACATTACAGATGAAATTAAAACACGCATTGAACTGTGTGCAAAGCAAAGCGAAGGCGCTGACTTAACTCTTGTTGAAATTGGCGGCACAGTTGGAGACATCGAATCTCTTCCTTTTATGGAAGCCATTCGCCAATTCCGTGCTGAGCACCCAAATGACTGCCTAAACCTACACCTTACCTATGTTCCCTATTTAAAGGCTGCGGGAGAGCTTAAAACAAAGCCAACCCAGCATAGTGTACAGATGCTCCGAGAAATCGGTATTATTCCTGATGTCATCGTCTGTCGTAGTGAGTCTGCACTCCCTGAGTCCATTCGCAAGAAAATTAGCCTTTTTTGCAGTGTTCCTGAGGAAGCGGTGCTTGAAGAGGTAGATGTGGAGCATAGCATCTATGAAGTACCTGTCAAACTACAAGAGCAAAAGATTGATTCCCTGCTCTGTAAGCGCTTAGGCCTAGAAGACCGCACACCAGACCTCACCCAGTGGCATGACCTACTGAACCGTATCCGCTCCCCTAAAGGAAAGGTTACGATTGGTGTTGTAGGCAAGTATGTGTCCCATAAAGATGCCTACAAGTCTGTCTTTGAAGCACTCGATCATGGAGCCATGGCTAACGGCTATGAGCTAGAAATCAAAACATTTGAAGCGGAAAAAATTGACTTGCGCAAAGATCTCCAGGAGCAGCTCAAAGACTGTGATGGCTTTTTAGTTCCAGGAGGATTTGGAGAGCGCGGCTGGGAAGGAAAGATTGAAACAGCTCGTTTCTGTAGAGAAAACAAGATTCCTTACTTTGGTATTTGCTTAGGCATGCAAGTTTTGGTTGTAGAGTTTGCTCGCCATGCAGCGAACCTCCCTGAAGCTACCTCTACAGAGATCGATGCCACTACAGAAGTCCCCATTGTTTCTCTTCTTAGTGAGCAGAAAGGGATCAAAGATCTCGGTGGCACGATGCGCTTAGGTGCTTATGAGTGTGAGCTAAAAGAAGGCTCTAAAGCCTTTGCTGCTTATGGCCAAAGCTCTGTGAGCGAACGCCACCGTCACCGCTATGAAATGAACAATGCATATGTTGACCAACTAGAAGAGAAGGGGCTTCTTTTCTCTGGAAAATGGGAAGAGGCTTCTCTTTGTGAAGTCGCTGAGGTTGTAGACCATCCATGGATGGTAGGTGTGCAATATCACCCTGAGTTTCTTTCTAAGCCAACAAAGCCTCATCCTTTATTCGAGGCATTTGTTGCAGCTGCAATCAAAAAGAAAGAGGCGCAATAAACCTTGCACTATCTCGTAGGTATTGACTATGGCAAGCGGCGCATTGGCGTCGCTTTGGCTTCCTCCCCTCAGGGGTTTGCAATGCCCCTGGCTGTTCTGACAGTCAATAACCATGCGCACGCTTGCTTGCAACTAAAAGAGCGCCTTGAAGGGTATACTATTGATACCATTGTGCTGGGCCTTCCGTTAATGCTTGATGGCCAGGAAGGTGAGCGAGTAAAAGAGGTTCGAGCCTTTGCAGCAATGCTAAGCCAACATTTCTCCTGCAAGCTAGCCTTTCAAGATGAAAGACTTACATCCAAGCATGCTGACTCTATGCTCCGAGAAAGAGGGTTGAATCGCAAAAAAAGAACCAAGCAACTCGATGCAATTGCAGCTCAGCTACTTTTGCAAGACTATTTGGATTCCACTCCCTAAGGAATTCCCTTTTTCATAGATTCCTCTTAAAAATAATCCTTACCTTAACTATATCGGATACAATTGGTTGAACAAATGTCTAGTGAACTGACATGGCAAAAAAACGCTACGGCCTACTATGCGCTCTTGCTCTTCTGAGTGGAAGCCTCTCTCTTAGTGGTGCAAATACAAATGATTGGGAAGATCTCTCTTTTTCTTCTGATGATTTTATCAAAAGCTTTCCAGAATTTCCTAGCTACAGTGAGCTTCTTCAAGAGGCTAAAGAAGAACAGCTCAAGCGCAAGGCTCGCATGCTGCGCAGAAGCCGATTTCCCACTTATAAACACCCCATTAAGCACTTAAATATTCTTGCCCTTCTAGCTGATACACAAAGCCATCTTAAGCAAGCCGCAGCTAAAGCAAACTCTCTTGCAAGCTCCCTACATCGCTCTTCAGAAGCAGTAAAATTTCTCAATATTATTGAGTTTTTTCCCGAAGAAGAGCTCATTACTTCTCAGCAGCTTCCTCAAAACCTCGCACCAGAGACTCCCCCTTTCACCTCTATTGAAGCTGAGCCTTCTCCTATAGACACGCCCGCTCTTGCAGAGCCTCCTACTCCAAAACCACCAGCTCCAACCTCCTCCCCAGAGGTAAAAACTTACTATATTGATGCCTTCCAAGTTGAAGTTCAAGGTTCTCACCCGGAATTACCTTCAAAAGAAGAGATTTCTCATATCCCCTTCTTTCTTTCCCTACAAAAGAATGTGTGGCAAGCAGGTCTGGAACCCGGTACTGAAAAGGTCAGTTTTACTCTCTCTGAGCTCCAACGCCTTGCTTCTCCTGAGCCTTTTACTGTTGGTGCGCTACAAGCAATAGCGGATCAACTGTCCACCTATCTCAAAAAGCAAGGATACCTAGGGATCTATGTGAGCTTCCAACCATTGGAGCAAGGCTCTCATACCTATATCATCCAAGTCTCTCTCACAGAAGTTAAGCGCGTGAGCTATAACGGTGATCAGAAAGTAGGAGAGCGCATTGTTGCTCTTTCTCCTATTCAAGGGTCTGGCCAAGACCGCATGCATGGAGACTTGCTACGCAAAGAAAAGCTTGAACGCTTTTTACGACAAATGAACCGCCACCCTAACCGTCAAGTGGGAGTAGAGCTGAGTTTAGAAGAGCTGTCTGAAGGGGTCCGCCTTGACTACATCATTGACCAAAGACGTCCATGGTTCGTCTATGCTGCAACCAGTAATAGTGGTGTCTCAAGCCTTGGCAGATATGTAGTAGACCTGGGCTTTGCTGATACACAAGTGAGCAATCACGATGATGTTTTACAGATTAATCTCTCTTCAAATACAAGAGGAAAAGTCTATTCAGCCCTTGGTTCCTACGAGCTTCCCTTAAGTTATGAGTACCTATTTAACATAGGCCTGAATGCTGCTTATAGTCACTATACCTCTAGCCAGCTGGGCTTTAAGAAAAAAGAATTTGAGGGAGACCAAGCCTCCTCCCAACTCAAGCTGAGCAAGGGTATGTTTGAAAATGAGTGGGGCCTTCTCGAACTCGTATGTGACCTTTCCTATCGCTATGTACAAGTGAAGGATCATCTTTTAGACACACAAAGCTCCCAGCACTTTTTCTACCCTGGAGTTGGGATTCATGTGCAGGGGAACCAGCCTTCTAAGTGGGGGTCTTTTGACCTTATGCTTCGAGCTAATCTAAAGGGATATGAGGAAGAGAAGCTTGCTCTTTTAGGTCGAAGCAATCCTTCAGAGCGATGGGGGGTGCTCTACTGGCATGGCTTCTTAAACTGGCTTCCCTCTTTGCAGTTTTCTGCGCAAGAGAGTGAAGGGGTTGCTGTACGGAAAGCTCTCCATGAGCTTGCGTTTAAAAGTTCGGGCCAAATTTCTTTGGGGAGTCGCTTAATCCCACAATTTAAAGCAGTCATGGGTGGCGAGCATACTTTTAGAGGATATCCGACTTCTGTTACTTCTGGGGATATTGCTGGGGTTCTCTCCATGGAGTATATCCTTCACTTGACTCCCCTCTTTTTTAAGCAGGCGTTTAATCAACCAACCTTTACTCCTCCTGCAGTTTACTCAGACCTCAAGCTTTTCATGGATGTGGGAGGTGTAAAAAACCTTAAAGCAAAGGAAACGGAGCTTGATGCCTCGGCCTTAGCTGATATAGGTCTAGGTTTTAGTATACGTGCATTAAACCATATTTTCTTCGATCTGAGCTGGGGAGTGGCATTAAAAGAGCTGGCCCAGGCAAATGTAAAAGTCGGTCACCAAGAGGTCTTTTTTAACGTAACTTACAGATATTAATTATTTTAGCTTTACACTTTCTTTACATTTATTTAAAATAACTTCCTTTTAAGTAAAGAAACCACAAAAAAGCTATGCCTTGCGTACAATTGAACCGCCCTGCCACTACAATTACAGGAAAATTTAATGAATTGAGCCAAGTGATTCGTCACAAGGGCCAAAATATCTATCGGGTCATTCCCCAGGAAGCAAATGACATTTATCGAAGCAATATGTCTCTTTCTGAACGAGGTGCCCGCCTTACAGCTCTTTCCATGAAGCTCTTTACTCCATGTGTTATCATGGCCAACTGCGCAAGTCTTGGTGGACTTCTCGAAGCAAAATGCTTAGCAGAGGGACATCTTACACTTCTTTCCTTAAGAGAAAAAGTTGAAGCAGCCTACCAAAAAGTAATGGATCTCCCTCAAGATGTTCAAAACTTTTTTGCTAGATACAATCCAAATAACCAAGCGCTCCGTTTCTTACTTTCTGCAGCTCGAGTGACCTCCGTATACTCCACTTATATTGCAGTGAATAGTATGGATATTACCTGTGCTGTTCTCTATGAAATGGGCTCTTCTGCTGTCCAAGGCGCGGAAAGAGCTGTCCAAAGAAAAATTAATGACATCTCCAGAGCAAATCAAACGATTGCCTATCTCCAAATTGGAGCGATTGCTCTTGTTGCACTCCCAACCATTTACTTTGCTGGAAGAGCGATTCTCTTTTCGATGAAAGCTGTTGGCCTAGTATCTATGAGCTACTCCCTATATCATGCTTATAGCAACCAAGCTCCTGCTGAAGAAGAAGCTCCTAGCCTAATACAGCGATCTATTCAGCCTTTAAAAAACCTCTACGACAGCACAACAGCTTTTATGGATGTATATAATATAAGCCCTGGAGTTAGAAGTGCTCTGTTTGGTACAGGGATCTGCCTCAGTACAGTAGGCCTTGGTTATACAGCTGTCTGCCTATATGGCATCGCTCCTTCTCTTTACTCCCTTGGACGGACTGTTGGTAGCACCTACAATGCAGTCTCGTATATTGACACTGTCTTCCCTAGTGATGAGGTTGCAGCTCCTGCTGAAGAAGTAGCAGAACTTCCCCCTGCGGCTCCTGCTGAAGAAGAACAAGAGGCTGAAGCTCTCGTTGAAGAACAACAGGAAGCAGCTGCTGCTGAAGAAGAGGCTCCAGAAGCAGCTCAAGAAGAGCAAGAGGCTTCTCCTCCTCCACTGCGACGAAGTGCAAGGTTACGACGAGGTAGAAAGTAATTTATAAGCCCCCTCTTTTGTAGAGGGGGCTCAAAGACTATAAATTACCCAAAAAGTGAGACTCTCTCACACGAATATGCAAGTGCCCCTTAGAGTTCCGCATATAATCTACACGGTCTGGAGCAATTGCTTTTTTCACTTTGTGTAAGTGCTCTGCAATAGGCCCGCGGAAAGCTGCCACCCCTTGGCGTACCTTTTCTGCAATCCACTTTGAATGAACCAGACGATAGCCAAAGGTTTTTGTCATCATTGTCCGATCCTTACCAAAGGGATTCCATGACTCATCAAACTGCTGCATCTGCTCAGGAGTAAGATGAGTCACTTTATAATCACGACCTTCTGTAGCTCCCCCCATGCGCCGGCCATGAGTAGGCGTGGTCGTAATCTCTAAGGCTTGTGCTGTCTCTAAAGGCTTAAATACTCGGAATCGTGTATGCAGCCACTCCATGCCTGTTTTGAAATCATGAGCTCCTAAATGGGCATCTCCTCCCAAAGGCACAGGATCTCCATATTCAAATGACAAATCTACATTCCACTTAATTCCCAAGTCTTTAAACAACTCACTGTGCGCACGACCAAAGTGAATGAAGTTATCATTTTCATGATAACCCATGCCTGGAGAATCACTTCCATAGCAAGAGACCGTATGACCAGGTAAAGGGATCCGGCGGTCTTCAACAAGGAAATGATAAAGCCCTCCCTGCGCTAAGGACCCCCCTAAGCTATGTCCTACAAAAAACAGGTCATTATCTTTTTTCAGCTCTGGCAGCTCCCCTTTTTTACGTGCGATAGACCGAAGCTCAGAAGCTCTGCGGCTCAAAGCCTGCTTATACTTAGATGGAGGGCTCTTTGTACTGATCGCATGCCAGGGCTTTGTGAATGTCTTGTCTGAAAGACTTAACTCATGCCAAGCCTTTTTCAAAAGGGTCTCCGCTTTCTCTAAGTCTGCACCTCGTTCCTGAACCGTATTCCGTGCATGTTCCATATACCCAACCCATAAGGGGATAGTTGCTGAATGAATGAATTGTAGTTCATATTCATCGCCAGCCTCTCGATTCGCAGCTCCTGGTCCAGGTAGAGAGAGATCTGCTTCTACAGACCGGTTTCCGCTAATCGCATATGTATCACTTGCAGTGCTGCGGTAAAGTTTAACGGCTGCAAGAGGTTCATCATATTTTGCGGCAGGCTCGAGTGTATAGTTAAAGTCTCCCTTATCATCATCTGTCAGGGAGGTCACAACATAGTAACGAGGCTCTCCTGTAGAGGAGTCGCGAGCAGGAAAAATTCGACCTGTACGCCACCCCTTGTCTCGATCTTGCATGATGCAGTGCTTTTTAGAGACAATATGAGAAAGAAGCTCACAATACTCTGCATCGCTTTTTGCAGAGCGCAAGTTTGGCCATACTTGCAACATCTCTTGTAAATCAAGCCATGGTTTGAAATGCTTTGTTTCAGCTTTGGTATAGTATCCCATAATCGCACAATCGGTTACAGCGCGCCCTGTGTAAACACCTCCACTCGAGTGAGGCTCTAAAATTTCCACTAAGTGCTTCACCTGGTGTGGCGTACAGTTTTGGAGCTTTTTGGGAAGGCTTGCGCCCAACTTTTCTTGAATGGCTGCTTTGAAGTCTCTCATCGTTGCATGCTGATAATCAAATCCATCAATCCAGCCGGCCATAACTCGTAGCTCTCGGAAAGAAAACCGCCCATGCTCTCGAAGTTCATTTTCTCCAATTAGAAACTCTTCAAGCTTCATGCCTTCAATGCTTTCATCACAATCAAGGAATCTATTAATTTTATGAATCAACCTCTCAATATGCCCTTGATCCACTTCATGTGCCCCTATATTCATGCGGTATACATGCTCAGGGCAAAGAGGCTCTCCATTGGTAATCATCTGTCGGATATGGAACTTGAATCGGTTCTCTGTATCCTTCACGTACCAAGAACCAAACTCTCTTTCAACAAAGCGTAAGTAGTCACGCACAATCTGCTGATTAGCTTCGATCATAGCCTTACGCGCTTCTACCTTATCCTTTCCTGTCAGCTTATCTAGCTCGGCCACTACCTCTTTGCGAGGTTTTAAAGTTAGTCCTCCCTTGCCATCCTGCACAAATTGGTAATCACCTCGAATCTCTTTTGTGTGATGAAATTGGCTTTCTAGATACTGGAAGGCATAGGCTGCAAGCTCAGAATATGAATCCTGCTGAGGAACTGTCTTAAAGTGCTCCTCAGGAACTCGATAATTGGATAGATGAGGAGGATCCACATCAAGCAAAGACTCTGGCACCTCTATAGAAAAAGCTGGAGCTGACTTGAACAGGCCACTGATAAAGCTTGCTGTTTTTTTTAAAGGCCCTTCAAGCTGCTCTACAGATAAAACCGTGACATCATGACGCTGAAGCATTTTTGTGAATGGCAAATATTGCTTAACTGCATTCATGAGCCCTGGTTTAAAGGGCTGCACTGCGATTTTCCATCGGCCCGCTAGATTATGATCCCCTTCTACAGCAAACTCAACAGAGCCTTCTGTCTTGCCTAGGCCTAGGCTAGAGACGCCTTTCTCACCAAGAACATAGGCGGCTAGCCGGGCGACTTTAGCACTTTTTGTACAAATACGTAGATCGCGAACCGCATCACTTGGGACATCATCTCCAGGTAAAGAGGGCTGAACCTCTGCCTCTTTCTCTCCGAATAACCGGCGATTACTTGTAGATCTTCTAAATGGAGATTGCCCTTCTTCGAAAGCAACCATTCCCCACTGATCATTTTCTGTTCTATGGAGCCCCTCTAAGGAGCTCCTTGTATTTATCCGTGGCATAAGGGGCCCTATAAAATTATTAAGTAAAAACTTTACTTGGTTTTTATATTTCCCTTAAATATACGTCAATATTTATTTGAACTTTGCCAACACTTCTAGAGCGCATCCAAACTTGCTACAGCAGCTTGTTCCTCTTGATAGAGTTGCAGCCTTCCCTCCACTCCTGGAGAGACCTTCGGATGATGACTCAAATAGGAACAAACAATGGCATACAGGATATTGCCATCCCCTTCAAAATCATCGGGAACTTTTGCTTGCAGCATCTCATATCCATCTCCTCCTTGGCTCATATAATCAGAGACAGCTACTTGATAGACTCTCTCAGAGTCAACAGGATCCTCGCCCACCTGCAGCTGATGAATATGCACAGATCCATCTATCCCTTGCTCATAAGACAGCCGAATGCCTGAAACCTGAGGGAACCCCCCTTTTTTTTGGTTGGCACAACTCAGGCCGAATTCGAGCACAGAGACTAACTCTTCCCCTGTCAAATCAATCACACAGCAACCATTGGCAAAAGGAAGCTCTCTCAAAATATCCTTTTTTGTGAGGAAATGGCCTGCTTCATATTCATACTCTCCACGAATCGTTCCTCCATTTAAAATCACAGCATCTGTTTGATATGCTTGGCGAATGGCATCAGCAAAGAGGTTTCCAATGGCGGTTTCTCTTGACCGGACACAACTAGAGTGGCTACAAAGAGGAGATTGTGATTGAGCTACAACCTCACCAAGAGCGTGATCCATCTCCTTTTGAAAGTGGGCTATAGTCTTTGCTAGCTGTGGGTCTTTCTCCCCTTGATAGTTTGCCTTCATCGACCACTCAGGCACTACACGTACATGTTTTTGTCGGTCTTTATCTATCCATTTTTGAATATGCAGATCAAAGCGTACAAGGTAGTGTGCATCACACCCTGACTTGTGAATGAGAGTTTTTCCTACTTGTTTGGTAAAGGGAAAGTGCTCATGCCCTCCTAAGATCAAGTCAACCTCTTGCACTTCTTTTGCCAGCGCCTCATCTTCTTCTATTGTTAAGTGTGTCAGGGCCACAATTACATCCGCCCCTTGTGTATTGAGAGACCGTACAGCTTCTTTTGCAGCAGGGATAACAGCAGAAAACTCCACCTCCCCTCCACCACTAGAAAGCTTTTTCGTTTCAGGTGTCACAACTCCAAAAAAGCCAATTTTCACCCCATCATAATCTATAATTTTCTCTTTAACAGCAGAGTGAAAGAGCTCCCCTTCTTTTGTGAGAACATTAGCTCCAAACCACTGAAAAGATGATAAGTCCATGCAACTCTTTAAAATTTCTGTGCCGAAATCAAATTCGTGATTTCCAAACACAACAAAATCTACAGGTAGCCGATTCATAATCTCTACCATATGTGTTCCATGAAAATGAGTTGAAAGAAGTGAAGGAGAAAGAAAGTCTCCATTGAGAGTCACCACAGAGGTTTTTGCCTTTGCTTTCTCTTGCTGAATCAGTGAAGCAAGCTCTGCAAGCCCTCCGACCTCTCTCTTCGCGTCGACTTCATAGACATCATTCACACTAAGAATGGTGAATGTCTTTTCAATCTTCTCTGCATGTAGAAGACTGCTTAAAACGGCACAAACCGCAACACAAGTGCGCACCCAGTGCATATACCCCCCATTATTATTTTATGAGGATAAGAGAGCGAAAGCGATGCTTTTACCCCTACCCCATCCGGGGAGCATATACATATTTTTTTAATTACTTTCTATATAGATCACTGCTACTTGCCATTTGACTTATGGAGGCTTGCATAAAAGCTCATTACAGCTTTTTGGAAGGATCCATATAGACTAAAGTTCACTGCAGGCAAATTACGAACCACTTGATCCGCCCAGGCTACATAAGCAAACTTTTGCTCTTTTCCCCAGTCTAGAGGAGGAGATAGGTGAATGCTTTCGATATTATCCAACTTATCAGCAATGATAATCAGAGCAGCTCCCTTACTAACATTTTGTGCTCTTTCTACCTGGTAAGCTTTACGCTCTTCAAAGGGTAAGCTTAAATCATCTGAAAGCTCTGCAATATAGGACGCAACCTGCTGTCCGAAATTGCGATGAACCTGATTCAAACGATCTGGGTTCCCTTGAACAATATCGTGTAAAATAGCTGCGGTGAGTATGTCGACATCCTCTACATGAGCACGCTCCATCAAGATATTTACCACTCGTAAAGGATGTACAATGTAAGGGTTGTGAGACATCCCTTTACGAAACTCTCCTTGATGTTTTTCTGCAGCAAACAGCAAAGCATCGAGTAGAGCTTCTTTTGATGATGCATCTAATTTCCCTGCATCAGAAAGCTTCTGAAGCGAAGAAATGAACTGATCATACTTCTTAATCACATAAGGATGAGATGAGGGCACATAAGAGAGAAAAGTGGATTGGTGATCCTCTTTTTCTGCTTTTACCTGTTTTTGGTCTTTTGGCCTGAAGATGGCATAGCTAGTTGTAGAAACGGACAAGAAAGTAGCTATCAAAAGAATACTTTTGAATAGAGAGGACATTAATTAACTCCCTTTAAATAAAAAGGGAGTTAATTTAACAAAAACTTAACAATAAAACAATTTAATTAATTAAAATCAGTGTTTTTTATTTAATTTGTGCTTTCTCATAGCGAGAAGAGACTTCTTCCCAATTAATATTCTGAAAAAAGGCCTCGATATAACTCTTTCTATCCAAGCCAAACTGAGGTAGGTACGCATGCTCGAACACATCCATTACCAAAAGCGGTTCTGCTCCAGCAAGATGTCCTAAGTCGTGCTCATCAATCCATGTATTCATAAGGCGCTGCTCACGAGGCTCAATATAAAGGACGACCCAGCCAATGCCCCGCATCATGCCTGTTGCCACGAAATCCTGCTTCCATTCTTCATAACTACCAAACTCTTTTACCATCTGCTGAAAAAGTGGATGCTCTGAAGAAAGGCTCTTTTTGCCACCGAGATTGGAAAAGTAGTACTCATGCAAGCGCATCCCATCAAATTCCCAACCAAACATACGCTTTAGTCCGGCATATTCAGGCCCATTATTTTGATCACTCACCGCCATATGTTGCAGCTTTTCTGCAATCATATTTGTCGTCTTAACATAGCCCTGGTAGAGCTTAAAATGAAGGATCAACGCATCATCGCTAAAACCTGGCATCCCCAATAAATGAGAATAGTCTTTAGCTTCGTACTCTGTATTACTCGCCTCGGCAGCCTGCCCCAAAGAAGATATAGAAATAAGAAGGGCTGAGAGCGCAATCAACATGCGTCTGATCATAAGAAGACTCCTCTAATAAATTGTTTTAATTGGCTATGCTAGAGCTGCCTTCTCTATTCTGTCAAGGTAAGCGCACTCAATAAACTGCTCTCTATATGCTTGATTTGGAAGTTTGAAATTGACACAACAAGGGAATTTTGCTACTGATTCATCTTGACTAGATGTAAAGCTCAATCGGAGTGCGCATATGACCCCCTCCTCTTTTTCGAACCCACTGGAAGAGCACGGCCACCTGGATAAGCGCCCAGCCCCTTGTATTCTTGTTATCTTTGGGGCGACAGGAGACTTAACAGCAAGAAAGCTTTTCCCTGCAATCTATAACTTAGAAAGAGAGGGACAGCTTCCTAAACACTTTGCCTGCGTAGGATTTGCGCGAAGAGAAAAGTCTCATGATGCCTTTCGTCAAGAGATGGAAGAAGCGATCAACCAATTTTCTAGGGTTAAACCTGTAGACCCCAACGTTTGGAACCTCTTTGCCGACAAGATCTTCTATCATCAATCTGATTTTGATGATGATGAGCGCTATGAAGCCCTCCATTCTTTCTTAGAAGAGCTTGATAAGAAATTTGGAACTAAAGGGAACAGAGTTTTCTACCTATCGACTCAACCCAGCTTCTTCCCTGTCATTACAGAGAAACTCCATCAACACCGCTTAATCTATGACCCCTCGCAAGTAAAGGACCGCTGGTCTCGCGTAATTATTGAAAAGCCTTTTGGTCATGACACAGAATCTGCTGTAGAACTTCAGTCTCATATCACGCGCTTTTTGGATGAGCGCCAGATCTATCGTATCGATCATTACTTAGGGAAAGAGACAGTTCAAAACTTACTTGTCTTCCGTTTTGCTAACTCCATTTATGAGTCCCTTTGGAACCATAACTATATTGATCATGTGCAAATCACTGTTGGAGAAGAGATTGGTATCGGTTCCCGAGGCCGCTTTTTTGAAGAAGCAGGGATCTTAAGGGATATTGTGCAAAACCACATGATGCAACTTTTATCTCTTGTTGCTCTGGAGCCTCCAGTCAACTTACATGCCGAAGCAATTCGCGATGAAAAAGTCAAAGTCTTAGAGTCCATTCGACCGATTGATTTGAACCATTTCAGCCACCATGTCGTGCGCGGCCAGTATGATACAGGGTTCATTAATGGGAAAGAGGTCAAGGGCTATAGAGAAGAAGATAACGTGGCAGAAGACTCTTCTGTTGAAACATTTGTCGCTCTCAAGTTGTATGTAGATAACTGGCGCTGGGCTGGTGTTCCTTTCTACATGCGAGCGGGGAAGCGACTCCCTAAAAGAGCTACAGAGATTGCTATTACGTTCAAGGATGTCCCTGGGATTCTTTTTCAGCAAAATACCAATACCCTCTCCCCCAATGTCTTAGTCATTCGTATCCAACCGAATGAAGGCATTTCCCTGCGGTTCAATAGTAAAGTCCCTGGCCTCAGTGACTTGTCCATTCAACCGGTAAAAATGGACTTTCGCTATGGCACATACTTCGGTCTAGTTCCTCCAGAGGCATATGAGCGTTTAATTTTAGATTGCATTCTTGGAGATGGAACCCTATTTGCCAGAGGGGATGAAGTTCTCGCTTCTTGGAGGCTCCTATCCCCAGTACTTGAACGGTGGCAAGAAGCCCCAGCAAGCAACTTCCCCAATTACCAAGCTGGTACCTGGGGGCCTAAAGAGGCCGATGAGCTTCTCGCCCGAGAGGGACATAAATGGCGACTAATGTAAGCCTTGGAGAGAGACTGTGTCTGACACCCTGCGAAAAGAAAATATCCCCGTTTCAGAGATTGGCACCACGCTTGATGGAATCTGGAAAAAGCTAGAAGAAAAAAAAACCATCAAGGCTTGTCTTTTCAACTTGCTCATCTATGAAGAGAGTTCTGAGCCCCATACTGTCTTGCACTCTACTTTAGAAAATGTTGTTTCTCAATACCCATGCCGCGTTATCTCTGTATATGAAGATCGTGCCACACGTCACAACGAAGTGCGTGCAGATGTTTCTGCGGAGCTAATTGGGAAGGGAGAAAACCTTGTTGCTCACGATCAAATCTCTCTAAAAGTTCCTTCTGCCCTGCGCATGCAAACGCCGTTTCTTGTGCTTCCTCATATTTTACCTGATCTTCCTATCTACCTCTTATGGGCTCAAAACCCCGCAAATGACAGTGAAGTCTTTCCTGCTATGCAGGAGCTGGCCAGCCATATCATCTTCGACTCTTCCTGTGTCCATGATATTGCTGAGTATGCCCGCTACATCTTAAAGCAAACGAAGAAGTATAGCGGCGGCGTTTCAGACCTTAACTGGTCTATGCTTGACCCATGGCGCGACACGATACGGAGAGTGATTCATTCGGAAGAAAGGGTAAAAGCTCTTTCTGAAGCCAAGCACCTGCGTATTCAATACAATGCGATTGAAGATAAAGACTACAATGATCAGCTGCCAGCCTTCCTACTACAAGCTTGGATTGCTGCTAGCCTAAACTGGTCATTCCTAAGCTGTGATTCCTATGAAGGAAGTACTCGAGTCACCTACAAGCATGTGATGGGAGAAGCTTCTATTAGTCTTGTTCCAGAAGCTCGTGAAAACCTCCCTCATGGGGCGATCACCTGTTTTTCTGCAACAAGCTATCACAATGATCAGGTTCTGATTCGACAAGATGAGACGGGCCCTTTTGTACATGCCCATTGCACAACTCAAGACCATTGTGATTTCCCCACTACACACCACCTCGATCCAAATGGCAACCAAGCTCCTTTAATTAAACGAGTACTACAGAATTATACTAGCTACCACTATATCAACACACTTAAACTCATTTCCCACATGGATATCGAAGCATGACCAAACCCATCTCTCCCTATGACGCTCCCAGGAAATTGATTGTTCCTGGAGGCAAAGAAGAGACCATTGATTACTGTGTAAAAGATATTATTGAGCAGGCGCAACAAGCTATTTCTCAAAGAGGCCGCTTTGTCATCGCTCTTTCTGGAGGCAGCACACCAAAAGTGATCTATGATTGCTTAGCAAAAAATCACCAAGATAGCTGTGACTGGAAAAAAGTTTGGGTATTTTGGAGTGATGAGCGCTCGGTTCCACCTACAGACCCGGATAGTAACTATCATATGGCTATGGAGTATGGTATTGCCAAGCTGCCAATCCCTGAAGAGCAAATCTTTCGCATGCCAGCTGAGGCTGAAAACCTAGACCAAGCAGCGCAGCAATACGAGAAAACTCTCCTCACTCATGTGCCTGATGGCAAACTTGATTTTATCATGCTGGGTATGGGAGATGATGGTCATACTGCTTCATTATTTCCGCATACGGAAGGACTCAAAGAGCAAGCACGTCTTGTGATTGCCAACCATGTTCCCCAAAAACAGACCAGCCGTATGACGTTTACCTTTCTCTGCTTAAACCAAGCGCGTGCTGTACGCTTTTATGTTTTAGGAGAGAGCAAAGCCCCGATGCTAGCCTCGATCTTCACAAAAACCTACCAGCCAGAGCTTCTTCCCTCTCAAGCTGTAGGAACACATAAAAATCCTTCTCACTGGATTGCGGACAAAAAAGCAGCGTCTCAGTTATAGTTCTCGCTCATTAAACGTTTTGTCAGCCTTGTGTAGGCGACTATCTTCCTAGAGGGAGGCTTTCATGCGTAGTAAACTTTCTTTTTTACTACCTGCGCAACCTGCGCCCCCTATCCAGTGCAGTAAAAAAATCTCCACTGAATATCGTAAATGGCGTTGGCGCATTCTATATAGTTCTTTTATTGGATATGCAATTTACTACTTTACAAGAGGCTCCCTTGCAATGGGAATGCCCTCTCTCAAAACGATGGGTTTTGATGAAGTCGCTCTTGGCTGGCTTGTCTCTTGCTTTCAGGTAGCTTATGGCATCAGTAAGTTTGCAAATGGCATTCTGGCTGACCGAGCCAATCCCCGATTTTTCATGGCGATTGGCCTGGTTATGACAGGCATTGTCAATATTTTCTTTGGCTTGTCGAGTTCGTTATTTGCTTTTGTGGTCTTTTGGACTCTCAATGGTTGGTTTCAAGGGTTTGGCTCTGCCCCCTGCCATAGATTGCTCACTCACTGGTATGCAAAGAAAGAGCGAGGACGCTGGTGGGGCATTTGGAATACCTCACACAATGCGGGAGCTGCACTCTTCCCCCTTCTTGCTGTTTGGCTTTTACAAAATAAAGGGTGGCAAGCTGTGATGTGGGTGCCTGGCATCATTGCAATCATTACAGGCTTCTTCCTCATCAACCGTTTGCGCGACACCCCTCAATCTCTGGGGCTCCCCCCAATCGAATCCTTTAAAAAAGATAAGGATTCCAAATCTGCCTCCTATTACGAGCGAGATTTTTCGATTAAGGAGATCCTCTTTGAGCACATCCTTCTCAATAAGTTGATCTGGTTTGTCGCAATTGCAAACCTCATGGTCTATATTATCCGTTGGACAATCAGCAACTGGTCTTTCCTCTTTCTTGTCGAAGCAAAGGGATTTGAAAACTGGCAAGCAGCTCGCTGTATCTTGTGGTTTGAGGTCGGTGGATTTATTGGTAGCCTAGCTGCTGGCTGGGTGTCAGATCTCTTCTTCCAAGGACGACGCACAGCTCCTAATGCAATTTTCATGCTTATGCTGATTCCCGCCATTCACTTATTTAGTCTTTGCTCAAGCTCCTCAAACTATCAATTCCTTACAGAACCTGTGATGGGAGCCATTGGCTTTTTTATTTTTGGCCCACAAATGCTTCTCGCTGTACAGTCGACGGAAGTCTCTCATAAGAAAGCTTCTGCAACAGCCGTGGGCTTTTTAGGCATTATTGCCTATCTAGCATCTGCTGTGATTACAGGAGGCCCTTTGGGTTATGTAGTAAGAGATGGTGGAGGCTGGCAGGAAGTCTTTTTCCTACTTAAAACCTGCACTGTCATTGGCATTGTCGCGATTCTTACCATCCCCCTTTTACGCAAGCCAACGGCGGCTATGAACCCAAAAAAGGCATAGGGAAGATCCATGCGAGTATTAGGCATTGAAACGAGTTGTGATGAAACAGCAGCAGCAGTTGTAGAGGATGGTGAGAAGGTTCTTTCAAATATCATCCACTCTCAGCTAGACCTTCACAGGGCATATGGGGGAGTCATTCCTGAAGAAGCTTCAAGAGGGCATATTCAAGCTCTTCCTGTTGTTGTACGAGATGCTCTTAACCAAGCTGGTTGCCGACTCAATGATATTGACCTAATCGCTGTGACAAAAGGCCCTGGACTTATTGGGGCTTTGCTGACAGGGCTTAATTATGCAAAAGGCCTAGCAATAGGCTCTGACATCCCTCTAGTTGGGGTCAACCATATCGAAGCGCATCTCTATGCGGCTTTAATGGGCAAGCTAGACTCTTTAGACTTTCCCCTACTCGGTGTTGTATTATCAGGGGGACACACCTCGCTTGTCCTTATCAATGAAGTTGGCCAATATCAATTCATTGGGGCGACACAAGATGATGCAATTGGAGAGGCCTTTGATAAGGTAGCAAAGCTTCTGGACCTCCCCTACCCTGGAGGTCCAGAAATTGAAAGATTAGCCAAAAAGGGCAACCCAAAAGCTTTTCCTTTTCATGGAGGGCGAATAAAAAACTCCCCTCTAGACTTTTCTTTTTCAGGGCTAAAAACTCAAGTCATGTATTGTATTAAGGGACAAAATAGCACAAAAGCCTCCCCTAATGCTTTAGGAGAAGCATCTTATCCAGACTTAGCAGCTAGCTTCCAGCATGCAATCTTCACAGATCTAGAAAAGAAAATACAGCGTGCTATTGAGCAATATGCTCCATCCTCTATTGCTTTTGGAGGAGGTGTGACACACAATCAAACCATGCGCCTTTTTTTAGAAAAGGCATTTCCCAATCAAGCTCTCTTATGGCCAGGGAAAGGAATGAGCTTAGATAATGCTGCCATGATTGCTGGTTTAGGTTACCAAGTCTTCCACAAGAATAATGGCAAAAGTGACTCCTTAGACTTAGAGGCTAAAGCTAGAATTCCTTTAGCATAAGCCTTTACATAATAGCCAAAGCAGTATCGAGACTTTTGATCAGCTCACTGGCTAAAGGCCTATCTGCAGGCCTTTCTTGCAAGCAGTGACGAACAACTTTTGTGATTGATGGGCCATGTTTTTTTTGAAAAGAGTCCCAGGAAATGTCCTCCAAATTAACGACCATGTTTTGCATTGGCAAGAACTGCCCCTGCAAAACATAATATAAAGTAGCCCCTACGGACCAAATATCTGCAGGCTTCCCTAACTTCATCTGATGGACTTCTGGAGCCATATAATTAGGCGTTCCATTCTTTTTTTGTACTTCATGCTCTCCATCTTTCAGGCGACAAGACAATCCAAAATCACCTAGAGATGCATGGGATGCCCCAATAAAAATATTGGCAGGCTTAAAGTCTGCATGTAAAACATTATTCTTATGCATGACCTCCAAGCCTATCACAGCATCGCGGACCCATGTGATGAGCTGTTTGTGATCTGCCGTCACAATATGTTCAACTAGGCTCCCTTTTTCTCGTGCATCCATAACAGTAAAAATAGCACCATCTATGTGCCCTACCTTCAAGGCTCCTGCTAAATATGGCGAGAGAGAATACATATCGAGGGCAATCCGGTACTCTTGCAAAATGTCTCGCTGATAGGAAAGTCGTTTCTTATCTTTTGGAAGGGTATATTTCACAGCAACTTTGCGCCCTGAGTAGAGATCTTCACCAAGGAAAACGCGTCCAAACGCTCCTGCAGCCTTTAGCCTCCCTCTTGCATCCACACCCATTCCTGATACTTCATATGTCGATTGATCAATCGTCACTGTAAAAGTGAGATTTGCATCTGTAAAAAAATTTAAAGATGGCCCCTGTGAGATAATCGCTATTTCTGATAGATCCATCTTAAAGATACCATCAAATTTAGACAAAAAACCCTTCTCCACACTATTGGTGGGATAGTTTTCTGTAAAAATAGGGACCCCTTGAATGAAAGATTTGTACCCGACTCGCCCCTCTTTATCCTGATAAAAAGACCAGTTCTTAGGAGGTGGGACAGGGCCATATAAAGAGGGCGCAGCAGCATCCATACCAAGAGATAAAGGTCGGTCTTTTTCCAAAATAATCATTTTGTTTGTCTGCCCCAGAACTTTGGGAAGCAAACCTTCAAACTGCCTCTTTGAAAGGCTTTTATCTATGGCTAAGATAAGCTCTTTTTCAGAAGAGTAAAGGTAGTGACTGATGTTTGGATGCTCTCTATATGGCTTCTTATAAAAAAAAGAATTTGCCAAATGCGTCTTAGCAACTCTCTTGAGAGACGAAGCAATATCATTTATCGAAAGTAAGGAGGTTCGTGACTGCGGCTTCTGACTCGTCTTTGTATAGCTATTCCTCAGCATCTGTGGAATGCTTCGTACACTTGCTGCAACCCCGCTCATAAGAAATCAACAAATTAATTAAAAAAACGGGCAATAGTTTAATACTAAAAAAACAAAAATACAATCTTTCACTTACTACAAAACGAGTCAAGAGCTTGTAATTTTTTTATTAAATACGCGCAAGCTCTTCTCTATGACATCACGAATAGCAGGAGACAGCTCTTCACTTAGTTCTCCATCAAATACAATAGACTGTATACTCCCTGTTTCTAAGCTGCTATGCACACAAACCCTTGTTGCAACCATGTTAGGCAAATCGTAGATCGCATGAGCTACTTTTAAAAAGTGCCCATCTTCTTTATCTAACATGAGTACCAAATAACTGGTCAGGTATTGTTTAGATGCGCTCACTCTACTTTCAGAGACTAGCTCTACCAAAGGGTTATTTTGCAGAAACTCTACATTCGCTTGAATCACATCACTCATTATACTCTCTCTTTATTACACTTATCTTGAAGCTAGGATTCTATCTAACTTATGACTCAATACCTCTGCAGTCGGTCGATCCTTTGGATCTAAGCTAAGACAGTCTCTCAGTAGTTGTGCAACTTCCTCTCCATGTCTTGCTCGTATTTCTCCAAAGCGAATCTTACCTATATCTGCTTGCCAAGAGATCACACCACCTTCACCTTTAGGGCCTTGCTGAAAGCGAGGTCTTCTTCCTGTTAAAGCAGAGTATAGCGTCATTCCTAAAGAAAATACATCTGATGCTTTCTGAGCTTTTCCTGAAGATAATACTTCTGGAGCAATAAATCCCGGCGTGCCACAAACTTTACTTGCCTCTGTTTTTCCCTTTGCAAGACGCGTTGAAATACCAAAGTCCCCCACAGCTGCACGGCCTCCTTCTCCAATTAAAATATTGTCTGGCTTAATATCAAGATGTAAGACGCCTTCTCTGTGCATAGCAGCCACTCCTTTTGCAGCATCTCTCACATATTTGATATTTGCCACCCCATGGCTTGCTACAATACGATCGTGTAAATCTCCTCCCTCCATAGCATCCATAACAATGAACATACGCTTGCCGATATGCCCTACCTGAGAAGCTCCTACAAGATGCCCTCCAGCTTGATGGAGATCGAGCATCAGACGAGGCTCTCCTTTAATATCCTTAAAGCGCACCTCTCGATCCCCTTCAGCAAATACATGCTTAATTGCGACTTTTTTTCCTGTCCCTTCTTCCGTTCCAACAAAGACGCGGCCAAAAGCACCTGTTCCTTTTAATTGACCATCCTCACCTCTACCAAGCCCCTGTACATTATAAGCTGAGTCTCCAATACGAATCCTGAAAGAAACATGTGGATCTGTCATCATTTTCCCAGGTGTTGCGGAAGATAAAATTGGCAGGTCAGCCTCGCGTATCTTATGGACATTTTGAAACTGAGATTCAAACCCTGCTCGCTTGGGACCTGTTGGATAGGTCCTAGAACGAATGGTCATTCCTTGTATTGTTGTCTGATAGCCCTTCTTTCCTCCTATCTCTATTTGCTCCCATCCTTCAGGAGGGGCGACAGGACCATACACACTACCGCTTGCTTCCTTAAGATCTGCAACAACGGTCTCCTCTCCTTTCAAGTAAAAAAGAGCGCTTCCTGATGCCATTGCATCAGCAACATGTGCTCGTAGTTGTGTGCTTGTTGTCCCCTTACCAATCGCTAAAACCACTTCTGAATCGGCAAAGCAAACATGATAGTCAATATTCGCATGCCCTTCAGGCTTAGTAATTGTACACTGATCAGGGGAAATGCCGCATGCAGCTAAAGTTGACTGCAGCTCTGTTTGAGGCATGCTAGTCTCTCCTTCTACTCTTTCTACAGAAGGTAAAGCAGCCAAAATATGACTAGGCACTGATGGTCCCTCAGCAACATGAACTCTACCTTGTAAAACCTGAGGTTCTGGCTCCCTTCGTGCTGGCTCTTGCCGAACAGCTCGTAGCCCTTCTAGGCCTACCCGCATTTCTTGGCGCACGCGATCTTTTAAACTTTTCCCTGCTAAGCCATCAGGAGTTGCGCGATTGCAGACAGCTTTATACATTCCTTTAATTTCAGAATCTGACAGCTTACTAATGGTGCTTTCATCGGCAAGTAACGTGGCTAGCTCCACTTGAATTGCTCGCTGATTCTCTCTATTGACTTTAGTTTTGTCTTCAATACATTGATTCAAAGTAGGAAAACTAGAGGCAAATCCCCCTCCAATTTTTTCCTTTATATCTTGCAGAGCCGTTTGAAACTCGGCTTTAGCATCAGAGGGTTGAGGGTCTCGCCCTACATCTCCTACTCGCGCTGGACCTAAATCCCCACCTCTATCTATTCCACTCATGAATCAAAACCCCATAGCTACCCTAAGGTTAGGGTAACAAAATAAAATTTTGATTTTAACACATATTCTTAACCACCTAATAGTCAGAATAGTAGATATACGAGAAGCTACGTTGCTTTTTATTAGGAGGGTGAGTAAAATCAGCCTCTTTTTTGAGAAATCATTTACTGTGAGTTGAGTCAGTCATGGCAAGTGCAAGTGAAAACATTAAGTTAAAGAGCACAGAAAGCTCTTTCACCTACCACACAAAGAAAAATAAGCGGAAACACCCAAACCGCTTAGAGCGCAAGAAGTATGATCCTACTCTTCGCCGTCACGTCCTTTTCCGCGAGACAAAATAGTCTTGCCTACGTCCGAGGGGGAAGAGAGTGTTTGAAAGTTCTTTAGCTCTACGCTATCTTCTTCCTCGCCGCCGTAAACTTTCTTTATCCCTAATCTCTCTTGTTTCCACGTTAGTCATTGCTACCGTCGTGTGGCTGGTTATCGTGTTTCTTTCCGTCACAGATGGTCTAGAGCAGAAGTGGCTTCAAGGACTCGTCTCATTACATGGCCCCTGCCGCCTAGAGCCAAAAGAGAGCTACTATACCAGCTATGACTACCTAATCGATCGCTATAGTGAGCAAAGTGGCTACCACTCCTTAAGCCTTATCGAAAAATCCAATCAACTCGCCTCTCCATACCAGCCCGGTATCGATCCAACCCTTCCTCCCCACTTCCCCTCTCGCTGGCAACCTCCAAATACAAAGCAAAAGATAGCACTTCTTCCCTATACACTAGATGTCGTGCACACCCTGCCAACAAAAAAACCTGTAGCCATGGATAGCTTTTGCTACTCTTTTGGTGAAGTGCGCTTTCAGCTGTCCCCTCGCTCTAGAAGGCAAAATAGGCAGATCAAACAACATGCTGTGGTACATTCCATCTTAGAGCATGACCCCTACCTTGCTGACATGCTTCTTCCTCCCAGTGCTGCTGACCTGAAGAACCTCTACACTCTCCTCCTGCAGCACCCCCCCAGCAAGCTCGCTGCCCATGAACTTAAGCGCTTATTTACTCACTGTACGGTTTTCATTAGCCAAGGTGATGGCCAAAAGAAAAAGTTACCCAATGCTCTGCTCCCTGCTTTTAAAGATGGGCAATACATTTTACCCTTAGAAGGGACAGAGGTAGAGCTTGAAACACTCTCTCTTTCCTTTCGCGATCCTCAGACAAAGTTCACTGCCCCCCCTTCCCTTTCTCCTCTTTGGATCTACCAAGTGGACCAAATTCATCTACCTTTTTCACCTCTCTTGGGGCAAGGCACCTTAACTTCAAGCTCTCTACAGGAACAAGGGTTAACCGTTGGAGCCTGTGGAAGTATTCACTACAAAGCAATTGGAGGGACGTCTGCAAAAGAAATGCAGGCTCCTTGCTATACAGCGGGATTTTATACAGCAGCCCTTGGAGGTCTTGGTTCCAAGCTTATTTTTGCTCCAAAAGATTTCGTTAGTGAAATGGCTAGAGCACAGCTTCAGCAAGGCCAAGAGGGTTATATACTCTGGGCTCAACCCCTAGAAGAGGTCTCTGCTTATGCAGACCGCTTACAAACCAAGCTAAAGCAGGCGGGTCTTGCCTCCTACTGGAATGTCAGCACCTTTCATACTTACGATTTTAGCCGAGAGTTCGTTCAGCAGCTAAAAAGCGACCGCTTGCTCCTCTCTTTGATTTCAGCCATTATTCTACTTGTTGCTGGATCCAACATTGTGTCTATGTTATTGATCTTGGTTCATGACAAGCGCAATGAAATTGGCATTCTCCGTGCTCTAGGAGCAAAGTCTCGTAGCATCTTACTGCTATTTGCCTTTTGCGGGCTTGCTATTGGAGCTGTCAGTGCAAGTTTAGGAACTGCTGCCGCATGGCTCACCTTAGCAAACCTAGATAGCCTTGCTGCCTTTTTGAGCTTTTTGCAAGGCCATGAAGCCTTTAGTGAAGCATTCTATGGCAAAAGCCTTCCAAAAGAGATGAGCTTGCATGTCCTTCTTGAAATTTGGTCGATGACATTACTTATCTCGCTACTGGCAGCAACGATCCCTGCTTGCAAAGCATGCCTGCTGAAACCTACAGAAATCTTGCGGAAAACCTCATGACAGCCTTGCTTGAAGCGCATCACCTGTACAAAACCTTTCAAACACCCAAACCATTTCATGTTCTTCGGGACATTTCTCTCCAACTGTTTCCAGGGGAGAGCATAGCTATCGTGGGTGCCTCTGGAGAGGGAAAAAGCACCTTACTTCACCTTCTTGCCGGTTTAGACGCCCCAACAAAGGGAGACATTTCCTTTAATGGCCAGCCCTTCCGCAACTTTTCACTAGCCGAGCTTCGCAACAAGCACTTTGGGTTTATCTTCCAGTCCTTTTATCTTTTAGATGAAGACTCCAGCTTGCAAAATGTTCTGCTGCCAGCCCAAATTGGTCGCCAACCAACGGGCAAGCACTCTAAAGTTTATGCTCGAGCCACCGATCTTCTGAAAGAGGTCGGCCTACAAGATCACCTGGACACCCCAGTGAAGCTCTTATCTGGAGGAGAAAGGCAACGTGTAGCGCTTGCAAGGGCACTTTGCAATAACCCTGAAGTTTTATTTGCAGATGAACCTACAGGCAACCTGGATCATAGAACCTCTAAAGAGATTCATCAGCTTTTGATTGCTCATACACAGGAAGCAAACAAGGGGCTCCTGGTCGTTACCCATGACCTTGACCTCGCTTCTTTATGTGACTCCACTTACTGTCTAGAGAGTGGCCTGCTAACTAAACAATCATAGTTTCACCTTGCGAACTATTTAGCACTATTTTAACGTTTTCTTTATCCAATAAAACAAAAACACCAGTGACTGTGATGAGCAAAATTCGCTCTATTTTTTCTCATTCTCCATACGTTGTTGGAGCTCTTTGTAATTTTATTGGTCCTCGTATTACGGGAGGCGACTACCGAGAGGTTTGTGGTCACCTTGTTAAAGCGATTCAAGCAAGACCTCATGCCACCCAAACAAGTGCAGGCCTAACCTTTATGGGTGCAGCCTATTGGGGATTGCGACAAACCTTTAGAGCATCCCCTGCAACAGCAGCCTTAAAAGCTGTAGAGGGAGAGATTTATGCTCTCCTTGGTAAAATTGATAAGCTACAAGATAAAAATGACAAGCGTATTGAAGCTCTTGGCAAGCTTCGCTCTGCAGAGCAACACGACCCTAGCCACTTAGCATACATAAGCAGTCAACACCAGAATCTCTGTATAAGCCTAGAAAAAGATATCCAATCAGCAAGGCAAAGCATCGAGCTAAAAATGAACAGTGCTGGAGAGACCCCTGCAATTAATCGCCTGCGCAAAATGGAGATTAGTGGCCTTAAAAAAGATGTTCGTCTAGGAGAGCAAAGAGCCCTTCCATCCGACTATCTGAAAAGCATTGTGGATCATGTTGTAGAAGAGCTTGATCAGTTGCATAGCGAGTTCCAATTAAGCCTGAATAGCTTTTTAGATGGCGCAGGAGAAGCCAGAGAAGACCACTTCCCTAAACGAGAAATCTACACCAATTTGAGGAATACGACTTATAAAGCACTTGTCGATATCAGCAAAACAAGAAATACCCTTGAAGGAGAAGAGCCTTCACTTGGTCAACGCATGATCTCAAAGCCGACACAGTCAGTTTTGGGCATCGGAACAATGGCTCTTGGAGCCTACCTAGTAGCAAGCTCTTTTTTCGGTATCCCAGCACTCCCGCAAGACTATCGCTTTCAACCCAGCATAGCAGGTTAAAAAATCTAAGCCATCAAGAATGAAGAGCATCTCCATGACAAGCTAAGCAAGCTTCTTTAAAAGCTTCTGACAATGTAGGGTGAGGAAAGCACATACTCCCAACCTCTTTTGCCTTCGCTCCAAAATGAAGTGCCATCGTTGCTTGTGTAATCATCTCACTTGCATGAGGGGCCAATATATGGACACCCAAAATACGATCGGTGCCTTCATCAGCTAAAACAGAAACAAAGCCGCTTCCCTCTCCCATGCAACTTGCACGAGAGTTTGCACGCAGAGCAAACTGCCCTTTTCTGTAAGGGACAGCGTTCTCTTTGAGTTCTTCCTCTGAAAATCCTACGGAAGCCACTTCAGGAGCTGTATAGACAACACTAGGGACTTCAATATAAGAAACTTTAGAGTGATGCCCTGCCAAGAACTCTACTACAGCGACCCCCTCTTCAGAGGCTTTATGGGCTAACATCGGCCCATCTACGACATCTCCTACAGCATAAATATGCTTATGCTCTGTCTGAAACTGATCATTTACAGGGATTCGCCCTTGAACATCCGTTTGAATATTGATTTTCTCTAGCTGCAGCCCTTCTGTGCGTGCACGACGACCAACTGAGACTAAAATCACATCTGCAGCAAGAGTCTGTTCATTTTGCTTTTGATCAAGAATTGTGAGCTTTGTTGTCCATTTGCCCTCTGTACTTCCCGTAGCTTTTGCGCCAAGGTGAAAAAGCATTCCTTGCTTTTCTAATTCTTTGCGCAGCCCTTTGCGCAGGCTCATATCCATACCTGGGCATATTTCAGGCAGAGCTTCCACCACTGTAATTTCCGTTCCCAGTCTCCGGAAAACAGACCCAAGCTCAAGGCCAATCACCCCTCCCCCAATAATAATCATCTTCTTAGGGGGCTTTGATAAGGAAAGAGCTCCACTTGAGCTAATCACACGCTCCCCTTCAAAGGGCAAAAAGGGCAAAGAAATGGGCTCAGAGCCTGTAGCAATCAGTACATGTTTAGCTTGTAGCTGCTCCTTGCCTTTATCTGAAGTTACCTCTATCTCATGAGGACTCAGGAACGCTGCTTGACCAGGAAAAAGGGAAACCTTTTTCTTTTTCATCAGGCCTGCAATCCCTTGAGTAAATTGCTTGATCACTGCTTGTTTTTTTTCTTGCAATGTCTCCCAGTTGAGTTCTAGCCCCTTCCCCTGCAGACCAAAAGACTCACCATGATTACAAACCCATGTATACATTTCTGTTGCATGCAGCAATGTCTTTGAAGGGATACACCCTTCCTGCAAGCAAGTTCCTCCAAGCGCATCTGCCTTTGACACACAAGCAACTTTTAGGCCTAGCTGTGCAGCTCTTAAACTTGCGACATACCCTGCTGGGCCTCCACCAATTACGACTAAATCAAAAGAGTGACTCATTTCAAGTGGCCCCTGTTAAAGTTCAAGAAGTAAACGCTCTGGCTGCTCAAGACTTTCCTTAATCCGCACAAGGAAAGTCACAGCTTCTTTCCCATCAACGATACGATGGTCATAGCTTAAAGCAACATACATCATCGGTCGAATGACAATTTCATCATTAACTACGACAGCTCGCTTTTCAATGCGATGTAAGCCTAAAATTCCACTTTGAGGAGGATTTAAAATAGGAGTGGAGAGCAAAGAGCCATACACACCGCCATTGGTGATGGTAAAGCCTCCCCCCTGTAGAGCATCTAAGCTGATAGACCCCTCTCGTGCTTGCTTTGC
Organism: uncultured bacterium; assembly: GCA_964460785.1. Taxonomy (GTDB): domain Bacteria; phylum Chlamydiota; class Chlamydiia; order Chlamydiales; family CAYWQB01; genus CAYWQB01. Next base: position 240,372 of record CAYWQB010000001.1, read on the forward strand.
ATAGTTTGCAATTGAAGACTCTACTTGAGCAAACGACATCTTATCAGCTCCCTTCAAAACAGGAACCATTAACCCTTTATCTGTGCCTACAGCAACCCCAATATCATATGTATTGCGATAAACAATATCCCCCCCCTCTAAATAAGCGAGTATTCCAGGAATTTCCTGCAAAGCGCGAATACTTGCTTTCACAAAAAAGGACATAAAGCCTAGCCGTGCACCATGGCGTTTCTCAAAAGCTTCTTTATGCTTCGCTCTCAATGCCATGACAGGTGCCATGTCGATCTCATTAAACGTTGTCAGCATTGCGGTTTCATTTTTCACCTTCACAAGGCGCTGAGCAATTACCTGACGAATCTTACTCATTTTTTTTCGCTCTGTCGAAGCTACAGATTGTGTAGCAGGAGTCGTGGTGGCTACAGAGGCTTTTGCCTCTTTCAAGAAGCTCTCTCTTGGAATACGAAGTGTGGCTCCTGAAGCTTGAGGCACAGGTTTTGCAGTATTTGTAGATGAAGCCTCTTGCGGCAAAGCTTCTTTTTTCTCCGGCTCTTTTTCTTTTTCAGGCTGAGGCTTTGCAGCAACAGGGGCCTCTTTAGGAGGCGCCTGAGAGGTATCGATCTCTCCTACTGTGGCACCAATTTGCACTGTTTGATCCACTGCGATATCTAGTGTCACTTGCCCTGCAGCAGGAGCATACACCACCTGATTTACTTTATCGGTTTCAATTTCAAAAAGCTCTTCATCTGCTTGAACATAGCTTCCTGAGGGTTTACAGATCGTGCAGATTGTCGCTTCCGTTATGGACTCTCCGACTTGGGGGATCACAATAGCTTTTTTCATGCTAGCCCTCTATCACTTGTTCAAATTGATCAAAAATGCTTTTCATTCGCTGCTCATAAGCGGCATGGGTTCCAACTGCAGGCGAAGCGCTTTTTGGGCTACCTACAAATAGAGGTTTGCGCCCTAAAGCCTCTTCTAACTCATCTGCAATATAGCTCCATGCACCCATATTCTTTGGCTCTTCTTGTATCCAGACAAGTTGCTCAAGGTTTGGGTATTGCGCAAGAGCGTTTTGCAGCTTTTGCTTATGTAGAGGATACAGTTGCTCCACTCGCAGACAAGGGAATGGCTTCCACCCTCTTTTTTCTGCTTCCGCCTGTAATGAATAGTACATCTTACCACTCACAAGAGCAACCTTTCTTGCATCTGTATTTTTGCTACCTGAGACTAAGATTTCTTCAAAGCCGCCTTGACTTAAGGAAGCTCGTGAACTACGACAAGCAGGATAGCGCAATAACATCTTTGGAGACATAACAATCAGTGGCTTACGAAACTTCATCTGTACTTGCCGCCTGAGTAAATGAAACAATTGAGCGGGCGTAGAGGGGTTGGCAACAAAGATATTTAAATCTGCTGCTTGCTGTAAAAATCGCTCGAGCCTAGCCGATGAGTGGTCAGGCCCTTGTCCTTCATACCCGTGAGGCAAGAGCATAACGAGCCCTGAGCATACCCCCCACTTTTGCTCTGAAGAGACAACATATTCATCAATCATGTTTTGTGCGCCATTGGCAAAGTCTCCAAATTGCGCTTCCCAAACCACAAGGCTTTGGGGCCATGCCATTGAATAGCCGATTTCAAACCCCAGTGCTGCCTCTTCTGAAAGGCTAGAGTTAAGGATCTGCAAGGGATTGTTTTTTGCACATTTACTCAATGGTATGTAGCTATGTTGATCCTGTTGATCAATCCATGCAGCCTGCCTATGAGAGAAGGTCCCCCTTTGGCTATCTTGTCCTGCAATACGCACATGGACACCTTCCTCTAACAGAGAGCCTAAAGCCAAGTGTTCAGCCATGCCCCAGTCGATGACCTCTTCATCATGCTTAGCCTGTAACATTTTTTCACGTTCCCCAACTAAGCGTTTAAGCTTCCGGTGCAAGTTGAGGTCTTCAGGGATGTGACAAATTTTCTGTCCAATCTTTTGCAAAAGGTCTTCAGGAACAGCCGTGGCTACGGGAGAGAGGACATGCTCCTCTGAAGGAAAGCTTTCATACTCTTGCCATAGAGCTTCTCTTTCTCCACTTGGAGGGGAAGCTTTAAACTGCTCAATCGTATCGAGATCTTTCTGAAGAGCTTCTTTGAAGCTTTTTTCGGACTGCTCGGCAAGCTGTCGGTCGATGGCCCCCTGCTGAATCAACTGCTCCTGATAGATCTCACGGACAGTTTTTTTCTGCGCTATTTCCTGATAATGCCAGGGCTGAGTAAACATGGGTTCATCAGATTCATTATGCCCATACTTCCTATAGCAACTTAGGTCAATAAATACATCGATGCCAAACTGTTGACGAATCTCCATAGCTAATTTCATCGCATAGATGCAGCGCTCGGGGTCTTCCGCATTTACATGAAAGACAGGGTGTCCAAAAGTTTTTGCAATATCGGTGCAATAACGCGTAGAGCGAGATTCTTGTGGAAGCGCTGTAAACCCTAGGTGGTTGTTGAGTACAATATGGATAGTCCCTCCTGTACTGTACTCTTTGATGTTTGAAAATTGCTGCGTCTCATAAACCACTCCTTGTCCAGCAATGGCTGCATCTCCATGCACTTGAACTCCAACAATTTTTTTTCTTTCTTGGTCTCCCTGGTAGAGCTGTCTTGCAGCCACCTGTCCTTGCACAACGGGGTTTACTGACTCTAAATGGCTAGGGTTAGCGGAAAGAACAAGGCGCATTTCCTGGCCATTGGCAAGAGTCACTTTCGATGTATATCCCTTATGGTATTTGACATCACTGACTCCCTCTGTTTCATGAGGCAAGTATCCTTTTTCAAATTCACAAAAAATTTGCCCATAGGACTTACGCATAAGGTTACTTAAAACATTGAGCCGCCCTCGGTGAGCCATCCCGAAGACAAACTCCTCCACACCATGTTCTGCTCCTGCAGCCAGCATAGCTTGTAGCATAGGAATGAGAGTCTCTGCCCCTTCAATGGAAAAGCGCTTTTGCCCTGTATACTTTGTATGCAAAAAGGCTTCAAAAACTTCAGATTTACTTAAGTGCTCTAAGATCTGCTTTTTGTCATCAGAGGTTAAGGAGGGTTGACCACGACATGGCTCAAGCTTTTCTTGCATCCATTGTTCAAACTCTGGGCTGATTAGCCCCATGAACTCGACTCCCATGGTCTGGCAGTAGGTCGCTTCTAATCGATCAACCAGCTCTCCAAGAGTCGCCTGTTCTTCTTCCATCACTTGAAATGTAGGCACTTGTCGGTTTAAGTCTGCCTCGCTAAATCCATAGGTTTGCAGCTGTAGTTGAGCAACGGGGTGAACTTCTGTTGAGAGAGGGTTTGTTTTTGCCTTCAAATGTCCATAGCGCCGGTAGGCATCAATCAGTCGCACCACCCCTTCAAAAGGCTGGCTTTGGCCATCCCTTTCTTTAGAAGACCCCAGCTCAAGCCCAGAGAAAAAATATCTCCACGAGGAATCTACACTTAGAGGGTCTTTCAAGAATTGCTGATAAAGTTCATCAAGTAGCGGACTTTGCGCAAGTTGCGCAAAAGAGAGGTGATCTTGCCCCATCAAATATGGCCCTCAAGTAAAATATTTTTAACTTTGTCCAATTCATTGCACAGCCTAATCGAGTTTTACATAATGCGCAATGAGAACCCCCAGGAATAATGAGATAAAAAATGTCTTTTATTGCAAAAAATCGTCTCTCTTCCTTAAAAGGGCCGTGTAAAATTCAATACGCGGCGGAGTTTTCATGACCGTTAAGAGTGACAGGCTAAAGAAGTTAGAGTCCGAACTTCGAGATCTAGAGGAATGGAAACGCCTCGGTCTTGTGCCTAAAAAGGACCAAAAGAAGCACGAAGAGGAAATTCTAGCGGTACGAGAACGCATTGAAGAAGAGCAAGCGCGCCTCGAATTCTTAAAAGAAAATGGGGAAGATGAGGAGTATATCCCTCCAAAGAAAGGGGTTCCTCGCCAATCGGGCTATATCAATATGCCGACGCTTCCTGATGTAGACTTAGATGAAGGAGCCAATAACAATACAAGCTCCGGATATACAGACATCTCTTCTGAAACAACAGAATCTACTGAATTTGAAAACACGACGACTTCTGATGTCACAGTAAGTGATGCCACTGAAAGTGACTTTGAGGATGAAGAAGACGATGATCCATTCAGCGATGCAAACCGCTGGAGACGAGGAATCGCAGACCCTGACGATGAGGATAATTGGTAACCTGGAGTACAGTCTCTACTTCCACATTCCTTTTTGCTCGCGCCAGTGTCCCTACTGTCACTTTTTTACTTTAAAGGACAATCTTCAGCAGCACCAGCAGCTTATTCAATCTTTTCTTAAAGAGCTTAAGCTGCTTGCCCCTCTACGTAGCAAAAAAAAGTTGATTTCTGTCTATTTTGGGGGCGGGACACCCGCCCTCATCGCACCTCAATTGTTAGAAAAAGTTCTCCTTCAACTCCCGATAACCAGTGATGTTGAGGTGACGATTGAAGCAAATCCAGAGGAGGTCCATAGCTCTTTGCTACAGGAGCTAAGGCATGTTGGATTCAACCGCCTAAGTTTTGGGGCTCAAGCTTTTCAAACTCCCTTACTCAAGCGTTTAGGCCGTCAACACACCCCCCAACAAATTATCCATGCTGTGCAATGGGCACATCAAGCGGGGTTTTCTCATATCTCTTTAGACTTGATGTATGAACTCCCCAATCAAACCATTGAAGACTGGCAAGAGTCTTTGCAAGAAGCGGCAGCTTTGCCGATTGATCATATTTCTCTTTACAATCTTACAATTGAGCCTGGTACACCTTTTGCTAAAAGAGAAAAAAAGCTAATCCCCATTCTCCCCTCTTCTACAGAACGCTTACTCATGTATGAACTCCCTTCTGCCTACCTTCCAAGCCAGGGGTTTGAGCAGTATGAGCTCTCAGCCTTTCATCGACAAGGAGGCTACTCAAGACATAATATGGGATACTGGCAAGGGCGCCCCTTCTTAGGAATCGGTCCTTCAGCATTTAGCTACTGGGATGGGAAGCGCTTTCAGCATGCAATGAGTTTAGAAGCTTACTACCAAGAGCTTTCTGACTCCTCCATTCAGTATGCTTATATAGAAAAGCTCTCTCCTTTAGCTCAGACAGCAGAAAGGCTTGCTATTGGTCTGCGTCCATTTGAAGGGATCTCCCTTGCAGAGCTGGGCGTCCAAGTCCTTCCTCTCCCCTTAGAGCTGGCAATACAAGAACTAATGGCTAAAGGGTGGGTTGTGCAAAAGCAAAATCGCCTACAGCTAACACCGGAAGGACGCCGCTACTACGACAGTGTAGGGGAAGCCTTGGTTATTCTTGAAGAAGCGTAGCTTCTAGCTGATCAATTGCTTCAAGAGTTGCCTGACAGCTAGTATAGAAGGCTCGTTTTGCTGATGTATGATGCTGACAATTTTTTACTGCTTGCCGCATCCAAAAGAGATCCTGCTTTGCTTCTTGCTTAACCACACTTCCCTCTTTGACTTTCCCTTTAAGACTCTTTAGGTCATCACAGACAAGGAAGTACTCCTCACATAGTCTAGGAAGCAGTTTAAACTGCTCAACATTTGCTCGGAAAACCTCGCAAAACTCTGTACTACGCATTGCGATATCATTTAAAAAGCTCGCCTCTCGTAGAAGCTGAGGGAAATAACTGGTCTTTTTGCAAGATTTGAGCAACGCAAGACGCTGATCAATCACTTGATACCAAAGATATTCAGCCTCTTCAAACTTTTCAGATGTACGTGCCATCCGAATACGCAGATCAAAGGCTTTTTCTTTAGAGGGAGACTCTGAGAGGTTTGCCCACTCATTCTCTATCGAAGTCCAAAGCTTATGAGCATAGAACTGCTGACGCTCTCCAAGCTCTTGAAGTAAGCTCAGGCGCTCTTTTTGCGCTGTGAGCATCACATCTTCAGCACGGCGCACTTTTTTATCTAGAGAATCAAACTGCTTAATGATTTCTAGGAAGCTTTGCTGAGCCTCTTGGGAGTCCTCATTCGCAGCAATCGATTGACGAGCCTCTATCACTTCTTGACGTGCTTGCACAAGAGCTTTTTGAAAGTCTTGAACCTTCTGATCACAGCGCACAAGGGCAGAGGTTGCAATGACCTTCTTCAGGGGCATTTCTGCTAGTTCACTAAGGAACTCGCATACCTGGTTGCTCCTAGACTCTAGCCGCGAAAAATTTTGCAGGAAGACTTTTTTCCTATCAGAAAGATTTGCCTGCATAACCCTACCAAGAAAAAGATTTACAAAAGCTTAAGCCCCTTGCTTACACCCCTGAAGCTTTCCACGCAAGGCTTTTTTAACGTGCAACGAAAAGAAAAACTGCGGGTCTTTTCTCAAGCAAGAGAGGTTTTGCCTGCTTCCAGTCAGCCACACGTCGCACATGTATTTCTTGGCTTGGAAGCATAAGGTCCACACAAGCTGCGAGTAAAGTTTCTGGTTGCAAAGTTTCGATCAGAGAACTCCATGTATAGGCGTTACGATAGGGGGCTTCGATAAAAACCTGCACATTTTGATGCCGTGACTGCTTCTCAAAAGCACGAATAGCTTTTGTCCGCTGCTGGGGTTCTCTTGGCAAATAGCCATGAAAGCTAAACCCTCTTCCTGGCAGGCCCGCTTGCATTAATGCTAAAAAGATTGCGGAAGGTCCTATATGCGTTTGTACCGCAACTCCAACCCTTCGTGCTTGCGCAACCAATAATCCCCCAGGATCAGCAATGCCAGGGAGCCCTGCATCAGAGACATAGCCCCACGCCTCTCCCTGCTCACTCATAGGCTCTAAGTAAAAGGCATAGTCTTTTGGAGAGGTTTTTTGATTCACCACAGCTAAGGGAATCTCATGCACTTTCTTTTCTAAGGAAAAGTGGCTTAAAAATAGCCTCCCAGCCTTTTCACTTTCTGCAATCAAGCCGTGAAGTTTAGGAACAATAGTAAAAATAGATGGTGGAAAGCTCTCTTCTAACGAAGCTTCTTTGCCTAATAGATTGGGTAACAGGTGGAGTGTGCCTTTTTCTTTCATCGATCTAGAGTCTCTATGTATGAGAGGTTTTCCCCCGCTTCATTTAGCAAGTCAAAGTAAGAGCTAAGAACTTGATATATAGAAGTACTAAGCAAGTGATGCACATCACGGTTAGCTTTTACGACCTCTAAAAAATCCAGCGTGGTAATAACCTCTTCAATTTTCTGTTGTTCAGCTAACTCTAGATTTAACTCAGATAAGCGCACAGCCTCTTCTGCTATCAGGTATTGTAAAATTGTTTCTTCTAAGCGAATGAAAGCCTTTTCTACATCTGCGGAAACCTTATTCAGCAGAAGCTGCTGCCCAGCCAACTGAGAATCAAAAAGATAGCGCGCCTTTTTTACACTATTTTCCCTTGCAAAGCTATCAAAAAGAGACCAATTCAACCGAATCGTACTCTCCCAGCGATACTTCAAAGAACCAAAACTCGTTCCAGATCCTTCAGGGCCAACATAGTTCACCTCAGCTGAAATATCAGGTACATACTTCCCTATTTGCTCACGATAGCCCGCCTTTGCAGCCTTCACTTGCTGCTCTTGAGCTTTGAGAGAGGGGTTGTTTTCGATCGCTCGTGCTAGCCATGAAGAGCGCACCTGAGCTCCTAGTACCCCACCTTCGAAAAGCTCCTGTAAAGCATCAAGATCCATCCCCACAAGATGATGGGCTGTAATACCTCTTGCCTCTAGGCTTGAAGAAAAAAGAGAGACAAACTCCTGCAGGTCATGAAAGGCCTCAAAACCCAAGTCTTCATTTTGCAATGCCCATTTGTCAATATGGGTAGAATCAAATCCCATCAGTTGGTTAAGACCTAACTTCGCATCATGAAGCTCTCTTAAAGCAGAATAATAGCTTGCAAGCGCCTGGGCAAGGGCGACTTCACTTTGCAACTTTTGAAAGTCCGTAGCATATCCTTGTTCAGCCTTCAGGCGTTCATTTTTTACATCAGACTGTAAGAGAGAAACCTCTGCCTCTTGGATTTGCAAGTTGCGTGCTGCTAGAGCAACCGCAAAGTAAGCTTTACGCACATCTGTTAACAGTTGACTCCCAACCTGCAAAAAGTCAAATGCACTTGCTTGAAACTTTGCGGCACTCGACCGATAACGAAACCAAGTATTTGTCGAGAGTAACTGTTGGCTCAACTGAAAACGACTACTATAAAAGCGTGTTCCTGAGAAATAAGGCGAAGGTTTACTTGCTTGCCGCCTTGACGCGCTATAACTAATCTGGGGTAAATAAGCGGCAAAATCCACCCGTTTTGTTGCTAACTGTGCCTGTGCAGAGAGTCGTGCTTGCTGATACGCTTGGTTTTGCTGAAAAGCGATCTTTTCTACATCATAAAGAGATAGGGGCTCACTCGCACCCAAAGACAAACCTAAGCTCCATGCAGAAAGCAGGCAAAGAGCAAGCTTAAACTTCATATTTCCTCATCGTCATCGGTTGAACAAATAGTGTAATTATACCTGCTAAAAGCAATACTACAAAAAACCAGCCCCAGCGAATGGCTTCTGCTAAGTGAAAGCCCGTACGAATTTCCGCTGCTAAAGCGCCACCAAGCCCCATCAATAACAAAGTCAGTGTCACGCTACGTAAAATCATATATGCATACTTCGAGCGCATAGAAGACTGCCAAATAGGGTGATGCTTAATCTCTTTAGATAAGTAAAGAAACACTACGATTTCAACGATGCCTCCAATCAGCACTGCATCCCCCATCAACATCGGCTCGATCACTTGCATAAGGTAAAGGCCATTTCCCATACAAAGAGGAATGGCAAGCAAAGAGCAACCAATGAGGACAAGCATGAGTGCTCTGTGGCGCGAAATGGGAAACTCTTCCACCACGTTGCCAATCACAGCTTCTAAGATAGCAAAAAGCCCGGTAGTACCGGCAATAAACAAGCAAAAGAAAAAGAGGAACCCTATAAATTGAGAGAGCCCCCCTCCAAGGGTAAGCATAATTTTTGGGAATACGACGAAACCAAGCTCATAAACCGATTCTAAATGAATCAGTTCTCCAATCTGCATCCCATTCACATCAGCAATGAACCCTAAGCAGCCAAAAATCGCAATGCTTGCCAAGACAGACACAAAAAAGTCTCCAAAGGCAACAGCAAACATTGCACGAGGCAAGTTGGTTTCATTTGTTGTATATCTAGAAAGTCCTGTGACAATGCCCAACCCAAGAGAAAGGCTAAAAAAGGACTGCCCTATCACATCTCGCCATAAAAATGGGCTGGCCAAGCGACTCATATCTACTTGAAAAAGATGCACGACTCCTTCAATAGACCCGGGCAAGACAAAAATCAACAGAACAAAGAGAACCAGTAGAGTAAATAGGAGAGGTAGAAAGAATGAGCAAAAGCTTTCAAGTCCACGCCGGATATTTTTATGTAGCACCCACCAAGTCAGCAAAACAACAATCGCAGATGCAATGCCTACCTTATAAGAAAAGCCTCCAAGTTCTGTGAGCTGGCCTGAAACAGATAAAAATTCATCTTTAAAAAAGAGGTCGGTTGCTTCTCGCATATTCCCCAGGGCAGAAAATAAAGCATAAGCCCCTGAATAACCGGAAATTACAATATATATAGCCCCAATCGTAAAGCAGGTCAATACGGAGAACCAGCCAAAAAAGCGCCATTTTTTCCCTTGAGCCAGAGCAAAGCAAGTTGTAATAGGCTTACGATAGGTCTTCCCTAAGAAGCTTTCTAAAAATAAAAGGGGTAGAGCCATCAACAGCAAAACGAGCAGGTAGGGCAACATAAATGCCCCTCCCCCATTTCGGTAACAATGCCCACTGAAGGTCAATATGTTACCAAAGCCAATCGCCGAGCCAAGCATCACATAAATGTAACCAGACTCTTTATTCCATGTAGGACCTTGCGCTTGTCTTAGCATTCCAGTGACTCATCTTAGGATACCTCACGGTATGCCATAATATGAACATTCTGAGAAAGAAAAAGTCTTCTCTTAAGCAGCAAGAATTATGCCAATAAAGAAATAAAACAAACCAATAGTACAAATACTAAAGTGCATAGATTTATATAATAAATTATTTTAAAATAAAACTAGGATTAGTTTTGTATTATAATAGGTTATTCTTATGGCTACAGGCATTGGTGGTGACAGTGGCAACTTAAGAGGAGACTCTACTAGTAGAGGAGAGCCTGAGGAATTTGATAGAGAAGAAGCAGCACAAAGAGATGAAAGCGCAGGTCAATCATCTGGCTGGGGGTTTTCCTTAAGTGGAGCTTGGAGAAGCGTATTCGGAGGAGGTCAGTCTGCTCCAGTCGCTCCTTCTACCCCTTCCACAACACGACACTTAAGTCTTACTGAACAGGTCTTATCAAGAGGCTCTGGAACACTCGAATCTATGCTGCATCGCCCGAAGGTTGATGGGGGAAGTCTCTCACTATATGACATGGACCAAACAGATATCTTACGTGTCCGTAAGGCGGCAAAAAAAGACATCTCTAGCATTGAAGAAAGGCTCACAACAAGTGGCTTGTTTGATGAGTCCCTTATTGCTAGCACCCCGGAAGCCACGAGGCGAAGCATCCAAGAGACCGTGATCGAGCAGATTAACGAAAAGATGGGCTTTGTGTGTGTTGATGAGGATGGGAAAGGGAAAAGGCTCCCTCCCCTTGCTAAAGAAGCAATTGAAAAGCTTGTTGTCCACCGTGTTAAGCAAGAAGAGATTGAGTTTCAACTCCGCAATAGCAATATCCACCTTTTAAGAGTCTTAGAAGGATTCCCTGGGGGGCGCAGTCAGTTAGACAACCTCAGCCAAAGGCTTTATGAACTTGCCTGCATTGAAAATATCCATAGTGCATATAGCAATCATTTTTCTGACTATGCGCGCACGCAAAGTGATGAAAACTTAGCAATTTCTAGAGTAGCCTCTGAATATAATGCTTCATTTATGGATAGAGCCAGTGTAACTAAGGCTCAAGCTCTTCTACAAGAAATGACAGATCGAACTGTTGAGGTTCATGAAACCATTGTTCGAGGGAGAGCAGATGAAATAGCTTCTTTAGCCAGCTTGCGCTGTGTGCGCTCGCAACAAAGAGTGAAAGAAGATCTCTTTAAAAACTTCTATATTGACTCAGAAACAGGCAAAACGTGGGAAGAGATCTCTGCAGAAACAGGATCTACAGTGATCACACCAGATACCCTAGACCGATGGATAGCTAAAATCCAAAAAAGCTACTCCGATGGGTTTGACCGTACGCTCTCCCCTATGGAAAGGCATGAAGCTGCCTGCCACCTCCTGTTTACCCAACTCGATGACTTGCGTGTTTATTTAGAAAGTGCTCGTAGCAAATTCACTATTCTTGATGATAGAAAAACGGTAATTGTTGGCTTAGGGATGAAACTAGCCAATAACAATGGAGACCATATACATGTCAGTGCATCTGGAGAGGTGACCATCAGAACAGAAGATGGGACTCTTGTTCTTGGCAAAGGTGAAGAGAAGTCCTTGGATGGGGGAAACTGCACAGTATCCTTAGGCTCAGAAGAAGGGTCTCTTCCAGTTGTTCGATATCATGGAGATGAGCGTTTTGAAGGAATGGGAGAGGTTCCTACGGTTACCAGTACATGGGAAGGGCCTGTCTTAAACATAGAAACAGCAGGATCCTTCTGGACTGCGGCAACCACCTCTCGCGAGACAGACCTACCAGAAGAGCTAAAAGATGTTGTAGACCCAAAGTTAATCGAAACCTTCATTCTACCGAAAATTCGACATAACATTCAGAACTTTCAGCTTAGGCTTGAAGAGGTTTCCTCAGCAAAATTTACAACCCCTGCCGAGCTTTTTACTCTAGAAAGAGAGGTGAGGATTGAACAAGCACGAGCGACTGGAGAAGAAAGAGAACGGGAAGATAGGAAACTTGATGCATTTGTCGCTGACCATTTCCACATACTCGATTACTTAGAGGTAGGAGTCGATGAGGATGCGCTAGAGGATGCCATGCGAGAGTCTCAGTATGCAATTGCACACCAATCAAAAATTCGTTTCGGCGCTACAACCTCCTCATCATTGCGAGGACTTTCAGATGTTTTGGATAATGCCAAGAGCATTTTTTGGAAAAGAACAACCAATGAAGACCACATACAGAATCTAAATGACCAGGTAGGCGACCTCAGAGATAAAATTACTGCTATGGAGCGCCTACCTGAAGGTGAGCGGTCAGAAAGTGAATTGCAAAACTTAAAACTTGCTATTCTGGAGGTAAAGAAAACAAGGCTTTGGTACGAAAAGGAAGAGCTTATTGCTGTGATGCAAAAGGTGATTCAAAACTTAACAGCATGCAACTCTTCGACAGAAGCTGCACAACCTAAAGATGTGGCCAGGCATAAAGCCTCTCTAGAAGAGGCCTATGGCAAGTGTGCTGCAAAGCTTCGTGAGCTAGAAAAAGAACTCGAGGATAACTTATCTGAAAGTAAGGATCTCCGCTCTGCTTCCTTTTCAGCAATCCCTGGATCGAGCTTAATGAGCTTACTAATGGACAGCGGGCAGGCAGCCATTCTCCATTTAAAAGAGTACTGGCACCAACAACCTTCAATAGAAGAGATGAACCGTCGGCGTGCTCTTGCTGATATTGGTTACAATATGGTTGACGGGCTCAACCTCATCAAATCCGATATCTGTAAAGCGTTAAAAAAAACCGCAGGGGGAGAAGTTACTCTTCAGGGCTTTACTCGCGAGCTAGCGAGAGAGGCTACAGCGGTTTTAAAGTTTATGCAAGATAACCCTGAAATGGGATCCACACTTGTTGCAGACCTCGACCAAATTGCGAATCTTGTAAAAGGAGATAGAGATGCGGCTCTCTACTTAAAGCGCATCCGCACGCAAGTCCTTTCGCATGCATTTTTACGAGGCGTTCCTGGAGATGAAGAAAGGCCTATGGCCGACCCAGAGACAATCAAGCGCATGCAGGCTATCTGTGATGCTGTTCGTATTCTTGTCCCTTTAACTGGAGCTGCCTCTGAAGCATTTTCTCCAGAACAACGCAGCAGTGTCGTCCGAAGCCTTGTAGAGAAAGTCCCCTATGTGGGAGGTGTTGCCTCAAGACTTGTTGGCGCTGCATGGGGCGCACTATCCAGTGACTTTATTCGGTACTCTGTCAATAATATTAAACCTGAAACAAGAGAGGGTCTCTACACGCTAGCTGAGGCTTATACGAATGGGGCAAAGGGAGTCATTCAGGCACAAGCAAACCTTGATATTGCTACAAGTGCAGGTGAACTAACTAAAGCTCTTACAGATGAGGGCAACTTTTTTACAAGCTTTGCGCGCAGAGCTGGGCGTGCACTAAGACATGTGTTCATTGACCGTTTAGGGGCACTCGTTCGCGTCTTAAGAGAAGATAGCTCTACAGCAAATAGGCTTTGTGCATTCGTATCGATTGCAGCTCCAGTGGTTACTGGAGGTTTAGCTCTTGCTGGTGCATTGGGAGTTTCCGTGCTCTCTGGAGGAATATTTCCAGCTATATTTTTTGGAGCCTGTGCTTTTGCAGCTCTTTTCTCTAACTATGCTCGAAGCAAAAAGTGCGTTGAAAAGTTTTTTGAGGAAAGAGTTCAATCCGTTAAGCAAGAGACGCAGAAAGAAATTGCAAGTAGCGCAAATACTAAATTCAAGAAGCTGAAAGACGATATCCACCAACGAGCAGATCTTCTTGTTCGAGAGGAGCATCGACATGGCATCCTGGATAAAGATCTCCAAATATACCTAGCAAAGCATGAAGAAGACCATGGAGATCTTTATCAAGAAGCAGCCTTAAAGGCTTATGCTGAAGGAAATAAAGGAGATATCCCCTTTGCAGAGTTTGTTGATTTACAGTTAAGTGAAAGACAGGTGCAATATTTATCTTCAAGAGAGCGCGAGCAGATAGAAAAAGAGTGTCATAAAGAATACTTTCAACGAAAAATTTGCAAAGAGTTCTTTGATGCAAAGATAAAAGAAAGAGAAGAAAAACTTCTTTCTGAAGCTGCAGAAGCATTTGCTAGAGAAGAGATGGGGCTTCAATCGATCAAGCAGCTTCAGGAAAAAAATACAGGTCGAAGCGAAACAGCAAAAATTGCACTGGAGCAATCTCTACGTAGAAAAGCCTCTTTACCTAAAGAAGATGGTGGCATCGAACTCCAAGAAAGTGAAATTAACGATATCCTAGAGGAAATGGAGGGAACTCCTGACCTGCACCAACCTCGATTTCGCTTTCATACATCCGCTCCTGCGGCTTAGGAGACACTCTTATGACTTCTAGTATTGGTGGTAGTAATCACTTTAGAAGAGAGCCTGAGGAGCTTGAGAAAGAGGAAGAAGCGCATCCATCTCCCTTACAGATTGATGCTGCAAAATATATAACCCCTCCGAATTCTTCTTCTCCGACTTCTTTCTCACAGAAAGCTCTTAATAAAGACTTCCAGTATGAACACTCCAAGAAATGGGAAACAAAGCTACAGCGGCCTAAGGTAGATGGCGGCATGCTCTCTCTAAAAGAGATGGACCAAACGGATATTTTACGCCTACGTAAAGAGGTCCGAAAAGAAATTAAAGGTCTACAAGAAGAGTTGCATGCACGTAATATCACTAACCTACAAGACCTTTTAGAGCGACTCCCCAAGGATATCTTGCATGAAATTGAAGCGAAGATCCTACAAGAGGCTCATGAAAAAATAAAGTCCTCTTCTACCCTAGAAGGCCTAAAGAGTGAGTCGTTCACTGAAAAGCCCATTCATACGTATATCGACTTCTGTATCCAGCTGGAAGCGATTAAATACCTTGTCAAGCAGGCTGATATGAAAGCTCTTGCCATCCATGAAGGGGCTGAAAAGCTATTAGAAAGCTTGGAACAAAGGCTATATGAGTACGCGTGTATAGAAAGTGTTCATGCCTCGCATATTCGATATTTTGACGATTATACAAGGAGCCCTACAAGCCAAAAACTCTCCAAGTCTGCATCTGAATATCATGCTTCCTTTCTTGATCAAGAAAGTATCAATCAGGCTAAGAGTCTGCTTCAGTTCGCATCTGATCACGTAGTAAAGATCCATCAAGCAATTGCCACAGGCACCCCTGAAGAGATCGCATCCCTATGGGCAAAAACATATATTCCCACCAAAGAACAGGTGCAAGAGGATCTATTTAGAGCTCTATATATTAGTCCGGAAGGAAAAACATGGAGCCAAATCTTAGCTGCGCAGCCCCGAGTTAAAGCACAACCACAACGAAAGTTAGTAACCAGCTGGATAAAAGAAATCCAAAAAAGTTACTCTGATGGCCAGACCAAAGTGCTAACGCCTCTACGAAGGCATCAAGCCGCGTGCCACTTATTGCTAAATCAGCTCGATGAACTCCGCCTTTACCTTAAAAGTGCAAAAGAGCGCCTGACAGTTTGTAATGATGGCCAAACGGTTATTGTTGGAGTTGAATGCCCCTTTAATCTCAGCACCTCCTCCCCCACCATCGTTCACATGAGTGCTGATGGAGAAGTGACTATCAGGTGGAGAGGGGTCTATACAGAGGTGCTTTCCCCTGGAGAAAAGAAAACCTTTCCTGAAGAGGGGTGTGAAGTTTCTCTAGGAAGTGATGGATCTCTTCCTATTATAAAATATACGGATGAAAACAAACGATATATCAGCAAAAAAACGCTCTCTGTTAGACAGACATGGGAAGGGCCCATATTGGATGTCCGCACCCCCGGATTCTTATGGGGCTCTTATCAAGATCACTATGCCAATTTACCTTCAGTGCTTGATGAATCTGAAGCGCCTCTTGACCTTCCTCCAGACATTATTTCCTCTTATATTTTGCCTAGAATCCAGTATAACATCCAAAGTTTTCAGGAGCGTCTTGAAGCACAATCTACTGTGCAATTCTCAACGCCTGCAGAGCTCTTTGCTAAAGAGGAAGAAGTTCGCGTTCAGCTACAGGCTGTTTCCGATTCTGATAAAAAAGCAGCGAGTGCAGAGGTCGAGTCATTTGCTAACAATCATTTTCATATCTTTGACCATCTAAAGATTACCGTTGATCAAAGCAGCTTAAAAACAGCTCTGAAAGAAGCGGAATATGCCACTATGCATCAAGCCCACCTAAGATTTGGAAGAAAGTCCTCTTACTATATTAAGCTTTCACAAGGTCTTCTTAGCAAACTGAGTAGCCTTGTTAGAACCCCTTATTCAAGCCGTAAGCAGATACAAATACTTAGTGATAAGCTTACGCTTATTGATGAGAAAATCGATAAAAAAAAGAGTAGCGAGGCTGTGCATGAAAGAGAAGAGGTTGTCTCTCTAAAGCTTGATAGGCAAAAGATAAAAGAGTGCAAGCTGTGGTATGAAAAAGAAGAGGTTATTTTTGTAATACAAAAAGTGATTGATGGCTTGACTGCATGCAATGCCCCGAAAGAAGGAGCTAGGCCTAAAAACACAAAGGCACAGAGAGAGACTTTGGAAAAAGTCTACAATGCATGCTTTTATAAACTACTTGAAATTGAGAAAAAAATAGCAAGCAATGCAAAGGAAGTGATCCCCTCTCCCTCTTCGGAATCTACGAAATGGTCTCTATCAGGATATATAGGGCAAGGTATAAGTGGTATAATGAGCCACTTTAAAAAATATTGGTATCAACAACCTTCTAGTGAAGAAGTTGCTCGGCGACGCACCCTTGCTGATATTGGCTATAATATGATTGATGGCCTAAATGATCTCATCGGCAAAGTCCATACAGAAATTGAAATATTAGAAGAGCGTCCCTCTTTTTCCAATGTGATCAATAAGATCCGAGTAAAGCTATCAGAGGTTTTAAAGCATCTTCAAGATCACCCAGAACTTGGATCTACCCTCGTTGCTGACCTGAATCAGATTCAAAGAGTGCTCTCAGACCCCGCTAACACAGGCGCTATAGATGACTACCTGAGTCGTATCCGTGTACAGTGTTTATCTCATGCATTTCTTCGTGGCGTACCTGACAGCAAAAAAAGATTTCCTGTGTCTCCGGAAACCATTCGGCACCTACAAGCAATCTGTGATGCAGCTCGCATTCTGGTGCCATTATCTACAGGAGGCTCTGCAGCTCTGTCTAGTAAGAAACAGACCAATATATTGCAGCTTATCACAAGAAAAATACCTTATGTCGGTCAAACAACTTCGATACTTGTTGGAGCTGCCTGGGGAGCTTTGTCCCAAGATTTTATTCGCTACTCTGTCAATAGCCTTAGCGAAGAGGTAAAAGAAGATTTTTATGTATTTGCCGAAGCATATCGCAAGGGAATGCAAGGAGTTCTCAAGGCACAAGCAAATCTTGATATTGCTACAAGCGCTGGTGAAATGACAAAAGCTGTGACAGATGAGGGAAACATTCTTCGCAATATTGTGAAAAGAGCAGGGCGAACACTAAAGCACATGTTTGTTACCCGCATAGGATCTGTTATCCAAATTCTTAAATCTGACAAATCCATGGCAAATAGGCTGGGTGCCTTTGTTTCTCTAGCTGCTCCTGTCATCACAGGAGGACTCGTGCTCGCTGGCCTTTTTGGAGTTTCAGCTCTTTCTGGAGGGATCCTCCCTGCTATTTTCTTTGGGTCTTGTGCATTTTCAGCTGTCTTTTCAAACCTAGCTCGCCGCCATGCAAGTGCAAAGCAATTTCTATCAAAAAAAATCAGCTCTATCAAAGAGAGAAAAAAGAAAAAAATGGACCCCGTACTCAAAAAAATGATTGCGTCCCATGCTGAAAAGCTAGTGAAAGAACAGCATAAATACTCTGGATTTGACGATGAGCTTCGAGCCTACCTCACTGAGCATGAAAAGGCTCCAGAGAATAAAGCCTTTTACCAAGCAAGCCATTTAAAGCAATATGCTGATGCAGAGCGCGGAGATATCTCTTTTGCTGAGCACCTAAGCCTATATTTAAAAGAGCGAGGGATGCCTTTTTCTTCAGTAGACGAAATTTCTGAGAAAGATAGACAGTCATGCTACAAACAATATTTCCAAAGAGGGCTCTGCCACAAATTCTTTAAAGAGAAAAAGCAAAAAGAAATGGACAGGCTTATTGAAGAGGCCGCAGAGCTTGCAGCTAAAGATGAGCTTGGCATTGAGTCCATTGAAAAAGCGATAAAGAACAGGCAACAGCAGGCCAAAGAGCTGCACGATGAAATTGAAAAAAGTGGTTTAACCAAGCAGATACAAGAAGCTCTTCAAAAAGAACATGTGCATTTCCATACGAACGAAATAGCCGCACTCAATGAAACATTTAACTCTTCTCCTGATTTAGGGCGCCCTCGGCTTTTCCCAAAGAAAGAGAAAACCCGAAGCCAGCCTCGCGTTGCGGTTGACGAATAGGCTCCACTCCCCTACAATCGCTCTTTTTTATCCTAGTCAGTTAAAGGATTTTTCATGGCGACAGCAGGTGATAGCTGGAAAAAGGAATCGGGGTATATTTGGGCTCTTTTAGGGTCTGCTGTAGGCTTTGCTAATGTCCTAGCCTTCAGTGCCCAATGCTATAAAAATGGCGGAGGGGCTTTCATGATCCCCTTTCTTGTTGCCATGCTGATTATTGGCGTTCCCATGCTGTT
The DNA here is from genome assembly GCA_964460785.1 of uncultured bacterium. Lineage (GTDB taxonomy): Bacteria > Chlamydiota > Chlamydiia > Chlamydiales > CAYWQB01 > CAYWQB01. The sequence continues at coordinate 259,003 of CAYWQB010000001.1, forward strand.
TCTTGAAGGAACAATCGGCCAAACCTATAGCTTACCGCTAGTTTCTGCTTATGGAAAAGCATTTGGACCTGTTGGCAAGTTTTTTGGTTGGCTTGCTGTACTTGCCTGTTTAACGATTGGTTCATTTTATACTGTTCTTACTGGATTTTGTGTTGCCTACGGCTATTTCACAGCCACAGATAGTATCCCTTGGGATTCAGGCTCATTTTTCAAACAAACTTTTTTACAGAACTCCGGCTCTCTGGTTGAGTTTGGCGCCTTCTCATGGCTTATCTTCCTTGCAACAGTGGTTGTTGCGATCTTTAGTTGGTATGTGATTGTAAAAAAAGTCTCCTCTGGGATTGAGCGCCTTTGCTCGGTTTTTCTCCCTTTGCTTTCCTTTCTTATCGTCTTTTTCACTCTGATTGTTGTGTTCCTTCCGGGCTCTAGTATTGGATTCAAAGCGTTTCTGACTCCAGACTTTGAAAAACTCAAGGATGTTCGTCTTTGGCGAGACGTCTTTGGCCATGTCCTATTTAGCTTTTCTTTAGGTCTTGGAATCATCACTGGCTACTCAAGGCATACAAACCAGACGATGTCGATTCGTCGCGCCATGATCTGGGTTGCAATTGGAGATACTCTAATCTCCTTTGTCTCCGGCCTTGCGATCTTTGGCTGTGTAGGCTACCTCAGCAAGCTCACTGATACTCCTTTCTCTGAAATTGTCAAAGCAGACTCCATTTTTGAAATGGGCTTTGTTATCTTCCCAATGATTTTGCAAACATTTGGGCCCGTCTTATTACGCATTGTAGGACCTGTGTTCTTTTTCTGTGTATTTATTGCAGGAGTTACAGGCGTCTTCTCTATCGTTGAAAGTGTTGCCGGAAATATTGAAGTCGAGTTTAAACGCTCCCGACGCTTTGCTGTCACTGTAGCTATGTTACTCATGACAGCAATGGGGATTCCCTTTGCCTTTGGCAATGGCCAGCATGTTTTAGGAGCCTTATCTCCCATGGTCTTAGGCAACAACATGCTCTTAGGAGCTCTCATACAGATCATTATCTTCATGTATGTGACAAAGAAAATTCGTGACAATGAGATCTGGTACAAAGGCAGCCGCCGCATCTTTTTCTTTTATACGGTTCGTACTGTGGTGCCTTTGATTTTGCTTGTTATTCTATTTGTTGCTGGTAAGCAGGAAATCGACTCCGGCTTTGGAGCGCCTGAAGTTGTTCGCTGGGGATGGTTTGCTTTAGCATGCCTTGCAAGTGTGCTGCTCTCTCAACGCAATGTAAAGCCTCTAAGCAGGCAGTAAGCGAGTTGCAAGTTTTGAAATAAGCATCTCTACCTGATAATCAGGGTTATCACTGCCTTGTCGCATAGCTAAGTCTGTGTCAAAGCAAGCAATCAGTGCGCCTTTTAGCATACGACTGCCTCCAAACTGACGGACTGCTTCTCTGTTTTTATCTAGAAGGGAGCCTCTTAAAAAAGGGTGCTCCTTCACTACGGCTTGAAAGGTTTGCTGGTCTTTTGCTTCTGCAAGCTTCAGCATCATTTGTAGTTGTGAGCGCAGCTGGGATAACAAAGAATGACTGGCAATACCCTCTGCATAAAGGAAACGTAACTTGCGAAGTGCTTTAAGCTCCTGCCCTGCAACTACAGCATCGATAAGCTGCCATACATTGTCCTGCCCTTGGTAGGAGCAGAGGGCAAAAACATCCTGGCGTTCAATCTTCTGTTTTTCTCCAACATACAGAATAAGCTTATCTAACTCTTTTTGCAGCAGAGCTTTATCCATTCCTGTCCAGTCTAATAGGCAAGCTTTTGCTTCAGGTTCTAGAGCCTTATACTTCCCTTTTACATACTGATCTGCAAACTGCCCAAGCCTTTTCTCTTTTTCCCAAGGTTTCTCCACTGCAATCTCTAAAATAACGCCATGTTCCTCTGCGCGATCGATCAAAGATTTTGGTAAAGATTGCCCTTCTATAAGTAGGCAAATGGAGGAACTGGGATCTACTAAATAGTTTTCTATTGAAGAGAGTAGAGCCTTAGGCAAAGACTCTGCTCCATGAATGAAGACTAGCCGCTTCTCATTAAATATGGAAAAAGAGTTTACTTCTGAAAGCAACTGATCTTTGGAAAGGCTTGCAGCCTCTAGCTTCACGCAAGCAAAGGGATCATTTTTTTCTTTAAAAGCCCCGACTAAAGCTTTCACAGCCTCTTGCCGCTGCTGGGGATCTTTCCCCGTCACCAGATAAGCCGCAGCCAAGTGATCGGGGAAAGACTGTTTCACATGCTTTAAGAAAGCTCCAACCTTTTGAAAACGCATGACTTAACCTAGTAGGACTAAAAGAAGGCTAAGAGTACCAGCTTTCACAAAAAGGATGAAGTTAAGACTAATCCTTTGCAACTCCTGTCAGATGAAGAGCCTCTAAACGAGCACAAGCTTCCTCTAAAGCTGCTTTATCCGTTCCTTCCTCAAGGGTTTCTTTAACCCTTTTCAATATATCGAGAGATCTTAGCACCGTGGTTAGAGACGCTCCTACCTCCCTTTCCTTAGCATCTAAGTCTTTATCGCGAGCAACTAGCTCTTCTCTTTGCGCCTGCACTCCCTTCAAAGCAGCTTGTTCAAGCTCTTTCACTCGCGCTTGAGCACTTTCCAGAGCCTCTCTTTCAATCTCTGTTACTCGAGCTTGAACATCTTTAAGGGCTGAAAGTCTTAGAGCCCCAAGCTCTTCTTCATCTCTTTGTCGTTTTGCTGCAATCTCCGCTTCATCTCTTTCTCTTTGCTCCCTGAGATCGACTTCAAGTTTTCTAGTCTCTTCAGCAAGATCCTCCCTTATAGACTGCAGCTCACTTGTAACAGCCTCTAGCCTTGCAGCTTTTTCTTCTCGGTCTTCATCAAGCTTTCTAATACTTTCTTCAAGGCCTGCAGTTTGTCTGCCCAGCTTTGTTAAAGCTGCCTCTTTTTCTTCAATCTGCGTTTGTGAAGTTTCAATAAGCCCTTCTAGCCTAGAGATATCTGCACGCAATGCCTCTTGCTGCTCTCTAGCTTCTGCAAGCTGGTCCTGCCTCTCTCCTATTTGTCTTCCAGCCTCTGCAAGCTGAGCTCGTCTTTCCTCTAGCTGTCTTTGAGATTCTTCAACTTGTGTCCTTAAGGCTCCAATCTCTCCTCTTAACTCAACAATGGCTGCTCTATGATCTACTGCCATATCTCGATATTGTGTGATCAACTCATTGTGAGCATGGAGCTGTGCATTTAAGGATTCAATATTTTCATGAAGCTGTCCCACTCTTCTTAGATATTTTTCGTGATTTAGATGGATAGCTGATCCCACAACAAAACAAAGAGCTCCTCCCCCTGCCAAAATCCACTTGCTTTTTGGCTCCTCTACCCCATTTGAGGCAAGCATCCCAACGGCTCCACAACCGATCATTGCTTTAGCTGTTCGATTTAGCCAAGAATCTGGAGGCGCTTCGTCAGGAGGACCAGGAATCTCTGGAATAGCAGGCAACTCTCGTCCCTCCAGTACAGTTGCTCTTCTTCCTGCAAGCATTGCAGGAGCGGATTCTTTTGCATCTCCTACCCCCTCAGAAGGATGGGTAAGTTCTGGTCTTCGATGAGTGGCTGCTGCAGCTGTAGACATATGGTACTCCTTGGCGTTTGAGTACCATTCTTAAACAAAATTTTACATTAACAAGTCAAGACCCTTATGTTCATTTTTTACTTTTCTTAACTTTTTTCTTACTCCCCTTCTCTGGCGCAACAGGTTCTGCCCGAGGAAAATTCTCCATGTGCTTTTTCCTCCATAAGAAGGCGGTCATAATGCGCTTTTTTTCCTTCTTTGTTTTTGCTGGGGGCATAGTTCCTCCTCTCTTTTGTACTTTCCTATAGCTTCGAGCAAGAGAGGTGCCAAAAATGTGTAAATAAAAACTTTTGCTAGTTATCTATTGATTTTGCATAACCTGAAAGTAAAGAGGATAGCTCAGGCCGAGGTAAGCAGATGGAGGGATCACATTTTCAGCTAGGACCCCAGGGAATCAGTGAAGAGTTACTAGAGGAGAAAGACTCTTCTCGCTTTACCTTCTGCTGTGATGCCTGCTCTCCTTTTTCAGACTCTTTAAAGGAAACAGCTAAGCGTCTAGCAAAAGCCTGGCTGGAAGAAGCTCTTCCAAAAGCTCAATGGACAAAAGAAGAGCTCATCCAATCTTTGCGTCTCGTCAACGAGCGGTTACGCAGTCACTTTAAAAAAGATAAGCGACGCCTCGCCTTGTCCATCGTTCTTGTTGCTGAACAACCTACAGCCAATCAGCTTTTTGTTTTTTCTTGCGGAGATATCCACCTCACCTACCTTGAAAGTAACCATCTGCAAGTTCTACATAAACCTAAGCACAGCTCTAACCTCCCCTCTGAAAGGGAGCGGTTAAAATACCTTAACCAAACATTTATTCGCTCGGCGACCCCTCATATTGAAGTTTCTACACTCCCTGCTCAAACAACACGAGGGATGGGCCTAATTCCACAATCTCTTTATCACTGTTTGACAGAAGAAGAGATCGTGGCTTTGTTGCAAACTCCTTCAAACCTTCAAATGATTCTGGATCAACGGCAAATTTTGCTTCCTCATACAGAAGTGGTTATTTGCAAGTCTGCAAACACTCTGTCTGAACAGATCCAAGAAGAGATGAACCCTCAGAGTATAGCTATGAGTAAAGAATCACAATCCATGACCCCTTCGGGTCTTCCCAAACCTTCACAGCAAAAATCCCCGAAAAGAAAGATGGCCCTTTCTCTTACAGTAGGAGCCATGGTGATTGCTGGTGGAGCAGGACTCTATCAACTGATGAGTGGGCCTAGTCCCACCAATCAAACCTCCTCTCAGCCTGTTGCGACCCATAGCCCTTTAGAGAACCAAACAGAGCAAACAACTCTTGTCCAACAACTGAAAGAAGAAAATAGATCTTTAACACAAGAAGTGAACCAGCTAGAGGTCAGCTTAAGAGAAGAGGTTGAAAAAAGTCAGTTTCTTCGCGATGCGCTCAATAAAGAGATGAGCAAGCAGGAGAAAGATCAAAGTGCCGTTGCTTTACTAGAGGAGAAAATTTCTCAACTTGAAGTGCAACTAGAAGAAGAGCAACGCATGAGAAAAGCAGCTCGCGCGATGCGCCTACATGCTATAACAGGGTTAAAGCGCCCTGAAGAGCAAGAAGGTGTTCCTCTCAGCCTTCCTGAGTACGAAATCTCTAAGCTAAGAGACGAAAAAGCCACTCTTGAGAGCAAGCTTGCAGACTTAGCTCTACAACATGACAACCTTGTCGCTGAAAATCAACTCCTTACAGAACAAATTGAAACACAGCATGAAAACACACCTTCCCTAGACCCCTCTGCCACACAAGAAAATGTAGCCCTCAAGCAACGAGTTGAAACGCTCGAGAGCCAACTAGCAAAAGAAAGCAAAGAAGGCGAATACTACCAAATTTCCTATGAAGCATTAAAAACAGAGCTTGAGCGGCAAAGAGAAAAAAATACCCTTCTCCAGTCTGAAGTCCACTCTCAGAAGCAAGCATATCTAGCTCTGCTACAAGACCAAGGCATTGCTCGCCCCCTTCCAAAGCTAGAGCCGACACAAAAAGAACAACCTCCTGCTCCTAATAAAACAGAAGAATCCCTCCCTGAGCATAAAAGCAGTGTCGTCCATGTGGTGCAAAAAGGAGAAACTCTGTCTGAAATTTCCATGCTTTATTATGGAAGCTCAAAGCAGTGGAAAAAGATTCTTCAAGCCAATAAAGAAAAAGTTCCAACCTCTAACCTAGTCATTGTTGGAACCGAATTGGTTATTCCTGAACCTTCAGTTAAAGGACAAAGATATGAATAAGCTGATCAATCGGCCTATGGCCTGGACTCTCCTTTGTGCTGTGTTTGCGACAGCAGGTGTTGCCCTCTTTGCTCAGCAACCGGCCCCTACTGAAGCACAAACAGTCACTCTAGACCTTGGCAAAGTGTTTAAGGGTTCCCCTATCATTTACTCTATCCTCCTTCTACTGTCGATGACTGGGTTTGTGATTTGGCTTTACAGCCTACTCACACTAAAAACTTCCGATCTTATGCCACAAAATTTTGTTGACGAGCTGGAAGAACACCTCCATCACAAACGCTATGAAGCAGCTCAAGCTCTATGTAAAGAAGAGTCCACTCTTGCTGCTGCAATTGCAAGAAGTGGCTTAGAAGCTCGCAATGGAGGAGCCAAAGCAATTCAGGATGCTATGGAAGCAGAAGGTAAGCGCCGTGGCTTAGGCCTTTGGCAAAGAATCTCTGTCCTTAATGACATTGCAATGCTTGCTCCTATGCTTGGCTTGCTTGGGACAGTGATTGGTATGTTCTATGCCTTCTACGATGTCAACAGGTCTACAGAAAGCTTAGCATATATTTTTGATGGCCTAGGCATTGCGATTGGAACAACCGTTTCTGGCTTAATCGTTGCCATTGTTGCAGTCTTTTTTCATACGACTTTGAAGTTTCGATTGGTCCGCGCCCTAGCAACGGTAGAGAACCGTATGACCACTATCTGCAGCCGCATTTCTTCTCATAACTCATAATATTGGAAGAGAATCATGAGCTACTTACCTGAAGAAGAAATCCAGGGAAAAGGGGGAATCAACTTAGCCCCCATGATTGACTTTCTCTTTCTAATGCTTGCTTTTTTTGCCTCTCTTGCTGTGTCAAGAGTGGCAACCAAGGAGATGGATATTGACCTAGTCAAAATAGAAGAGAAAAACGGTGCGACTGTGCAACGAGGTGAAACAGATCGCAAGGTCATTCATGTCAGCATCTCTCCTAGTGGACAATACTTGTGGAGCACAGACCTTCACGATTACGAGATGTCTTCTACAGAAGAGATTACAAAAGAGCTTGAAAGCCAATACCAAAGAGGACTTCTCCCTCACAGTCGTGATAAAACAAGCCTTCTTTTAAAAATCGATCGCAGTGCCCCTTGGGAACCGATTGCACGGCTTGTTTATGAGGTACGTACAAAAGGATTTGATATTCGTCCCATTTATCAAGTTGATGAATCAACAAGCCAAAATGAGTTGGCAGAAAACAGTGAAATACCTAAAAAGAATTCTTTCTAATCCTATTACCCCATGAGAGTGTTATGCGAGTTTTAAGCCTATGCTTTTTTAGCGCCTTTCTGCTCACTCTTTCTGCATGTTCTAAACCTCAAGCAAAAGGTGAGGTAGAGCGTATTCCTGCCGGTAAACAGCAGCATTATAAAGACTACTACCAAACACCTCCTTTAGAGTAGTGAAGCAGTTAATACCGCTTTTTCTTAGTCTACTCCTTCTCTCTGCATTTACTGGTTGCCAACGCACACCAAGTAAAATCCGAGCTGCTTATACAGAAGCCTATTTTCATGGGGACCTGTCAAAAGCTGAGGAAGTTCTCACCTCTAAGATGAGTCCTTCCCTTAAGCGAGGGCAATATACGGATGATGCAGATGCTATTTGGTTTCTTATGGAAAGAGGAACCATGCGTCTCCTGCAAAACCAGCCTGACCTTGCTTGTGTCGACTTCAACCTTGCCCTGCAAGCATCGGACTACTACCAGCAAGAAGACTTTAAAGAGCAGGCCGCAAAGTTTTTACTTTCCGATGAGGTCTCTGCTTTTCAAGGTGAAGGCTATGAGCAAATCATGCTCCGCCTCTACTTTGCTTTTGCTCTTATCCAGTCTGGAGAGGAAGCGAATGGTCTTGCATTATTACGGCAGATCCAAACATTTTCTGAATTGAGACAGGAAACCTTAAGGTCAAACAAGCTGACACAGGGTCTTGAGCAATTCAATAACCCACTAGCAGACTACCTGCTTGCTCTCTTTTTACAAGCTGGTGGCGATCAAAGTAATGCCTCAATCCTATACCGCCGTGCCAAAAAATCTTTTCCTCCCCTCTCTAAACAGCAAGCACAGCAGCTTTTCCCTAAAACCATAGATGATGAGCAAGCGACAGTCCTTATTCTAGTGCATAATGGCAACATCCCCTACAGAGTCTCTGAATCTGCCATGCAGACAGAAGAGTCTTTAATGTTGCTGAATATTCTGCTGACAATGAATGACATCTCTAAGCCCAACCTCACCCAAATTCCTCATATCCCTGTTCCCGCTTTAAGAGATTGGCCAAATGGCTTTCCTTGCCAGGTACAGCTCAAAATCAATGAACAATCACAACCTTTAACTTTAGCCCTTAACCTACGAGGCATTGCAGGCAAAGAGTTAGCGCAAGCTCTGCCATTAATCAAAGCGAGAGCGGCAACTCGCTACCTTTTGCGAGAGGCCACCGTCGCTTCTGCCCAGTCAAAAGACCACCTAGCTGGCTCTATCCTTGATTTGGGGATGACCCTGGCAAACAAGCTGACGCAGGCTGACACACGCTCATGGCTAAGCCTTCCGTATACAATCGGTCTTTCTCGGTGCAGCTTACCTCCAGGCAGCTACCCTCTAGAAGTCATGTGCTCGTTCCCCTCTTCAGCCTCTTCCTATTCTTTGCCAAGGTTGAAGCTGAAAAAGGGAGACCTGTGTATGATCCATTTATTTAGCATTCATCCAGGGGTGTTTCGTTATCTTATCCCTGAGACTTTCCTAGACAAGGAGATTCCCAATGAAATTTAAAACTCTCACTTTAATGACTGCCACCTTCTGCCTACTCCTTTCTGGATGTGGAAGAAAAATCCGTACAGCAGAAGATGTCACTCCTGGACATGCAAATACTGGAGAAAGATTAGACTGGCGCTATGGAGCCAATGACCTTAAGATCCAAACGACAAGTGTACTGGAAACGCTTATGAACCGTTGGTTCAAAAAAACACAGTACAAAGGTGAAGAGGGGAAACCCGTCATCATTGTCACGAAAGTAGAGAATGAAACAGATACTTATATTCCTACCGCAATGATTCGGGATGTTATTGAGGGAATTGCAATTGATGATGGGCGCTTTTCGATTGCAGTTGGAAATAGTGCAGACCAGAAAGAGCTAGATGCTCTTATGGCAAAAATTCAAAAAGACCCTCTCTACAACAATGAAAGTAGAATCAAGGGCAATAAAGGAAAGGCTCCTCAGTTTCTGGCTAAAATTCGCCTTACAAAAGCAGTCACCTATCAAAAATATTATGATATTGAAGATTACCGTATGACGGTGACGCTCTATGATATTGAGACGCAAGAAGCGATAGATTCTGCTTGGGATGTAATGCGCAAGAAGGTTGAGTTATAAACTTTCCTTAACCCATTTAGTTTACTATTGCCGAAGCTACTTCGTGTAGTCTTCGGCTTTTTTATCCAATTATTTTTTCAGCCAATTAAGGTTGACTTATTACCATATTATAAATTAGTTTTGATCAACGTGTATTTAAATTTATGTAAAAAATACACACTTCTTATTGATATTAAAAGGAGTCATCCATGTCTAGCTTGATCAAGTCAAGAACAGTAATGACGGGACTGGCTATGTTTTCCATGTTTTTTGGAGCTGGTAACGTCGTTTTTCCTTTAATGCTCGGTAATCACGCTGGTGATAAGAGTATTGTGGCTGTGCTTGGTTTGGTGATTACGGGGATTATCGTCCCCTTCTCAGGTTTGCTAGCGATGATTCTTTTTCAAGGAGACTATAAGCAGTTTTTTGGGCGCTTAGGAAAAATTCCTGGAGCGATTCTAATCCTTTTGATCATGGCCCTAATTGGTCCATTTGCAGGGATCCCTCGCTGTATTACCCTCTCCCACTCTACGTTGGCTTTTTCAGGGTTAACGACCCCCTTATGGCTGTTTAGCCTTATTGCCTGTGGGATCGTTTTCTTAATGAGCTTCCGGAAGAGCTGCATCGTTTCAATCCTGGGAAATATCCTAACCCCCTTACTGCTTGTTTCCTTGGTGATTATCATTGTCCAAGGCCTCTTTGCAGCTTCGGATCCTATTTCTGTCGAGCATACAAACCTCGATGTATTCCTTACAGGACTGAAGGAGGGGTATAACACCCTTGATCTTCCTGCTGCCTTTTTCTTCTCCATGGTCATTCTTGCAAAGATCCGAGAGCAAAGAGAAAATTTTGATGATAGCTCAAGCAGGCACCAAGCTTTGACAACGCTAAAATCAAGTGTCATCGGTGCATCACTTCTTATTTTGATCTATGTTGGCATGTGTCGCGTAGCCTCTCTACATAGCTCTGTATTTTCTGAAGTACAAGCGGATCAGCTACTTGCAGCCATTGCTATGGAGATCTTGGGAACAAAAGCAGGTTTAATAGCCAACTTAGCTGTCGCTCTTGCCTGCTTAACAACATCTATTGTCCTAGCCTGTGTATTTGCTGAGTTTTTAAGAGACTCGGTCTTTATGAAAAAGGTCGCGTATATTCCTTGCCTTCTTCTTACACTTGCGATCACTTGGTTGATGAGTGAACTTGGATTTATGAAAATTTTGCAGCTTGTGGCTCCAATTGTAGCCCTATGCTACCCGATCTTCATTGCCCTAACTTACCTGAATATTGCATATAAGCTATGGCACTTTAAGCCAATCAAAGCAATTGCGCTGGCTGTGTTTGCAATATCCTTGCTATTTACACTTTGGTAATTTTTAGATAGTAGGGCCTGCGGGCCCTACAGTTTTTTGGAGAAAAATATGTTGCGCTCTCGCCCTATGCTTCCGCTGTTTTTGACAGTTTTTTTTGGTTTTGTAGGGATTAGCCTCCCCTTTCCAATCTTTTCCCCTCTACTTCTCTCTTCAAATAGTCCTCTGATGGACCCGGCCACTTCAGAAAGCACACGGGGGATCTTTCTTGGCCTGCTTTTAAGCATCTACCCTTTTGGCCAGTTTATTGGGGCTCCAATCTTAGGACAAATGTCTGATCACTGGGGAAGAAAGCGCCTGTTAGTTATCTCCTTATCAGGAACTTTCCTTGCTCATCTAGCTACGGCCTATTTTTTGATCTTCCCTTCCTATATTGGTATTTTTTGTGCGCGTTTTTTTTGTGGACTGATGGAGAGCAACGTCGCTATCGCTCAATCTGCAGCAGCAGATTTAGGCCGAGGATCGATTGAAGCTAAAACAAAGAACTTTAGTCTAATTAATACAGCTTCTTACTTAGGCTTTTTACTTGGTCCCTTTTTAGGCGGGCTCTTTGGAGACCCTAAGATGGGCTTCCCATACTTCTTACCTTTTATTCTTGCTTCTCTATTTTGTGGAGCAACTATTGCGGTGGTTGTTTTGATGTTTCAAGACACAACACGCAAAGCCATCGATCAGAAAAGAATCCAACTACTTTCCTCCATTCGAAGGCTTACAAATAGTTGGCGTAACAGAGACCTACGCTTTTTCTACCTACTCAACTTTTTGCTCTTCATGAGCATGTATTTCTTCTTTCAGTTTTATGCACCCTTTACGGTCGTTCGCTTCCAGTTCACTCCTTTTTGGATTGCTATGGTTAGCGCTTATCTATCTTTAGCGATGACGCTAAGTCAGATATTTTTGGTACATCGGGTGACCCGTTGGTTAGGTCCTGCACAAGCGACATTATATTCTGCAGCAGGTATTACTGTAGGCTTATGGTTAACCCTTACTGTCCAACATGCAGTTGTGATGGCTCTAACCATCCCCTTCTGTGCTCTTTTCTTTGCAACTGCCATGACCAACATTTCCGTTCTTATCTCTAATGCAGCAGGCGATGAACAACAGGGAGAAGCAATGGGAATTACGCAGTCAACACAAGTCCTAGGCGAAGGTTTTGTTTGCCTGGTTGGAGGTTATGCATTCGGTTTGTTTCACTACCTCCCCTTTTTCATTGGAGGCTGTATTGCTTTAGCGACTTTCGGTATGGTCTTCTTGATGATTAGAAGAGGGCGACGATCGTACTAACTGGTCGTTGTTATCCTCTTCACTCGCATCTACAAGGTTTCCTACACTGACTACTGGATAATCAGACTCAACCCATGCGGGGAATCCTTCCCTAAAGTAGTAGACATGAGTAAACCCCCACTGGACTGCTCTCTCAACAGCTAGGGAACTTCGTAAACAGCGAGGACCATTACAGTAAACCACAAACTCCTGTGTGCGGTCAGGAAACTCTTGTTCAAGGCGAGCTTCGGAGAATTCTTTAATCAAATCGATGTGTATGGACTTGGGTACTCTTCCCCACTTCCATGCTTTTTTTGAACGAACATCCACAAATGGGACATGACGGTCATGCAATGCTTTTGCATCTTCCACACTCACCGTAGTGGCTCCTGAAACCATTTGAGGGGCCTCTCTTCCTCCTCGGGCACTTAGAGAAGAAAGCATTGTGCAGCTAAATACAATTAGGCAGACAGCCCTTACCTTAAACATAACCCCTCACTCTTTACTTAGTAAATCCAGACCAAAGATCCGACAGGAACCTGATCAAATAGATAGATTAAATTATTTGCAGCCATCCGGATACACCCCTTGGAAGCAGGCACCCCAAGGTCCTCTTCATGGTTAGTACCATGGATATAAATAAACCGATCTTTTGAATCGACCAAAATTCCCTGGCTATTTCTTCCTGAGTTATACCCTGGCTCGAGCCCTTCTAACCAAAGAATGCGCGTTAAAACGAGATCATCCTGTGCATACTTAAACTCATGAGGGTTCCATCGCTTACCTGTATTGATGCGTCCACGGAAGATGGTATAGAGAGGAGCGTTGCGCCCGATTTTTTTGGCGACTTTATGCAAGCCAAGAGGAGTCTGATAACTTTTTTCTTCCTGCCCCACACCTGCTTCTGCAGTGGAGACAACATAACTGGCAACTAAGTGTTGATCCTCATACAAGTAGAGTCTTTGCTCTTTAGATGAGACAAGTAGGACCTTCTCTGTCAGAGGTTGATTCAGCTTTTCTGAAACCCTTAACAGCTCTTTTGGCAACTTCATCTCTGCTGCACCTAAGGTCTCAATAAATAGTGAACTGATCGTTAGCAAAAGAAAATAACAAATACGCAACATAAAGCCCCCGACCCTCGCACAATAATTTCTGAGAGAATAGGGGGCAATAATTTTCTTAGCGAGGGCGTGTTTGGCTCTCTCCCATATAGGATTGAGTAACACGAACAAATTCAGCCTTTCTTTGAAGCTCTTTAATGTTGCGTGCACCTCCATAAGTCAAGCCACTACGCAGCCCTCCTAGAAGGTTGTCAATTAAAGCATTCGCACTACCAGTCACTGGAGACCAAAAGTCTACTCCTTCTGCCACAGTCTTTTCGCGGACTTGGCCATAAAACTCTACTTGGAAGTCTTCGCTTGCCTGGCCGCGATACTTGGCTTCAAGGCCTGTAGGGCTGGCATCTGAAGGGCGCTTATCTGCAGGGCTTTCCTCTGTAAGAGCAAAGAGTTTTCCCACCATCACGGAACTTGCTCCTGCGGCTAAAGCGAGCACAACATCACGGCTTGAACGAATGCCCCCATCTGCAATGAGCGGCACTCGTAACTTTTCAGCAACCTTTGCACACTCACGGATCGCCGTAAACTGAGGAACCCCAAACCCTGTGACCACACGAGTTGTACAAGCAGCTCCAGGACCGATCCCTACTTTTACTGCACTAGCCCCTGCACTCACAAGGTCATGGTACGCCATTGCTGTACATACATTCCCTGCAATGATCTCATGATCGGGATGGCTACGGCGCAGTTTTTCAATAAAGTGCGCCATCATTTCCGAATGCCCATGAGCCACATCGATACAAACCCCTCGAGCTCCAGCATCAAGCATACGTCGGCACCCATCAAGGTCACGGATACCGCTTGAGACGAAAGTATTTTCTTTATAATGTGCGACCCACTCAAGTTGTTTTTCCAAAGAAGTGAATCGATGGTAGATGGGGTAGGTTCCGTTTGCGATTAGAAGGTCTGCCATCTCTGAGCCAATCACAGTATCCATATTTGCTGGGATCAAAGGCATCTTCACCTTTGTCCGAGCAGTCATCCAAGTCTCTAAACTTGGCTCTGTACGAGAGGGTACATTATTGTACTGAGGGACGAGAGCTACATCATCAAATGTCAGGGCAAGTTCCATATCTTATCACTCCATAAAAATAGACCGAAGTAAGTGTAGCACCCCCTTCGCTTTCTCTTAAAGTAGAGTTTGCAAAAAACCTTACTCGCTCGATAAAGTCCTCCTTCTCGATATTGTCTTTAATATGTAGAAAAATTCATGAAGCCCTCTCTCCTTTTAAACCTTTTCATTCTCTCTGCACTCTGCTTGACAAGCTGTTCGGACAAAGCTCCCAAGGCAAGCGAAAAGCAGCTACGACTGCACATGTCGACAAACCCTACAAGCTTAGATCCTAGAAAGGGACGCCTTCTTTATGACCTGAATATTCCAAGAATGCTTTTTGAAGGACTTACACGCATCAACCAAGAAGGAGAAGCGCAGCTTGCCGGAGCTGAAGCGGTCTCTATTTCTGATGATGGGAAAACATATACATTCTCGTTACGCTCCAATCGATGGTCAAATGGCCAAGCTGTCACAAGCCAAGACTATCTCTATGCTTGGCAAAGTGCTCTAGCGCCTAGCTTCCCCTCTCCTATGGCCTCACAACTGTTTGTCATTAAGAATGCAAAGCAGATAAAAAATGGAGAACTCCCTCCTGAGCACCTTGGAGTCTCAACCCCCTCTTCCCATGAGTTAGTCGTTGAGCTTGAAGAGCCTACCCCGTATTTTTTAGAGCTAGCTGCAAGTGCGACCTGTCTACCACTCCCTCTGAACATCGACGAAGACAACCCAAACTGGGCCCAGCAAACAGGTCCTGGTTTCCCTTGTAATGGCCCCTTCACCTTGGCTTCTTGGGACCAAGGCAATGAGATGCGGCTCAAAAAAAACCCTTACTATTGGAATAGCCAAGAGGTGCACCTTAACCAGGTCACCCTTCTCATTGGTGGTGACCTACAAACCTCTCTTAACCTCTTTGAGCGCAATGAACTTGACTGGGTGGGTTCACCTTTAAGTGGCTTACCCCCAGACTCTCTGCAACACTTAAAAAAACAGCACCTTGCGCACTTTAAGCCAATAGCTGGGACACACTGGTATTTTTTCAATGTGGACCGCTTCCCCTTTCAAAATAAAAAAATACGTAAAGCCTTCTCTCTTGCTGTAAATAGACATTCCCTTATCCATCACCTCTTGCAAGGAGAGCAACCGCCAGCCTGTGGGATTCTTCCCCCGACCATGCGCTCAAATCCTCTTCCATCCCTGGATGGCAAAGCGGAGGATGCAAAGCAAATGCTGATGAAAGGGTTAAAAGAGATGGACCTCCAAACTCCTAAAGATCTTGGGAAAATCACTCTTACTTACTCTAGGGGAGAGATAGGCCAAAAGGTTGCAGAAGCGATTCAACAGCAGTGGAAGCAAGTACTAGGTGTTGAAGTTGAATTGTTAGGCTTAGAAGGAAAAACCTTTTTTCAGACACGCTCAAGCCGAGATTTCCAAATATGCAGTGGCAACTGGTTAGGAGACTACAATGACCCGAGCAACTTCCTTGATCTATTTGAATCCAAAGATCTTTCGACGAACCATACGAATTGGGAAAGTGCCCACTATCAAACGCTTCTAACGCAAGCTCGCTCTGCCAAGACTCCTGCAGAGAGAAAGCTTGCTTTGGAACAGGCAGAGCAATTTTTTCTTTCAGAAATGCCTTTAATCCCTCTTTATCATATTTCTCTGTCCTACGTAAAACGAGGGTATGTGAAAGATGTAACACTAACTCCGACAGGGTTTATTGACCTATCGACTGCCAATATCGAAAGGTGAGAGTCTGCTCATGATCAAAGCTATCGTCAAGCGCTTACTTGCCATGCTTGTTTCTCTTTTTTTGATCATGAGTTTTACCTTTTTTCTGATGCACCTAGCTCCTGGCAATCCCTTTTCTGATGACCGAAACCTAGCCCCTGAAGCCTTACATGCACTAGAATCTTACTATAAGCTAGACCTATCCATTTTTGCGCAGTTTACCCACTATCTATCTGAATTTGCTCAAGGACACTTTGGCCCCTCTTTTACCTATGGCTTAACTCCTGTTGAAGAGCTTATCTGGGCAGGCTTTCCTGTTTCTTTGATTCTAGGGCTGCAAGCTTTTGTCTTTGCCGTATTCTTTGGGTATGCCATTGGTATTCTTTCAGCGCTTAAGCGCACAAGCTTGCTCGATGGTTGGTTTTTTACTTGCTCTATACTAGGGATGGCTATACCAAGCTTTCTGATTGCTTCCCTTCTGCAATATCTCTTTGCAATTGAGTGGCCAATTCTACCTTTAGGTCGCTGGGGAGGGTTTAGTCATACGATTTTACCCACTCTTTCTTTAGCTGCTTTACCTGCCACATTCATAGCTAAGCTTGCACGCTCAAATACCTTAGAGTGCTTACAGGAAGATTACATAGAGCTGGCGAAAAGCAAAGGCCTACACCCACGAACAATCTTATTAAAGCATGCTTTACGCAACTCCTGTATCCCCGTCGTTAGTTACCTAGGCCCCTTATTTGCCAGTATCATCACTGGAAGTTTTGTGATTGAACACCTGTTTCATATCCCAGGTATCGGCCAGCTATTTGTCACAAGTGTTACGAATCGGGACTACCCTTTGATCATGGCAATTACTACCTTCTATGGAGCTCTGCTTTTAGGTTCCGTCTTTGTAATCGACCTTTTTTATCATTTTATTGATCCGCGTATTCGCAAAGAGGGAGCGATATGAGCATCGACTTTCAGCCTCTCAGCTCTTCTCCTCCAGCTGCAGCTCCTCTACAAGCTCCCCCTTCCTTGCTCCGTCAATTCTTCTCAAAGCCCCTCGCGCTCTTTGGCCTTACTCTCCTCTCGGCTCTTCTTCTTCTCAGCTTACTCTACCCGCTATTCACTTCTTTTTCTTATGACCAGACGTCTCTCTCTTCAGCGAATGCAGCTCCTTCACTCTTGCATCCCTTTGGAACAGATGACCTCGGCAGGGACCTCCTCACACGTACGTGCTATGGCATGAGAATTTCGCTTTTTGTTGCGATCTGTGCAGCCTTGATTGATATGACTATTGGCGTCATGTGGGGAGGGATTGCCGCTATGCGCCCAGGATTGATAGGCAACTCGATGATGCGGCTTGTTGATTTAGTCGCTGCTCTCCCCAATATGCTACTTGTGATCTTGGTCATTGTCGTTTTCTCTCCTAGCATCTTCACTGTCATTGTTGCTCTCTCTATCACTGGCTGGTTGAATATGGCGCGCATTGTACGTGGACAGGTTCTCAAAGTAAAAGAGGAGCCCTATATTCATGCTGCACAGTGCTTGGGGGCTTCTCCACAGTGGATTTTATTGCATCATATTTTACCTTCGATTCAGGGGACTATTTTAGTCGCCGTCACTCTCACTATTCCAAGTGCTATTTTCACAGAGGCCTTTTTAAGCTTTGTTGGTCTGGGTATCCAAGCCCCTCAAGCAAGTCTTGGGGTTCTTGCCAGTGAGGGGCTTGGAGCGATGCACTACTACCCATGGCGCATTGCATTTCCAGCCTTGATGCTTTGCTTACTCAATGTCAGTTTTCACTGTTTGGGCCGAGTAGCTGCTGACCTTTTAAACCCTAAGCTGCAAGCTAAGCTTGAGGTTCGCCCATGACTCCACTTATAGATTGTAAAAACCTCTCTATCTTCCATCACTCGACACCTCTTATTCATGAGGTAAGTTTTCAACTATTTGCGGGAGAGCGAGTGGCTCTCATTGGAGAAAGTGGTTGTGGCAAAAGCTTAACAGCGAAAGCTCTTATGGGGTTATTGCCAAACAATTTACAGCAGCAGGGGACTCTGTCTTTTCAAGGAGCTCCACTCCCCTCTCCTGGAGAGACCAAGTGGAGACCTTTTTGGAAAAAAGAGTTTGCCATTGTATTTCAAGATCCTTTTGCAAGCTTAAATCCTACCCTGACCTGCCTAGAGCAAGTTTTGGAAGCCTCTCCAAATCGAAACAAGCGAATGGCGCAAGATGTCTTAGAAGAGGTAGGGCTTTGTCCTAATAAAGCAAAGCATGCGTACCCTCACCAATATAGTGGAGGGCAAAGACAGCGTATCTTGCTTGCAATAGCTCTAGCCAAACACCCTTCTGTTCTGATCTGTGATGAACCGACCACCTCCCTTGATGTCACAACCCAGCGCACTATTTTAGAGCTCATTTTGCGCTTACAAGACCGCTATCAGTTTGCTCTTCTCTTTATTACACATGATTTAGCTATTGCGCAGTTTTTATGTCCTCGGACACTTGTGATGTTTGCGGGAGAGCTGGTTGAACAGGGCTTGACTAATGACCTTTTTTCTCATCCTACACACCCCTATACAGCCTCTCTGATTCAGTCATATCCCAAAGATAGCCTCCCTGCCATTGATATTTCTAAGCTTTTTCAAGAGTCTGCTAAACCTGCAGGCTGTCCGTACAGCTATCGATGCCACTACGCGATGAATATTTGCCCAAAACAACCTCCTCACAACGAGCAACGCTGCTGGCTTTATGAGCCAGAAGCAAAAGAAAGGTGCCATAGGTTTCACCATGAGTGGATGCAAAATTAGAGACTTATCCATTTGCTACCATGAAGCAACAATCCTTGATCGACTCTCTTTGGATATCCCCAAGGGAGAAACTGTTGCTTTAGTTGGAGAGAGTGGCTCGGGCAAAAGCACAGTCGCCAAAGCAATCATGGGGCTGATCCCCTACCAATCAGGGTCTATTGTATTTGAAGAAGGTTGGGAGGTGGGGACCCCTCATTTCTACCAGCAAGTACAGATGGTTTTTCAGGACCCAACACGCTCCTTTAACCCGCATAAAACAATTCGGCAAGGCCTTATTGAGAGCTACCTTCTACGCAAGCAAAAAGTGAGTGATCTTGAGCTAGCAAGCTTGCTCAATCAAGTCTTTTTATCAAAAAAATACCTGCAAGCCTACCCTCACCAACTTAGTGGTGGCCAGATGCAACGGGTGGCTTTAGCAAGAGCTTTAAGTATGCGCCCTCAAATGCTTCTACTAGATGAGCCCACCTCATCGCTCGACTTTGTAATGAAAGGGGCCCTTTTGCAACTCCTGCAAAAAATAAAGAAAAAATTTAACTTAACCATTTTATTGATTACGCATGAGCTCCACCTTGCAGAGCTTGTTGCAGATTCTGCCTGTGTATTGAAAGAGGGAAAGGTCATAGAGAAAGGGTCCATTAAAAATATTTTTCAACAATCCAAAGAAGCGTACACTAACAAACTGATAGAATCTTCCTTCAACTTAATAAACAAAAAATAATCACATTTAAATTAAAACACATAAAATCATATAATAATTTGCTTTGTTTATAATATGGCGAATTATATGTACCTGAATTTTGAAAACATTCTTAACATAGAAGGATTTTGGGAGGGAGCTTTTCATCAACCTTCTCTGAACTCTCAGCTAGATGACTACCTTACCACCCTTGAAACAGCTGACCGGCAATCTCCTCTTAAGATTAAAGTACAGCAAGTTGCGCGCCGTTTAAGAGGCACTCGCTTATTTGATAGAGCGCCCTATGCTCTATATGAGGTGAATAAAATTTCGCAAAAGGTTCCCTATAAGGACCAAACAATTGATCGGATCCAAAAGATCGTCCACCGCACCATTGTCCCCATAGAAAAAGGGAATGAACGGCTAGTCAATACAGAGCTTGAGGCAGTTGCAGGGATCAATAGCAGCTACTTTGTAAAAATTGGCAGTAAAAAAGTTGGAGTTTTCAAACCGACAGCAGGGCAGTGTAACCTGTACCACAGAAAATCCCCTGATATCGAAAAAATCGCACGTGGTGCCTATCTTTTAGACCTGCGCAACGGCAGCCATGCTCATATTCCCATGACAGTGAAAGCGGAGTATTGTGAAGAGAAACAGTGTTTTGGTGGGCACCTTTTGGCTTTTGCTGAAAACCAAGGCGCCTATAGAAGTCGTTATCAAATCAAAGACTTCCAGCTATCAAAAGAAGAGCTACACGCGCAAACTTTATTCCGTCTCCGCATGTTTGATCGTGATGCACACGACTATAATATGATGCTTAACAAAGACTCTCAGAAAGGGTTTCAGATCATCGGTATTGATTTAGATTACTCCCTTCCTGATCTTGGGGAATTTAGCTATATGGGTGCCCCTTTTATCACTCTCTTGTCGGATCCTTTAGCGAGCCAAACAATGAGTGCCCAAACAAAACGCTGGATTGCTTCATGGGATGTAGATGCGGATGCAGAAGAGTTCAAAAGGCTAGAAATTCCTAGAGGATCTGTTGAAATGATGCGCTTCTCTTCATGGATGATCCAGGAAGGAGCGAAGCTAAATTTAACACCAAATCAGATCTGCCAAGAGCTATTTAGAAGTACCTCCCTTAAAGCAAAGGTTCAGCGTCTCTACAATCAAATCTATGGCTCAAACGCGCAATTGGATGCAAGAAGTGAGCACTTATTCAAAGAAGGGACTCTTGCCCTTATTGGGGAAACCCTTAGCAAGCTGCATAAAGAGCCTGAATTAATTGCTGTATAAGGCTTTATTTACAAAAAAATAAAAAAAAAGATACTGGAGCTTCCTCTATAGATAGGGAGTCTCCAGTGTCCAGCCGTTCTTTATATCCTCTCATAGCCCTCACTCTTCTAACCACAGCATGTGGAGAGAGAGTCTCTCCAAGTGCACTGGAAAGTAATCGCTACTTAAAAGGCGTCTCACAAGCTCAGGCAGAATCTGAGTTAGATCTCTCTAAAGAAGCTGCTTTTTTTGCTCTAAAGCAAATAGAAGAAACAGCCTCTTCTCCTCTCAGTCTCTCTTTAAGTCGTGCAATTCGCGCTCGATACACACAGCTAGATCAAGAGAAGCAGTTGTTTTGCACCTATCAGCTACAAAATACCCCTTCTCATCTTCCCATTGTTCCTGGAGAGAGTTTTGCTCTTTCATCCACCAGTGTTTATGATGACTACAAGCTCCATATTGCGTGCAAAATGCCTGAGGTCCCTAAAGAAGGGGCTCCTATTTATGTATTTTTAGGCAGACAGAAGGATTTTCCTTCTGACCTCAAGCAAGAGGATGCCTGGTTCCTCTTTCTCCCCTCAAGGCCAGTACTCAACTATGAGCTCCTTGCAGAGGGAGATCTTCGTCATAGTTTAGAAAACTTTAGGTCTCTATACCCCAGCTTGGCACAAAGCCCTATCTACCTTGTAGCTGAAGGTAAAGCCTCTGAGCCAGCACTCCAGCTAGCCAATCATTACCAGCAACTCTTTTCAGGTGTTGCCTGGTCAGGAGAGGCAACAGGCATTGGCTTAAAGAATCTTGACCGTACCCCCTTGATCTATTTTGCTTCTGAGCAAGCAAGCCCTGCTCCTTTTACGGGTCAGCAAGTGATTCATCGATTCCAAAAAAGAGGCAATCAGCAAGCCTTCTATACAGCTTCCCTACAAGAAGCACTAGATCATCTCCAAGGACTGTCTGTTGACTATGCAAAACCTTATGCATTTCGAGACTACCAGCATGCTGCTGCCACCCCTTGGGCGCAAGTGCTTCATAAAGTATCAGAAGAAGAAGAGGCTATTTTCTCTTATTTTCTCCAAGGAAATGAGCTCCACATTGAAGGAAAAAACCTCTCTCACCTCTTATTAAAGCCTGAGTTTTTCCCTGAAGAGTGGGTAGTAAACAGTGTTTTCTTTGGAGGAGACCGTTACCTCTTTATCAACGAGCGTCAGCAAATCCTTGTGGGCCCTTCTGGAAAAGATCTTCAAGACCTTTCTCTTAAAGCGAGCTCCCCTGGGTCTCTTTTAAACTTCTTTCGCAATGAGCCTGTGGTGATTGTCTACCAAGATACAGGTATGCCCCCAGAGCCCTTAAGGGAGCTTTATTTAGGGGCTAAGCAGCTTGCAAAGCTAGATTTTACAGGACTTCCAGAGCACTCATTCAAGCTACCTATGATTCCTTTATCCTCTTATACATCAGAAAAGTATCAGGGGTACCGCGTAATTTTTTGGGGAGAGGAAAAGGCTTTTGCAGCCTATGCAGGGGCTGATTTTCTTCCTTTGCAAATTGAGGACCAAAACCTCTATATCAATGGAAAACATATTGCCTCTATTTTCTCCCCAATGGACTCATGGGCATATATGATTACAACTACTGGCCCCAGTAAAACTCCACCTACAGCAGCCTTTATTGCAAAAGATGCGGCAGGGTTCCATGCACTGCGAGCCTCTGTGTTAAAGGGAACCTCGCTTTACCAGACCGCGGATCTTACAGTCATGGGTAAAGAGCAGCTTAATCAAAACTACCAAGAAATTGGCTCATACACGTTCGGAGGCTTTTGGGATACCAGTGCTGAAAGCTCTTTCCTCTTTTACAATCCTTTTGAGTCTCAAAAGCCTTGGGAAAGAATCATTGCCAACTATCTTCTTTCACAAACAAAAGCGAAAGGAATCATTTCCCTACCCTTTTTCTATGACTATCACACGCTACCATCGACCTTTACAAAGGCAACTTTAGAGCAAGTCTTACAAAACCGCAGCTTTAGCTTAGTGAGTTTTCGGGGGTGGGAAGGGGCAACACTGTTTTTTGAAATATTGAAGCTCAATTCTCATATCATTCACTTTGGCTTAGACCCTTATATTTCTGTAGAACCTAGCCAATGGCCCTCGAACTTCAGCCTATCTGTAGTAGTAGATAATCACCTACTCATGGAACTTCCAGAGCTTGTTCGTAATCAGTTGATCTACACTCCTCTTCCGTTTACTTTGCAAGAGTGGCTTGAAGTTGGTGTTGAGCAAGATATAGACTACTTTCGCCTCCAATTCCAAGAACTTGCACAACACAACTCGGGAGAGAACACACATGGATGATATTTCTAGCCTAGGCGCAGCAACAACTCCTTTTGGGCATCAAGATCGCTTGCGTCCTGAGGCTATGCTTCGTGCAGACCGCGTTGTTAATAACCTCTCTGACAAGCTTCAAATGACTGCAGGAGAAGCCACAACTTTTTCTGTTGCTCTATCTTCGGTCATAAAAAGCACTCGAGGCACAGAGCTTGACCAGCTCTGGAAACGCGTAGAATCAGCCCTCAACCAGGGGCAGTCCATTTCTGAAGTGAGCAAGCTCTCGACAGTTGAACAAGTCAAGACAACTGCAGCTCTCTTCTACTCTATGATGAACCTGGTTGATAAAGAGTCCAATACACAGCTGATGAGCCAGTTTCGCACAGCATATATTGAAGGCCGCAAGCATATTGAAGAGCGCTTTCTCCCTCAGCTTGAAAGCACACAGCAAAACCTTCTCAAGCGTATTATTCGCATCACTGACCGCCGTATGCAATCAGTGGTCAAAAGAATGAACAGAGCTGTGGACGCTGGAGAGGTTGCGGGTCCGAAGATCTTTGTCGATAGCTTCAGTAGTTGAGCTTTGCTCAAGCTGTAGAGTTAAAGGTCGAACATTGCAAACGGCTTCCTCACCAAAGTACTGCATAGGGCCTGGGTACTTATAATGATCCTGCTCTCGCCATTGCTCTCTAGCTTGACTGAAGTAGTGAAAAGGACGGCTATGCAAGTCTACAAGAGCTTTGCGGATCACGGGCTTTAGCTTTCCTTTTCTCTTTTCAAGATGTAAGAGCTGGGCTATAGGAACACCTCCTGGCTGCCAATCTTGTACTTCCCCTTCGACACCAGTCAACTGGCTCATATAGCCACTATACTTTCCCTTCACTAATAGAGCTGATGTGCTACCAAGAGCATAACAGTAGATTGCATCAAAGGCCGAAGGATAAGCGCAGCGCCCCTCATAACCAAAAAAGTGAGGAATAGCTTGGAACTTACCACTATAAGAACCTTCTGCTTTTCTTTTTTCAAGCTCTGCTTGGGTCATTTCAATAAAGAGTCGCTCTGTCTCTATTTGACTGACACGCACATTGCCATGGGGATCTCTATCTAAAAGAAGTTGCTGCTGTAGAGCCCAGGGCATTACCCTAAAACAAGCTCGACTTTCAGCAGATAGTTTTTCCACTGCTTGCTGAGGATCTGTAGCATCCGACAGCAAATGATTCAGCTCGGCAATTAAGCGCTGCACCTCTGGGATAAATTCTATTAACCCCTCAGGGAGAAGAACTACCCCATAGTTTTTTCCTATCTTGGCTCGCTCCTCTACTAAATCTGCGACTTGTTCAACAACTTGTCGAAGGGATAGTTGCTTAGCTTGAACCTCTTCCCCAATTAGAGCAAGATTTGGGTGTGTGCGTAGGGCACATTCTAGGGTGATATTCGAAGCACTCCGCCCCATTAAACGAACAAAGTGATAGTATTTTTTAGCAGACAAGCAATCTCTTTCGATATTACCAATCAACTCTGCATACACTCCACAGGCCGTATCAAAACCAAATGAGATAGGAATCTCTTCATTTTTCAAATCCCCATCAATTGTTTTCGGAACCCCGACAACAGTTGTAGGCACCTGCTCCTTTTTAAAAGATTCTGCAAGCAAAGCTGCATTGGTATTTGAATCATCTCCACCTATAATGACAAGTCCATCAAGTTGCAAAGCAAGGGCTGTCTGTTTTGCTTGTTCCAGCTGCTCCTTTGTCTCAATCTTTGTTCGGCCAGAGCCTAAAAGATCGAACCCTCCTTGATTACGATATGCTTGAAGAACCTCTTCCTCTAGAGGGGCTTGGTGGTTGTGTAGGAGCCCATCTGGACCTCCTAAAAAGCCGATCAACTCACTCTGTGGAGATAGTTGTTTTAGGGACTCCCATAGGCCTAAAATAACATTATGCCCGCCTGGAGCTTGCCCTCCTGAAAAAAGAACACCAACCCGAAGTTTCTTCTTTTCTGTGGGCTTTTTTCCTCTCTTCACTAGAACTTTGGAGCTCTTCTGACCAAAAGGAAAATCCTTAGCTATTTCTTCTGGCAATGAATAAGAGCTTTCTTGCTCTTCAAAGGTACACATTGCTAGACTGTCAAGAAGTGCTGGTTTTGCAAGGTATACCTTTTGGATAGCTTGCTGCAGTTGTCCCTCTTTCATTCTTTCCCCCTCCTGATAGACTTATAGATGCTGATGCATCCATTGGCTAATTTCTTTTAGGTAGATCCCCCTAGCTGGCTCTTCTCCAAAGAGGTGCGCAACACCTGGAACCTCCACAAAGCGATCGGCTTCTACTCCCTTCCGGTTTCTTGCATAACAATGGAAATGCTCTAAAGACACTACATCGTCACAGTCCCCATGGAAACAAAGAAGAGGAAGGTGTGTCAAACCATGCAGCTGTTCAGCAGGACGCATCGAAGCAAAAATATCTTGTGCCTCATGACCATGAGGAAAAATAGAGGAGATCTCCTCTTCTGGATGCTTGTGTTGCCATTCATCTAGCCATAGCTGACCATCTGCAATCGCTGCAGATAACGCCAAAGCTTTGAGTGAAGGTGTCTGTGCTGCAGCCAATGCAGCGACAGCTCCTCCTAAGGAATTGCCAACTAGACCCATTCGATTGGCATCAAGAGAGGGGTTCTTTGCCAGAAAATCTAGCATAAACCGCACTTGCTCTACCTGGCTATTGACAGTTTCTGTATGCATAGAGCCTGTGCTTTCTCCACATCCTAAAAAATCAAAACGCACAGCAGCGATTCCCTGTGCAGCGAGAAGATCTGCTAGCTCAACATAGAGGCGGTAGCGCCCCATGCGGTCCCCTCGATAGCCATGGCAGAGAAGGACTGCGGGATGCTTTGTATCTGCCACAGGCAAATGTAACATTCCGTGGATCACTTCCTCTCCATAGGGAATGGTTAAAAACTTTCTATCTACAACCACCATTAACACTCCACACAGTTCACGGCGAGTCCTCCTTCTGAGGTCTCTTTATAGATTGTCTGCATATCCTTTCCTGTTTGAAACATTGTTTGGATCACTTGATCAAGAGAGACTCTCCCCCCCCCTTCTCCTCTCAAAGCTAACCGGGCTGCATTGACAGCCTTGACAGCTCCCATTGTATTTCGCTCAATACAAGGAATCTGAACCAGTCCCTGCACTGGATCACAAGTTAGGCCCAAATTATGCTCCATGCCTATTTCAGCAGCATCTTCCACTTCCTCTGGGGATCCTCCCAAAATATGGGCCAATGCAGCAGCTGCCATAGAGCAAGCAACCCCGACCTCTCCTTGGCACCCCATCTCAGCAGCTGATAGTGAGGCATTTTTATGGTATAAAGCTCCAATTGCCCCAGCAACAAGCAAAAAGTCTGTAATTTTTTCTTCTTGGGCTCCTGGAATCCAGTCAAGGTAATAGCGCAACACTGCTGGCAAAACGCCTGCAGCTCCATTTGTAGGTGCTGTGACGACTCGCCCTCCTGCTGCATTTTCCTCATTGACGGCCATGGCATAAACACTCAACCAGTCCATTGAAGAAAGAGGGTCTGGATGTGGAAGGTGTCGATCCTCCACCAGCTTTTGATGAAGACTGTGTGCTCGCCGCTTTAGGTTTAACCCTCCGGGTAAAAGGCCATCTGTTTGTAACCCTCGGTCAATGCTCATATTCATTACAGACCAGATTTTATAGAGCTCTTGGTCTATATCTAAGCCTGGATGTCTAGCTTGTTCATTTGCTCGCACAAGGTCTGCTATGCTGAGCCTATGAATGTCACATAACTTCAGTAACACAGCTCCAGAGGTAAATGGATAAGGCAGCAGCGTGGCTTTTTCACTTTGTTCGACAATATGTCTCTGCGTATGAGAGAGGATAAACCCTCCTCCTATGGAGTAGAAAATTTCCTCTTCTTTTTTAGCTCCTTTGATGGAAAAGCGCATAGCATTGGAGTGGAAGGGTAAAAATTTCCCCTTCAAAAAACACAGGTCTTCTTCATAGTGAAAAGCCACTTCTTTAGCCCCTCCCAAATGCAAGACCTTTTCTTGTTTAGTCTTCTCTATAATTGTATCTGCAACCTCAAGATCACAAGTAGCGGGCTCATAGCCACTTAACCCTAGCAAGATCGCGCGATCTGTACCATGTCCTTCGCCAGTAAAAGCCAAGGATCCAAAGAGCTCAACTTTTACTCTCTCTACCGTGGAGAGCAGATTTTTTTCTTTGAGATGATCTACAAATTTTTTTGCTGCACGCATAGGGCCTACAGTATGAGAGCTTGATGGGCCCATACCGATAGAGAATAGATCGAATACACTAACAACCAAAGGATTCTCCTCATAAAATGGCTTATTCTGGGAAAAAGCTCTAAAGTTCGCAAGGACAACTTCCGATGTCTCCTTTAGGAGAAGTCGTATGTCTAAAATCCAACCCATCAGTGAGCAAGGTCAACGAGACCATCATTCCCCTTCTCATCAAAACAATCAGAAGGAGAAGAGGGAAGGAGAAGAAAGCTTTGCCCAGCACCTTACAGAGGAGACAAAGCAGGCTATCTGCTATTCAAAACCTAAACCTAGGGATAAGGATCAGTTTGATCAAAGCTCTCAGCCTCACCCTCGAGACCCCAAGTATGGCTATCAAAACCTCCCTCAACTCCAAGCGCAAATTTTAAAGGGGTCCCTTAAACCAAGCAAGAAGAAGCGCTCTTCACTTGATGCTGGTCCTTTCTTTTAAATAAGAGAGCCCTTTGCACAGCCTCTTCATCCCCTTTTTGCTTACACTCTGCAGCTATGGCAACTCTTTGCAAAACTTCCTGAAAGGGGGAAGACCAATCCCATGGTTCTTTCTGAAAAAAAAGACGTCCTGAAGAATACCATGAAGTGGTTTCTTGCTCTTTAAACCAGCGCCAATCTTTTTGATAAGGAATTAAAACCCAAAAAGGCACTCCTAAGCTACCAGCCATATGAACCATCGACGTATCAGGAGCGATGAGAAGATCCATATAAGAACAAGCAGCAGCTGTATCATCGAAGTCTTTTAAAAAGCGTCCAAGAAGGTGGACATGGGGCTTTTTCCCTAAGTGCCTGATGGGCCTTTCTGCTGCTCCTACTTGAAAGCTATACAGCTCGATACCAGATAATTCACTTAATTTTTCAAAGTACTGCGCAGGAATGGAGCGATATAAATAGCTTTCTGGGGAATGTGGGCTACATCGGAAAACAAACCCTATACGCAAGCGGCTTGTAGGAGGAAACTTTTCTTGCATTTTACGAAGAAGAGTTGGGCTTGCTTGTATATATGGCCCTTTTGCAAAAGGAATGGTTTCTCGTGTCGTTTGCAGAATCCCTGGCAAGGAGCCGAGGCTTATGCGATGAGTTGCTTTTTGTAAAATTTCATCTGTTTGCATCTTTGGATGATACGGATAGCATGCCACAGCAGGCAGGTTATGCTTAAAAAGGTGATACTGGACTCGTGGGCACACAAAACTTATCTCAAGTCCGAAGCGCTCTTGTACGTCTAACAAAAAGCGCAAAAACATCAAGTTATCCCCTAGTCCCTGCTCTGTTAAGCAGAGCAAATGCACCTTTTTTCCTCTTTCCCCTTGCCACTCGGGCAGAGTAGAAAATAGAGCCTCTACTTCTTTTTTTGTGATATCTTGGCGCCATTCATAAAGTTTCCATGCCTCCGAGAATCTTTCATTTCGTAGAAAAACATGAGAGGCATTGCTGATGATGTCGAGGTCCTCCTCTCCTCTCCTTCCTTCCATAGCTTTTGCCATCTGCTCAGCATAGCCCAAGCTCTCTTTATCTCTTTGAAGATGGTAGAGTAAAATTGCCAGGTTATTGAGGACATCAATTCGGTCATACACTTTCAAAGCGAAGGTAAGAAGGCGTATACTTAACTCATATTGTTTCATGCGCTCAGCAGCAAGAGCAACCGCTGCAATTGAATGGCTATATGAGTCTAGCTTTTCTTCTCCACAAAGTTTAAGAAGAAGGGGTACCTCTGTAATGGGCTCTTTTAAAAGGTCAACACCAAGAAGGGTATTAAGCTCTTGAAAGTTTGCCAGGTGTTTAGAGGTCACCAGAAAGGTGAGATAGCTCGACAGGTTGCCAATTTGATCATCCTTATGCTGCTTGGCTCCTTGCAGCATCCCAAGCTCATGGCTTTTCTGGAAATAGTCCCTAGCTTTTTCTAGTTCTAAGCTCCAAAAGGAGATACGCCCAAGCTCATAATAAAGCTGAGGGTCTTCCACCCCTTGATCCAGCCATCTTTGAAGGAAAGAAAGTGCTTTTTGATAATCTCGATGGACCACCCAGTAGGATGAAAGAGCAAAGCTCACCTCATAACCATCAGGCTTGATTTTGTAAGCGAGCTCCCAGTGGTCCTGGGCTTTTATATAGTTTGAGCTTTCAAAATACTTACAGCCCACTTGATAGTGGAATTGATACTTACGCTCAAGATCCATGATGGCCTCCTGGCGATAAGCTAGCGGTGAGAAATTTTAATATCAAGAAAGACCAGCCCCAAAGGGCTTTAAGTACTCAGATCAGAGTTTTATCTAGAAAGTAGCGGCAGTCGGACTCGAACCAACGACACCCGGATTATGATTCCGGTGCTCTAACCAACTGAGCTATGCCGCCAATGAGGGAAAAAAATTAGCGGGAGGAGGACTCGAACCTCCGACCTTTGGGTTATGAGCCCAACGAGCTGACCACTGCTCCATCCCGCGATCAAGAAGAGACATACTCTAACGTGAAAGCAACTTTTCATGCAAGAGGAATCTGCAATTAAAGTACTTGTTCGACAAAATGGAGAGTTTTTCGCGCACTCCCCCTCATAGCCTCTGTCATTTTTTGCGCATTTTGGCTCAATGTAGCTCTCTGTTCTACATTTGAAAATAACTCTTCTAAGACCTTTCTCAAGTCCAAAAGAGATACTTGCACACCACATTCAAATGAGAGAACCTGATCTCTTAGCTCTTTTTGTCCACTCATGTAAGGACCAAACACAACAGGAACATGATAAAAGGAGGGCTCACATACATTATGGCCCCCAATTCCTTCTATGAAGCTTCCTGCAACACAAGCCACATCTGAGAGCGCATAAAAGGAGCATAGCTCCCCCATCTTGTCTACAAGCAGCACCTGAGCCTCTCCCAAAGAAGAAGCCTCTGAGTAACGGCAGAAGGCGATTTTTTCACTAGTCAGCCACTGAGCTACTTTTTCAAACCTCTCGGGGTGCCGAGGGACAAGAACAACTAGCAGCTCAGGAAACAGTTTCCACAGAGGGCGTATGGCTTGAAGAAGAGCGGCCTCTTCTCCTGGGTGTGTTGAGCCTATCGTTAGAACTTTTTTATTAGGCTTTTGTAAAAGAGGAGAAAGCTGCTCTTTTTTTTCAGGACAAAGAGGTGTGGAAAGAGTATCCCACTTTAGGTTCTCACAAACAAAGACTCTGGAGCTTTTTGTTCCCAGTTTGATGAACCGCTCAGCATAAGAGCGATTCTGAGTGATACAAGCATCTACTTTAGGAAGAACCATTGGCCCCATACCAAGTGTATACTTTTTTATCCTCTGAAAGGAGGCCTTAGACACTTTAGCATTGATAATACAGAGCTTTGCCCCAGCTCTCTTTGCCTCTAGGAAGAAGCTTGGCCATAGACCAGACTCACATACAATCACAAGGCTTGGTACAATAGACCTCATTGCATGACGCATCAAGAGGATATGATCAAAGGGTAGGTAACAAAAGCCATCAGCCCAAGGGATAGACTTTTTAGCCTCCTCTTGCCCGGTTTCTGTCGTTGTTGAAATAACAACGCGATACTCAGGATGCGCCTTTTGCCATTCTCTTAAAAAAGCTGATAAAGCGCGCACCTCTCCAACGGAAACAGCATGAGCCCAAAGAACTTTGCTACCAGCAGGGAAAGAAGGGAAGGATTTCAGTGCTAGGTGTTGAAGGATGCTTTGCCGGTACTTTCCATACCTAAGCATGCGATAAAAAGCGACTGGCAGCCACCCTAAAAGAACAAAGATTCCAACGATCTGATAGCAAATATAACCAAACATTAGACAACTAAGTTTAAGAGCTTATCTGGAACAAAGATAACTTTGCGCAACTCTTTACCTTCAATATGCTTTTGGACACCAGCCACAGCTTGTGCTAGTTTCAGCAACTCGTCTTTTTGAAGCCCTTTGGGCTGCTCAAACTTTGCGCGGACTTTCCCATTCACTTGGATAACATATGTCACCTGATCATCGACTAGGTAATCCTTATTTATCTCTATGTGAGGGGTACGCATAATGTCCGTTGTTTCCCCAATCTTCTCCCATAGTTCACAGGTAACATGGGGAGCAAAAGGGTGTAAAGCCTGCAGAAGAGCTTTGAGAGCACTTTTAGGATATGTTTTCCGCTTGGAGAAGCTGTTGAGAAACTCCATCATCTTTGCAATCGCAGTATTAAAGAAAAGCTTATCCATATCCTGCATCACTCCATGCACCATTTTATGCACTAAGCGATTAACCTCTTCATTCTCCTCATCAACAAGAGCATCTGAGTATGCAATATGATAAACTCTAGATAAGAAACGATGACACCCTTGTACAGCTTCATCACTCCAAAACTTTTGCTGGTTCAAAGGACCCATAAAGACTTCATACATTCTAAGCGCATCCGCACCTAACTCCTCCACAATTTTGTCCGGAGCAGTTCCATTCAGCTTAGACTTGGACATCTTTTCTACTGTGACTTGGACAGGCTCTCCTGTCTCTTTATGAAAGAAGGCTTCTCCTTTCTTCTCCACTTCTTCATAGGGAACATATTGCCCTGAATCCAGCCTATAAGCGTTGGAGGTCACCATTCCAATGCTAAAATAGCGCTTAAAAGGCTCTTTTGCATGGGTCACACCTAAATCATAAAGTACTTTGTGCCAAAAGCGAGCATAAAGCAGGTGTGTAACCGCATGTTCTGCTCCACCAAGGTAGAAATCCACAGGCATCCAGTACTGGTCTGCTTCCTGCCCTACTGCTTGCTCTCTATTTTTAGGGTCACAGAAGCGCAAAAAGTACCAGCAAGAGCCTGCCCATTGGGGCATTGTGTTTGACTCACGCTTTGCTGCTTTTCCTGATTTAGGGTCTTGAATATGAATCCAATCATCAACTTTTGCTAAAGGGCTTTCTCCAGTATCTGAAGGGCGAAAGTCTGTTAGCTCTGGAGGCATCAAAGGCAGTTCATCTAATTCTAGAGCTCTCTTTGTTCCATCTTCAAAATGTAAAATAGGGAATGGCTCCCCCCAATATCTTTGACGAGAGAAAAGCCAGTCCCGCAACTTATAGTTGACAGCTGCACGTCCAACACCTTGATCGATGAGCCACGCATTGACAGCTTGCTTTGCTTGGTCAAGGCTCATACCTGATAGGTCAAGCGCTGCACAAGCGCTATTTACATACTCTCCTTCCCCAAGATATGCTTCTTCATC
This sequence comes from uncultured bacterium, assembly GCA_964460785.1. GTDB lineage: Bacteria > Chlamydiota > Chlamydiia > Chlamydiales > CAYWQB01 > CAYWQB01. The sequence continues at coordinate 291,321 of CAYWQB010000001.1, forward strand.
TTCTGGATGCAGCGAACCATCAGAGGGGCGAATCACCGTCCTTGTGTTCAAGCCAAATTTTTTGGCAAATGCAAAGTCTCGAGAGTCATGGCTAGGGACTGCCATCACAGCTCCTGTTCCATACCCCATCAGAACATAGTCAGCGATCCAAATAGGGATTTCTTCATTCGTGATGGGATGGATTGCCCATGCTCCGGTCCACACACCAGTTTTCTCTTTTGCAAGCTCTGTTCTTTCAAGGTCGCTTTTTGAGCTCACCCACTGCTGGTACTCTGCAACTGCTTGTTTTTGCTCTCTGGTTGTGATCTGCTCTACATAAGGGTGTTCCGGGCTAAGCACCATAAACGTCACACCAAAAAGAGTGTCTTGGCGTGTTGTGTAGATGTCTACAGACTGATCAAAGTCTTTTACCTTAAACTGAACCATGGCCCCTTCACTACGCCCAATCCAGTTTCGCTGCATTTGCTTTACATTTTCAGGCCAATCTAGCTCTTCTAAATCCTGTAGTAAACGGTCGGCATACTCTGTGATTTTTAAGACCCACTGCTTTAATGGGCGACGCTCAACAAGGTGTCCCCCTTCTATAGCACGTCCATTTTCCACTTCTTCATTGGCTAAAACAGTTCCAAGAGCTGGACAGTAGTTGACAAGCATTTCTGCTTCATAAGCCAAGCCTTTTTCATAGAGCTTGGTAAAGATCCATTGTGTCCACTTATAGTAGTCAGGATCTGTGGTTGCCAGTTCTCGATCCCAATCATAACTGAATCCAAGAGACTTTAGCTGCCTTTTATATGTCTCAATATTCTTTTTGGTGGTTTCCCTTGGGTGAGTTCCTGTCCGCACAGCATATTGCTCCGCAGGCAAGCCAAAGCTATCCCATCCCATCGGGTGAAGAACATTATACCCTTTTTGACGCATATAGCGGCTGACAATGTCTGAAGCGGTATAACCTGTGACATGCCCTACATGCAGTCCTGCTCCAGAAGGATAAGGGAACATATCTAGCACATAGTACTTTGGCCGTTTTGCATCTATTTGCGCAGCGTAGGGTTTTTCTTCTTCCCATCGTTGTTGCCACTTTTTTTCAATAAGCTGAGGATCGTAATTCATGTGCACCTTCTGAAAAGATCAGTTTGAGGAGGTGAATTATAGGCTCTCAAAGAATAAATTTTGAGTAAAATTAATCAGCATCTTCTTCAGATGGAGGTGCTGTAAGGATATGAATACGCACCTTTTCTACTTTTCGCTCATGAGAGCTCAAAATCTCTAGATCAAAGTCATCATGATGGATGCGATAGCCTCTTGATGGAATCGTCCCTGCACGGAAAAAGACATAGCCACCAATGGTATCGTACTCTCCCTCTTGAGGAATTTCGATCCCAAATTTTTCGCGCACATCATGTAAGCTCATGCGAGCATCGGCAATCCACCCACCACTTGGGAGCTCAATAAATAGCTCTTCTTCTTCCAAGTCATACTCATCTTCAATCTCACCAACGATTTCTTCCAGGATGTCTTCAATTGTCACGATCCCTTCTGTGCCCCCATACTCATCCACAACAATTGCCATATGGGTCTGTTTTTGCCGAAACTCTTGAAGTAAAAGGGAGACCTTTTTGGTTTCTGGAGTGAAAAAAGGAGGCTTGATCAAAGATTCTACGGTCTGGTCTAACACCTCTGGCGCTAGGCGCCCTGCTTCTACATCGATAAAGAGGCGAAAGAGGTCTTTGTAAAGCAAAATTCCGTTTACACTATCAATATTTTCCTTGTAAACGGGGACTCGGCTAACCCCTTTTTCAGCGATTTTTTCTGCAGCCACACGGATTGGTGTATCATAGGCCAGGCCAAAAACATCCACTCGTGGCATCATTACTTCTCTGACGATGCGATCATGAAAGTCCACTAAAGAGCGCATCATCTCTTTATCGGAATCGCTGCGGTTAGGGTCTGCATCCACTTCATCAAGTAGAAGGTCTACATTTTCCTTATTTGACATCGGCCCTCGGGACAAAGGACGAATTACTTTAGGGAGCAGAAAGGAGACGAGGATCAACAAGTGTGTCACTGGAAATAAAAGGACCAGAGAGAGCTTACAGGTTGGCAAGGCGAACTTCAAAGCAAGCTCATTTCTGCGCGCTTCAAATGTTCTTGCTGCACTATCGCCAATGAAAATCCCAACAATTAAATAAATTAAGGCAATAAGCATAGGACTTAAGCCTACAGAGTGGAAAAGAGCAGCTCGAAGGGTTGGAGCTCCAATGCCATCGTTTAAGATGACACAGACTCCACTTGTGATATAAAGAAAGCGAAAGAGGTTTTCTATACAGGACAAAGAGAAATAAATAGCCTCTAACTCTCTTCCTGGAAAAAGTAGTGATTGAAAGCGTGCATACCCGCCCATTTGACTTAACAAACTTGCCCGCCGTTGACGCCCTAACATATACCCTCTTCTGAAAGAAGAGGTTAGGATCTTACAGGCGAATAGCCCAATCAAAGCAATGATCGAAATGGAAACGAATAGTACGATTAACACCTAAGTTGCCTCTCTTCCCTCAAGGGGAGATAGCAGCCACCCCTTAGAGCCTAAATGGGCCAATAGCGCTTCCTCTCGTTTTTTCATGGCAGAGCGATCTATCTCTTCCATATCACGATAGCCGAGTAAATGCAAGACGCCATGCACGATATATCGAGTCAGCTCTTCGTAAGGGCAGGATTGGTGAGACTGTGCATATGTAAGTGCTGTAAAAGGACAAACGACCACCTCTCCTAGCATACAATACTCACAGCCTGGGACATCTATTGGGAAGGTGCAGCAGTCTGTTAAAGAGGGGTCATCAAAGTGCTCTAAATGAAGACGACAGATGGTATCTGCATCCACAAAGCTGATGGAGACTTCATCAGCATGTTGCTTCTCTTCTAAAAGCACAAAAGAGACGATCCGGTGAATCGCCTCTTTTGTATTGGTGCAAGGTAAAAGATCTTGCTGATTGGAAAAGTAAAGCTTCACTCTACAAAGAACTAAGCCTTACTTAACTGGAGTTTTAGGAAGACCAGTCACGCGGCTGTCTTCTCCCTCTTTCCACTTACCCATTTTCTTTAGGGCTTCCACTCGCTCAAAGCGCTTAAGAACACTGCGCTTTTGACCTTCTTTACTTGCTTTTCCGTAACTGCGATGCTTTGACATAGTTCGTTACCTACTTTATCGAATTTTGGGAATATATCCCAGCTGCTGATCATCTCCACCCAAAGCATTCTCATGCTCGCGATAGCCCTTAGCTAGGTTATCTTTTTTTGCCCCAGTCTTCTTAGACAGTGGGTAGTGCAGCTTGCGGGGGCTCTTATTGCGTCGCTCCCCTTGCTTACTCATTCGTGTCATTCTCTACCTCCAAACAAGAAACAGAGAGCGATTATAGAGAGGATTCAAGGTATTCTTCAAGAACTTTCTCTCAGCTCCCTTCTCTGTGGATAGGAAGCCCTACTTCTTGATAGTAAGTAAGCTTAGCCATGAGTAACTCTTGAGTAGCAGGCTTACTGCCATCATCCAGTTCAAAAATTTTTTCAATCCCCTCTTGCCACTTTACTGCTGTGGTTGAAAGGTTAATAATTACTTCTGCCTGATTCAAGTTGGCCATCTGCCAACTGATTACAATTGGATCTTGGCTTGCTTGGTCTGCAATACTATGTGGCAAAAAGCTAGAGGTGGGCTGCTCCCATAAAAAATGATCGACAAATTGAGCGACCTCTAAGCTACTCACAAAAATCAAAATATGTTTTCCCTCTGAAAACGCATCTGATACGGAGCGATTGAGCCATTTTAGCTTTTGTTTTGAGCTAGCAACCTTAGTAACTATGACTTCGGGGGTAGACATGACGACTTACTTTTCTGCTCTTTCAGCACACCACAAGAAATAATAAAGCGAATAGCCTCATCAACTTTCATCGGCACGCTTTCCACTTCACTTTTTTTGAACATCATCAAAAAGCCTGATGTCGGGTTGGGAGTCGTTGGTACAAATACACTTACACAGGGCTCACCCATATGCTCTGAGCAAATGTCAGGGGCATCCCCACTAATAAAGCCTAAGGTTCGCCCTTCTGAACTAGGAAAAGGAATCAGAACAACTTCCTTGAAGGAATTATTCGAAGAGGAAAGCAAAGTGCGAAAAACTTCCCTAGAAGCTTTATAAATTTTGTTCACAAGAGGAATGCGATCTAAAACCAGTTCAGCAATTTGAAAAATACTACGTAGGAAAAACCAACGTCCAAGCATTCCTAAAAGGATTGTGAAGGCAAGAAGACTTACTAAAATTAAAATTCGACTTAAATAAAGAAGAACTTGCTGAGAGCTAAAAATCCAAAAGCTTCTTTCAAAAAATGGGACCTTCCCTAGGGTCTCTTGCATCACCCCCAAAAAGGGCATCGTCAAAAAGTCCACAATAAACTTTACGACCAAAAAGGTAAAAGCTAAGGGAAGCAAAATGGCTAAGCCAGTGAAGAAGAACTTCTTCATGTAACCCTCTCAAGTAATGGAGTCAGAATAGTATCCCAAAGTTTTAGATAAAAAGCCAACACCGAAGGAAGGGTTATCCCTCCTTACCGCATGGTGTTCCCTGCACTCCAGCTTGACAGAGATCTCCAAACGTACAGGTAAGCGGCTGAACATCAGAGGATAACTCTTCCAGATAAGGTATGGCCCTTTGCGCTCTAAACCCTCGCATGCAATACACATAAATTGTTTGCCCTACCGGAAGGTGAGAAGGAAGTTCTCCTTCCTCAAGCCTCTGTAAAGGCCAATGGAAAGCTCCTGGCAGGTGATGTACATCCCACTCTTCTTGCGTGCGGACATCAAGAAGCAAAGCAGAGCCACTACTCAGCTCTTTTTTTACCCTTTCTAGCTCTTTTTCTCCCATTTCTTCTTCCCTTTTTCTTACCCTCTTCTTGCTCCGGCTTATAGTCCTTAGACTTCTTTTTTCTGCCCTTTCGTTTTCTTTTGGGCCTATCATTCACTGACTCTAGGGACTGAGGCAATGTCCAGCGACTCTCTAGAGTCAGCAAGTTCACCTCCAGAAGAAGTAGCTCTAGCGTGACACCTACAGTAATTACTCTGCCTGTATGAGCCCCCACAAGTCGCAAAGTTTGCTCATCATAATGATAATAATCATCACTGAAAGCACTCAGGTGCAACATTGCTTCAAGGCCAAACTCTTCAAAGGCAACAACAACTCCAAAGGGCAAAACCTTGCTCACCACTCCAGGATATAGACGACTTGGATCTTCTTGAAAATAGGAAAGAAGCCACCGCAGCTTTTTCAGAAGAAGTACAGATTGCTCAGCCTTGCTACTCACACGCTCTTGCTTTGAGCAGTGCTCCGCAAACTCTTCTAGCTTTTCTGCCTCTACCTTTTCCCCAAAAAGAGCACGGTGAACAATTAAGTCTGCATACCGGCGGATAGGGCTAGTGAAGTGACAATAATGCTCTAAATTCAGCCCATAGTGCCCTAAGGACTCCGGGTTATATATCGCAAGCTTCATGCTGCGAATATAAGAAGCAACTAAGAAGGGACCTAAAGGGTCTTCTTGTGTTTGAGCAAATAGTTGATTTAAGAAGTGGCTATCCACTCTTTTTGCTGTGTCATAACCTAAAGCTCGTACAGTCTTGACAAACTCTTTGATGTTTTCCTCATCAGGATCTTCATGAATACGGAATAAGGCTGGCAGCTGTTCCGTGTGCAATTTTTCAGCCACTACCTTATTTGCAAGAATCATAAACTCTTCAACTAGCTGATGAGAAAGGTTATGCTCGACAATAGAGGTCCCTCGGGGTACCCCTTGGTCATCCACATCAATACGCATTTCTTGCGTATTAATTTCTACAACCCCTTCTGCTATACGCCTCTTGCGCAAAGCAAGAGCAAACTCTGCCATCTGGCGAATGGTACAGGAATGAGGGTCTTTTTTCTCATGATCAATAATTGCCTGTGCCTGCTCATAGGTATAGCGCTTTGCGCTACGGATAACTCCTTTTACGACCCGACTACGGACCATCTCTCCTTCAGAATCAAAAGACATACAAACAGAGGTCGTCAGACGAATCACTCGAGGGCGCAAGCTACAAAGGTTTTCTGATAGCGAGGGAGGAAGCATGGGGACACAAGTACCAGGAAAATAAGTCGAATTAGCCCTTTGAAATGCCTCTTCATCAAGGGCTGTACCAGGACGGACATAGTGCGAAACATCGGCAATATGCACAGCAAGATCTACTCGCCCATCGCGATGTTTATGAAAAGTTAGCGCATCGTCAAAATCTTTTGCTGTTTTCGGGTCAATCGTCAAAGTCAGCTGATTTCGAAAATCCTCTCGCCCAACCATTTCTTTAGGAGTCACTCGATTAGAGAATGTTTCCAGCTCCTTCAACACAGGATCTGGAAAAGCCTCTCGCAAGCAATACTCTTGGATAGCTGTTTGAACATCCTCTCCGGGATCATAAATTGAGCCTAAGAAATCCTGTAAAGTACCACTAGGGTCTGCACCTCTTTCTCCCCAATTAGAGATAGAAATCAGGATTCGATCCCCCACTTGCATCGCCTTGCGACGCCCTTTTTTTACCAAGATGCGTGCTTTCAACAAGCTAGAGTACGCTAATGCCTCCCCTCCAGGAAGAAGTTCTATCACACAGCCAACAACGGTATCTCTTCCTCGAGAGAGAACGGCTTCAACACTCCCCTCAGGCCCTTTTTCGATGGATGTTTCGTAATCAATAGAGATAACAACAAGATCTCCATCTACTCCAGAGGCTGTCCTTTGCTTAGGAATAAAAACCTCTGCCCATAAGTTATTTTTTAAGGAAACAAAACCAAAACCTCGAGGGTGTGTATGCAACACTCCCTCAGCTTTTGAGGGCAGGTGGCGATGAACCACAAGCCTTCCCTTTACCTTTTTGATAAACCCCTTTTCTTCAAGGAGAGCCTTTGCTTGGGGTAAGAGTTTTTTTTCTTTTTCTGAAAAACTCGTAGTTTCTTTCTTGGGAAAAGCTAAGCTTCCTTTTTTTTTTGCAGATAGCTTGCATAGCAGCTGATGAGCCAAAAAAAGAATTGCTTTAGAGGGATTAGAATTCACACAAATACCGCGTTCATAGTTTGCTCAATTCGATCATATCATCTATTTAGATTTGACCAAAGCTTTTCGCAAGCCCTCTTACCTAGACCAAAGGACCTGTTTTATATGAAAATCGGTATTGCAACTCGAGAAGACGTAGAGTATTGGGGTGGAGACCTCGCTGCTGCTTTCTCTGTAGCTGAAGGGTTAAAAAGCCTCGGAGCCGAGGTGGTTACCTACCCCAATACAAGCTTCACTCCCCCAGACTGTGACCTCCACTTGCTCACGAATATTTTTTGCCCACAACCTTGTGCGGCTCCCCTTCACCAAAAAAAATCTCCCTTTGGCTTTTTAGCTTTTCACTTAGATGTATCGAACCTCCAGCCCATGAGTGGCTTTGTCAATGGCCTCACCTGGATCTTAAAAAAGACATCGCCAACAAGGACCCCCTTTACCATTGAGCACCTCCGCAAAGCTCCCCACCTTGTCTACCAGCTAAGCAGTTTTGAAAGTCCTCAACTGGAAAAGTTATACTCCGTCACCTCTGAAGCAAGTTTCATCTTTACAAACTCCCAAAAGGAACTGCAGTGGGTGCAACAGGATTTTCCGGTTCGCTGCCCTGTTAAACGCATTTTTTGGGATATTCCCACCTTTCCCAACGCTCCTGATAATAAAATTTTATCTTTCACAGGCTTACAATCGAAAGAGTTTGCCATTCAAATCGGACGCTTAAGCCCAAGAAAAAATCAACTCGGCACAATCGTCGCCCTTAAAGACCATCCTATTCCCCTTGTCTTTATTGCCACAGGAGATAGCTCCACTAAAGGCTCTCATAGCTACTATCGAGATCTATGCCTAACCGCCGCTCAAAACTTACGCAAAGCTCCCACTTTTTTCATCAGCCCGGACCTTCGAACTGAGAAAAATGGGAAGTGCCACATGATTCAAACACCCATTTCTCCTGAGCTGATTGCTAGCTGTTACCAGCATGCTGCGGTGAATGTGCATCCAGCTTTTGCAGAAAACCCTGGCTTCACCTGCCTAGAATCTGTACGTATGGGAGTCCCTACAGTAGCATCTAATACCACCTCTCTACCAGATTACCCAAAAGCAAGCCCTGGTTGGGATGAGACATTTGGTGGTTGGATCCGCTACTGCCGACCTTATGATCTTGCGGCTATTGAACAGGCTGTGTGTGACCAACTTTCCTATACTGGCATCCCTCCAATTCAGCATCCTATTTTCCAGCGTACAAGTGTAGATCTTGCCAAAGAGCTCCTGCACGAACTGCTCTTATTTTTTAAATAAGGATTAATAAACTCTAATAGACGAATAATGCTCTTTTTAATAAAATATTTCTGAATTTTTTATATAAAAAGAGTCCATATGCAATCCCGAGATTCTCTTCCTAAAGCTTTTTTTTGGACCCTAGCCAGTGCGATTGGCTTTGCGGTATTTTCAGGAGCCTTTAAAGAGCTTCAACCTCGCTATCCGACTGAGCAGCTTCTCTTTTTCCTCATGGCTCCCATTCTCCTCTTTGCCTGCTTCATGCTAAAGATCACCAAACAGCCATTTTTTGTTAAAAAAAAGGCTGGCCTTCTTTCGATTCGTGCGATTGCAGGATTCTTTGGCTGGGCCTGTTACCTTTATACTATTCCTCACCTTCCTCTGCCTATAGCCTCCATGTGCTATGTTTCGATGCCTCTATTTGTCATCTTGCTTGCCCCCTTATTGATCGGTGAACACCTCGCAAAAAGCACCCTCCTCTGGATCTCTCTCTCATTCTTTGGGATCTTACTACTCATCGAACCCTCTCCTAACAAATTTGACCTTTCTGGACTCTCTCCAGAGTACCTTCTCTTAGGTTTTTGCGGCGCCCTACTTGCGGCGCTCGGGCAAATTGCTAACCGCCGTGCCTCCTTTTCCCTCTCTTCTGAAACAATTATTTGTTGGTTTGCTTTAGTTGGCACCTTATATAGTGCTGCTTTCTTACCCTCTCAGTGGCAGCCCATCATGCCCAAAGATTTCCTACTCTTTGCTGCCCTAGGCATTGGAGGAATTATTACCCAATACACATTCACCCAAGCCTTTCGCCATGCTCCAGCTGGCATTGTTTGTACATTTGGATTTCTTGATGAACCAGCCTGCATTGCTGTAGGTTTATGGTTTTTCAATGAAGGGCTCAATCTTGTTCAATGGTCCGGACTCATCATGCTAGCCATTGGAACCTCTACTCTTTCTTTACAAAGAAAGAAAAAATCAGAGACTTCCCCCTCTTAATCTCCAAGCATTGATTGAACTGCTTGAAAAAGAAACAATTCATCAGGCAGAATGGCGCCGCTAACGTGTACTTAACCTCTGGAAAACGGAGATTCCCCATTTATGCGCCGTTCTGTATGTTACGCCGAGCCCTCTCTAGCTCTTGCTGGAGAAGTTGGCACTTGGAAGTTCATCTACTCACCTGCTATTAATCTTCCTAAAGGAGCCAGGCTTAAATTTGACCTTCGATCTGAAGGGCGAGAAATTGACTGGGAAGTACCGACAACAAGCTTACGAGCAAGTGATAATACGATTTATGCACTGCTAGAAGATGAAACGATTCTTTCAGCTCAAGAAGTTGAAGTTCCAGACTCTTTTGTTCCCCAGTTTGAATTTACCCTTCCCAAAGCTCTCGAAGCAGGAGATAAATTCACCATTGTACTGGGTCCTTCTCCAAAGTCCAAAGCTAAAGCACCAAAAGGCAATGCGGCGCAAACTCAATCTCAGCGCCGTCGGAACTTTTTGCTGTATATAGATCCTAAAGGCAAGGGAAGCTTTGAAGACCCTGAGTCATTCAGTATTGATATCAAGGGAAACAAACTAGCTAACATTCGCGTTCTCTCTCCCTCTTTGGTCACTCGAAATAAGCGCTTTGATATTGTTGTGCGCTTTGAAGACGAATTTGGCAACCTGACAGCAAATGCAGATGAAGGCACCCTGATTGACCTCTCGTATGAACACTTAAGAGAAAACCTAAATTGGAAACTCTTTGTTCCTGAAACAGGTTTTGTTAGCTTGCCTAACCTTTATTTCAATGAAGCTGGTATTTATCGCATTAAGTTAACGAACCTAAAAAATAAAAAAACCTACATCTCCTCTCCAATTAAGTGCATGAACGAATCTGATGTTGGCATTTTTTGGGGACTGCTGCACGGAGAAAGCGACCGCTATGATTCAGCAGACAACATTGAAAACTGTCTGCGCCACTTCCGCGATGATAGCGCTCTTGACTTCTACGCCAGCTCTTGCTTTGAATCCCAAGAAGAAACTCCCAATGAAACATGGAAGCTGATTAGCCAAAATGTCCAAGACATGAATGAAGCTGATCGCTTTATCACATTTCCTGGGTGCCAGTGGGAAGGAGAAACCTCTGAAGAGGGCTTGCGCCACTTAGTCTATCTAAAAGATGGCCGTCCAATTCCTCGCAAGAAGGATATTAAATACAATAACCTCAAGAAAATTTATAAAGCGTTTTCCCCCAAAGAGCTTCTATCTGTTCCTAGCTTTACAATGGCAAAGGGCCACAGCTTTAATTTTGCAGACTACCAGCCAGAGTATGAAAGGGTAGCCGAAATTTATAATGCCTGGGGCTCCTCTGAACGAACAAAAAAGCAAGGGAATCCATGGCCTATTTCTTGCCCTGGAAAAAGTGGTGTCAAAGAAGCCAATGAAGGTTCTTTAATCGATGCGCTAAAAAACAACTGTCGCTTTGGCTTTGTTGCTGGAGGCTTGGATGACCGAGGCTCTTATAGCGAACTCTTTGACAGCGAGCAAGAGCAGTACAGCCCTGGATTAACCGCTATTTTTGCTGAGGACTGCTCAAGAGATGCTTTTATGGCAGCTCTCTACAAGCGCGCTTGCTATGCAACAACAGGGCCCCGGATTTTAATGGGTCTATACCTTGCAGGAGCCTGTATGGGACAGGAGCTTGATACAACTGACAAACCGGGACTGGAAATCAACCGTCACCTATCTGGTTACATTGCAGGGACTGAAAAAATCAAGCTAGTAGAGATCATCCGCAATGGTGATGTTTTAACAAGCTTCACCCCAAATACTATGCATTTTGAGTTCACTTATGATGACATGGAGCCTCTTGAAAAAGTTGCCCTCAAGGCCTCAAATCAAGAAGAGCGCTTTGCATTTTACTATGTCCGCATGATTCAAGAAGATGAACAAGGCGCATGGAGCTCCCCTATTTGGGTAGACCTTTCTGCTAAAGCTAAAATCAAGCGCAGCAAGAAAAGCTAGCCTAGACTAGGAAGGAGGGGTTATGTCATCATTTCTCACTACATTTCTTATTGCATGTGCGCTTGTTGCCCTTGCCTTTGTCGGACTATTAATCGGCTGGTTTTTTACTGGCCGTCCCTTCAAGGCTAAGTCGTGTGGAGGAGCACTTAAGCACCGTAAAGACAGCTCTTGCGGCAAAGACATTAAGTGTGAGCTGTGCTCAAAGGACAAAGAGTAACCTTTGCCATTGTCTAGAAAATCCTGAGTCGATATATCTTGTCTGAAGGAATATTTCGATACTTGGAAAATCTATGACTCCCACTCTTTCTCTTTCAGAGGCGGCTGAGCGCCTTATCAATGACATGCCCACCCCAGAGCTCCAGCAGATTGCAGAGCATGCTTTGCAAGGAGAGCGCTTGCAAACCACCGAGGGAGAGTACCTTTTTCGCACTCCCCATGAAGATGCGGTCACCAAGCTTGCAGATCTCTATAGAGCCACTTTTTTTGGCAATCGCGTCTACTATGCCCACACTCTTTTCATTCACCCTACCAACTTATGTGAGCTTTCCTGTCCTCTCTGCTCATTTTATGCAAAACCGGGTTGGGAGAAGGCTTGGTTTTTAACTCCAAAGCAAATTGCTGAGAAAGTGCGCAGTGCATATGAACGAGAAAAAATTGGAGAAGTCCACTTTGTAGGTGGCCTATGGCGTGATTGTGATTTAGACTACTACCAAGAAGCTTTTGGATATATTCAAGAGATTAGCCCCTCAATCCATATTAAAGCTCTCACTGCCGTTGAGTATGATTTCCTAGCTAAGTTGCATAACCTTCCAGTAGAAGAAGTCTTCCGCCGCATGCAGGCTTGGGGCCTAAGCTCCCTGACAGGAGGCGGTGCAGAAGTACTAGTTGAAGAGATTCGCAAAAAACTAGCACCGCAAAAAATCACCTCTGATGAATACTTGGATATTCATCGCCGTGCTCATAAGGCCGGATTAACATCTAATATCACCATGCTCTTTGGTCATATAGAGGAAGACCATCACCTTGTCACCCACCTAGATCGCGTTCGTCAACTACAAGATGAAACAGGAGGCCTACGCTCTTTCATCCCACTAAAATTTCATACAGAAAATAATGCTTTAGGCAAGCGCAAGCAAAGACTCAAACCTAAGAACCTTCATAAAGTCTATGCCGTTTCTCGCCTCATGCTTGATAATATTGACCGAGTTAAAGTGCTATGGAACTACCTTGGCATTGAAGAAGCTGTGGCTCTACTTCAAGGGGGAGGAAACGACCTAGCTGCCACACAGGTAGATGAAAAAGTCATCAAAATGGCTGGTGGTATGGAGTTTCAAATGACAAGGGAAAAGCTACGCGAATTGATTCTGGAAATTAACCGCGAGCCTATCGAGGCACATTCTGGGTATACCAACAAAGAGGGGTAAACTATGTTGCGAGTGGGGCGCTTATGCACAATCAATGTGCTTCCTATTTTTGCAGGGCTAAAAGCGATTAATGCAGATCTACCAAATATTGAATGGGTTTCTGGAACGCCTGCAGAGCTCTCTAGGCTTTTTTTAAATGGCGAGCTTGATGTCTCTTTTCTCCCTCTCCCCAGCTACCTAAGCTGTCCGTCTCTACCACAACCTGCCGGTAACTTTTGCGTTTCAGCCCACCCTCAGGCACATACGGTCTCTCTCTATACAAGAAAGCCCATTAAAGAGCTTCATCATCACCCCGTCCACATTACTACTCAGTCAAGAGCTAGCGTACAGCTTCTTCGCGTGCTTTGTAAGCATTTTTGGAAAGTCCATCCCCACTTCTTTTTACTTGAGGGCCCTCCTACCCCCTCCCTTGATGCCTATTTATTAATTGGTGATCAATGCATGCACCACTCTCCTCCTAAAGGGTATGAGCGTATTGATCTAGCCCAAGCTTGGCGGTTAGCCACTGGCCTTCCATTCACCTTTGCCCTCTTGGTCCAGCAAACTTCCCTGTCAAAAGAAAAGCAAGCTAGTTCCAAGCTCTTGATACAAGCCTTAAACCTTTCCCATCAGTGGTTTTTATCACATCGTGATCAGGTAGCAGCAGAAGCTGCTAAACAAAGCCATGTAGAGAAAGCATTTTTTGACCAATACTACCAAGACTTACATTATAAGTTATCAAAACACGATGTAGAAGCCATTCAGCTTTTTAACTCGTATTATAAGCCCTTTAATGAACAGCAGCGAAAAGATGACCTCCTCCCCTCCCTCTCAGCAATTTCCTGAAACAATCCAGAAAATGTTTAGTCGCATTGCAAATCAATATGATAAAGGCAATGCGATTCTTTCATGCAATACGCACCACAAGTGGAACCGCCGCCTTGTTCTTGAAGTACTCAAGCATATACAACCGAGAGCTGCATTAGATTTGTGCAGTGGCACGGGAGAAGTAGCGCTTCACATAACCAAGTTATATCCTCAGATTAAGCAACTACACCTTATTGATTTTTGTGCTGACATGCTGGAGCATGCCAAAGACAAGTTTGCACAAAGAACCTCTCCAGAACAGGTGACTATCCAGGTAGGCGATGCCATGGACATCCCCCTACCAAATAATCATGTCAATGCTGTCACCATTGCCTATGGCATTCGCAACATCCAAACTCCCTTACGTTGCCTTGAGGAGTGCTATCGGGTCCTTGCCCCTCAGGGAGTACTTGGAATTTTAGAGCTTACAGAACCGAAAAACCGCATGATACGCTTACTGCATAAAATCTATCTCAACCATATTCTGCCTGGAATTGGTCGATGTATTAGCAAGGATCGCGAGGCATATACCTACTTATCAAAAAGCATCCAGCAGTTCACCTCTCCCCAAGCTCTAGCTAAACAGATTGAGCAAGCTGGGTTTGAAACCCCGCAAAGAATTCCGCTAATGGGAGGGATTGCACATATTTTTATCGCAAGAAGTACAAAAGAGGGCTAAAAAGCTTCTCAAGAAAGAAAAAGAACCCTTTATACAGCCAAGTAGCTGCTTGAGCAATTTTAGAGGGATTTTGAGTCTGCAAAGACTCCTCTTCGTCATCAAATAACCTACGCTGACAACGAGGCTTGTCTTCCACTAAGCGACTCCGATACACCTGCTCTCTTCTCTGCAGAGGAGGTGGAGAGGAAGGAACCCTGGGCGCTCTGGACTCTGGAGTATGAATAGAGTTGCTAGAACTACGACTAATCGAAGGTGAAGAAGACATAATAACAATCACATAGGCCAAGGGGAGCTTCCCCCTTGGCCTAAAAATTAGGTTAGACTAAAGCGTAAGTTTTTCTGGAGTCTTGCGCTGTCTTGGGCCTAATTCAGCTTTCTTTGCTTGTTCAGCATCTTCCGCTGTATGAATTCCAAGACCCTTCATCTCCTTGGAAATTTTAGGCTTAGAAGAACCCCACTGTCCTAGAATAGACTGTAGGCCACTCTTCACAGAAGCATACATTGACTTGCATACAGAGACGGTAGAGGCAAAAGCTTCCTCTAATTTCTCTTGAATTTTGACTGCAGCTGAGTGAATGGAACTCTTTACAGAAGCCCATGCAGACTCTACAGATGCCATAAAGCTTGTTGGCTCCTCTACAGGAGAGCTTGGAGTTGTAGGTTTAAACTTTTCCATAGATTGAATTCCCCCAGCATCTGTAGCGATGCCTTTAGGAGATCCAGTAGGTGGAGTTACAGATGTTGATGTAGCTCGTGGAGCCTCTTGTGGTAGCCTAATAGTAGGCTTTTGTTGGGCAACAGGTGTAGACATATTGCAACCTCTTTTTTTAAGAGAGTAATAAAATATTATGGAGAACATCGTAGTAGCAGTGAAAGATTTCGTCAAACACTTAAAAATAAAAAAAGCTCAAGAAGTCCTTTAGGACTTCTTGAGCTTTTTCGTTAAAAAGATCGCTTGGTCTGCTATAGACTGCTTATCCTCTTACCTTTCCAGATCTTGTTGTTTTTGGAGAGTTAGCCATTTCTTGGACTTTCTCTGCAGTCATACCAAGACCTTTTAGGTCTTTATTAATCACTGGAGCTTTCTTGAACAAGCTTACAAAATTCTTTGCAGCTGCATAAATAGTCTGAAGTGCAGATTCATAAAATTTCACGGCAGAGTCCAATGCTGCGTTCAGAAAAGTTTTTGCAGACTTCATGAAAGCAGAAACTTTTTCTTTCATTGCTGAAGACTCTTGTGTCATTTCTGCAGCTACAGGTGTTGCTGAAGCAATGGTATCTTGAGCTTGTGGCGCTATAACTTTTCCAGTTCGTGTTTTTACACCATTTGGTGCTGCAGCGAGCTCTTTTGCTTGTTCAGGGGTAATTCCTAGCTTTTTATTAAGATTAGTTAGTCTCATTACAAACTCCTATTATCTGTTGTTTTTTTAATCGTTTGCGAAAGAGAAAGCATTATAGTAGCTTCAGATTCAAAATGTCAAGAAAACATAAAGAATTATAAAAGATAAAATAAATTATACCCTTTATTCAATGAATTTATTCTCCTGAAAAGGATTATTTCACACATTGAATGCTCAAGAATAAAACAAACAAAAATCATTATACCAAAATCAACAAAACGAACAAACCACCATTTAATCAAAAGACCCCCATAATTATAAATAATTACTTGTCATCAATTTTAAAAGTTTAGAGGATAGCAAGCTAATTCAGGGAGACTTAGACTATGCAGCCAGCAAAAGCCAGCAGGCATCCAGTACAGGTAAAAATCTTCATCGGTTACTTATTGACGAGTGAGTTGAAAATGTACTTAAGCCAAAACCCTACTTGGCGCCTTTCTTATCAAGCAAATGAAAAAGAGTTGGGGATGACCAAGCACAAAGGCAAAGAGTATATTGGGCTTTACCTCAACAAGAGTGAGGTACCTTTGCCTGAGGTAAAAGCTGCAAAGGAAGCATTCAAAAGCAAAATCCGAGCCCTTTCCCAATCTATTGATGTCGACCAGTACCCAGTCTATCACTTTCCTGTCGCTTTTATTAGTTAGCTTGCAAAAAACCAGCCTTTCTTTTAGTGGTCCTATAAACACTTTATTTTAATGGAGAAAGAATGGATTACGATGTCGCAATCATTGGATCTGGAGCTGGTGGGGGCACATTAGCCTATACACTCGCTTCTTCAGGCTTGAACGTTCTAATTTTGGAGCGAGGAGACTTTTTACCTAGAGAAAAAGAAAACTGGGAAGCCGGTGAAGTCTTTATCCGAGATCGCTATACAGCAAAGGACCCTTGGTTAGATAAAAAGGGCAAGCCCTTTCAAGCTTCTACCCACTACTATGTTGGGGGTAATACTAAGTTTTATGGATCTGCTCTCTTCCGTATGCGAGAGAAAGATTTTGGAGAAGTCATCCATCATGGTGGCCTCTCTCCTGCTTGGCCTCTTAGCTATCAAGAGCTTCAGCCCTACTACCTTATGGCTGAAAAGTTATATAAGGTTCATGGAGAGCGAGGGGCTGATCCTTTGGAACCGCCAGAAGCTGCGCCTTACCCATATCCAAAAGTTTCACATGAGCCACGCATCCAAGCGATTGCTGATGACTTACAAAAAAAAGGAATTGGCGCATACCACTTGCCTTTAGGCATCCACATCGATGAGCAAACTCCTGAGCAAAGTGCCTGCATTCGCTGCGACACATGTGATGGCTTTCCATGCCTTGTCAATGCGAAATCCGATGCGCAGGTAAGCTGTATCAACCCAGCACTCAAGCACAGCAATGTATCCTTACTTACCAAAGCCTTTGTGAAGCGACTTCATACCAGTCCATCGGGGGAAGTCTCCCATCTTGAGGTAGAAAGGGAAGGTGAAACCCTTCATATCAAAGCACATGTGGTGGTTTCTGCATGTGGAGCAATCAACTCTGCAGCTCTTCTTCTAAGGTCTCGCAATGACCAATATCCCTTGGGGCTGGCTAATTCTTCAGGACTTGTAGGCTGTAACTATATGTGCCACAACAATCTTATCGTGGTGGCGCTCTCTACAACGCCTAATGAGACTCTTTTTCAAAAGACGATTGGAATTAGCGACTACTACTATGGAGATGAAGAGTGGCAGTATCCCTATGGACATATCCAGCTCCTTGGCAAGGTCGCTAAGGAGATGTTTAGTTCCGATGCTCCAAAGTTTACACCAGGAATTGCATTAGAAAAGATGGCAGACCACAGCATTGGCTGGTGGTTATGCTCCGAAGACCTGCCTGATAAGGAGAACCGTGTTGAAGTAACAAAAGAAGGACAAGTTATTCTCAAGAGAACAGCAAATAACCTTGAGGGGCATAAGCGTCTTTATCAAAAACTCAAAACCATTTTAGCTCATACGGGATTTGATCATCACCACTTTGAAGGACAGCTTTATCTACATAAAGAGACGCCTCTGGCTGCTGTAGCCCATCAAGTCGGCACCTGCCGCTTTGGGCATGATGCAAAGGATTCTGTCCTTGATTTAAACTGTCAAGCGCATGACCATAGCAACCTTTACGTAGTTGATGGATCATTTTTTCCTTCATCTTCTGCTGTAAACCCTGGGCTTACCATTATGGCGAATGCGATTCGTGTGGGTCAGCACCTATGTGAAAGGTTTAATGTGAAATCGCACTTTTTTGAGGAGTTTTCATGCTAATTTTGGGATCGGCCTCCCCTCGTCGTGCTGAAATTCTCTCTTATTTCCAGATGCCTTTTATTCAAAAGCCATCAAGCTTTGATGAGGAGGAAGTCCCATTCCAAGGTAACCCTGAACGCTATGTAGAAAAGATTGCAGAGGGGAAGGCAAAGGCTTTAGCTCCACAGTACCCAGAAGATCTGATCCTCACATGTGATACCACTGTTTATTACCGCGGAGAGGTTCTCAATAAGCCCAAAGATGAGGCCGATGCGCTATCGATGTTGCGTAGACTAAGTGGCAGTACACACACCGTATACTCAGGCCTTTGCCTGCGAAAAGGAACGCGGATGTGGACACATATAGAGCCGACCCGCGTAACATTTTGCTCGGCATCTGAAGAGCAACTGAGGCTTTATCATCGCGCTATCTATAGCCATGACAAGGCTGGAGGCTATGCCATTCAACAAGCAGGGGCCATTATTGTAGAAAAGATTGAAGGCTGCCCATACAACGTGATGGGCCTCCCTATTCATGGGCTTTCTCGACTCCTTGATGCAGCGGATATATCATTATGGCAATATCTAAAAAGCTAGCCTCTCTTATTCTCTCAGGCAGCTTACTCTCTAGCTGTCAGTCTACTCATAGACAGACGACAGACACGGCGCCCGCTCCTCCTCTATCTAAAGCCTATTTAAAGCGAGAAGTGCTGAAGCACATTGATGCGCGAAAAGCTCTATTTTTAGCTCATCAAGGAAACTTAGATAAAGCATTAGACCTACTGATTAGCTATCAAAAACATGACCCTATTATTACTTACAAAATCTTACGGCAACTTTGCCGATGGATTTTAGAAGAGCCTAAAGCAAACCTTGAAGAAAGCTTTACTGCACTGTATGGAGCATGGATTTCACGTGATGCCTCGATTCAAAAAAAATTGCTCAACCAAGCTCTACAAAGTCGTATGCCACAACTTCAGCTTGCAGCCCTAGAGCTTTATGCAGACAATCCACAAGATAAGAACCTTGAGCCAATTATTGACTCTCTTGGTTCCCCCTTCTTTGCAATCCGCCTCCAAGCTGCATTTCTTTTAGCTCAAAAGAAAGCTCCTGAAGCGGTCAGTCAAATTGCCAGCTTAATGCAAAAAACTCCAGAAGAGCTCAAACCTCTTTTTCCCAAACTTTTCGCATTGGAAGGGGGTGTGCGCAGCCGCTCGATACTCCACAGGCTGCTGGCTGACCCAGACCCTGCAGTACGCGTTCAAACCATTCTTGCGATTGGGGGAGCAAATCGCAATGATCTTCTGCAAGATCTCACCCCTCTGACTTCACACCGCTCTCCTCTTGAGCTTGAAGCTTTAGCTTGGGCATTTGGCTCCTTACAAGACTTAACCGCTCAGCCTTTCCTTGAAGGCCTACTCGCAAACCCCACTCTTTCTGTACAGGTTTCTGCAGCTCGGGCTTTAGCACAACTAGGGATCCCAAAGGGGAAAAAGCATCTTGAAAGCATCGCGCTATCAGGAAATAGCTTAGCAACCTTAACTCTAGGTCAGTTTCAAGGTACTGAAACAACTCTCCATGAGATTTATCTTTCCTCTCCTTCTCTTACCCAACGTACAAATGCAGCTATTGCTCTACTAGAAAGAAGAGATCCTCTTGCTGTAGAAGGTGTTCTCCCCCTTTTAGTCTCTTCTCCCCAGGACTATGGGCTTATAAAAAGGCTTAGCCCAACAGGAGCATTTTTTTACTGGGAGGCACTTCCCTCTGCAAAAGTTCGTTGGGAGCAAGATCCAGCGGCTTTGACCTATAACCGCGTATATCGAGAAGAGCTCCTTCATTTATGTATTGATCTCCCAGAAGAAGCCTTTATTGCAGTTGCTCGAGCGATTCTACGAGATGAGCACACAGCGCTTCTCCCCTCTTTAAGCCAGCTCTGCCTCAACCGTCCCTCTGAAAAAGTCATTCAGCTTTTAAAGGAGGCGCAAAAGACTTACTCTAACCCTTTGGCACGACAATACTGCAATTTGACCCTCTTTGACTTACAGGAGGGAAAACAGTATGGGCAAGAACTCATAGACTGGGCTTTAGCAAGTCGCCTACATGATGCAATTCAATTTCACCCTCCAAATCCCGTGGAGGTAGATGGGCTTTCTTCTATGCAGCTCACCCCTCATGAACGCTCTCAGCTTTTGATTGATGCCTACTTAACGCTAGCAAAACAGCAAACGGAAAAGAGTTTTCATACACTCATGGTTGGCTTAAGACATGGGAACCCAAAGAACCGTCCCCTCCTTGCGGGGATATTGCTGCAGGCTCTGGAATAGGGGTTTCAAAAAAAAGATAAACTTGCTTGACTACTGATCTGTTGCATAACGCAAAGCGCATGGGTATTTTTTATGTCTTCAATCAATGGAGGCGGGCTTCCCTCCGTCACACCCGAGTTCATCAATAAGTTTGCTTCACTAAACAGCCTGCCAAATCCATCAGATATTGCCATGTGGGGCTTTGACTCATTTACCATGTACTGGTTTGGGTTTTTAGCTTCTATTCTTGATAACAAGCTGAAAGACTTTGCCAATAAGATGAACTTTGTCTCTGAAGTTCAGCAGAAAATATCCGATGTATCGACAGCTTTTGAAAACCTAAAAGCCATTGCCACCTGGCCAAGTCCAGACAAAGCAAAAAGCCTTGTCCAATCTAGTGATATCTCCGTACTCGCCCGAGCCTTCTACTCTCTTGTACGCATGCAATACCTTCTCTCTGCAAGCTATGCCTACCGGGGGGGATATCCTGGTTATGTCAGTGTTGATGGTCATAAATCTATTGTAACAGGAAATGTGATTCGCTACACCGTATCAAGCAGCCCAGTCTTTCGCTACCTTGTGACTCCTAAAGGAACAGAGGTTACAGACCCTCCTGGGGTCTATGTAAAAAACCCCATGAAAGATACCTCTCTTGCCAATAAAATTAAGCAGTTACTAGATTCCCTAAAAACCCCTAACACAAGCCAGGTTTCAAGGAATAAGCCCAGCAAGAGCAATAACTACAGTCATGTCACTCCCTATAACGGGAACCTAATTGACAAGCTTCTTCAGGGCGATGATTTTTATACCAAATACAAAGCAGGTGAGGTTCCTGACCCTAGCTTATTTTCAAAGCCTTTTAACAGTGTCGTCTCCATAGATTACGGAGGCGCAAGAACTGAGTTACAAGGACTGACTACACAATATATCTCCTGGCAAAATGCCAAACAGCTATTTAAAACGACTGCATCTAATAGCATCTTAGATACTGCATCTACTGAATCTGCCACAGGTGTGACAGCAGCACAAAGTATCTCTTCTCAAACAGAAATTGAGCTTGACCAATTTGAGCAAATTGAAAACATGTACAATAACATACGCTCTCAGGTTCAACAGACGATTGCACGAAGAAACTTAACAATCATTCAGAATATGAAAGGAAACTAGTCAATCTGTGACAAGCTCTTGCCTTTCATACGCAAGGAGTTAGCGATTACGACTAAGCTACTTGACACCATCATGAGTGCTGCATAGAGAGGGGTTAACATCCCTGTCACTGCGAGAATAACACCTACCCCATTGTAGCTAAATGACCAGGTAAGATTTTGCTTATAAAGTAGTTGTGTTTTGCAAATGATGTTTGGCAGACTTTTTAAAGGAGATAAGGTGTTTTTCGTGAGCACCACCTGTGCGACCTGGCAAGCCAGTTCACTGGCTCCAAAGGTCGCTACGCCAATACTAGCCTCTGCAAGAGCTGGTGCATCATTGAGGCCATCTCCAACAAAAATCACAGCTCCCTTTTTCTTTAACTGTTGAATCGCTTGCTGCTTCCCTTGAGGAGAAACTGTAGAGCGATAATCCATAATACCTGTGACCTTTGCAACCTTCTGTACAGCAAGCTCTTGGTCTCCAGATAAAAGGTGACACTGCTTTAGAGAAAGTGCATGAATCACACTGCGAGATTCTGGCCGTATGTCATCTCCTAACTCTATGGAGGTCAGAAGATGTCCTTCACATGCAAAATAACAACGAGCAAGGCCTTGCTCTTTTGCAATGCCTTGCACCCCTAGCTCCTGCATCCATTGGTAGGAGCCCAAGCAATAAGCCTTTCTATGATAGGTTGCCTGGACCCCCTTCCCTAAGACCTCTTTATACTCTTCCAGGTCAACTGCAGGTGCGCTTGATACCTTTTGATACAACGCACGGCTCACAGGGTGTAAAGAGCGACTTGTGAGAGCAGAGAGGATGGAACAAAGATCTGCTGGTAGCTTCTCTAAACCACGAAGTACGCTGAGCTCTCCAAGAGTTAAAGTCCCTGTCTTATCAAAAACCCAATGGGCTTTTTGACAATCTACAGCAAAGACTGCAGCATGCTTTACAATGAGTCCATCATCTGAAAGCTTACTACGAGCAAACGCTTCTACAAGAGGCCGTGCAATGCCAATTGTACATGGGCAAGCAATAAGCAGAATCGTGAGTATACGCAAAAAAACCTCTTGGCTACTTGCCCCTTGCCAAGCGAGGATGCCTCCTACAGTCATAGCTAAGGCAACCACAAAAGGGATGAAAACCTGTGTTATACGATCAAGAAGAAGTTGTTGTTTGTGACGCTTTTGCAAAATCCCTTCAATAGACTCTAGCAACTTTTTAAGGGATGAGTGCTCTGGAGCCTGGCTCAATTGATAGGTAAGTGATCCAGCTTGAATACGCGTACCCGCAAGCAAGCAATCCCCTGCTTGCTTATGCTTAGGAGATGATTCTCCTGTCACAAGAGATTCATCAATGTGTGCGGAACCCTCTATAACGTGTCCATCAGAAATAATTGTTTCCCCATATGTTGCGAAAACTCGGTCTTGTGCTTTTAAATCCTTGCGGTTTCTTTGCTCTAACCGCCCATCATCTAGAAGCACGCGGGCTTTTTTTGGTAACGTTCTATGCAAAGATAGGAAAGCTAACTGGGCATGCTTTTTTGCTCTTTGCTCCAGGTACTTACCAAAGAGAACAAAGCTGACTACCATACTCATAGAGTCGAAATATACATCATAGGAGCCTCTGAGAAGGCTCAGCACAGAAAAACCAAAAGAGGCGAGCACAGAAAGGGTCAATAAACTTTCCATGCCAAACACGCGAGCCTGTAGCTGCCCCCAGAATCGCTTATAAAATGGCCAGGAAGAATAAAGAGCAACAGGTGCGGCAAAAGCTGCTGAAAGCCAAGCATAAAAAAGAGACTTACCATGTGGATCAGAATAGATGAATGTAGAGAGAGTCATGATATTCATCATACAGAAAAACGCGATGCCAAGCTGACTAATCAGCTGACGACTTTTCACACGCTTTTCTCCTTCATCGATAGGATGCGCCTCATATCCCACCCTCTTGACTAGCCTTAAGACCTCTTCAGAACCGAGCTCTCTAGGGTTATACTCTACAACAGCTAAGTCTGTAGAGTAATCCACTGTACAAGAAAAAATACCTCGCCTTTTGAGAAGTAGGCGCTCTAAAACCAAAGCACAAGAAGGACAAAACATCCCATCTACTTCTAGGAATAGCTTAAACCGCTCTCCTGTCTTCTGCTCTTTTTTATCTACCTCTTCTTCCTTGCCTCGTAGCAAGCCTCTTTCCAAAGCTTCTTGATACAGAGAGCTTGTTGTAGGGTCTGATAATTCTCCTCGCACTTTTAATATTCGGTAGACGGCTTCACAGCCAGAGCAGCAAAAATTTTGCCCCTCTGAAGAAACGGCAAACCTCCCAAGAGGGGTCTGGCAAAGAGAGCATTCAACATTTGCACAAGTGTTTACCATTGTGAGCCTCTGTCAAGATCTAAGCTTGGAGAGGATAAAAATCTCCCTAGGCTATTGCAAGGATCTTTTTCAACCTTTATACGAAGAACAGGGATAGGAGAATAGGGGTACTCAGTCCATGGAAGAGGCTAACGCAGACCTTCTACTTAAGCTTTATGAGCTCAATGAAATAGGCATTTCTCTTTCACGAGAAACAGATTCAACCAAGCTCTTTGAAACAATCCTAATGGGAGCCATTACGCTCACACAGGCAGATGCTGGAACTCTTTATACAGTTAATGAAAAGGGAGAGCTCCAATTTGAGGTATTACACAATGCGAGCATGGGCCTACACTTTAATAGAGAAAGTGGAGGCAATAATCCCTTTGAAAACCTCCCTTTAACACTTGATGGCCACCCCAATGATAAGCTTGTCGCTTGTCATGCAGCGCTACATGACCGGATTGTCAATATTGATGATGTCTACCAAGAGGCCTCATTCGATTTTTCTGGAACAAAAGCCTTTGACAAGCAAAGTGGATACCACTGTAAGTCGTTACTTGCTGTGCCTATGAAAGATCACCAAGATACAATGATTGGGGTCTTACAAATCATTAACCCCATGGACCCTATCACAAAGCAGAAGCGATGCTTTAGCAAACAAGACGAGCATGTCCTGCGGTCACTCGCTTCACAAGCTGCGGTTATGCTGACGCAGATGTACCTGATTCGCGACTTACAAAAGACATTCCAAGGGTTTATTGAGGCGATTGGAGAAGCTATTGATAAAAAGAGCACTCATACAGGCAAGCATTGCCAACGCGTGCCTATTATCACGATGCTTTTTGCTCATGCCCTAAACAACAGCCAAACTCCCCCCTTTGATCAGATTTCTTTTACTGAAGAGGAGTTGTATGAACTTAAGCTTGCTGCTCTTTTACACGATTGTGGGAAGGTGGCAACACCCATTCATATTATCGATAAGCATACTCGCTTAGAGCTTGTCACAGACCGTATTGCACTTATTCATACGCGCGCTTCTGCTTTAAAGGCTCAGCTCAAGGTGCAGCAACTAGAAGGGACGCTCTCTAAAGAGTCTTATCAACAAAAAATCAAGCAGTTAGATGAAGACCTGCAGTTCATCTCTCAAGCTAACCATGGCAGCACCTTTATGGATGAAGACAAAAAATCCAAACTGCTTGCTATTGCTCAACAAACATGGATAGATGAGCAAGGAACTTCCCAACCTCTAATAACAGAAGAAGAGATTGAGAACCTCTCCATTTCAAAAGGGACTCTCAATGATCAGGAGCGCCAAATTATTCAAGATCACGCTGCAAATACAGTGGATATGCTGAAACACTTACCTCTTCCCAAGCACTTAAAAAATATCCCTCATATTGCAGGCTCTCACCATGAGCGCATCGATGGCAAAGGGTACCCTAATGGGTTGACTGGCAACCAAATGTCTACCCAAGCAAAAATGCTTGCAATCGCTGATGTATTTGAAGCGTTAACAGCTCCAGACCGCCCCTATAAATCACCTCTTCCCCTCTCTAAAGCACTAAACATACTTTCTGATATGAGTAAAGAAGGACACTTAGACCCCACTCTCACTGAGCTCTTTATTAAAGAGCGTGTTCATCTGCAATACGCCAAGAAGCATTTAAGTAAAAACCAGATTGACTGTTAACTATTTTTGATATTTTTCAAAAAAGAAAAATAAATATTAAGGCCCTCACCATAAGAAAGTTAGACCTATATCCTTCTGTTTTTTTCTTAGGTGATCTACATTTCTTTCGAAGAAAAGATTAACAGAAAAATAGAGATCCCCACGGATGGGGAAACGGGCAAGTAGACAAGGAGGTATACGATGTCCATATTTAATGCTGTCAGTCAATTCTCATATAGCCAATATGTTAATGCCGCAGACCGAGTATCAAAGAGTATTGAAAGGCTCTCTACAGGTTTAAAGCGCCCTACTGCTGCCGATGGTGCGGCTCTTGATGTTCTTGCTAGAAACCTAGAAAGAGAGGTTCGAGGCCAACAAGGGATCAACCAATTCTTACAGACATATGAAAGTTATGCCAATGCGCAAGATAGCTACCTTAAAGAGGTTCAGTCTATCTTAGAAAGAATGTCTGAGCTAGCTGGTGCTGCTCTTGCAAGTAATGGCTCAGGCCTTGCTAACCTCAACACGGAATTTAGATCTCTTGCAAATGAAATCGTGCGTATCAATAGCACAGCGACTTTCAATAGCCGAGGTCTCTTTAGCACCCCTTCTAGCTTCAATGTTCGACTTGGTGTTGATGCTGGAGAAGTTGCGACATTCTCTCAGATTTCACTAGGACAAGCTGTTGGTGTTTCCATGGTTGCCCAGTCTGTAAACACGATTGCCAACGCCAGCACAGCGATGAGTAAAATCAACTCCATGATTGATGTGGTCAATAGGATGCGCACACAGGTAGGTGCTCATGCAGGGATTGTTGAACGAGCTGTGAATATTTCTATTGAGCAGATTGCAGAAATGGAAAATGCAGCGAGCTCTATCCTGAGTATCGATGAGGCTCATGAAACAAGCAAGTACGTACAAGAAAGCCTCTTGCTTGATGGTGCCATTGCAGCTCTAGCTCAGTCCCAGTCTCAAGCACAACAGACCTCTGTTCTTGTTGAGAGACTTTTCCTATAACAGACAGAAGGTAAGTAGCCGGGGCACATAAACACTGATGTGCCCCCTATTTATTTCACTGGAGGTTGTGCTATGCCTATCTTTTCCAACATTAATCGCTTTGCTTATGTTCACCTTGACAGAAGAACGCAGCAGGTCGCTGATGCTTTAGCCCGCTTATCAACGGGTAAAAAGCGCCCTGAAGCAAAAGACGGAGCGGCTCTAGACTCTGTAGCTGGAGTATTAGCTTTTGAGGTCAAGGCAACAGAGGGTCTACAGCAAGGATTACAGACCTATAATAGCTATGCTTCAACACAAAGCTCTACACTCACAGCAATAGGAACCATTCTTGAGGATATGGCAGAACTTGCTGGAGAGGCTCTAACAGCCACCTCTTCTGAACGAACAAGCCTACAAGTTGAATATGAGTCCCTATTGAATGATATTACAGGCTATGCCGAAAATGCGACATTCAACAATATTGATCTTTTTGGCTCAAATTCAGGATTTAGCATCCGGCTAGGCATTGAGTCTGGTTCCCGGATGGTTCTCAGTGCTATTTCTCTTATCAGTATTGTTGGAGCTCTCAGCGGTACTCTCTTAAGTGGCACCACAGCCTCCAACGCCAGTGTAGCCCTTGCCGCTCTTTCTAACCAAACGACTGCCCTCAATTATTTACAGGCAATAGCTGGAAATCATGCCTCAGTGCTTAACCGACGCATAGATATCATGAGCTCAACGATTGCCAATCTGGAAAGTGCTGAAGATGCCATTCTAAATATCGATGAAGCATTAGCCACAACAGAGTATGTCAATCAATCACTCTTGCTTGAACAGGCAACAACAGCACTTGCATTAGCACAAGGTCTTTACACCAGCAGCTCCTCGAGGATCTTGAGTCTACTGACTTCCTAAGGACCTAGGACTTGCGCTGCTTAAGGTAGTAACGTTTTTTCACCTTCTGTAAGCTTGCCTCTAAGCGCTTTCTTTCCTTAGGGTCTAAGCGGTCGATAAAAAGCACGCCATTGATGTGGTCATTCTCATGCATAACAGCATGAGCCATGGGGCCTACAACTCTCTTTTTGAAAGTCTCCCCTTTTTCATTCATGGCTTCCACATCAATTTCACAGGGTCTTTCTACAGAAGCATAAACCCCGGGTATTGAAAAGCACCCTTGAGAAAGAGACTCTCTCTCTTCTGAAGGGTTACTAAGCACGGGATTAATATAGACCTCTGGATTTTGCTCATCATACTCATACTCTCCCTCTTTGTTGATCACTACGGGAGTCACCAAAAAGATTCTTAGCGCATGGTGGACTTGCGGAGCGGCAAGCCCTGCACTAGCAGGCAGAGCTCTATGAGTCTCTTTCATATCTTCGATCAAGGCTAGAACGTCATCTGTTAGGGACTCTACCTCTGCAGCTCGCTGCCGCAAAATAGGGTCACCATAATAAGCTAGGGGAAGTTTCATTGGGTCTTCAATTACTCCGATAATTCATTAGTAAGGCTGGTTTGTGTGCGCTCAGCAGATCGACCTAGAGCTCCTGTCCATAGTGAAAGAATAAGGCAGGCAATAAAGAAAATCGTTGCCAAGTAAGCTGTAAACTTTTTCAGGACATCTGCTGTGGATGAGCCAAATAGGGATTCTGCCCCTTCTCCTCCAAAAGAAGCTCCTAGTCCTGAGCTTTTACTTTCTTGCATTAGGATAACGACACATAGTAGGGCACAGATCAATAGGAAGACTGTGACGAAGAGAAAATATAGGAAAGTCATGACAAACACTCTTTGACGTTACAAGCTTGAATAATTTCATTGAATGTTGAGGCTGTAAGGGAAGCACCCCCAACAAGCATCCCATCAATATCTGGCATAGCAAAAAGAGCTCGAGCATTCGAAGGTTTTACGGAGCCTCCATATTGGATTGGACATGCTGCAGCCACCTGCTCTCCCCAATGCTCAGCAAGGATCGCTCGACAAGTCGCGTGCATCTCTTGTGCATTTTCTGGAGTCGCGGCTTGCCCTGTCCCAATTGCCCAAACAGGCTCATAAGCCAGGGAAATACCTGTCATTTCCTCCGGAGAGACCCCTTCTAAACTTTGAAGAATCTGCTCTGCTAAAACCTCTTTGGTGCGCCCCTCTTCTCTTTGCTGCTCGGTCTCCCCAATACAAAGGGTCACTTGCAGTTTTTCACCAATCGCTCGCCGAACCTTACGGTTAATAAAAGCATTTGATTCTGAGAAGATGTGGCGTCGCTCCGAGTGACCAAGAACAACAAATTTTGCTCCTGCCTCTCTGAGCATTGTTCCGGAAATTTCGCCAGTGAACGCTCCCTCTGTTGCATCATGCATATTTTGAGCTCCGACCTCTATAGAAGTTTCTTTTGCTTCCATCACTGAGGGGAAAATAGCGGTAAAGGGCACAGCTAAACGCACCGTGACTTGACTGTCATTCAATAATGCGGCAAGATCTTTGACGAATGTGGTGGCTTCTGAAACGGTTTTATACATTTTCCAGTTGCCCGTCACTACAGGAGTCCTGTTCACTAACCTCTCCTTCCGGTTTGCTTAATAAGCTTCCGAGGCATCATAACCAGCTAGCAAATGAAATGCAACTTTCACGTTCCCAAGCTCCCCTAACAGTCAGCGCCCTTACAAAATCTATCAAGCAGAGTTTAGAAACTTCTTTTCCCTCGATCCTTGTTCAAGGAGAAATTAGCAACTTTAAGCGGCAGGCTTCTGGACACCTTTACTTCTCCATAAAGGACGAAGAGGCACAAATCTCCTGTGTCATGTTTCGAGGAGATACGATAGCTCTGCGCTCCATGCCTAAACTTGGAGACCAGGTTTTAATTCGTGGAGAGCTTAATGTTTACCCTCCCCGGGGGAACTATCAAATCATTGTTCGAAGGATGGAGCCCACTGGTTTGGGGCAGCTTCTTCTCAACCTAGAAAGGCTCAAGAGAAAACTTGAAGCAATGGGCTGGTTTTCTCAAGAATCCAAGCAAGCTTTGCCTAAAGTTCCTAAAACGATAGGGCTTGTGACAAGCCCGACGGGAGCAGCCTTACGCGACATGCTACAAATTCTACGCCGCCGCTGTGCTGGATTTAATGTGATTCTTAACCCTGTACGCGTACAAGGCGAAGAAGCTGCTGGAGAAATTGCAGAGGCCATCCACCAAATGAACCAACATAAGCTATGTGATGTTTTGATTGTTGGGCGAGGAGGAGGAAGCATGGAAGACCTCTGGCCCTTTAATGATGAACGCGTTGCAAAAGCAATTTTTGAAAGCTCTATCCCTATTATTTCTGCTGTTGGCCATGAAACAGACTGGAGCATTGCAGATTATGTAGCAGATGTCCGCGCCCCCACTCCTTCTGCGGCTGCAGAGCTTGTTTCTGAGGCAACTTACCAACAACTTCAGCTTCTTGCTGAATGGCAAAAGCGCTTGGATCAACAGCTTCTTCCCCGCCTCCGCCACCTAAGATCTAGGCTTAATCTCATCGCACAAGCTCCATTCTTAAAATCACCTAGGAAGATATTAGAACTACACATGCAGCGCGTCGATGAAATAAGCTTACGCCTGGACCAATTGATACGCTTTCACCTCCAAAGAGCAAACCTTCAACTATCTCATATACAAAAGCTTCTTCACCAACTCCGACCGACAGAAAAATTAGCTACCTATAAAGCAGAAATACAAGACCTTCATCAACAAATTTTTATCGCTATGCAACAGCGCTTGCGTCGTGAGAAGGAAAGAGTTTTCCAGCTGCAGCAACACCTGAACTCCTTAGACCCTAAAAATCTTCTACAAAGAGGCTATAGTATTCTATTTTCCGAAAAAAACCATTCCGTTATCCTGTCTGCCCAGGAGCTTTCTGCCGGTGACCAAGTCTATGCGCAGCTAGGTAATGGAAAAATTGTAGCTACTGTTAACGAAGTTGTATCCCAATGAGCAAATCAAATTCTACCCCCTCTTTTGAGAAAGCATTTGCAAGGCTTGAAGAAATTCTAGAGCTTGTTCAGCAAGACACTGTCAGCCTAGAAAAATCTTTAAATCTTTATGAAGAGGCCAACACCCTTCTTAATACTTGCACAAGCCAACTATCTAAGGCTGAACAAAAAGTTGAAATGCTGATGAAAAGCAGAGAGGGTCAGCTAGCAACAAATAATGAGGGAGAACCTCTTAGGGAGGAGTTAGAGAATAATGAGTAAAGAGAAGCTATACCCCCTACTAGACCAAGTCCAATCTCCAGAAGATCTTAAAGCTCTTCCTGTCGAATCTCTTCCAGACTACTGTAGCCAACTCCGGCAACGCATCATCGATGTCATGAGTGTAAAGGGGGGTCACTTAGCCTCTAACTTAGGCTCTGTTGAGTTGATCACAGCCATGCACTATGTCTTCTCTTCACCAAATGACAAAATGGTTTATGACACAGGGCACCAAGCTTACCCACATAAACTCATTACGGGACGTAACGACCGTTTTGAAACCATCCGCCAATATGGAGGACTGGGAGGCTTCACCAACCCTGAAGAATCCGCACACGATCACTTTCATGCAGGTCATGCTGGGACAGCTCTTTCTCAAGCTTTAGGCACTCTTCACACGCGGGATCTTAGCGGAGACGACTACTTTGTACTCCCCTTTTTGGGAGATGCAGCCTTTACTTGTGGCTTGACCCTTGAAGCTCTCAACAACCTACCTAGTGAAGCCAAGCGGCTTATTCTCATTCTCAATGACAACACCATGGCGATCTCTCGGAATGTTGGAGCGATCTCCAATGTGTGCAGTCGCCTTGTGAACAACGCAACTGCTCATCATGTCTTCCATGAAGTGGAGCAGCTATTGAGCAAGGTCCCTGCTTATGGAGGACAGCTAGCTAAGCAGGGGCGCAAACTACGCAACTCACTTTCTCAATTAGTCAGCCCCACGGCAGCGAGTTTTTTCTCTGCCTTTGGTCTTAACTACATTGGTCCTGTCGATGGCCACAATGTCATCGAGCTTGTAGAGCACCTTGAGCACTTAAAAGAAAAATCTGACATGGGACCTATTGTCCTACATGCTCTTACAAATAAAGGACAGGGCATGGACAAAGCGATCCAAAATCCTGTCACCTATCATGGCGTTAAGCCTTTTGATCCAAGTACTGGAGACTTTCATGCAAAGCCTCCTAAAACTTCTCAAATTACCTTCCCTGCTCTTTTTGGGCAGGAGATGCTTTCTCTTTCTGAAAAAGATCCTTCAATTGTCACTGTCACTCCTGCCATGTCAAAAGGATCATGTCTAGATGCTCTGAGAGAAAAATATCCAAACCGCTGCATTGATGTGGGCATTGCGGAAGGCCACTGTGTAACCTTCGCTGGAGGCATGGCCTACGGCAAAAAAATGAAAGTCGTAGCTTGTGTCTATGCAACGTTCTTACAGCGTGCTTTAGACAACCTTTTCCACGATGTATGCTTGCAAGAACTTCCTGTAATTTTTGCTCTCGATCGTGGAGGGATTGCTGGGGGAGATGGCATCACACATAATGGAATTTATGACATTGCATTTCTACAAGCGATGCCCAATATGATTATTGCCCAGCCACGCAATGGAACCTTAATGCGAGACTTGCTCCACAGTGCTTTTTCTTGGAATAGCCCTTGTGCCATACGCTACCCCAATACAGCAACCGAAGTACCTCAAGGAACAGTACAATACCGCAAGCCTGGAGAAGCTGAAGTCCTAGCTGAAGGAGAAGATGTGCTTCTCATTTCTCTTGGTGTCATGAATGATACAGCTCTTGCTGTGCGTGATTTACTGAAAAAGCAAGGTGTCTCAGCCTCTGTGGTTGACCCTATTTTCGTAAAACCTCTAGATGAGGGACTCTTAAGAAAGCTGATGCGCACACATCGCAAAATCGTCACTATTGAAGAGCATGTTGTTCAAGGTGGCTTAGGGACGGCGATCAACCAATTCGTGCTACAAAATAACTTCCACGATGTGAGTGTACTTAACCTTGGTATCCCTGATCAATTCGTGGAACATGGTAGCAGAGAAAACCTTCTGACAGAGCTAGGGTTAACTCCCGAACAAATCACCGAAAAAATTAGCCATCACTTTTCTCTGCAAGCTACAGCCTCTGCTGGTATATAAAATGAAGTGCGCGCTTTTCCCCAACTTTAGTAAGCAGTCCTCCATTACTTTTGCAAAGGAAGTGATTGCCTATCTCGAAGAGCGCAGTGTAGAGGTATATATTGATCCTGGCTTCCAAAATAGCCTCAACGGCTCTTTACTCACCCAGGAAAATGCAGCTGATATTGACATTGCCCTGTCTCTAGGAGGAGATGGCACCATTCTCAGCTTGGTACATGACTACCCCTCCTTATCAGCTCCTGTTCTAGGAATTAATTTAGGACATTTGGGTTTTTTAGCCGATGTACCCTTAGAAGAGGCGTTTGGAGCGATTGATGATCTTCTTAAAGGGGCCTACCAAGTAGAAGACCGCTTAGCGATTGAAGGACAAACTCCTGATGGAGTATGCCGTCGTGCGGTCAATGATATTGTCATCCACCGCGCAATGATTCCGAATCTTATTGAACTGGCCATCCATGTAGATGGACTCTACCTCAATACCTTCTCTGCTGATGGAATCATTCTTGCCACTCCTAGTGGTTCTACAGCCTACTCTCTTGCTGCTGGAGGTCCAATCCTCTCCCCTGGACTTGAAGCTGTGATCCTCACTCCAATCTCTCCTCATACCATTTCCAATCGGCCATTAGTTTTAATGCCGAAAAAAGAGATCCTCATTCAATACCTTAGTAATTACGGCCCTATAGAAATTTCTTTTGATGGTTTTGGGCGCCATAAAATCGAAACAGGTCAAGTCTTTAAAATTACAAAAAGTGACAAAAGGTTTAGACTGATCAACCTTTCGCACCATGACTACTTCTCTACCCTAAGAACAAAATTGGGGTGGACAGGAAAACTTCGTTAAAAATAACCTGCGGCCTAAATAGATACGCCCACTTCTAGGAGATCTAAGACTCCATGATTGACTCTCGTTGTCATCAAGCTTTTCAAAGGTTCTTTGTCACCCCTGTTGCTCGCTATATCCAGCATTCAAAAACCTCTCCTACGACCCTAACCCTGGTTTCTTTGATCGCTGGACTACTTGCTACTCCTTTTATTGCCTTTGGCTCGACCTTTTTCTCTCTCTTTTTTCTTTTTGCCTCTGGCTACCTAGACAATTTAGATGGAGCTCTTGCACGTCTAACAGGGAAAAAAACAAGGTCCGGCTGTGTCATTGATATTCTTTCCGATCGCGTCGTGGAACTTGGAGTAGTCTTTGCTCTTTATGGCTATGATCCGCAAGGACGAGGATTTCTCTCTTTGCTTATCTTAGGCAGCATGCTTCTCTGTATTTCCAGCTTTTTGCTTGTTGGCGTTTTTTCAAAAAACCGAGGAGAAAAAGGCCTTCACTATAGCCCAGGTCTTATAGAGAGGACGGAAACATTTGTTTTCTTTACGCTCTGCATTCTCTTCCCAGGAAGTTTTACGCTACTTGGCTGGATTTTCTCGGCTCTTGTTCTACTCACTGCAGGCCTGCGCCTTCGCTCATTCCTGCAGGAAGTCTATTATGAGGAGCTCTAATAAGCCTTTGCAATAATGGCTTCGCGGGTAGCTTCTTTTCCACAGACTACACAAGAGCCTGTTTCTCCAGACTGCTTTAAAGGAAGACAGCGAATCGTAAGCTTATGCTCATTGAGTCTTTCTTCACAGCTTGCCTGCTCACACCAAAGAGAGCGAGCAAAGCCTCCGTGAATTTCAGGTTTGTCAGCATTTTTAGGAGTAAAGAAGGCAAGCAAGTCGACATAGCTGGAAATCTTCTTTGTATGCTCTTGCAAATGAGAGGAAGCTTGTGCAAATAAGTTTTGTTGGACCTCTTCTAACAACTGAGGAACTCTAGCGGAGAGCTCTTCAAGAGAAATTTCTTCCCGCTCTTTTGGAGATCCATCCCGACGGGTCAGAGAAACCACTCCCTTTTCCATCTCTTTGAGTCCCACTTCAATACGCAAAGGAACCCCTTTGCGTACCCAATCCCACTTTTTCTCTCCGGCACGCAGGTCTCGACTGTCCACTGCACTTTCAATCGGCCGTCCATCATATACGGTTTGAGAAAGTAGGTGTTGCACCTTTTCAGCATAAGCAAGCACGTCCGCTTTACTCTCTTCTTTCATCAAAAAAGGAATAATGGCGACATGCTTTTGGGCGACTCTTGGTGGGACTCTTAGGCCATCATCATCTGAGTGAACCATAACCATGGCACCAATCAGGCGAGTTGTCATCCCCCAAGAAGTGGTGTATGGGTTTTGCAAGTCCCCTTCTTCACTACTAAACTCAACTTTAAATGCTTTAGAAAAATTTTGGCCTAAGTTGTGGCTCGTTCCTGCCTGTAGAGCTTTCCGGTCTTGCATCATGGCTTCAAGGCAATAGGTCTCTTCTGCACCAGGGAACTTTTCGCTTTCAGACTTTTTCCCTAAAATCACGGGAACAGCAAGCTGCTCTTCGCAAAGGGAGCGATAGACTTCAAGCATCTTTAGTGTTTCTTCCTCAGCCTCTTCAGGTGTTGCATGAGCTGTATGCCCTTCTTGCCAAAGGAATTCTGCCGTTCTTAAAAAGAGGCGTGTACGCATCTCCCAACGAACGACATTTGCCCATTGGTTGATTTTTACAGGGAGGTCTCGATGGGACTGAATCCATCGCGCAAATGCATGGCCTACAACAGTTTCCGATGTAGGACGAACAACTAGAGGTTCTTCTAGTTCTCCTGCAGGTTTTAATTTCCCATCTTCTGCTTCTAGCCGATGGTGAGTCACAACAGCGCACTCTTTTGCAAAGCCATCAACATGTGCAGACTCTTGCTCCAAGAAGCTAAGTGGAATAAACTGTGGGAAATAAACATTTTCATGACCTGTTCGCCGAATCTGTTTATCTAGATAATCTCTAATCTGCTCCCAGATGCCATACCCCCAAGGAAGAATAATCATGCAGCCTCTAACGGGAGAGTGTTCTGCAAGCCCTGCTCCCTTAATAACTTGCTGATACCATTCAGAGAAATTTTCTTGCCTTGTTGGAGAAATTGCTGTCTTTGCCATGTCTTGTGCTCATTTCAGAGATAAAGGAGTTCTATCTTAAGCTGTTACAAATATTTTCTCAAGCTCACTCATCAAAAACAAATTACACTAATAAAAATAATTAAATATAAACTAAACATCAGCCGATAAATAAAATAGACTTTAAACAAAATAAGATAGTTCTATGCATATTCGGGGAAGTAATAATGAGCCTTCATTCATACAACCTCCTTCAAATGAGGAATGTATTCAAAAAGAGTGGCAGGAACGACTCAAAGATATCTGCAAGCTAAGAAAAAACCTGCTCGAAATTAGAGAAGAGAGTCACCAGAACAAAATGGTTCACTTTGATGCCGAGCAGATGGATCCTCAAGAAGTCTTCTCATTTGTTATGGAAACATTGATTCACATCTATCCAAATCGTGGAGAGCGTGATCAGTGGGAACGATTTATACACTCTATCAAGAAGCCGGAGGTAACAGACCTTCCTCCCTCATCCGAAAGGACACTTTGGCAAGAGATAGTGGCAATTTATGAAATCTACTGCCAAACAGACTTTCAACTTTTAGAACAGGAAAAGTGGAAGCGCATCGAGCACAAGCTAGCTCAAGACTTAACCGTTCTTCTACAGATAGAAAAGCACCCTTTAACTCTTGGGCAAAAGGTAAAAGATGACTTTCACACCTTTAAGGCAAGCCCTATTCAGTCCATCTCACAATCCCCCAATATCCTTGCTGAAGCTCTAAATAAAATAGGAAAAGCCCTTTATGAAAAAAGCTACACTGAAGTTGTCATGAGAGCCTCCCCTTTCCTTTCTGCAACAGCGGGGATTGTTTCTTCTTTTTTCACAGCCTCTCTGCCTGCAGCCCTACTCACTCTTGCTGCATACAGTGGGCTCTCCTATATGCTACAAACAATCGCAGAAGTGACCTGGCCTAGAATCTCTTTAAAAGAAGAGGCATCTTATGTGGAGAAGGTTTCTCAACGGGTGTTTCATCTTGGCATCCCATTGGGAGCATCTCCTTATATTAACCCAGGAGACTCTCCTGATACATCGAAAGAGATCCTTCAGCACATTGAGGCCAACTTAAATAAACGGCGCGACATGCTACAAGGCGTAAAAAGGCAACGCCTGCAGAGAAAGCAGCTCCCCTCTCAAGAGGAATATAGCAGGCTTGTGCGTCTACGAGAGCTAAGAAAGAAGCTGCAGGCAGGTCTTTCCTTAACACAACATGAAAAATCTGAACTAGAAAGGCTAGAAAGCGAACTTTCCTAAGCTTATCTTATGTTGCTGGGAAAATAACTTTTTGACATCCTCAGGCTCCAATGCCCTAGCAACTCGTTTTCAGGTTTTAAGCTTATGTCAGAGAAAAAAAAGCGGCCTATCCTCAAGCTAGTCTTGAGCATCTTTTTTGCCTGCGTCTTACTTATTTTGCTCCTACCTACCTTACTATCAACCACTTTTGGAAAGCATTGCCTTCAGTTTGCAGTCAAGAGCACAAGTGGTGCCAAATTTGATTGTGAAGAGCTCCAGTTAAGCTGGTTTAGCTCTCAAGAAGTCAAAAACCTCTCCTATCAAGATACCAAGCATGGTGTAGATTTCTCCGTTGAGCTGTTCAAAACAGACTGGAACCCGACCTTGCTTCTTTCTGGAAGCAAAGTGATAGGGACCACCTCCCTGATTGCTCCAAAACTTGCCTTGAAAGTCAAAGACTTACCTGAAAAAGAGATAGAAAAAGCTTTTAGCCGGCGCACAAAATCACGGCATACTCCCTCTTCCAATAGCTCAGAAGAAGCCTTCACTCCTTATATGATCCCTCTATCTATGAAAGTCTTAGTCAGCCGTGGCTCTGTGCTTATAGACTCCCCTGCAATGAAAAAAATCACCTTTGACCAGCTAACCCTCGATTTAACAACAGACAAAAAGGCAAACTCTCTTTCTTTCCTTCTTACAGGGCAGACTGAAAAAAATCAGCAAGTAGGCTCTGTGCACTTAGCTACCAATGCTTCATTCTCCCAAGGAGCTAGGCAAAAGGCAGAAATGCTACCTGAAGCGAGCATTGACGCAAAATGCCAGCTTGCCAATCTACCCGTTGATGGCATTGATGAAGTCATATCTTTGAGCTATCCTGAGTACCGAGGGATGCTCACAAGTTTAATTGGCCCTTCTCTAAACAGTAGCTTAGACTTTCAGTCCAATAATGATGACGCCACTCTTTCCTTTACCGTTAAAAGCGAGCACCTGAATGGAAATGTCGAAGCAAAAACAGAGGAGAAAAAGTTCTCTCTCTCCCAACCAGGAAAAATTTCTTTAGCAATTTCTGAAAGCTTTATACAGAAGTGGCAAAACACCCCACAGATCAAGCTTACAGCCCCCTTACTGGTGACCGCGAACTTACAGTCGTTTGAAGGCCCCCAATCTTCTCTTTCTCATGGTCTTCAATCTTTTATTCAGAATTTCTCCATCAAGTCTCAAATCAACATTGAGCCAACAAAAGCCATGGATATTCCTCAGGTAGGCAGTGGGCGTTTGTCTGAAGGGGTCATCACCATCTCTGGAGAACAGCTTTCTTCTCTCTCTGTGGCAAGCTCTATCTCGCTGGACGATTACCAACCAGAGATTGAGGACCTTCTGGGGAAGAGCCTTTCGTTAAAGGTAGAGGGCACATTAACGCCCTTTGAGCAAGAGATTCTTCCTCAGTTCAAAGCAAGTATGCGCTCAGACAAAAGCTCTTTGAATGTAGCAGGCTCTCTCAGTGCAGCACAAGTCCTACAGCTCACGCAGCCAACGACACTTTCATATGTACTGACTCCAGCAGTGTTTGCTAAATTTGCAACTCCTCAAATGCCCTCATTGGAGGTACCCACTAGTGTGCGGGTCACTCTCCAACCTCAAACCATCAACCTCCAAACACCTCCTTGGCAAGCTCTTTCTACCCTAGAGCTTGAAGGAAAAGCTACGATTGAAAAAACAATCTTAACCTCCTCACATCTTCAGAATATTGAGCTCCATGGTGCAGAACTCGATTTGAAGCTTCATAACCCAAGCAACAATGCACAAGTTCTCTTTGATATGGAGCTTATGGAAAAAGACCTCGCCGATCCCCTTGCTATTAAGGGGAAGCTCACCCTCACCAACTATCTGCAAAAAGAAAAAATTGCTCTGAACAATGCAAGGGGTTTCTTCTACCTCAGCCTACCAAAGCTTCCTGTCCGCTCTGTAGGAAACTATATGCAGCAAGGTGAAATTTTAGAGTCAATGCTTGGAAAACATATCGACCTTTCTCTCCAAGCCTCTTTGCAAAAGCTCAGTAGCAACCAGGGAGGCCTGCTCCTTGAGGCACAGTCTGACCAGCTCCAGGCTCGGATAGACTTCTCTTTGGGAGACCAACTCACTTTGAAATCAACGCCTTCCTATGTGCGATGGACACTCACTCCCAATGCTTTTTCAAAAATCTATCACATTCAAAATATTCCTTCAGATGCTTTACTCCTAGAGGATGCAAAGTTTGAGCTTCTTATCAATGCGCTCAACCTTCCGATTCACTGGAATGAAAAGCTCCCTAAAAAAATGATCGATTTAGGCGAGTTCCAGACAGATATCGCTTTAAACCTTCCTTTATTTGCTTTGGGGAACTTTAAAAGAGGCAAAGATGCGACCCTTGAAAACCTAAAAGCGGAGATCCATACAGAGAGCTTGAAAGAGCAAATCAATATCAACCTTCAAGCACAGTCTCGTTTAAAAAACTCTGATGGGAGTTCTTTACAACCAGGCTCTCTCCTAGCCAAAGGATTTATTCAAGACCCTCTAAACCCCAACCTATTACGGAATAAAAAGCTGAATGCAGAAATTCAAGCTAATTTTAAGCACTTTCCTACAGAAAGCTTTTCACCCATTCACTTTTTCTCAAGTGAGTTGGATGAGTTTTTAGAGTCTTCTCTTGGACCTGAGCTTAACTCTAACCTAGATATCAAGCTCAAAAAGGGAAGTGGCCCCTTCCAAGCGAAACTGACCTCATCACATGCCAATGGCTCTTTAAAGGGGCAAATTAAAGAGGGCATGCTTTTGCTTGACGAGGATGCAAGTGCCTCTCTTCGCCTCACACCAGGTGTGCTTCGTGCGCTATCTAAGATTCACCCGATGCTAGGAGATATCACCTCTGCCTCTAAACCCATTCGCATGACGATTGCGGCAGAGAAAACCTCTATTCCTCTATTCAACTGGGACCCCAAAGAGTTTAACTTGGGAGAGTCTGAGATTAACCTAGGTAAACTCTCTCTTAAAGGAGATGGCTTCCTCAACCCTCTTGTGGAAATTTTACAAGTAAAAAGCGCTCCTGAAAAGTTAGATGCTTGGTTCAGCGTTTTGCGATTCAAAGCCTCCAAAGGGTTGATTCACTGTTTGCGAACTGACGCTCTTTTGGATAGTAAAATACACCTAATGACTTGGGGGGATGTGAACTTAAACAACTCCAATTTAGATATGGTTTTAGCGATTACGGGGGATACTTTAGAGCGAACTCTTGGTGCAAAAGACTTGGATCCAGGCTACACATTACAAATTCCAATTCAAGGGAAAGACGGATCTGTCAAAGTCAACTGGGGGCTTGCCATCACTCAAATTTCAGGACTTTCCATTGAAACACAGTCCTCCAATCTCTTTGGCAAGTTTTTGGGTGGGCTAGTCAATGAAGTAGGAAATGTAAACAAAAAGCCCATTCCCCCTCCTCCCCCTTTACCATGGACATCGAAAGATATTCGTGGATATAAGCAAAAAGAAGCTCCTAAAGACTCACATTTCCAAAAAGATATGAAAAGATCGATAGAGTCTCTATTTGATCTCTTTGAAAAGAAATAGTCGAGAGTAGGAGGGGTAGAGTGAAGAGTAAGCTGGCAGAAATCACGCGAGTGAATACATTTGACTCGGAGCATAGGAATAACCCATGGCATAAATGGGGCCCTTACCTTTCTGAGCGGTCCTGGGGAACGGTCCGAGAGGATTTCAGTGAGGATGGAAATGCTTGGGCCTACTTCCCCCATGACCTCGCTCGATCTAAAGCCTACCGAGCTGGAGAAGATGGCTTAGCTGGTATTTCAGACCACTTTCAAGTGCTTAACTTTTCTCTAGCTCTTTGGAATGGTAAGGACCCTTTTTTGAAAGAGCGCATATATGGCCTTGTTCCCTATGAGGGCAACCATGGAGAAGATGTAAAAGACTACTACTTTTATGTAGACAGTACGCCTTCTCACTCCTATATGAAGTACCTCTACAAATACCCTCAGCAAGAATTTCCCTATCAACGGCTTGTCGAAGAAAATCAAAAGCGCTCTCTACAGGACAGAGAGTATGAGTTGATGGATACGGGTCTTTTTGATGACCATCGCTACTTTGATGTCTTTGTGGAGTATGCAAAAGCTGATATTGATGATATAGGTATTCGCATTACAGTCATTAACCGTGGCCCTGAAGAAGCCTCTATTTCTCTTCTTCCTCAGCTTTGGTTTCGCAATCGCTGGTCCTGGCCACATAGTCCTCCAAACATGGGAACCCCTTCCATTCAGCTTCAGTCCGGAGGCAAAGACTTTGTCGAAGCAATAGCGGATGATACGACAGTCGGTCCAGACCCTGCTTTTTCTCATGATTACTCTCTTGGAGAGTATCACTTCTATGCAGAAGGAGCTCCAGAGGCACTTTTCACAAATAATGAAACCCATGCAGAAAAGGTTTATGGGCCTAAGTACAAGAGTTCCTCGCCCTATGTAAAAGACGCATTCCACCGCTATGTCGTTGATGGAGAGCAATGCGTCAACCCAGATCACCATGGCACAAAGATGGCGTACCACTACCAACAGATAGCCATTGCTCCAGGAGATACTCATACTTGCTACCTACGCCTATCAAAAAAGCAGCATGCAGCCCCTTTTAAAGACATCAAAAAACTCTTCACATCTCGAATGAAGGAAGCGGATGAATTTTATGCTTCGATTCATCCAAAAGAGAGCTCTATCGAAGAGCAAAAAGTTCAAAGACAAGCCTTTGCCGGCATGTTATGGAGCAAGCAGTTTTTTATGTTTAATGTCTCAAGTTGGTTCAGTCATGGAGACATTGAAGGGATGCCCCCTCCAAAGCAAAAGCCTTGGATTCGCAATACAAAATGGAAGCATTTAGACTGCAAACAAGTGATTTCCATGCCAGACAAGTGGGAGTATCCATGGTTTGCAGCATGGGATCTCGCTTTTCATACCATTGCTCTTTCCCAAGTAGACCTTCCCTTTGCAAAAGAGCAGCTTTGGGTTCTCTTAAAGGAAGACTTTATTCATCCCAATGGGCAAATCCCTGCATATGAATGGGAGTTTTCAGACTTAAACCCTCCTGTCCATGCATGGGCTATTTGGAAGGTCTATTCCAGAGAGAAAAAACTTCAAGGGCAGGGAGATCGCAGCTTTTTATCTAAGTGCTACCATAAACTGTTAATGAACTTTTGCTGGTGGGTGAACAAAGTTGACAATAGTGGTAATAATATTTTCGAGGGAGGATTCTTAGGACTCGATAATATTTCTGTGATCGACCGCAGTGAAGCTCTTCCTTCAGGGGAACAAATTGAGCAGTCTGATGGCACTGGATGGATGGGGCTCTACTCATTAATGATGATGAGAATGGCTCTTGAGCTTGCTTATGAAGAAGAGCATTACCAGGACTTAGCAGCAAAGTTTTTTGAGCATTTTGTGTTAATCTCTGCATCGTTGGAAACGCATGATAACCGGCGCGCCCAGATGTGGGATGAAGAAGATGGGTTCTTCTATGATGTCGTCTCTTACCCAGACGGCCACCATGAGCCTTTAAAAGTGCGCTCGCAAGTAGGTCTTATCCCCTTATATGCTGTTGATGCCATTACGAAAAAAGATCTCCAAGCTTTTCCTCACTTTGCAAAATCTTTCCACTGGTTTTGCAAGCACCGCTCTCACTTAACGAACTGCTGTGTAACCACTGTCAACCAGCAGCACCTCCTTTCCATGATGCGTCCAAAGCAGGTAAGAAGCCTCCTTAAGTATTTATGGGATCCTGAAGAGTTCCGCTCTCATTATGGTATCCGCAGCCTTTCTAAGTTCCATGATCGCTATCCTTTCACCTTTGAAGGAAAAACTGTGGACTATGAGCCAGCAGAAGAAACACGCCCTTTGAAAGGAGGGAACTCTAACTGGCGGGGACCTATTTGGTTTCCCACCTCTTATATCCTTTTAGATGCTCTGCGTCAGTACCACTCCATTTGTGGAGAGGCTCTGGATATTGATTTTCAAAATCAAACAGTTCCCCTACAAGAGATCATTCATACACTCTCTTGTAATATGGTGAAGTTGTTCTTACCTGATGAGGGAGGTAAACGTCCTTGTCATGGCACAGATCACCTTTTCCAAGAAGATCCTCACTGGAAAGACTATGTGCTTTTCTATGAGCATTTTCATGGCGACAATGGCCGAGGTTTAGGTGCCAACCATCAAACAGGTTGGACGGGCCTTGTAGCAAAAATCATAGAAGAAATTCATAGAAACTAAGGAGAACCTATGCCTCTTGCAAATCCAGGGGAAGTCTTTCCCAAGCCAATTAGTCCTAAAGCTCCTATTCCAGGGCTATTGAAAGGACAAAATGCAATTGTTACCGGGGCAAATTCTGGTATTGGTGAGGGTGTTGCCTATGCGCTTGCACAAGCTGGAGCAAATGTTTGTGTGAACTATGTTGTGGGAGAGGAAAGTGCACAAAAAGTAGTCAAGCAGGTGGAAAGTTATGGTGTTAAAGGCCTAGCTATCCAAGCAGATGTATCCAAAGAAGATGAAGTGCAAAAGATGTTTGCCGAGGTCACACAAGAGTTTGGCTGGTTGGATATTCTAGTCAACAATGCTGGGTTACAAAGAGATAGTGCTTTTGCTGATATGAGCTTAAAAGACTGGAATACCGTGATCAATGTCAATTTAACGGGACAATTTCTCTGTGCTCGAGAAGCCGTACGCCACTTCCTCAAGAAGGGAGTGAAGGAAAATATCTCTTGTGCAGCTGGAAAGGTGATTTGCATGAGCTCTGTGCATCAGAAAATTGCTTGGGCTGGGCATGCGAACTATGCAGCTTCTAAAGGAGGCATTCATATGCTCATGGAGTCTATGAGCCAAGAGCTGGCTCCCTATCGCATTCGCGTCAATGCGATTTGTCCTGGAGCCATTCGTACTCCGATCAACACCGAAGCTTGGGAAACTCCTGAAGCCTATAACAGCCTTATGAACCTTGTGCCTTATAATCGCATTGGAGAGCCTGTAGATATTGCTCAAGCAGCTGTATGGCTTGCTTCTGATTACTCAGATTATATCTCTGGTGTCTCTTTGTTTGTTGATGGCGGGATGTGCTTATATCCAGGCTTTCGGGCTGGAGGGTAAGGCTAAACAAGCCCTAACTTAAGACACATTGCTTCAAAGCAAGTTTCAGCCTTCATTGCACGGAGAATTGCATCTTGCGTGATACGCAGTGCTTGGATTACTTCGCGTAGTGGAGGCTGCTTGTTTTGTGTAGCCTCCTTCAAACGTTCCATTTCGTTTTGATGGTAAAGAGCCCGGTGCCCTTCAGGCACCTCTTTTAAAAGGCTTAGATCCCGAAACCAAAAGGCAATAAACCGAAAGTAGTGATCCAGTGTATGCAGGCCATGGAGAGAGCGCGCCCCCTCTTGGCTTTTCTTCCAGACTTCTCTTTGATAGGCTGAGGCATCCCAATCTTCAGGGATTGTTTCTGCAGAGTGTTGCTTATCCTTTTCAATATCATGAAAAAGCTCTTTTAGGGCTTGCTGAAACTGTGGGTATCTACCTTTGAATTCTCCAGAGAGCAGCTGATACAAAAGAAGCATGCGGCGGTCTTGACTTGCATGCCAAAGTTGTAGAGCTTGCCCTACAGAGCCTCTAGCGCGAGCGATCAAAGCTGCTTGCTCATCTTCAGGCACCTTAAATGATAGAGCCTGGTGCATTTCTTGCGGTGTCAGAGGTTGAAAATATAGGCGCTGCGTTCTTGAAATGATCGTCGGTAATAGCCGCTCAGGGTAGGCTGAAACAAGGATAATCAAGCTATTTTCAGCTGGCTCTTCTAGGGTTTTCAATAGAGCATTGGCACTTGTTGGCAGCAT
Source organism: uncultured bacterium (assembly GCA_964460785.1). Classification (GTDB taxonomy): domain Bacteria; phylum Chlamydiota; class Chlamydiia; order Chlamydiales; family CAYWQB01; genus CAYWQB01. The sequence goes on from CAYWQB010000001.1 coordinate 336,054, forward strand.
ACGCTCTGCATCTAGCAATACAAAAACCTTTTTGGGTGACTCATTTGGGAAGAGGTAAACTTCTTCACAAAAGCGTCGCATAGAATCCATGCTATGCATACCCAGCTTTCCTTCTGGCTGGTAAAGGTGAAAATCTGGGTGGTTATTATGATGAAATTTTTCTTTAGCTGCGGGTGTTGAGCAAAGAACTTGCTCAGCTAAGGAGCGTGCAAATAAAGACTTACCTACTCCATCACAGCCTGTAAAAAGTAAGCAGTTACCCAGAGAATTTGAAGCAACAGCATGCTCTAAATAGTGCTTGATCGGCTCATTTCCAACAGGCTGCACAAACTTCCTCCTACAAACCTAGAATTTGCAAAGCGTCTGCAAGAACTTGCTCTGCAGGCTGCCCTGCATTGAGCACGTGCATCCTTTTTGCGAAGCGCTCTTGAAGTTGCATAAAGCCTTCTCGCACTCTGTGATGAAAGGCCAACCCTTCACTTTCCATACGGTCTGCCTCTCCAACTTTACTTGACCTCTGCAACCCCTCTTGAGGAGAGAGATCCAGCAAAAATGTGAGATCTGGCTCTAAGTTTTCTTGGGCCCACAGACAAAGAGAGTAGACTTGCTCAATGCCAAGAGAGCGTGCATAGCCTTGGTAAGCAAGTGTTGAGTCCATAAAGCGGTCACAAATGACCCACTTCCCTTGTTCTAAGGCTGGACGAATCACCTTGGCTACATGCTCTGCTCGTGCAGCTAAGAAAAGAAGAAGTTCGGCACGCTGTCCCGGAGATTCCTTCCCATGCAGCAACCAATTTCTTACTTCTTCAGCAAGTTGGCAGCCGCCAGGCTCCCGTGTTACGAGTACAGACATTCCTTTCTTTGAAAGAGCACTTTCAAGAGAGCGCTGGAGGGTGGACTTCCCAGCCCCTTCCCCTCCTTCTAAAGTAATAAAGCGCCCTTTTTTCATTATGCTTCTGTCTCTTCTGGATCGGAGAGTTCTTCCTCATTTCCTTCCTCGTCCTCTTGGAAGCAAGGGAGCTTTTGGAAAGCAACGATATGATCTCCTTTTGCTCTTAGGTTTACGAGGCGAACACCCTGTGTGTTCCGTCCCATCACACGAATATCAATAACGCCAGTGCGCAAAGTCTGTCCTTTATGGCTCATAAGCAAGATCCCATCTTCATCAGAGACGGCCATCGCTCCTACGACTTCTCCATTACGCTCATTGGTAATGATAGAGCGTACACCACCAGCACCACGATTGGTTTGTCGGAATTCTTCGACTTGTGTGCGCTTACCATAGCCATTAGAGCAAACAAGCAGGATATTTTCACTACCTGTTACAATTTCACTACCTACAACTTCATCATCTGCAGACTTGAGGCTAACCCCTTTTACACCACGAGCGGTACGCCCCATAGCACGTACTGCACTTTGATCAAAGCGCACAGCCATTCCTTTTTTCGTAAAGAGCATCACTTGCTGCTCACTGGAGACAATATGTGCTCCAATCACTTCATCTTGCTCTTCTATTGTGATGGCAAAGATCCCTTTTCTTCGAGGGTTGCTAAATGCTGCAAGCTCTGTTTTCTTCACAATGCCTTGCTTGGTTGCAAGCAAGATATACGCATCTTCCTGCTCAAAGTTTGGAGTGCGAAGAATTTTTGCAATCTTTTCTCCCTCTTGCAAACCTTCAATGAGGTTGATGATTGCTTTTCCTTTTGCTCTACGAGAGGCCTCTGGCAACTGCCAAACCTTAAGCCAATGGCAACGTCCAAGTGTGGTAAAGATCATCAAGTAATCATGCATGTTTGCGAAGTAAAGGTCTTTGATCGTGTCCCCTTCACGCTTCAGCTCTGCTGAGGTCACACCTTGGCCTCCACGACGCTGCTCTCTAAATGTCTCTAGAGGCATGCGCTTAACATAGTCACCATCTGAAAGGCTAATCACCACAGGGTCATTTGCTACAAGGTCTTCCATATTGAACTCGCCTTCTGCAGCTGTAATCTGTGTTCTGCGCTTTGGCTTATGGAAGCTTTTAAGCTCTACAAGATCTTCTTTAATGAGCTCTCGAACCATTTGTTCATCAGCAAGTATTGCTTTGTAATATGCGATTTTCTCAAGAAGAGCTGCATGCTCATCTTGGATCTTATCGCGCTCAAGGCCTGTTAACTGATAAAGGCGTAAATCGAGAACGGCATGTGCTTGACGGTCGGACAGTTCATAGCGTTCCATCAGAGCGGCTTTAGCTTCATCGCGGCTACTACTTGAGCGGATCAATGCAACCACTTCATCAAGATGATCTAGGGCTTTGAGATACCCCTCTAGGATATGAGCACGTGCTTGCGCTTTATTCAGTTCAAAGCGGGTGCGACGCCGGATTACTTCAATACGGTGGTGAAGCCATGCTAGGATCATCTGACGAATATTCATCGTCCTTGGAAGCCCTTTATCCAGAGCTAACATGTTACAGCCGAAGGTCACCTGCATATCTGTGAACTTGTAGAGCTTATTGACAACGACATCTGCAAGCTCACCCTTTTTTAGCTCAATGGCAATACGCATGCCATCTTTATCTGATTCATCACGTAAATCGGAAATGCCAGTCAGCGTTTTTGCATGAATCAGGTTCGCAATTTGCTCTACAAGGCGGGCTTTATTAACATTATAAGGGATCTCATCGATGACAATTCTCTGGCGATTCCCTTCTTCATCCATATCCTCTAAATGATAGACGGCACGCAGTGTGAGTTTGCCTCGTCCTGTGCGATAAGCTTCATGGATCCCACGGAAGCCACAAATGATCCCTCCTGTAGGAAAGTCAGGGCCAGGCAAGACTTTTAGAATCTCTTCAAAGCTTGCTTGAGGCTGATCAATCAATAAAATTGTGGCATCAAGAATCTCACCCAGGTTATGAGGTGGGATATTGGTTGCCATCCCAACAGCAATCCCAGAGGAGCCATTACAGAGGAGGTTCGGGAAACGAGCTGGAAGAACAACAGGCTCTGTCTTTGTTTCATCATAGTTAGGTGTAACATCGACTGTATCTTTTTCTAGGTCTTCCATCAGCTGCATTGCTGCAGGTGTTAGACGCGCTTCTGTATAACGCATCTGAGCTGGAGGGTCTCCATCAATTGACCCAAAGTTTCCTTGTCCTTGGACAAGCTTGTAGCCCATCACCCAATCTTGAGCCATACGCACAAGTGTTGGATAGATCACCATCTCTCCATGAGGGTGAAAGTCCCCAGAGGTGTCACCACAAATCTTCGCACACTTTCTGTGCTTAGCTCCAGGAGAGAGATTTAGCTGCTTCATTGCATATAAAATACGTCTTTGAGAAGGCTTCAGTCCATCTCGGACATCGGGTAAAGCACGTGAAATAATCACGGACATCGAGTAGCGGAGATAGCTTTCCTTCATCTCCTCTTCGACATTTCTTGGCACGATCATTGCGGAGTCGGTCATGGCTTTATTTCTCCTTACACATCTAGATTTTTCACAGAGAGGGCGTGGTGCTCAATAAACTCTCGCCTTGGGGCGACCTCTTCTCCCATCAGCATAGTAAACATATGATCAGCGGCGACCATATCAGGTACCGTTACCTTTGTTAAGGTTCGTGTAGACGGATCCATGGTTGTTTCCCAAAGCTGGTCTGCATTCATTTCTCCAAGACCCTTATAGCGTTGGATCACAACATCTCGACGACCATTTTGGCGAACAATATCGATAAACTCACGTAACGTGTAAATTTCAATCTCCTTATCACCAGACTTCACTTGGAAAAGAGTCCCTTGTGGAGTGAAGTAATGTGTGAGATCCAAGTTAAAAGTGCTGAGTTGCTCAACAAGAGCTTGTAGCATTTCCTCTTTATAGAACTCGACAAAGTTTGGCTTAACTGGCTTAAAGCTACGCATCTCCTCTGTGATTTCTTCTTCAGGAGTTGCTGCTAAAGCCTCTTCATGTGCTTTGCGCTGTTTTTCTTCAAACTCTGCACAAGCCTGAACAAGCTCATCTTGCGAGTAGAGATATCTCTGCTCTTCATGCATGGCTATATGGAACTGCGGCAGGCGCCCATCTTCTCGCTTTGCAAGTAAGAACTCATGGAAAGGCGTGCCTCGTTTTTCAACAGACTGAATAAAGCTTTCAATAGCGAGTACAGCATCAATTAGCGCTTCAATTTGCTCTTGTGGATAGCTTTCGCCTTGGGCTGGGGTGACTTCTAGCCCCTTCTTTCCTAGGCCTAGTAAGTGCTCATCCATCTCTCGCTCTGACTGAATATAGCGCCCTTCTTTCTTCTTCATCACACGGAAAAGTGGAGGCTGTGCAATATAAACGAAGTTACGTTCCACTAGCTCTGGCATGTGCCGGTAAAAGAAAGTAAGAAGAAGTGTGCGGATGTGAGAGCCATCCACATCGGCATCCGTCATGATGATAATTTTATGATAGCGAAGCTTATTGATATCAAAGTTTCCCGACCCAATTCCACATCCTAGTGCAGAAATCATGGTCCCCACTTCTTGGTTTTGTAGGACTTTTTCAAGACGAGCTTTCTCGACATTAAGGATTTTACCTCGGATGGGCAAAATAGCTTGGGAACGACGATCTCGTCCTTGCTTTGCAGAGCCTCCCGCAGAGTCCCCCTCAACGATAAAAAGCTCACACTTACTTGGATCTCTTTCTTGACAGTCCACAAGCTTCCCTGGAAGGCGAGAACTATCTAGGGCAGTTTTTCGGAGGGTGAGTTCTCGAGCTTTACGAGCGGCTTCTCTTGCTTGTGCTGCGAGAATAGCTTTTTCTGCAATTTTCTTAGCAATGGCAGGGTTTTCTTCGAGATAAACCGTGAGCTCTTCACCAACAATCTGCTGCACGATAGAGCCAACATCTGCATTCCCTAAGCGCTGCTTCGTTTGTCCTTCAAACTGAGGGTTGGCAACTTTAACAGAAAGAACAACTGTGAGTCCTTCCCGCATATCATCTCCTGAGATAGAGATTTTCGCATTCTTTTGCAGGTTGTTCGTTTTGATATAGTTATTCAGAACACGTGTTAGAGCTGTTGAGAACCCTGTGAAGTGCGTTCCCCCTTGCCTTGTTGGGATGTTATTCACAAAGCTATGCACATTCTCATTATAGCCTTGGTTCCACTGCAAGGCAGCTTCAAACTCAATCGGTCCATCAACTCCCTCTCGGTTACCAGAGAAATACACTGGATTTTCAAAGAGAGCTTCTTTGTTCTCATTGAGGTATTGTACAAAGGAGATTAATCCCCCATCATAACAGAAGATTGTGGTTTCTCGCTCTAGGTCACGCTCATCTTCAAAAGCAATTTTAATGCCTCTGTTTAGGAAAGCAAGTTCACGCAAGCGCTTGGCAAGAATATCAAAATCATACTCTAGGACTTGGAAAAGGTCTGGGTCCGGCTTGAAAGTAATTTTTGTTCCTTTCTTTTCCGCCTCTCCTGGCTTGACAGCTAAGGGGCCTAAAGGCTTGCCTCGGGAAAACTGCATTTCATAGTGCTGTCCATCCTTAAATACTTCCGCCTTAAGAATTTCTGACAAAGCGTTAACACAAGAAACCCCTACACCGTGAAGGCCTCCAGACACTTTATACGTATCCTTATTGAACTTTCCTCCGGCATGCAGAACTGTCATGACGACTTCAAGAGCAGAGACTTCTCTTCCCTCTTTTTTTGACTCCGTTTCATGAATTTGAACAGGAATCCCTCGCCCATTATCTTCTACAGAAACAGAGCCATCTTTATGTAGCGTCACATTAATCAGAGAGCAGTGCCCTGCAAGGGCCTCATCGATACAGTTATCTACTACTTCGTATACAAGGTGATGCAGACCATTGATGCCTGTATCTCCAATATACATTCCTGGACGTTCTCGTACAGCTTGTAGACCTTCTAGAACGGTTATCGAACTGGCGTCGTATTCATTTCCCATGAAATTTTCCTTCGATCCTATCTTTTGATTTTTATCACCCAATTCTAAAGTAGACATCCCGAATAGAAGCTTCGGGCAATCGGCGGCGGAGACTTGCGATGATTCGTTTTTTATCTGTTTGTATGAGGAGACTAAGTAGAGTTGAATTACTCACCCGCACTTCCAAGACCCCTTCGTGGAATTTATGGGCTCTAGTCATGGCTGCAATTTTGGGGCCAACCACCTCTGGCCACGTGGCAAGCACAAGATCTGACCTTTGCCGCACTTGCGCACCAATATGACGCAAAGTTTTGGGCAGCAATTCACGTAGCTTATGTGAAGTAACGGCTGTTCCGTTATAATATTTAGGATTTGCTCGCTTCCGATGCACGTGCCAACCTTTTATTGGGAGATGCGGAGTATACGCCATCAGCGCGTGTGGAGCAACGTTTTTATCGCGTTTTTCCTCGAAAAAGAGCGAATTTAAAGATGAATAAACTGACTAATAAAACTTGCCACTAGAAAATAGAAAATCATCGATAAGACGTCATTAAATGCGGTCACCATTGGACCTGAAGCAACAGCGGGATCAATCCCAATGCGAGAGAAAAAGAGGGGTGAATAAGAGCCAAGAAACGTTGCAACCATGCAAGCTGTAAACACTCCAGCACTTACGATCATCGTCACAGCTAAGGGGTTGGCTTGGCTTTCATGCAGCCCAAGCATGTGAAGAGCATAGGCAGCGATTCCAGCAAGGGCTCCAAAACAGACAGAAGAGACAAGGCCTATCATAATTTCTCGAGAGGCGGCTTCCCGTTTGCCTCTTTTTGACCAAATTCCTACAGCCATTCCTCGCACAAGAACAGTACTACACTGGATCCCCACGTTGCCACTCATCCCTGTAATCAAGGGGACAAAAAAGATCGCAAACCCAAGAATAGCTCCTATCTTACTTTCAAAGTAGGAGATACTTGCAGCATTTGTCAAACCTCCACAGAGAGTGACAAGTAGCCAAGGAGCTCTAGAAATAAAGCGCTTAAAAATCGGGTCATTTGCTCCGACATCCTCTGCTGTACCTGCGACCCGTGCTAAGGTTTCATCTGCAACATCTTCCATTGCCTCTACGACATCTTCATATGTGACAACTCCTACAAGGAAGTTGTCCACATCGACAACGGGCAAAGCAGAAATTTTATAACGTTCTACAAGGTCAATCACCTCATCACGCGTAGCTTCAGGAGTCACCTTATGCAAGATTGAGCGCATCACTTGTCGTAAAGGCAAGTGAGGAGGATTTACGATTAAGTTGCGCACGGGCACATACCCTTGCAGTTCTCCTGCATGATTTAGGACAAAGATACGCCGTGTAAAGTCGATACCTGGGTTATCGCGGATGCTGGTTGCAACCTCTCCAATGGTGACATCCATAGTAAAAGCAAAAAATTCATTGGTCATCAAGCGTCCCGCACTATTGCGGTCATGCTTTTGCAACTCTCGAATTTTATTCGCTTTTTTTACATCTAGCAGCTCAAGAACTTTCCGATAACGGCGATCCGAAAGATCGTCTAATACCCAGACAGCTTCATCAGGCGGCATCCCTTCAATAACTTTTTTAATTTCCTGGTCATTGACATGCCGAAAAATAACAGAGCGCGTATTGCTATCTGTATTAATGAGAAAGGTAATTCTAGCAGCTAAATCTGGGAGATTCTCATATAGAACGGGGCGAACAGCAGGAGGAAGCCGTGAAGCACTATAAGCAAGGTCGACAGGAGCATATTCTTCTGCAATTTTTGCAATCTCATGCAAGCGCACTTTTGACGTCTGCTTATGGAATGCCTCTTCTAGACGCTCCGATAACAGATCATCCAATTCTGTTGCTTGATGCCCTCCACGATCTTCAATATGGAGTTCTGTCTCTTCATCCGAGAGATCGACTACATCGTCTTTACTCAAAGCCAGGCCCCCAATGCAAAAAAACTAGCAAACAGAATAGCGCAACTCCGCCTTCATTACAAGAGAACTTGCAGCAAGAGCAGATTATTTAAAATTATTTTTTAACTATTCATTCTCTTGCTGCTCAAGGTGACCAATCAAAGCTCGAAAAGAAGGCAGAACTTGCAACCTCTCCAGCCAATCATCTGCCAAGAGATCTTTTACTGGAGGCAACTCATTTTTATAATAAGCTTTATAGAGGTAATCGACAGACTGATCGAGTGAACCTTGTAAAGAGTAAAGGCAGGCTAAGTGATAATAGCCTTGGTCATTTCCAAGCTGAACCGCCTTACGCAACTTCTCTTCAGCTTCTGCGAATAAGGCTTGGCTCTTACTATCACTTTGCATTTCTGCCAGTGATGCAAGGTTAAGTAATGCGACGCCCCAGTCTTGCATACTTAATTCATCTTCAGGATCTTGCTTAACAAGCTCTGCATAAAGCCCTACTGCTTGTAAAAAATATGCTTCATCTCCAAGAAGCTCTCCTAAGTGCGTCCAAGTTAAAGCTAAATTATAGCGCACAGCTTGGTCTTCTGGCTCTAAAAATAAAGTATAAGACAGGACATCTATGGCTTTATCATAATAATCCCGAGACTCTGAGAAGTCTCCCATAAAATCTAAAGCACACCCATAGTTATAGAGCCAGGAGGTTTCTGGAGAACCTCGCACCCCTCCCCTTAAATCAATTGCTTGCTCAAATTGATGGATTGCACAAATCACATCTTCTTTACTAGCTGTGTACTCACTTCTTCGTAACAGCAGCCAGCCCAAGTGATTGTACAAGTGAGGATCTTTGGGGCTACATTGCAAAGCTTCTTGTGTGCATGTAACAGCTTCTTCAGAGACTCCTTCACTCGCTTGCAAGAAAAAGATATCCCCTAAAGCTTTCCAAGCACAGGATAGCTGAGGATTGATTTTTAGAGCTCTTTGCAACTTCTTTTGCGCCTCTACCGCATAGCCCTCTTCTTCAAAGTAGGAGGCCATACGCATAAGCACAACACCAAGAGCATACCAAGCATAAGCCTCTTCGGGACCTTTTTCTACAGCTTCTAGGGCTGCTTCATGTGCATCCTTTAGGAGTGGAAGCTGATCTGTATAAAACCCTAAAAATGCCACGGCTTCTGCGTAATAGCTTGCAAAAACCCAACAATCTGTATGCTCCATGCGCGCAGAAGCTAATCGTTTAATGGCTTGGTACACACGCTTAGGGTCCAGCTTATCTTGCCCAGCTCGAAGGAAAAGCTTAGCCTCAGCTAGTAAAAGCTTCTTATTTTTCTCTAGCGACCTATTTGCCAGCTGCTCTGCATGGTGAAAAAATGACTCCTCACCAGTAAGGTGATGCAGACGAGAAAGCAGTGTGATCGCCTTTAATAGAAGCTCTGGTTCTAATTTTTCTTTTTTTTCAATCAACTCTTTCAGGATGACCCATCCCTCTTGCAGATAGGCGAGGTCGCCACATAAGTTATGCATATCTACAAGGCACTGTAGGTAACCCAAAATAAAGGAGACTTGTCGGCAACCAAGATCAAAGACTTTCTTATAGCAATTTAGAGCTGTGGAAAGATCACAAGGCTCTCCACTTGCTAAATAGCTTTCCCTCCATACAGCTCCCCATATGCTGTACACTTCCTTTAGCTTCTTTTTGTTGCCTCCGGCCAGGCTTCTTGCTCGCTGAACCCATAGTTCAGCTTCAGCAAAGCGTTGGCTACTCCATGAAGAAGACGCTAAATTTTGACAGACTTTCGCAAGCTGTATGAGTTCTTCAAAAGAAGCTCTATCTCTATTGGCTGCTTGCTCGAATTTATTCTTTGCTTGGATTAAAGCTTTTTCATTGCACTTTCTGCGCGCAAACTGTAGCCAGGCAAGACCCTCTTTTCTCCAAACCTCTTTAGAAAAAAAAGCTAGATATTCAGCCTGACAAAAACAGGTATAAGCTTGGGGACTCTTTTGCTGTAGCATAGATTCGCCCTTCTCAATAAAGGCAAGGGCCAACTCTTCTCGCTCCTCAAATCCAAGCTTTTCCCATAGGGTCAAATCCTGCAGAAGATGATTATTAATTTTTTTTGTACTTAGCAAGCGCCGTAAAATTTTTAAGCGACTTTGCTGCTGGATCGCCATAAACATACCTTTGGACATTTCTTCTTCACACCAGTCAGTATGCAACACCTCCTTGCCTGAAGTGAGCCCTCATCATCACAATAGCCCTACGTACTCCTGGTACGCAACAAAAAAAACCTCTATTAGCCATCGTCACCTAAGAGATCTCTCTTTCACTAGTGAAGTAAAAGAGTTTGTATCCATGACCGTATAGCCCCCTGTAGAGCTCTGTACAGCCAATTCTTCTCCTTCCCCCCATTGCACAAAAGATAAGGGCACACAATGTTTTGCAAGAAAGTCCACAGCCTGCTTTGAGCAGTCACTTGTGGCGGGGAATGAGAAGAGAAGAGTTTCTGAGCTCTGTAGTCGCAAGAGCACATAATAAAAATATGCATGTCCAATAGGGTAAAGCTCCATCAAAGGTTGAGCAGCACGCAAAATCGATTTACACCCCTCTAAATACACACTACTTCCTGTGTACTTATGGAGGCGCAATAAGTTATCTGCATGCAAGGAGTTCCCACAAGGAAAGTTTTTATCTCCTAATTCACACTGACGATAAAAAAGGGGAAAATGCAAACATTGCTGGTAAAATGCCCCTCCCTCTTCTCCAAAAAAGCGTTCTGCTGCATGAGCTACTTTTTGTGCATACTCTAGATATGCAGGGTTTATCCCTAACTCATACCCTTGTAATAGGGAATAGCAAAGGTAGGCATAATCATCAAAAATATGATCTGGAGAGAGACTCGCTTTGCTAGAGCTATGGTAAAGCCTCTGACCGTCCCACAGGGCATCCAGAGCGTAGGCTATAATTTCCTGCCCTTTTTGTATCCAAGATGGATTGACAAAACTCACTCCAGCAGAGAACAGAAGTGCTGCAAATGCAGCATTTGTAGAAGTCACAAAAGGATGCTCTGAATCCTGTGTAGAGATAAACTCATGCTCTCTAACTGCTTTTAATGCAGCATCCACAGCTTCTTGAAAGTGTTCAACATTGAGCTTATGGTACCTACAGTAGGACTCTGCATCTATTTGAAGGCGAACACGCTGCTTCTTAAACAGGTATTCCTTCAGGTCTATCCCCCAGAAAGGCGCCACTTGTCGTGTCAGCTTTTTTCCGAGATGAGTATAAAAGTCTTCTAGACACCACTCAAGCTCTCTTTGCCCTTTTTGGTGGCTAGAGATGCCTCCACACGGAAGAGAAGCCCCCTTTAACATGCCCTGAATAAACCCCTCAACAAACTTCTGGTAAGCCTCTTTTCCCGTTGCTTTCCAAGCGACTAAGTAGGTTTCTGCAAGAAATGCATTTTCCAATAGCTCTTTTTCTGGATAAGGGTCACTCCAAGTCTCGCTTTGAGAATAGCGGTGAGCTCCACCCTGAATCACATCATGATAAGATCCCCTCAAAGCACTATCAAGGGTCTTATGAATATAAAGCGCAGACCGATCATCAGCCTGTACACAAAGATGGGTCAGAAGAAAGCGGATATGGCAACTATTTACACTTTTGATAGACCCTTGCTCTCCGCCATATAGAGGGTCAACATTTGGATACAAATAATCCTTAAAGAGAGAGGCTTGCCCTAGATCAGGCATACTATCCCCTTGTGAAAGCACCTTTTGAGAAAGCCCTTCGATAAGCTTTTTGGCTTCGCCAAGAAAGCGCTCTCTATTTTCTGTCCACATATTGCGCACAGCTGCAATAAACTCTTCGACCCCAATTTCATTTTCTTTTGGATGTAAAGGAAGGGATTGCACGGCATAAAGAGGAAGAAGGTTTGTTGAAAGAGCAAAGCAAATGGGCCAGTCCAAAGCCTCCATAAAAAAAGCATGAGCAAATTCTAAGTAAAGCTCTGCCACCGAGGGAATATGTTCTCGATCCAGAAGAACACAGACAAAGTTTTGGTTTAGCCTCTCTCCCAGAGTAGGATCTTGAAAGACCTCTTTTTGTAATCTCTGAAGGGTAGGGCATCCAACATGACCAATACACAGAAAGACAGGAACATCACGTTCATCTGCTAAAGTGAAAGCTTGCTTCCCCCAAGGAAGCCAATGCACCTGATCGTTGGCATGTTGCTTTAAGAGGCAAGAAGAGTTTTTTGCAATATGGCTCACATACAACCTTTGGAAAGAAAGCATTACGGCGCAGTAAAACAAAAAGGGAATTCCATGAAAAACATTTTCCTTACTGACTATCGCCTACAAAAGACAAAAACTGTATAAGAGACTTCTTTCATCTATGGCTTAATGTGCAATGAAACGATTTTCTCTACTTCTTTCTTTAGCCCTCTCCCTGTCTTCTTTAGCAGTCTCTGACTCCCTGCACATCGATCTAAAAAACCCCTCATGGAAAGATTCTGTTTTTTCCACTTATGAAGGAGGAGTGGTAGAGGGAGATTCTCTACGCATCCAAGCTGAGACAATTTCCCTATCCAAAGCCCAAGGGCCGAATGAGGATTCTAAGATTCAAGCAAGCGGCTCTTTAATGCTTGAGCTGAATGGCAGTATCTACGTTGGCAAACGCTTAGAATACAACTTAACCAAGCATACAGGGCTTCTTATAGAGGGAGCTACCTCCCAAGATATTTGGCTCTATCAAGCGGAAAAAATTCGTTTTTTTGCTGATGGAAAAGTACTTCTTGAACAGGTTAAGGCATCTACAAACCATGAGAAGTCCCCCTCTTGGTACCTTATTGCTTCTGATGTAACTATTTTACCTACACATCAGCTTCAAATGAGGAACCTTCGCTTTCACCTTGGTCCAATTCCTTTCTTATGGCTCCCCTACCTCAGCGGAGCCATTGACACCTTCCGCAACCCTCCGGTCACTCTTTCTCTCCGTATTGGCAGCAAAAAAGATAACCGTCTTGGGATTCGCTATAGAATGTATGAAGGAAGTGAATGGACCTCTTACTTGCGGCTAGCCTATCATGTGAGTAGAGGTGTTGGTGCTGGTGTAGACTTTTCTTATAATAGTCTTTCTGGAAAAAGCTCTCTCTTTTCACAGAATTTTTATGCAAAAGACAGCACTATTTCAGATCCTAAAAAACGCGCTCGCTACCAATTCACAGGAAACTTTAAGCATCTACTCCGTCAAGGGCGTTCACATGTAGAAGTTGTCTATGATAAAACAAGTGACAGCTCCATAGTTGAAGATTTTTACACCAATGACTTCACGATTCGCAATGTTCGCAATACATATGCGACGCTCAAAAATCAAACAGACCGCTCGATTCAGCACCTGCGCGTGAAAGCACAAGTCAACAACTTTCAGACAGTTAAACAGGAGTTTCCATCACTCTTTGCAACAGTCAAGCCTTTAACTCTAAATAGACTAGGCCTTGTTTTCCAGGGACAAACACGCCTTGAATATTTAGACCTTACCTATGCAAATGGTACTCCTGGTGTACGAGAATTTTCCGCCCCCCGCTACCACCTTTCTGCCCTTTGCTATCGCCCCTTTCACCTTGCAGCAATCAATATTTCCCCCTTCCTAGGCAGCTCTGGAGCTTTCTACGGGAATAGTCCAAATGACACCTCAACAAGGTTTGCAGTCGTGGAATATGGCCTCAAGTCCAACCTACGACTTGAAAAGCGCTACCCTTCTGTTCAACATACTGTCATTCCGTATATCAACTTCAATGGTGTTTCCAACCCCACTCGTCCCCTAGAAGACCACTATATTTTTGACTATGAGGATGCATATAACCGCATCCAACTGATTTCCTTAGGAGTGCGCCAACAGTGGTCCTCTACCAAGTCCTCTCAGCCTTTTTTAGTCGACTGGGATCTCTTCCTTCGCTACTTCGCAGGAAAAACAAATGCTACACATCGCTTACCAAGACTCTACACACAACTTTCTATCCAACCGACTCCCTCCCTTTCTTGCTACTGCAAAGGCTCTTTTTATCGTCCCAAGCATAATGTCGACTTGCTCAGGGTGGGGCTTGCATGGACCAGAAATGAAAACTTTGCCTTCCGTATTGAAGGAGAATCTCGCAGCCGCTATGGTTGGCTAAAAGCCAATGATCAAAGCTTTTTCTTAGAAGCCACGCGGCCTGAAGAAGACTTACTAGCCTCTAGCCTATCTCGCCCACAAAAAACTCTCCATACGCATCTAAGCTTCCGTCCCCTCCGCTCTCTACTTGTCACCTTTGAAACACGAAATGGCTGGCAAAGAGAAAGGCTTGCTCCCTACAATGAATGGAAGACCACCTTCAATACTCTTGTTGGTGCACAATGGGCTCTAGAGTTGATTTTAGAAAAAACAACAGTTGATAAAAGAGTTGGCCTTAACCTCTCCCTTGTAGGAGGAAAGAAGCGACTCCACGATCAGCGAACAATTTGGTAACTGCAAGCGATGGCAAATCTTGTCCTACTTATCAATGGATTGGCCGATGATCCTTTACAAGACCTTGGGGGCTTAACACCTCTTGAAATGGCAAAACATCCCAACCTGGATGAAATGCTGGAGAGTGGCGAAGCGCTATCTATTTCTCCCCCAGCTCCCGCATCATTTCTTAGCAGCCTCCACTCCTTTCTCGCTGGTAAACAGCTGGCCACTTCCCAAGCTCTCAGTGAGGCTGTGGCTTTAGGGCACCAGTTTTCTCCCAACCAAGGAGCTTTTTCCTGTTTATTTGCATCGATTGGCCAGGGGACTGTGGTTGACCTTTCAGATCATTTGCTGACTGACCGTGAGGGACAACTTCTTTGTGAAGTCCTCAACCACACCTTCTCTACAGATGGCTGCCACTTCTATCATGTAGAAAAAAACCGCTTCCTTCTTGTTTCGAATAATTCACATCTCACGGATCTTCTTCCTTTACATAACAAGCCGATCACACACTTTTTAGAGTCAGAGTGGCGCTCTCTCTTTCCTTCAGCCTCTTTGACAGCAGTCGACCTTTTGAATCAAATGTGCCAATGTCTAGCCTCTAATGAGATCAATACTCTTAAGGAGGACTTTGAAGAGCCTCCTGTGAATGGACTTGTATTTTTAGAGGGAGGAAAATGGAATCAGCCTGACCAGACAGCGGCACTCACTCTTCCGGAAGATACCCTTATTATTACTAAAAGCCCTGGAACTGTTGGATTGGCGAAATCTCTAGGCCTTGATGCCTGGTGTCTTCCAGAAGAGGAAGAAAAATTTTCTCATATCCCACTTGTTCTACACCATCTTCCTGACCTGTTCATGCAACGAAGTACCCTCATATGGGAAATTAACTACCTTTGGCGCTGCACATTAAATGGACATCTATTAGAAAAGGTCAAAACAATCGAGTACCTCGACAGGCAACTTCTAAAACCTCTTAAGAACTTATACCAATCTTCCCTATCAGGAGGATTGCTTCTCTTTCCTTTAACTCATACATCGATTCATCCTGGGGTTTGCTCTGATGGTGCTGTTCCTGGGGTTTGGTTTCCCAAACATGGCCTGAAACACCCTTCTGTCACGTTCACAGAAAAGATTACAGAAGCCTCTTCTAGCTCTCAGCTAGCCATTGAGCAACTATCACAAACCCTACCCTAAGTTACCTGAAACATCTATAGGGTTTCTTTTTGACCATTTTTCTAAGGCATAAAAAGTCAGTAACCCTACCGCAAATAAAGAAAGGGAAATCCATAATAAGGGTGTTGTGTACGCGGGCATATAAGCATGAGAAGGAGTTAGAAGCGCCTGATTGTTGCCTACCTGGACGTATTGCCACTCCCAAAAAGGCCATAAACTGGGAGATGCTCCTAGCATAATTCCAGCAAAAAAACTGACTGTTTGATCAGGTATTACTCGTAAAGCAAAGGCAATTAAGCGTGCAAAAAGAAGCACGCCAACAAGAATGCCGGCTGCTAGAACAGACAAAAAAGCTAGAATATCCACAGGGACATTCCATGAGAAAGCCCCTTCTGTAAAAAGCCGAATTGCTGTGATCACAAATGGATAGAGACCCATAATATGCAGTAAGTAACTACCGGAGATCCCTGGCAGCATCATAGCAAAAACAGCAAGCATCCCAGAAAAAAAGACACGAGCTAGCCATACTCCTTCAGTAGAAAAACGCAAAGGAGCTCCAATAGAGGGCCCTCCAGGCTGCATCACAAAAAGGCAGGTTGCTAAGGTCGCTACCAAAAAAAGAGCCGTATTGCCCAATGAGCGTCGCCTCACCTGCTTCAAGCAATAAATTGCTGAAGCTAAAATAAGCCCTAAAAAAAGAGCATGTAATCCAGAACGGGCGGTAGGGTGGTTGAGGCAATAGTGAATCAGGTGGGTAAAGCCGAGAATTGCAACGCCCATCCCCATAAGCAAGGCGATTAAAAAACGCCAAGGAAGATAGCGAGATAGGGTTTTCCACTTAAATGTAACCGCAAGATGTAAGGCATGTGTATCAACTTTGCTAATTGCCTCGCATAAAGGCGCATATAGCCCAACAACAAAAGCGATGGTCCCAGAAGAGACCCCGGGGATTAGCTCTGCAATCCCCATAAGCCCCCCCCTTAGAAAAACACCTGTCTCTCGGCGCATGTTAAAGCAACCCTAGGTAAGAAGCGAATGCCCATGCAGCCCCAAGTAAAATCCCAAAGCCTGCAATCCACATCAAACTTGGAAGCCACTTCACCCCCTGACCGGGACTGTTGCGCATCTCTACAGAGCCGATTCCATAGGCAAAGCTTTGGGTACTTTGCTCTTGCCTAGGGAAGAGGCTTGCAACCTGCTTGCGACAATCATCTGTATTAAGGCCTAAAAAAATTGCATACTGCTCTACAAAGCCTCGTGCATAAACAGGAGAAATTAACTGTGAAATCTCTCCTCTTTCAATCGCTTCTAAATGATTCATTCGAATAGAAGTTGCAGCTTCCACTTCTTTAAGAGAAAGGTTCATTTCTTGCCTTCTTAGGCGAAACTCTTCTCCAAGACTTTGCTGCTGCTGTTTTGCATGCTGAACGGACATGGGACCCTCAAGGTATTCCTTTTAATCCCCTGAAGATACTTACATATCGCATTTAAGGCAATTTAGCCTGGAAGAACGAGCATAAATTAGGCTGTCTATCACCTCATTAATAGGCTAATACTATTAAACCAATATATAAGAAATAAAATTACATCATATTATTTAAGTCATGAAAACCTATTATCCCTTCTAATTTATCGTGACCAACCTATCTAGGTGAGCTCTTAAAAAGATAAGAATGCACGACCAGGCGGGTAGTAAAATAGCAATTTTCTTGACTCACCAAAAGGATCCTTTAAACTAGCCTTTTTTACTGAAAAAACAGCCCCTTTATGACACAAAAGCCCAAGACATTTGTTACCACAATCTCTGCAGACCAATCGAGAGCTCTACGCTCACTACTTGAAGAGCAAAGTTTTGCATTCTCACAACCCCCCTATTCTTCTTTTTCAGGTAAAAAAAAGGGCCTTTCGATCACACTATACGAATCAGGAAAGCTAGTGGTTCAAGGAAAAGAGATGAAAGAGTTCATCGAATTTTATCTTGAGCCTCAAATCTTAAAAACCTTTGAGTTTACTCACCCTCATGCAAATTTAGACCGCACAGGACGCATTGGCCAAGATGAATCAGGGAAAGGAGATTACTTTGGCCCTTTGGTTATCACGGGTGTGTATGCAGCCCCTGAGTCTATTGAAACTCTTTGTGATATTGGCGTGACAGACTCTAAGCGCATCTCTGATGAACGCATTCCTAAACTCGCTAGCGACATCAAAAAGCTCTGCCAACACAAAAACCTTGTTCTTTCTCCCACAGCATATAACCGCCTCTATCAGCAATTTGGAAACCTGAATCACATGATGGCTTGGGCTCACAGTAAGGTTCTAGTGGAGCTTTTTTCTCTCACAAATGCGCAGAAAGCTATCATTGACCAATTTGCTCATGAAAGCTTGGTCAAGCGCTTTCTTCAAGGCAAAGCATTTCCTAAAGAGATTATTCAAGTCCCTAGAGCAGAGTCTGACCCTGTTGTTGCAGCTGCATCTATCTTAGCAAGAGATCGTTTTCTGAATGAGCTCCATAACCTCTCTGAAAAGTATGCGATCCAGCTCCCAAAAGGAGCCTCACAACTTACAATACAAGCAGGACAGCAGTTTGTCTCTAAATATGGTAAAGAGCAGCTCGTTGAGGTTGCAAAGCTTCACTTTCAAACTACACAAAAAATCACTCATTAAAATGGAAAGTAGCTGCATCGAGCTTTAGTAATAGGCTTCCTCTATCAATACCACCAGAGCTTTGAATAGGCCAGCCTACCAAAATGAAAAAAGCCCCTGCTGCAGGAGAGTAGTAGCTCCCTGTTTGCTGATACTCCCTATCTTCAACTAGAAGGCGTATAAATTGATGCTCTTGATCTGAGAGAGTCTCTACATCCTCTGGGAAGTCAGCAAGCAAGCTACCTGCTCGGTTATATAGCTGTAGCCTAGCAATGCCATCTACACCAGAAGAGAATGACTGAAATACTTTTTTAATTGTATTTTGCGTAACTGCATCTGGTTTTGTTTTGCTATCTTCATAGTCAATAAGCGCTTGTTGAATAGCGTCGGCTTGAGTCAACTCACTTAGCTTACTATACGCCCAAGATCGGACCTCTTCTGACTGCTCAGCACAAAGTTTTTCCCCTATAAACAGGCTACATAACAAAAAGATCACACAAAGGCTTTTCTTCATTGACCACAGACCTCCCCACAAATATATAAATAACACTCTATACTTTTTGCAATGAATGAAGACAATACCACTTTAGTCTCCGCAATAAAAAAATATTTACAAAATATCTTCCAAACTGCATTCATGAATCCATGTCCAAAACTATAACCCAAAAGCGCAAGTAAGGAGTTCATGTTATGAAACTTAAGGCTTTTATTTTTATGGGAGCTATGTCTGCTCTCGCTCTTCTCTCTTCCTGTGCAAACTCCGGCAATGAGTGTGGCTCATGCAGCAGCAGCTGTGGTTCAGACATGAAGTGTGGAGCTAGTACGGAGCAACATACAACAACGAGTCAGCAACAAGCTGCTAATCAGGAAGAAGAAGCTAGCCATCAGCAAGCAGCAAATCAACAAGAAGACGCTAGTCACCAGCAAGCAACAAGTCAACAAGAAGAAGCTAGCCAGCAACCAACAGCAACATCTATGACTTGTGGTGCTGAAGCTCAAGCATCTACGGAAGGAAATTCTTCAACAAATACAAATAACTGCGGCTCCAGCAGCGAGGCAAATAGCTTCAGTGAAGCAACAAGCCAGGCAACTACATACAATAAGACACAAAGCATGTAAGCTTTTTCTCTTCAAGCCCTACTCCTTTAATGAGAAGTTAGGGCTTGCCTCTCTTTTAGGAGAACCTGCAAAGCAAATAACTGCTTTTCCACAGCAATCTCCTCTTCACCAAGAACTTCTAGCTCTTTTTTTCGCAAAGCAGCTTCCCCTCCAGCCTCTTCTAAAAGACGATCTCTTTTGAAAAGCAAGGAAACAATCTGTGGACGAAACAAGATGATCATCTCTTTTAGCCATTGGTTCAAGGCATAAGAAGGGCTTGTATGTGTAATAGAAAATTGGCTCAATGCCCGCGCTGTATCGCTTGCTGAGTACCATGCTTCATCGGTCACCCATTGATTAATCATAAAAACTTTTCTAGGCGCTCCCCATGCATCAATAGAAAGTCCAAAAAGATGAACTACATGGCGCTCATTATCAAAAAAAGCCGGCTGTATGTCTGGGTCAAGCCCCTTTTCATACACAAAGAGATGAAAGTGGCCGTGCTCTTGGGGACGATGGGCATGGTAGAAATACTTACTATATGTTGTGGGATCAAACACACCTTGTCTAGGGAAACGCTTACCTTTCTTAAAAGAGCCTTCTCCACGCATTAGCTCATGTAAAACAGAGCTTTTACCACGTGTGATCCGGGCATTCCAGCGCTGGACCCTTTGCCCCGCTTGCCACATTTTTAAAAGGTCTGAAGTTGAGTAGCGCTTCAATAGGCGCAAGTTTTGCTCTATCTGCAGACTTTCCTCAAGCTCGATTCCTTGCAAAGGGAATACGGCAATCAAGATTTGGCAAATCCAAAAGCAACACGCTCTCATAGCTCTCCTCTAGAGATTAATCTAACCTCACGATACAACGGTTCAAAAGGTAACACAGATGAGTCTATTATGCTCAAAGTGAAAAGATATCCAGGCGAACGCCTGCCTATTTTTCAGGTATCCACCAAAGAAGAGCTAGGCCTTTATGCAGCTCTTCACTTTTTAAAGTGGGTCTCTTCACACCCTCCTGGCCTGATTGCTCTAGCTACTGGACGCACCCCACGCTCTTTTTGGAAGGCCCTTCACACTTTCAAGCAAAACCCCAAACAACTCATCGAGCATCAGCTCCCTGAAAACATCTGGGCAAAGGTACAGCAGCTCTCCCTTGTTCAACTGGATGAATATGTTTCCCTTTCTCCCTCTGACCCTCGCTCTTTTCGAGAGGAAATCTTATGCACTCACCTTCCCTGCTTATCGATTCCCAAAGAAAGGTGCCTGTTAATCAGCAGTGATCAGTGGAAAGCCTCTCCTCAATCATATGCAAAAGAGTATGAAGAACAAATCCGCCAACGAGGAGATATTCAATATTTTCTTGGGGGCTTAGGCCCCGATGGTCATGTTGCTTTCAATTTTCCTGGGAGCCCTTTTCGCTCACTCTCTAGAGAGGTCCTTTTCAATAAAAGTAGTGCTGCCTACGCTGCTAGAACCTTCGGAGGCATAGATGAGGCCAGCAAGCAAAAACTCTTTACTGTCGGCTTACATACCCTTCGTAGAGCGAAGTCTTGCCATCACCTCTTTCTTGTTGACTCTAGAATCAAACAAGAAGCTCTTGCAAAAGCAACCCTCTGTGCCCCTAGCCCGCGAGCCCCTCTATCAGCCTGGCAGTCCTGCAAACACACCACGATTCTAGCCACAGACACGGCTTGTCAAAAGCTTCCTCACCGCAAAAAAGAAGCAAAAACCTCTCCCCAACAGATTCTCCAAGCTCTTCGTCCTCTTACAACAAAAAAAATCCTCCACACAGCCCCACACCACGATGACCTCTTCTTAGCTTATTTTCCATGGATCAAACAGCTTGCATCACAAAAGACATCTCAAACAATTCTCTACTTCATGCCAGGGTATCGAGGGGTCACAGATAAGTATTGTGAAAAAGTTCGGCAACAATTACCAGCCAGCTCTCAAAACGAGTTAAAAACCAGCATTCGAGAAAGAGAAGCTTGCCAGGCATGGAAACATGGGAGCAAGCGCCCTCCAAGTCTCATTCACTTACGCGCTAGCTGCTATGAGCAGACGACGCCCAAAGCTCTTGCAGAGGATAAAAACAAATTTAAAAATGCCTTGCTCAAGCACAGGCCCGACTCTCTATCATTTGCCTTAGACCCGCAAGTCGATGCTCCCACCTCTCATTGGCAATGCTTGGAAATTGTGTATCACACCTTAAAAGAACTTCCAGCTCCTCTTCCTACATTACTTGCTTACCGCAATGTTTGGAGCCAAATGCCTATAGAAAAAGCAGATCTTATTCTCTGTTTTTCTGGAGCTCAACTAAGAAAGATGCAGACTTTTTTTCCACAAGTCTTTCCTTCTCAAGAGCCGGCCCTTTTTCCTTCTCCCCTTGCTCCAGATTCTTTTGGGCACCTAGCTGTTCACCACTTAAAAGAGCAGTATCAGCAAGTTTGTGACTTCATAGGAAAAGAGAAACTACCTAAAACAACAAGAGGGTGTGCCTTCATATGGAGGCCCACCCTCTCGGATTTACACGCTTATCTCCAAAGAGGAGACTTTTAATACCCACAGTCGATGGAGACCCCAAAGAATGTAGGACTTTTCATCTTGAATCTTTGCTTGTCTTTCCCGTGCTCATTATAAACTTCAAGCTCTGTGCCGAAACCAACACCACCGAATACTTTGACAACAAGACCTATAGGGAGGTTATAAAAGACTCCTAGCTGTGCAGCTTTTGAGGAGTACTCAAAAATTCCTTTTGAAAGAGCTTCTTCTTTCTTCAGCCTCTTTCTCAACTGCATCCAACGAAGACTCAGCTCTGCTCCCCATTGTTCATCAATCATATAGGTAAGAGACCCCATGAAAGGGAAGACAAGGTTAAGCATCCACTGCTCATTCCAGTTATAATTGATCCCCAGAATAGGATACACTCGATGATCTTTCATCCCCAGCCAAGAAACGACGCCAATATTAAATAGACGTTCTTCGTCATAAGCATAGCGTCCCCATAAAAACACCGCGTAGGATGTATATTTTGAAAGCCCTGATGGCGAGGTCTGGAAATCGGCTCCAGCTCCTAATTGCCAGGTCCAGTGATCATCGAAGGGATAGGCTAAAGCAAGCTTTGCTAGTATACTCTTGAAGTCTTCTTGTTTGAAAAAAGGATTTTCTTTCCATCGTAACCGGGCATTCCGAAACCCTAAGTCCGCAAGGACTGAGAGCTCTTCTTTCTGCATAGGCTCTTCATAGCTAATAGAAACCTCACCCTCAGAAAACTTCATCGACTCTCCTGAGAAAGAGTCACCTTTAAAATCCGCTTTGCCCGATGTAAAATATTCAGCAGACCAATCTAGGTTTTGGAAAAAACGTGGCTTTGATTCCTCCATTGAAGCCTTTGCATGAAGGCTTCCTCCCAATAAAAGACAAGCAATTCCTAACCACATCTGTTTCATACAAAACCTCCTATTCGCATTTTTGATATGGAAAAATATTTATCAAGATGCTCGATTTAGCAAAACCTTTTTTGGTACACAAACCATAGAAACAAGTCTAATTTAACAAGAAGAAAAAATTATTTTTGTAAAAACATTGAGCAAACAATTTAAATTATTTATTGGTGTTCATTCCGGTATTATACTTGAATTTTATTCCTTACGAACTCTAGACTGACTCCTTTTTGGCGCAACTTTTCGAGTATAAATATGTCAGAACTTGATCTAAATTCCATTAAGAACCTGAGTGATCTGTGCCGCATTGCTTGCTCAGATGATGAAGCTGAATCCATTCTTGCTGATCTCAACCAGACCCTCGACTTCATCCAAAAGCTTCAAGACCTAGATACAGAAAATGTGCGCCCTTGCTACCAAGTGCAAGACCATCTGGAAAACGTATTTCGTGATGACCGCGTCTCTTCTTCCTATCCCCGAGATGAGTTCTTAAATAATGCCCCTGCACAAGTAGGTGGAATGATCCGCGTTCCACCAGTGATTGAAGCGAATAAATGAGGCCCCCTATGCACACAAAATCAGCTGTAGAACTCCACCGCCTTTTTCTTTCAGGAGAAGCTTCTGCTCGAGAAATTGCTGAGCACTTCTTAGATCGCATTGAGCGCCTTAATCCAAAGATCAATGCCTTTCTTGAGGTTTTCAAGGAGGAAGCCTTACAGAAAGCTGATGAGCTAGATGCGAAGAGAAAAGCTGGAGAAAAGCTTGGGCGCCTTGCTGCCATTCCTGTTGCTATCAAGGATATCATCCATATCAAAGGGAAAAAGACGACTTGTGCATCTAAGTTTTTGGAAAACTATGTCGCCCCTTATGACGCAACTGTAACTCAGCTACTTAAAGATGAAGATGCTTTAATCATTGGGAAAACAAACCTTGATGAGTTTGCTATGGGGTCTTCCAACGAGCACTCATCATTTGGACCTGTTGCCAACCCTTGGAACTTTGCTTGCACTCCTGGAGGTTCCTCAGGCGGTTCTGCAGCAGCTGTAGCTGCAAGGATGTGTCTCATTGCTTTAGGCACGGATACAGGTGGTTCTATTCGACAACCAGCTGCATTTACCGGCACGGTGGGCTTCAAGCCAACCTATGGTCGTATTTCGCGCTATGGACTTGTTGCATTTGCCTCCTCTTTCGATCAGATCGGCCCTATGACCACTTGTGTAGAGGATGCCCAGTTGGCTATGGAAGTTCTCGGTACCCACTGCCCTAATGATGCAACCTCTCTTCCTATGCCTGCGGAGTCTTACTGTAAAGCAACCCCTCTTCCCCTACAGGGACTCAAAGTGGGTGTAGCTCCTGACTCTCTACTCCAACTAAAGGGAGAAATGAAGGAAAACTACGAGCAATACCTTGCCTATCTGAAACAGCAAGGAGCTCAACTTCATGAAGTCAACCTAGATTTGTTGCCCTACTGTACGGCTGTTTACTATATTTTAGCCACTGCAGAAGCCTCAACAAACCTTGCCCGTTTTGATGGTGTGCGTTATGGCAAGCGCTCTGAAAAAGCAGAGACTCTCGATCAGGTCTATCTACTTTCAAAGCAAGAAGGCTATGGCAGTGAAGTAAAAAGACGCATTATGCTGGGAACATTTGTTCTTTCTGCAGGGCACAAAGATGCGTACTACTTAAAAGCACTAAAAGTACGCACATTGATCAAAGAGCAGGTGCGTAAAGCGTTTCAAAGCTGTGATGCCATCTTTTTACCAACAACACCAACCCCAGCTTTTAAAATGGGCTCAATTCATGATGGAGTTGAGATGTATCTACAAGATATTTATACACATGCTGCGAATATTGCAGGCCTTCCAGCTGTTAGCATCCCTTCAGGCAAAAACGCAGAGGGCCTTCCGCTAGGCATGCAATTATTAGGAAAAGCGTGTGATGATGTAAATCTTCTAGGAATTGCGAAGCAATTGGAAGAGTCTTTTTCTCTACAGTCTGAAATCCCCTCAACTTGCAGCTAAGGATGAATATGGGTAGTACAACTTCAATCCAGTGGGAAGCCGTTATTGGCCTTGAAATTCACGTAGAGCTCAATACACAATCTAAAATTTTCAGCCCTGCACGTAACCGCTTTGGGGATGAGCCAAACACAAATATTTCCTATGTATGTACAGGACAACCGGGCTCTCTTCCTGTTTTAAACCGAGAAGTTGTGCATAAGGCTGCCCTTTTTGGAGCTGCTGTAGGCGCTGATGTACAGACCTTTAGCATGTTCGACCGCAAGTCCTACTTTTACCCGGATAGCCCAAGGAACTTTCAGATCACTCAGTTTTCCTTTCCTATCATTCGGGGTGGACGCGTGACGGCTCCCACCGCTGATGGGGATAAGGTTTTCACCATCTCAGAGGCGCACCTCGAGGATGATGCAGGTATGCTCAAGCACTTCACAAAGTTTGCTGGAGTTGACTACAACCGAGCTGGAGTACCTCTTATTGAGATTGTTTCTGACCCTTGCATTCACAGTCCCCAAGAGGCTGTGGCTTATGCCTCGCAGATTAAAGCGATCTTACAGTACTTAGATGCATCAGACTGTAATATGGAAGAGGGCTCTTTCCGTATGGATGCTAACGTATCTGTTCGTCCGCAAGGATCTTCAGAACTGCGCAATAAGACCGAAATTAAAAACATGAACTCTTTTTCCAATATGGAGCTTGCTCTAGAAAAAGAGATCTCTCGTCAAATTCGTCTGTATGAAGACAACCCTGATACAAATATCGAGGAGCTTGTCCAACAAGCCACTTACCGCTGGAACCCAGAGAAGCGCGATATAGTCTTAATGCGGCGCAAAGAAACGGCAAGTGATTACCGCTACTTTCCAGAGCCAGATCTTCCACCAATCCGCCTCACACAAGAGTATATCAACTCTGTACATGAGGAGCTTCCTGAGTTGCCTCAAGCAAAGTACCACCGCTATATTGATAAGCTGGGTGTTTCAGCCTACTCTGCAGCGATTTTGACCTCTGAAAAAGCTTTAGCAGACTATTTTGAACAAGGTCTACAATCCACAAGCAATGCGCAGGCTCTTTGTAACTGGATGACTGTAGAGTTTGCTGGCCGATTGAAGGAGTCAGGGATGACCATTATTCAGTTAGGCATTCCTGCAAAGCATGTTGCAGAGCTTGTCAACTTCATTGACTCAGGAAAAATTACAGGCAAAATTGCCAAAAAAGTTGCCGATGACATGGTCTCTTCTCCTCAAAAGAGCCCAGAAGAAATTGTAGCGGAGAATCCCGACTACCAGCCAATGAATGACCAAGCAGCAATAGAAAAAGTTGTTGATGAAACACTACAAGAGAATGAACAGTCCATTGCTGACTACAAAGAAGGCAAGACGCGAGCATTTGGCTTTTTAGTTGGACAGGTGATGAAAAAGACTAAAGGCAAGGCTGACCCTAAGATGGTGAATCAGCTACTTAAACAACGGCTAGAGGAATAATAGAGGGCCTTAACGGCCCTCAATGGATGGAGAATCCTTTGTTACTTATTGCAGTTTCCGCGACAAGTTAAGCAAAAGCTCATTGCTAGAACGAAGAAGATTCCTACCCAATCTAGAACATTCATCCAAAGATCCATTCCCCAGGATCCCCGAACTGCTTCTACAAAAATAATCCCCACAAGCACGTATAGTAGTGGGAGCTGCATTGCACGGAATACTTTTTTTCCTGTGAAGTTCATTGGTGCTGTGCCTGATAGCAGGTGAACTGCCCCAAGAAACGCAACAGCAAATGCCATCACCATACAAAATGAAGAGAGCACATATACACTCGCTGATGGAAAAAATAGATTAACAAAGACACCGACCATTCCCAAGGCCATTGTAATCAATAGATAGCTAAGAGCTTCAGTTAGTTTCATAGTAAACTCCTTTAATCAGGCTTATGATAAAACCCTGCCTAACTTATAATAAAAAATTTTAATTTTTTACATTCTTTCCATCACTTCTGCTCAAAAGCCTCTTATTTACAACAACTAAAAACTCGTTATTTTATAGCAAAAAACTTGCATTTCAGCTTTTTTTCCATAAAATCCTTTCACCTATGACAAAATCTCTGCTTGAACAATCCATTTTAGAACTTGAGCAAAAAGGGCTTCTTCAACGCATCACTCAAGAAGTCGATCCCTACCTTGAAATGGCAGACCTACACCTTGAGTCTGTCGAAAAACAGGGCCCAGCTTTGCTTTTTGAAAAGGTTAAGGGGAGTCCTTTTCGTGCAGTTTCCAACCTTTTTGGTACAGAGGAACGCGCACATTTTCTGCTTAGAAAGAGCTTCCACACTGTTCAAAAGCTCTTTCAGCTAAAAGCTGACCCGGCAGCTATGTTTCGTAAAGAGCATTTCCGCCTTCTCAAGCCTCTGTGGCATGCTCGTACCATGCTCCCTAAAAAGGTTTCTTATGGAGAGGTTCAGTATCAAGAGATTCAAATTTCTGATCTTCCCCAAGTACAAAGTTGGCCTATGGATGGAGGAGCCTTTCTCACTCTTCCACAGGTCTGCTCCTTACATCCCAGCTCTTCATCTATTCAGCGGTCCAATTTAGGGATGTACCGCATCCAAATTTCAGGCAATTGCTATACTCCAGATGAAGAGATTGGCTTACACTACCAGATTCACCGTACGATTGGTGTACACCATACAGAAGCTGTAAAACAAGGCCGACCTCTCAAGGTTAGTATCTTTCTCGGTGGCCACCCCGCACACACATTGGCAGCGGTGCTACCTGCTCCAGAGAATATTTCAGAGCTAACTCTGGCTGGAGCATTAGCAGGTCAGCGATTTAGATATGTTGAAGAAGATGGGTTTATTCTCTCTGCTGATGCAGATTTTTGCATTACAGGGGAAATTATCCCTGATAAGCTGCTTCCTGAGGGCCCCTTTGGTGATCACCTAGGTTACTATAGCTTACAGCATGACTTTCCTGTTCTGAAAGTGCACAAAGTCTATGCAAGAAAAGATGCAATCTTTCCTTTCACTGTCGTGGGGAGACCTCCTCAAGAAGATACTCTTTTTGGCAAGCTAATCCACGAGCTTACCACTCCCCTTGTCCCAAAAGAGGTTCCTGGACTACATGCTCTCCATGCTGTTGATGCGGCAGGTGTTCATCCCCTACTACTCGCTATAGGATCTGAACGCTATACGCCCTATCTTGAAAGAAGATGTCCTCAAGAGCTTCTCACTCTTTCTCATGCAATTTTAGGCTTTGGTCAATGCTCTCTAGCTAAATACCTCTTTATCATAGCAAAAGAAGATGCCCCTAATCTTGACATCGAAAATATACGAGCATTTTTTATTCATCTACTAGAGCGTATCGACCTGACCCGAGACCTTCACTTCCACACAAAGACAACAATCGATACTTTAGATTATACGGGAGAGGGGTTAAATAGTGGCTCTAAGCTTGTGCTTGCTGCCACAGGGACTGTAAAGCGAAAGCTTGCCACCACACATCTACCCTTACATTTACCTGAAGGCTTTTCCAACCCTCACATTGCACTCCCCGGAGTGCTAGTTATTCAATCTACATATGATGGAAATGACACTCTTCCTGCCTTACGCAAAGCATTAAAGGGCCTTGAAGGGTTTCCTCTTATCGTTTTAGCTGATGACAGTTCATTTACATCTAAAAGATTAGATAATTTTCTTTGGGTCACATTTACACGCTCCAACCCCTCACATGATGTTCATGGCATTGTAGAAAGGGTAGTAGATAAGCACTTTGTTATTGAGGAAGCTATGATTATCGATGCACGCATAAAGCCGCATCATGCCCCTCCTCTTACTAGGCCTTCAACTCTTTAGGAATGGAAAAATAGAGGCTGCAGCCTCATCAACAAGCTGATGTAATGGGGACTCTTCTAAAGATGAAGCTTCCCCTCCTCCTCCTGATGCTGAGACTTCTTTCTCAGCTGCTGGAGCAACGCTTTCTACTACTGAAGCATCCTCTACTGACTTCTTTTTCGCACTTTCTAGCTGAGGATTCCGGATAAAAAAATCTACCGCTTGCTTGAGTTTTTGATCCGTAATCTCCTCTTCTACAGAAGAAACTCGACTAGAGAACTTTTTAAGTAGAATTTTTATTTGTTTTGCTTTTTTTTGCACATACTCTTCACCCTTACTTGGCTTCAGCATATCTTTAAATGCTCGCTTAAGTGTATTTGCCTTTTCAGTTTTGTCAGAGTAGATTTTATTAGAGACAAAAGCATGCAGAAAGTACTGAATATACTGCTTTTGCTTATGCTGAATCTCCTCTCGCGTCGTTTCTGCAAGATGATGGATTGTCTGGGTTCTTCTCAAAGAGTGGGGAATCTCTGAAGGTTTTAATGTCTTTGACCTCAGTGGCAGAATCTTTAAAGCTTTGCCAGAAACTACATGATTCTTTGGGTCAGCAATTGCAATGCGCGCGGCCATTGACGTCCTAGCCATACACCTCAAAATATCTGTTGCGCATGCTTGATGCTGAAGATGACTCTCGCCAATAAGATATGCGTTGAGAATTTTACAAACGACTTTGATTTGCCCCTGAGAAAGAGAATCTATTGAAGCCATAGAGTTCAAAGCACGACAGACAGCACCTACCGCTTCGTTATGGCTACTTTCTGAAAAACTCTTAAGGGAAAGAGCTCTTGCTTCTTGCGAAGTTAAACCTAGCTTTTTCCACTTCCCGTTGAGAATACGCTCTAAAAACTTACTCTCTTCGGCAACTGGAAGAGTTGGACTTGTGTATGAGTCTTCTGAATGAGAGTTAACTTCAACAACCATATATTTCTCTAGCTACTTATTTTATAAGAATACTGATCCACTTAAACACCTCTTCTAAAGGGATGCGCTCTTCTGGTGGTAAGTGCTGTGTTTTATCAGGGTGGCACTCTCTAGATGCTTTTAAAGCCAACTTTCTTGTCTTGCCATTAGCTCCTTCTTTGAGGTTCTCTGCTAGACTTGAAAGATGCGGGTACTTAGAGAAATGCTTCTTTAATACTTGTGCCTTTTCATTGTCAGTTTTTGCTGCCTTTAGCTCTTGAATCACAGGTGACCTAGTTCGAACTCGCTCTTCTTTACTAGCGGCCCTCTGCCTTTTTAAAATATTGAGCCTTTGATTGACGACACCAACACTAGGAGCTTCCCAGGTTGTTTCTGGATGACTTTTTGTTTTATCCCAGTAGTATGTTGTGCCTCTTTCTGTATCTACTGCATAACCTACAACTTCTTCCCACCCTTCGACTGACTCATAAGCCTCTTTTTTAACTTCCTTAGGAGCTTCTGCAGGCTTTGCTTCAACCGCTTTGTGCTCTACATGGATAAATGATAGTTTTACTTGCCCCTCTGGAGAGCGACCAATGACTGCAAGGTCTGACATATCTCCTGACCATGCTTCTATCCCTTCATCCTCTAGCATTGCGCTGAGTGTTTCATCTGCTGTTATTGAAGGATCTGCAATAATAATCTTAGGTGACTCTCCCTGTGCCCCTTTAGGAATCAAGGAGATAAACTCTGAAGAGTTTGTATCTATATAGGCATCATGTTTTGTAAACATGGCTGCAAATTCTCTTGCTCTGGGAGTCTCTGAAGAAGAGCCCTTACTCTCTAAAGGAAGAAAAGAAGATGTGGTTTCTCCTGAAGAAGATCGTCCTAGAAGAATAAGACCTGATGCCTCCTCCTTCGACCGTGGAGTAGAAATTGCCTCTATCAAGCCATCACCAACTTCATATTTAGACATTGATGCATCTAAGACAAAAACATTAGGGACCCCACTTTCTAAATCCTTTGGTGTCATCGATACAACCCCTATTGCCGCATCAAAATGAACATGGTGTTTTGTAAACTGAGAGGAAATAATTTCTTTATTAGCTAGAGGAAATGCTGCTCGAGCTGCGGATTCTATTTTATCAAAAAAACTTCCCCTTACATCTATAGAAAAGGCTCTAGATGACTCAGGTTTAGATGACTCTGTTCGCTTTATCTCAGATTGAGCCTTACAGGCCCTCACTCCTTCTGCGATCTGTCGAAGAGTTAGAGACTCTCCTTTTACAGGCTGTATATTTAATGCTTGCGCTAAGATCTGGAAATCTTCTGCTGTAAGGGATTTTGATTTGTGCCCTTCACTGCATACTTTGGAGAGCTCTTCAAAGAAAGCTGCGCGATCTTCTGCACCTTCGGGAATAGATAAAGAATCTCGCTGTAAAAGAAACTTATTTAGAGCAGGAAGCTTTCTTTCAAAAGTGCCTACTCCTTGTTTGTCGACTTCCTGCTTTACTCTCCCAATAAATTGAGACATAGGAGGTTTGCTAAAATCCCCCTCTCCAGGAGAAGGAGTTCCCACACTACGTACTCCATCGACAGACATAAAACACCTACTAAAATATATCTCTATATATTAGATGGTATCATATAATATTTTTAATAATAAATAATTAAACAATATCTAAAATAGAATTCCACAATTTAGTTTTATTAACTTCAAACTCTAAAAGGGTTGGAATAATATTTTTTAAATAAGCATCTTCTGTATTTAAAGACGTAGACTTGTACTCAAGGTGCACTCCAGTCAGAGCGAATCGTCCCTTACCTTTTGTTCCATACACAATAGCTGGAGGATGATTTGGCAGGTCTCTATATCTGGCAATAACCTGTATACCAGACTGTTGACCCGGCTCATCAAAGTAGCATCCCCCATTGTAATAAACTGTCACTTGTTCTTGACTTTCCAGTATCAAGCGTGCAGCTTTCGCTCCTTTCTCACTTTCATAAGTAAATGTTCCCTGTCCCAAAGCTGGGCCATAAGCAAGACCTGGGAAAAAAGCCAGGTCTCTCTTTGCTGTCACTTCAAGCTCATTTCCTTTTTCAAACTCAATGGCCTGACAGGCAAAGTAGGCTCCCGCACAAATCCCTAGGTAGCTCCCCCCCTGCTCAACAAACAGGCGAATTAGGTCTGTGCCAAGGCCGGATAGAGCATCATGATACGGTGTATCACGCCCACCTGGCATCACAAAAAGATCGGTTTCTTTTAGCCACTCTCCAGTAAGGAGCTTCTCTTTGTTGACAAGGCGGATAGAGGCTTTCTTCTCTCGAAAGCGAGCAGCTGTTTGTCTTAGAG
Organism: uncultured bacterium; assembly: GCA_964460785.1. Lineage (GTDB taxonomy): Bacteria > Chlamydiota > Chlamydiia > Chlamydiales > CAYWQB01 > CAYWQB01. The sequence goes on from CAYWQB010000001.1 coordinate 367,891, forward strand.
AAAAGGGGCCCACCCCTTTATCTGAATAAATAGTTACACGCATGCAAAAATTGTAAAGGAAAGTTGCTTAAAAGGCCACTTAAGGTCGGGATCTTTTCTACTGTTATCCCCCTCTAAGAGTCGCAAAACTCTTTACACAGGCAATGAATTAACACTTTCTCTATGAAGAAGTTATTAAAAAATCACTCATACAAAAGGACACACATCCGATCTACTTTCTAGATAGAAAACTCAAGGTCTATGCAGGGCAAAGCTCCGTAACAGCAGACCTTGACTAGCTGTGTTCACTTCATGCAGCCAGCTACGAAGAGAAGGGTAATATTTTATTATGAAAAATATAAAAGCGCAGTTGTCCATTCACACATTACAAAGGGATCTTTCGACACTGAAAGATATTGAAAGTCACAGAAGGACAGGGAGATACAAGGTCAGTAAAGATGGATCAATTGTCCCTAAAAGCTTTATGTCGAGGCTCTTTAGTTGCATGTCCCGCGCTCCGGGGAAAGAGCTCCTCCTTCAACGTGCTATTGCACAAGTCCAACAGGGCACTTCAGGCCCTCTACAGAAGCGCTTAGCTGGGTGCCTAGAAGCAACTCAAAGTGCAAGAACCTTTGAAGAAGCTGCAAGCAAAGTAGAAAGAAAGCTTGAAGGTGCAAAGAGGTATTTTGATTCTGAGGGACTGGGGCTTGATCTAGCACATGATGCAGAAATTGGAACGTTGATGAACCGCATCCAACATGCGACCAACTCCTCAGCTGTAAAATCTGCTCAAGTAGACCTTGAAGCAACCATACACCGCCTGAAACTTTCCTATCATGAAGATGACTCTAGGAGAGACCTTTTACAAGACATACTGCATGGAGCGAACCAGGTCGCGACAGAGCGAGGAAGACAACTAGAAAATGATAGAGAGGAAGCTCTGATCATCTTAAGTGACTTACAAGGGAAGTTAACTGGTCTACAAAAGATCCCCTCTGACCAAGCAAAATATTACCAAGTGAGCAAAAAGGGCTCATTACAACGCAAGAACTGGATGAGAAGACTTTTCACCTGGGGGGACCGCCCAGAAGCTAAAGCACAACTAGCGGTAGACCTCATTGCCCATAGACAAGAAGGATCGGGTCCTGCCGCGCACCGCTTGCTTGACCACTACCTTGAAACAGTGATGGATGAGAAAAGTAGCTTGGACTCCAATCTCTCAAAAGTTCAAGAAATGGCAAGAGCAAAAGAGAGGATTTATCAGCTGCAAACCGCAGGACTCCGCCCAGAAGATGATGGGGCCTTTGGAACATTAATGAGTGATCTACAAAGAACCTCCTCTGCTTCAGAGGCAAGAGACCTTCAGGAGCGCATTGAGGAAACATTAATTAGCTTTCGGTCAAAATACAGCTCGGATGACCCAAGGCGAGGGCTTATAGAAGAACTCTACTCTAATACAGCGCAGACGGTAGATGCTAAAATCATCCAGCTTTACGAGCATGAACACAAGAGGGCAACACAAGTGCTTGATGAAGCGAAGCATCTTGGGGATGTACTCACCGCAGAAAAGGCATTTAGCAAAGCAGAGGCGATGATTCGCGCGAGCTTTCCTGCATCTCACCCCGAACTTTCTCTCATGGAAACGCAGTTTGCTCAAGATAAAGAGAAGATTAGAGAAAAAGCAGAAAACATCTTTAAGGGCCGTCTTGAGAAACTACAGGAGACCTTAAAAGAGGTTCAAACTATTGCAGAGCACGGAGGAGCTACTTCTGATTTTACCCGTATTACAAAACGCTTTCTCACCAGCCTAAGAAAAAGCCCCTATGTATCAAGAGACTTCCAGTCTTCTTGTGAGCAGAAAGTAGCCAAGATGCGAGCAGAGTATGCGCTTGTTGAAAATGCTGAACAGATCAAGCGCTTTGTTGCTCAAAGTCTCAATAGAGCCTCATTTACAAATATCGGTTCTGCACGCACAGCGTTAGAAAAAGCTGATGCGCTTAAGGCTTTACCCCACCTAACAGAAGAACAAAAAGAACAAGTCACTCTTGCAAAACAAAGAGTAATAGAGGGCACTCAAAAGCTTATTTTGGCACATATAAGCCATGCACCTCCCAGAACTTTTTCTGAGTGTTGCAAACAGGTGATCGGCTTAAGAGAAGGCTTTACAGAACTTTCTCGCTTAGGATCCTCTTTACCAGAGGAGAAAAAACTCCTTCTGAAGAAAAGTCTAGAGACTAGAAAAACAGAGATCGAAAGAAAAGCAAAAGACCTCGTCATGCAAGAGGCTGGCCCCTTAGAAAAAGTGCATTTTTCTACAGCTCCAACCAGCTCAGAGGAAGCTCAGAATCGTCATGATCAAATTCTGGAAAGGCGGATGAAGCTCGAAAGGGCTACCAAAAACCTGCAAAGTGTAGGAATTGTTCCTCCTGATGCCTTAGCTAAACATATTCAATCTCTTAAAGCATGTGAGCAGCTTTTGCGTGCTGAGCAAGATGTGATGGAAATGGAAGCTCGATTAGGCGATCCTGACCGCATTGCCTCCATTCTTAGCAACCCGAAAGAGCTAAAAAGACTAAAGCGCGATATGCAATATCTCGCCAGCAAATTACATAAAAGACAAAAGCTCTATACTTTGGCAAAAGGGAGCTTTCCACATCTAGGCTCAACTCCTGCAGCGAAGCTTATGGAACGTGCCTCTCAATGCTTAGAGAAGCTTGATCCATCAAGCTTAGGACAGGAAGATTTTGACCTGACAAAACTTCTGTCAGTCATGTGGGTTCTTTTTGCAATGATGACTGGACAAAGAAAGTAAGGAAAAGAGTCCTCTAATCCTTTTTGGGATTAGGGGCTCTCCCCTTTTTCTCGAGGGTGTAGCTTATGAAAAGAGTCTTGTAGACGTTGAATCCCTACGTGAGTGTAGCGGTCCGTTGTTCCGATGTCTGCATGCCCTAAAAGCTCTTGAATGACACGTAAATCTGCTCCATTATCTAAAAGATGTGTAGCGAAGGAGTGGCGTAGAGAGTGTGGGGAAATTTTTTTACTAATCCCTGCCTTTTCAGCATAAACCTTCACGCGCTTCCAGACTGTGACCCGGTTAATTCTCTTCCCTTTCGATGATGGGAATAAAATCGCATCGGGAATAGACTCTGTGCGGTGATGGAGCAAAAAATGATCAATAGCAGCAATCGCTTTGCTCCCTACAGGAACAAGTCGCTGCTTCCCTCCCTTTCCCTGCACACGGACATGTTCATCATTTACATCATAAAGGCCAAGCTGACAGAGTTCTGAAACCCTTAGGCCACTTCCATAGAGGAGCTCTAGAATCGCCTGATCACGAGAGCCAATAAAAGAGCTAGTATCTGGTGCTGAGAGCAGCCTATCGACCTCATTAGCACTTAAGACATCTGGAATTGTTTGCCATAGCTTGGGTGTATCAAGATAGAGAGAAGGATTCACCTGAATGACACCTTCCCGTTTGAGGTAGCGCATCCAAACTTTGATTGCCATGAGGGCCCGACAAATACTAGAGCTTGAGTAGCCTTTTTCACGCAGAAAACCGAGAAAGTTTGTGATAGCGCTTTGTTCAACACTGTCGAGGTTCCCCACTCCCTGAGTGTTGAGAAATACAACAAAGCGCTCGAGATCTCTCTGATAGGCTTCAATTGTATTTAATGCCAAACCCCTTTCAGCTGAAATAAATAGAATAAAACTTTTTATAAATTCTTTCATTTTTTAAACAATGGCACAATTAAAGCTATAGTAAAAGCATAATTAATAAACTAAACTTGCAAAAATGACTAATTCGTCCCCAGATTTCAAAAAAGGGTTTAAGGAGACTCCTTATAACAGAAGAGGGTTACGCTCCCCTAGTCAATGGAAGCGCCATATGAAAAAGCCCCCTCTTCATTCTTTTTATCAAGAGAAACCTGTTTTTTGCATTCGTTGTCCCAAATGTAGCCAAAAGGTTTCCTTGCGCTGTAATCACTGCGAACATGGAGCCATTGAGCGCAACCCCATCAACTATGATGAATTAATTTGCACAAAATGTTTCCACATAACCTCTTCCATATACTGCACTTGTGGATTTAAGTTCTCAACTCCCTATTTACAAAAAAAACTGAAAATGATTACACAGACGTTGAGGGACGGAGACCATAGGGAGTACATCGCCATCCTGATCTGTGTGGTCAGCTACTTGGCCATTGTGTGGGGTGTTGTTTCTCTAGGAACCTTCCTAAATTATCCCTGACAGGGTTGGCACGCATATTGCGTGTTGAGCAAGCTGTCAGAGAACCTTAGAGGAAGAAACATGAGCCAGAACATATTCGCTATGTTAGCTAATCAGGGGACCCAGCACCGCTTCAATACACAGAAGCGTCAGCTACCAGCCTCTCGTAAGCAAGGTCAGCTCGTATTTGTTCCAGCAAAGGTGATTTCTAAGCGTCGTTAACCTCCGGATAAATCTCTCGAACAAGCTCAAATAGCTTTGCTTCTACTTCAGGTAGGTGCTCTTTTTGAATGGGAACCTTTTGCACAGCGATCATTTCACCTGTGTTAGGAACTTCAAAGTATAAAGAGCCTTTATCAGGCCCTTTCCGTGCCCCTAGGCATAAGGAAAGCTGCTTACTACGCTGCAAGTATTGAGCAAAAAGCTGCGCAAGCTCTTGCTCTTGCGCTTCATCAACTAACCGTTTCAGGTGGTTGATTGCTTGTTGGTGTACAGTTTGAGGAGAGGCCTCTGGAACCGGTATATGGCTTTTCCAGTGTCCGCAAGTTCCTGCTAGCAGAGAGGCTTCTCCCTGCTCTTGCCAGTAACTTGCGGAGTAATCCTTGCGCTCAAACTCGCCTTCAGAGTTAAGGACCAGAATGGAGTATACATCTGAGCCTGGGCGGAAAGGTTCCCCCGTTCCTGCACACACCTTTCCTCTTTTTGCAATGGCCAAAGGTCCATGTACTTGCATGTGCTTATATCCCTTCAATTACATCAAGCAACGCACTTCCCAATGGGAAGGCTTTTGTCTCTTCTCTTTGGTTGTTATTGCGAACTTTCATGAGGTCAAGGAATTGGTTAGCTAGAACTTTTCCAAGCTGCACCCCTTCTTGGTCAAATGAGTTAATTCCCCAGATAAAGCCTTGATAAGCCACTTTGTGCTCATATAGAGCCAGTAGCATTCCCATATGATGAGCATCAAGCTGCTTTCCTAAAAGGAGCCGGTTTGGGCGATTCCCATGAAAGCCTTTATTGGGATTTTGACTTTTTTGCCCCGTTGCCAAAGCTACAGACTGTGCTAAGAGGTTTGCCAGTAGCTTTTGCTGGGATGTTGTACCTTTCACCTCAAGATCATGACCAAACTGACTTTGTTTAAAGCCGATAAACTCACAAGGAATAGTATCTGTGCCTTGGTGAATCAGCTGATAAAAAGAATGCTGCCCATTTGTTCCTGGCTCTCCCCAAATAACTGGTCCTGAAGCATGCTGCAACTCATGACCCTGCTTATCAATATGCTTTCCATTCGACTCCATATCGCATTGCTGCAGGTGAGCAGTGAAGCGAATTAAGGCTTGTGAATAGGGTAAAATAGCAACTGTTGGACAGTGCAAGAAGTTACGGTTCCAAATCCCCAAAAGAGCAGAGAGCAACGGCAGGTTTTCATGCATGGGCGCATGAAGGACATGTTGATCCATCTCATGCATCCCCTTCAGGAACTGCTCAAACTGGTCAAACCCAAGACCAAATGCAAGCATTACTCCCCCCACCATGGAGCTTGCGGAGTAGCGCCCACCCACATAATCCCACATGTAAAAAGACTGGCGGTACTGCTCTGGGTTATCCATAGGGCTGCCTTGCCCTGTCACAGCGAGAAAATGCTCCTTAGGATCAAGCCCTGCCTGCACAAAAAAATCACGCGCGAGTTGCTCATTTGTCAATGTCTCAAGCGTGCCTCCGGACTTCGAGACGACGACAACCAAGGTTCTCTTTAGATCAAGATGCTTAAAGACACATGTGGCATCATCAGGGTCAACATTAGAAACAAAGTGAACAGCTCTGTCCTGCCGCCCAAGAGCTTTCAACGCCATATAGATTGCGCGGGGTCCTAGGTCGGACCCTCCGATCCCAATTTGCACGAGTTGATCATACGGGCCACCTTCAATCTCCTCTATAAAGCTTTTCAGCTTTGCCACTTCTGCAGTTGCCTCTTGCGCTGCTTGCTTGGCTTTTTCACCAGTTGTTTGGCTTCCAAAGACATCGCGCATAGCAGTATGCAAAACAGACCGCTCTTCTGACTCAAAACCTTCAATTTTATTGATCACCTCTCCAGCTTGCATAGCCTGCATCTGGCTAGAGACATTCCGCTCTTGTGCTAGCTCATAGAGCCCATCCATTATCTCTTGATTCACCCGCTCTGTTGCATAGAGCATATGCCATCCCATTTGCTTAAGGCTAAATGTCTTAAGACGCTCAGGAGAGACCCCTCCCTCTGCTGTTAAGTCAACAGGATTCTTTGCAAGATCTTGTAGCTTTTGATATGCCTTGCTTGCAGAGAAAGGATTAGATGCTGCCATGAAAGTCTCCTCAAAGATACTAAAACTTATAAGCAGCGTTTTATAACAAAGATGCGTTTAGTTGACTAACCTTTAGAAAACCTCTTTAGGCTCAAAGAGTTTCTTCTGAAACAAGCCCTAAAGGCTCCCCTAAGATTTTGACATGTCCTCCAGCTGCACAAAAGCCTTGTAGCCTACGGAAAGACTCCCCTTCTGTACATGCTGAGGCAACCCAAACCTCATCAAGGCCATGCCACTCATAAATCAAGTAGGGATCTGCAATCAGCCTTAAGGACGCTTTTTGTTTTTTAAGCAGATCAACAAGATCAATAAACTGCTGGGAGCGATGCTCTTCAATCACATCACATGGAGGAACAAGTAATGCAGAGGGTAACTCTAGCTGAGATGACGCAGAGAGCTCTAAAACGCCCTCCCGCCACTGGTAGGTGTGATGCTCACCTTCACATTGGTAAAAGCAAATGAAACGCTCCCACCTTTCTGCAGAAGCTAAGGAATAAAACAACCCGAGAGGAAGCGTCCCTTGTGCAAAGAGAAGAATGAGAGGAACTTCATCTGGTGTCTGTTCTGTGAGAAGCTTTAAAAAATTTGCGGCAACATCTGCTGCATAGTGTGCCTTTCTCAATGCGCTTGCTTTTTCTAGAGAAAAAGCCTCTACACCGAGTTGCTCTTGATAATATAAGAAGTCCTCATCAAGGCGAGTATCGAGAATTTCCTCTAACTGCAGGCTCCCTTGATAAAGACAAAGGCCAATAGACTGCTTACGGAGAGGCTCCCAAATCACTTCTAGAAAGTGCTTCACTGCCAACTGTAGGGATGTAGCTTGCCCTTGGTCTTTTATAGAACGCGGCATTTGGTCAAAAAGACCCAAATCTAAATGCCATAGAATGTAAAACCCTTTCTCAATCCACTGCTGAGCTGAGGCAATTGCTTCATCCCATTGAAGCCGGCTATTGACTGTGCCATCTAAGCGGATACAGATTGCATTCTGATCATCATTCGGCTGACCAAAAAGAGAGATCTTTGGCTCCCATGTTTGGTCACCTTGCCAAAAAGCTCCCTGTCTAAACTCTATCATTGCTTACTGCCTGCTTTTCAAATTCAACAAATAAGATCTCTCGGCCTAAGCTGCGCCAAAGAGAATCAAAAAAGGAAGGTCCGTAATTTTGACGATCTTTCGTGAATCCCCTCTCTCCACAGCAGCTTTGAAAGTTTGGATTTTGCCGAATGGAAGCGATGCTTTCTTCTGCATAGAGCTCATGATCTGTCACGAGCAGCAACCGGCCTTGATTAGTGAGAATTCGCCCCACTTGCTCAACAAATGGTGGTGTCACAAGCCGATGCTTTGCATGACGATCTTTTGGCCATGGATCTGGAAAGTTAATATAGACATTTGACACGGAGCTAGCAGGGAAGAAATGACGTGTGGTTGTTAGCGCTTCACCAGAGACAATCAATAAGTTTTCAAGTCCCTCATTATGTCGCTTAGAGTAAATTTTCCTCACTCGATCAAAGCGTTTCTCCACAGCCACCCAGTTGATATCTGGGTGAGCTTTGGCCTTTTCGATGATCCAAGCTCCATTCCCACTACAGTACTCGACAGCAACAGGCTGCGGCTTTGCAAAAAGCTCTGTACTCTCCCATCCAGGGAAAGTAAACTCTTGATATCGATCATAGTAGTCTGGGACATAGAGGACGCGGTCTTTAAGTAATACGTGGCGTTCATCCCAGGAAAAGGGATATTGGAGTTGCTTTGGCTTCATAGAAAATCCTTGAAATTGGGGCAAATAGTTTACCCCAATTTCTCTTTCTCAGCAAATGGCATCTAAGAGGGATTGTAGACAACCTCTTGATACCCCCCTTTATTTTCAATAGAGGTACCATAAATGGCATTGACCATTGGAACATAGAAACTTTCATGCTGACCAGTCAGAAGTTCTCTCACTCCATAGTATGCCAGAAAACTACCCACCCCTAAAAAAGATTGGTTACTTGCCAGCTGATAGCCTGCATATGCAGCTCCCATCAAATCCATACACTTGACAAGAGGATGTTTAGCGATATTCTTAATTTGTGCAACCACCTCCATATGGTGCTCATTCCAACCTTTAACCCCTGTAATCTCTTCTGTGCAGTCATGAGTCAGGCATTCTGATGCTAAGCTACTTGAGCGAGGCCGATGTTCCTCAAAAACTTCCACACTATTTGTTAAATTTCTAACACAGCCCATGTGGTATACTCCTCCACATGCAGGGTGTTGATACTCTGCTCGAGAAGGGTTTGTCCAACTCTCAACCATTCCCCCAAGACTTGAAGGCCTTTTAACCACTCCTCCACATGCTTGACAACTCATGGCTAGCTCCTATCTTTACAAAAAATAGAAATGCTAGCGCAGCGCTTTATTTTTTGAAAATAAAGTTAAGCTACGATTAATTTTTTACCATTTTTTGCAAGAATGAAAGGAGTAGCCGCACACCATACCCCGTTGCATGAGAAGGAAGGTACTCTCTTTCCTTATCAACAAAAGCAGTCCCGGCAATATCAAGGTGTGCCCATGAGGATTTTTTAGGAACAAACTCTCTTAAAAAAAGAGCAGAACCAAAAAGTTTAAATCGTTTGGATGTATTACATAGGTCAGCAAAATCAGAGCGCAAAAACTCTCGGTACTCCTCACATAGTGGAAATGAGATCAGACGCTCATGCACCTCTTCCCCAGCATTTAGCAAGCTTTTCTCTAGTTGGGGGTCATTTGCGAAGCAAGCAGCGTACTCATAACCTAAGGAGTGGTGGGCAACCCCTGTAAGGGTTGCGAGGTCTACACAGTGAGAGGGCTTGTAGTGCTTATATACATAGCTTAAGGCATCCGCAAGAAGCAGTCTCCCTTCAGCATCTGTGCTACCAATTTCTATTGTTTTCCCTGAATAAGAAGAGTAGACATCACCAGGCTTGTATGCCTGCTCGTTGATCGCATTTTCTGCAGCAGGCACACAGCCAATAATATTCAAAGGAAGTTTTAAGTGTTGCAGAGACTGAAAAACGCCAAAAATAGTAGCTCCGCCCGCCATATCAGCACGCATCGTATTCATCCCCATTCCTGGCTTTAAGTTGAGCCCTCCTGTATCATAGGTCACTCCTTTGCCTAGTAAAGCAATAGGCGCCTGTGAAGCTGGGGCACCTTGATAATGCAAAAGAATCATTGCTGGTGCGTGCCTTGAAGCTCTACCTACAAGACGAATCAGTGATAACCCTTCTTTCTCTAGCTGCTGGTCTTCCATAGAAAGATTTGTAACTAAAGGATTTTTTTCTGCAATGGATGCAGCGTGCTCTAGCAGGTGCTCAGGGGTGACTCTATCTGCATTGGCATTAACAAGATCTCTTGCGAAGAAGACTCCCTTTAAAACTTTTTCTTTCTTCTTCATCTCTTTCAAAAGGTGGGGAGCTATACCCAAGATGCCTACAGTCTGCTTACCTGTTTGTGTATGGAGCTTTTGCGCCCCATGGCTTTTCAAAAAAAATCCTTCAACAATAGCTTCTGCAACTTTCTGCTCAGGCTTTGTGCTTGCGGGAAAGTATACAGCCACCTTCTTACATTTATAGCGTTGACTGACGCTATAAGCTTTTCCATATGCTCGTCTGATATCTTCTTCTGTAAGAGTGGACTCTTCCCCTAACCCCAACAAGAGGTAGCGACGCTTTGCATGATAGATTAAAAGAGTTTCTCCCACTTTTGCTTGAAAGTCCCCAATCTGAAGAGGGGTTTCAACCTCTTTAGGCAACTTAAAGTGAGTGAGAGCTAAAGGCTTTTTTGGCCCTTGCTTAAATGGGGTTACAATCAGGTCCTGTTTTGTTAGGTCCTGTGCTTTCAGCTGAACAAGTGCCATACTTCCCCCTTTTTGGCGAACTATAGCAAAATAAACATTTTATTTTAATTCCCCTCACTTTTAGACATAAAAAAAGCCCCCTAAAAAGGAGGCTATCCAAGAGGAAAACATATCCTGTGACTTAGAAAGGAATGTCATCATCACTGATTGGAGCACCATGATCTGCATGGTCAGCAGCTGGAGCTGAAGACATACCAGCTGGCTGATAGCTCTGCTGCCCTTGCTCTTGACGATTATTATTTCCACCACCGAAAGGACTAAAGCGAATATTAACAGCCGTCATCTCCATAGCTACTTGAGGAGCGCCATCACGATTGGTGAAGATCTCAGGCTTCTGCATTTCACCTAACACTATGACTGCACTACCTTTTTTGAGGTAGTTCATCATTTTATCAAAGCGGTCTCCCCAAATTGTGACACGCCACCAAATGGTATCTTCTTGGTTTCCCTTTCTTGAGCGAGCTGCGACACGAAGAGTTGTGACTTTTTGTCCACTCGCTGTAAAGCGTGTTTCTGGCTCTGCCCCTAGGTGTCCTGCAATCTCAATCTGATTCATATAGTTTTCCTTTTACTTTCAACGGTACTTAAGCATGGGAAGCAGGTTATCATGCCAATAGGAAACAAGCAAGAGATCACCTAACCTACTCATCATTATGGTTTAATAAATAAGAAAGGTGTAAGCCTTGAAGAATCAAGTCTGGCTCAAAAACATCAAAAATTCTTTCCCTTTCAAAAAGCCGAGCAAACCCTCCAGTACCAATAATAAGAGGCTTGCGCCCTTCAAATGCCTCATTTGTCACGCGCGTAACAAGCTCTCGCAAAGCACCGATTGTGCCAAAAAAAGCTCCTGATTGAAGGTTCTCCTCTGTGTTTAACCCCAAAGCTCTTTTAGGTTTTAAAATTTCGACCATAGGCAGTTGAGCTGTTTTACTTTGAAGAACTTCAAGAGAGATTTTTACACCTGCAAGAATCACCCCTCCAAGATAATCTTTATCTTTTGAAATAGCACAAATGGTCGTTGCCGTCCCTAAATCTAAAATAATAAGATCTTGATTAGGGTATAAGTGAGCGGCTGCCATGGCATTCCCAATACGGTCTGTTCCTATATCTTGAGGACTATGGCAGCGAATACGCAAACCTGTCTTAACCCCTGCTCTTAGCAAAAAAGGCACTAAATCAAAGTACTTTACACAGGCACTGCGCACGGAGTGCACAAGATGAGGAACCACACTACACATTGAAATCTGCTGGATCTTACCAGGATCAATCGCATTTGCACGCAATACACTGCGCAAAAATACGCCTATTTCATCTGAGCTTGCCCCCTGCCGGGAATTATAACGAAAGCGGACCAAAAGCTCGTCACCCGAAAATACACCGCCAAAGATTTGATGATTTCCAATATCAAGGCAAAGAATCATCTCTTCTCTCCTTTTATAAGTACGTTCTCTATCTCTGCTGCTAGCTCCTGTACTGAATCGACAGACAGCTCTTGACCATGCTTGCAATACAGAGAAAAAGGATGCTTAGATGAATGAATGTTATTTAAGTCATTGTGAACAACGTAGCTTGCATGTGCATCGCTAAAGAGCTTTTGCACTTTCTGTTGGATAAGCTCTGCATCAGCCCCTACAGTCAGTTTGAAGGCAATAAGGCAGCCCTTAAACCCCCACTTGCTACGTATCTGATTAATAAGCTTGCTTCTGGGAGACAAAGCAATAGACAAGGAAGCGGTAGAATCGATTTTTTCTTGCTCTCCTAGAGAGAGGACCTTATCCCCATTGTGGATGCTTTGAATCGCAAAGTCTCCCACTGCTGCTGCATGAACAATACAGTCATAGTTTCCCTCTTGCGCTTCTTTTTGCAGAAGGGCGGCTAAGTCGTCATATGTCGTAAAGGAATGTACCGTATAGCCTTGCTTCTCTTGATAAGCAGAAGAGTCTGCTCGCAATAATGTCACATGATGGCCGCGTTTTGCTAAGAGTGTTGCCAAGCGAGTAGCTGTTTTTCCTGTACTGCTATTTGTCAGACTACGCACAGAGTCAATGGGCTCTTTTGTCCCTCCTCCGGTGAGAAGAATTTTTTTTCTCGGTAATTGGGAGAGGCTTAAGAGCTCTTCTACCGCTTGCTCTGGATCATAAACGCGCCCGGCTCCTATCGCTCCACAGGCGAGAAACCCTTCTTCTGGAGGTAAAATGCGCACACCCATTGCTTGCAATTTCTCCAGAGAGCTTTGAGTGATAGGATTCTCTAGCATCCGGTGGTTCATACTTGGAGCAAGAAAGAGAGGCTTTTTCCAATCAAAGGCAAGAAAGAATGCATCAGGCAAAGAGCCTGCAAGTCCTACAGACAATCGGTTAATGGTATCTGCTGAGGTGGGATAAAAAATAGCAGCATCACACCAGTCTACAAGCTGAATATGATCCATCATGGTTCCTTTAGAAAACACTTCTGTCTGCACCGGAAACCCTGATAGTCCCTCTAGAGTCGCCTCTCCTACAAAACGCAAAGCACTAGGGGTAGCGATGACGCGAATCTCCTTACCTGCTTGTCTAAGGCGTGAAATAAGAGTACATGCTTTATAGCAAGAGATGGACCCTGTAAGAGCAACAACAATTTTAGAGAGAGACATTATCAATCAACCTAACACCATCTACGGAACAGGCTGCAAAGCGCCGTCCATAGGCTTCCTGCACATACTCTACATCAAACCCTGCCTGGGCAATACGCCTTGTGGCAGACTCTAGGTCCTTTTCATTTGTCAAAGCTTGATAAATTTCTGCAGCTTTTTCTCTTTGCTCTGCGGTTAATCTGGTATTCCTTGAGCTTAAAGCAAGCCCTGAAGGCTCTCTCACAGTGGGACAAGGAATAATTTCTGTATCAAGAAAAAAGGCGTGTGCCATCCCCTTGATCAAAAGGTATTGTTGGTAGTCTTTTTCCCCAAAGTATGCACGACGTGGCTGTACAAGCAGTAGTAACTTCAGCACAATAGTCAACATCCCCTCGAAGTGCCCTGGACGATGGGCTCCTTCCATTTCAGAAGAGATTGCTTTCTCGGCAATATGATAATTATACTCATCAGGATACATTGCTTCCTTTTGAGGGGTAAACACCACATCTACTCCAAGCTCTTCAAGAAGCTTCAGATCTTTTTCTAAGGTTCTCGGATACTTATCTAAATCTTCTTCGTGATTAAACTGTGTGGGGTTGATAAAGATGGAAACGATCACATGATCCATCTCTTTTCTAGCTCTCCGGACAAGTTCTGCATGACCTTGATGCAAAGCCCCCATTGTTGGGACAAAACCAACAGACTTTGTCTGAAGCAAGCTTCGATAAGCACGAAATGCATGAATCTCTTCTATTGTGCGCATGAATAGCACTCCTGGTCATTAGGGTAATTCTTTTCCACTACATCTTTATGAAACTGCTGGAAGGCCCTTGTGAAGTCCTCTCTAGCATGCATATATTGACGAACAAACTTGGGGACCTTTCCTGGCCACAAGCCGAGGAGATCTGGGCTCACTAAGATCTGTCCATTTACATCTGGCCCTGCTCCAATACCAAGAGTAGGAATGGACAAAGATTGCGTAACCTTCGCAGCGAGCTCTTTTGGAATGCATTCCAAAACTACAGCACAAGCACCGGCTGCTTCATAACTCAATGCTTCTTGTAAAATCTGCTCTGCTTGGGCTTCGCTTTTTCCCTGTATGCGGTAGCCTCCTAGAGCGTGTACAGACTGTGGGGTAAGCCCAAGGTGAGCCATTACAGGAATACCTGCTAGCACTGCTTTCTGAACCAGCTTTTGGTTTCCTGCCCCTTCCAGCTTAACACAGCTTGCTCCAATGCGCATCAAGCGCTCCATATTTTCTAAAGCAAGACTCTCTCCTTTATGATAGCTCATGAAGGGTAGGTCTCCGACGATGATCTTGTCAGGAGCTCCTCGAACCACACTCTCTAAGTGCAAAGCCATCATATCCATCGTGGCAGGAATGGTTGTTTCATGCCCATGAACAACCATAGCCACCGTATCTCCTACTAAAAGGATATCAATATCTGTATGGTTTAAGATAGAAGCCATTGAGTAATCATAGCAGGTAGCCATCGTCAGAGGCCTTCCATCATCTTTTGCTTTTTGTAGTCTCCGCATACTAAGCATCTTTTTCCTCTATAGCACTTTGGATATAGGCATGATAAAGCCCTTCGAGTGATGAATGTTTGAGCGCTTGTTTATGAAGAGTCAACACCTCAAGATCTCCACGAATAGCTGGTCCTGTCAGCGCGCGACTTCCGTGCGCCACAAAGTTCCGCAAAGACTGCTCTAAGCAAGGGGCTACTGCTTCTTGTGGAATTCCCCAATTTTCTTCCATAGCTTGACAAACTTGATGCCATATCCACTGAGGCAGATTACTTGCCAAGGCACAACAAGCATGATAAAGGGGAGTTTCCTCTTCAGAAATACGGTATGAGGGATTAGGAACGCCTGGCAAGAGGTCTTCCAGTGCAGGACCTGTGCAATCTATGGTAAAAGGAATGCGCTGATATTCTTCCTCTTCATAGGGCTGCCCCCTAGAAAATGTCATTAGAGGATGGGCTCTGTAAGCCTTAGGATGACAAACTGCCCCAGAAAAATGAATGAATATTTTTTCTTGTTGGAAGCTTTTAAGCTCTTCTATCAGAGGCCCGATAGCACGGTCCGATACGGCGAGTAAAATATGAGAACAGTCCTGCAAGCATTGCTGTAAAGGCTGGCCTTCAGAGCGTTGCCATTGCCTAAAAGGAAGCTGTAGCAAGCTAAGATAGTGATTTAAGTGGAAAGCTAGATGGCCTCCACCTACTAGAAGGTATTTAGTAAAGGGTACTTGTCGCACCGATCAAGTCCTCGCTTTTATGGTCTCTGCCCAGGTTGGGTCAAATCCTAGCAAGAATTTTATTCTTTAAAGGCGTTTAAAATAAAGAAATAAAATTATAGCTTAACAAACAAGCTAATTTAAAGAATTTGTTCCTCATTTAGACGAACAACAATATAAGCTTGGTGCTTTGGAATATATGTATAAAGGATCACATAAGGCGTAACTTGACCATTTGCTTGCAGCTCCACAGGCATCATGGCGACCTTCTTCAAAGGCATATCTGACGAGGGTGTTTGCAAGATCTCTTTAAGAAAAGGGACTCCTCGCGTGTCTTGATAACGCTCGATCGGTACAGTCCCTTCAAGCGAAGAATAGAGGACTTCCTGGTAACGGCTTAAGACAAGGACATGCCGGTTGGGCTTATTCCCCCAACGATACTCCCCAAGCCGATTACAAATCGTTTGAAAGTCTGGATCTTCTAAATTTGCTTGGTTGACAAACTCTTCTATTTGGGTTGCAAAAACCTTTAGCTCCTCAATGTCCTCTTGGAGCTTAAACTGAACATCTGCATCAATTTCTTTTGCCCAGAGAAGCTCTCTTCTCTTTTCTAAATCCTGCAGCTTTTGCTCTAGGTCAAGCTTTTTGGAGAAAAACCCATCAGGCAACACCTTTCCATCCATGGCTTGCTCATAGCTTTCTAATGTAGCTAAAGCCTCTGGGTACATTTCAAGGCCTGCATAAGAGTCAGTGATGTAAAGGTAAAACTCTGCTGTTAGCTCTTTATCTTCAGCGATCAGCTCTTTCATTTTTTCAAGCACTGAAGAGACTTCGCGCATCATCTCCGGCTTAGACAGGTGTGATGCCTTACGCAGGCTCCCTGCCTCTTTCTGCAAATTTGTCAGCTGTGTCTTTACCGTTTCAAGCGGATTAGAAGGCTCTTCTAGCATATCGAGCTTACTTTCTCCCCGCAAGTAGGCTAGTACAAGATTTCTATTAGGGGCCTGCTGAGATTGATCTTGGTCTATTGCAGCCTTCAAAAAGCGCTTGGCTAGCCTTTCCCTCCCTTCATGGGCGTAAGTAAGGCCCAAGTTAAAATTTGTTGCAGGATGATCTGGAGCTTTTTCCCAAGCCTCTTGAAATGCCTCTTTCGCTTCATGAATATTCCGCTTTGCAAGGAACTCTCTTCCTGCTTTTAGCTGCTCTTGTACACCTTGTTCCAAACCCTGTGTAGGCAACCAAACAGAGACATCATCTAGGGGGCTAGCAAGTCCCAGCAATACCTTAATCTCTGCAATCTTCTCATCCAAATTTTCTTGGATCTTAATAAGGGACTTAAACTCTTGCACAAGCTGCTTCTCATCCACATCTGCTGAAAGAAAACCACACAATCCAATCGCACCTAGTATCCATAATCTTCGCATTAGCCGCGTGTGCCCCCATTTTCAATCAATTGATTGAGCTTGCCGTAAGCTTCACTTAACCTTAAGGAAAGTTCAAGGATTTTCTGATGAGCTACAGTCAACTCTTCTACACTTGTTAATACGGTTCCCAAGTTTGCATCCTCTAAGATTCCAATCCCCTCCTCTTTCCACTTCTGCATGGAGCTTTGGTCGGATATTTGCTTTTGTAAATTTGCCAGCTTACTATTCACGCGGGTTTGAAAAAGAGAGATTTGCTCAATAGCAAGTTCGACTTGCTGAGACATATTTGTGGCCTGCTCTAAGGTGGCCACCCCTCCATACTCAGGGTCAAAGATGTTCAACTGCCTTCTTGCTAATCTTTCCTCACTTGTCTGAATGGTTTGGTTGGTCGCTGGGATTCCCGCTTCCACACGCGCATCAATCTCAGCCTGTGTGAGAGGAATAAATAGTCCTCTTTCATCCTCTGGAAGGCGAGCTTGCATATTATTTGCCCCCCAAACCTCATCAGCAAAGCGTCCCTCCAAATTAAGCTCTACCATGGATTGATCCGTTCCTGGTCCATGAAGTTGCTCAAAGGACTCTCCCTGTGGCAAAAAGCTAAATGTCGCAATTTTTGTATTCGCATCGTACGCAGTAATTACGCCAACTTGCCCGGTTCCAGCCCCAGATGTCACCTCAAATTGTGTCCCTATATAATAGTTCTCCATAGAGGATGCAGAGCCTGGCAGCTGGAGATGTGTTTGGCTAGAAAATGTTGCTGCAGCAGCTAGAGTGTCAGGGTTTACTTCTCCTGGAGGAGCATAGTTCGTAAATAGATTTACAGACCAAGCACTAAGAGGTGTTGCCTCTGGCCCATCACTCAGCTCGACAGGCACAAAGTTTCCTAAAAGGAGTGGCAAACTCCCCATTGTAGCTAGAGCGCCCTCTCGCCCACTTTCGCCATCAATAAGTTTGCTGATCTCTTTTTTTGATTCCTGAAAGTTGACATCAAAAATTTCGCGATCTGCCTGCTTATTAGAAGGATCAGCGGACTGCCTTGCTAGCCGCAGCATATCATTCAAAATCTCTTCCAGATGGTCCATTTGCTCCGAGGTACTCTGAAACCAGCTCACTCTGTTTTGAAGAGATTGCAGCTGAGCCCGTGCATGAAATGCATCTGTTTTCAACTTTGCTGTCGCTTCGAAGTCTACAACAGAATCTCCTGGCCGGATCACTCTTTTCCCTGTTCCTAACTGCTGATAAGCATTCTCAATGCCTGCAAGCGTTAGCCTTTGATTCATAACCATCTCAGAAACAACCTGTTGAACTTTCAAACCCCTACCTCTATTGACATTATTGCCTCTATTGACAAACTTTTTTTTATCAATACAATGAATAAATAGGAAGACACCAAGGAGAGGTATGTGATTATCGTTCCACTTACGCTATTTGTTCTCTTCTTCCTCCTCTGTATTGCTCTTGTTGCTTTACAAAAGAGGATTTATGTAGGCAAGCGCCATGGACCAGACACGCCACATGTTCGTCTAACTGTCCCCAAACCAGTGACTTCCAATCGCACTTCATCGCAAGGCCAGTAGTGCCATCCACTTACGATTAGGAGTAGCGAATTAAGTAGTAAATTGCTATCTAGGGGGCCCTATCCACTTCATATAGCACGGATCTCAGAAGGAGAAAAGAATGTCTAAAGAAAATGCAGAAGAAAATCTGAAGGAGTTTGGGAAAGAGCTAGGACTGGAAGGCCTTGAGTTTGACGAAAACAACACATGTATTTTGGGAATCGATGATGAGTTCTCAATGCACATCACTTACGAACCCAATTCTGACCGGCTTTACCTTTACTCTCCAATCCTTGATGGATTGCCTACAGATGCAAAAATCAAACTAAAGCTTTATGAGAAGCTTCTTGAAGGCTCTATGCTCGGTGGGCAAATGGCTGGCGGTGGCTGTGGTGTAGCTGTAGATGAAGAGCTAATCTTGATGCACTGCACGATTGATATGGCTCATGCCGTGCCTTCCGCTCTACGAGCATTTGCACCTCTTTATGTAGAAACAATTGAAAAATGGCGTAAGATTGCAACAGACCTCTCTGAAGGAAGAGAACCTGATGTTGATCTAACTCCAGGAGCTCCTGGACCCAAGACACAACAGCGTACCGGAGGAAACCAAAGTAAAGGTCCTCCTGCTGGCGGCGCTCCAGGTGGTGGATTCATCAAAATTTAAGGATCCACAACAACCAAAAAAATCAGGGGGAGGGACGTGGTCAAAAGCAAGTACCGTTTGCTTCCAGGACGCCCCTTCCCCCTGGGCAGCTGCAGGCGTGATGGAGGAGTGAACTTTGCACTGCCAAGCAGCTCTGCAAAAAGTGTTGTTCTCTGTCTCCACAGCAAGCCAAATGCCCCTCCAAAAGCTAAAATCCCCCTTCTTCCTACCCTGAATAAGACGGGAGATGTTTGGCACATCTTCATCGAAGGGCTTCCTCCTAGCCAAGTTTACTCTTACCTCGTGACCAAGCATAATAAGCAACGCGCCTATGCCCTAAGCGACCCTTACTGCCAGCAACTGCTTTCACATAACTCGTGGGGATCTCATGCCCCCTCACGCTACCGCCCATTTAGCACTGTCAATGAGCCTTGCTCTTTTGACTGGCAGGGCACCAAGCCTTTGTGTAGGCCACTGCATGAGCTTATCCTGTATGAAATGCATGTCCGAGGCTTCACACAAGACCCCTCCTCAAAAGCCATCCATCCTGGAACGTTTCTGGGAGTGACCGAAAAGATTCCTTATTTACTAGAGTTAGGAGTCAATGCAATTGAGCTCTTGCCAGTCTATGAGTTTAATGAAACAGAAGTGCAAAAAGTAAACCCTCAAACAGGTGAAAAATTATGTAATTTTTGGGGGTACTCTCCTGTCAGCTTTTTCTCTCCTATGCAGAGGTATGGGACAAAGCAAGAGTTTCAATTGATGGTTCGAGAGTTACACAAAGCAGGAATCGAAGTCATACTGGATGTTGTCTATAACCATACGGGGGAAGGAGGGCGAGGTGGCCCTTTTTACTCATTCAAGGGGCTGGATAAAGAAAGCTACTACCTTATGACTCCCGGCAAACACTACTACAATTATTCAGGATGTGGCAATACCCTCAATACTAACCATGCCCTCACCCGCCGGTTCATTGTAGAGTCTCTTCGTTACTGGGTCACTGAGATGCATGTAGATGGCTTTCGCTTTGATCTAGCCTCTATCTTCACACGCAGCCCTGATAAAGGGAAGCCTTTGAACAACCCTCCAATCATTGAAGAAATCACCTTCGATCCTATCCTTAAAAGTACAAAGTTAATTGCCGAAGCATGGGATGCTGCTGGCCTTTACCAAGTTGGGAGCTTCCCAGCCCATATGAGGTGGGCAGAGTGGAATGGTAAATACCGGGACCATGTACGCTGCTTCATTAAAGGGTCAGGGGCCACTGCAGGGCAGTTCGCTACGCGTATTTCAGGATCTGAAGACTTATACAGAGCCTCTGGTCGCAGCCCTTACCATAGCATAAACTTCATTACAGCACATGATGGATTTACCCTTCATGATCTTGTCTCCTACAATGAAAAACACAATGAAGCCAATGGAGAAGGTAATGCAGATGGCTGCAATAACAACTGCAGCTGGAACTGTGGAGAAGAGGGAGCTACCCAGTCTACAGAGATTCTCTCTTTAAGACTCCGGCAGCAAAAAAACTACCTTCTCGCTCTCCTTTTATCTCAGGGAGTCCCCATGCTTCATATGGGAGATGAGTATAGCCATACAAAACAAGGGAATAACAACACCTACTGCCAAGATTCCCCTCTCAATTGGCTGCAATGGGCAGAAGAAGAAAGGAGCCAAGAGCTCTTTTTCTTCACTAAGAGCTTAATTGCTTTTCGGCACAGCCATAAGCTACTACAGCGGACCCACTACCTATCTCCACAAGATGTGACTTGGCATGGGGCCTCTCCCCATCAGCCACAGTGGGATAGCTCTATTCTTGGCATGCAGCTACATGACCGAGAAAATCAACAAGACCTCTACAGCATATTCAATGCTCAAAACACCCCTCTGACTGTGGAGATCCCGACTTCTCCTGAGGGCTCTACTTGGCGACTACTCTGTTATACAGAAAATAGAGGTGCAGAAGCATTTTTTCATCTAAACCATGCTCCTGAACTTTCTGAAACAACATTTCAACTCTCTTCCTTCTCTGCACTTCTCCTTCAATCTTTTAAAGGATAAGCATCGCATCTCCGTAGGAGAAAAACCTGTAAGATTCTTTAACTGCCTGTTCATAGGCTTGCATCATCAGCTCGTACCCACCAAAAGCACAAACAAGCATCATCAATGTTGATCCAGGAAGATGGAAGTTGGTCAAAAGATGTTGTGCATAGCGAAACTGGTACCCTGGATAAATGAAGATCCCTGTTGTTGCTTCGCCTGCAGCAATCACTCCTTGCTCACTTGCAGCTGACTCTAGAGTGCGAAGAGTCGTTGTTCCCACCAAAATTTGCTTAGTAGAAGGGTTGCGATGATTCAAGATATCAGCTGTCTTTGGAGTAATCTGATACCACTCCTCATGCATCTTATGATCTCGAATATCCTCTGTTTGTACAGGGCGAAATGTCCCAAGCCCGACATGCAGAGTGACAGAAGATTGCCTTACCCCCCTCTCAGCAAGATCTTGAAGCATCTGCTCTGTAAAATGCAAACCCGCCGTTGGCGCTGCACAAGCTCCTGGTTTTTTTGCATAAACAGTTTGATACCGTTGCTGATCTTCCTCTGAAGGCTGAGAGCGCTCAATATAGTGAGGAAGAGGAAGCTGTCCTACATGCTGCAAGACCTCATAAAAATCCCCAACATAGTGAAACTCTACCTGACATTCACCATCCTGCCCACAAAGGGTCACTGTACAAGAGAAGTCATCAGAAAAAACCAGTTGCATCCCCTCTTTGAGCTTTCTGAAGGGCTTCGCTAAGGCGGACCATTTTCCTTCTTCTAGGCGCTTGAGCAAAAGGAGTTCTACTTTTCCTCCTGTAGGACGCTGTCCCAAAAGCCGCGCTGGAAGAACTTTTGTATCATTAAAAACGAGGGAGTCCCCTGCCTGTAAAAGCTCGTTTAAATAGCTAAATGTAGTCGAAGTAATAGACTGCTTGCGCCTGTCCACAACCATCAATTTAGATTGATCCCGCTCTTGAGCGGGATACTGTGCAATGAGCTCCTCAGGCAGGTGGAATTCAAAACGAGAGCGGCTATATGAAGCCGCTTGATTATCCATCTTTAACGGATGCCTCCGTGTTCAAGCCCCGTATGATCAATTAGGGAAAGCTTAACATGAGGGAAAAACTCTTCTAAAATCTCAGGAGCTTCTTTCCCATAGTCCGCCATCACTTTTGCAGAGTAAAGGCACATACCCACGCCATGGCCACGCCCATAGCCTGTAAAGTGCACTTTCTCCCCCTCTTCTTCTACTGTAAACTGAGAGCTTTGTAATGCCCCTTTACCAAGCTTGTTCTGTAAGCTGATAAAGTCGAAGTTACTTACACCACCGCTATGGATCACACGCAAGCCATAAACCTTTTCTGATCCCTCATCACGAAATGCTTCAACTTCTTGAATCTCTCCTGTTCCAAGCTTAGAAGCTAGTTGAGCACGAGTTAGATTCATTTCCCACTTTGTCTCCTCTCGTGTTTGAATGGCAAAAGGTGCATCAACCCCCTTTCCTGGAGCTAAAGCATGGCGACGAAACATAATATGGTAAGGAGCTGTATGACCAGCAGAATGCTCTGTCCACACAGCAGCAAATGTGCCCTCTGTCATTCCATTTGCTTCTTGCTTCATCACTAGGCCACGTGTGTAGTCTGTCATGCTCGATACATCGGCTCGCAAAACCCCAAGTCCCTGGTAGTTTTCTTCACGAGCTTGCACATGCCAATATGCATCTAAATCTCTAAGCTTTTGATAATAAGCATTTGTTCTTGCAACAATCACCATGGCTGCAAGAGCTTCATCTTGCACCGTTTCTCCTGGCTTTAGAGCAGAGGACACTGCGCTTTTTACATAATCTTCCACAGGCAGTTCATTGACAAAACTCAATTTGTCATCAATTTGATAAACTAGCACTGCTCCTTTGTACTGCACGCCTCCAACTAATACAGTTGTGTGCTCCATTTCATCAGGAACAATTGCAATCTGATAGATGCCTGGGAACTGTTCTCCCCACTTGACACCACTGGCTGTAGGCTGAATGAAGTAGCGCTTGTCTGCAAAGCGAGACGCAATTTTTTCCCCTGTGGCAGGGTCATAAATATTATAGCTACCAGTAACTTCCAGCATCGCGCCAGGGACTCGATCCTCAACTAAAACCTTAATTGTTGGATTTCCTTTTTGCTCGCTGATTCCCATCATGTGCCGGACAGAGTCCCAACCTCCAGCTACAAGAGTCCCTGTACTAAAGACCACTGCACTTAATACGAGCAATAGCAACTGCTTTCTCATTTTTCTCTCCCTTCCGTTATTTACCCAAGTGCTCATAGGCTAAGGGGGTTACCTCTCGACCTCTGGGTGTCCGTTTCAAAAAACCCTGCATAATGAGGTAGGGTTCATAAACCTCTTCGATGGTATGCTTTTCTTCCCCCAAAGCGACAGCCAACGTATTCAGTCCCACAGGCCCGCCTTGGTAGTGATTGACAATTGTAGACAAAATTTTCATATCCATTTCATCAAGCCCCTTGCCATCAATCGCTAGCATTTTTAAAGCTTGATGCACGACATCAAGGCTCATCATACCGTCTGATTTGATTTGTGCAAAGTCTCGTACCCAACGAAGCAAGTTGTTTGCGATCCGCGGGGTCCCTCTGGACCTTCGTGCGATTTCTTCTGCACTTGCAGAGTCGATTGTAGCTCCCATTAAACGAGCTGAGCGCTGGATGATTGCAGAAAGTAGAGCTGAGGGGTAGTGCTCAAGCCGCAAGGCAGACTGAAAGCGCGAGCGCAAAGGATGGCTTAACTGTCCCGCTCTTGTGGTCGCTCCAACAAGAGTAAAGGGCTTTAAATCCAAGTGCACAGTCCGTGCATTTGCACCACTATCAATTGTAATATCGATACGAAAGTCTTCCATTGCTGAATAGAGGTACTCCTCAACATTTCTATTGAGACGGTGGATTTCATCGATGAAAAGGACATCACCTTTTTCAAGAGCTGTGAGAATACCAGCTAAGTCTGCCGCTTTATCAAGGATAGGGCCTGAGGTTGCATGGATTTTGGTTTGCATCTCATTGGCTAAAATATTTGAAAGAGTTGTCTTTCCTAAACCAGCTGGCCCCAAAAAAAGGCAATGGCCTAGAGCTTCCCCTCTTTGTTTTGCAGCCTCTAGTAAAATAGAGAGACGCTCCTTTATTGGATCTTGCCCCAAAAAATCTTTTAGACTTTTTGGACGTAGCGGCACTTCAAACTCGGCATCTTCATCCCGCATGGCTGATTCGATGTAGCGGCTTTCCATATTCTCCTCTCTCCAAAGCTGTGAAAACAGTAGCAAAAAAGCGCTTTCCCAGCTATATTCCCCTTCACTTTTCTTTAGAATTTAGCGGGTAAAAAGATGGGCGGATTGCTACCAGATGAAGAAATTCGAAGACTAGCTATGGAAGAGGGGATGATTGAACCCTTCTGTGAGCGCCGAGATTATCGAGACTCTGAAGGGGGTATTTCTGTAGCAGCGGACGGACAAGAGCGCAATATTATTAGTTATGGGCTATCCAGCTACGGCTACGATATCCGTGTTGCTAGTGAATTTAAAGTGTTCACCAATGTACACAATAGCCTTGTAGATCCTAAGAGATTTGATGACAAATCATTCGTCGATGTATGCACAGATGAGTGCATCATTCCTCCTAATTCATTTGCCTTGGCTCGCAGTGTAGAAAGATTTCGTATTCCTCGAGATGTTTTGACTGTCTGCGTAGGGAAATCCACATATGCACGCTGTGGGATCATCGTCAATGTCACTCCCTTTGAGCCTGAATGGGAGGGATATGTCACCCTTGAGATCTCCAATACAACTCCCTTACCTGCTAAAATTTACGCAAATGAAGGCATTGCTCAAGTTCTCTTTTTCAAAGGAACCAGTGTTTGCGCGACCTCTTATGCAGACCGCAAAGGAAAGTACCAAGACCAAGTAGGGATTACTCTCTCTCAGGTCTAAGCAAAAGCTATGCTTTAGGGGTGGACAAGTGAAGGTTTTATTTCTAGGCTTTGACGCAACGGAAACGCGCTTGATCCACCTACTCAAAAAGCAAGGGTGTACCGTTACACACTGTAAAGATAAAATCGACAACCTAAAGCCGTATGACTTGGTGGTCAGCTTTGGGTACAGGCATCTTTTGTCCTCTGAGCAAATTCAGCATGCTCAAAGAAAAATCTTGAATCTTCATATCAGTTACCTGCCTTGGAACCGAGGAGCTCACCCCAACTTTTGGTCTTTTTTTGACCAAACACCAAGCGGTGTCACGATCCATGCAATTGATGCTGGAGTTGATACAGGTCCGATTGCATACCAAAAAAAAGTTTTCTTTGATCAAGATGAAAGTACCTTTACTGCCACCTATTCTCGTCTTATCTATGAGATAGAAGAGCTATTTATTGCGCATATGGAAGAGATCTTATCTGGTAAGATCCCCTTTAAACCACAAAAAGGCCTTGGCTCTTATCATGCGGTCAAAGATCTCCCTATGCATTTCCAAGGGTGGAATTGCGAAATCAAAGAGGAAATAGAGCGCCTGCGCGGCCTCTCCAGTTAACCATTAAAACAGTTCCCTTTGAGCAGGAATCGCTTCTAATGCATCGGCACCTTGGTAGTCTGCTTTACCAATTGCCCGAGTTACAGGATAAAGCTGTAGTTCGGACTCACAAAGAGTCGTTATAACCTCTTGTTTAAGCCAAAGCCGAGCCAGTTTTGAGGAAAAAAGGAAGGGCTTACGAGGGTGAATCTTCCCTAACAAAGACCCTGCTTGCTCGGTAAGAATACAAAGCTCTGTGCGATGCTCTACAAAGCGATACAGAGCTCCAAAGAAAAACCTCTCCCCTTCAGCTAAACGCACCACATAAGGCTGGTCTCCATGCCACTCATAAAAGGCTGTTGCTGGGATCACACAGCGCATATTTGGCCATAGAGATTGAAAAAGAGGTTTTTCAAATACTGTCTCGCTACGAACATTGATCACCCGCTTTCCTAAGCCTTGCACTGCAAACCCCCACTCTCCCACTTCCCATACTAAATTGGTGCGCATGAATGGCACTTGTGATGAAGGAGTTATATTAATTTTAGGCTCCCATGAGTCCTTACCACCTTGTAATTGAGTAGGACAATCCATAAGAGCAAAGCGACCACACATGAGTAAATTCAGCTTTGAGGTTGAAAAAAAGCAATCTGCAGATCAATCTTACTAGCAGGGAGAGCTAATATGCAACAGGTGAAAAAGCGATCAGTCAAGTACAGCAGGCTGACAAGAAGGGAAGCCAAAACGAAGCTCTACCGTCTATGGTGGCTTGCTTTCTTTTTTATCTGTTGCCAGTTACTATTTATCCAAGCAATGAGCTCACTAAAGCAAACACAATCCTCCCTTGAGAAAACCTACCTATCACTAGGAGAAAAGAAAGCGAAGCTTGCTGCAGAGGTAGAGTTTCTTGCAAAGAAACTTGAAGTGCAAAACGACCCTCGGGCAACAGAGCTCCTTCTCAAAGAGCGCTTAAATGTAATCCCTGAAGGAGAAACGAAAGTTCTCTTTCACAATGAGGCCCCATGACTACCCTATTGATCGTCTTGCTTGTCTTTTTTACTTTGGCATCTGCATTTTTTTCAGGCTCTGAAACCACCCTTTTTTCATTACCGCCTACAAAAATCCGCTCCTTCCAAATTTCCAAGCGCGCTCATCTTCAGCGCATTGCAGACCTTGTCAATCGCCCTAGGGATTTGCTCGTTACCATCTTGATGTTAAATGTTTTTGTGAACCTCTTTGTACAAAACATTGCATCAAACCTTTTTGAAGAAACGCCTTCTTGGCTCCTCAAAGTAGGAGTCCCTTTTGCTATTACACTGATCTTTGGTGAGATCCTACCTAAATCGATTGCCTTAGCAAATAACGAATCTTTAGCTCCCAAAGTAGCACCTACGATTCAGTTTTCTCGTAAGTGTCTTTCCCCTCTACGCTTTATTTTAACACGTGTCACAGCAGTTGTTGTACGTATTGTTTTTTTCTTTCTTAAGCGCTCTCCGGAACTGACAGATGAACAGCTTGATGAGTTACTTAAAACATCGGAAAAGTATGGAGTACTTGAAGGTGATGAAACAGAGCTAATTCGTGGCTGTCTTCATCTGCAAAAAGCAACAGTGAAAGAGCTCATGCAACCCCGGGGAGATGTTCTTTTTTATGATATGGATGACCCATTAAGTAAGCTCACTTACTTTTTCTCAGAAAAGGGTTGTTCACGGATTCCTGTTTGCCAAGGCGGCTTAGAAAACCTCTGTGGCATACTTGATGCTCGTTTATTCTTTATTCAAAGAGAAAAGGTTGATACATCTCATGATCTCTTTCCCCTACTACGCAAACCGATCTTTGTGCCCGAGATGACCCTAGCAAAAGTTCTGCTACAAGAGATGAAAGAAAAGGCTCAAAGCATTGCAATTGTTGTTGATGAATATGGATCCACAGCTGGGATCATCTCTTCTGAAGATCTTGTTGAAGTGGTAGTGGGAGAAATCTCTGACCGTAGGGGAGAACTAGAGCAGCTCTATACACAAGCAGGGCAAGATGTAATCATTGCTAATAGCAAGCTTGAACTCACAGAGTTCAACGAGCTTTTTTCTTCTCAGCTCAGTAGCCCCAATAATATGGTCACTTTAGGAGGGTGGCTCACAGAGCAACTTGGTGTCATTCCACAAGCAGGAATCAAGCATGTGACAAAAGACTTCCTCTTTCAAGTTTTAGCTGCTGACCCTAATCGCGTACGGAGAATCTATGTGAGAAAGCTTGCCCCAAACTTTGGTTATGAGGATGACAGCGATGCATGAAGTTCTCTTTTGGTTAATTTTAACTCTCATCTGTGTAGGCCTACAAGGCATCTTTTCTATGCTAGAAATGGCTTATGTTTCCTTTAACCGAGTGAAACTACATTATTTAGTTAGCCGCAAAAAACGCCGTGCTGTTTGGGTTTACAATCTCCTGCAAGAGCCTGCCCGTCTATTTGGTACAACATTGATTGGGGTAAATATTGCCCTGCAAGTTGGCTCCGAATGTTCTAGAAAGCTCTACGAAGCTCTTAACTTAGGAGCTGATCTAGCCCCTCTTACTCAAGGGTTTCTTGTGTTGATTTTTGCAGAGCTTGCTCCTATGACAGCTGCTCGTAAGTATTCAGAAACAGTGGCCCTCCTTGGCTCTCCGATTCTCTATGTAGCCTCTATCTTGCTCTCCCCTGTGATTTTTCTGATTCGCTTATTGAATACTGGAATCACAAAGCTATGTAGAGGGAAGGAAAGCGATAAAAAGCTCTTTCTTACAAGAGATGAACTGCGCACTGCCTTTGAATTTCCTGAAAGCTCTCGCCTCTCATCCTCCGGGCAATTCTCAGACCTGATAGCCAATGTTTTTGAGTGCAAGAGCTGGACTGCCCAAGACATTATGACGCCTGTGCATCTTGTTCCCAAACTTCCTTCACATGCTTCTGTACGCCAGATGCGACTGCGTCTTGCGCAAAACCCCATTGATTTCATGCCGATTTTTTTCCAGACACAGCATCATATTGTCGGTATAGCCTTTGCGAAAGACCTTGTACATGTAAGCAATCCAAATAGGCGAGCAAGAGATTATGCTCGCCCTCCATGGTTTATCTTACAAAGCACCACCATTCTACAGATTTTACAGCAGTTTAAAAAGAATAACCATGATGTAGCGATTGTACTCAATGATAGGGGAAAAGCTGTGGGCATCCTCAGCTTAGATGATATCTTAGAGCGTATTTTCCACTCTCCGCGATCGAACCAGCAGCCTACTCGAGGACTAAAGATTCCTTTTATCCAAAAAAACTTCTCTGCGGATACGAGAGTTCAGCGAATCAATCGCAAATATAAAACAAATCTTGATGCAAAAAGTCCAAAGGAAACCCTGGCTCAGTATATGGCTAGAAGACTAGGCCATAAACCAGAGAAGGGAGATATTGTGATTGATGGCAGTATTGAGCTTCAAGTAGTAGACTCTTCTCTGCTAGGCGTCAAGCGTATACGGTTTCGCTCCCTGCTCTAAATGCTTCAGATAAATGAGTAACCCATTGTAAGGCCTCTTTCAAGTACTCTTGCTCATCTGCACTATAGCCCTTTCCCGTATGCTTATCGGGGTGCAAAAGCCTTTGGGCTTCACGGCGACTTTTCTCTAGCTCTTTGGCAATTTGGGTGCCTTTTTCTGGGGTGAGAGTCCAACCTTTTAAAAGCTCTGCAAGAGAAGGGGTTTCTCCTAACAATCGCTTTACTCCTTGATAGGACTGAACTTTTAAAGATAAATAGAGGGCAGGGTCCTGTATGGCTTTTTCTACTTTTTTAAAATAAGTTCTCGTTCTTACTGAGTAAAGAAGAGGGTTTTTCTCGATATCTTCTTTTATTTTTCTCACTCTTTGCATTGCCTCATCTTGAGACGTATCATACCCGATATTCAAAGAGCGATAAATATCGCTGAGCCCGATCCCATTTTGGGAGGCCACTGACAGAAATTTAGCTGTTTCCTTTCCTTCCTCTATCTTTTCATCGATAAAGTTTTTATGTCCTTTGAGCATGGCATGGTACGTAGAGATCGCCTTCTCTACTGTCTCTATCCCCTTTTGCATAGGAAGAATGCTTTGTCCTTTAAGCACATGGTCTATATTTCTTTGAGTCAGAGAATAGAGTTCCTCTTGAGCTTCTACAACAGTATGCTTGGCTTCTAAAATACGATCGACTCCATCTGTATACCTTTGCATGCGCTCTGAAAATGCAAGCCTTTCCTCATCAGAGAATGTGTCATCTGTTAGATATCTCCAAAAATGAGTCCACACAGCTTGAATCATACGCCCTGTAGTGCGCATCAATACTTCAATTTCACCTTCTCTACGCAAGGAACTAGCCTTTTCTACCCCAGAGGCATAACCAGCAATCACCTCCTCTAGGCGGCTCACTTGCTGTGCAGATAGTAGACCTTCTGCTTCTAGCTTCTTGAAAAGAGGCTTCCCTTCTTGCATTAGATCCTGTGGATCTATACCTAAGCGCTGCATACTTGCTAACAGCTGTGCTTTTGAAGGCAAAGGAACTTGGAATCGAGGATCATTTACCTGTTGGATCTCTTCTCTCAGCTTTAAAAGGCTAAGTACATCTAAGGTTTCTAAATCGGAAGCATATAACTGCCTAAATCTTTCAGGAGTCAGCAAGCATGAAGCAAGAGCGGACCGGCCATGATCGATCGCATGATCCTGGAAAAAGGCAAATAAAGAGGTCTCTTGTTCGGCTTTCAGTCGATAACCCAGCAATGTATGTTGCTCTTGGTACTGAGGCAACACCCCCTCTCTTTGAGGGTAACATTCAAGGTCAAAGCTTATTTCTGTCATAATTTCCTCCAAATAAGGAGGATATTATAGCTAAATATAAACAATATGTAAAGATCTTAATATTTCAATAAAGCACTAAGTGAGAGCGAATTGGCAAGTGATCGGAACCGAAATCCACAAGCTGTTTCCGATCTGAGCAATAAATATTTTGAGAAATCATCAGATGGTCAATCAGCGTACTGTTCCACCAATTTTTCTCTTTAAAGGAGGACCAGCTATAGAGAGAGGCTCCTCCTCGAAGAGCTACTTGCAAGTCTGACTCTTCAGATAATTTATGAAGCCAGGGAGATGCCGTAGGCGTGTTAAAATCGCCAACAATCAGCCGATACTCCGCTGCTTCATTTGAAATTTTTTGTGCCATCACAGAAAGAGAGTGATTCCGACTCACCCATTGCTGCTTAGAACGAGGAGAAGAGAAGTGCACATTATAAATCACAAAAATTTTCCCTCCTCGCGTCTTTCCTGCAACCCTTAAGTAATCTCGCAATCCATCATCTAGCAAGGACACTTTATGCAGAGGAACTTTGCTAAACACAGCAAGCCCTGTCCGACACATTTGCTTGTAAGAAGAGTGAAAGGGATAAAGAAGATTTAACCCCTGTAACTCTTTAGCAAACTGAGGGGAAACCTCTTGCAAAAAGATCATTTCTGCTGGCTGTTTGTTCTGAATATACCCAACAAAGTCAAAAGAGGACTTCCTCTCAGCAAGCAGGTTATATTGTAGAATGGTAATAGACTCTCCCTCTTGATCTGTAGTCTCTTGAGGAGCCTGAGGAAGAAGAGCCAGCATGACAACTAGAGCTGCTGCAGCTAAAAGAACTCCTGCAAACTGGTGTAAGAAGATGAACCCTGCCAAGCAAAGAGCAATAACTATAGCAATTTGAAAAAAGCCACTCGTTACCAGGTCTGCAAGCCAGAACTTCGTGGCTAAAAAGTATGAGGAAAGGAAAAGCACAACCATTCCCCCACATAGAATAAACAGTACAACAGAAAACAGTACGCGCACTATTCCCCTCCATAAAAAGAGGACATAGCATACTTTCGATTATCCTAGCAAACGAAGGAGCGTAGCCTTTGCACAATCTCTATTAGCTGATCCACTGCTCGATTGACCTCTTGCTCTTCAGTCATCCGGCTTAGAGAAAAGCGCACAGAAGATTGCGTCTGACTTGGTGGCAACTGCATCGCTTGCAAGACATGAGAAGGTTCCAAAGCGCCTGATGAGCAAGCAGAGCCATGGCTTGCACAAATCCCTGCTAAATCAAGGTTCATAAGCAAAGATTCCCCTTCAACTCCTTCAAAGCTAATATTCGACGTATTCGCAGCTCTTAGAGACCTATGGCCATTGATATGAATCCCTCCTAACTCATGCATCAAGCGAGATTCGAAGTGGTTACGCAAGGTCGTCATTTTCTCTATTGATAAGTCTTCTTTCTCAGCTGTAAGCTCTAGTGCTTTTACCATACCAAGGATGCCTACCAAATTTTCAGTACCTGCACGCCGTTGGTACTCCTGTCCTCCTCCATGCAAGAGAGAGTCAGCAAAGCAGCCCTTTTTTAGATAAAGAATACCAGCTCCTTTGGGCCCATGAAATTTATGAGCTGAAAAGGTGACAGCATGAGCCGCTTGGGGAATTGAAAAGTCACTTTTACCAACTGCTGCCACGGCATCAATAACCATTTTTGCTCCATGCGCATCAACCATTTCTGCTATCTGCTCTAAATCAGGAGTCTTTACTCCTGTCTCATTATTCACAGCCATCAATGTTACAATTTTTGTGTTTGGCCTCAGAGCCGCTTGTATCTGCGCAGAAGAAATATATCCTTTTTCTTCTGGAGGGAGTAAAGATACCTCCCACCCTCGGTGCTTTTGTAGCCACTCAAGAACATGTAGTGTTGCTTTGTGCTCTGCTTCTGAGGAAATAATATGCCCTGCGTGCCCTGGAAATAATCCTTTGAGAACCGTATTGATCCCCTCTGTGCCCCCTGAGTTAAAAATAATTTCCCCTGGGGTGACTCCTAGGAGAGTAGCTGCCTGACGACGAGCACGTGCTAAGCGATTTTTTGCTTCCTGCCCAAACTGATGTACACTAGAGGGGTTTGCTGCACCTTTTTGCATCTCTTCAAGACACACATGCACAACTTCAGGATCTAGTGCTGTGGTCGCATTATTATCTAAATATATACGCATCAATTCTCTCCCTCTTCTTGGTCACCCATGAACTGAACAAGTGCCATCGTAATATTATCTCTTCCCCCTCGTGCTAGAGCTTTAGAGGCCAGCTCTTGCCCTTTTTCAGCAAGAGAGTTTCTACTACACAAAGTAGACTGTAGATCTGCCCTGGAAAGGTGGTCCGTCAAGCCATCTGTACAAAGCAAAAATAGCCCTCCCGGCTTGCTGGGTAAGCACCCAACAAGAGGCTGAACCGAGCTACGTACTCCAATAGCCTGAGAAAGAACGCGCACACGACGCCCTGATCCTTTAGGTCGCTCGACAATAGAAACTTGATCTTTTGTTAAGCAAGACAGTTTGCCATCTTGACTATGATAAATTCGACTATCACCTACGTGAGCAAAAAAGGTCCACTCTCCTAAAGGGAATAATAAACAGACTGTCGTTCCCATCCCCTGATAGCAAGGTTCTGCTTTAGCCATACGATAAATGCGCTCATTCACTGTCTGTAACAAAGCCTGCACACGAAGGAAAACATCATCGGGGACTACATCACTATAAGACAGGCTGCGCAACATAGATGGCACATACTGGTTCAAACAGGCTGCTAGCTCCCATGCTGCAACCTCTCCTGCTCGGTGCCCTCCCATGCCATCTGCAATAAAGTAACATGGCCCTTCAGGGATCTCTCCCCAAGCATCTTGATTTGAAGAGCGGACAGGCCCTTTCTCT
Source organism: uncultured bacterium (assembly GCA_964460785.1). Lineage (GTDB taxonomy): Bacteria > Chlamydiota > Chlamydiia > Chlamydiales > CAYWQB01 > CAYWQB01. The sequence goes on from CAYWQB010000001.1 coordinate 401,128, forward strand.
GAGATAAAAAAAGACTCCCAGGTGATATTCTGCGTTGCGCGCATCCTTTATCCCCCTCCCCCAAAAATGAGAATTCCTAACACACTAAAAGTATTGAAAGCTGTGTGTAGACCAATTGACACCCACAAAGAACGTTTTTTTTCATAAAGTAAAGTTAGAAAGCTAGATAAAACAAGTAGGGTGAGAAGGATTTCAATATTATCGACCCCTTGAGCTCGTGTATAGTGCACGGCTGCAAAAATACCAGCTGAAAGAGGAAGCCCAAGGATCGGACCAAGCTTCTTTCGCAGCCAGCTCTGCAAAACAGCTCGGAAAGCAATTTCTTCGAACACTGGCACAATACAAATCACTAAAGCTAAAGTAGGAAGAAGCTCCCATAGATTTGACATGTGCTGCTCCACAAGCAGCATCACATCTTGTTTAGGCAGTGTATAGTGCCCTTGAACTAGTAGAATGAACAGCCGAATAGCCGCATTAAAAGCGCCAACAATAGGAAAGACAACAAGCCAAGAAGCTGCTCCAAAAAGAAAGTCGTGCCAAGGGCTTCTATTTGCTTTCCAAATCCCTGGAAGCTGCTCCCTAGACCAAAAAATAACAACCACAGTCAACACAGCCATCATGATCAATGGCTTTTGGTGATAAACCCATTGTGCAGGGAGTAAAGAGAGCGCTATGGAAAGTACCAGCCATAAGGCAAAGAGATGAACGATCTTGACAAAAGACACATCTAAAAGGGCTGTCTCTTTGACTTTCCAGAGGTAAAAGCGCTTTCCTATATAAAAAGCAAGGCCTGCCAAGAAGCAGAAAACCACAAGCTGCTTAAGCAGAAAGCTGAAGGATAGAGAGTCGACCATAGACGCATTTAGGACTGCTGAAAAAAGGGCAGATAATCAACCAAACGACTCACCACCTCATTTGCTATGCGAGCATGGGCCTTACCCATAGGTGAACGACGATATTGATAGCTCCCTTTTTCCATAAGGTGATACTGTGTATCCGCAAGCCCCTTAGCAACTGGATGTTGACTTTCTCGAATTTCCCGAAGAACCACCTTTGGTTCTCCTGAACGTAAATCTTCAACAACCAAGCGATACTTTATATTTAAATCATGGTCTACTGGCCCGCTAACGGCATAAAGGCGATCTTTTCGCACAGGACTATGGGCTGTAGAACCATGCTCGAGAATTTCCACATTAATACGGAAGTCTGACGCATTATATTGATAATGCTGTGGAGACAGAATAATTACTTCTCCCCTCTTTTCTAAACGAGCATGCAAAAGATCCGTGATTTCCTCTCCTAAATCCCAGCTCACCTGCTCGTGTGCATAAGGTGAGGTGTGCAGGTTAATTTGCACAGGAGCTAGTGCAACTACAGCTTTTTTTACCCCCGAATCCAAGTAGTGGGCAGAAGGTCCACCATGGGCACCTCCACACTGGATGAATATCGTTGCAAGTCCCATGAATATCAGGGAAGAAAAGATTTTTTTTCCCACAGCAACACTTCCATATTTGGTTTAATTAGTAAGCTATTATGGAAATATATCGTATAATTTCCCATAAAAAAGCAGAAAAGATTTTTGCTCTTTGCTAGCTTCTAATCATTAGAAGTTGAGATCTATTTTATGCGTAGCTTTGCAGGAATTCTTTATCAAAAAAAAACACCCAACGTCAACATCCTAGACAGGATGTTGCCTAGCCTACGGGCACAAGTGATTCCTGTAGCAGAAGAATCCATCTTACAGGATCTATCTGTTGAACTGGGAGCCTTCAATACCCATTTTTTTTCTGATAAAGGGAAAAGCATCTCTTTGGCTATGCAAGGTCACTTATTCGAGAAAGAAGAGGTACAAGAAGAACTTTCCAAGCAAGGGGTCTCTTTCGAAACCACTTGTGAAGAAGAAGTTTTACTCTATGCATTCAAGCTATGGGGTCCACGCTTTGTCGAACGAGTGAAAGGGGTATATAGTATTGTCCTTTATAGCTTCCAACAGCAAACGCTGTTTCTTTATGCGGATGCATATGGCCGCTTTCCGCTTTACTGGTACCAAGATACCAATCACATCCTTTTTTCCTCTCAAGTAAAAGCTTTACTTAGCACAGGACTTGTCGCTCAACAGCCCTCTATGGCCGCTCTTAGTGCTTATATGCAACTGGGCTTTGTCCCAAAAGAACATTCTCTGATCAAGAGTCTTCATGCTCTCCCCCCTGCACACTATCTGGAAGCTCGTTTAGGGCAGTTTTTATCTATTAACGAATACCAAACACCAAGGCTTCCCTCTACTGAAGGGGAAGAGCTTCTCCAGGAAAAAATGAATATTGCGAAAAGCTCTATGCAGGGATTTTATGCCATGGGAGAGAGTCAGGGAGAGCAATGGTGGCAGCAACAATCTAACTATCCTCTCACGCCTCTAAAGCGCCCTATAGACATGCAAACGGCCCTCGATCACCTACCTGCACTGATTTGGCTGCTTGAGATTCCTATTACAGATGTCGAAAGACCTCTTAGCTTTCATCTACAATCTATCGCCGCTCAAGGAGATGACCATCCCCCTTTATGTGCTCTTGGCCAAAGGCTCTTTTTTGATGTGCCAAAATGGTTAGAAAATCACACAGTATTTCGAGTAAAAAAAGGAGGGTTTTCTGCTCTTTGGAATAAGGCGACCCACCTTCTGCCATGGTATGTTGGACTCCGAGCTACTGCACAAAGCCAAGATTATCCATGGCTTGAATCTCTTGCAAAAGAGCTTTCTCTCTTTACTCCTCAAGAGTTCAACAAATTAGCTCCTACCATTCCTCACTTTTTTTCTCCTAAAGCTTACTTCAAGAAGATGGCAGCTTCCATGCACGAGCCTTCTCTTCCTCTTTTAGTGTACTCCCTATCGGCGTTTAAAAAACAACCCACTGTAGAGTTTATTTGGAGAAGCACATTAAGCTGTTATCACCAAGTCGACTGGCAAGCACCATTTTGCAACCCTCAACTTTTACGATGGGGAAAACGAGAAGCGAGAAAAGGCCTTCCTTTGTTACATTTAACGGAGACTCCTTCTCAACCTCCTTTGGAATTGGATCCTAAACTGACTGAAGCTGTGATTGAAATTTTAAAACAGGGAAAGCTCGTAGAGTCTGGACTCTTCTTGCGCAATCATCTCGACATGATCAAGCACTCCCCACAGCATTTCTGGACTTTAGTGTCTCTTGAATGTTGGTTTCAGATTTTTTTAGATACGCCTCCCTCTACACAACTCCCCAACCGCTCATTTCTTGACTATTAGTTATGCCTGTTGTTGTCCTTTCAGACTCTTTAAAAAACCATCATGCAGCTCCAACCTACACAAAAAAGCGCCTCTCTAGCCGTATGTTAGAGAAAAAAGCGCTGTTTGATCGGCTTTGGTTACGCTCTCCCGAACAATTTTGTAACAACAGTATGTGGGGAAAAGAGCGCCTTAAGCGCACACAACTTCTGCTAGACACCTTACCTTCTGAAGGGAAAGTACTAGACCTTGGTTGTGGTTGGGGAGATATGCTCACCTACTGTCATGAAAGAGGATTCTCTGTCGAAGGTGCTGAAATTTCAAAAAATGCAATCCGCTGCCTATCCCCTACAGAATTTCCTATCCACTTAGCCCAGCTTCCCTTTACTAGTCTTCCTGATAAGCAGTATGATATTATTCTTTGCCTGGATACTCTAGAAGAGCTCGAACCCAAAGAGTATCGCCTGTGTTTCTCTGAGCTAAGCCGACTATTAAAGCCGGGAGGCTACCTTCTAGCCTCTGTTAACTTAGACCCTCACTCTTCATCTCCTCATAAAAAATTTATTCAGCTTGCGGAGACAGAGTTTGATACCATTGAACATAGATTGAGCTACCTTCGTTTTCATGAGAAGTTCATGAAAAGGGAATCCACCCTTTTTCCAAGCCTTCTTTACTGTCTCGAATCTTTTGCTAAATGGATTTTGAAAGACAGGGCCGCCTCTCACCTTATCTATTTAGGCAGGAAAAGGCCCCTAATTTCCAGCCTGACCTAGGACCTACCAGGTAGTACTCTCCCCTGCAACTTGCAGTTCAGCTATTTGAAAATATCCTTGCTTTTCTCTATTGAGGTTTGTTAACCTTTTTGCCCGCCGGGGACCTCATGGAATGAATCCTCCCGAACCAGGTCAGGACTGGAAAGTAGCAGCCTTAAGGGTCGGCTTTATGCCTTGAGACAATCTCCGGCTTCTTTTTTAAGATTTTCTTCTATCTTTGCATTGTAAACTCTCAGAGCGCTTTCTGGAGAGATTTTTGCTTGCTCACATTTCTGAACGATCTGAAAGAGTTCTTGACCAAGCGTCTCTTCTTGACTCTCAGCCACTGGTAAAATAACTTCTTTCTTTCTACAAAGTTTTGCTACTTTTTTAGCTCTCTGCAAAATGGCTAGGCTGGGAGGTATTCTCTCTAACTCCGAGCGGCTTTCCCCTTTGTCTTTTCTCTCTTCAGCCTTGATGGCCTCCCATTGCTGAAGCAGCTCTTCTTCTGTTAAAGCTGCTTGGCTTTTGAACACATGAGGATGTCTACGGACTAGCTTATCAGCAATTGTTGTAAGAGGTTTTTCCATAGGGATAGCAAGCTCTCTTTCTGCCAAGAGCAAAAGGAAGCAAAGCACGAGAGCAACATCGCCAAGCTCTTCACAAACCCCCTCTTTGTCTCCTCGATCTAACGCCTCAAGATACTCATGATACTCTTCAATCATATTGTCTCTTAGGCTGGAAAGAGTTTGCTTGCGATCCCACTCACATCCATGCTCACCAGTTAATTCCTCTAAAATAGAGAACAACCTTTCAAATTGAGCTTGCAAATCAGAAAAAGAAGACATCGAGATTCAACCATTTAAATTATAAGGGTCTAAATCCTAGCAGCTTCTCAAATAGAGATCTAGCCTACATAAGGAATAGGCCATCTCGCAAAAGGCCCGCCTCTGCAAGCAACTCTCCTTCAAAGTTGAAACCTGCCTTCTCACTGATGCGCTTTAATTCAGAAGATGCATCCAACTGTACTCTTAAGTGATGCGCAAGCTCTTGACTATGTTTTGAAAGCTTATCTGAAACCTGGAAGGAAACATGCTTTTTGACCCAACATGTATACATGGAAAGAGTAACCATACGCGCATACTGCTCAAGCTGAAACTGTGCTTTTCCAAGGTCTCCTGTACTCAGGTCTCCTTTATCGAGCAAATCCCCCATGGGAGCTTTCAAGCACTCTTGGAATGCGACTTCCATCTCTTCCTTTAAGTCACTTTCTTTTTCTGTACATTCTTTCCTAATCATTTCCATCCACAAATGAGACTCTGCATCCAAAAGTTTTTCTAACTCTTCTTTTTCTTTGTCCCGGCAATCTTCTAAAAGCAAAAGAGACTTTCTAATGATTTTTTCCTGAGCCTCTTCAAACCATGGAGGTTTTGCCTCAACTAGCTGAGAGCGCAAGCCGTGTATCACCCCCGTAGCACGCCGTGCGGCTAGAGGAGCTAGCTCCCGTAAAGGACCTAACCCTTTCAACCTCTCATTAGAGAGGTCAGCAGCACTTTTTTCTTCACTTGCAACTTTTATCCATGCTTGCTGCGTCTCTATGCAATAGTTATGCAGCTGTTCAGGTGTCGTGTAGCCTTCTTCTATCATACGGTGAACTAAATCATAAACTTGCCCGGGTAGCCCCTCTTGAAAAATAAACGCCTCAAACTCTCTCTTTACCTCAGCCATACTCTCATTCTTCCCTAGCTTGGAGCAGTCTTTGTGTAATGCTTTTATGAGCAAAGAGACGACTTCGTCTTTAGGCTTTGATTTATCTATCCCTTTCACTAAGACATGCATTGCTTTTAGAGATAGAACGCCTGAAAAGTCTTGGTATATTTGAAAAAATGCCGCTAACTCATAATGTGCTTCAGATTGAGTTTGTGCATGCTTTGCTGCCTCAAGGTGCTCTTGACGCTCTTCTGTAAAAGTCCGTATCTTCTGATATAAAAACCCTGTATACTCCTCCATAAAGCTATACACATCCTGATTAAGGTCTATATACCTTTGATAATCTGTTGTACTGTGCTTAAGCTCTGTAAGTGACTCTTTGGCCATATACAAGGTTACGCTGTCTAAGTAACTAACATCTAAAGAAAGACCTGGGAACTCATTTCTTGCTACAGACTCTACTTTTGCAACCATTGTACTTAGTACATGCGGAGGGAAGGAAGCCGTCCTATAATACTCTTTTCCATGATGGTAGTGTTTCTGATAAGCCACGACCTGCACAGCTTGTTTAAAGTATTGATATAGTGCATGGCTAGCCAAGATAGAATCTTTTTCTAAAGAGATTTGCCTACCTGAAACAGTAGAGTCTGGAGAGCTCTCCCTACTGCTCAAGCTTAAACAGCTTAAAGAAGTGGAGACTTCTTCGACTGAAGACCCAAGCTTCCTATAAGTGGTTGCCATTTTCCCCTCCTAGATCGAAAAACACATATTTGACAGGTGTATCGAAGCATAGCTTTTTAGTAAAGAATTCTTAAATTATAAATAAAGACCTCACCTTTACCCAAAATAAAAAATACACTATACTGTTTCTTGTGTTCAAAAAGGAGACCCTATGCGCAGAGACTTATGTGCAACTGTGTACATCATTCACGAAGACAAAGTTCTTCTTCTTTACCACCGTAAATTACAAAAATGGCTTCCTCCTGGTGGTCATGTTGATCCAAATGAAACGCCTGATGAAGCTGCGATTCGTGAGGCTTGGGAAGAGACCAATGTAGAGGTTGAACTCATCAGCTTTCAAACGGACTTAGATGTGAACAGGCCAAATGCTCGCTCGCTCCCAGCTCCTTTTTCTTGCCTACTTGAAGAGATCCCTGCCTTTGGAGACCAGCCTGCTCATCAACACATTGATATGGTCTATATGGGACGCCCTAAGACCTTAGAGCTCAAACAAAGTGAAAGAGAGAGTGATGGCCTACGCTGGTTTTCTATGGAAGAAGTGGACTTACTGATCAGTGATCAAGAAATTTTTGAGGAAACCAAAGAGACGATCCGTTACCTCATGCAAAAGCAATACTCCTATTGCTCATGAGGATTTTCTTTAAAACCCAAATATGAGAGAATAAGAGCCTTTTTAAAGAGGCTTTTCATGAATCATCAAGGGTTATTCATTGCAGCAACTGGGCAAGATGTAGGAAAAACGACAACTTGCCTAGGAATTATGCAAGGTTTACAAGAGTGCTTTTCTAGTGTGGGCTTTATTAAACCTGTTGGTCAGAAAACGATTCCTGCAGGCCAAGGAGTCTTTGTAGACAAAGATGTAAGCCTTTTTAAAAAACACTTTCAACTCACCTCTTCCTTAGAAGAGATGAGCCCTGTGATTTTCCCTAGAGGATTTACCAAAAAATATCTAGATGGAGAGGTCGATAATGCCTCTCTCAAGCAGCGCATCTTAAGCTCTTATCAAAAAATGTGTGCAGCTCACCCCTTCGTATTGGTAGAGGGTACTGGCCACTGCGGAGTAGGCGCTCTTTGTGACCTTCATAATGCACAAGTTGCCTCTTTGCTCGGCCTTGAGGTGGTTTTAGTCACCGATGGAGGCCTAGGCAAAGCCTTTGACCAGCTCACTCTCAACAAATCCCTTCTAGATCAGCTCGGTGTTCCTCTGCGAGGTGTCGTGTTAAACCGAGTAAAAGAGAGCAAGCGCGACATGTTACAGCACTACTTTTCCAAAGCACTGGCAAAGTGGAACGTTCCTCTTCTTGGCCTGATTCCAGAAAGCCCTCTCCTCACCTATCCCACAGTACAGGACTACCTTGACCTTTTCAAAACTTCGCTAATTTCAGGACACGAGCATCGTTTATGGCACTTTGAGCATTTTCGCTTGGTTGCGACAAGTCTCAAGGTCTATGAAGAGGTATTTGTTCCTAATCAGCTAGTCATTACTCCTGCAACACGAGAAGACATTATTTTAGCTAAAATACGCCAACATGAAGCAACTGTTGCGAGTAGTGATAAGGGAGTTTTTGGAGGAGGAGTTTTAATGACCGGCCATATTTCTCCCTCAAGTGCGATCCTTGATGCATTAAAAAAATCCTCTCTTCCCTCTCTCTATGCAAAAATTTCAGCTTATGATGCTTTGCAAAAGATCAGTCACTTCACAGCGAAGATTCATGAAGCAGACACGTTTAAAATCTGCAAAGCGATTAAACATACACGTACCTATCTCGATATGAACAGAATGTTGGAATGTAACCGATGAATGAAAAAGTAGTAATTGCCATGTCCGGAGGAGTTGACTCCTCTGTTTGCGCCTTAATGATGCAAGAAGCTGGGTATGAATGCGTTGGCATGACCATGCGGCTTTGGAAAGGCCCTGAAGCAGAGTCTCTCAGCTGTTCTGATAAGAGCTGCTGTGGGGCAGAATCTGTAGAAGATGCACGCCTTGTCTGTGAACGCATTGAAATTCCTTACTATGCCATCAACTTTCGAGAAACCTTCTGGAAAGAGGTTGTGGAACGCTTTGCTGATGAATATTGCCAAGGCCGCACACCTTCCCCATGTATCCTTTGTAATGAGAAAATGAAGTTCGATACCCTGTACAAAAAGTGCATGGAAATTGGGGCGCAAAAAGTTTGCACTGGGCACTATTCTCGCATCTATTTCGATGAGCACCGAGGCCGCTGGGTATTAGCGAAGGGTGTGGATACAAGCAAAGACCAGTCCTATTTTCTCTTCAGTATGACACAAGAGCAGCTTTCTAAAACCCTCTTCCCTCTTGGCACCTATCGTAAAACAGAAATACGAGAAAAGGCAAAGGTTGGTGGCTTAGTCACAGCATCCAAGCCAGAAAGCATGGATATTTGCTTTATTCCTGATGGAGACTATGCAGCTTTTATTGAACGACACTTCCCTGATAGAGTCCCTCCCAAAGGGGTGGTTCGCCATACGAATGGTCAACAAGTTGGCGAGCACCGTGGCATTCATGCATATACAGTCGGGCAGCGACGAGGACTCAATATTGCTTTTGGTCAGCCTCTTTATGTCTCAGGGATTGATCCCAAACACAATGAAATCCGCGTTGGCTCTATGAAAGATACAGAAAGAGAGTCCTGTACTGTCTCAAGAGTAAACTGGGTCTCTGAGGATGGCTCAAAACCTAACTACCAAGCAGCAGTCAAGCTGCGCTCTCGAAGCCCTGAGGCTGAAGCAACAATTATCCCCTTAGAAAATCAACGGGCAAAAATCATCTTTAAAACTCCTCAGCATGCCATTACTCCTGGACAAGCAGCTGTTTTTTATCAAGGAGACGAGGTGCTAGGAGGTGGGTGGATTGATTAATGAGCCCACACAAAAAGCCACTTCATAGGGAGTTCCACAATTCCAGGTTTTATAGTAAACCGCTTGGTTAACCTCCGCTCATACTGGTAGCGAAAGCGAGCCATAAGAGGGCAAAGCTCATCATTAATCCCTCTCTCAATGAACTGCTGCATCCCCCACTTATAGAGCAGGCGCTGTCCTGCTCCATCTCCTACAATCCAAAAAGATTGTTCGTAAATTTGAGTCTTCACCTGCTGCATAGAAGAAAGCTGCTCTAAAATAAACTCTTCTGTCCCCTTGCAAAGCTCTTGCACACGCTGTAAAAAGGGAAACTCTTGCCATTTCGGTTCTGTCAAGAAGTCAAAAAAAGGGCTAAGAACCCCTTCTTTGAGTCCTATAGGCATAGCTAAAGCAAGTGTCCCTCCTGGAGTGACAGCTTTAACTAAGCGCTGAAGAAGCCTTTCCTTATTCGCAACTGTGGGCAAACCAAAGGGGATAAACAGCCCATCATACTGCTTGGTAGGAATCCAACCATCCAAAGAGCCAAATAAGCGCCTCACTTGATGTGTAACGGGAGCACTTTGATTAGAGCTTGGGAACAGACAGTCAATGGTACTGCTTGGCCAGGACAAGCAAAGCTCTTGCAAAAAGCTTCCCCGGTCACTAGGGCCAAAAAACACAGATTTTGGATGCAGTGACAGGAGAGGTTTTAAGAGATGCATTGCCGGCAAGTTTTGAAAGTCACTCCAAAGCCACTCTCTTTTATTACAAAAGATTTTAGCGAAGTGGTCGCCCAGCTCCAAACTTTTGCCAAAACGGATAAAATCGCTCCAGGATATGCTCTCCTGTGAGCCCTCGACAGCAGAGTCCTGTTGTGCAGCTTCGCAAATATTTACATCTGAAGTCAAAGTGCTCTCCATAGGGGCAGCTTCCTTGTTCATAGGCATGATGGTCACCTGGAGGAGTATAAATTTTACCTAAACTTGGGCCGAAGATCCCATAGGAGGGAGTTCCAGTCGAAGCATTTAGGTGGAGTAAAAATGAATCCATTCCTATGAATATGGAAACGCGAGATAAAAGGTACTGTACTACAGGAATGGGGCTTTTAGGAAAGATAAAAACTTCTTGAGGAAAAGCACGAGCCAAGCGATCAACCATGCGTTTTTCAGAGTCACTTCCCCAAGTAAGAACAACACGTAGAGAGTCTCTTTCTAACAGATGCTTTAGAAAGTATTCTAAGGACTCTACTCGGAGCTCTTTATTTCTCCACTGAGTCCCTGGTGCAATAGCTAAAACAGGGAATCCCTTTAAAGGTTCTAAAAAAGCCTCCACAGCTTGTTTTTGCTCCTCTGTGGTCTGCAGGCAGGCAGGCTTTGCTCCTTCCAAAGAGTAGTAAAAATCCTTATAATACGTCTGAAGAAGGTAGAGATATCGCTCGCGTACACTTTTTCCTGCAGGAAGGATCAATCGATGATTTAATGGAAGAGCGGCTGGCCATTCTGCAGCATACCTCCATGAATATCCCACCTTGTGGGTACTCTTTGCCCAAAAGGTAAACAGGGCAGACTTCATATTTCCTTGCAGATCGAAAACTTCGTCATAAACTGTGGACTGCAGCTGGCTCTTGAACTGCTTAACCTCCTGACGAATTTCTTTATTAAAAAGTTTTTTTCGCCATTTTTTTGTATGTACGCGAAGAACGCGATCAATCATCGGATGTTGATCACCTAGCCCGGCAAAAGGAGCTTCCATGATCCAGTGGATTTCACAAGTTGGATCTCGCTCCTTTAAAAAAGGTAAGATAACAAAAGCTTGTGCGATATCTCCCAGGCTAGAGGATTTCACAATCAAAATCTTTCGCATTACTTTTGCTCCAATATTTTTGTATTAGTCTGTAAAGAGAAGCTGCGAAAGGTGAAGGAGTTCTGTTTGATTCTCTGTAGCATGAAAAAACTCTTTATCTTTGGCTTCTACTTGTGGAATGACTTGCTCTATTAACTGTCTTCCTTTGTCTGTCAAAGAGACCTGCTTTGTACGACTATCTGTCTCAGACTCTTTTCTTATCAGAAGCTCCATATGCACAAGTTGCTTAAGGGACTTTGACACCGTCATTTTATCTAGTTGGGAGCGCTGAATGAGTGTCACCTGGTAAGCTGTTTCCTCTTTTTCCTCATACCAACGAGTCAGTGCAAGCAAAACAAATTGAGGATGTGTGAGAGCATGCTTATCTAATACATGGCGAATAGCTCTTTGCCAGCGAGTGGTTACCTGCCAAAGTAAAAAGCCAGGGCTTTGCTCTGGCGTGGAAAAACCAAAGGGAGAAGAACACTTACCCATGCTTCTGCATCCTTACATATTGAACAAGAGCATCCATTTGCCTCTCCATCGATTGAGCAATCTCACGGATGACAAGGAAGACCCACAAATACTTGAGTAGACCTGTTACTTGGAGGCAGTTTGTTATGCGCACCCCTTCACCTTCTTCTTCAAGAAAGTGCAAATCATACATTTTTGCTCCCCAAAATGAAGTACAGTCTTTAAAAAATGTACCTTTTTTGAGGTCGACAATTTCAATTTGCACAGGCTTATGGCCTTTCGGCTGAATAGAAAACGTTGTTCCTTTTTCAAAGGGGTGCTGAATGTGGCTCCCCTCAAGATCTTCTTGCCAAAGGGGCCAATGATTTACATCAACAAGAGAATCCCATATCTCTGATGCAGAGATATTTGGGTAATATTTAGATACTTTTTTCTGCCACATAAGGCCTCCATAATTAGTAAACATGCATATAATATACAAATTTACTAATTGTCACCTCACTTTTTTGGATTTTTCGGAAAAGAGGCCACTCCTTCTCTAGACAAAGCCCATGGCCAAGCATCTTCCATCCAAACATCTACCTGTGGTTCAAATAGACTAGGATCATCTAAGCTCATGATCGAAACGGTGCGCAAGTGAGGCCACACCTCTGGGCGACCAAAAAGAGTACTTCCACAACTCTTACAAAAACCTGCATATACCTTATGGCCACTTGCTCCTATTCTTTCATGCTCACTATAGTCTCCACAAACATTGATAGACTCTGTAGCTACAGCAATAAATGGATAGTAGGCTCCTCCTGTTGCTTGTTGACAAGAGCGGCAATGACAGCGCCCTACAAGCATAGGCTCTTGTTTGATGTGATAGCGAACCTTTCCACAAAGGCATCCGCCGGAGCACTCTTTTAAGTTATTACCCATTTTTCCTCCAATCTAGCTGACTAGGTAGTGATGACTCTAAAGAAAGGTCCTCTCTCGTGAAAGGGTGAGTATAGCTTAGCTTCCACGCATGCAAAAGCAACCGGTTAGCTAACAGAGCCGCTGTTCCCCCATAGAGACGATCACCAAGTATCGGCCACCCTTGCTCACTGAGGTGGACCCGTAGCTGGTGTGTCCTTCCTGTATGCGGTTGACAAAGTAAATAAGAACAAGCCTTACCTATCGCGAGCCTTGTCCAATGAGTGATTGCCTCCACTCCTGTGGAACAGTTTCCAGTCCAAAGGTTGACGCCGCAATAAGTACCAGCTTTTGCATACTTTGTGTGAATGGTCCCCTTTTCTTGGCTCACTTCTCCCTTAACCACTGCAACATACTGCTTTTTGATGTTCCTCTCTCGAAACAGTTGACTGAAGGCTGCTTGAGATTCACTAGACTTTGCTAATAGGAAGACCCCTGAAGTTTCTTTATCCAGCCGATGAATTAAATGAAGAGGCTCATGATAGCGTAAAATCCGAGTAAACCAACCCGCATGACTTTCCACACCAATAGGTTTATCTACAGCAACAAGCCACTGATCCTCATACAGAATGGTTACCTGTTGAGGACTTTCTTGCACACGAGAGAGAATCTCTTCTCGAAGGGTAAGCTCATCCCCCTCTTTCACACGGTGTGTAGACCGGTCTAAAACTTGCCCATTCACTAAGCAACCATGCAGCTCGATCACCTTCTTGGCTTGCCTTTTTGACCAGTTTTGCCCAAGTGTCTCATGGACAACATCCATTACCCGCATCCCGCTATTTGCTGAGGAAATAATAATTTTCATGATGGTTTTACCTTATGTAAGCAGTAAGTCTAGCAAACGCCTTCCTAAAGATAAAGCTGAGCAAATAAGCCAGCTCAAGCGCTGGCGACTTGAAGCCTAAGCAAGAAGACTATATAATATTCCATTTACTTTCGCCTTATTGGAGAAACCCTATGTTTACAATTGACTTAACTGGAAAAAAAGCATTCATTGCGGGTGTTGGTGATAATAATGGCTTTGGCTGGCAAATTGCCAAAGCTCTTGCAGAAGCTGGTGCAGAAATTTATGTGGGCACCTGGACTCCTGTTATGAAAATTTTTGAAATGAGTCTACGCAATGGAAAATTCGATGAGTCAAGAAAGCTTTCTGATGGCTCACTTATGGAAATCGCACAAGTCTATTCTATGGATGCTGCATTTGATACTCCTGAAGATGTGCCTGAAGAGATCAAAGAGAACAAGCGATACAAAGGAGCTGAGGGCTTTACAATTTCAGAAGTAGCCAAGCGCTTTGAACAAGAGCATGGCAAGTTAGATATTTTGGTCCACTCTCTTGCTAATGGTCCGGAAGTAAAAAATGCTCTACTTGATACCTCTCGTAAGGGGTACCTTGCAGCACTAAGTGCCTCTAGCTACTCTTTTGTCAGCTTAGTCCGTTATTTTGGTCCCATCATGAGTGAAGGGGGCTCTGTACTAAACTTAACCTATCGTGCATCAGAAAAAGCTGTTCCTGGATATGGTGGAGGGATGAGTTCTGCAAAAGCAGCTCTTGAAAGTGATACCCGCACCCTTGCATGGGAAGCTGGACGAAAGTGGGGGCTACGCATCAACAGCATCTCTGCGGGTCCTCTTGGTAGCCGTGCAGCGAAGGCCATTGGCTTTATTGAAAAGATGATTGTCTACTCTAAAAATAATGCCCCTCTTGCAAAAGACTTAGATGCTCAAGAGGTTGGACAAGCGGCTCTTTTCCTTCTAAGCCCGATGGCCTCTGCCATCTCTGGAGAGGTTCTCTTTGTAGATAATGGCATGCATGCAATGGGAATCAGCCAAGATAGTCCTGCCCTACAAGACTAATGCCCCTTTGCTAAAAAAGCATGAAACTCTGCAGAGAGATCAGGGTTTTCACTCTGAATTTGCTCGTAGAGAGAACGCGCTCGCTCCCTTTCTCCTTTTTGATGCAGGCCAATAGCCAAGCCTAAATCAACTCGTGGAGAGGGAGCTTCTTTTTGCAGTTTTTCAAAATGAGTGATCGCTCTTGACCACTGGCGATTGCCTAGCAGTTGGAATCCTTTTTCCACTTTTGGATCTACCTTTTTCTCTGCTTCTTGTTTAGAGCGAAGCTTGAGAAAAAGATCCCGAGCATTTGCAATTGGACGAAGTTCGGTATTACCAACTTCCTGTCGCATTTTGTCTACTTCATTCAGTTGCTGATTTAACTCAGGGTCATTAAGCAAATCATCTAGTTCTAGAAAATCTTTTGGACGATTTTTAGTCTCTTCTTCTATACAACGCCTCACAAACTGCCTCCACCGTTTTGGAAGTTGTTCTATTCCTTCTTGCTTTTTGTGAACAGCATCCATTCCTCCAAACAAGTATAAAGCAAGCACTCCAAAGGAATAATAATCACTTGCCTGGGATAAGCCATGTAAGACTTCCGGAGCCAAGAAATCTCTTATTTGAGACTCCTTCTTACAAAGTTCATGTTGGAGCCACCCTGAGATCTTTTTCTCTTCAAAAGCCCAAAGGATGCCTGGTGTTTTGAGCTGTACAGAGTGTAAATTGACCTGCTGCTGTTCAATTAAAATTTCAGAGGGTGTAATCAAGCCATGGAAAACAGCTCGTCCTTCTAAGGGAGGCATGCTATGCAAATAGGCTAAGGCTGTGGCTAGCTGTAAGAGAATGGATTCCTTTTCTATATCACTCAAAGAGTGATCCATTAAGTGCCAATCAAGCGGACAAGCAGCCTTTCCATGTACCTGCCAATCTTGCACAATAGCCCCAAGCCCCTTGTCTTCAAATAATTCAAAAGATCCAATCCCGGGAACAGGCTCGGCTTCAATATTTTGATGATAAAGCCTCAGGCGCTGCCAAAAAAGAGAGCTAAGCAATTGCCTGTAAAATACCACCCCCTCTTTAGCACTTTCCCCTGTTTTTTTGGGCCTGTTCATACGAATAGCAAACAAGCCTGGCTGCCAGCGACCAAAACTGTCATACTTTGCTTCAATGCGCTTGCGAATACTTTGAAAAGTCTCAAAATCTTGGCGAACTAATGCCTTTTCCCCCTTCTTTCTTAGCAAGATACGCAAGTATAGCAAAGCTGAAATGATGAAAAGAGCAGCAAAGATACTAAGAAAAATAATGACAGGACTCTCTTGTGCCAACTGAAAGCGCTCAAGAAATGACATCCCTACCCCCACAAGCAGTCATTTACTGCAGGTTTAATCTATCAATCTTTTTTTGGAAAGGCGAGTCAGGAAATTGGTGCGAAGTGAAGCCTCATTTCAATAGAGGCTTTGGGCTTTCTGCGTACAGTACGCAAAGCTACTTTCCACTCAGGATGAACCTGAGAGGGATCTGCCAAATTGCGGCTCTCTCGCAAGGCCTGGGAGATATGTCCCATCCACGTTCCCTCCCCAGAAAGGTGCGTAAAAGAGAGGGAAGCTTCCATACACGCAGAGGTAATATGAACGACCTCACCTAAAGGGAAGCAGGTTGCCTTCACACCGTCAAAGTGCAGCTGCAAGCCTGGTAATTTTGTGATAAGGATTTCTATCTCTTCATCCTTTTTTCTATCATACTCACGAGCAAAAGAAAGTTGAAATGTATAAGTCCCTCCCTCTTGATGAACAAGAGAGACATCTCCTGTAGGACAACGAAGAGTCATAAATGCTTGCCGTTCTTCAAGCCACGTACAGACTAAAGGATAGCGATGCTTCGATGGAACTTCCTTTTCAGCAAGCTGTTGCTCAGCATAGCAAACAGCCACGCGCTTTTGATTTTTAAGGTGCTCAGGAACTTCCCACATGTGAGGATAAGCCCATATAGCTTTTAGCTGCCTAAGAGAGGAGATCCCCGAGTAGTTAAATGTTGCTTCAAAAAGGCCTTGGCGAGGCATATCTCCATCGAAAGGCTCACTTTGAAAAGGTCCTATATAGCCTAATTGCGGATGCCACATACTCTCCAATAACTTGTCTAACTCCTTTTTAAAGGGAAAAGAAATGGAGCTCACTTGCTGCAAAGTCCATAACTCTGCAAGGAGCAGCTTAGTTATGTTTACTGAGGAAAAATCAAATTGGAAAAAGTCTTCTGGGAGCTCTTTTTGCTCTTTATCTTGCATTAAGTCTTGGCTATAAGCCAAGTGAGAAGCAACCTCTAGCTGGCTGTAACCTCTTAGCTGGTGCTGTTCTAAAAAAGCACACCCTTTTCTATAGGCGAGCTGAATTTGGCGATGTAAATGAGAGGCTAGTGCAGGCCCCAAGATTGATCGATAGAGCCGATAGATTTTAGTCAGAGGAATCAAGGCCCGTACACCACTTAGTTGATCCCAGCTATGCGGGAAGTCAAGCAAGCTATTTGGAAAAACGCCTTCTTGCCCATAACTTAGCAAGCGATGGAGGAGCTCTCGCGCCTTCTCCAGGCTCTCTCTTTCTTTTAAATGAAAGAGACCTAACACATAGTTAAGGTTATCTTGAAAAGAGAAAGAGCGCTCTTCTGTTTCATCTGTCACCCAGCCTGATGGAGCATGTACAAATGCTTCTACATCACGCATCATTTCTTGCAATCGAGCCTTTGCTATCATAAACGCACTCCGCCTGCAATTTCCATATTCTGTCCCGTAATCATTTTAGCACCTTGAGAAAAAAGATAGTTGGCCATTCGTGCCACCTCTTCAACATAGATCATACGTTGATAAAGAAGAGCATCTAAATGGGGAGGCTTCTCATCACTATTTTCCACATATCCTGGAGAAATCATATTCAGCCGCACCCGATCTTTTATAAGGTCTTTCGCTAAGCTTCGCATCCACTGGTAAAAGCTCCCTTTTGACAGAGTGTGAGCTGAAGAGAATGTATCAGCAACTCCTCGAAGCATCCCTGCAACACCTAGATAGACTGCACTTCCTTCAGCCTGCTTCAAATGAGGAAGCAGCTCCTGTGTCAGGTAGAGAGGAGCAAAAAAATGCAGCTGCATTTGCTCCTGAACTTGAGTAAAAGAGGTTTGTTCTGCAGATCCCTTACAATTCTTTCCTACAGCATAGATGAGTGCATCTAGGCAGGAGACCTCCCTCTTCACTCGCTCTACAAATAGCTTCAGCTTCTCTGGTTGCAAGCAGTCTGTATGAAGAACCTCACAATTTGCTCCAAGAGCTTCACAGGCAGAACGGAGCTGCTGTACCGACTCTTCTGCAGAGAAATAGTGCAAAAGCAATCTTGTATTGGGCTTTGCCAACATTTTAGCAATGGCCTGCCCTATTTCACTCGATGCACCAAGCAGCAGCACTGTCCTCATGCATTGTCCTGCCAGTCTATAGAAACATACGGGGTAGCATCACTGAGGAAAGCGTGAGGCTTTTCCAAAGTTAACGAAATGGCATGCAAAAAAGGAAATGCTTTACGGATATTTTCTAAAATTTTTTCGGCGAGTTCTTCAAGAAAGCGGTGAGGAGATTCACTTGCTACCTCACAGATATTTTTTAGCTCTCGATAATCCACCATTTCTTGCTCTGAAAAAGGCCAAGAAGGCTGCACTTCCAAGTGAATTAAAACCTCTTGCTTACGATCCCATTCGTTTTCAAGACAGCCTATTTTACAAAAAATCCGCAAGCCGCGGATGCCAACTTTACCGACCATTTTTCTCCAATAGAGTAATTGCTTCCCCTAAAGCATTTAAAATAGATTGAGGTTGTTGAGGGGAAAACAGAATATCACCTATCGACCTAAGTTCCAAGGCACTTTTCTCTGAGGCGACCTTCAAATCTGAGATTTCTAGCATGGGCAAATCACACATCTCATCACCAGCTGAAATCAAGGGGCGACTTCCCAACCCAAGGGAGAAAAATTTTTGAATAACAGATCCTTTATCCCCTCCCTTGGGTGTAATCACAAGCAATTGGTAGCCAGGGCGAAAAGGATCATTGATCTGAGTACAAGAAACTTCATTTATCTCATCAACCTCTCTTTTCAAAGATTCCAGCACATCACCCTCCCCATAAACCTTGATGAGAGCACACCCATTTTTGCAAGGGCATGCCTCCCACTGCTCTAAAGAGAGCCATGCATGTCCTTGAAGCTGTTGTCGATAATCTAAATATTTCTGATTTTCTTCACTTAAGGCTGCGGGATGATAGAAGCAGTGATCAGAAAGGGAAAACCCTCCCTCCACTACAAATGCTTGTCCATATTTCTCTTCCCAAGCAGGGATATGCTGCAATACTTCTAGAGGGATCCTTGTTTCGGTTAACAGTTTTTTTCTACTTGCATCTACCAAAGCACCGCCACTTTGGACAGCTACAAAATTTTCAAAGGGAAGATCTCCGATCGTTCGCAAAGCAAAGGTGAAAGAGCGTACGGTATTAAAAAGGACCACCCACCCTCGCTTTTGCTGCATCTGTAACCAGCGCACCACTTCCACACTGAGAGGCTGCGATCCTGTGGTCAAAGTGCCATCTAAGTCTAATGATAAAGTTCCTCTGTGCATACCGCCTCCTCTAATTACGAAAAAAGGATTGAAAAAAACCGATCCTTACCAAAGGATAAGGTAAATTTTCACTTTTATACCAGCCACAGGACAATATGCTTCGAATTCTTCTCTGCATCTTCCTGCTGTGTGGCGGTGCATCCGTTACTGCAAACCCAACAGCAGCCTCTCCTGAACAAAAGACCTCCTCTCAGGAAGCCACCTCTCCCAAACCAACAGATGAGGGAGAAGTCGAACGCTTCTTAGAAAAAGAAAATATCGGGCGCCCTTCTCTACATAAGGAGGGAAACTACTGGCAAGACTTCATGAATATGTTACTTGTTCTTGGAGGGTTACTGGTTGGCCTCATCATTGTCGGATGGATCTTGAAGCGCTTAATGCGTTCGCGCCTAGCGCAAATCAACTTTACCAGTAAAATAAAAATCATCGATAAGCGGGCTCTTCATCCTAAGGCTTGCATCTACTACTTAGAAGTTGCAGGTAAACGTTTCGTTGTTGGAGAAGGCCAAGGAGGACTCAGCCTTCTTACAGAGATTGAACACCAAGAAGATGAAGAACCTCTTCCTCCGGTAGAGGCCAAAGGAAAAAACTTCGGCTCGTTATTCAAATCTAGGTTAAAAAAAGCAGAAGGGGCCACTTCATGAAGCGTACTGGCTGGATCTTTCTTCTCTTAGCCCTTTTGATAGCTCTCCCAAGCTTTGCGCAAGTGAACCCCTACCCGCCAGACCAACCCTCTCCCATACAAAAGCTTGCTGAACCCTATCAAACGATTAACTTTTTAGATCTGCATAATCAGCTACGCATTGTTGGGTTGATGACCATCTTGATCTTGATCCCTACGGTCTTGATCATGATGACTTCCTTCACTCGCCTTGTCATTATTTTTCACTTTTTAAGACAGGCTCTTGCAACACAAACCGTTCCCTCTAATCAATTAGTAATTGGGTTATCCCTTATTCTCACAGGGTTTGTTATGCATCCTGTGATCGAACAAATCGAATCCCAAGCACTCACTCCTTATCTCAATAACCAGTTAAAGGAAGAGCCTGAAGTACGGCTAGGCATCAAGGGAGAGGACACTCTCTTTTTTGAAAGAGCCTGGAACCCTTTGCGCAACTATCTTTTGATGCATACGCGAGAAAAGGATATGGAGCTGTTTTTAGATATGGGGCATATCCAGCTTCCAAAAATCGAGGCTAAAGATGATGGCACAGGGGCAGCCTATGATCTTGACGCGATTCCCTGGTACTGCCTTGTTCCTGCCTATGTCACAACAGAGCTACGTGTGGCATTTATGATGGGGTTTCTGCTCTTTTTGCCCTTTCTTGTCATTGATATGGTTGTTGCCTCTGTCCTGATGAGTATGGGGATGATGATGCTGCCGCCAGTGATGATTTCTATGCCCTTTAAAATCCTCCTTTTCATCGTAGTTGATGGCTGGAGATTGATTATTCAGCAGTCTGTAAAAGGCTTTTTCCCTACGGTATAGGAGGTGCTATGAGTCCTGATCACATTACCGATATCATTCGTAATACGCTTGGAATCACCTTAGAGATCAGCGCTCCACTACTAATCATTGCCATGATGGTAGGCTTTGGCATTGCCCTTTTTCAGTCGATCACACAGATCAATGAAATGACGTTAACATTTGTGCCAAAGCTCTTTATCTTTGCGCTTGTCCTAATTATATTTTTTCCATGGATGCTAAAGATGCTGATTAAATTCACACACAACCTCCTTGTCTTTCAGTGGGACAAGCTGGTGGAACTCTCAAACTACGCAAATTGAGCATGACTCCCTTCCTGGGTATTACACTCATTCCCTTTTTTCAAAATGCACAAGATATAGTCTTCCTATTCTATATTCTTGCAAGAGTCTCGGGCTTTTTTTTTCTTTCTCCTCTTTTTCGCAATCGAAATATCCCATCCACAGTACGTATTGGCCTTTTGTTTTTTGTGACCGCTTTACTCTGCATGGTTCTTTATCCAAGCTATCGCAGCGAGTCCCCTCGCTATTATCTTCCAGAGTTGCATGGAGATGCAGACCACTTGTGGATTGTTTTAGCTGTAGGTAGCCTCAAAGAGCTTGCTGTTGGCTATGTCATGGGGTTTGCTTTTTCTTTACTCTTTGAAGTTGCTCTGCTTGCTGGACAGGTGCTAAGTAACCTTGCGGGCTTAAGTGCTGCACAACTTGTTGATCCGATTATGAATAGCCAGACAGGTCTGATTAGCCAACTATTCAACATAACGTTTATCTTGTTATTTCTATCTTTAGACCTCCACTTAGAAACTTTGAAATTTTTAGAAAGCAGCTTTCACACTCTCCCTATAGGAAACTATCACCTCCCTCATGAGCTTTTACAGGAGATCAATCACGGGACAGGCCGAATCTTTCACTATGCCCTACGCCTTGCGGCAATCCCCTTTGTAGTTCTCTCCCTTGTCACTGTAAGTTTGGGTTTTATGGCTCGTGTGATGCCTGAAATGAATATCTTTTTGGTTGGCTTTCCCCTCAAAATCCTTTTGAGTTTTTATAGTCTCACTGTTGCTATTAAGTTTTTTCCAATTCTTTTTAACCCCTTATTCCAAGAATTTTACACCTTTGCTCGCCTAATTACTTATCGTTTAGCCACTGGGTAAGCAGAAGGTTGCAAACGTATTCCGCGCTCTTTTATACTGCGCTTCCCATCTAGGGTAGCTATTAAAGGAGTTTCAATATATGAAGAGGCTAATATCAGCTTTGCTTGCTTTTGCTTGCCTAACAACGATGACGAGTTGTCTCTACCGCTCTCCTGAAGCGGATGAAGTAAGCACAAATCCCACGACAAACAACCCACAAATTAAAGGGAAAGGTAATGACGACGGAGACTTTATACCAGGAATCAGCTATTAAGCTTGGGATGATTCTTGCGGTTAAACTTCCCTCTCTCTACACTCCCACTGATTCTTTCAGCGTGAATGGGTTGAGATACTAAGAAGGAGTATTTATGCTTGTCTTGACACGGAAGTCTGAGCAAAAAATCCGCATCGGAAAAGATGTTGTTATCACTGTTTTAAAAGTACAAGGAGACCAAGTCTCTATTGGAATCGAGGCTCCTCGCAGCCTTCCTATCTACAGGGAAGAGGTTCTCCTAGCGATCATGGAGGAAAATACAGGGGCAGCTCAAGAACAGCAAGCGTCTCAGCAAGAAGCTCTCAGCAGCTTATCTCAAGCCATGCGCTCGCGATCAAAAAGTAAATCCCCTCAAGCTAAAAAGGAAAATCATGATCCCGTTGGAAACAAATAGTGTAGAGCAATACCTTAAAAAAGAAGGCTTTGCACCTGAAACAGAGAAAGATAGCAAGCAGCAATTCATTAAGTTAACACTTGGTGATAAAGAGGTCCCTGTTTTTTTCCGCGTCATGGAAAAATCCTCTCTTTTGCAGTTGATTGCCTACCCTCCAACTCAAATTCAGGAAGAGACAATCCCTGAAATTGCTCGCTTTTTACATATTCTAAACAAAGAGCTTGATATTCCTGGTTTTGGCCTTGATGAAAATACTAAGCTTATTTTTTACCGAGTTGTTCTTCCTACTCTTTCTAAAGAGATCGACGAAGGTTTGATAAAGGCTTATGTATCAACCATTAAGAATGCAATCACCTACTTTTTTGCAGGTGTAGAAGCTGCCCAAGAATATACGAAGAACCAGTCAAAATAGAGCCTTAAAAGCCCCTCTTCCTAAGTTATTCTTCTATATGGTATAATAACCTACTATAGGAGGGGCCTATATGAGTACTGGACCTGTAGATGATAGCTTTATTCCTCCCCGAATTGGGGACCCAGAGGATGAAGCTTCGACAAACCAACAAGCTGATACATCTAGCACAGGCCTGAGCGATCAAGACAAAAAAGTCGCAGCTTTTTTTCGCTCTGCATTTGTCGATAAACAACATATTTTTTCCGAAGCTACATCTAATCGCAAAGGGTTTATCCTTTCTAAACAACCTCCACCCAAATGGTACCAAAGAGTTTTACGGTATTTTTCTGGGGATACAGCTAAACGCGCCCTTTTCAAGTCTGGAGCTCCATTCTCTCTTATTCGCCAACATTATGAGCGGCGTGCAGAAGCACTGTTGGCACGCTTTTGTGACCACCTCCCCTCCCCCAAGCCCGAAGGAGCAGAACTATATCAGCATTTTGCACAGGCCCTCCAGTCTCCTGATGAAGATATCAGTAAAGACGCACAAGAAATCAAAGAAGAACTTCACTACTTACACCAACAGCTCAAAGAGAGTGACAAACATAAACTTTTAGACTTTAGCAAAGCAGCTAGAAGTGAAGGGCCTATTCACAAAGGAGCCTTACTTTTTGCTGTTATGGACCCTCAAAAAGCAGAAAAAACCCCTATTTTAGGGCAACTGAAGGGTTCTGGTACATTTGAAAACTTAAGGAATTTATGTGAGGAAGCATCAAAGGACCTCTTTAATGAATTTGCAGGAAGTCTGCATCCTAGAAAAGAGGGTGTTGCCTTATTTGAGGCTTTTTTAGATGAGCTCCATAATCAAGACTCGGAGCTTGCACACAAAGCAAAAAGCTTAAAAGATCAAATGATCACAATCTCTACGAATACTCATAACCGCAAAGACTTTCAACTCTTCAAGTTGAGCTTAAAAGACACTTCGAAGATCTGCTTTGGAGAAAATGGCAACCCAATAAGTGATAGCTTAACACTACTTACCATCTTTGACCCGATCACTAGCCGTAGGTCTTTAGAAACAAAAAAAAGTATCCAACACCTGTCCCAGCAAGTCGATGAAATCTCATCTAGGCAAGAGCAATGCAAGGAGTCATATGAAAAGCTTCGCAATGCGAGGGGACCTGATGAAGCCAAACAAGCTTTTGATCAAGTAATTGCCACTCTCTTCCCAGTGGAGAGTGCAGAGGCTGCTGCAGAAGGGGATCCTATCACACGGGCTATTACACACTTAGAAGCCAAGCTAAGCACACAGGAAAGATTCCAACAAAAGCATGAAGACCAAGTCAAGCTCGCTATGCTTAGGGCTATGGTTGGCAAAAGAAGTGATAAGTTCCAAACCAATGCCTATAAGGTTGCCAGCTCCTTACGTGACACAAAATCTTCAAAAGAGGCGTTTCTTACACTTTTACCAGAGGCAAGCTTCAAGCTACTTATACAAAACCTCCAGGAGTCAAAGAGCCCTTTAGAAAGAAAGATCTTGTTTGAAAAAACGGCTCACCTTGTCAATCTAGCTGCACTTTCTAGGCAGCTGGGAATCCCTCCATCGATCCCTGATGGTGGAGCCAACCCGACCTTGATCCTTTGGGGAGAAAAGGGAGAGGGAGGCTATGGAGTCTTCAAACCCCAGGCTGAAAAAGTAGAGGGGTGGTGGGATAAGCTTCGTTCCTACTTAGGCATGAGACAAAAGCAATACCTCCCAATGACTGAAAGTCGTGCAGCAGCCATTAACTTTTCTGAAGCGATGTTTACAGATCTAATCGTAGGTTTAAGAGTTCAAGACTACCTCCCTGAAGGGATTCATGCAGAGACTCTTTTTCCTACAACAATTATGACAGGTAAGCTCTCTGAAGATGGAACCCAAGGATCATTTCAAACCTTTGCAGGTGCAATGAGTGGCTCCTCTGGTGGATTCAAGCCTATTGCAGAGGATAAGGAAGCAACCCCCCTTTCAAGTAAGCGACTAGATAAAGATTTTGAGGCTCTTGTTGATCAAAAGTTTGAAAATCTTACTTATGCTATTGGCTACTTTTGCAAGCATCGTAGGCAAGAAGAGATCACCCTTGAAAAGCTACTGCTACTTAGCCCAAGTAAAATTGCAGAAGGGCAAGCCTGGTGTGATCCGAAACAAGCTCAACATAAGAGCAATTTAACGCAGGCCCACTTAGAGCTCAAAAAGTTAAAGGTTAAAAAATCGGATGTGGAAGCATCCCTTGAAAGGCTTTGCAAACCACCTGAAGATATTTTAACGCAGTTTCAAATCGCACATGCAGTAGATGTCTTTGCTGGAGATATTGACCGTCATGAAGAGAACTGGATGGTGAAGTTCAGTGGTCTTCCTGATGACTTGAGTCCTAGTGATCAAGAAACGCCTTTTGATTGGGCGCGCTTTTACCACGATGAAGATGGCAACCTGCGCTCTGATGCGAAAGTAGAGCTTGCGATGATTGATAATGCAAATATCTTTCAAACCAAGCGCTCAACCAATGCATTTGAAAAAGTTGCTACACGCAAGCAATACAAATGGAAGTCTCATCCCTGGTCAAGATATGAGCTTACCCCTCAAGCAAAAGCATTTGTTACTGACCGGCTGACTGGCCAGTCTATGGATAAATTTCTTACCCATATGAGAGAGGGGTTAGAAGGCTTTGATCCAGAGTTTGTTCGCCAATACTTTTCCATGGATGCTAGAGATCTTTTTTTCCGAAGAATTGCAGCTATGCAAACAGCCCTATCTGCGGATCATTCAATCAGCCTAGAAGAGCTAGCTGAACAATCTTTAAAAATTCATGAGGAGAAAGACCTTCTACGTATAGTGGATCAATTTTCACGCTTGGGCAATACTCTTTCTGACCAAGCACGGCTGATGGTTGAAGAGTCGATTTGGAGACATGACTGGAGCAAGGACAGGCATATCACGCCTATGGACCCTGGCACAGAAAGGACTTGATCGGTAAAGAATTTCATCTCCTTGCTATAAATTGCCTAGCATGAAAAAATTCTTCTGAGTTTTATCGATTAGAAGGCAAAGCAATGGCTCTTCGGGCAATTTATTATGATACAGAAACGACGGGAGTTAATGCGAAGAATGACCGCGTAATTGAGCTTGCAGCATATGACCCTTTAAATGATACGACCTTTCATGCTCTACTGAATCCAGGTATGCCCATCCCTCCCGACTCCACAGCGATTCACAATATCACAGATGAAATGGTGAAGGATGCACCGACTTTCGCAGAGAAAATCGACGAATTTCTCGCGTTTTGTAGTGGAGAAAGTGTGCTAATTGCTCATAATAATGATGGCTTTGATAAACATTTTTTGCATGAAGAGTTTATGAGAGCAGAGCGAGGGGCTCCACCTTTTCGCTACCTAGACACTCTTAAATGGGCAAGAAAATACCGCCCTGACTTACCAAGACATAGCTTGCAGTTTTTAAGAGAGATCTATGGTTTTGAAGCGAATAATGCACACAGAGCGCTAGATGATGTCATCATGCTCCACCAGATCTTTTCAGAAATGATTGATGATCTGGACCTTGAAACAATCATCAAGCTGCTCGAATCTAATGGTGGTATTGATCGCATGCCTTTTGGAAAGTACCGCGGCAAGCCTTTGGAAGAAGTACCTCAAGACTACCTTGCCTGGCTGTTAGAAAGTGGAGCCTTAGATAAACCACAAAATGCAGAGTTAAAGGAAGCCCTTGAAAAAGCAGAGCTCCTGCCTGAGCCCTCTGCTAAAAAAGCATGAAGCTTGTACTCATAGGCTTTGGCTACTTAGCACAAGCCTTTGCTGCACAATTTCACAAAAAATATACCTTTACAATCACTGCACGTAGCCAAGAGACTATAGGAAGAATCCGCGCTCTTGGCCACTCCCCACTCCAATGGCCCCAAGAGCCCCTCCCTGCCGATACAGAAGCTATTCTTATTGCGACTGCTCCTAGCAAGCAAGATAGCTACACAACCAGCTACCTTGCGCTTTCTCAGACTGTTCTTTCGAAGCTTCGATCTTTTTCCCACCCCCCTCAAGTCATTCATATTAGTTCAAGCTCCGTATATGGAGACCATGCAGGAGCTTTTGTTGATGAAAGTAGCCCTTTAAAAAATAGCTCTGAACAGGGAAGGGTTCTGATCCAAACAGAAAAAAACTACTTATCTCTTTCTCATACATGTATCTTGCGCTTAGGACAGATCATTGGCCCTGGCCGTGAACTTGAAAAGTTCATAGACCGCGTTGGAGCACAACCATTTGGTAATGGCAACACTCCCTGTAACCTCAGTCATATTGATGATATCTGTTCTGCTATTGATTTTGTTTTAAAGAAGGACTTACGGGGGATCTATAATGTTTGTTGGCCCCAGCACCCCACACGTAAAGAGCTATATGAAATGATCTCTGCCTCCCCTCTTGTATGGCAAGATAATCTCCCCAAACAGAGGAAGAGTGTCTCTCCTCAAAAAATCATCGATGAGGGTTTCACCTTTAGCCCCTTTCCTTACCCTTTAGGAACCCAATATGAACTTTGATGTAGCCCTTTCCCCTTGCCCAAATGACAGCTTTCTCTTCTATGCTTGGCAAAAGGGGCTCTGCCCAGGCCCAAATCTCTCTCTGCACTACAAAGATGTTGAGAACCTAAACAAAGACTGCCTGAAAGGAAAGTACCCCTTCACAAAAGTCTCTGCGTATGTTTATGGCCATGTCATGGATCAATATCGCATCCTTCCTATGGGCGCTGCTTTAGGGTTTGACAATGGTCAAAAACTTGTGTCTAAACAGGACACCCCTATGGAGCAGTTTTCTGACCTAAAGGTAGCCATTCCTGGAGAATATACAACAGCACATGCTCTTTGTCAGATGTTTCTCCCTGAACCTAAGGAAAAGCTCTTCTGCCTTTACCATGAGGTGGAGAGCCTTGTTCTTTCAGGGCAAGCTGATGCGGGAATCCTTCTCCATGAGTCTCGATTTACCTTCCAACAAAAAGGTCTTCAAGAGATGGCCGATTTTGGCAAACTATGGCAGGCGCGCACCGCTCTTCCCTTGCCACTGGGCCTATATCTTGTAAGGAGAGATCTCCCAGACCAACAGGTAGAAATCTTTATTGAAACACTTCAGCAATCCATCAAAGCCGCATATACAGCAGAGAAGCAAGACATTAATAGCTATATGCAAAAGTTAAGCCAGGAAGAAGATCCTCATATTATCCACAACCATCTTGAGCTATTTGTAAATCAGGAAACTTTTATGCTTTCTAATGAAGGCTACGAAGCACTTAACCTTTTTTACAAACTGGCCTATGAAAAAGGCCTTTATCCGCTCCCTGTCCCAACAATCGAGCCTTATGTCCTTACTTCTCACTTTTGCAACTAAACAAGAAGCGCATCCTTTTATTGAAGGGCTACAAGCGACTCCTTTTCCTGAAGGGTTTCAATTTACTAACGGGTATATTTTGATCACTGGAATGGGGATGCTAAGCACTCTTTCCTCTCTTTCATCTTTCCCCTATCCGGTTGAGCAGATCTACAATATTGGCATTGCAGGCACTCTCTCGAACACCTATTCTCCAGGAGAGATCGTAACGGTTCATTCTATAGGGCACCTTTTGCCCTCTTCACTCCACACCACTCCCCATGGTAAAGAGTTATCTAGTGCCTTATATCCCGAGATAAAGATTGCCTCTTCCAATGCTGATTCTGCAGCTTTACTAAGCTCTCCCTACCCGATCTATAGCCAGGCTCTAAAAAAAGAGCTCCAGCATCAGTGGGACCTGGTGGATATGGAAGGGTATGCCACAGCATTTTTTTGTAAACAGCGAGAGCTTCCTCTCACTGTTTACAAGGGTATTTCAGACTTTGCAGAAGAGAACGAGCACTTTGCACTTAAAAAGCGGCTATATGAGCTTTCTGAAAAGCTCTTTCAAAGATTATGCAGTCGGTTGATTACCTGAAAACATTGCATTCCACATTTGGCGAAATGGAGGACAGGTTTCTAACAACTCATCCTTTGCACCACTTGCCAAGACCTTCCCTTGCTCTAGGTAGTAAATGCGGTCAGCATTTGCAATGGTAGACAAGCGATGAGCGATAATGATTTTGGTTCTTCCCTCCAGCTCATCCATTGCCTGCTTGACTCTCTGCTCACTCACAGTATCTAAAGAAGAGGTTGCTTCATCCAAAACCAAGATAGACGCATTGCGCAAGAGAGCTCGTGCAATAGCAATACGCTGCTGCTGTCCTCCTGAAAGGTTTTTGCCCCCTTCTAAAAGAGGAGTTTCATAGCCTTCCGCCATCGATTGGATGAACTCATGGGCATGTGCTTTTTTTGCAGCGGCTACCACCTCATGTAAGGAAACCCCTTTCTGACCAAATGCAATATTTTCAAAGACTGTATCTGCAATGATATGTGGGCGCTGAGGAACATAAGCTAGCTGCTGACGCAGGGACTTTATTTTAAGCTCTGTTACATCGGTACCATCCCATAAAATAGAGCCCTCTTGAGGCTTATATAAGCGGGCTATGAGATTGATTAATGTCGATTTACCAGCTCCAGTGGGTCCCACAAGAGCCACTGTCTCTCCTGGCTTGATAGAGAAATTAACAGAGTTTAAAATTTGAACCTGTCCGTTTGA
Source organism: uncultured bacterium (assembly GCA_964460785.1). Classification (GTDB taxonomy): domain Bacteria; phylum Chlamydiota; class Chlamydiia; order Chlamydiales; family CAYWQB01; genus CAYWQB01. The sequence goes on from CAYWQB010000001.1 coordinate 430,558, forward strand.
GCTCTCTTCCTGCACACTATAGCTAACATTTTTAAAGCTAAGCTCTTTTTTCAAAGGCTGACACTTGGTTAAAGAAGCTTCATCACTTTCTTCTTTATCTAAGTCCAGCACTTCATAAATACGCTGTGCAGCTACAATGCCTCGTTGAATCGTTAAGTTTTCATCATTGAATCGCTTCAGTGGCTCATACAGCTGATGCACAAGCAGCCCAAACACTAAAATTTCGGACAATGGCATGCTGAGAACATACATACCATATAGTAGGACACTCACCATTGCTACAGAGCTAAAGGCATGTAGAACAGGGCGAGAGGAAAAGCTATAGCGTGCATTTTTTCTTTCTAACTTAGCTATATGCTCATTTTCTCTACTAAAGCGCTGCAAAGAAAATGCCTCACTCGAAAAAAGTTTTGTTGTGTAAACCCCTGTTAAATACTCCATAAGAAATGAGGTAAAGGTTTCCTGATTTTTTTGCATTGCACGGGAAACTTTTCGCACTCTCGAAGAAAAGTAAGCAATTGGTAAGACAATCAAAGGGAAAACCACATAGATCACGATAGAAAGTTGCCATGACATTTTCAAACATAAAATCAGGGAAAACAGCACAACAAACGGGGTCTGAATATAGTGAAAAAGAGAGGAGGAGATAGCAAGAGCTATATTTCCAGAGTCCCCCATCACCCGTGTGGCAATCATTCCTCGGTCATTTTTCTGAAAAAAATCCATTGGCAAAGATTGCACATGCTCAAAATAGGCTGTCCGCAAATCTTTTGATATACGCGTTGCCACAAGACTTGTTGTATACTTACTCCCAAAAAAGCTAATCCCTTTGAAAATCGCTGTGATCGCAACGAGAAGGATCAAGTGAAAGATATTTTTCCTTAAGTTGAAATGCGTTTCCAGATATGCCTGGAGCCGCTCAACCAAACTTCCTCCTTCCTTTTTTACAATGAATTTAGAAGCATCCTGGCGAGTGATATCTTTTTTCTCCCCTCCTGAGATTTCTGACCAACGCTTATCCACAGAATGCTTTGAAATAGCATCTGGAGGCGTAGAGAGTTTTCCCTCTTTTTCAGGAGCAAAAAGAACAAAAAAATCAGCCCCGCGATCGAGAAGAACCCCATATGAAAACACCTCTGCCTTCTCCGCAGCAGTCAAGACAAAAAGGCAGACAATAGAAAGGCAAATTAGACGAATTGTGCCCCAGCTACGCAGGGCTAATTGAAAGAGTTGTCGCATATTTTATATGAGGGCGTGATAAGCTTTTTCAAGCTCTTCAACAGTAAGAGCCTCTTCTCCAAGCCTGCCAACAAATTTTCCATTCATGTAGTATAAAACTTGCGGAGGAGAAAAGGGAAATGAAGACTTTTCTTCTAAGTAAGAAGCGAGAGATTTTTTTTCTGAAGCATCAATAAGCAGACAATCTACAGAAGGGTTTCTCTCTAGAAACTCTTTTACAACACTATAAAATGCATTACAATCTGCACTTTGGCAGTCCGACTCAAAAAGTAAAAGAGGTCGATCTACATAGCCGTCCAGAATATCGTCCAGGTGCCCTTCATCCAATATTTCTTCTATCATACCCTATAATCCACAGTTTTTCTGATAGTTATGTAGTTACGTTGTTAGGCTTGTACAGACTGCATACCTGTCGTCTGTTTGGCGATTTCAAAGCGCCCCATTTTTCGGAATTTCTGGTAGCGATTTTCCAGCATAACATCTGGAGGTAAATCTTTTAATAAAGCCCAGTGCTTTAAGACAAATGCTTTGAGTCGCTGAATCATGAGCTCTGGATCTTTATGAGCTCCCCCTAAAGGTTCTTCGATAATTTCATCGACGATTTGGTTTTTCAAAAGGTGCTCTGCATTGAAGTGCAGCATTTGCGAGGCCTTTGCATTCTTACTCGTATCTTTGAATAAGATAGAGGCACAACCTTCAGGAGAAATCACAGAGTAGTATGCATGCTGCAAGATACCGACCACATCGCCAATACCATTTCCTAAAGCTCCTCCAGAACCACCTTCTCCGATTACTACAACAATAATAGGAGTTGCTACTTGCGACATCTCTTTCAAGTTATTTGCAATCGCCCATGCTTGACCCGCCTTTTCCGCTTCCAATCCTGGGAAAGCTCCTGAAGTATCAATCAGAGAAAGTACAGGTAGGCCAAACTTTTCTGCCATTTTCATCAAGCGCAGAGACTTACGGAACCCTTCTGGAGAAAGCATACCAAAGTTGCGATGAATGCGGCTTTCTGTGTCATGTCCTTTTTCTTGGCCGATGACCATAAATTTCTCACCACCAATCTTCGCAAGTCCGCCAACCAAAGCATGGTCATCTCTACCTGTCCGGTCCCCATGTAATTCAACAAATTCATCAGCAATTCCATGAATATAGTCTATTGAATGTGGACGGTCTGCATGACGACATATCCCCACACGAGCCCATGAATCCAAGCTCTCATAGGTCTTCTCTTGAAAAGCTACAAATTTATCATCAAGCATACGCAGCTCATCTGCGCTCATCATCTGCTTTTTTTGATTTTGCTCTTTCAAGCGCTTTAAAGTTTCTTCGTAGTCTTGGATCTGTTTTTCGTGAGGTAACACTGTTTATTCTCCGTTCTTCATAGCTCTGCTTCCTTAGATCCGGGAAGCTCTGCTTCTTCAAAAGCAGGAACAATTTCAATCACAGTGGGTTTTGTCACTGTAATTGCATAAATTTCTTCAATATCTTCTGTAGAAAACCGAATACATCCATCGGAATCATATTTGCCCAGAGAGGAAATATCTTCTACCAGCTGGCCATTTGTGCTTTCTATCCAAGGGACGCCATGAATGCCGAAGCCTTGCGCAGGCTCGCTACACTGGCCAAGCTCTTCTTCGAAAGGAATCCAGCGGGTTCCAAATGTGCGGATCATTTCTACACGCTCATTATTGAAAAACCCTTGCACTCCTGGCTTATAAGAGGCGATTCTTCCCCCAAGGGAGTACTTTCCAATAGGTGTTAAAAATCCAGAAAAAGCTTGTTCATTAGGCCGCCCAAGCCCGACATCATATACTTTGAGTAAAACGCGCTCATCTGCCCCTTTATCTAGGTAGTAAAACCAGCATTTTGCTCTTTCTAGGTCAACAAGTAGGTAGAATTCTACCTCCTTATCTGAACGCAATACGTTGAATTTATTGCCATTTGCGACTTTGAAATAGTCATATTTTTTTTGACGGCTCAAAGAGCGCGAAATGAAGTGGGTCGATGTATCATAATGAGAGGCATAATCAGCGATCCAGGCAGGGCGCCCTTTGATCCAATCTGCCTGACTTCTATAAGTCACTGTTTCTACAATTGGCAGCTGCATTTGCGAAGAGAGAGTAAAGAGCCGGTCTATCCGATTTGCATAAGGGAGTTCACTATCTGCCAACCTTTCGGGTCTAGCTTTTTCTGTCGTTAAACTCTGAGAAATCTCTTGCGCTAGCTCTCCAAGAGAGGATTGCTCCCCTTCTTGCTTACTTTTGTTCTTCTTGACCACGGCAAGTGTTCCTATTGCCCCAAAAAGGACAACAGCTGAGAGTATCAGGACCTTTGGAAAAGACATATGGGTCTCTCTCCTAACAAGTTGAGGCTACCATTTTACTTCTATGGAAGCTTTTTTTTCAAATATAAACTAAAAAACTCCTTACTAAGAAGAAAGTTAATTACTCTTTAATGTGCATACTTCCCAAAACCAATCACTAGTATTTGAGGATTTTGCATCTAACTCTATTGCTAATAAGTAATCACTCCCCCAGAAGCTTTTTTCTCCTGCAAGAGGAATCACTTCCATATTTACCAGGGATGAGAAGGTAATATGTAATTTTCCTTCACCCTTGGAGAAAGAAACTCTCTGTCCTTCCCCCCGATAGTGGGTAAGAGATCTCTTCTCTAATTTCTTATCACTTTCTGGTAAATAGCAGCGATCAGCACAGAGAAACCAAACGACTTTTCTTGTCGCTTCTGCAGAAGAATCAAGAGACCACCAAGCCAAGTTAAGAGATGCGCGCTGTTCGTGCACACGTTGTGTCACTTTCAACCATTCATAAGCTGGAGCTTGGTTATAAAGAGATTCAAGTTGATTATCTTGCTGATCTGCAAGTTTCACAACACCTTTTAAAAGAATTCCCTCCTCGGTTGCAGCAATATGCGCATTTGAAGCATGTTGCCCTGCTCCCTGACGGCTTAAAATTCCAAAAGCGCTGCAATCTCCAAGAGAGGATTTCTGAGGTCCCCAGGCTTTTACATCAAGCCCAAGAAACCCAAATGAGCCTAGGCCTGTTCCCCCTCCTGAGAGAGTCGCAAGAGCTTTACCTGTTTTAAAGCGCTTGCCTACAAGACCTAACATAGGGTCGCATAACGCTCGGCTAATTTGTACAGAGGCTTCTGGGGGTGCTGGCTCTTGCACCTTTCGAAGGATTTCCAATGGTAGAGCTAATAGAGAGGAGATATTCTGGCTCCAGTTCTGTAAAAGCCACTGTTCGCAGTTAGCTGCAACGGTGGTCAGATCTCCCATCTGAAACGCTTTTGCTGCTAGGGTATAAAGGGCATATGAATACACAAAAATACGCTCTTTTGCCTCTACCCCCTCTTGAGCAAAGAGCTCTTGGTTTGGCATTGCATTGGCCGAAAAAAGCTGTTTTTGCCATTCCACAAGCTTTTTCGCTTGCTCTAGCAAAGAGGAGTTTTGCTCCTGTAAAGCAGAGAAGAGCAGAAAAAACCCTAGCTCTTCATGCCAACCAGCCAGAGGACATTGCCCCCATGGTAACACTCTTCCAGAGTCAATAGGCACAACACCATTTTTGTACTGCTCAATACGAAGGGGCTGTCTTGGCAAGTTGCAGGCATGTAAAAGAAGCTGCTTAAGAACACTAAATAGCTGACAGCTCTCCCATAACACACTTCCTTGCGCTACCTGATGTAGAATAGACTCTGGCACCTTCCCTGAGGAGCTCAGAGCTCCTTGGAGTACGGTACACAGGAATTGGTGAAAACTATCAAATTGCCGAAGTTTGACCTTTTGCAAGTCAAGAGACTGAGACTCTTGACTTGGGCTCTGCTGAACCCTTTCCTCAAGGGTGATACTCCCCATGCAAAAACCTCCGTATAAAAAAAAAGAGCTGATCACACAACTCTTTTAAAACCCAAGGGATACTAGCGAGTTCTCTTCATTTGTGAAAAGAGATTTCAACTAGACCATAAAAAATGCATCCATCAAAAGAGGGACTACAGCTGACGAGAAGCCTCTGTTGCTTGCTCAGATGCCGCATGACTAGGTACCCCTGATGATGGAGCCTCTTTTTCTAGGTGCACTTGATTTTCAATGTTTTCTTTCATTTTTCTTCCTGGAGTGAACTTCACAGCAGACCGAGAAGGAATCACAATAGGCACAGATGGCTTTTTTGGGTTCCGTCCGATCTTTTGCTTGCGCTGTACAACTTCAAACACTCCAAAATCTCTGAACTCTAATCTGTCGCCATCGGATAGGCTATCGATAATCGAATCCAGAAAGGATTGTATTACGCTTCTTACATCATTTGGATGAATTCCTCGCTTCTGGGAAATCTCCATAATAAGCTTCTTCTTCGTCACAGTAGACATATCTATATGGCTCCCCTAATGGTCCAAGTTAAATAAAAACCAACTAACTTAGAGTAACTTAAACTCTTCGTCATTCTCTAGACCTGTTCATTTTCGAACAAGATCTTTTTTAAACTTTTTCTTACCAAACAAGAAAAAAATTGCATCTCTCTTAAAGGCAACGAATTAAATCTAGTTTTGCAGATAAACAAGATACTTTTTCTTTTTGCCTACGCCGATTAGAATGGCGCGATCATCAATTAAATCTTGATCACGGATGACATAATCTTCTTCCGCAACCTTTTTTTTGTTCAAAAAGATGCCCCCATTTTTGAATAAACGTCGAAACTCTCCTCGGCTAGCCACAAGGCCCACTTCCGGATAAATTTCGATAAGCTTTTTCCCAACAACTTCTGCTCGAGAAAGCTGTACAGAAGGCATATCTTTTGCAATTTCGTCGATCGTTTCGCCTGTTAACGCGATGTCTTCACCAAGGCCTGGCTGAATACTTTTTGTTACGCGCTGCGCTTTTTCCACTCCCTCTTTACCATGTACCAGCTCCGTCACAGATGCCGCCAGGAGCTTTTGAGGTTCATTGGGAGCTGCTTTCCCACTTATGTAAGCCTGTTCTAACTCATCAATCTGCTTTAAATCTAGAAACGTGATCTTTCTCAAAAGTGGAAAAACATCAGCATCTGTCACGCGCATAAAGTATTGATAAAACTCATAAGCAGAGCAGCGCTCCTCAGAGAGCCATACGGCTCCAGCTTCTGACTTTCCAAACTTTGTGCCATCACTTTTCAGTAAAAGGGGAAAGGTTAAGCCAAATACCTCTTTTCCACAGGTTTTTCTAACAAGCTCTATCCCTCCAGTGATATTGCCCCACTGATCACTCCCTCCAATTTGCAGAGAGACTCCCTCTTCCTTAAAGAGGTGAAGAAAGTCATAGCCTTGCAAAAGCTGGTAGGAAAATTCTGTAAAGCTCATTCCTTCAGCTGATTGGATGCGCGTTTTAACACTTTCTTTAGCTAGCATAGCCCCCATGCGAAAGTTTTTTCCTACTTCACGCAAGAAGTCAATTAAAGACCAGCTTTGGAACCAGTCATAGTTATTGCGAAGGCTCCAGCTTTGCGGCTGACAGTTTGCACTCAAGAAACGTTTTAAAACGGCTGCAATTCCATTCTGATGCCGTTGCAGGGTTTCCTTGTCGAGCAAATTACGCTCTTTATTTTTCCCAGAGGGATCTCCGATCATCCCAGTTGCTCCTCCAACTAAAGCAACAGGGTGGTGACCGCAGTACTGGAACCAACGAGCGACAATTAGCCCCATCATGTTTCCTAGGTGCAAACTATCTGCTGTTGGGTCAAATCCTATATATACTTTGCGTGGCTGCTTTAAATGCTCTGCCAGCTCTGCAGAACTCTGCTGCTCGATAAGACCCCTAGCCTGTAATATGCGCACCACATCTTCCATGAATGCTCGCCTGCTTTTTTCCATTAAACTGTCGGAAAAAGATATTAACTATCACAACTTCTGTCAATTAAGATTTTTGCTCTTCATTCCCCTTAGACCCCTCTCAAAAGAACCTTTAGATCTTTCCCTTCAAAAAAATATAAGAATTTTGTTAGAAGGTTGTTTGGTATTTGAAAATCTTTACAAGCAAGAAAGGAGTAGGCTTATGGCCATTGAAACTGATCTTCATAGTCGTAGTACGACAATGGATGGGCAAGTCAGCTTCTCTACTAATGCGGAGTTTCACCAAGAAGAGGGGAAATTAGGAGCAAATAAAGTCTGCTCTCAACCTAGTGATCAAAAAACCCTGCGATTCATCGATCGAGTGAAAACGGCTCTCGACAAAATCAAGAACTCTACCCAAAGCCCTGATGACTTTGCTGCAGCTCTATCATCTGTACAGGATCACATTACACGCCGCAGAATTAGCCAAGGTGCACAATATACACCTGTTGACAAAGACCCCGCTCCAGAAAGTGCCGCAATCCAAGACCTTAGACAGCGCTTACTCTCCAATTAGAAAGGGTTCATTGTATCAATGAACGTATGCTCTAGGTCCATCTGCTGTTGTAGGTGGGCCCCAATGAACCGGGGACCAATACGCTCGGTTGCACTATGCCCCAAAGCGAAAAAGTTGATCCCTCCTTCCATTGCCATATGCCATGCAGGTTCATCGAAGCTCCCTGTAACAAAACAGTCTACCCCTTCTTTAGCTGCATGCGGCAAAAGCTTATAGGCACCTCCAGAAACCAGCGCTACGGTACGTACTCGATCTCTACCACCAAAAGCGACATGCGCTTTATGCTGGTAGTATGTTTCGAGTAGAGATTGAAACTCTTCAATCTCTAGCTCATCGAAATTGGCTTTGACTCCAATGGCTGGACCTTTTCCATCTCCAAAAGGCTCAAGGTTGCGCCATTGCAACTCTCGAGCTGCTGCCCAATTATTGCCAACCTCTGGGTGCCCATCTAAAGGCAGATGATAAGCAAGCAGTGAAATATCATTTTCTATCAGTAATCGAATTTTTTCACGCTGGGTCCCTTTGATGGTGGGCTCATCCCCTTTCCAAAAAAGGCCGTGATGCACAAGTAAAGCATCGACTCCCATACTTACAGCTTCTTGAATCGTTTCTAAACTTGCAGTAACAGCAGTAGCCAAGTGCTCAATACGAGAAGCTCCCTCTACCTGCACGCCATTGGGACAAAAGTCTTTGTACTCCGCAACCTGCAAAAAATCTATTAGGTAATCTTCCAGATCTGTTAGGGTAACCATAGGATTTCCTTGTGTTTCTGGTGATCAATATGCAACCCAAAGCAAATAAAAGTCAGGTAGAAAGAGCCAAAAAAGCTGCTGCGGAGCAAGCGATAGCAAATGAAGTGCAAGATGGCATGATCATTGGCCTCGGTACAGGGTCAACTGCAGCATTTTTGATTCAAGCCCTAATAGAGCGAGTCAAGCAGGGCTTAAATATCCAAGCTGTTTCAAGCTCTGATCGCTCAGAAAAAATGGCTAAAGAAGGCGGCATCTCTATCTTAGACTTAAATGATGTGAGTCATATAGATGTCACCATCGATGGAGCCGATGAATTTGATCCCTCTCTCTGCCTTATTAAGGGTGGTGGTGGTGCTCTTTTCCGAGAAAAGTTAGTTGCCATCAACAGCAAGCGTATGGTTGTGATTGCCGACCCATCAAAAAGAGTGCAAACTCTTGGACAATTCCCTTTGCCTGTAGAGGTCTTACCTTTTGGTTATAAAAAAACTTGTTCCCATATTGAGCAGCTTGGCCATCCAGGTTCCATACGTATGCACAATGGCAACTTATATATAACAGATAACCAAAACTATATATACGACCTCTCTCCTCAAGAAATTGCAGACCCGGAAGCTCTTCATGATCAACTCTTAAAAATCCCAGGCGTGGTAGAAACAGGACTTTTTATTGGAATAGCAAATGCGGTATATCTTGGGCACTATGATGGTACAGCTGAAGTGGTCCAAAAATGAACCCTGTTATTCACCCTCTATCTATTTGCAGGATTATTGAAACACCCAGCTATACGGGCATTGTTCTAGAAAGCAGTCAAGTCACATTCTGCTTATATACAGAACCTCATGTAGGCACATTGATGCATAAGCACCTGGAAGGCCAACCTCCCTTGCGCCCTCAGACACATGATCTCATAAGTAAAATCTGCCAAGGCTTTGACATTCAGCTAACACACGCTTTGATCACTGACGTACAGGATAAAACTTTTTATGCTCGCCTATTTTTATCGCAGCCAAGTGGAGAATCCACACACCTTGTGGAGGTAGATGCAAGGCCTAGCGACTGCTTAGTGCTAGCCCTTCAACAAGGACTTCCCCTGTATTGTACAGAGGAAGTCTTACAAAGTGTTCTTCCTTATGAAGATTAAGCTGGCGCATGCAGAGCTTCCAGTTCATCTAGGTACTTGTCAAAGCGCTTCAAAGCACTAAGCACAGGCTCTTTTGAGCGCATATCAACGCCTGCCTCTTTTAGCTGGTCAATTGGGTACTGGCTCCCCCCTTTTGTCAGGAAGCGCAAGTAGTCTCTTCTCTCCTGCTCTCCCCCATTCAACACGCGGTCTGCAAGACAAAGAGCGGCACTAATCCCTGTTGCATACTGGAAGACATAAAAGTTGTAGTAAAAGTGAGGAATGCGTGCCCACTCTATAGAAATTCTCTCATCACATGTGACAGCTGGCCCCATATACTCTTGCACAAGGTGCTGATACTTTTGTTTTAATGATGCAGGCGTTAAAGGCTCTCCCCTTTCCACCGATTGGTGAAGCATCAACTCAAACTCTGCAAACATGGTCTGCCTAAACAAGGTCGCTCGGATATCATCTAATTTCTGATTAATTAAAAAGAAGCGCTGAGCAGGGTCTTCCGTCTTTTCTAGAAGGTGTTGCATCAAAAGCTCTTCGTGGAAGGTCGAAGCCACTTCTGCCACAAAGATTGAATACTGGCTATAGTGGTAAGGCTGACTCTTCCGGCTGTATAACGAATGCATGCTATGACCAGCTTCATGAGTCAGAGTAAATACATCATTGAGAAGGCCCTTGAAGTTCATCAGGATATAAGGCGAGCTATCATAGCAGCCACTGGAGTAAGCTCCTGAGCGTTTCCCTTTATTTTCATAGCGATCTACCCACCGCTCTTCTGTCAGCCCTTTCAATAGTTGCTGCTGATACTCCTCTCCTAAAGGAGCTGCAGACTCCACAACAAGTTGGCAAGCTTCATCAAAGCCATAACCATCAAGAACTCCCTCTTGTCTTAGAGGGACATACAAGTCATATGGATAAAGCTTGTCATAACCTAGCAGAGATTTACGTAACTCATTATACCTATGATGACTAGCAATCCCTTCTCGACAAGCTGCCACTAAAGAAGTATAGACTTCTTCAGGCACATTTTTAGGAGTAAGAGAGGACTCTAAGCAAGAAGAGTAATTTCGAGCCTGTGCTTCAGACCAGTGCCCGCGTATACACCCTTGTAGCAACTCACAAATCGTATTTTCATGACTCAGATAAGCGCCTGCAATTCCTTTAAAAGCATTCTCTCTCAGTACGCGGTCTTGCCCATGAAGATAAAGTTGGTAATTGGCATGACTAAGTTCTTGCTCACTCCCCTTTCCATCGACAACCTTACCAAAGTCAAAATCTGAATTATTTAGAGCAGAAAAAGCGGAAGAAGCCGTGCGCAAGGGGCTAGACACCAGAGAAAGGATTCTTTCCTGCTCAGCAGTAAGAACATGCGCTCTTAAGCTAGCCAACTTTTCTAGGAAAAACTGGTACTCTTGCAACTGACTATCCTGACAAAGAGCTTGGTATGTTTCCTTTGGCAAAGCCAACAGCTCGGGCTCTACCCATGCCATATCTTCAGCAAACATTGCTGCAGCTAGCTGTACTTTTTGGTGAGCACATTTGTACTCTTCATTGGTTGTATCTTGATCATGGCCAAGATGTGCATAAGTATAAAGCTTATCTACCTGGCGCCAGTAAGCATGAAAAAGGTCAAAAAACTCCTTAAGCTCTGCTGCCGACTGGCCTAACTTCCCTCGATAGCTTACAAGAGCTTGCCACTTAGCAGACTGACGATCAAGAACACTTTGAGCCTCTTTTTCCCATGCTGCCAAGCTAGGGAAAAAGCGTTCTAAATTCCACTGATCTTCCTGTGCGACTTCACCTCGAGTTAAAACCACTTTTTCCTCCCTAAGCTGTTGAACTTTTCCGCATTTTGGGAGCTGTCACCATTATCTTGCAAAGGTTAAATCGAGTTGACAAAATCCTACACTTAGGGTAGCAATCTAGATCTCCAACTCTTTGGTATACTCAGACCAAGAAACCTATGCAAATGACAGACCTCTCTCCTCGCTCCGGCCAAAAAATCACACGCAGCTTTACTGTTTTAAATGAGCGTGGCCTTCATACTCGCCCCTCTACAGAACTAGTGAAGCTTGCCTCTAAATTCAAGTCTTCGATCACTTTACACTGTGGAGAAGAGAGCGCCAACGCAAAGTCTCTTTTAGGCGTCCTTATGCTAGCTGCAGCTTATGGCACAAAAATCGAGCTAGCTGCGGAGGGAGAGGATGCTGAGCAAGCAGTCTCTTCCCTCTTAAAACTGGCGGCAAATAAATTTTCTACTGATTATTAATTAGTTGAATGAATATGTCTCTGGATGCACGAGATAGTAGTAGTTTGGTGTGCTCTTTTTCCTCTTCTCTAGAATCTCTTTTTGGTATCCTGCGTGCTCTTGAAAGAGCTCTTTCACCTTTTCATCCAGCTGATGCTCTTGCAACTCTTTAAAAGGGGGCTCTTGAACCTCAGTCTCCCCTCCCACAGTTAACCATTGGTGGTACACCATCAGCTTTCTCACTTGCCGATCCCCAGAAGGCAAACTAGACTCATCCACCTCTTCTCCTAAAGGAATTTCTTCTAGATCTATTGCAAAGGGCTTATGGTGCTGCAAAAACCCCATCACGTTTTTTTTAAGATGGCCATATAAAGCTTTAGACGAATAAGAAATCCGCAAACGTGCGGACCCTCCTTCTTCCTCTTTAGGTGCGGAGTTATTAAAAAGGTCAGAGAGGAGCTCACTTTTTTTCAGAGAGGGCGGCTGTTTAACCTGCTGCTGCTGAGAAGAAAGGGAAAAAACTCCCGCCCTTTTTCCTGAACTCCCACTTACACGCATACGCCCCTCCCTGCACATTTTTCATATGCAGGTTGCATGCCAACTCATAAATTAGCACCCGGACACAAAATCTGCTAATTAATAGTTGCCAGAAATAGAGCCTGTTCGATAATCTGATTCTCTTCCTAACTAAACCAAACTCAGTCCAACCCCTTAAGGGTGTTAAAAATGGGAGTAGAAAGCATGAAAACAAAGACATCTGTCAAGCCTCTTAGCAACCGTGTACTACTGAAGCGCCTTGAAGGTGAAACCAAGAAAGGTGGCATCATCCTTCCCGAGTCTGCACAAGAAAAGCAAGAAATTGCAGAAGTGATTGCTGTAGGCCCAGGTAAAGCAACAAAAGATGGGCAAGTTGCAGCAATGCCTGTTGCTGTAGGACAGCGCGTTCTCATGGACAAATACTCAGGACAAGAAATCAATATCGATGATGAAGACTTCATCATTGTTCGCGCTGACGACATCATTGCTATCGTCGAATAATTCAAACAGAGAAATCTAAATTAAGGAGAAATGAAATGGCTGCTAAAGACATCAAATATAAAGATAAAGCACGTCAAAAAATCCTTGATGGTGTGCGAACACTTGCTGGAGCTGTAAAAGTCACTCTAGGCCCTCGTGGACGTACAGTCATTATCGACAAATCTTTTGGCGCTCCACATGTCACAAAGGATGGCGTCACTGTCGCAAAAGAAATTGAGCTCGAAGATAAGCATGAGAACATGGGAGCTCAAATGGTGAAAGAAGTCGCTAGCAAGACGGCTGATATTGCTGGTGATGGAACCACTACAGCCACTGTACTTGCAGAGGCTATCTATAGTGAAGGTATCCGCAATGTCGCAGCTGGTGCGAATCCAATGGATCTAAAGCGCGGGCTTGACAAAGCAACAAAAAGCGTTGTTGAAAACCTTAAGAAGCAATCTAAGCTTATCCAAAACCAAAGCGAAATTGCACAAGTAGCAACAATCTCTGCAAACAATGACACAGAGATCGGTGAACTGATTGCGAAGGCAATGGAACGCGTTGGAAAAGATGGAACTGTCACTGTTGAAGATGCAAAGGGATTTGAAACAACTCTTGATGTTGTGGAAGGAATGAACTTTGATCGCGGCTACCTTTCCTCTTACTTCATTACTGATACAGAAAACCAAGAAGCAATCTTAGAAGATGCTTATGTGCTGATTCATGAAAAGAAAATCTCTTCTGTAAAAGAGATGCTTCCTGTCCTTCAAGCAGTTGCAGAGTCTGGCAAACCTCTTCTTATGATTGCTGAAGATATCGAAGGTGAAGCACTAGCTACACTTGTAGTTAACAGACTACGTGGTGGATTCAAAGTATGCGCAGTGAAAGCGCCTGGCTTTGGAGATCGTCGCAAGGCAATGCTTGAAGACATCGCTGTACTCACTGGTGGTCAAGTAATCAGTGAAGAGATGGGCATTAAGCTTGAATCTGTCACTGTTGATATGCTTGGCAAAGTGAAAAAAGCTGTTGTCAAGAAAGAGGAAACAACGCTTGTAGAGGGTGCTGGAGATAAAGCAGCAATTGAAAAGCGCATTGCTCTTATCAAAAGCCAAATCGAGCAAAGCACTTCTGACTACGACAAAGAAAAGCTACAAGAGCGCCTAGCAAAACTTTCTGGCGGCATCGGTGTCATCCGAGTAGGAGCTGCAACAGAAGTTGAAATGAAAGAGAAAAAAGACCGCATTGAAGATGCTCTGCAAGCAACAAAAGCTGCTGTTGCAGAAGGAATCCTTCCTGGTGGTGGAACTGCTTACATGAACTGCATTGATGATGTAGAAAGTGTGGCCAAATCTCTTGAAGGAGATGAACGTGTAGGAGCGATGATCATTGCGCGCGCGCTGACTGCTCCTCTTCGCCAAATTGCAGAAAATGCTGGAGAAGAAGGTGCTATCATTGCACAGAAAGTGCGTTCTCTTCCTGAAAGTGAAGGCTACAACGCACTACGCGGTGAGTTTACTGACATGATCAAAGCTGGAATCCTAGATCCAACACAGGTTTCTCGCATTGCTCTTGAAAGTGCTTCTTCTATTGCAGGCATGCTCCTCACAACAGAAGCAATTGTAGCAGACCTTCCAGAAGAGAAGAGTGCAGCTTCAGCAGCACCTGCAGGTATGGGAATGGACTACTAGTAGTCTACATCTCAATTCCTTGACTAAATATAAAGTGAAGCCTAAAAACCTTTAGGCTTCACTTTTTTTTTATCAAAAGGAAATACCATGCTTACATCTCTTGACAGAACACCCCGCAACCCCTCTTTAAATGGGACATCTCAGTTCCCTTCTATAAAAGAAGGGACCCCAACATCTCGCACTACAAGTACTGCAAAATCCTCTTTGCTCCCTTTAGCAAAGCAGGATGAAATAAGTGCAACAGCATGGGGCGCTCGTTCTGTAAAACCTATACCTAGAGAAAGCCCTTCTACTGAGGATTTTTCTCATCCAGCCTGTAGTGCCCCATTCGATATGGAGGAAGCTCTTGCACGCATGAATGCAATGAGGGAAGAGCAAGATGCTCAATACGATGCGCTCAGTACAGCTAAAAAAGCTCCCGCAAGCCCTCTAAGGACACCCACACCTCTCGATTCCATCCCAGAATAAGGCACCCCAACATCTGCACTGCAAAATCCTCTTTACTCCCTTTAGCAAAGCAGGATGAAATAAGTGCAACAGCATGGGGCGCTCGTTCTGTAAAACCTATACCTAGAGAAAGCCCTTCTATTGAGGATTTTTCTCATCCATCCTGTAGTGCCCCATTGAGGAAGCTCTTGCACGCATGAATGCAATGAGAGAAGAGCAAGATGCTCGCCACGATGCGCAAAGATCTTTGTCTTCTCTCAAGGCTCAAAAAGCTGCCTCTGAGTAATTTTTTAACGATTATGTCAGTTAGCCATTGCGAAAAATATCATAATTTTTGCATGAAGAGAAATTAAATTTTTAAAAAAGAACTTGCGTTATCTTCATCATAGGCTAATCTCAGCCTCTTTTGTAGCTACTGCATACTATCATGTGTTAGGAGCCCTTTTATGCCCAAAATCAACACTGCCTCTCGTGCCCAAACCTCATTAGAAAAAACTTATCAGCGCGCGAAAGGGAGAGGCCTTAGACCTGAAAAGCTTGAACAATTAAAAAAATCGCTACAAGCGAAGCTTGCAGCGAATCCAGGGATGCAACTTGTTGCAGACTCTTTTAAATTCGTACTAAATGAAAATAGAATTGTCCTAACAAACAGCGGCCCCCTCTATAATGTAAAAATGGAGCCCATTCCCTCTCCTTCTGTGACTCCCCCTAAGAAAAAAGAAAAAAAACAAAAAGCACAGCAAGAACTATCTCAGCCTGCAAAACCTCCTTCATCCACAAGCTCTACCTGCAGCAAAGTGTCGGTGGCTTGCTGTGCTGTGCTAGCAGGAGGATTAGCTGCCGCAACCTTAGCTTCTTTATATCAAAATTTTGAAGCTTTAAGCCTTAGTGAATAGGCTTCGATAATCCCTCTAACTTCTTGATTGATGATTGAACATAAAATATTAATTTTATATTTAATCAAATTTTAAATTCTCATTAACCAAAGAACAAGAAGTTAGAGGTCAAAACATGAAAATTAAGACAGGCCAAACTCACCAAGAACCACCACACTCTCCTCCTCCCTCAACAACGACTAACAAAGATACAAAAAAGACACACCACCTAGCCACAGCCATGCTGCAACAGCCAGAAAGCCCTACTTTCAAGGAAGAGCCACAAAGGAAAATAGATAAAGCAGGTTCCTGCTCGGAGAGTACAATGGATTATGTATGCAGCGCTTTTATACTAGGAGTTGCTGCTGTTGGAATCTACACGCTTTGTCAATCATTCTCTCAGATTTCTCTAAGTGATATAGAGCTAGACCCTACAATGTTTTGAGCTTTGCAAAAAATCCACAGGCCTTCAGAAAGAGTATTGCAATTTAATTCACAAACGAATAGGATCTGCGATCAAATTTAATCCGGATTAGCTCAGCGGTAGAGCAGTGGACTGTTAATCCATTGGTCGTAAGTTCGAATCTTACATCCGGAGATCAGGGCTCCATTATTTGGGGCCCTTTTTTTTGCCCTTCTGATATATTGACCTTTAAGTTCTCGCCTTTTTTAATGATGGCCTCTTGTAATTAAAGATAGAGGACCTAGTTGTGAAAAAATGGCTTTCTTTAGCTGCTTGGTTAATCGCCACCTCCCTTTTTGGCAACTTTGCTGTAAGTCCTTTATCCATCGAGTTTCATGCTCTGCCTGAAACAGACCAAACAAAAACTCTCTATATTGAGAATAAGGGATCTGAACCTGTTAACCTTGGGATTTATCCTCGCGATTACCTACTGCAAGAAGAAGGCTTAGAAAAAGAGCTGCCTCCAGGGACCATCCAGCAAAGCTGTGCCAAATGGGTTTCTCTTTCAGAAAAGGGATATATTCACCTTCCTCCACACTCGGGAAAAGAGGTTCAGGTTTCCATCCAAGTACCAAAGGGAGCTCAAGGTTTTTACTGGTCCAAGCTCTTTTTAGAAGAGGAAATTCCCGCTCCTGAAGAAGAATCAACAGGCAAAAAAATTCTTGTACGCCAGCGCTGGGAAATACGCATTTTTGAAAAAGTCCCAAACACAACTGCACTCTCTGCGGAGATCTCCCAGCTAAAAATTCTGCCTCCAGAAGAATCGAATCCTCTCTCTGTAGAAGTCTCTTTGCTGAATAGTGGCAATACACTTGTTAACTGCCTTGGTGAAGTAGCCATTGAAGATCAAGCAGGCCTTCTTGTCACCTCTTATCCACTAGCATACGAAGAAACATTCAGCTGTTACCCTCACTCCAAACGCCTGTTCCGAGTCCCGCTCACAGAGGTTTTACCGAATGGCACTTATAAAGCGATTGCGATCATCTATCTTGACAATGGCAAAAGTCTAACACGAGAAACTGCCTTCAAAATCCCTAGAAAGCTTGTTGCGAATCATACCTCTTTGCTAAAAAAAGTTTTTTATCAATAACAGAGAGGCAGTATGCAGCTAAAATCATTTTTTTTAACCCTTCTAGTGCTAGGCTCTACTTGCTTTCTTAGGGGAGATAGCAAAGATCTTAGCCAAGAGATTCTATTTGAGCTTTCTATTCCTCAAATCATCGAATTCTCTCTTGATCAGGGTCCATGGCTCAAGCTAAATGACCAAGGAATCACGACGCTCGAAGCTTCCATATCTAGCAATACGTCTTGGCAGCTTACTGGCTCTACAGAAAGCCATGAAGTCAATCTATCTGTAGAAAAAGATGGCCACTGGAAAGATTTCTCCAAGAACGGCCTAGTTTTTCTTACAGGAGAAACGCCTGTTAGGAAACGTAAAACAGCTATTGAAATTCTCGATTCGAATAAAGAGCTAACGACTTTAGTTCTCACCATTGGCTCTCCCCTCTCTCAGGAAGCCATAAAGGCTATGCAACAGCGATCAAACCTTAAAAAGGAACATAGTCTATGAGGCTTTCCTCTTCACTTCTTCTCCTTTCCCTTATTGTTTTCCCTCTAGCTGTCTATAGTGAAATTAGCAATCGCATCTTTGACACTAAAAGCATCCCTCTCACCATTCGTGTCGAGCCTAGGAGTGCTTTGCAAGCTCAAACTATTTCAAAAAATTTACTCCCTCCAGTAACTAGCGAAAATTTAGATAGCGGCCTCTATATTATTCCTAAGGCTCTTAGCATTGTTGTCATGACAGAGTCTCCCTGGCAGCTTTCACTAAAGCTCAAAGCTCCTTATTTTGGAGAAAGCGGAGACCTTGTTAAGGAATCCACAAAAGTACTCTACCGTGAATCTGATACGCAGTCCCCTTTTAGAGAAATCGATCTTGATCAATGGACTTTAGTTGATAAAGGCGCACCTATGAAACTCGGAGACAACCACACCCTATACTATGACTTAGCTGTGGTCACACGCTGGAACTCCTCCATTGATCGCCTGTTCAGCTACCCAATCCAAATCCTTTTGCAAGAAGCTAAGCAAGAAGAGGAGTCTTCACAATGAAAGTGTTTTTTATCCTTTTCTGCAGCTTATTGATTACAGTGGCTCAATCAGAACCCCCCTCTTTAGAGGTCGCTGTTCCAGAACTTCTTTCTGAAGACCGACTACCTAGTTACCGGTCAAACCTTGGTACAGTTCACTCTATTCGCATTAAGGTAAATCCAGGAACACCGCAGCAAAGCTGGCGCCTTTCTCTTGCGGGGAATCCATATATCACCATGCAAAGTGAAAAAATCCCTGCAGAAAGCTTCCCCCTCTACTGGAAGGAACACAGCTCCAAAGGGAGCTACACCCAGCTCACCCCTGCAAGGGTTGTATTAAAAGAAAGCTTATCAGGAAGCGAAGAGGTGATTTTTCTTGAAGTTGTTCTCGATACAGATTGGGATATTTTCCCTGGGACCTATCAAGCAGCACTTCACTTCCAACTTGAGTCCTTAGTCCCTTAAGCCATAGACACAAAAAACCTAAATTCATTAGTACCGTAAAAAGCTGCTCAGAAGATAGACTTTTGGCATGGAAAAAGTTTCTGGTTTAGTTGAACGCATCACCTTTCAAAGTGAAGAAACAGGCTTCACTGTTGCCAAGCTCAACTCTCGATCTGCAAAAGAGTTCGTTTGTATTGTTGGAGTGATGCCCTCGTTACAGGTTGGAGAATGCATCAACTGCTCGGGCGCATTTATTATCGACCGTGTACATGGGCAGCAGTTCAAAGTTGAAGAATTTGAAGTTTCCCTTCCAAAAGATGCTCAAGGCGTTGAGAAATATCTAGGCTCTGGTCTTTTTAAAGGTATAGGCCCTTCTTTTGCTAAAAAGGTTGTAGGGCACTTTAAAGAAGAAACGTTAGCAATCCTCAATACGCAACCAGAAAAACTTCTAGATGTCCCTGGTATTGGAGAGAAGCGCCTAAAAAGCTTAATCAAAAGCTGGCAAGAACAAGCTGGTGTGCGCGATGTGATGATTTTCTTACAAGGGGCTGGTGTGGGAGTCTCTTTAGCACAGAAAATTTATCGCAAGTATGGGCAGTCAAGTATCGATAAAATTACGGAAAACCCCTACCGCCTTTCGCAAGAAATCTTTGGTGTGGGGTTTAAAACATCTGACCAGCTCGCTCAGAAGTTGGGGATGAGCCATGATGCCCCTGAACGAATCGATGCAGGGATAGAGCACATCCTCTATGAGTGTGGGCAAGAAGGGCATACGACTGTTCCTCAGGAAGACTTAATTGAAAGATTATCCACAGCACTTGAACTAGATGCGACCTACTTTCCTTCCCGCCTCATTGCTCTTGAACAATCAGGACGAATAGAACGACAGTCCAAAGTGTGGGGAGGATCTTCTCACCTTTGTGTCAGTATTCGTTCACTAGCTCGAGCTGAATCTGGTATTGCGGCACAACTTGCCAGGCTCCAAAGCCACTCCTCCCCGATTCGAGAGGTTAATGCAGAGAAAGCAATTGACTGGGTACAAAAGAAAAATGATATTGAACTTGCTGATGAGCAGAGAGAAGCCATTGAATCTGCTTTAAAGGAAAAGATCCTGCTCGTTACCGGAGGGCCGGGTACTGGAAAGAGTACACTCACCTGCTCCTTACTAGAAATTCTTAGGCACGTCACAAAAAAAATCACGCTTGTAGCACCGACTGGCCGTGCGGCCAAGCGATTGAGTGAAGTGACAGGATGGCAAGCTTCAACCATCCATTCCCTTTTAGAAGTTGATTTTCAAAAGGGAGGCTTTAAAAAGGGGCTTGAAGACCAACTTGATTGCGAACAACTAATCGTTGACGAAGCAAGTATGGTTGACACCCATCTTATGCATTCTCTTTTAAAAGCTCTTCCAGACCACTGTAGGCTCCTGCTCATTGGTGATATCCACCAGCTCCCTAGTGTGGGCCCTGGAGCTGTTTTGAGTGATCTTATTGCCTCCCAGCACTTTTGTACGATTTCTTTAAAAAAAATCTTTCGCCAAGCTCAAGGCTCGCAGATCATCCTCAATGCACATCGCATTAATCAGGGCAAGATTCCCTGGACTAATAATAGTCCTGATCATGACTTCTTTTTTATTGAAGAGAGTGAGCCTGAAAAAATCCTGCGCACAATCACTTCGCTAGTTTCTGTACGTTTACCTAGAAAGTATGGGTTCCACTGCTTAAATGACATTCAAGTACTGACTCCCATGCGTCGTGGCATTTTAGGGACAGAAAACCTCAATACTGAGCTGCAAAACATCCTAAACCACTCCCCGACTTCTTTACTGCGGGCAGGCAGAAAGTATGCGGTAGGAGATAAAGTGATGCAGATTCGCAATAACTATAACAAAGAAGTTTTCAATGGAGATATTGGAACCATTCAAAGTATCGACCTTATCGATCAAGAGGTCATGGTTCGATTCCTAGACAAAGAAGTTGTCTACGAGTTTTCAGAGCTCAATGAGCTTCTTCTTGCTTATGCCGTCTCCATTCACAAGTACCAAGGAAGTGAGAGCCCCTGTGTCGTTCTTCCAATACATACCACACATTTCAAGCTCTTAAACCGCAACCTCCTTTATACTGGGGTGACAAGAGGAAAAAAGCTGGTTATTGTGGTCGGCACAAAAAAAGCCCTCGCCATTGCAGCTCGCAATGCCGAGGGCAATGAACGCTATACCCTCTTACAAGAAACTCTTGCAGAAAAGCTTACGAAGGCCCCCTTTTAAGAGACCACCTGCCCTGGAAGAGCTCCTTCTCCAGGTGAAGCTAGCTGCAGCCCTTCTTCCACTTCTGTAGCTAAGATCATGCCTTCACTGAGTACTCCCATCAGCTTAGCAGGCTTTAAGTTAGCAACCACCACGACACTGCGCCCTGCAAGCTCTTCTGGTTGATAGCTAGGATAGATCCCAGAAACAATCGAACGCACTTCATTGCCAATATCCACTTGCAAATGCAGTAGCTTTTTGCTCTTTTTCAATCGCTCAGCTTGCAAAACCTTTCCCACGCGAAGGTCAAGCTTAGTAAAGTCCTCAAAGGTGACCTGATCTTTTAGTGGCTCTACCTTAGTAGCAGGCTGAGATGACTGGTAAAGAGCGGCCTCCTCTTTTTCAATCTCTGTATCTTCAATTTTTCGAAACAGCACAGTAGGCTCTTGCAGTTGTTGTTCTGCTGGCAATTCTATATTGAGTTCCTCATCCAAAGCCACCTGGTCAATAGGCTTCTCACAACCGAGCATTTTCCATAGCTTTGCTGCAGCCTCTGGAATAATAGGAAAGGAAAACAGAGCCAGTTGTTTTAGGCATTGCAAGCAAAGAGCAATTGTAGTCGCCAATTGATCATGAGATGCTTGGTCTTTTGCTAACACCCATGGTTTTTTTGCATCAAAGTAGATATTACCAGCTTGTGCAATCTCCATAACAGTGCGTACAGCTTGCCGCAAGTGTGCTCCTTGGAAGCTCTCCTTTGCTTGGGTAGCAAGTTGTGCAAGCTGGTGCACAAACTCCTGATCACGAGTATCTAGCTGACTACGTTTTGGCACCTGCCCCTGACAAAACCGATGAGCAAAAACAAGAACGCGGTTCACTAGGTTCCCCCACTTCCCTACCAGGTCAGCATTACAACGTGACTGGAAGTCTTTCCAAGTAAACTCTGAGTCCGATGTTTCTGGGGCATTTGCAGCGAGTGCATAGCGCGCTTGATCTGAAGAATATTTCGATAGAAAGGTCTCCAAGTCTATATACCAGCCATCCGACTTACTAAACTGTCGCCCTTCCAGCTTAAAAAACTCATTTGCCCACAGATGGTCAACCTGCTTGAATGGTTGCTTCTGTCCAAAAATCATGGCTGGGAACCAAATAGAGTGGAAGAAGATATTATCCTTCCCCATAAACTGAGCATACTCTGTCTTTTCATCTAACCAAAAGGTTTTCCACTGCTCTGGATTGCCTTGAAGCGTAGCCCATTCCATAGCGGCTGAGATATATCCAATTGGAGCATCAAACCAGACATAAAACACCTTCCCAGGCTCATCATAAGGAGCAGGCAAAGAGACTCCCCAGGTGGCATCACGTGTGATCGCCCTAGGCTTTAGATTATCAAGGTAGGCTTTTGCAAAATTTTTCACATTGGCCTTCCACGGCTTTGACTCGATCCAGTGAACAAGCTGCTCCTTAAAAGCATCTAAAAGCAAAAACCAGTGTTCTGTTTCTTTAGAAACAAGCTTTGCTCGCGTGAGCTTGGAGATTGGGTTCTTCAAATCTGTAGCTTCATAACTTGCGCCACAGCTAGGGCACTCATCTCCTCGAGCCTGCTCAAAACCACACTTAGGGCAGGTTCCCTCTACATAGCGGTCGGCTAAAAATTTCTGGTCCTGCTCTGAGTACAGCTGGTTGGTTTTTCTCTTTTCTACATATCCCTTTTCCACTAAGTCTAAGAAAAAGCGTTGCGTCGGTTCAGCATGATGTGCGCATGTCGTGCGGGAAAAATGATCACAGGAGATTTGCATCATATCAAGTAGCTTAGCATTGATACCATGGTAGCAATCCACCTGTTCTTGAGGAGTACGGCCTTCACGCTCAGCAGCAAAAGTAACGGCCACTCCATATTCATCAGAGCCTGTAATATAAAGCACTTCATGACCTAGCAGGCGCTGGAAGCGCGCATAGCAGTCTGCAGGAAGGAAGTTACCGGCAATGTGTCCAAAATGCATAGCTCCATTTGCATAGAGTAGCCCGGAAGTCACTAGTATACGCTTTTTCATTCTCTTTCTCTCTTTTCTGGATAATGCACAATAAGTACTTCTATATCGGTATCTGGAACCTGTTTCCACCCAACAAGCGTTTTCGATTTCAGGTCTACAAAGAGGGGGCCTGGTCTTTTTTGATGCCCCAGCTGAAAACCTTTTATCGCTCCATGCAGCTGAAACATTTCATCTTTTTGTTCATCAGTCAGGAAAAGCCATGCGGTGAGGGAGGGCTTATCATAGACTCCCCGCCAATAAGGTGAAGGCAAAGCTACTGCACCTAGCTGATTCAAAGATTTTGGGAAAATGCGCCGTGTATCTGGACAGAAGGTAGCTTGCTCCCAGTCAATAGGAACTTGCTTCTCAGCCTGCATAAAAAGGGCAATCTTTTCCGCTGCAGGATAAAGAATACAGGTAGCTGGCAAGAGCTTCTTTCCTGTAAATGGGCTACGAGCCTTTCGTTGGTAGATCCACCAGTAAAAAAATGAGGCTGCTGCCAGCAACAACACCCCAACTGCTAGCAGCCCCAATAGGCTATAACCTAAAGATCCCTGGAAAACACTTTGCAGTGTCTGCATGTCCTTTAAGCTTCTTGTTGATCCTCAGCTTTCTTTTCTACTGCTCGAATAGGAGCTTCTGCCATCTTTTCGATTACAGCTTGATCTTTCCCTTCTTCAATCTCTTTTAGCGTAATGAAAGCGGGGTTGCGTATCGCTGAGCGAACAACAGGATCTCGTCCAGATTTTACTGTGTAACGAGCAATCTTAATGGCATGTGCCACAAGGTCAAACATGCTACTATACTTGTTAGCAAGCTTTTCGTTTGTTAGGTCCCCATTTGGCTGCATCTTACTCTCCTTTCAGATTCGGAATTCGATGCCTTTCGGCAACGATGATACTTTTTAATATCTCATAAGCTTCTAAAAGCTCATCATTTTCGACTTGGTAGTCATAGATAGCCATCTGAGCCATCTCTTTTTCCACTTGAGCCAACCGTTGATTAAGCTCCTGGCTTTTTTCAGTTGCGCGCTCTTCTAGTCGTCTTTTTAACTCTTCTTTAGAGGGAGGTGTAATAAAGATCAGCACAGCAGGCATTTCCAGTTCTCGAATACGAGAAGCTCCCTGCGTATCAATGACCAAGATTACATCTTTTCCTTCTTGCAGCTGTTGTTCGACTTGAGATCGACATGTCCCATACAGGGAACCAAAAACCTCTGCATGCTCTAAAAACTCCCCTTTTGCGACTTTTTCTCGAAACACCTCTTCAGTCAAAAAGTGGTAGTCGACACCATCTTTTTCCCCTGGCCTTTTTGCTCGGGTGGTACAAGATATGCTCTGGACTACCTCTGCATTGTTCTTTTTTAACATACTGACCAAAGTGCTTTTGCCAGTGCCTGCAGGAGCACTAATGACAAAGAGCATGCCGCGCTGTTGGTCTTTACTCAACATTTTGCACTTGCTCCCGTACTTTTTCTATCAAGCATTTCAGATCTACAACATGGCGGCTAATTTCACAGTGCGATGCTTTTGCCCCAATCGTATTGACCTCTCTGCCCATCTCTTGTAGTAAGAACTCTAACCTTTTTCCTTTAGCTCCCTCTTCTGAGGTGATCAGCTGCATTGCTGCTTGCAGGTGATATGAAAGCCTTTTTACCTCTTCAGAGAGATCCATTTTGTCAGAGATCAGCACAAGCTCTCGCATTACGCGTTCTCTATCTTCTGAAGAGACTTGATCAAAGTAGCCTTTTAACACATTTAGTAATTTATCTTTCCAATTCTCTTGAGCTACAGAAACTAAGGATGGAAGAGCTTCCACAAGCGGCTGCATTTCATTCAAGTATCCTAGAAGCTCAGTACAGATTTTCTTTCCTTCATCCTCTTTCATAACCAATAGGTTATCAACAGCTTGCTTTACAGCTTCTAGCAGGCAGGGCATCATTTGGGCTAGATCTCCCTCATCCAATGTGAGCTCAGAGCAAAAAAAGTCTTGTGACTGCAAAAGACCTGCCATAGGAAAGGGCGTTGACAGATTCAACTCTGTACAAGCTGCTTGCCATGCTTTGGCATAGGCTTGAAGCAGTGATAGTTTTGGTACAACTTGCTGTGCTTTTGTTTGTTCAACATCTAGAGAAATTGTGACTTGCACCTTACCTCGAACCACCAAAGAGCGCATGAGTTTGCGCACCTCTCCTTCCATAGGCAACAAGGATTTCGGCAAATGCACTTGCAAGTCGAAAAAACGCTTATTGAGAGAGTAGACTTCAACAGTTAAGGGCCCCAAGGGGGAGGCATACTCAGAACTACCATAGCCTGTCATACTAAACATGGTTGTGTCTCTCCTGTAAAGAGGCGCTTGCTCTTTGTACTGGCGCGAAGCTTTGCCGATGGATTGGACAAGGGCCAAGCTTATTGAGGGCTTCCATATGCACCTTTGTTCCGTATCCTTTGTGTTTAGCAAAGCCATACTCTGGCCACTGCTTGTCATAGTCGAGCATCATTTCATCTCGCCACTCTTTTGCCAGAATAGAAGCTGCGGCAATAGAGTAACTCTTTTGGTCTCCCTTGATAATCCCCTGAGATGGTCGAGTCCCTTCTAAAGGCATGCCATCAACAAGTAAGATAGATGGAGTGAGGGACAACTGAGCGACACTACGCCGCATAGCTAACTTTGTAGCCTGAAGGATGTTGAGCTGGTCAATCTCTTCCACTGTAGCAATACCAATTGCCCAGATGATATCAGGATTCTGTTTGAGTTCTTTATACAGGGCTAACCTTGCAGCTGGTCGCAATTGCTTGCTATCATTCACACCTTCGATGTTCATTTGCTGCGCTGTCAGTATAACACTACATGCAACCACAGGACCTGCTAAAGGACCTCTCCCAGCTTCATCCACTCCTGCAATGTGAACATGCCCCTCTTGCCATAGGCTTTTTTCATAAGCGAGCATGTCCACACCGCAAAGCATCAAGGCGAACTACCCTTCAGCTTTTGGGCTTTCTTGTTTTGCAACAGCTTCAGTTTTTTTTGCGGCACTCTTTTTTGTGCGGCCGACAATAAGCTCTTTAACACGTGCCTTCTTACCAGATGTTCCTCTTAGGTAGTAAAGCTTACTGCGTCGAACCTTTCCTCGGCGGTCAAGAGTGATTTTCTCAACTAAAGGGCTGTGAAGAGGGAATACACGCTCCATCCCTTCTCCATAAGCATTTCTGTGCAAAGAGAAAGTTTTGTGAACGCCTTTACCTTTGAAAGCGATAACTGTTCCAGAGAAAACCTGAATTCTCTCTTTGTTTCCTTCCTTAATGCGCATGTGTACGCTTACTGTATCCCCAACTGAAAAGTGAGGAACTTCGCTTTTTAAGCCCTGCTTTTCGAGCTCGTCGATAATCATTTGACTCATGGTTTTCTCCTAATCTTGCTTTAGCAACAAATCCGGTCGCACCCGTTTTGTCTTTTCTTTCGCTTGTTTCATGCGCCACTCAGCAATTTTGCCATGATCTCCACTTAGCAAAACTTCTGGTACGCGCTCCCCTCGGCATACTTCAGGGCGAGTGTAGTGAGGATGATCAAACCCTCCCATATGAAAGCTATCCGTCTGTGCAGCTTCCTGATGCCCGAGAACTCCCGGGATAAATCGGCAGACTGCATCGACCACAACAATAGCTGCAGCACACCCGCTTGTTAGCACATAGTCGCCAATGCTTAACTCTTCATCAACTCCCAGGCTTAAAGCCCTTTCATCAATACCCTCATAGTGCCCACAAAGAAACACCAAGTGCTCTTCTTGAGCTAGCTGCTCTGCTTTCTCTGCAGTAAGCACTGGACCTTGAGGAGAGAGATGAATCACTTTAGCTGCTGGAGAGCGTACGGCTTCAATCGCCTTGAGGACAGGTTCTGCCATCAATACCATTCCGGGGCCTCCTCCGTATGGGCGATCATCGACTTGACGATGTTTGCCTGAAGCATAGTCTCTAATATTCGTCTGGCGAATATTTAGAATTCCTTCCTCTCTTGCCCGCTTAATCATACTCTCATCAAAAGGCCCCTGAAAATATCCAGGAAAGAGGGAAAGAATATCTACCAGCATGCTAAA
The DNA here is from genome assembly GCA_964460785.1 of uncultured bacterium. Taxonomy (GTDB): domain Bacteria; phylum Chlamydiota; class Chlamydiia; order Chlamydiales; family CAYWQB01; genus CAYWQB01. Next base: position 457,721 of record CAYWQB010000001.1, read on the forward strand.
CCTTAATCAGTTAAGCAGCGTTCTGTTTTTTACGCTTTCTACGCTTTGCAGCTTGCTTCACACGACGCGCATGAAGTTTCTCTTGGTACTGCTTATAAACAGAAGGAGCTGAACGCTTGATCAGCGCTTCTGCTTTTTCTGACATTTGTGCACCTTCACCTAACCAGTGAGCTACGCGATCTGCATGAACAACAGCGTTTTGCTCTTGTTCTTCTCCAAAAGGGTTATACCAGCCAAGCATTTCTTGATATTTTCCATCACGTGGAGAGCGGATATCAGCAAGAACAAGGCGGTAGAAAGGACGATTTTTTCGCCCTTGCTTACGCAATCTGATTTTTAGGGTCATAAGGACTTTCCTCCCATCATTTTTGCAAGTTGGGTCTTACTTGGCATATTTTTAAAAAGTTTCTTTGCCTGCTTAAAGCTTTTATTCAGACGATTTACCTCTGCGATATCGACTCCTGCTCCTCTAGCGATACGCTTTCGTCGCAAGTTTGTCAGCTCATCTTTTTCTTGGCGTTCTCGTGGAGTCATCGACAAGATAATCGCTTCTACTTTTGCAAGCTCTTTTTCTGGTAATTCTATTTGCCCCAGAAGGTTTCCCGCTCCTGGTAACATTTTTAGCAGTCCTTTAAGAGATCCCATCTTTTTTACAGTACGCATCTGCTTTAGATAGTCCTCGTAAGTGAAAGCTGCTTTTCTTAATTTTTTTTCTAACTCTTGTGTCTCACTTTCATCAAAGTGCTCTTGTGCCTTGCGAACAAGGTTGATTGTATCCCCCATTCCCAATACGCGGTCTGCCATTGAGCGTGGATGAAAGGGCTGCAGATCAGCAAGCTTTTCTCCAACCCCCTCAAACTTGAGAGGCTTTTTTGTTACCTCTACGATAGAGATCGCCGCTCCCCCGCGGGTATCACTATCAAGCATTGAGAGGATTGTCCCTGTCATGCCAACAGCTTCATCAAACTCTTGTGCTGTTTTCACTGCATCCTGCCCTAAAGCTGCATTCGCCACGAAGAGAGTTTCATGCGGCTTTGCTACCTTTTGAACAGCTTTTAGCTCCTTCATTAACTCTTGGTCAACGTGCAAGCGCCCTGCTGTATCGAGGATTACAACATCGCAACCTTGACTAGCAGCCTCTTTAAGAGCATTTTTTGCCACGTCTACCGGGCTTTTTGCTCCAGGAAGCGTATAAACAGGAACCTCTGCTTGTTTGCCTAAAACTTGCAGCTGCTCAATGGCAGCCGGACGCTGCAAGTCACAGGCAGCGAGCATAGGTTTTTTCCCAAACTCTTTCCCTTTAAGGTACAAGCCAAGTTTAGCTGCATGAGTGGTTTTACCAGACCCCTGCAACCCACAGAGCATAATTACACTCAAAGGCCCTGGAAGCTTTAAAGGCTGAGGCTCACTCCCCATGAGTTCACAAAGAGCATCATGCACAGCTTTAATGAACTGTTCACCAGCCTTAACAGATTTAACGACCTCCTGGCCTAAAATCTTTTCTTTAACTGACTGTACAACCTTTTTTGCTACTGCATAGTTTACATCAGCATCAAGGAGAGCCAAGCGGACCTCACGGATCGCATCCGAAATATTCTCCTCACTGATCGTGCGGTTTCCGGAGAGCGACCGAAAAAGTCCGTGCATTTTTTCGGTTAAAGCTCCAAACATCAATCACTAGTCATTGAAAACAATTAATGAGCGCTAAGGATACTTGGAAAGTCATTCCTTTTCAAGGAAAAAGAACCTATCTAACCCTGCCCAATCAAGGATCACTTCAACTTTTTTCCAAGGGTAATGCGCTAATATTTTTTTTAACTCTTCTGCCTGAGAAGCACCCATCTCTAGCCAAGCCATTCCTCCTGGCCGCAACCGCGAATAAAGCTGCTCAAAAAGTTTTTGATAATGCTCTACACCACTAGCTCCAGAAAGGAGAGCCTGTTTTGGCTCATACGTAACTTCTTGCTCGACATGAGCATACTCTTTCTCGCTAAGATAAGGAGGATTACACACGATATAATCCGCATACTCCCCTGCTGGAAAGGGCTGAAAAAGATCCCCATGTAAAAAATTTGCTTGCACAGCATTTTTTACGGCATTTTCTTTAGCAAGAGAGAGAGCTTTTTCACAAAGATCGCTCATTGTTACAGAGAGGCCGGGACAATGCTTTGCAATACTAATCCCAAGACATCCAGATCCCGTACATATATCCCACAGTTTTTTTGATTGCCCATCTCCCTTTTGAACCTGGCCAATCACAGACTCTGCTAAAATCTCTGTTTCCTGACGTGGCACTAAAACTCTAGGGTCTACTTTTAATGTACACCCGAGAAACTCCACCTCTTCTGTGATATAAGCAAAAGGAACGCGTTGCTCTCTTTTTTCAATATAGCGCCAAAAGAGAGCCTCTTGCTCGCTTGAGACCTCTACCACTAACCCACCACGAATGTCAGCAGCCGGCTTTTTGAGTATATGAGCAAGCAAAAAAGCAGCTTCTTCTTTAGCTTGAAGAACTCCGGCAGCTTCTAGTTTTTTGGAGGCGTGCTCCAGCAACTCCTTACAAGTCATAACCTATGCTAATGAAGCAGAGATGAGCTCTTCAACCAACTCCAGCAAATCCCCTTCCATGACTCGATCTAGGTTATGCTTTGTATAGTTGATTCTATGATCAGTGATTCTATTTTGAGGGAAGTTATAGGTGCGAATCCTCTCCGAGCGATCCCCTGACCCCACCTGGCTAGAGCGAGCCGAAGCAACCTCTTTCTCCCGCTTAATACGCTCCTGCTCAGCAATTTTAGCTTTAAGCAAGCGTAAAGCTTTATCTTTATTCTTATGCTGGCTTTTCTCTTCCTGACAATAAGCAACAATACCGGTTGGGATATGCGTCACGCGCACAGCAGAGTCTGTCGTGTTGACATGCTGCCCCCCAGCTCCTGAAGCTCGATAAGTATCAAAACGCAGATCTTTTTCATCGATTTGTAGCTCTTCCTCTTCATCGGGTTCAAGCAGGACCGCCACTGTGATTGCTGAGGTATGGACTCGCCCCTGTGTTTCCGTTTCCGGTACACGTTGTACACGATGTGTTCCCCCTTCATGCTTGAAATACCGATAGGCATTCTTACCTGAGAGAACCATCACATATTCTTTAAATCCCCCAACATCCGCAGAGCTACAGCTTAGTAACTCGTACTGCAACCCGACATCATCAGCAAAGCACTTATACATGCGAACACAGTTCCCTACAAAGAGAGCTGCCTCATCACCGCCTGTACCTGCACGCAGTTCTAAAATAACATTTCTATGATCTGTTGGGTCGGGAGGGACAAGGATTGTTTGAAGTTTTTTTTGCGCCTTAGGAAGCTTCTCTTCCAATTCATTTAACTCTTCTCGAGCCATTTCTATTAGATCGGCGTCTTTTTCTTCCTGGAGTAGCTCTTTATTCCCTCGAATCCCCTCTTGAATCGAGCAGAGTTCTTCGTAGGCTTGCTTAACTTCAGATAGATATGAGTGCTCTTGCGTGAGCTCTTTATAAAGCTTTTGATCATCAAAAACTTCGGGAGCTCCGAGTTTCTGCTCAATTTCATGAAAACGCGCAATTAAAGGGCGTACTTTTTCATCCATAATGTTCGAAACCCGAAGCTAAAAATAAAATAGAATTATTCTTTGTCTTCTTCTTTAGACGACTTTTTCTTCTTCGCGTAGCGTTTCATGAACTTATCTACACGTCCTTCGGTATCAAGGAACTGCTGATCTCCCGTAAAGAACGGATGAGATGCAGAAGATACGGGCACATAATATGCAGGGTATTCAACCCCTTCATGTACTTCTGTTTTGTCCGTTTTTATCGTTGAGCCGCAAAGAAACTTCACTCCTGTAGAAGAATCGATAAAAAGAACATCCTGATAATCGGGGTGGCCCTTCTTTTTCATGTTTGTCTCCCTTATTGGAACCAACAATTTTTCACTGGTTGTGGGTAAAAAGTCTACCTCTCAGAGAGAATATATGACAAGACGAATCTCTGGCTTATACCACTTACATAGCAAAATTCTCTTCCCCCTCTCCCAAATTAAAAATATTCATTTACAATAGCCCTCTACATCCATATTTCTTCCCTGTTCTAATAGGATATTACAGGCTTATAAATAGACTGGATTTTAAGTAGTTATTTTATAAATAATGTTTTGCCCACTGTAGTTCATAAGAGATGGCCGCTTCATTCATGCACTATACTGACCAGACTCCTATCTCGTTGCTGAAAAAACTTATTTTTACTCTTGCTATTTGCAATTTTGCTTCAGCTCTCCTCAACCTTATTTTTAGCCGCCACTTCGGCTCTGCCTACCCTGTTGACCTGTTTGCGCTAAGCTTATCTGGCATTCAAAAAGGCTTCTTTTGGCAGCTTTTTACCTACCCTTTTGTGTCAACACAAGTAGGGCTCTCATTGGGCTTTTGCATTGAAGTCCTCTTTGAGGGCTATATTCTTTGGACCGTAGGCTCACTACTTCTTCAGCGTATTTCTTCCTTACAATCCATGCTGTTTGCTCTAACCTGTACGATCGGAACAGGTATGGTTGCTGCAAGCCTGCAAATCTCCATGGACTCTCCCTATCTACTTGCTAGCCTGTTGCCATTAATCAGTGCATGCATCATTGCATGGGCCATGTTTAGTGGAGAAGGAATGATTCTTCTCTTCTTTGTCATTCCAATCAGAATCAAAACTCTTACAGCCTGCTACCTCGGGCTCATCACCTTGATCAACCTTTCTCACGAAAACTACCTAGGCCTACTTGTCGACCTAACAAGTCCCCTATTAGCCTACCTTTTTGCTTTAGCGGTTTGGCAACAACGAAGCCCCTACCCCTATTTACACTCTTTTGAAACAGTGATCTTACGCCTTTGCCAACATTTTCAAAGCGATGACTTTGATGCTAAACGCTATGATTTCAAGACAGGAAAGGCTCAAATCTCTGATGATGAATTTGTCGATAAGATGCTGGAGAAAATCTCTCGATCAGGCAAAGAGAGCCTAACATGGGCGCAACGCTGGCGTTTATGGAGAATTGCTCGCAGAAGAGGCCGTCGCCCCTCTTAAACAAGCTTCAGCCTCTTGAAGACCATGCAGTACTCCCTCAAGATATCGAACCTCTGGGTGTTCTTCTAGCTGAGGATAATCAATCAGCTGCAAAATATCCTCTGGAGTTACATAAGGGATAATCTTCCTTGCAACCGTTAAAAGCTTATTTTGTTGCCATTCAATCTGCCTCTGTAAAGCCTGTAATGCTTCCTGGGACATGAGCCCCTCCTCTTCGTTCCTTGAAAAATTGCTGCATGAGCTGAGCGCAATATGTCGATAACACCCCACCCTGCACATCCACCTGGTGAGTCGGGTGCATAACCCCTTCAAAAAGGTTGACCCAACTACCATTCGCTCCATGCCTCTTATCAGGAGCCCCCCAAACCAAGCGCTTCACGCGAGATAGGAATAAGGCCCCTGCACACATGGAGCAGGGCTCTAAAGTACAATAAAGAGTAGCTCCTTCAAGACGCCAGTTATTCACCTGCTGTGAACCAGCTCCAATACAAAGAACTTCTGCATGAGCCGTGGCATCTTTAAGGCTCTCTACTTGATTATATCCTCTTGCGATAATACTTCCTTCTACAACTAGAACAGCGCCTACAGGAACTTCCTTTTGCTTATAGGCCTTACAAGCTTCTTTGATTGCCTCACGCATAAAGCGTTCATCATCGTTTTGTACAGGAATTTGCCGCCAGTCAAGTAAAGGATCCATGTGCTTTTTTTCTATGCATTTGTTAGACAGAGGATAATGATAGGGAACCTGAACGGATAAGAGCAAGAGCTATGAGTAATAAACCATTTTATGGAAAACAGATAGATCCTGATTTAGAGCAAGAAAAGATCGAAAGGCTTTTAGCACCTTTAAAAGGGCTTCCTGTTGATGAAGAGCTAAAAGAAAAAGCGTATAAACTACTCGCTCATGCCAAGCACAAAGAGGAAATCTCCATCCCCTTTTCAATAGAAATACGAGAAGACCCAAGTGGAGTTCGCGCGTCTTATCTGGAAGTACGACTTGAAACAAAGGTCTAAACTGGTGATACGCAAAAACCTTCTTCTTACAGGCCTATTAACGTTGGCAGCCCTTAACCTTTGGGGAGGAGTTGATGAAGATAAGAAGCTCTATGAGCACTTTCTTAAACTTCCTTCGACAAAGCAAGTCATGATTTTTCAAAGCTACCGCGATTACCAAAGACAACCGCACCAGCACCGTGAGAAGAAAAAAGAGTATGAAATCTACACTGGATACTTAGAGTACCTCTCCTATATAGCGAGGATGAACTCTCCCTCCATAACAAAATCCAAGGTACAAAAAAGCAACACTGTGATGAAGGAGAAGCGAAAAATACCGCCGGCTTCTGCAATTCAACAAGTGATTATTGCACCTGAAGACCAGATGCCTTTTGATCCATCAATAATCAGTGAAGGCTTTGACTGTGAAAACCCTCATCTCCAGCACAGCCAAGAAACAGCTGCATCGCCTAAGTCAGAAAAATAGTAGGGCCAAGAGAAAAACCTCTTAGCCCTTAAGAGAAAGATTACTTTTGTGTAAGCAAAGTTGCTTTACGGCTGAGCTTTACCTGTCCCTTTTCATTGACGCCAAGAACCTTTACGGTCATGACATCTCCGACTTTCACAAATTGCTCTGCATCTTCAACACGCTGCTTATCTAGCTCTGAAACATGACAAAGCCCTTCTTTCCCTGGCAGCACCTCGACAAACGCTCCAAACGCTCGCACACTAGTCACTCGTCCACGATAGATTTTACCAACTTCAACCTCTGCTACGAGATCTTCGATAATCTTACGCGCTTTATCTAAGGATGGTTGGTCTGCTGCACAGAGGTTAACAATCCCCTCATCATTGATATCGATTTCGACACCAGTTTCTTCGATGATGCTACGGATTTGTTTTCCTCCAGGACCAATAACTGTACCGATCTTATCCGTTTTAACACGAATAGACTCAATGCGAGGAGCATGAGCCGCCATCCCGCGAGCTTCAGGACAAACCTCTAGCATTCTATTGAGGATATGACTACGTCCCTCTTTTGCCTGCTCTAGAGCTTTACGCATGATATCAATAGTGATTCCTTCCACTTTGATATCCATTTGGAAAGCGGTAATTCCCTCAAGGTCTCCCGTAATCTTAAAGTCCATATCTCCTAGGGCATCTTCAATCCCAAGAATATCGGATAAGACTGCATAGTCATTTTCCTCTAGGATCAATCCCATAGCAATCCCTGCTACAGGCCTCTTAATGGGGACACCAGCATTCATCATTGCCAGGCAGCCACCACAGACTGAAGCCATAGAAGAGGAGCCATTGGACTCTGTAATATTTGACTCTAGACGAATGGTGTATGGGAAAGCTTCACGGCTAGGTAGCGCATATTGTAAAGCACGCTCAGCAAGCTTTCCATGACCGACTTCACGACGTGCCGCTGGTCCCATGCGTCCCACTTCTCCCACGGAAAAAGGAGGGAAGAAGTATTGCAAGTAGAAGCGACGGTTCCAATCACCATGTAAGTCTTCATACTTTTGGCCCATATTCTCTCCACCGAGAGTACAGACCGCCATTGTTTGTGTTTCTCCGCGAGTAAACAGCGCACTACCATGTGCACGAGGCAAGAGTCCTTCTTCGATTGTGATGGGTCGAACCTCTCCTAACCCTCGCTTATCACAACGCACTTTTGTTTGTAGAAGCTGCTGACGCATTTTATTTGCTGAAAAAGCCTTAAACGCTCGCTTGACATCTCTTTCTAAAGGCCCTTCTTCACCCTCTTCTGCAACTAAAGCTTCAAGAGTTTTTTCCTTTAGAGTAGCTAGAGATTCTTCACGAGAGACCTTATCTGCACAAGCAAGAGCTTGGTCCATCTCATGGCCAAAAAGCTCTTCCATTTTAGCTTGTAAGTCCGCTGTTGGAGGCAATAATGTATCGACTTTCTTTGGCTTGCCGATCTTCTCTTGCCACGCCTTTAGAGCTGCACAGATTTTCTTAATTTCTTCATGACCCGTTTCAATCGCATCTAGCACTTCTGCTTCTGTCAGGAAGTCACAATATCCCTCAATCATGAGAATGGCATCTTCTGTTCCTGCAAGAACTAAATCTAAATCTGACTCATCTGTTTGTGCCACAGAAGGGTTGATTACCCAATTTCCTTCGATTCGCCCAACGCGTACAGCCCCTAAAGGTTTAGGGAGAGGAACATCAGAAAGACACATTGCAGCAGATACAGCGCAAATTGCCCATGTATCCGGACGGTTATGGCGATCATAGGACCAGACAAAGGAAAGAGCTTGGACTTCATGTCGATATCCTTCAGGAAACATAGGACGCAGAGGACGATCGATCAAACGACTTACCAAAGTTTCTCGGTCGGTCGGTCTGCCTTCACGTTTAATGAACCCTCCAACAGTTTTTCCAATCGAAGAGAACCTTTCTTGGTAATCTACACGAAGAGGAAGAAAATCAACATCTTGAGGTTCTTTAGAGGTGCAAACACTCGAAAAAACGACTGTTTCACCGACACGGACAACGCAAGAGCCGTTAGCTTGGCGAGCAATCTTTCCTGTCTCAAAAGTGACTTGCTTTCCACCAATCTCAAGGCTTGTTGATTCAACTGTGTCCATATTGTTCGTCTCCTAAAGTCATATAATAAAATAGCATCAACCATCTCCAACCTAATGGCTGTAGAAAGTCTTGAATCGATCTGTTTAAAGGAAGGGATTAAAACATAAAGGCTGGCAAAGAAGCCAGCCTTAAAATAGAAGAAAAGCCTATTTTCTAAGGCTTAGACGCTTAATTAATGTCTTATAGCGCTTTGTATCTGTTGAGTTCAGATAATCTAGCAGCTTACGACGCTGACCGACAAGCTTCAAAAGCGCAAGCCGAGAACCATGATCCTTAGGAGCAACTTTTAGGTGCTCAGTAAGTTCGGAAATGCGTTCTGTAAGAATAGCGATCTGAACATCTGCAGAACCAGTATCTTTCTCGTGCAGCTGAAACTTTTTGGTAATTTCTTCTTTAGTGCTTTTATCCAGAGACATGCCAGAGTCGATCTCCTCTTTAAACCCTACATTTAAGGGCAGTTTGATTAAATTTTAACCCAGTGTTTGCGAGCCATAATTGTACCATATCTTCGATATAGTTTCAACGATTTGCCCTATACTGGCTTCTCTTGTAGCGATTTATCCCTATTTTCTTCCTCCGGAGGCTCTTTTTCGTCTTCTGACGGAAGATTTTCAGGAACTGGAGGAGGAGCCTTGCGATGTTTAGCATCTTGCAAGTTAAGACGCTCTCGCTTTTTTGTAACTTCCCACTCTCCATCCAAAATTTCCTTTACATCCTCCGCGTCTAAGGTTTCAAATTCCATCAACATATCCGTCATGAGCTGAACCTCACTTCGGTATTTTTCAAGAATTTCTGTAGCTACTTTGTAAGCATCTTGAATGACACCCTTGACTTCTGTGTCAATTTGCTGAGCAGTCTCTTCAGAATAGAGCTTTTCTGACTGCTGCCCGACTCCCATATATTGGGAGCTTTGGTTCCCAGCTTCCTGATAAGCGACAAGACCGAGCTTTTCACTCATCCCCCAGCGACAGATCATGCTGCGTGCAAGCTCTGTTGCTTGTGCTATATCTTGTTGTGCTCCACTAGATGCATCTTTCACAAAGAGCTCTTCTGCAACACGTCCACCCATAAGAACAGCAAGCTGATCAACAAGCTCTCTTCTCCAGTAACTCGTTCTGTTTTTCTTCGGTAAAAAGTGCGTTGCTCCAAGAGAAAACCCTCGAGGAATAATCGTTACTTTATCTACGGGGTCAGCATGCTCCAGTTTTGCAGCAACAATTGTATGCCCTGCTTCATGGTAAGCTGTTGTTTTCTTCTCTTCTTCATCAAGCTCTAAGCTTCTTCGCTCTTTTCCAAAGCGAACTTTGTCACAGGCCTCTGTGGTTTCCTGAGATGTGACTGCAAAACGCCCTTTTTTGGCTGCTAATAAAGCAGCCTCATTTAAGATATTTGCCAAGTCTGCCCCGGAGCTTCCTGGAGTTGCGCGTGCGACAGCCATTAAATCAACAGAATCATCAATTTTAATTTTCTGAGCATGCACTTTGAGAATTTCATACCGCCCCTTTACATCTGGCAAGTCAATTACCACGCGGCGATCAAAACGTCCTGGTCTTAGAAGAGCCTTATCGAGGACATCGGGGCGGTTTGTGGCTGCCATAAGAATGATCCCTTCATTAGAGTCAAAACCGTCCATTTCAACAAGAAGCTGGTTGAGGGTCTGCTCTCTTTCATCATGCCCTCCGCCGATGCCGGCTCCACGGTGGCGTCCAACAGCATCAATCTCATCAATAAAGATGATACAAGGAGCATTTTTCTTGGCCTGCTGAAACATATCACGAATACGACTAGCTCCAACCCCAACGAACATTTCGACAAAGTCCGACCCTGAAATAGAGAAAAACGGGCGATCTGCCTCGCCTGCCACAGCTTTTGCAATTAAAGTTTTTCCTGTTCCTGGAGGTCCTACACAAAGAACCCCTTTAGGAATGCGACCTCCAAGAGCTGTAAACTTCGAAGGATCCTTCAAAAACTCCACTATCTCAAATAGCTCTTCCTTTGCTTCCTCTATTCCAGCAACATCGGCAAATGTTATTTTATTTTGCCCTTTTGCTAGAAGGCGTGCAGGGCTCTTGCCAAAACTCATGGCTCCGCCACCCACTCCACCTTTCATCTGTCGAGAAAACATAAAGTAAAGGAGCACAATCACTAAAATGACGGGCAGTGCAGTAAAAATATAACTAATATAGTTAGGAGCTGGCTCTTTACTCTTAAAGGTTTTTTCAAGAACTAAGTTTCTAGGCTGATCTGGTGCGCGAAAAAATCCCCCTTGATTTTTCTCAAATGCCGACCATTCTTTCTTAGCACGGTCATACCAGTTTTGGAAAACATCAGGATCTTGTCCTTCAAGAGCTCTAGTTGTGAGCTCCTTATTATTATAAAACCAAATTGTCCCTGTAACAGCTTTTCTTGCTTTTGCAAGTTGCACTTCATTCTCTGCAAGCTGATCTGAAGTCTCTCGATACTGCTCTATTAAGGACTTATAGCTGCGCACAGAGCGAAGCTGGTTTAAACGGATCAAATCATCACTGTGATTCAGCTGCCCTATGATCTCTTCTAAATGGGAGATTACCTCTTTAAATGTGGCTAGCTGTTGTGCAGCCGGAGAGCGATCATTTAAAGCTTTTGTTTCTTTTAGAAGAGTTCGCAGTGTGCGCTTGGTTTTTTCAACTCCGATACCAAGCTGAGGAGAGAGAAAGTTGCTCAACACACCAAGTACTTCTGTACGATAATCATCCAACTGTTGAACAGAGGGCTCATTGCCTAAGCGCTGAAACCCTTCCTTAAGATCTGCAATGCCATCTACATCTTTTGGAGAGAGTTTTTGCAAGACGATGCGGTTGGAACGATCTGCTGTATCATACGCAGCTCCCACAACTACATAACCAGTGGAAGGAAGAGGAAGGTCTGCTAAGTGAAGGAATAAACCTGCAGCTTTATCGATTGCAGCTTGCTCTTGATCAAGATCCGATTTTAACTGTGCTTCTGTCCGCTTGAGCTGGTGATTCTTACTCAACAGAGTCAGGTAAGCAAAACGTTCTTTGCTAACCTCTGTCTTTTTATCCCTGAACCGCCCGCTAAATGTGACAAGCTGATCATTAATCGCTGTCTTTTTGCTATTCTCAGGTTGCAGGAGGTCTAAATTTGTCAAATGCTCTGCTTGATAGCTATATGCAACCGCAGCCTCTTTGCGGTTAATGAAGTTTTGAGCTGTTACGACAAGCAGCACAGCTATGAGGAGGAAAAGAAAAAAGGTAAATGGAAAGCCTTTTTTGTTATCCTCTCTATTTGGATCTTCTGTCATCATCTAGTCAACCGCAAATGTATATGTTGCAAGCCACCAGTATAAGTAATCCTTGATTGCATTTCAAGCGCAGCTGGAAGGATGAGGGTGATTGAAGCGCAAATGAAGCTCTCCAACCTCTCCCTCTATAGGCTTGCCTCTTTGATTGGTAAGCGTAAAGTCCTGCAAAACCTCTCCCTTTTGGTTGAGAATTAAAGGAAAAGCCTTGCGCAAACAGGCTGGAACTTTTTCTTCTTCCCATGCTCGCTTGAGGCTTTTCCCATTCGCTAAACGCTTTGCTTTATCTGGGGGCTGTAACTGCGTTGTCTGATAGGGAACAATGGCTCGCAAGGTTCCTTGCATGGCTTCTTTCCATCCTTTCTGTGACAAAGGCAAGGAAGTGGTACTCTTCTGCAAAGAGATGGCCCAATCCCCTACCACTTTCTTTTCTCCTGGTTTGATAGAAAGATACTCAAGCCACACAGGCAGCACATTGAAGTAAAAAAGAGAGCCTCGATCTTGGTAAATAGCTCCTAGCTTACTGATAAACCATTGATTCGCTTTTTTTTCTTTTATCCCTGCAACGAGCTGCTCTATATGCCTCCTTGACAACACATCTTTATGCGCCGAAAGTTGCTCTGCGAGCAACCACTTCAAAGCCCATTGGTGAGAAGGAGCATCCTGCCTTTCTAATAACCAGCCAAAAGGAGCTCTCTGCACTTTAGACAAACTCTCTGAAAGAGCTTCTTGCATAAACTCCGTAAGCTCTGTGGCAGACTGCCCTAAATGGAGTAGATTATGCTCAAACTTTTTACCAAACACCTTCTCTAAGTAGGGAACCATTGTTGTGCGCATTCTCCCCCTTAGGAAGCGCTCATCTAGATTGGAGGGATCTTCAATCCAATTGAGCTTTTGGCAAGCAGCCCACTGCCGCACATCATTCTTGGAAAAAGGCAACAGCGGCCTAAGGATCCTCATCCCATCCCATGTAAAGTCTCTTTTCATTCCAGAAAGCTTACTGAAATGAGAGCCCTCCATCACTCGCTTTAAAATCACTTCCTGCTGATCGTTTGCATGATGCCCTAAAATCAATGCTTGGCAGCGATACTCCTGATATACCTCTTGATAAATAGCTAAACGCTGCTGCCTACAGATGTCCTCTAGATTGCTTGCATCTTGGGGAGGGGGATCTAATTGATAGAACAAGAAAAGATCTCCTTGAGCTTCAACATACTGCTGCAGCTTTTTTGCCTCGGCATGACTTGTTTTCCGCCACCCGTGATCAATATGCAAAACAATCCTCTTAAAAGGAGGAGAAATAGACTTAGCGATCTGGTATATAGACAGAGAGTCCACCCCTCCAGAGCAAGCAAATAAACAGGGAGCCTGAGCCACCCCAGACTCTTCAAAAAATTGTATACACTTTAATGCCAAGTCAGCCATAGGCTAAAAATAATACTGAAAAAGAACAATAAAGACTATACTGAGAGAAGTTGCTCAGCAAAAATGCTCATGGCCTAATGATTCCCTTACTTTGGCGTTACCTTCTTTTTCCTTATCTACGCGTCTTTTTTCTTACAACGATCTGTATTATCCTCCTGACGCTTGTGGTGCAGCTGAGAGAAATTGCTTCTGCGGCCACACTAGGAGCCTCTTGGAGGACTCTTATTGCTTTTGCTCTTTACCAAATTCCATATACCCTTCCAATAACAGCTATTGTTTCGACAATTGTAAGCACTTACTTGCTCTTTAAGCAGCTCTCTGCCACCAGTGAGCTTACTGCTATGCGAGCCTCTGGCCACTCACTTTGGTCTATCATTTTGCCATTTGTCATTACGGCTACACTCTTTGCTAGTCTTAACTTTTTTGTGATATCTGAAATCCGCCCCAGGGGAAAAGTACAAGCAAATGAAACAGAAGAAGAGCTAGGCCGCCTCAACCCATTTGCTTTACTAGGGAACCCCAAGCTAGCAAAACGCTACCACTTTTATACAGATATGGAGCTGATCCGTGCGGGGCGCAGAGCAAAAAATGTTGTTATTGCCCATAGCCCTGATTCTTCAGGAGCATTTAACTTGCTATTTGCCAAAAAGCTAACTTCAACAAAGTCTCAAGAAATGGTTGCCGAAGACTTTACCTTTATCCAGTCCTCGCCCCCAACCCAAGAGGCTCCCTTTGGAAACTTAGCGATCGACAACCAAAAAACATTACAAGCTCCCATGAAGATCCTTGCACAACTTGGCTTTTCCAAGAGCAAGTACCGCCCTAAAACCTCTCACCTCCGCACATCTCTACTTTTAATTAGAATCCAGCGCGCTAGAGAAGCGTACTTAAACGCTATTGAACAGCAGTCCCCCCCTAAGGAGATCTCAAAGCGCAAATATTATTTTCATCGATCGCTAGAGGAATTGATGCGACGCATAGCGATTCCTTTTGCTATTATCCCCGCCACTTTAGTGGGTATTTCATTTGCTATTACAACAAGTAGAAGGCAGTCATCAAAAAGCCTCAATTTTCTTTGTACATTGATGGCAACCATGCTCATTTGCCTTATTATAGGTCAAAGAGTGGATGTGGGACTATTCGCCTCCTCTATACTTCACTGGGGGCCAAGCTTACTGCTTCTCGTTGCTAGTTACCTAGTTCTAAACAGAACGATGAGGGGCCTCTCATGATATTTTCTACAATTTGGGAGCGCTACCTAACAAAAGAAACATTAAAAGTTTTTTTCTTCTGTTCCATTGGCTGTTTTTTTCTTTTCACCATCCTTTTTTATAGCCTGCAAGCTACAGAAGACCTTGATGAGAACCTTTTTGATATTGCGACCATACAAACTCTCTTTTATGAAGTGGTTGTCTTATCACCTATTATCTTGCCTGTTTCTCTCTCCATTGCTGTTACATATACACTATATAACCTGCAGCAGCGTCACGAACTTGCCGCTTTGCTAGCTGGAGGCTTGAATAGACAACTTTTACTACGCCCTTTTCTCATCATCGCAGTAGGGCTAACCATACTGCTCTACCTATCTTTTCAGTTTGTCTACCCTCAGTCGCTTGCAGAAACAAGAAGAATCAAAGGTAGTTTTAGCTTTTCAGCAGAGGCTCCAAAAATTCGCTCCATTCCCCTTCCAGATGGTTCTACCTTTATCTTTCAAAAGTTTGATAAAAAAGCAGCTTCTTTCCACAACCTATTCTGGATTCAGTCTCCAGATAAGATCCTACACATGAATGAGCTAACCCCCTTTAGCTCTCCGCCCAAAGGGTCCTATGTGCAAGTGATAGAAAGGGATTCAAAAGGAGCTCTTATTTTAAAAGAAAGCATACAAGAGCTGGACTTTCCTCAGCTTTCCATTGAGAAAAAGCACATTAAGCTCGAAACTCTTGCCCCTGATGAACTTTCTCTTTCCTCCTTATCAGCGAACATCGCTGATAGTGCCAGTCAGCACTCAAAGCAAGCTGTGAAGTTAAGAGCCACTCTTTGGACTCGCCTGATGGCTCCGCTTGCGGCTCTTATTGCCATCTTCCTTCCTTCCTCTCTCTGCCTACAGTTTAGAAGGCGTTTTCCGATTTTCCTAATTTCATGCACCACTATTTTCGGCATGCTTTTTTACTTTGTCCTTTTAGACACTCTCTCCATTCTTGCTGAAGGCCAATTTCTTCCTATGTGGCTTTGCTTCCTTTCACTACCTGTAGCTTTTTTCACCTTCTTTACCTATCGTTTTACTAAGATGACATGAAAAAGGCAGATAGATGGAGCCCTTTCTCCTATCCAAATGCAACTCTATCCAACACTTAGTCAAAGAGATTCCTTCAGCACAAGTTGACCAAGTGTCTATCCACTCAGGATGTATTTTCTCTAAAAACGCCTTGTTCATTGCTCTGCGTGGCCGCCTATACGATGGCCATGATTTTGTCCCAGATAGCTATACCAAAGGCGCTCGGTATGCTATCGTAGAAGAAAGCTACACCCCACCTAAAGATCAGAAGACCCCGATTTTACTGCGTGTTGCAAACCCTTTGAAAACACTCCAAGAGCTTGCTCTTAGCTATCGCTCTCAATTCTCTTGTCAAGTCATTGCTATTGTGGGGACATCTGGCAAAACGATCCTAAAGGACCTTCTTGGAAAGATCCTCTCTACACACTATACCACTTTTTGCTCTCCAGAAAGCTACAACAGCCAAATTGGTGCAGCTCTTTCTCTTTTTGAGATTCACCACAGTCATGAGATAGCTCTGATCGAACTAGCTGCTTCTAAAAAAGGCGAGCTAGCCTCGCTAGTCAAGATGGTCGAGCCAGATCAAGCTCTTATTGCAGAGTTAGATCACTCCCATCCGTACTTATTTGACTCCTCTCAGTTTCTAAAAGAGGATTATCATGCTTTTTTTGAGCAAGTCCCTCAGATAAAGGTACAGACACCGTCTATAGAAGTGACCAAACTCCCTAAGCATCCTTTTTTAGCCAAGTTAACCAAACGAGCAAAAGCGGCTGCCTGTGCTCTTGGCGTTCCTGAAGCAACAGTACGATCCACTATTGAGCACTATGATTTTCAATGGCGAGGATCTGAAATTTGGCGCTCCCCCGGAGGAGCTTTATTTATTAATGAGCCCTATACAGCGATCCCTGAGACGTTGTACACCTCTCTTGCTCATTTCTTCAAGCTAGGGGTCCAAGGAAGACGCTGGCTTGTTTTTAGTGGCTTTCAGTCAGAAACTCCTAACTGGAAACACGCTGCTCAAGTACTAAGCTCTTTTGCGATTGATTGCGTAATTGCTGTGCAGTCCCACCTCCCTCCTGAGTTCTTTCAGTATATGAAGAATCTTTCGCCACAAACCTCTTTGCGAACTGTCTCAGACATGCAAGAGGCCTTACATTTACTAGAAGAAGAAGTCTCAAGTAAAGATAGCGTTCTTTTCCGGGGAGCCAACAAACTAGCTCTACACACATTCATCAAAAATGCTCCTTTATTTCTTCATGAAAGCATTTTAGAGATTAACCTTGGGTCCATTAAGCAAAATATTGATCTTATGCGTAGCCACCTTGGCAAACGTGTAGAGATTATGCCCATGATTAAGTCCGATGCCTATGGCACAGATGCTTCAATTCTCGCCCGCTTCCTTGCTGGATGTGGTATACGCATCTTTGGTGTTGCCTATATACAGGAAGCTCTAGCTCTACGTAGAGAGGGACTACAAACAAGAATATTTGTTCTTCATGCTCGCCCTTCAGAAGTGGGAGCTATTGTCCGCGCGGGGCTAGAGGTGGGTGTTGGCAGCCTCCACCTTGCTCAAAGCCTTCAAAAAGAGGCCCAACGCCGGCGTCAGCGAGCTAAGGTCCATCTACACCTTGATACAGGAATGACTCGGCTAGGGAACTCCCCAGATAAAATTATAGAGCTCGCTAGATATGTCAACCAATCCTCTCACCTTGAGCTGGAAGGCATCATGACACACTTTGCGTTAGCTGACCAAAAAGAAGGAGACTTTTTTACTGAGCAGCAAGCAGCACAACTGAAGTCTGTCGCAAGCCTTCTCAAACGAGAAGGAATTGCTGTGCGGCACACTCATGCACAAAACTCTGCTGCTGTCGCCCGCTTTGGCTCATCGGACTTTTCGATGGTTCGTGTTGGGTTAGCTCTTTTTGGCCTTGTCCACTCCCCTCAACTCCCTCTAAAACCAGCTCTTTCTCTTCGCTCCTCTATTACAGCGATTCACAATTGCAAAAGAGGAGACACTGTGAGCTATGGACGCTGCTATCAAGTCAATCAGCCAGAAGAACGTATTGCTGTTGTTCCTCTTGGTTATTTTGATGGTATTCATCGCCATTATGCCCAAGGAGGCTCTCTACTTATTCAAGGGAAAAAAGCTCCTGTGGTTGGTTCAATTTGTATGGACTTTTTGATGGTGAATATCTCGTCTATTCCTGAAGCAAAAGAGGGCGATGAAGTCGTTATTTTCGGCAGCAGTAGCGATGGGAAGGAGCTTCCCCCCGAAGAGTTTGCTCATAAAGGAGGTACAATTCCTCATGAATTGATTACCTGCCTCGGGCCTAGAATCCAGCGTCTTTTTACTTTAGATGAACATATTCATCCCTTACCTCAAGCATCCTATACTCCCCAAGAGGCCTATCATGAATAACCGATCCATTTATGCGGAAATTTTAGCAACCTATAGAGAAATCTCTGATGCTTTGACTCTCTATAATCTTCTATTTTGGGATCAGCAGACCTCTTTACCTGCAAAAGCCTCTAAAGATCGAGGTATTTTACTTGAAAATGTTGCTTCCAAGATTCATGAAATGGAGGTTTGTCAAAAGCTATCTTCCCGCCTTGACCAACTGATTGATATGCAATCTGGCGAATTACGCTCTCCTAAGGAGTGGTCTCATGTAGAGGCAAGAAACTTGGCACTATGGCGAGAAGATTTTCTTGCCTTTCGCAAAATTCCTCTCCATTTAAACCAAAAACTAGCTGCGAGTCGAGAGAAGGGTTTAGCCGCATGGAAAAAGGCTCGGCAAGGAGGCTCTCCAGAGGACTACTTACTCTTTTTGGAAGAATCCGTTGCTCTAAACCGAGAGAAAGCAGAATGCTTAGGTTATCAAAATCACCCGTATGAAGCTCTATTGAGCTCTATCTCTCCAACTTTTAGATCTCTTGCTCCTGCTACCAAGAAGGCGGACTTAGATCTCTACTTTGCTGCGATCAAACAAGAAATCCTCCCTCTTGCTAAGCAGTTTTCAAAAAATCCATCCTGGCAAAAAGTATCTCATCACTATACAGAGAGTGAACAAAGTGCTCTTCGTGCTGCCTTACGCTCTTTTATGCATCTTCCTGAAGATGAAGTGACTATTTCTACGTCTCCCCACCCTTTTTGCCTACAGTTAGGGCCTCATGATCAACGCTTCACCTTAAACTTCAGCTCCTCTCATCCTATTGAGCACCCGATCTTAGCCTTCCTTCATGAAGGGGGGCATGCCATGTATAGTATGCAGCTTCCGAAAGAACACTATGGCACACCGGCTGGTGGTCCTCTATCTATGGTTATGCATGAAAGCCAAGCTCGCCTTTGGGAAACAGCTGTTGGTTTAAGTCGCCCTTTCTCTGAGTGGCTCTTCCCCCAACTTAAAGCAATATTCCACTCGCCCCTTCCATTCAACCATGCAGAGCAACTCTATGCATATTTAAACCGAGTATCTCCCTGCCACCTGCGCCTTAGCTCCAATGAACTTTTTTATAATTTACATATCTGCCTCCGGTATGAAGCAGAAGTGAGCCTTTTAGAGGGAAGTCTATCTGTTCAAGACTTGCGTGCATTTTGGGATAGCAAATCTCAGGAGTACCTCCTCACGACGCCTCCTTCTGATCAGGAAGGATATCTGCAAGATATTCACTGGTCCTTTGGTATGTTTGGCTATTTCCCAACCTATACTCTGGGGAATATGACAATGGCCCAGCTTTGGGAGGCCTTTCAAACGCAGCACCCGAACTGGGGTTCAGAGTTCGCTAAAGGAGAGACTGCAATCCTTCGAAGTTGGCTACAAGACAACCTTCACCAACATGGCCGCATCTACACACTAGATGAGTTGCTACAAAGAGTGACTGGCCATGGTTTATCCGTAGCCCCTTTAATCAACTACTTAAAAGATAAATTCAAATAATTAATTATTATTGTTAATAAATTATAAATATAGTATAATTTATCTAACTAAAACAAATTATTTGTGCAGCAGTCTAATGAACATGATTGTCAGTGAGTCTACAATGATAGAGAATGGTACCTACCCTTCTCTAAACAGCTCCTCTTTTTTACCCAGTCCCCAGCCGCAAGTGCTGATCTCCAATGATTGCCTTGAAGGCATTTTGAGAGTTGGCCAAGGGCTTTTGCTTGCAGCAACAAGCTTATCCTCTACACCAAAAGCTCGTCACCTAGAATCTTCCATCGAAGTTATTGACAGTGCTCGTGATGGCATCTTTTCCATTCCTTTCTTTAAGATGACCAAGAGTGCATTTAATGGAAATTTTGATCGCTTTACTGAAATTAGTGCAGAAAAGCCTCCCCAAACTCCATACTTACACCATATTTTGAAGAAAGTGACGGATGTTTCTGAGGTCTACCTAGACCTTGTGACTCCCATCTTACTTGCAGCCTCCTTAGCAGGAGTGGCCCCAGCTTTAGTGACCCTTAGTACAACAGCTAGCGCTGTATGGCTTGTAGGAACATCTGCGCAAGCTCTACTATCTACAGCTGAAATGGTCGACACTTTTCAAGCAAGTGGCAATAACATAAGCCAAAAGAAGTTGAAACAAGCTGCATTTAACCTGGTAAAAAGCTTCTCAAACTTAGCACTAAGCTCGCTTGCAGGAGGCTTAGTTATAAAGAGTAAAAAGCCCTACCTAACTGCAGCTGCATTTATCACTTCTGGTAGCTTAGTTGCATGGGATTCTTAAATCTGGAACTTTAGCTTCATTGGGTCTTGTGACTTAAATATATCTAAAGATCCCTTTCCCTTACTCATAGCACCTTCTATGACTTCTATTGCTTGTATGAGCCTATGATAAGGCTCATCAAGCATTGCTCTTTCACGAATAAAAATTGGATAACAGTGCAGAAGCTGCTGAATAGGAGCATCCCATCCTGTATCAACCTCCTGTTTTGCGATCATTTCTTCGATTAAGGCGACTTCTACAGAAGCACTCAAACTACGATCTAGCCCATCTTTACAGCTAAAAGCTAGGTATTTTGGGGAGACAATCTCTCTCACCTTTCTAGTAATTAATGCATAGACAATCTCGATAAATGCAAGGCGCTGCTTCCGGTCGAGGTAGCTTGCCTTATCAAAAATGGTTACATGTACTTGATGGACCATTTTTTTCATCACCTCAGAGGTAAGCTTTGCTCGGATGCTTTTTGGGAAGTAAAATCCGGAAGCTTCAGACTCCATATGCTCAAGAAACTGATCCATAAATAGATACGCATGATCTAGCTCTGCATAAGGAGCAAATTGGTGATAAAAGTCGCTATTTTTTGGTAATGTGACCACATCCAGTATATTGGCAAACTCTGCCTGATGCTGCATCTTTTCCAAGATAGAGCTGCGTGCTTGCTCTCGCCAGTCACAACGTCCCTGTAAATTGATGATCAGTACCTTTTGCTGTCCATTTTGGCATGCATGCAAAAAGGCTTTAAATTCATCCGTAATCGTTGCTTTATGGATATGAGTCTGTTTTGTTGGAGAGGGCAAGCGCAAGACGAACGTTTCTCGTCCTCCTTCTTGCTCCCAGCAAAAGATCGATGCAGGGATATTTTCCATCATCATTGGATCGTACGCTTCTTGTTTTTCTTCTAAAAGAAGATCTAGCGCTTTGAAAAGAGGTCCATCTGGATGCTCTTTCAAAAGCCGCTGCAGGCGTTCATACGATCTCTCGAGATACCTTGAAAACTTTTCTCCCTTTTTTCTTTCCCCTAAAGACAGTAACTGACCAACTGCCGCACTCACCTCTTCACTCTTACTTGTATGTGCATAAAGAGCATAAGACAAGCTATACACTAGCTCAACAAGGCGATTCTCAAATTCTTTAGACCGTGGCCCATTCCACCTTGACTGAATCACCTGGAAGTCCGGTGATACTAACACCTCTCTGAAATACGATAGGAAGTCTTTAAAGTACTGGTGACAGCTCTTTGCTGCAAATGTATGCAACAGATTTCGTGGGTTTGCTGCTAGCATAAGAGCCATTAGAGCCATATTCAACAGTCTAACAGACTCTCTTTGGTGTTGAGGAGCCGCTTCTCGATAAAAGTAGCTTGTCATCACTTTTACATTCTGTAAAATTGCCTGAGCTGTACTATGCAAAGAGCGGTCATGCCAAGATTTAACCTGTAAAAGAGGGTCTTCTGCGGTTGACTGCTCAAAGTAATTCTGCTCCCGACAATAAAGCTGAATATTTTTTACCATATCCGGCTCAAAGAAGAGCTTGTCATCTTCTTTTCTTAGATAGAAAAGCTCATAGTTTGTGTCTGCCTTGACTGACTCCAAATCTGACAAAGAAGGCATCCACTCTTCCGCTTCTCTTTGCTGCTCTGTTGCGCTCTCCTGTAAAACTCGGCTACCAAATGACCGGTTCCAAAGGCGCTTCATCTTATTTGCTTCTTTTACTGAGGACTTTTTATCTTTCAGCTCAAAAAAGTAAAAATGGTGTAGGTTGCGGAGCTCTTCAATATCTGTGGTCTTTTGAACACTATGGCCCTTAAAAAGGTTCGTATATCGCTCTAGCTTTTTTGCAGCCTTACCAACAAGGACCATGATCGTATGTATCCTTGAGGAAGCTTCTAAGGTGTGGGTAAGGTCTGTATGCTGATAATAATTACGTAAGTAATCAAGAATCACCTTAAACATTTGGCGCACTTGACGCTCTTTTTCCTCTCGATTCTTCTGATCATGCCAAGCAGACTCCTGCTTAAGATCAAGATGGTAGAGGTCGTCTTCGGATAGTTTACTTGGAAACTTTCCCTCTCCAAGCTCTGCTAATGTCGTTAGCATTTCTACTGCGTCTACAATGCTGAGACCAAGCCCTTTTTTTTGGCTTTTCATATCATACCCTCTCCTATTCCCCCTTGGTTCAATTATACACTATAAACTTTTATTAACAATAATTTATCAAATAGATTTTTTAATTTTTTATTTGTAAAAAAATAACTGAATTTATTTATAAACCTACCGAATCTAACCCATAGGGGGAGAAATAATGATTCCTACACAGCAATCCATTGAAGCAGATGCTTTAGCAGAAGAGCTTCGCCTCTTGCAAAGCAGCATCATAAAAGAGTTTGAAAGCCTGGAAGCAGGAAACCAATTTGACCAGCAAGAGTGGTCTTATGATAGAGGAGAAGGTGGGGGTCGCCGTGCGATTCTCCGAGGTCAAGTATTTGAGAAGTGTGCTGTTCACTTTTCCTATATCAAAGGAAATCAGTTCCCAGCTTCAGATGCTGAGGGCCCTTTTTCCGCCACAGGAGTCAGCTTGATCACACATATGCGTAACCCCCATGCACCCACCGTGCACATGAATATCCGCTACATTGAAGCTGGAGGAAAGCGCTGGTTTGGAGGGGGATATGACCTCACTCCTATGGGCTTTGCCTATGAGGAAGATACTGAATATTTCCATGCAGTGGCAAAAAGAACTCTTGATGCCATTGACTCTTCTCTCTATCCAAACTTTATGCAACAGGCCAAAGAGTACTTTTACCTTCCTCATAGAGGAAAAGAGCGAGGTGTTGGAGGGATTTTCTTTGACCATTACTGGACTGGGAATGAAGACCAAGACTACAAGATGTGGAAATCTGTAGGGGAAAGCTTTACTGAAACCATTATGCCGATCTACAAGAAGCGCATTCACACCCCTTATGAAGAAAAAGACCGCGCCTTGCAAAGCAAGCTACGCGGCCATTACGCAGAGTTTAACCTCCTCTACGACAGAGGAACCAAGTTTGGTCTCTCTTCTGGAGGAAATGTAGAAGCTATTTTAAGCTCCCTTCCCCCATTAGCGAGCTGGAACTAGGCTGTCACTGCTGTGAGCAGGGAAGCCTTAAGGATTGCCTGCTCCTTTTCGGGACGATCACTTGGATCTGTTTCAACTTTAGACAAAGCTTCTACAACATCATACCCTTCTACCACTTCACCGAAAATGGTGTGGTGTTGGTTTAGCCAGGGAGTTGCTGCCGTTGTGATAAAAAACTGGCTTCCATTTGTATCAGGGCCACAGTTCGCCATGGCAAGCAAACCAGGCTTAGAAAAAGTCACATCAGAATCAAATTCATCTTCAAACTGGCCTCCCCAAATGGATTCGCCTCCCATACCAGAACCTGTTGGGTCTCCACCTTGGACCATAAACCCTTCGATCACTCGGTGAAAGATTGTCTTATCATAGTAGCCTTTTTTCACTAGGCCTGTGAAATTTTCACATGTCTTAGGAGCTACTTTTTCAAAGAGTTTTAGAGTAATCTTTCCTTGTGTTGTTTCTAAAACAACATGTTGATCATTAGCCATTTAAAACCTCCAGGTCATTAAAAATTTGTAAAACTATATCATAAATTTATAGATAAATGAAGCATAAAAAATTTGCTTACTTTCCTACCTGCTGTAAAGTCTTAGCTACAATTTCATAACAATCTTTTGATAGATTGGTAGACTCCAGAGATTTGAGAGCATCAAGCATCTGTTGCTTTCTTTCACTATCCATAATCCGAATACGGCTATAGCCCTTCAATAATCCTGCAGCAATCTGAGGATTAATGGAGTCCAGCTCTCTTATATGATCTGCAACCCACTGATAGGTTTTTCCTTCATTCATATGGAAATGATAAGGGTTAGCAGAAAATGTACCGAGCAAAGCACGCACCTGATTAGGAACCTTCTGATCACAACTACTTTTGATCAGATTTTGTACTCTTGAAAAAGTATCTTTTCGTTTTGACTTAGCATGAAGAGCAAGCCACTTATTAATCACAAGAGGTTGATCTTTGCCTTGTTCATAGAACTGCTGTAAGCTTTCTATTGCCTCCTCCCCTTCAAAATCAACCAAGATACTCAAAGCTGCATAGCGATCTGTCATATTGTTTGCTTGCTTGAACTGCTGAAGAGCTAGCTCTCTGCCCTCACTTCGCTCCCCTTGTGCTAAAAGAGCTAGTAGCTGATTTTTCAAAGAGCGCTGCCCCATCTCTTTGGGGCTATAACAGTAAGAAGGAGAAGCGAGCTGCTGATAAAGCTCTCTCAACAAGTCAAACATCTCATCACTCAACTGCTTAGCAAGGGCATCAGCAATACGAAGAGTTGATTCTACATCTACAGGGTTTTGCTGATCAAAAAGGCGCTCTTTAGAGGGCAGGTGCAATAGCTCAGCCTTATATGAAGGATCAAAGGCATCTGATGTTAACACCTCTTGAAGCCCTTGAATGACTTCTTTAGGAATAGTAGGGCAATGAGATGACCCTATTTGCTCCAAGATAAGCTGCTGCCAGATATCTTGGAAAGCTTGCCACTTATTATAGGGGTCTTTTTCTATGCGAAAGAGTTGACATAGTTCACTGAAAGTGCGCTTATACGAAACATTAACAGGAGCAGTGAACCCTTGATTTAAAGAGAGAATAGGAGACTCTGCAATACCATTTAAGACAATTTCTTCCTCCATACGCTTGATCTCATGCACGGTTTGGTATAGGACAACTCCTTCCTGTCCATAAAGTGTATAAGCGAATGGGAAGTGTAGAGCTTCTTGCTTACCTCCATAGAGAGTTTTAGGGATCTCTTGGCGAAAAACGAGCTTTGCTTGACAAAGCTTTGCATCATACTGCAGTGAAGCATGTACTTTTGGTGTTCCAGCCTGATGATACCAGCGTTGAAACTGCGCAAAAGAAAAATCTGAAGCTTGCTCCATAGCATGTAAAAAATCTTCTGTTGTTACCGCTTGTCCATCATAGAGCTGAAAGTATGTATCTAGCCCCTTTCTAAAGGAGGGCTTACCGATCATTTTTTCTACCATGCGAATCACTTCCGCACCTTTGTGGTAGACTGTTGAAGAGTAAAAGTTGTTTATCTCGACATAACTAGCGGGTTTAATAGGGTGTGCCATAGGGCCTGCGTCTTCAGGAAACTGCCTTTCCACCATATAGCGTGCTTGTGCGATGCGCTCTACTGCACGGCTATGGAGGTCTGCAGTGAACTCTTGGTCACGATAGACGGTCAGCCCTTCTTTAAGAGTTAGCTGAAACCAATCTCTACAGGTTACTCTATTCCCTGTCCAGTTATGAAAGTACTCATGACTCACAACCTCTTCAATCCGCTTGTAGTTGGCATCTGTCGCTGTATGTTCATCAGCCAAAACACAGCTCGCATTGAAAATATTCAAGCCTTTGTTTTCCATTGCTCCCATATTGAAAGCATCTACAGCTACGATCATATAACGTTCTAAGTCATACTCTAAGCCAAATGTTTCCTCATCCCACTTCATCGCTTTTTTCAATGCTTCCATTGCATGTAGGCACTGGTTTTCACGACCTGGATCTGAGTAAATTTCTAGCAAAACGCGCTTACCGCTTGCTGTGATAAAGTGATCTTCAATACGTCCAAGATCTCCTGCCACAACCGCAAATAGATATGTAGGCTTTGGAAAAGGGTCTTCCCATACAGCATAGTGGCGCCCATCTTCCAACTCTCCCTCTTCGATTAAATTTCCATTTGACAAGAGGTAAGGAAACTTTTGCTTATCTGCCCGCAGAGTCGTTTTAAAGCAGGTCATGACATCTGGCCGATCAAGAAAGTAGGTAATGCGCCGGAACCCCTCAGGTTCATTTTGGCTACAGATAATCTTTCCAGCCTGGTAAATCCCTTCAAGGGCTGTATTTTCCTCTGGAGAGAAGTGATTATAGACTTCTACTTCACATTGATCAGGCAAATTGTGGAGGGTCAAAGAGCTTTCAGAAAGCTCATACTGCCCCTCTGTTAGAGCCTGGCCATCGACAGACACTTCTAAAAAGCCGATTTGCTCGCCATTTAAAACGAGAGGCTCCCCTTTTCGCACCCTTTGCAGGCGAATCTTGCTGCGCACAAATGATTTTTTCGAATCAAGGTCGAAAGCAAGATCTAAAGACTGCACTTGATATGCAGGCTTTTTATAATCACTCAACTGAATTGCTTGAGGGTTTGTCATATACCACCTTTAACCTAAGAAAAAATTGCCGAAAGAAAGAGTTCCACACTGTTCACAAAATAGGCTGGGGCCTCTTCCATCGGAGCATGAGAACAAAGAGGATGTACTGTCCAGGTCACCTTAGGGTAACTGGAAAAGGCTTGGCGCAAGCTTTGCTCATCAAATGGAGGATGATCTTTTCCTCCCACAAAGACATGGATAGGAATATTGACATCCACTTGTGGATCACTGTGCCTTGCAAACATTTTGAAGTAGCCTTTCACAGCTTCTACATTGGTCTCTTTCCACCACCTATCTAGCTTATGCTGAATCCAGCCTTGAGAAAGAAATCCTCCATACTGAAACTGCAAGATCCCCTCTCTTCCTTCTTGAGAAGAAAGCTGATCTAGCATACCTGTATATAAAGCTTCATCACTAATAGGAGCTCCATGAGGAGAGACAGGGGTAGCAAGAAATGCTCCTGACAAGAGCTTATCATTCCACAGCGTGACAGTTGCAAGCCCTGTCATAGAGTGAGCAACCAGCGCAGCTCCCTGTAGGTGATGACTCTCTATATAGCTTTGCACATCACTTGCAATCTCTTCTTGAGTATATGTACCACCCAGATCTTTTGATAGGCCATACCCTCTTAAATCTAAGAAGTGGAATGTATATTGTTTTGTATCCCAAAGAGGTTCGCACCACTGGTAGTTTTCGTGTGTACCCACCCAGTCATGAAGAACAATCACAGACCGTGGCCCTGCTCCATACTTCTTAGCCTTCAACATACTCAACATTGCAATAAACCCTCTGTAACCCATCTTGAATAAGGGTAAACCATATAGAGATCCATCATTTGAAAAAAGAGTAAGAAATTTCTAGGGTAATCAGAAACCTAACCCACTCAATACAAAGCAAATTTTAAGCTATTCTCTCTTGTGGTATATAAATAATAAGTCAGAAAAATTGCCGAGGTTAAGTTGGAAAAATATGCCTTATACCCATACCAAGAAAACTTTCCTGTCCTTTTTGAAAAAGAAAAAAAACGCATCCTATCCCACCTGAAGCCATCTTTTCAGATTGAGCACGTGGGAAGTACTGCCGTACCTGGCCTGCCTGGCAAAGGAATTATTGATTTAGCAATGCTAGCCCCAGATCAGTCTCTACACGATCTAGAACACTCTCTTGTCGATCTTGGCTATCTGTATCGTGCACATGCAAGCCGTAATGATCATGCTTTTTGGCGCACTGACCTTCCTGATCCTGATTGGAGCATACGCCGTTACCATTTACATGTATATTTTTCCAAAAACCAAGAGTGGAAACAATTGCTCAGGTTTCGAAATAGACTTCGTACAGACTCTCAAGCAAAAAAAGCCTACATAGCTTGTAAAAAGAAAGCTGTAGAGCAATCGAAAGGGAATGGAGAAGTATACAGAAGTTGCAAGCAGGACCTCATTGAACAGCTACTCCTTCCTCCAAAGGAATAGCTCTAGGAGGTACTTCATACATAACCACACGCCTTTCACATTAATAGAAAAAATTTCATAAAAATTATTTTCTGAGCAATCCGTGAAAAGCTCCCCCACTGTCCTTCAACGCCTGCACCACCTTGCCTTCCCTATTAGGAGATAAGTTGCTTAATTTAAACAAAAATACCCCTTAAAATATAAAATGTTTTAATATACTAAACTTTAAAAACAAAAAAAACTAATCTATCATGTCACTAATAAGCGGATTATTTACTCTGCCATTTGGATATGCATTACAAGCTTATAAACAAACTTTCTTTGAGTTCCCCTTAAAAAGAAAAACTTTTTTCTCATCAGAAAGAATTTATAAAGATGACCCTCGATATAATGAAACCTTACAAAAGTTACCAGGATTCCATATCAAAAAAAAACTGCAGCCTTTTCTTGATCATATTGAAGTTAGAACAAACTTAATATTTGCTGAGGCTTTGGATCTTGGCTTTTGCTCCGCATATGGGACAAATAGCTTCAAAAAAGGAGATGCTGCTGTAATCATTGCTCCTGAGTTTTACGAAGCTGATACAGAAGCTTGTACTTGGGTGATAAAGCATGAAGTGAGCCATATCAAAAACAATGACAATTTCACCATACACTGTATCCCTGGAATTTGTCAGCTTGCAGCTTCAATTTTTGGTATGTGTTTTCTTTCTTTTTCCTCTGCCCTAACAGTATCTTATACAGTAGGTTTCGTTTCACAGGTTTTATTCACTCGGTGGCGAGAAGCAAAAGCTGATGACTTTGCAATTGAAAATAGTTCTGACGAAGAGCTAAAGGGAGGACTTCGGTTTTTTAAGGCATTGCAACAAGCAAATTTAGAAAGTCGCACAACCCTATGGCAACGCATTGTTATTTCTGAAAGCGGAGATAGTCACCTAGATATCAACCATTCATCAAGTACAAGTCGCATTCAAAAAATTGAAAAGACATTGCTTAGAAGGAATATCCAACTAAGTGAAACGATAGAAAACCATAAAATAGAGTGTTTATGCAAATTTATATTAGATAATAAGCAAGAAGTAGAAGAAGAGCTCCAAAATATCGGTGGTATGCTTGGCCTAATGAAGTAGAGGCACTCCCTAGCCTAATAAAAGTGCATTACTTTCTTTCCTTTTCTCTGCATAAATGCTTTAAGACCCATATCACCTTATCTTCTGACAATAAATCCAAAAATCTGGCTAAAGAAGAGTAAAACCATGATGGGTGAGAGCGGGAGCTCCCTTTCTCAGCTTGCCTGAGCATGTATTTTGCCATTTTTTTTGGCTGCCATGTAAAGGGCAACTGACCAACGAGGCCTGGGGTCTCAACAGGGCCACAGAAGACACTGAGAAATCGAACACCACTGCCTGTATGAGCAATCCTCAGACCATCAAAAGCTTTTGAGATCGCAGCTTTTGATGCTGCATAGGCAGCTCCTCCTGGAGGAGCAAAAATCGCATTAATGGAGCTTGTTGCCACAAATGTCCCCTCTTTCTTTTCTTTACAGAGAGGAAGCCACTGCTCAATAAAATTGAGAACTCCATAGTAATTCACTTCAAAAAGACTTCTATGAAACTTCACATCTAATACATCGGAGGACTCTATAGCAGGTTCTCCTGCTATTCCTGCATTTAGAAAAAATAAGTCTGGGAGATAGCCTTGGTTTTTAAGCTTTAAAGAGAGCGCCTGTACAGAGCTTGCATCTGCTACATCACAAGCATATGTATGAAGGTGAGGGTTATCATACTCCTTCTCAACTTCCTCTAAACGGCTTTGAGAGCGAGAAATTCCAATAACTTCATATTCTTTATTTAATAGTTCTATAACTAATGCTCTGCCAATACCAGATGATGCACCTGTCACAAGGGCACACTTTTCGTGTGTCATAAGATCAGCCCTGTTTTACCAAGAAAAAAGAGAAAATGGGATAGATAAAATAAATATGCAAGCCAACCAGACGCTTTTAACGCTTTTGCTTGCTTTACCTGACTTTTCTGAAAAGAGAAAGTCCCAGAGAGGGACAATGGACTGAAAATTGGAAGAGGTGGGGTTCGAACCCCTGGTCCACGTAAATGGACTTCTGTTTTCAAGCCCGACTCCTGTCAGTTATTCTCCATAGGAGCCCAGCATAGGCACTTTCTAAGTAGGATATGATAAGTTTTAATTGATTTTATTTTATTTTTACAATAAATTATCAACTAAAATTCTGAAATAAATTTAAATCATCATGATAATAGATCACTCTATAAAATCAACTAATCATTTAACCTCCCTAAAAAAAGACTTTGGAACTAGTGGAATTAATGCAGGAAATCTGGTTTTTGAGGCAGCAAAATCAATAAATTCTGAAGCTATAATTCAGTATAGAGCGAATGAAAAACTCATTGCTATTAAGAATTTAGGTGAATTGACAATCCAAGGACTTGAAGAAGCTCTGTATAGCGAGGAAAGAGCCTCTAAGTATCATGGTTGGTACCCAAAGGTTGAAGAGCAAAAAGACTCTGACGGTAACTACCTAATTAAATTCTCCTGTTTCCCACATGGTAAAATACCCCCTCCAAATGGGCTAATGATGCCTTTAACTTCGAGCCAACCCAACAGAGTCTCCAGAAAAAAAGCATTAGCAGTAGAAGCAGACCTATCAAAGGCAGTTATTAGTGCACTTACAGCAATTATGTCTAACCCCAAGAAAGAGTTCTTAGGAGTCTGGTATCCTACAGATTTAAAAGAGTTTTTCTTAAAAAAATCTAAGGAGATGCCCGAGGAGTATTGGGATGGTTATGCATCACCGGAATATTTCCATAAAACAGGTCGATTTACATTTAAATTAAAAGACGGAAAATCTGCTGCTGCTGCTGTTAATGCCCTTATAGCAGGTCCATCCGTTCTAGACTGTGGTAATGCTACGCAATTGGCATACTACAAAGCTATTTTGGATGTTGTCGGACCCCAAAAATTTGATGCTCTTTTCTCAGCAGACGCTTTCAGACTTAAAATTACCCAAAGTGGAATTACAGACCCTGAATCTCCAATTCACTGCTTCTCTGAATATACTGCTGCAGCAAAAAAACGACTCAAAGGTGAAATTGGTAAGCGACCTTTGAGTATCGGAGAAGAGTGCCATTTTAAAGGCCTTAAATTTTATGCAAACAAGCATCCTATAGGCTTCGGAGGTGGCTGGAATGTTATTTATGTTGGAGACGATCAACTAGGGGAACAGCTTTTTGTGG
Source organism: uncultured bacterium (assembly GCA_964460785.1). Classification (GTDB taxonomy): domain Bacteria; phylum Chlamydiota; class Chlamydiia; order Chlamydiales; family CAYWQB01; genus CAYWQB01. The sequence goes on from CAYWQB010000001.1 coordinate 489,129, forward strand.
CTCATGGATTTGAATCACCAATGACAGAAAAAGAAATTAACAAACTAATCATTGAGTCATACAACAGAGAAAGGACACCAGAAGAATCTCAGTATATATCTGAAAACCCAAATCCACGCCTCTATGACAAGAATGCAAACTCTTATTTAAAAACTTTTTACACTGTTCCTGTAGAATTAAAAGACAGTATAGTTGATGGTTTTTTGGTTGGCTCATGTCGTAGACTTAAACCTGACCTCATAGCTAAAGTGCTTGAAGAAGAAGTAGATAAGCACTTTCACCTTGCTCTCATTAATGAAAAACTTGCTTGCTTCCCGAATGTAAATGTGACAGCTTTGAACTCTTGATATTTTAGAGCTTTTCTGAAAAAAGAAAGTCCCAGAGAGGGACAACGGACTGAAAATTGGAAGAGGAGGGATTCGAACCCCCGGTCCACGTAAATGGACTTCTGTTTTCAAGACAGACGCATTCGGCCACTCTGCCACTCTTCCATTATCAACGAAATGAGAGCCGAGATTTTAGCGTAAGACCTTGTAATGGTCAAGTAGGATTATCTCTTTTTTCTGCTCTAAAACTGCCAAAGGAAGCGCATATCATTCTCTGTTAGCAAGCGGATATCATCAATTCCTTGCTGTAAGAGTATAAGCCTCTCTACTCCCATACCAAATGCATACCCAGAGTATACTTCAGGGTCTATATTACACCCTTTCAAAACATTCGGATGCACAAGACCTGCACCTAAAACTTCAAGCCATTTCTCCTGGCCATCAACCTGCCAACAGATATCCATTTCAAGGCCAGGCTCAACAAAGGGAAAGTAGCTAGGACGGAAGCGTACTTTCAGCCCATCTCCAAGCAGCTTATGAATGAACTGCTTCAGGGTAGCAAGCAGATCAGCAAAGCTCACTCCTTTATCGACATAAAGGCCTTCTACCTGATGAAACATAATATGATGCGAGGCATCGACCTCTTCATTCCTGTAGCAACGCCCTGGAGAAACCATACGAATTGGTGGTGTATGCGACTCCATCATACGAATTTGCGTATTACTTGTATGTGTACGTAAAACTTTCCCATCTTGCGTATAGAAGGTATCATGCATATCTTTTGCCGGATGGTTTTCCGGGAAATTTAACGCATCAAAGTTGTAGTACTCACTTTCAATATGAGGGCCATAATGAATAGAAAATCCCATTCCTTTGAGGAGACCTAAAATGTGGTCTAATCCATTAGATAGAATATGGGATCCATTAGGGAAGCTAGAAGTTCCTGGAAGGGTGACATCGACCGCTTCTTGCTCAAAGCTAGCCTGCCACTCTTGCTTCCGAAAGCGCTCTTTGAGAGCTTCAATCTGTTGAGCAATGGTTACTTTTGCTTCATTTACAGCTTTGCCAGCTTGGGGCTTTTGCTCTTTGGGAAGCTTAGCAAGAGATTCCATTAGGTCTTTTAAGGGCCCTTTTTTTCCTAGGAACTTGATACGCAAGCTTTCAACCTCCTCAAAAGAGGTCAATTTGCTCTGTTCGGCCTCAAATTCTTTGAGTAGCTGCTGAACCTGCTCCATAAAAAAACTATCCCCTATGAAAAAAAGAACCCGGTAACAGCTCTATTGAGTGCTACCGGGCGCAAAATTTGTTCTTATCGACTAGACTTATGAAGCCAATGCTGACTTGGCTACATTTGCAACAGAAGCAAATCCTCCTGGATCGCGGATAGCCATATCGGCTAGCATTTTGCGATCTAGGTCACAGTTTGCTTTGCTGAGTCCGTGCATTAACTTGCTGTAGGACAAGCCATTCATTCGCGCTGCAGCACCAATTCTTGTAATCCAGAGACGTCTGAAGTTACGTTTATTGTGCTTTCGGTGGCGATAGTTGAATGCTAGCGCACGCATCACCGCCTCTTTTGTCAGGCGAAGATGGTTTTTTCGGTCTCCTCTGAAACCTTTTGCACGGCGCAACAGCCGCTTTTTTCGTCGATGAGAAGCTACTGCATTCGTTACTCTTACCATATCAATCTCCCATCCGTCTGATTAGGTTACTTAACCTGCTAAGCAGGAAGTTATTGTACACCCATCAAACGCTTGTATTTTTTTTCTAGCCCTGGGGCTACGAAGGCCGCTCTAGCGAGAGCCCTTTTACGTTTCGATGATTTCTTTGTCAATATGTGGCGTTTTCCGGGTCGACCACGCTTGAGTTTTCCCGACGCTGTAACACGAAATCGAGAAGCGACAGCCTTTTTTGTTTTCATTTTAGGCACGGTAATACCTCTTTACAATTTGCCGTTACTCTTTCTCATTCTTGCGGCTCAGAGCACCTTTCTTTTTCGCTCCAGGTGCAAGAACCATCGATAGGATTCTTCCCATCATTTTTTTGGGTCCTTCGACTTGGGCAATTTCTTCAAGTTCTTCACAAACACGTTCAAAGAGCTTATGTCCAACATCTTGGTGAGCCATTTCACGCCCTCGATACATACAAGTAAACTTCACTTTAAATCCCTTTTCTAGGAACTGCCGTGCATGGTTTACCTTAAAGGTAAAGTCGTGTTGGTCAATATTCGGCTTAAACTTAATCTCTTTAAGTTTAACCTGATGCTGAGCCTTTTTATTCTCTTTGTCCTTCTTTGTTTGATCATAACGGAACTTGCCGTAGTTGATCACCTTACACACAGGAGGACTTGCATTAGGAACAACCTCTACGAGGTCTAACCCCTGCTCTTCAGCCATTGACATAGCTTCCCTAGTGGAAACAATACCAACCTGCTTTCCAGTATGATCGATCAAGCGAACTTTTGGGGCGCGTATTTCTCTGTTTACTTTCAAAGCTTACGTTCCTGTTTCTCCGGGTTCTTACTTTCTAACATCTTATAGATCTTTTCCGCAGCTCCCTTTACAGAAGTGAAGAAGGTTTTCTTCCCTTTTGTTGGTCGCAACGCCACAAGATCCTTAGACTGCTCTTTATCCCCAACGATAGCAACGAAGGGAACACGATGTTTTTCTGCAGCCAGTACCCGATTCTGCAATCTTTGGAAATTCAAGTCTATACTCGCTTGAATTCCGTATTGTCTAAGTTCTTTCTCAGCGGCTTGAACCCAATCTAAATTGGTCTCTCTTACTGGGATCAGGCGCAAATGCTCTGGCAGAAGAGCGAAGGGTAAATTCCCTTGGCAATGCTCAAGGCCTATAAACATCAGCTGCTCAATTCCATGTACGAGCGTATGCTGGAAGTGGAGCTTAGACTTGTCCTCGCAAAGTCCTTTGGCAGACAAAGTTGCCAACGGCCACTCTCTATGGAGGCGATCGACTAAGTAGACATCCACCCGAGGGTGCATGCGATAAGGATAGTCTTGTTGCTCATAGGATTCTCCTAGCTCATCAAGAACTTTTTGGAAAACTTTCTCCTCAGAAAGCTGTCCTCCAGAGGATTTTTTCTTCCTCTTCCCTACCCTCAAATAGAATCTTCTACCGAGGCCAAAGATTTTAGTGATCTCTCTGTTGAATTGCAAGCAAGAAATCAGCTGATTTACAGCCTCCCCTGCTTCAAAAAAGAGATCTGCTTGTGCGTACTGACTAAGATGAGGTAAATAAAACCCCTCTTTTTGAAAAAATTCTTTTATCCCCCACTGATATCCTCCTGCAAATGGAGCCTTTTGCAACTCTTCTGTGGACCATCCTTGCACCCAGTGGAAGGGAGAGTGCAGGCTCTCTTCAATGGCTCTTTCAAGGCGCCGCATAAGCTTGTAGCCTTTGGGCAATAATTGAGTCGGCGCTCCTTCTTGCCAAAGCTGCATAGCCGCTCCTATTGTCATATAGGAAGTGGGCCGTTCACTTAAAAAATAAGCACTTTTTTTCTGTAGCAGCTCAGCCGAACGGCCTGCAACTCCAGAAAAAATCCATAAATCCCCGACTTGCTGGGGTGGGAGGAGTTTTGCAAGGAGACCATTTAAACTTTTTGTGAGGTCTGGTGAGGAAGTAGTGATTAACCTTTGCTGATGACGAATCAGTGTCACCAGTCCCTCTTCGCTTTCTTCCCAATGAGGAGGTTCCTCCCCAGGATAGACTTGATCCCAAAGAGCATTGGCACTTTCTGGGACCATTTCCATCACTTGCAAGTTAGGCTGCTCTGCAAGTAGTCGAAGGAAAGAGGGCTCTAAAGCTAAAAATATTTCTTGGGGAGTGCGTTCTTCATCAGAAACAGCAAGAAAAAAGCCATGCTGGAAAGTCCCCTTCTCATGGATAACAACTTCAGGAAGCGCATCAAGTAACGCTAACTCTAATAAAGCAAGGAGGGTGTGGTCGTCTAAAGAGGGCTGGAACAATCCGTATTAGGCTTTTAAAGATAAAAATGGGATATAGCTGACTCGAACAGCTGACCTCCACGATGTCAACGTGGCGCTCTAACCAACTGAGCTAATACCCCGTAAGAAGGGGTGGAATCATAGTTAGAACAAGACTAAATTTGCAAGGAAATCTTTCTAGAACGTATGCTTTTGCAAATTTTTGCAAATGAGAACGTATGCGTCCCCACTTTTCCTTATTCAACTCGCACTTAGAACTTGCGCACTTACTATGGCTTCGGTTTTTAAAACCTGGGATGCTTGCTGTAGATGCAACACTTGGAAATGGCCATGACAGTTTATTCTTAGCAAGAGAAGTTCTGAAGTCTCCGAAAGGACGCTTGATCAGCTTTGATATCCAGACTGAAGCCCTTGCTTCTGCAAAGGTCCGTTTAGAAAGTGCTCTCAGTGCCCAGCAGATGCAAAGGGTCGAGCTTCTACATCGCTCGCATGCGGACATGCGCATGATCCTCTCTCCTGGAGAGGCTGATGTCATTGTTTTCAACTTAGGCTACCTTCCTGGAGGAGACAAGCAAAAAACAACGATGACCGAAGAAACGATTCTAAGTCTTGAGCAAGCAGTTACCTGCCTATCTTCTGGAGGCCTCCTATCGATCACCTGCTACCCAGGACATGCGGAGGGAAAGAGAGAAGCTGAAGCCGTTCTCCATTACTGCCAAGCGCTACCAAAGCAGCTATTTTCTGTCACACACACACGCTGGGTCAATCGCAAGACTAATCCTGAACTCATCATTTTACAGAAGCTTTTGGATCCTGCAGAAAGCAATCATCTCTAGCCTCCTCTATGCCTAGAGCATACCGCACCTCGGATTGAATGAAAAAGCTTCCTGTAAAAAGGATCACTTTTTTCTCTCCTGTTTCTATTTTCTCAACCCAGTGACGGATTTCCTTTGGGTGAAGAGATAGCATTTCTCGTGTTGCATTCGCTTGTTGCAACCGCGCAAAAGAGGCCAACCTTGGATGCCTTACATCTAGCCAATAAACTTGAGAAGAGTGGGTAAAAACTACCTGAAGACAGGCTTCTAAATCATCTCGCTCTCCCATCCCAATAGCACTCACAATCGCATGCTGGGGGAACTGCTTCTGCACCTTGTGATAAAGAGCCTTAAGCCCTTCTAAATTATGCGCAACATCCATCACAATAGGAGTTTCTGCCAGGGGACTCATAAGTTCAAACCGACAGGGAGGCTTTGCTACAAGTCCTTTTAGATCAACTTGCATGTGATGAAGAGATTGAGCACAAAATCGGAGAGCTGTGCGGGCAGTCTTACTGTTTTTTTCTTCCCAGTCTGCATCTGCATCACTATCTGTGAGAAGAAGAGGAGCTTGTCTTTCTTTTGCTAGCTTTTCAAGCCCGATTCCAGTAGCTCCAGGACCTAGCAATACAGGCTTTGTTGGTTTAATAATCCCCCCTTTTTCTTGTGCGATCTCTTCCCGAGTTTGTCCCAAGATATTTTGGTGATCAAGAGATACAGAAGTAATGATCGATAATAAAGGAGACTCTACAATATTTGTGGCATCCAATCGCCCTCCCAGACCGACTTCTACAACTGCTAAATCTACTTGCTTGTCTGCAAAGTGCAAAAAAGCCATTGCGGTCAACATTTCGAAAAATGACAAAGAGATCTTATAGGGTAAAGCTGCCTGATATACTTTGGTAAAAGCTTCTGCAAACTCTTTTTCTGTAATCAGTTGTCCATCCACTCGTATGCGTTCTCGCACAGAACTAATGTGGGGGGAGGAGTATAGACCGACCCGACAAGAATCTGTAGAAAGAGACTGAGCAAGCTTCCAGCATACAGAACCTTTCCCATTGGTTCCTGCCACATGAATAACCTCATACTCTTTTTCAGGAGAGCTCAGAGCATTCATCACTTTTTGCATTGTCTCTAAACCGAGTTTTACCCCTTGGCTATAGCTCATCTCTTGTAACATCGAAAGAGAGTCTGTGTAAGAAAAAGTCAGTGGTTGTTGCATCTCTCTCTCTCCCAAAGAGGGGTAAAGCGTGATTCATCCACCCAAGAACTTCCTAGATCAATCGTTGGTTTGACCGAGCCATGAAAATCAGACCCTCCTGTCACGAGCAAACCTCGACTATTTGCCATATCTAGCCAACGCTGCTCAAGGTGTAAAGGGAAGCGTCCATAATAACACTCAAGCCCATCAAAAGGCAGTTTAAGCAACCCTTTAACAATACTTTTTGGCTTGATGAGGTGCGGATGGGCAAGCACACAATATCCGTTTGCTGCATGAATACTTTTTATAGCCTCTTCTGTAGAGATTCGTGGTACAGCATAGTAGCAGGGTTTTCCTTCTCCCAAATATTGGTCAAAGGCTTGTTGAATTGTAGAAACCAGTCCCCTTGCTAGCAAAATTTTTGCAAAGTGGGGGCGTCCAATGGACCCACTACCAATCAACTCCTTGCGCTCAGCCTCAGAAAGAACAACCTGTTGTTTTTCTAAGAGATGGATAATCCCCTGATTGCGCTCTTCTCTATATTTTTTTTGGCGTTCACAAAGCTGTAATAAAGCGGCATGACTTCTTTGCATCGCATACCCAAGAACATGAATGCTAGCTCCATGAAAATCTGTAGAAACTTCAATACCCGAGATTAACTTCAGGTCAGGATCTACAGTCAGGTTATTCCAAGCAGCCATCGTATCATGATCGGTAATGGCAAGGCCTTGCAAACCTTTCTGCTTTGCATACTGAATAAGGTCTTGAGGGGTATAGGTCCCATCAGACGCAGTAGAATGGCAATGTAGATCAGCTCGAAATGTCATCACATCTCCTATTGATAGGGAATAAATCGCACTTCAGTCTCGAGTGTCACACCGAACCTATGCAAAATTTCTTCTTTAATTAGCTGCATCAACTGACGGACATCATCAGCTTTTGCATCTCCTGTATTCACAATGAAGTTTGCATGCTTTGGAGAAACCATAGCCCCTCCAATTTTTTTCCCTTTAAGACCACATTGATCAATCAACTGCCCAGCAGGCTTTTCTTTAGAGGGATTTCTAAAAATACACCCTACACTTTTCGCATCGTATGGCTGCGTTGTGATCCGCTTTGATAGCATCTCTCTTTGCTTTTTTTTAGCTTCTGCACATGGCTCTAACTGAAAAGATGCTGAAACAATAGCGCCTGCCATTGATTGAAAAGGGCTTGACCGATAGCCAAATTCTAGGTCTTCTCTAGAAAAGGAGAGTAAGGTTCCTTCTGCATCCACGAAGTCTACAGTTGTCAAAACATCTTTCACTTCTGCAGTTCCAACCCCTGCATTCATGTAGACGGCTCCTCCCACTGAACCTGGAATGCCACAGGCGAACTCAAGGCCTTCCCAGCCCATCTTTGCTGTTCGAGTCCCTAGCAAAGCAAAGGAGTACCCGGCTCCCACCCGAAAAGAGCTTCCCTGGTGCTCCAAAAAATCAATTTTATTATGGATAACAAGCCCACTAAAGCCACGGTCATCAAAAAGGCAGTTCGACCCCTTTCCAATCACAATCCATGGTATTTGCTGCTTTTGAGCTTCTTTTAGAGCGAGTTGCATCTCCTTTACTGAGTGCACCTCACAGTAGGAAAAAGCCTCTCCTCCTATGCCAAAGGTCGACAGGTCTGCCAATTTTTTCTTTGCTTCATAGGTTAGACTTTTCACCATGTTCTACTCTCTAGCTTGCGTCCCCCTCTTTATGAGCAAGGGCATCAAGAACGCCATTTACAAAGGCACTAGCTTCAGGTGTACTATACTTTTTTGCCAAGCGTCTTGCTTCACTAATAATAATTCCTGCAGACAGTTCATTTTGTGACAGCTCATATACACCAATGCGGAGAATTTGCCGGTCTACATCATGAACTCTTTCAAGAGAGTAGTCTTTTAGGTGAGAAGAGATTTTTTCATCCAAGCTAGATAACTGCTGGCGAATAGCTTTTGCTGTTTCAAGTGACTGGCGCGCGGAGCTTTTTGAAATTTTAGCTTCTCGAGTCACGAGGTCTAAGATTGCTCGTTCATCCCCATCCCCCTCTTTATCAAAAGAATAGAGCAGTAAAAGAACAACTTCACGTAACTTTTGGGGTGATGGAGCCATTGATCTCTCAAGTTAGATTGGAAAGTGGGGAGAAATTGTACCTTTAAGAGCCTTAAGGTGCAAAGGCTTAAAGTAGTTATTTTCACCTAGCTAGATTAAGGGTTTAAGTTTAGTGTCAAAGTGCCAGACTGCCCCCTTGTTGATAAGGCATTTACTTCAAAGGACTGAGTCAGGTCAAACCCCTGTTGACCAGAAAGCACGACAGCCCCTCCATCTCCCATCTCACTCCCTCCGTTTACCTGGTATGTTCCCTTAGGAGCTATCACTCCTTCTGTATGAAGAAAAATAGTTCCCCCTTGACCATTTTCTGCTGCACTTGCCTCAATAGTTGTCTGCTCATTCATCAATAAAAGATCGGATGAGTAATAAAGCTCTCCCTCTCTTTCATTTCCTCCTCCTATCGTGACTTTCCCCCCATCTTCGTTACCTGTGGCAGAAATGGCGGCTCCAGAAAGGTTGACTTCCTTACCAAGTAGTAAAACAGAGCTTGCAGAGGAGAGGTCATCATGAGCTTTCACCTCGCCAGCAATATGCAAAGGTGCATCTTCTGCATGGATAACAATATCTTTCGCTCGAATTTTACTTTCTGCTGTTAGGATACAACCTAAAAAGTCTCCACTAGTGGGAAGCTCCGAAGGCAGGGTCTCTATACTCTCTACCGGCTCTGAGGCACGAAAATAGAAAGGGGCTCCCTTCTCATGCAAAAGAAGGTCATTCCCACTGCGATAAATTGAAATACTTCCTTCTGAAGAAAGGATAAACCCTTGATTTTCTACATGTTTACCTAGCAAGGTTACCTGGCTGCCCATAATAAACCCTTGATTCACCACGGCTCCTTGTAAATTAGTAAACTTATCGATGTTCATTAGAAAATCTGTATCACTGATATGGCCTGCAATCGCATAAAAATCTGCGGTCTGAACAACAGCCTGCTCTCCAAAGAAAATTCCATAAGGATTAGCTAGATAAAGAGCCCCATTGCTACTAAGCTGCCCATTGATTGTACTGAGTTGCGAGCCTGTCACCCGATTTAGGATGCGAGAGCTCTCTGAATTTTGCTGAAAGTAGACACTTTCCCCACTATCTATTGAGAAGCTTTCATAATCAATAATGGTTCCATCAGTCACTTGACTATGCACCCGCCCTCCTTGCTGAGTGAACGTTGCCTCTCCTACCTGTACAGTTGGGGACTGGGGCAGACCTTCAAGAGGTATGATAGGGATAACTAAAGCGAAAAGGCTCCACTGGAAAATAACTTTTAACATCTACGTCTATTCCCCTAGTGGCTGGTTAGCAAGGATGCTGATCCACTGCTCTTGGTTCAGCAATGAAGGTTTATACTGGTGCACAATCTCATTTTTTTGAGCCGAGCTGGATTGTTGATAGAGACTCCGTAACTCATGCAGGATAGATTGCAGAGAGTCCATGCGCAAAACTTTGGAAATAGCAATCCCATTCCCCAGATATAGTTCGTTAAGCTTACCTTGAATCAATTGAGTCATTTGCTGCAGTTTCACTTCTATGGCAGGAGCAAACACTTGAGGGCGAAACGCATCCACTCCCCCTAGCCTTTTTACTTTTTCTTGCGAGGTCAGCTGCCGCCAGGGATCATCTGCCATACAGCTGGCGCTTCCAATCATTGAGCAAATCACTGCTACATATACGTACATATTTCTCCCTCCCCGAATAGTCCCTACCTAAGCTTTGTATCGCCTTTGACTGATTTCAAGCAATTCTCCCCATTGAGTAAAAAAACTTTTTCAACCATGCAAGACAAAATAGTCTCTTTCGGCTATAACCCTGTAAGCGTTAGATGTAATGAATACATGACCTAAAGGGGAAGGTTTATGCTCTTTGACGGCGAAATGATAGCAAATCGACTAAATGGAATGGATAAAGAGCTCCAGGAAGTGCGTAAGCAGCTTAAACGCCCCTTGACTTACACTGAAAAAATTCTCCTTAGCCACTTGGCCCCTTCTAGCTCTCCTCAAATCAAGAGAGGAGAAGAGTATGCTTTCTTCAATGTCGACCGCGTTGCCATGCAGGATGCTACAGCACAGATGGCTTTACTCCAATTTATCAGCGCTGGAAAAGAGCGTGTTGCAGTTCCCACTACGGTGCACTGCGACCACCTTATCACTGCAGAAGTTGGGGCTGAAAAAGACTTAAAAGACTCGCAAAATGAGAGCAAAGAGGTTTTTTCTTTCCTTCAAGATGCATCACAAAAGTATCATATTGGCTTCTGGAAGCCTGGAGCAGGCATCATTCACCAAGTTGTCTTGGAAAACTATGCTTTTCCCGGGGGAATGATGATCGGTACTGATTCCCATACTCCCAATGCGGGAGGCCTAGGGATGATCGCTGTAGGTGTGGGAGGTGCTGATGCAGTTGATGCAATGGTTGGTATGCCTTGGGAGCTTAAGGCTCCAAAAATTATCGGGGTTCACCTCAAAGGGCAGCTGAATGGCTGGGCTTCACCCAAAGATGTTATCTTACACTTAGCGGGCATCCTAACTGTCAAGGGAGGCACCGGTTCGATTATTGAGTACTTCGGACCGGGTACAGAGTCTCTGTCTTGTACAGGGAAAGCAACAATCTGCAATATGGGCGCGGAGATTGGAGCAACAACTTCTCTCTTCCCCTATGATGATCGCATGGGCAGCTACCTACGCCATACAGGCCGTGAGTATGTTGCAGATCTTGCCGACCAGTTTGCCAACATTCTACAGGCTGATCCTGAAGTCATTGAATCTCCTGATCAATACTATGATCAAGTAATTGAAATAGACTTAGACCAGCTTGAGCCTCACATTAATGGTCCTTATAGTCCTGACCGAGCATGGAAGCTTTCGGAGTTTGCTAAAGCAGTACAAGAAAATGAGTACCCTGAAGAGCTCAAAGTCGCTCTTATTGGCTCCTGTACAAATTCTAGCTATGAAGACCTGGAGCGCGTTGCCAGCATTGCGCGAGAAGCCAAAGAGAAAAACCTCACTCTCCACTCTCAACTGACGATTACCCCTGGATCCGAGCAAATCCGTGCCACTATCGAGCGTGATGGACAACTACAAAGCTTAGTAGATATTGGAGGTCTTGTTTTAGCAAATGCTTGTGGTCCCTGTATTGGGCAGTGGCGAAGAAAGGATGTTCAGCAAGGAGAGAAGAACTCCATCATTACCTCCTATAACCGCAACTTCTCTGGTAGAAATGATGCGAATCCTGGTACACATGCTTTTGTGGCAAGCCCTGAGATAGTTCTAGCTTTTGCTCTTGCTGGAAGGCTTACTTTCAATCCTTTAACAGACCCTCTCACGAATAACAAAGGTGAGAAGGTATTCCTCTCTCCTCCTATAGGTAGAGAGCTTCCTGATGAAGGCTTTACCGGAAGCGGGCATGGGTACTTATCTCCTCCAGATGTAGGAGAAAACCATGCTTTGACCATTGACCCAAAAAGCGAGCGCCTACAGCTCCTGTCCCCCTTCCCTCCGAATAAAGGCGCAACCATCCATAACTTACGCGTCCTTGTAAAAGTCGAGGGCAAGTGCACAACCGATCACATCTCTCCTGGAGGTAAGTGGTTGCGCTATCGAGGTCACCTTGAAAATATTTCAGAAAACCTATTTTTTGGTGCAGTGAATGCGTATAGAGATGAGGTGGGCAAAGGGCTCAACCTTCTCACAGGTGATATTCAACCTTTCTCTCAAGTGGCAAAAAGTTATAAAGAATCTGGCGTTGGCTGGGTTGCCATTGGAGATGAAAACTATGGAGAAGGCTCTTCTAGAGAGCATGCAGCTATGGAGCCTCGCTTCTTAGGTGCTCGCGCAATCATTGCTCGGAGCTTTGCTCGCATTCACGAAACAAACCTGAAAAAGCAAGGCATTTTAGCTCTGACCTTTTCTGACCCAAAGGACTATGAGAAGATTTTAGAAGATGACCTCTTAACAATCGAGGGACTCGATACATTTTCTCCTGAGAGTGATTTAAAGCTATTAATCCAACACTCGAATGGAAACCAAGAGTCTCTGCTTCTCAAACATACATTTAACAAAACACAGATCGATTGGTTTAAGGCGGGTAGCTCTTTAAACTATATTGGCCAACACGCAGATTGAGGCAAAAAAAATGGCTAAAAAGATGCTGACGGTCCATGCGGAAAGTGTTGAGAGAGCCATAGAAAAGGGGCTCGCTGAAATTGGCTTGCCAAAAGAGAGAACCTATATTGAAATTAAGCAGAAAGAGTCTAAAAGCCTCTTCTCTCGACGCCCTGCTATTGTCTCGATAGCATTTGATCCACAAGAAGTAGAAGAGGTCAAAAAAAATAAGTACCTGCAAACAGTCTCTGAATCTATTGAGGTCTTCTGTGAAGACGAAACTATTTTTGCAAAAATCCCTTCTAGTTTTTTAGAAAGTGCATCGATGGGAGTGGAGGAGAAGCGAAAGGCTCTTCTGCATACTCTTGAAAAACATTTAGTCTATTCCCCCGACCCCCAGCTACTTGATGCAATTTTCTCCTCTGAAAAGGAATCTCTCAGCTCATTCCCTGTGAAAAAGCTTGCCACCACCCCTTTAGGAGACTCTGGTTGCCGCATTTTTCTTGAGCCTTCAGAGGATATGATGCAGTGTGCCGCGGCGATTGCATGGTCAAGAGACACTACTAGCACGCCCCCTGTTTCCTTTGAGCAGATTATCCAGGCTTTGAAGGAGAAAAGTATTTTAAAAGGGGTCTATAAAAGCCGGATAGAGAAAGAGCTGCAAGAAAAGTCTGGCAACCTATTTCTGATTGCACAAGGAAAGCCTGCTGACAAGAGTGCTTCTCCCCAGGTAGAGCTCTTTTTTCAAGAAAATGAGCGTAAGGCCTTTCAGGAAATGATGCAGCTTTTACGCATCGATACAAGGGACATCAAGGATCTCAACATTTGTGAGCGCAATCAGCTTCTTGCTCGTATTCATAAAGGGAACCCTTCAGAAGCTGGTTATCGTGTAGATGGCCAACCTGCAGTAGACAGTACGAATACGCCTTCAACGATTCAAGTTGGGAAAAATACCTACCTTTCTGAGGATGAATCGGAGGTATTCTCTAAGGAGCCTGGACATATTAAGTGGGATCCTAAGACACGCTCTGTATCTGTAGAACCCGTTTACATTGTTGAAGGAAATATTGATTTTAGTGAGGGAAATTTAGAAAACTTCGTTGGCAAAGTTATCATTCGTGGTGACGTCATGCCCAAGTTTAAAGTAAGCGTAGACGGTGACATTGAAATTCATGGCACTGTTGAAGATGCTATTGTTGAAAGCACTAAGGGAAGTGTCTCTATCTTAGGCTCTGTGGTTCACTATAATGAGGGTTATGTTAAAGCAAAAAAAGACCTGCATGTATCCATTGCTCAGAATGCTAAGCTTTATGGAGAAAATATCCATATTGGCAAAGAGGCAATGAACTGCTATATCGAAGCAGAAAAAAGCCTTTATGTGGAAGGCTCTCCTGGGGCCATTGTGGGAGGGCAAGCATTTGCTCGCTTTCTTGTGAAGGCAAATACCATTGGCTCTGCTAGCTGGGTAAAAACAGCAATCCATGCTGGGGATATAAGAGAAGATAAAAAACGCCAACGACGCCTAAAAAATGAAGTCCACCAATCCTCATCTTTAATCGACAGCCTTTCGGAGTCTAAAGCCATTCTAAATAAGCTGGCAGAAAAGGGACTTTCTGAAAGCCAAGAGCAAGAACTTGCACAGATCAACCAAGAGCTAAATCAGCATACAGAACGCGTGCGCGTCTATACTAAAGAAATTTCCATTCTAACTGAGCGTATAGAGTCTATGAAAAAAGCGCGTATTGAAGTTTATGACAGGATCTACCCGCAAGTAGATCTTTATATCTATGATAAGTCCTTCATTCCTTCTGAGGAACATCGCTTTTGCACCTTTATTTGCAAGCACAAGCAAGTAGAAATTATTCCATTATAAAGGATTCACACAGACTTCTATGGGTTGGATAAAGTGCTTATGATGCAAATAAACGCGCCGCAACCGGTCTTGATGATCATAGATCAGCTGTACTTCCAGCCACTGCGCATCTAAAATATAAGAAAAAAATGTATCATGACGATACGAATCCTTAGCAATAGCTCGGTCAAAGATAACTTCAGCTTCTTCTCGCGGCATTAGACGATGAAGGTAGGGAGAGTGTAAAGAGTGATCCGTCAACTCTCTTAAAAAAGCTTTAAAGCTCAAAGTTTCCCTGACATCGATGCCTAAAGCTTCGATCACATCTAATGGAGAGGAGAGCGGATACCGAAGACGGTAAACCCCTCGCCGCATTGCTCGCAGCCAACCAGCCATAAAGGTTCAATTTTTTTTAGGAACAATTTTAACTACTCACCTGATTGATCGCAAGCTAGATAGGCATCAATAGCTGTGATCATCCAGGCGAACCTTCCCTCCAAAAATTCGATATATAACCGATGTATAGGTCAGCACAATAGGCATCCCAATACAGGCAATAATCAACAAATAGCCTAAAGTTTTCTTGGAGGAGGAAGCGTTATAAATGGTTAAGCTATGCGAAACGGTATCAATAGATGAATAGACCAAATCTGGAGCAACTCCCACAGCGAACAAGATAATTAAAAAGACAATACTTAAAGCTGAAGAGAGGAAGGCTCGCCCCTCTCGTCTAAAGTGTACTTCGCGAGGAATGTTGGCGATACAAAGCATAGCTAAGACCCCAAAAAGGAAAAAGATAGGCCGGTCACGAATACGCTCTACCATGTGAGGCATATAGATCAATGTAGAGATCGTTGTGAGGAAATAGCAGATGATGAAAAAAATCATTGTCTTATGGATCCATCGACGCACACGCTGCTGCAATTCTCCTTCTGTCTTAAGAGAAAGAAAAATTGCTCCATGCATCGTAAAGAGAGCAAGAGTTGTCACCCCAAGTAAAAGAGCATAAGGGTTCAAAAGCTGAAGCACAGAACCATGATAATTGAACTGTTCATCTAAAGGTAACCCTTGAACCATATTCCCTAAAGCAACACCAAAAATAATTGAGGCTAGCACGCTGGCAAAGAAAAAGAGGATGTCCCACATCTTTCTCCATAACTTTCCTGGACGCTTGCTTCTAAACTCCATAGAAACTGCTCGAAAAATCAAAGCGCACAGCAACCCCATAAGAGGAAGGTAAAAAGCTGAAAAAATGGTGGCATATACATGAGGAAAGGCGCCAAACATAGCCCCCCCAAATGTCACGAGCCAGACAGCATTTCCATCCCAAACAGGGCCAATTGCATTCAACATGACCCGGCGATCTTCATCTTTTTTTGCAAAAATATATAAGATGCCAGTTCCCCAATCAAACCCATCTAGGACTACATAACCTGTAGCGAGGACAAGAAGAAGAACGCCCCATATTTCTTGTAAAAGAACTTCGCTCATGACTGGCCCCCTTTCTTATTTGGCTGAAAAGGATTGCGGTAAGGCTCATGCTCAAGCGAGCCTGGGCCATGGGAAATTTTTGTCCCCAAAAGGACAAGGAAAAGAACAAATAAGAACAGGTATACCACAGTAAACATGATAAGGGAAGCTGCTACTTCCCCTCCTGAAACTCCTGGGGAGATGCCATCTACTGTCTTTAACACATGGTAAACCACCCATGGTTGCCTTCCCAGTTCAGCAGTCATCCAACCTGTTTCATTCGCTATAAAGGGAAATAAAAATGAAATCACCAGTACTTTTAAGAACCAGCGCTTTTGAAAAAGCGTCCCTCGCTTCCAAAAAATCAAAGCCATTAAAGCGATCAGTAAAATCAAGCCATACATCAAAATCATGACATGATAAACCTGATAAACCATTTGCACATTTGGCCAGTTTTCTCTTGGAAACTCATTCAACCCTTTCACTACGGTCTCTGGGTTATGAGAGACTAAAAAGCTGAGAAGCCCTTTAACAGATAGTGGAGACTTTACAGTTTGATTTTCCATATCCACCCAACCAAATGCAGAAGCGGGGGCATAGGCTTGCGTATCGAAGAGTCCTTCAAGAGCTGCAAGCTTTTCTGGTTGATTTTTCGCAACTCCTCGAGCTGTTGAATCTCCAGCCCATCCCTGGAGGAGAGTTGCCACAACTGCTACGATCAAAGCAACTTTCATGGAAAATTTCGCAAAATACTCATGCTTTTTCTTAAGCAGATAATAAGCACAAATACTAATAACTAAAAAAGCGCCTGCTAGCCATGCACCAAGCACTGTATGGGTTAACCTTTCCATTGATGAAGGGTTAAACACAAGCTGCCAAAAATCTGTAATTTCTGCTCGTGCATTTACCCCCTCTCCCACAATATGGTAGCCTGCTGGGGTTTGCATCCATGAGTTTGCTATGATAATCCAAACAGCACTGAAATGCGCTCCTAAGCACACCATCAAGCTAGAAAAAAAGTGCATTTTTGGCCCGACACGGTTCCAGCCAAAAAGCAGGATAGCTAAAAACCCGGACTCTAGAAAAAAGGCAAAAATCCCTTCCGCTCCTAGGGCACTGCCAAAAACATCTCCTACATATCGGGAGTAGTTCGCCCAGTTTGTTCCAAACTCAAACTCCAAAACAATTCCAGTAGCCACTCCCAATGAGAAAAATACAGCAAACAGGCGAACCCAAAACTTTACGATATTAAGATGACGAGGATCCTTTGTCTTTAGGTAAATTGCCTCCATTGCAACGATAAGAAGAGAAACTCCAATGCTAAAGGGAGGAAAAAAGTAGTGAAAAGCGCTTGTCAAAGCGAACTGAATCCTTGAGAGGAGGGCTACATCCATAGCTAATCCTTTCCTAAAAGATTATATTTGCGTTATGTTGCAGTTTAGATATTTAGCTGTTTCTGGAAAGTTTTTTCTCACTCAGCTTTAAATGATTTATTCAACCTGATGGTTTTAAAGAAGTAACATCATGGATAAAAAAAAACTCCGCTCGCTTTTTCTTAACCAAAAACCCTTTTTTTTTCTCTCCCTTGCCATCAGTGTGCTCATCCTCTTGAGCCTATTTGTAACCCTCGCCTTAAAGTCCCCTCCTGAAACCAAACACCGCGATGAAAGAGGCCCTCTCGTCCAAACGCTTCAAGTCTCTCGAGGACCATATATGGTCAAAGCCACTGGCTATGGAGAAGCAAAGGCTGCTAAAACATTAAATGTGGTTGCCCCCTTTTCAGGCACTGCAGAACTTGCAGGCCCTTACAATGAAGGCAGCTACATCTCTAAAGGCGCGCTACTTTTCACGCTCAATACAGAGCCCCTTATACGTAAAAAAAAGAGCTTAGAATCTAGGGTTAAAGATTACGAAACAAACTCCCAACGATTAGAAGCACAGCTCTCTCAAAAAAAACAGGAACTAGCCGAGACTCAAACTCTCCAAGAAACTGTAGTAAAAGAAGTTGCAAATGCACAGTCTCGCCTTGATAATGCCCTATCCCTCTATAATAAAGCTGAAAATCTTTACCAAAAGGGTGCTGTTTCTAAAAAGGCTCTCCTAGAAGAGCACTCCCGCTATCAGCGGGCTGAAGCAGAGTGGCTTGCCTCCAAAAAGCAAAGCAGTCAAAATGACATCTTGATTGGCAAACTACAGTTTCAAGTATCTGAACTTCAATTGCAGCAAAAAGAACTTGCACAATCTTTATTGCGCACCCAGCTTGAGCTAAAAACAACAGAAGAAGATCTTAAAAAAGCCTATATTCGAGCACCTGATAATGCACAAATTTTAAAGCTAAAGGTTAACAAGCTTCAAGAGGTCACCCCTGGCCTACAACTTGCAACTTTGCGCTTTTTTGGTGAAGTCGAGGTCTCTGTCTCCCTACCAGACTTTTACTTTAAGTGGTTATATGATGGAGGACTTCTTGAAGAGCCAAATAAGCGCGCTATCACTATTAACCTCGTGAATGCACAGTATAAAAAAAGCTTTACTGGAGGCTTCTTAAAATCAGCTGGGGCAGCTCTAGATGGGAAGACTCGCTCTTTGCCCTTGATTATCGCTAGAGAAAACCCCCTATCAGCTGACGGCTTCCCTATCAAAAGCGATGAGCTTCTTCCTGGGATGTATTGCAAGGTAACGATTCCTCTCCAAAAGCTGGAAGAGGTTTTTCTCGTTCCTACAAACTGCATACAAAGGAAGAATGAAATCTACCTGGTGGATTCAGAAAACCACCTACGTATCTTGCCAGCAGAGATTCTCTTCCAAGGTGAAGAGGGATCTGTGCTTCAACTCCCCTCTTCTGTTTCAGACATCACTGTTGTTGCTCACCCTCTCGAGTCAGCGCGTGAAGGCATGCCTGTGAGAAGGGAGCAGCCATGAAGTTTGTTCGTTGGTGTATAGAGAATACAGTCCCTATTAACCTTGTCATTATTATTTTTGCGATCTTAGGTATTCGCTCCTCTTTTGACTTAAAACGTGAAGCGTTTCCTGAATTTACCGTTGATGTGGTAGAAGTTGTTCTCACAACAGAAGGGAGCTTTTCCCCTGATTTGATCGACAAAAATGTTGTAGAAGTCATTCAGCCTCTTATTGATAGCGTTGATGGCATCAGTAAAGTCACTTCCTCTGCCGCAAGGAACCGAGCGAGCTTCTTCTTAGAAATTGCAGAGGGATATAATGCAGATGAGGTAAAAAGCGAAGTTGAAGATGAAATAAGCAGTAGCAGCAACCTACCTCCTGAAGTAGAATCTCCGCGCATTTCTGTTCTCAAAATTGACCGCGAAGGTCTACGACTGGCTGTGTGGGGTAAACATGCTTCACGCTATGAGCTCTTTAAAGAGGCCTCCAAACTTAAAAATCTATTAAAAGTGAAAAAAGTTGCGCAGCAAGTACGCTGGATGCAAAACAACCAGTTCGAGCTGACGATAGAGGTCGCTCCAGAAATCTTGCAGGCGAAAAAGATTTCCTACGCGCAGCTAGCTAACCAAATTCGCAACTATACGATTGAAACAGGAGCTGGAGAAATTCTCTCCAAGCAAGCCTCGATTTTCCTGAAAGGGCTTGGTCGAAGAGTTGAGGCTGAAGAGTTCTTAAATCTACCTATCATTGTTGGAAACGGAGAAGAGATTCCATTACGGCAACTTACTGGAGAAAATGGCATTCAACTGGCCTTTAAAGAGGAAAGCCCTCTCTATTCTTTCAATGGGTTTCCTGCTGCAATTTTAGTTGTTGAATCTGCTGAAGATGAAGACCTTATCTCTGTAGCGGATGCCGTCAAAGAATTCATTAAAACGGCCCCTATCGCAGAGGGCATGTATATTACTCCTTTTGCAGACTCCTCTACTTTGGTGAAAGATCGACTCAACCTCATTGTCAGTAATGGCTACATAGGTGCCCTTCTTATCCTAATCATCCTCTCTTTGTTTCTTAATAGCCGTACTGCACTTTGGGTTACAGTTGGGGTGGTTCTTTCCCTACTAGGATCAATGATCGTCCTTCACCTGATGGGACAAACTCTCAATATGATCTCACTATTTAGCTTGTTAATCACATGTGGGATCATTGTCGATGACGCCATTGTGATGGGAGAAAGTTATGCACTTTATCGCCTTCAGGGCTCTTCTCCTAAACGAGCAGCGATACAAGCCTATCAAGAGATGCATATCCCCATCTTAGCGATGATGTCGACAACAATTGTCGCATTTCTTCCTCTCTTTTTTGTTGATGGAGTGATGGGAAAGTTTATTTCTGTAATGCCAATTGCGATTATTGCAGCTTTAGCATTTTCCATGCTTGAGTCTCTTTACATCTTACCTGCACACCTTGCTCACTCTTCAGAAGGCTCCCCTTTCCGTTGGCCTCTTGCCAAAAAGTTTATTGTGCACCCGCTCCGGCATACGCAAAAAAAGCTTAGTGCTCTACTTAGGGGGCTTTTAAAATCATTTTTAATCCCATGCACGTGGTTCTGCTACTACCAGCGGTATGCAATATTCATCTTATTCACCTCTATTTTAATTTTACTAGCTGGCCTCACTGTCGGTGGGGTGATTCATACATCCCTTTTTCCTACTGCGGACTCTGAATTTATCTTTGTTAAAGCGAAGCTTGAAGAGGGAGTTCCTCTATCACAATCTGAGCATGTTGCTACAATCTTAAATGAGTCCCTTCAGCAAACAATGCAGAAGTATGCAAAAGAGGGATATGGCGAAACTGTAGAGACGTTCTATGTTGAAATTGGCAAACCTCGCCCCAATGAGTGCTCGGTAGAAATACAGCTTTTAAGCGCTGAAAAGGGTCGCAAAGTATCAGGCGATGCTTTTATGGATACTTGGAGGAAGCAAATCCCTCCCATCCCTCGCCTGCGAGCTCTTGAGTTTGGTTCTAAGCAAGCAGGTCCTCAAGGCAAGCCTCTTGCTGTTCAACTCTCCTCTTCAGACTCTGCTACATTATCTGCAGCTGAAAAAGAAGTCCTAGAATACCTAAAAGACCTCACTGGTGCTGTGGATGTTGGCTCATCTAATACACCTGGCCTCCCCTCTGTTGAAATTGGAATCCGAGACGGATATGCGAATATTGGCTATACAGAGGGAGAGCTATTAGAGAGTATTCGTCATGCCTTTCAAGGCATTACCATCGATCAATTCTATGTGGAGCAGTCCGAGGTGGATGTCCTCCTCCGCATTCCAAAAGAAAGGCGAGCCAGTCTTTCAGAGGTCCAAGAATTTTTATTACCTAATGGCATGCCTGTCAAGCAAATAGCCTCTGTCTCTCCTAGCTTCACAGCCTCTACCATTCAGCGTATAAATGGTCAAAGAGCCGTGGAAGTCTATGCAGAAATTAGCCCTGCCTACGAAAGCAAATCTAGTGATTTGCGTCGGCAGTTCTATGGCACCTTTATTCCAGAACTGGCAAAGCGTTACCCAGAGCTCCAATGGTCTCTAGCGGGTGAAACAGAAGATGCGCAGAAAAGTGTAAAAAGCCTGATTGCAGGCTATTTTCCTGCCATCTTGATTATCTACTTGATCCTTGCAACAATTTTTCGCTCGTACCTCCAACCTATCATTATTATGGGTGTCATCCCATTTGGATTTGTAGGGGCCATTCTAGGGCATATTTTCCTGGGCATCCCCTTTAATTTAATGTCCTCTTTTGGGCTTATTGCCTTAACCGGAGTAGTTGTGAATGACTCTTTAGTCTTAGTGGACTATGTCAACAAATTGATTGATCGAGGCATTCACTTGGAAAAAGCTCTTTTATTGGCTGTACGCCGACGCTTTCGCCCGATCTTACTCACTTCTATTACTACGATTGCTGGACTGGCTCCTATTTTATTTGAGACCTCTTTTCAGGCTCAGTTTCTCATTCCTATGGCAGCAACCATTGTTTTCGGCCTTGCAGCTTCAACTTTTTTAATTTTTTTCCTCGTGCCTGCAGGCTATGCAATCTATCAAGATCTATGTCGCCTACGAATAAAATAACTTAAATTTCTAGCTTGTAAGCAGTTGTCTCTTTATACTCTCTCATCAATGGAAGATAGAGGAGGCTATGAATGGCAAAGCTAATGGGAGTAATCAACGCAACCCCTGACTCTTTCTATAGTAAAAGTTGCACTCCAGGCCCTGAAGAAGCAATAGAAAAAGGGTTGATCTTTGCCCAGCAAGGAGCAGATATCTTAGATGTTGGAGGAGAGTCCTCAAAGCCCCCTCAAGTTTACCAATCCTCTAGAGGAGAATGTGTAGAGGTCTCTGTAGAGGAAGAAAAAAAGCGCATTCTTCCTGTGATTGTAGGCCTTAAGCAGCAAACAAAATGCACCATCTCTGTAGACACTCGTAAAGCGAAAGTCGCTGCAGCAGCTCTAGAAGCAGGAGCTGACTGGATCAATGATATAACAGGCTTTCAAGACCCTGAAATGATTGCTGTTGCCCGCGATGCTGACTGCCCAATCTGTGTAATGCATATGCAGGGTTCGTTTTTAACGATGCAGAACAAACCTCACTACCCAGAAGGAGTTGTTCCTCACCTGCTTGAATGGTTTGATCGTCAGCTTGCTGCTTTAGAGCAAGCAGGAATCAACCAAGCGCGTGTAATTTTGGACCCAGGGATTGGATTTGGTAAATCTGTTGAAGACAACCTATCCATTCTAAAAAGCATTGAGCAGTTCAAGCACTTTGGGTGTCCTTTGTTACTGGGATGCTCTAGAAAATCTTTTTTAAAACATACTTTACAAAAGGAAACTTCTGAGCTGCTCCCTGCAACTTTGGCAACAAGTGCTTATTTAATGATGAAAGGCATTGATATTTTACGCGTTCATGATATAGAGGAACACCAGGACTTTAGGCTGGTATGGAACATTCTCAGTCCTTTAGATGATATAAGCTAACACCCCTTCTCTATGGATCTATTACAAACTTCTATTCCAATTATTGAGATCTTGTTGATTGCTGTGATGATCAACTACCTCTTGGCCTTTTTTTGGAATACTCGGGCAATGGATCTAGCTCTGGGCTTTCTTGTGTTCTTACTCATGTTCGCTGCATCTAGCTGGCTGGGCCTTCCCGTCTTAGAGAAAATCCTCTACTCCATCATCAATGTAGTGGCCATCGCTATTTTAGTTATTTTTCAGCCCGAGCTACGCATTGCTTTATCAAAACTCAGCTTCAAAGGCAGACGGTTTAGAGAAATCACAGAGTTTGACCGGTTCTTAGATAGCTTAGCAAACTCTGTGTATCGACTGGCAGAACATCGCACGGGAGCTTTAATCATTCTAGAAAGCCAAGACTCTCTGGATGAGTATGCTAACCGAGGCATCCGTCTCAATGCGGCTTTTTCCTCTGAGCTTCTCGAGTCCATTTTCATGACTTCTACCCCTCTTCATGATGGAGGAGTAATCATTCGAGGACAGGAAGTGATTGCGGCAAGTGTAATCTTACCTCTGGCTGATGATACGTCGCAGCTCACCAAATCTATGGGTACACGCCATCGTGCGGCTTTAGGAATCAGCCAAATCACAGATGCTGTTACGATCATCATTTCTGAAGAGACAGGGAAAGTTTCATTCACGCGGGATGGCATCATCACTCGTGGAATAAAAATGGACCGCTTCCGCTCCATGATTCGTAGCACATTTGCAAAAGAACAGGTTCCCCAAGCAAAGCAGCCCCGCAGTGACTTTAACATACTAGGATGGTTTCGAAAGTGATTTCCATGATGCATAACCTACTGATTAGCAATTGGCAAAGAAAAATCGTCGCCCTTGCTGCTGCCATCGTCATATGGGTTTTAGTCAATCACTCCATCACAATTACAAAGACCATTCCTAATATTCCGATCCGCCTGATCAATATTCCCTCTGGAAAAACTGTTGAGGGGCTACTACCAGATGGGCTGCTGAATAAAAAGATGACCCTGACCATCACAGGCTCTAAAACAGTTCTCGATCAACTACACCCCCGCGACCTGGAAATCGTTCTTGATGCCACCGGGCATGGAGAAGAATGGCTTGTAGAGATCTCGAAGAAAAATTTGGTCAGTCTAAACCCCGATGTTGATATTACACACAGTATCACAAGCATTACGTATAATGAGTTTGTCGTTAAGTTAATCAAAAGTATTACTGAACCTGTTCTGTTAACGATTACAAAGCCGATTGGGGATCCTCCAAAAGGTTACCAGTTTTTAGAGATCTGGCCACAACACCTCTTCCAAAGAGTAACAGGCCCTGAAACACAGGTAAAAGAGCTAAAAGAAAAAGGGCTCACTCTGACCTTCAATTTGAATGAAATCACGCGTGCAGAGCTGGACGCATTAAGAACAAGTGAAACACAAGATGCAGAAGTCGCCTTCCCGATCCCAGAAAGCTGGAAGTTTGTACGCATTCCTTTTTACAATAACTCTGAAGCCCCTCTAAATGATCCAAAAGCTAAGAATCTCAATATTACCTTCTTAGCAAAGGACTTCATCCCTTTAAACCTACAAGTTCCCTTATCGATTTACTTCCCTCTAAAGTACAGCCCTACTCTCAACCCGGACACATATACCTTGGCAGAAAACCAGGTGGTTAAAAAAAACAATGGGATTTTTGTTTTTTCTGAGCCCCTTTTTGCTCGAGGTGTTAGCCGCTTATTTCTTGATGTCGTCCGCGAGTCTATGCAGATTGTCATCACGGCAGAACCTCGTACATCTAAAGAGTCTCTTCCTTGGAGCTGGGAGTTTGTCAATCCTGAAAAGCTAGAAAACATTTATGTGAACCGCTCTTTGGCCTTGATAGCAAACCAGCAACTCTTAGACCTTCAACCCAAGTTAAGAGAGGGGTTTCTGAGGAGCCAGTTCCGCAACTATATGCGCGAATTTACCTTATTCGATAAGTCGGGAAAAAAACTAAGCCTCCATATAGAACTCGCTCCAGGAATGATAGAGGTCAATCCATCAAGAAAAGATGCCCATCACTCCTTTAAGGACCGCTCATAGAGACTATGCCCTAGTAATGAGAGTCCACATAAGGATGCGGTTTCTGCACGTAGAGTGCGACTTCCTAAAGAAAATGGCTGAGCTCCCAACTCTAGTAGTACATTCTCTTCTTTTGGAGAGAATCCTGCTTCAGGCCCAACAATCCAGGCTAAAGGAGGTTCAATAGACTTCATTGCTTGAAGAGTGATCACCTTCTCTCCTCGTAGCGCTCCAAAATATGCGGAAAAAGGGAAGGTATGCCAGTCTGGGATTGGATTTACAATCCGGATGGTAGGAAGAAAAAGATTTCCTGATTGCTTGAGAGCTGACTTACAAAGCTCATATAGGCGGCTTATTCTTTGTGCAGAAAGCTCTTTAATATCCCCCTTTTCTGCGGGAAAAAGAACTATTTCTTGCACACCTAGTTCTGTGGCTTTTTCCACTACCCAATCGAGTTTACTGGGGCGAAGAATCGCCTGATAAAGCAAAAGACCTGGCTCTTGCTTGACTTGTTTCACTTCTTCAATCTCTACAATACCCTCTTTCTTACTAACTGTAAGAACGCACCCTGTAGCAAGAGCTCCATGACCATTAGTGAGAGTCAGGCTTTCCCCCTCTGTGATGCGCAAGACTTTGTAGAGATGCTTCCACTCATCCCCTGTTATCGAGAGTTTTTCTCCTCGACCCAAGTTTTCATCTGTAAATATGCGATAAACAGGCATCGCTAGCTCTTAGGATAATGGATGAGAAATTAGAGAGTCCCTCCCCTCATGAAAGTAGTTTTCAAACAGGATACGATTTTCTGGATCCAGCGTAACCCACTTTCCACTACCTACATCTGGCGCTAAAGACATATTGACTCCATAGACTAAAGAAAAGCCATGTTCTTTAGCTAAATCTTTTGCCACCTGAGGAGATGTGCAATCATTGACTTCATTACACAGCAACACTCCTTTGACTCGCTTTAAGGCTTCTGAATGCTCAGGTTTACACTCTCTAAGAAGTACAATCCTTTGCTCCACATCCGCAAGAGATTCTTGGGATAAGTCCGTATTTACAACATGCAATTTTCCCTGAACAATTTTACCACAACCCCCTTGTCCTCGAAAAATCACATCTCCAATACTTTCAATTAACATCATGTTCGCGGATCCAGGCACACCAAATGGAGCCCCTGCCACAATCAAGACTAAATCTCCAACCTGTACAAATCCTTCTCGCAGAGCAACCTCTGAACTTAAAGCATATGCAGCCTCTATTGATCGGACAGACTTTGCATAAATAGGATAAATTCCCCAATTTGAGGCAAGTTGCTGGTAGACTTGTTCATCTGAAGTAAGGGCAATAATAGGTATGGAGGGCCGCACACGAGAGATACATCGTGCGGTAAAACCACTAGTCGTAAAGC
The DNA here is from genome assembly GCA_964460785.1 of uncultured bacterium. Classification (GTDB taxonomy): domain Bacteria; phylum Chlamydiota; class Chlamydiia; order Chlamydiales; family CAYWQB01; genus CAYWQB01. The sequence continues at coordinate 515,373 of CAYWQB010000001.1, forward strand.
AAAAGATAGCCTTTGCAGAAGTCCTAGAGGCTGTTTTCACTGTTGCCAAAGCAATTGCTGCAGGAATGTCATCGACTACTTGGTGACGATAGCTCTGATAAAAACTTTCATAATCAAACTCTGCCTCTGCTTCACAGATGATCTCTTTCATCGTTTTCACTGCTTGAATGGGGTATTTTCCCATTGCAGTTTCCCCTGAAAGCATCACTGCAGACGAACTATCAAAGATAGCATTGGCAACATCTGAAGCCTCAGCTCTTGTTGGCCGAGGATTATAAATCATCGACTCCAACATCTGTGTTGCTGTCAATGTGGGTTTGCCTTGAGAACAAGCCATACGAATCATACGCTTTTGAAGAGAGGGAACTCGGCTAAGAGGAATCTCTACACCTAGATCTCCCCTAGCAATAATAATCCCATCTACCTCTCCTAGAATTTCCTCAAAGTTATCTACCCCTTCTTTATTTTCGATCTTTGCATAGAGCCTCGTTTTAGTCGCTCCATGCTGGTAGAGTAACTGTCGAATTTCTAAAACCTGCTCTCTTGTCCGAATAAAAGAGGCTGCTAAGATATCGACATTTTCCTGGCACCCCAAACGAATATCTTCGATATCCTTCTCTGTTACAGCAGGCAAAGAGAGCTTAACACCTGGAACATTGACGCCTTTTGAAGGTTTCAAAACACCAGGGTTATCAATCTCTAATGTAACTCGCCCCTCTTCCACAGCTACAACATGAGCTTCAATATACCCATCATCAATCAGAACTTGCGTCCCCTCCTTGAGATCTTTAAGAGCGGAGCCTGGAAGCAAAGAGACCTGCTGATCATCACCTTCTATCTCTTCTGCACAAAGCTGAATTCTTTGTTGAGCACGCAGCTCTATACGGTCAGTCTTCAGTTTACCGATTCGTAACTCAGGCCCTTTCGTATCCAGCATAATAGCAAGAGGGATTCCAGTTTTCTCTCGAACTTTCTTCAGAAGATCTATTGTCTTCTTATGCTGCGCATGATCTCCATGGCTAAAGTTCAGGCGTGCAACATTCATCCCTGCTTGCTGCAACTGAATCAGTCGCTCCATGGAGTTTACTGCGGGGCCAATTGTACAGACAATTTTTGTTCGACTGAAGAGTTCTGCGTGCATGCTGTGTCTTACCGAGTTTGTGGAGGTTGCCAGACACACCGAAACCCTACATCATTTGCATAATCGCTTTCTAAACGAAAGCTTCTGTAGACAGTTGTTGCGGTCTGGGCCGAACTTTTATACGATCCTCCCCGGATAACTCGCAAATGTTTTCCATTCGGAGGGACTAAGTAACTTTTGCGGTTAGATAGGCGGCTTCTCTCTACTGTTTTTGAGTAAATAGTTGCTGTCCACTCTGCGACATTACCACTCAGATCAAATAGTTTAAATGGCTGGTCCATTGGAGAAAAAGCCTCTTTTTTCTGAAAAGGGGCAAATGTTCCTACAGGAAGGACGCCTTCTCCTCGTACATTTGCTAATAGAGGGTCAAAATGGTCCCCATATGGATAGCGGAAACCTAAAGGGCCTTTTGCAGCTCTCTCCCACTCTTCTTCTGTAGGCAATCGCTTGCCCGCCCATGCGGCATAAGCTGCGGCATCTTCATATGAGATATTCACCACAGGCAATCTTTCTGCACCTCGAGAATAGATTCCTTCTTGCCAATGTGAAGGAGCGGGATATCCTGATGCTCGAATGAAACGCGCATACTGCTCATTTGTCACTTCAAACTGGTCCATATAGTAGCCAGGCAGAGAGATTAACTCCGAGGGGCTCTCTCTTGTGGGGAATAAATTTTTTGAAGTAAAGTATTGCGCTTGTGAAAAAGAGCTAAGAGGATATTGGCTAAGTAAGGGGGGATAACTAGGAACTCTTTCTTCATCAGATAGATTGGACCCCATAATGAAAGATCCTGAAGGAATAAATGTCATGCTCCCGATATATGGCTGTCCAAATAGATAGGGAGTTGTCAAAATAAAGCTCCCCATGTCAGCACGGATTTCTTTAATCTCTTGCCATGGGATAGATAGTTTTTCTCCATCTTTGGCAAGGCGTAAGTTTAGCGTTAACTGCTCTATACCATCATAGAATTGAGGTTGCGGTAACTCGCGCTCATTTGTTTTTATGACCACTCCATTTGAGGGGTTTAGCTCCAGCTGGATAATCTGATCGGTACGGACAGATTGCGACTGATTGCCCTTTGTGAACTGCCAATCATAGTCTGTAAGTTCTGCAGGAAAGCGGTCTCCTTTCTGTAAAATCACACTATAAAACAGAGGGCTCACAAGGGGTTTACCAAGAATTACCTTCTTCTTTTTATTCTTGCGAGGAGCAAAAATCACCATTTCTACAGATTCCGGATCAAGTAAGTTTGGAATCAAATATTCGTTGGATGACTTCACATTTTTTTCTATTTCATCAGCTTTTCCTTCCTTGCGTAAAGTGATGACCTCTTCTACTTCAATACGTTCTTTATAGACATACCCTCCCTGAGACGGTAGACCTATGTAATTTTGTCCATTTTTCGTTACATACTGGACTTGCCCGGAGGGGCCTTGACCTGCAAAGGCAACAGCTGCGAGCTCCTCTACTTTAAAAGAAACACGCCCAAAAGGGTATGTGAGTGCAGGAACAGTATCAAACCATCCCCAAATACGAGAGCCATCTCTAAGAACAATTAAATCATAGCGAAAGTCTTCAGGATCTCCAAGCCGTCCCCATTCCTCAGGCCCTAAACGTAGCTGGAACTGTCTAGATAAAGACTTCGGATCCTCAGGCAAAGACCCATTCAATAGACCAAACCACACAAAGCTTGCTAAGGCAAAAAGAAGAGTTCTTTTCATGTTACACCTATATCACTCTACAGGTTACGTAGAGTAGTCAATAGGTGCTAATATGCAAGGTATTTTTTTACCTATAACGGCTACTGCTAAAAAATACTTTTCTATGTAGACTCTACGCAATTAGTTAAATTTTGAGCTCTTATGCGCCAGCTTTTCTTCCTTTTTTTTCTTCTCCCCTTCTCTCTTTCCGCTGATATCTTGAGCATCAAGGGGTTGGAAATCTCCCCCCCAAAAAAGCACTACCTTAATCTCTCACTTGCACAGACATCCCAGGAAAAAGCGTGGGGATGGATGAACAAGCAACAAGCTGATGAAAACGAAGCGCTGCTTTTCACCTACCATGCAGACACCCCCTTAACTTTTTGGATGTTTGGCTGTTATATTGATATCGACCTTGCCTTTTTAGATAAAAAAATGCGGGTACAAGAAATCCACACAATGAAAGCTTATCCCGACCAAATGGATAAAAGCCGTCCAATCCAAACGATGCAAGACCTTTCTCTCTACCCTCCAGATGACCCTATTCGCTCATTCTTCATGGCTAAGCAGGTCCAGTCAAAGCAACCCTATCGCTATGCTTTAGAGCTACCTGGGGGTTATTTTAGCCAAAAGAAGTTAAGTCCTGGCTGCAAGCTATTCTTCACCAAGAGCAACCATCCTTATCTACAAGATCCCCTAGATTTAGCTCTCCTTCCTAAAGATCAAGCTTTATGGGTCTCTCTAGAAGATAGCCCTGGCCTTGTCCTAACAAATAGCAGCCACCGAGCAGCCTTCACTATTTTTGAGCTCAGTGCAAGCCAGCAAGTCATTGACACGTACCCTCTTTTACCAAACTTAACACAAGCCTCCTACTCTTTAAAACGAAAAGAACATGCTCTCTTTTTGCTCATCCTCCCCAAGCGACACCCTATGGTAGAAAAAATTACTAAAGGGCGACAGGTTTCACTCCTTCCGCTTTTTTCTTGATCGAAATCCCCTCCTAGCTTCTATTGTAGTCTCACTTCAAAGCGATGAAGGAGCTAAGAGAAATGAAAACCCCCATTGTATCCCCAAAAGCTGCTCATATAATTACCATTGCAGTTGTCATTCTCGGCGTAGCAGCCCTTTTTTATTTTCGTATGCTATGGCCCGAATCACTGCTTGTGATTGGCCTTGGGCTTGCCGTCAAACAATTCCTTGCTAGACATATCTTTGACCCAATTGCCACTTTAGTCATTTTTGGTGCGATGTATATCGCAACAAAGTGGAATGTAGGATGGACTGTATTAATCCCCCTACCTGCTTTGATTTTCGTTTTGGGAGCATTTGTGGTCATTCATGAATACTTCCTTAGAAGAGAAAACCAATCTAGCTTTTCTGATGGAGAAGCACCAGATGACTTTTAAGCTTATATGAACAAAGCAAAACACACCCCTCCCTCTCCATCTAAAATTGGTGAGTTTTCTATTAAAAAGCGCATTGCCCAAGGAGGGATGGGAGAGATTTTTTTAGCTAAAGACCCCCTATGTAAGCGACTTGTTGCTCTTAAGAGAATTCACCCACGCCTGCTGAAATATGAGATCCTGCGTAAGCGTTTTCTTAAGGAAGCACATATTACAGCGCAACTTTCTCACCCCGCAATTGTTCCGATCTACTCCATCCACCAAGAAAAAAAAGACCTCTACTATACAATGGCATATGTTGAGGGAATGACTCTAAAAGAAAAGCTACGTGAGCAAAGTGCTGCTGAGAAAGCATCCTCTGAGACCTCTTTCAGCTCATTTCATGGGCTATTGCAAAACTTTTTGAGCCTCTGCCAATGCGTAGCCTATATACATAGCAAGCAGATTATCCACCGAGACCTCAAACCTGAAAATATTCTTTTAGGAAAGTTTGGACAGGTCATCATCCTTGATTGGGGACTAGCCAAGTTTATTGGGGAACCTTGTGAACTAGAGCAGCTCCAACTTGATACAGCTTTCATTCCTGATCAACTAACGACCCCAGGAAAAGTTGTAGGAACCCCTTCATACCTTGCGCCAGAGAGAGCACAACACACCTCTGCAGATGTTTTGCAGGATATCTACTCTCTGGGAGTAATCCTCTATCATATCCTCACTTTGAAGTTGCCTCACCAAAGGGAGTCCGTCAAAGATTTTCTCAAAAAGGTCAACAAAGAAGAAATTATTCCACCATGTGAAATGGCTCCCTACCGGGACATCCCTAAAATATTAGAAAAGATCACACAAAAATGCCTGGAACCTTCCCCTGCAGATCGCTACCAGGAAGTTACCTCTCTGATCAAGGATCTCCAAGGGTACTTTGAAGGAAGAGCAGAGTGGTTTCTATCCTCCACCCTTCATACTCTTAAGAAGGAGGATTGGGAATTCCAGGAGAATGTCCCTCTCTACCGTCACCTTACTCTTGACCATTCCATTGCAAATATGGAGTGGGTCAACCTCATGATTTCCAAGGAAAGCTTTCCAGGGAACCTCATGGTCAAAACACGCGTTCGTATCCAGAACAATGAAGAGGGCATAGGCCTTTTATGCAGTATCCCCTCTCAAAACTTACGTAAGTACCCCACAGAGGGTCTTTGTATCTGGCTAGGATCAGATGAAAAAGTCCCCAGTGCTCTCTATCGCTCCTCCTACAAGATTATTGACATCCCTAGTGCACAGCTTTCTATTGGCTGCTGGCATGAAGTCAAAATAGAAAAAATCGACAACCACCTTTATCTACACCTTGATGGCAAAAGGTGCTTATCATACGTTCTATACACCCCAGCAGAGGGAGCTCATATTGGAGTGCTGTCTAGAGGAAATGAGGTTGATATTGCGCCTGTAGAGGTTTTTTCTGGCAGTCAGAGTGTTCAAGTTTCTTGTTTAGCAGTACCTGATGCTTTACTTGCCAAGGAGGACTATGCAGGAGCTTTGCATGAATACCGTCGAATTGGACAAGCATTTCCAGGGCGAGCAGAGGGAAGAGAAGGGTTTTTCAGAGCAGGTGTCACCCTATTAGAAGAAGCCAAAAAAACCTCTTCCCCTTCTCAAAAAGAGCGACTTTTCCAACGTGCTCTTGATGAATTTGAAGTACTCCGATCCACTCCGGGGGCTCCCCTGGAGTATCTTGGAAAAGCTCTCACCTACCAGGCAATGCAGGAGCTCCATGAAGAAGCTAAATGCCTTGAACTTGCCCTGCGCAAATTCCGCTCTCACCCTCTAATCCCTCTCCTTCGCGAGCATATCACATTTCGCCTGAGAGAAAGCTCTCACCAGAGTCGTCAGCAGACCTTGCGCTTTATGTTACTGTTAACGCTCTTCTTTCCTGAGACTATCAACCAAAGAGATATTCTTCCTCTCTTCCAGTCTCTACAGGATGATTCTAAACTTCCCTATTTTTTCCCAGAGTGTAAGGGGCTGTTATTAAAAACCCCTCGGCTATACCTACAGTCATTTTTGAGTTTTTGGACAGAGCGCTCGCCCCTATTGGTCGATCTTGCTCAGCAAGCTCTGAACAGAAAGTCTCCCCCAACTCATCTCTTGTTTACTCTTATTCTTTCCCTTTATGAGCTGGGAGATAAGGAGCAAGCCTCTCTCTTTTTAAACCAAGCAGCCCAACGCTCCCGAACACTAAAAAACGTCTCTGCGCTCCTTCAAAGCCCCTTAGACCAGATCCCTCCAATCAATGACCCTGATCCTTTTTATACAGCTTCTATTACCTACCGATTTTTCGAAGCATTTGATACATGCCAGTGGTCTCTCTTACCAAAGCTCTCCTCACTCCTCTCTGCTGACAAAAAGTTCTTCTTAAACACCTGGGCACTACTCGTTAATCATCAGCCAGAAGCTGCTATAAAGCAGATGAAACAGTTAAATAACCAAGAACGTATGTTCTTTTTTGGTTGCCATCAAGCAATGGTAGAAGGAGAGCAGTCTGCCCTTTCCTACTTTCGCAAAGAGTCCCCTGAACATAACACTCCTTTCTCTTTAACCAGTCGTTTTTTATCCTTAGATTCTTCGCAAAAAAATCGACACTTACAAACTCTCACCACATGGGAAAAAAAGAACCTATTACGCCATTGGGCTCTATTTGAACTCAGCCTTGGAAATGAAAGCCAAGCAAAACAACTTCTACAGCAACTATAAATATGCATTTTCCTGAACACACCCTTTCGCCTCCTACACAGATAGAATCTGAACTAATTAGTGAAGCATTTGGCTCCTTAAAAAAAGAGCAGCTAGAAAACTCTACTGGCGATCTCTATTCTTATTACACTCTCTCTACAACACCCTTTGCCTGCATGATTTTACCTGTTACGGAAAAGGGGCTCTTTGTCCTCAATTATGAGTATCGGCATCCAACAAAGCAGATCCTACTCAGCTTGCCAGGAGGGCTTGTGGAGGCGAATGAGCCGCCATTAGAAGCGGCAAAGAGAGAGTTACTTGAGGAAACAGGTTATGGATGTAACACTCTGCTTCCTCTAGGAGAAAGCTATCCCTTTCCTGGACTTGCCAATCAAAAAATTTACTTTTTTCTTGCTCAGGGGGCTCACCCCTCTGGTGCCCCTCAAAGAGAAGTCGCAGAATCGATCGAAACGTATGAGTGGCACCCCGAGCAAGTCTCTCTTTATATCAAGCAGCAACTCCCTATTGATGGAATGTTGCCTCAGGCTCTCTATTTTCTTGAAATGCTCAAGAAGAATTCAGTTTGATCTAGACAAAGCTGCCTAAAATTGCGTAACCTATTGTCCTTTAAAAAGAAAAAAGGTCATTTTGATGCGCAAGACCCTGTTTTTTCTTCTCACCCTTCCCTTTCTTTTTTCCTGCTCAATGCAGCAAAAACAACCCCCGAAAGGAAGAGTTAAAGTCGGTGTTTTACCTGCTGAAATTGCCTTTCCTTTAGCTGTTGCAAAAGATAAAAATCTTTTTGAAAAAAATGGCTGGCAAGCAGAACTCCTTACCTTCCAAAGTGCAGCAGAGCTCTTTCAGGCCTTTCAAGCAAAAGAAGTGGATATGGTGCTTGCTGACATAGTGAGCTGCCAGTTAATGCTAGAAGCTGGAGCTGATGTTCAAGCACTTGGGCTGATCCGTGGCTCTGTCCCTTTCGAAGGCCGCATCGCCATACTTTCTGCTCCAGGATCTGAAATCCTATCTTTAAGCGACCTAAAAAGCAAAGGGGTAGCGCTCTCACAAAATACACATGCTGAATATGTTTTAGACATGCTCCTTAAGAAACAAAACTTAGAGCCGGGCCTTGTGCACAAGGTAAAAATCCCCAAGATTCCAATCCGCTATAGTCTGTTGATGTCCCAAAAAATACCAGCAGCCGTACTACCTGAGCCTATGGCCACTTTAGCCCAACGCAATGGGGCTTTTCTTCTTAAGGATGATTCCGAAGAAAACCTCTCTCAAATTATTCTTGTTGCACACAGAGAATTTGTCGAAAGAGAATCAAGTAAGCTACCTGAGCTAATGCAAGCTTATGACCAAGCAGTGGAGCAGATTAACCAAGATAAAGAATCTTTTCGTTCTATCTACCTGCAAACATGCACGATTCCTGAAGCTCTGCGTGAAAGCTACCCTATTCGTGACTTCTCACCGATCAAACCAGTTCCTTATGGCAAATGGGAGAGCGTCAAACAATGGCTATCTGAAAAAAAATTATTGGAAAAATCAATCGATTTTGAGCATGTTACAACCTCTGAGTACCTCCAGCCCCTCACTCCTAAGGGTTGAAGATCTCTCTTTTCAATATCAAAGTGGGAAACTAATCACCCCAACGCTTGAAGATGTCTCATTCTCCATAGAGAGAGGGAAGACACTTGCTATTTTGGGTCCCTCAGGCTGTGGAAAAACATCACTGCTGCACATTCTTGCAGGATTACTCAAGCCAAGCAAAGGAAAGCTAACTTTTGATAGACAATGCTCTCTCTCCGTCATCTTTCAAAACTATGGGTTGTTCCCATGGAAAACGGTCTGGGAAAATGTAACCCTAGGTCTTCAAATCCATAAGAAAAACAGCCCTGAAAAAATTCAAAAAGCGCATGACCTCCTTGAAGAGCTAAATATTGCTCACCTTAAAAAGCGCTTTCTCTGTCAGCTTAGTGAAGGACAGCGTCAAAGGCTTGCCATCGCGAGGTCTATTTTACTTGAGCCAGACTTACTGCTTATGGATGAGCCCTTTTCTTCTTTGGACTCACTAAGTCGCATTCACTATCAAACTCTAATTGCTAAGCAGTGGAAGCATAAACGCTTTTCTCTTGTACTCATTACACATAGCACCGAAGAAGCTGCCTATCTAGGGCAGCAGATTATGCTACTATCCCGCTGCCCTGCCCGCATAGAGTCTCTCATCGATAACCCTGTTGCTTTGGGCGACCGACTGAGCCCTGCATTTTCTTCTTTTAACCAGCACCTTCAATCTTTACTCCTTCCTACTTTATGAGGCTTACACGTTACCTTTTTGCGATTCTTTCTATCTTTGGTGCCTGGCAACTTTTATCTTTCTGGGTAGGCAATGAGATTTTTCCAAGCCCTTGGGCAACTCTCCAAGCCTTTACCCAGCAGCTTCCTGTCCGCCTAGCAAAAGATATGTTGGTCAGTACCTATCGTGTGACACTTGGACTTGGTATTGCTATTTGTATTGCACACCCATTGGGCCTTATTTCTGGTAGAGAGAGATGCCTAGACCAATATCTGACTCCCATCATCCAGGTATTATATCCCATTCCTAAAATTATTTTTCTCCCGATTATCTTTATTCTGCTTGGGATTGGAGACTTAGCTAAAATTTCTCTAATCGCTTTGAAAGCTGGTTTTCAAATTCTTGTGATTAGCCATGATTATTCCAAGGGGCTGAGCCAAACATACTTTGATTCTATGCGAACACTAGGAGGAGGGAAGCGCCATTTTTACTTCCACATTTTGTGGCCTAGCAGCTTACCTTCCTTATTTACTGCGATACGCATCAACTTAGGAACAGCTCTTTCGATTCTTTTCATTAGTGAGAGCTATGCAACGCAGTATGGAATTGGAGCCTACATCATGGATGCTTTTGGGCGCTTCAACACCCTACAGATGCTTGCTGGCACCTTTGGGATGGCCATACTTGGAGTCAGTATGTTCTTTATGGTTAATTTACTAGAGAAGGTTTTTTGCCCCTGGCATCACCTAGCTAAAGAAAATTAGTCCGGCTATTTTATAGAATCTTCCTCCCCTCGTTGACGCTCAGATCGGGAACATGTTATGCTGCTAGCTAAACCTAAAAAATTGATGAGATAGAAATGCAAGAAATGGACAAGACCTACGCCCCTCAACAGGTTGATGAAAAGTGGTATACACTTTGGGAAGAGAAGGGGTACTTCCATGCTGACCCTGAATCTGAACGTCCCCCCTTTTCTATCTCGCTACCTCCTCCCAATGTGACGGGCTCGCTACACATGGGCCACGCCTTTCAACAAACACTCTCTGATGTTCTCATTCGCTACAAACGCATGAATCAGTTCGAAGCAATGTGGCTTCCTGGCACAGACCATGCGGGGATTGCAACCCAGACTGTGGTTGAAAAGCACTTAATGAAAACTGAAGGCAAAAAACGCAAAGACTATGAAAGAGAAGAGTTTCTTTCTCATGTGTGGCAATGGAAGGAAGAAAAACAAGATCGGATTCTAAGCCAGCTGCGCAAATTAGGGTCATCTCTTGACTGGGAGCGATTAAGCTTCACGATGGATGAGCCAAGAGCCAAGGCGGTTAAAAAGCTTTTCAAGCGCATGTTTGATGAGGGCCTGATCTATCAAGGTGACTACCTGGTGAACTGGGACCCTGTGACGCAGACTGCAATTGCAGATGATGAGGTGGAGTATGAAGATCAAGAGACTTTCCTTTGGCACTTCCGTTACCGCCTAAAAAATGATCCTTCTCAATCTTTAGAGGTCGCAACAACTCGACCCGAAACGATTCTGGGAGATACAGCAGTTGCTGTTTCCCCCAAGGACCCTCGCTTTAAGGGTCTCATTGGGCAAGAGGTTCTCCATCCTGTTACTGATCAAGCCATCCCTATTGTTGCCGATCCATTTGTAGATCCTGAATTTGGCACCGGAGTGGTCAAAATCACCCCAGCCCATGACCCAAATGACTACCAAGTCGGAGAACGCTGTGGGCTTCCTTTTATCAATATTATGACTCCAGATGGTCATATCAATGAAAATGGAGGCTCTTACCAAGGCCTTACGATGCTTGAAGCTAGAGAAGCTATTGTGAAAGATCTAGGGCAAAAGGGCTTATTTGTAAAAAAGGAGCCCTACCACCACCGCGTTGGGCTTGCAGATCGTTCACGCGCTGTCATCGAGCCATATATTTCCAAACAATGGTTTGTGAAAATGGGGCCATTTAAAGAGCGTTTGCGAGAGCTTGTAGAATCTGGTGAAGTACAAATCACGCCGAAAAGCTGGAAGCAAACCTACTTTCACTGGATTGATAACTTAAGAGACTGGTGCATCAGCCGGCAGTTATGGTGGGGGCACCGCATCCCTATCTGGTATAATAAGCAAGATCCAAGTCAAATGATCTGCTACGATGGTGAGGGACTTCCTCCTGAAGTTGAAAAAGACCCATCCGCTTGGGAGCAAGATGAAGATGTTCTAGACACCTGGTTTTCTTCTGGTCTGTGGCCCTTTAGCACTCTTGGGTGGCCTGAGCAAAATGCAAGCTTAGAAAAGTTTTTTCCTAACAGTGTGCTGATCACTGGTCACGATATTCTATTCTTTTGGGTCGCTCGCATGATGATGATGAGTGACTACGCTTTTGGGAAACCTCCCTTTAAACAAGTCTTCCTCCACGGGATTATCTTTGGTAAGTCATACTGGCAAACAGATAGTGAGGGACATACTAAGTATCTCTCCCCTAAAGAAACCCTCCCTTATGAACTTGGAGAAAAGCCAGTTCCTAAAGGAGTTCAGTCTCGATGGGAAAAAATGTCGAAGACAAAAGGGAATGTCATTGACCCTCTTGAACTGATTGAAGACTACGGAACGGATGCTGTGCGCATGGCTCTCTGCGCCTCTTGCTCTCACCTCCCACAAATCGACCTCGATCGACGGCGCTTTGAAGACTACAAAAACTTTACGAATAAAGTTTGGAATGGCGCCCGTTTTGTCATGATGAGTTTAAAGGGAGATGAACGTTCTCCAGAGCTCTCTCGTTTAACTGCTGAAGAGTTAGCTCAAGGCATTGATTCAGAGCGATTGCAGCTTGAAGATTACTGGATCCTATCCTCTCTTAACCGCACAATTGAAGATGTTCGAGAGAGGCTCGAAACTTTTCAGTTTGATCAAGCGACCTCTGCTGCATACTCCTTTTTCTGGAAAAACTTTTGTGCCTATTACGTAGAGATCTCTAAACCTTACCTCTTCTTAAAACAAGGGTCTCCAGAGCAAAGAAAAAATAAGCAGCGTATCCTAGCCACAGTACTTCTATCTTCGATGCGCTTGTTGCATCCTATGGCTCCTTTCATTACAGAAGAGATCTTTTCTATCTTACAGCAGTTTTTCAAGGGGTTATCCGCTTCTACCACAGACCCCTATACGAAAGAGTTAGATAAAGCCTTAGCTTCTCCTTCCTGTATGGTGGCCCCTTATCCAGTGCCTATTGATCAGGATAACCATAAGTTTGAAAAAGCAGATAAAGTCTTTGGTCTTATTGAACGTGTTGTCTATAGCATCCGCAATATTCGTGGAGAAATGAAAATCTCTCCAGGTGAACGCACTGATCTTTACGTTGTTGCGGACCAAGGTTCCGAGCTACAGGAAAGCATCAAAAGCAATGAAGTCATCCTTCATGCTCTAACACGCATTGGCACGATTCACTATGTACATGAGCTCCCTGAAAATGAGTCTGGAAGCACAGCTGCAATTCGTGATGTCACTCTTTTCTTACCTATTCCTGCGCATTTGCTAGAAAAAGAAAAACTACGCCTAGAGAAAGAAAAAGAGCGCTTGCAAGCAAACTTTGAAAAAATCTCAAAGCAACTTGAGAACCCACAGTTTGTGGAGAGAGCGCCTCAGCACCTAGTTGAAAAGCAGCGTTCTATTATGAATAAAACGCTCATGGAACTTAAAGCCATTGAAGATAAGCTGAACTAAGCAGGCTTGCTTATGTTCGTTTATGGATCATGCTTAGCTCTGTTTTAACCTCTTTTGCTAGCACAAGCAGTGCTAGCAAATTGGGAAGGGCCATCAACCCATTTGCTATATCAGCATAGAGCCAAACAAAATCGATAGAGCATAGCGCTCCTACAACAAGGAGCATGCAAAATAAAAGCCGATAAGGCTTGATGGCGCGGCTCCCGAATAAATAGAGCAAGCATCGTTCTCCATAAAAAGCCCACCCTAAAGCTGTAGAATACCCAAACATCAGCAATGCGATGCCAACAACCCAGCCTCCGAAAAAGAGCTTCTTTTCAAAAGCTGCAATCGTCAAACAAGCACCTTTTAAAGACTCTGACTCAAGCGCTCCTGTTAGGAGGATCACAAGCCCTGTGATTGTACAAACAAGGCAAGTAGAAAGAAATGTCCCTGCCATTGAGACTATCCCCTGATAGGCAGGAAGGGGAACTTTTGCTTCAGCACTTGCAATCGGTGCACTCCCTAATCCCGCTTCACTAGAAAAAATTCCTCTAGCAATACCGGAACGCAGAGCAAGCATAATTGTACCGCCCAGGGCTCCTCCTGCAGCAGCTTTTGGGGAAAATGCCTCAGAAAAAATTAAGCCAAATGCAGAAGGGATATCACGCCAGTAAAAAAGAACGACAGATAAGCCCGCTGCACAATACACGGCTCCCATAATGGGAACACAGAAAGAAGCTACTTTTCCTATACGCTTCACACCTCCAATCAATACTACCCCTACAGCTAGAGCCAAAGCGATACCTGAAAAAAGCGGAGGTACTTGAAATAGCTTTTGCATTCCATCTGCAACAGAATGCGCTTGTACAAAGTTTCCAAGACCTAATGAAGAAGCCAAGCAAAAAACTGCAAATAAGCCTCCAAAGAAACGCCATTTCAAAGCATGAGTAATGTAAAACATGGGCCCGCCCGCTACAGAACCATCACCATAATGCATGCGATAGCGGAGGCTTAGGGTATTCTCTGCAAAGCTTGTAGCCATTCCTAGAACACCAACTACCCACATCCAAAAAAGAGCTCCTACTCCTCCTGTAGTCATAGCAGTGGCTACACCAGCAATATTCCCTACCCCTACAATGCCTGCCATAGCAGTCATCAGTGCTTGCACAGGACTCAAGCTACCTTCTGAAGAGCTTTTTGGTGTCTTAAATAGGAAGTGCAAGCAAGTTTTAAGGTGACAAAACTGCACGCCCTTCAGGTAAATAGTATAAAAAAGAGCCACACCTACAATTAAGGCTAAAGTGACTGGGCTCCAAACAACTTGGTGAATAGCGGTTAGCATACTTTATTCCGCTGTCCAAAGTATTTTTTTGCTTCTTTGATCACTACAGGAGAGAGAAATAGGATACCAATCAAGTTAGGAAAAGCCATCATCCCATTCACAATATCAGCAATTAACCAAACCATATCCAAGCTCAAAATAGCGCCTGGGATGATTAAAAGAGTAAATAGTGCACGATAAAAGACAATCACCTTTACGCCAAACAAGTACTCAATACACTCTTCCCCATAGTAGGCCCAGCCCAATATCGTGGAGTATCCAAATAAGGCCACTCCAATGGTCACCAGAACTCCTCCATAGGGGATGGCTCGATTGAATGCTTCGATTGTCAAGCTACAACCACTTAGCACGCACCCTGTAGCATTTGCATCGCCTAGAACTCCCGTCACAGCAATTGCTAAACCAGTAATTGTACAAACAATCATCGTAGCAAGAAAAGGAGCGGTCATCGCAATGCAAGCTTGCCGTACGGGTTCATGTGTTTTAGCAGCGGCTGCTGCAATTGGAGCTGTACCTAACCCTACTTCATTAGAGAAGATCCCTCTTGAAACCCCCATTTGTACAGCAAGTAAAAAGCTGGATCCTGCAAAGCCTCCAACAGCAGCCTGGCCGCTAAATGCACTTTTCACAATCAAAGCAAGAGCGGCAGGGATTTGCTCGATATGAAGAATAATGACGATCAGGCCAGCTAAAAAATAAAATAGGCTCATCAAGGGAACGAAAAAACCTGTGAACTTACCGATTCTTCGGATACCTCCTAGAAGAACCACGCCTGCTAAGGCACATAGAATCACACCTGATACAATCGGAGAAAAGCCAAAGGAGGTTTCTAGAGACTCAGCAATCGAGTATGATTGTACAAGGTTACCTGTCCCAATTGCAGCGATTGCAGCGAAAGAAGCAAAGAGAACAGCAAGCCACTTCCATCCCAGCCCTCGTTCAATATAGTACATTGGCCCACCAGCCATACGGCCTCGGCAATCCTTGAGGCGATACTTCACAGCTAAGCACGACTCGCTAAAGCTAGTTGCCATGCCAAACAGAGCTGTTAACCACATCCAAAATAGGCTGCCGATTCCGCCTGCAGCGATTGCTGTAGCCACTCCACCAATACTCCCAATGCCAATAATACCAGCAAGGGCTGTCGTTAAAGCCTGAAAGGGAGTGATATCTCCCGGTTCACTCTGCTTATCTTTCGTGAAGACTAAGCGAAAAGCATAGATAAGTTTGGTAAATTGCACACCGCGCAAGCGAAATGTCAAATAAAACCCGGTTCCCACTAACAAGCAGAGAAGCACTGGGCTCCAGACTAAAGAACGAATATAATCAAGAGATTGAGGACAAGCCATCACAACCAGTCATTTTTCTTCTAAAGGTCGTGTGACCTTAGCAAAAAATGTCTTAAGCTCAAAGGTTTTCTCTTACAGCCTTAATAAAAGGATGTTCACCCAAAAAGAAAGCAAGCAAAACTGTTATCACACTATAACAGTACAAGAAGTACACCTGTTAATAGGCAGAAGTTAAGGACTGGATTGATTGGGTTGATTTGTATTTTTCTCCCTCTATCAAACGTCCTACTCTACAATAAATGAGTTCAAATACCTAATTATTAAGATTTCTTAATTGCTAATTAATATTAAATTAATATAAAATAGTTCCTTTTCCGAAAAACAAAGGAACTTTATCATGTCTATTCAAGAATGTAACTCTAATCAAAGCCAATTTTTCTGCTTATTTAATAACTTAGAAGAAGCCTCTGCTCGCGAAGTAGAAGAGCGTATCATTAGCGCCTCTCAACTCATCAATGATGCAGAATTCCAAGCTAGTCAGAAGTCTTACTATCCAACAGTCGATCACACCACTCAGCAACTAAAAAGCGCGATTGACTGCCTAAATACTGTTTACCAACAAAAAGTTCATACTTCTGCAGAAAAGCAGTCAAGTTTGCACTTTATTTCTGCAGGCAATGCGTTTCAATCTGCAGCACAAGCGAATAAAAAGCTTACTATCAACGACCTAAGAAATCTGCCCTACAAATCTGGTAACCTTGCAAGTAAGCTGGCAAAGGTCGCTGCTGTGAAAGCTGCAGTTCCTAACTGGAAGGCTGAAATCTATGAAGATCATACAATTAAAGTTCGTGGTTTCACACTATATAGCATCCGTATGGTCAATGAAAATGGAGACCATGTAAATGGTAAACACTCTGCCACCTATAGCTATACTTCTGACAAAAAAGGCTTAGAGGCTGAGTTAAGTCAGACAGAGAAAGAGCTAAAAGACAAGTATCTTTCTGAGTGTGATAAGATGGTTGAGCAATTAACGAACCCTCCTAAACCTCCAGTCCTTAAAAAGCAGCCAGCTAAGGAAAGCGAGAAGAAGGCAAATACAGCTAGCTCTAGCTTTTGGGAAACAATCCAAAAGCCATTTAAAGCTGTAGCAAACTGGTTTCGCTCTTGGTTTTCTTAATATAAGTCTTTCATCATTGAAGGCATAAAAAAGCCTCTGGAGCGATTCGCTCCAGAGGCTTTTTTTATGATATGTGAAGAGAAGAAATCTTTAGAAAAGAACCCCTTGCAAAAAGTAGCAAGCAAATCCCACGACATAAGCAACAATCGCAATTGGAGTTACCTTCTTTAGGTACCAGCCAAAGCTCACAGACTCCATTCCCATATAGGCAATACCTGCGGCAGATCCAATCACCGTGATACTTCCTCCAGTCCCTGCACAAAATGCAATAAGCTCCCAAAACGAGTGATTTGGAGGGTAAGCTGCAAGATCATACATTCCCATGATTGCTGCAACAAGAGGTACATTATCAAGGAAGGAAGAAATAGCCCCTAAGCTAAAAGCAAGAAGAGAGCTGGAAGGAAGCCATGCAGCAAGTTTTTCTGCAAAAAGAGCTAAGACCCCTGCACTTTCTAGCGCACTAACTGCGAGAAGAATCCCTAGAAAAAAGATAACTGTCGAAAAGTCTACGCGGGCCAGGGCTCGACATGCACGGTATTTCTGTCGTTTGTCATCTTTGCTATGTAAGATATCGACAATCACCCATAACGCTCCTAATCCAATAAATACATTAATGAAAGGGGGCAGCCCTAGTAGGGATTTCAATACAGGCACACAAAGAAGAGCAGATATGCCCAAAAAGGTCACTAACTTCCCATAAGGAACAGGCTTCTCTTCTTCTTTTTGCCAAGACTCTTGTGTTTGTCCTTTAAACATCCAGGAGGTTAAGCCCAAACATGCCAATAGCGTCATTAAGCTTGGGATAAAGAGATGGCTCATTAGAGGCATCGTTTCTAACTGTCCCCCAATCCATAGCATCGTTGTAGTTACATCCCCAATAGGAGTCCATGCTCCCCCTGCATTTGCAGCGATCACTGCAATAGCACCAAAAATCAGGCGATCTTCCTTCTTATTTAACAGCTTTTTCAAGAGGGTCACAATAATAATGGTGGTGGTCAGGTTGTCGAGTATGGCGGATAAAAAGAAGGATAAAAACCCAACGATCCACAGCATGGAGACCTTAGACCTTGCGCTAACTAGGTTTGTGACCATTGAAAACCCTTGATGAATTTCAATGACTTCTACAATAGCCATGGCTCCAATCAGGAAAAATACGACTTGACTGGTCGCAAAAATATGCTCTCCCAAAATATGGGTCTTCTGATCAATTGGTAAGCTGGAAAACCCAAAATAGAGAGCCCAAAGAAGGGTTCCCCCAATAAGAGCTGCTGCAGCTTTATTAATCTTCATCACATGTTCAAAAAGGATTAAGAAATAAGCTAATGAAAAAACCCCTATTAGAAGGGTGAAGCTAACCGGAATGTACTGAATCATGAAATAATGAAATATTTTATTTTTTAAATTTTAGAGAAAGATTTTACCTTTGAAAGTCTTTTAAATCAATGAAGCTCAATTTAATAAAAAACTATTTTAACACATCTCTCCATTGTTTTTAACAATAAAACAACATAAATTTTGCAATTCTCCAGTAAATAGAAGGCTAAAGAATGACTCGAATCTCAAGCAAAGCTGCAAAATCACCTAAATCCCCTCCAAAAAGTCCAGAAAAGCCAACTCAGAAAGGCAAGAAAAAAGCAAAAGCCCACCAAATTGCTTCAAAAGCGATCAATCAATCCTCTCTGGCATCTTCTTCTAAAGTCATAAAAGCGGAACAATCCAAACTCACAGCTAAAGAAAGTAAACTCTTTAATGTGTATGCACAGGTATTCAAAGATCTCTCTTTAAAGGCTAAGAGTTTAGGCATCTTGGCAAAAGCCCGGGTCCTTGCCTCTGCAATAAGTAGTGGGCTTTCTCTCTCTTCTTATACAGATGCTTGGGGCGATCTGCTGCAGGCTGAAAATGGAGACCGTCAAGAGGATCTGCCCATTGAGGGAAGCACTGTCGAAAAGCAAAAGCAGGAAGCTTGGAAAAATGCCAAAGGCAAGTCCAAAGTAGAAGCCCAAAAATCTTTTATCAAACAGTATGAAACAGTCTGCTCTAGTGATGACTCTCGGAAAGGAGCTATTGCCATATGCCAAGCTATAGGCCTAGACTTAGAACAGACAGAGGAAAAGTATAAAAAGCAGTTTAAGGTCTAAACCTACCGGCTAACATTTAGGAGCTGCTCTAAAAGTGGCTCCTGAGTGCTGGTATGGGGAGTTTCTAAAAACTTTCCTTGTACAGAGCCTCCTAGCCCCTTACTGGAATGATGCACTTGCACCCAAAAAGAATCCTTTAGGTCATCCCCTTCTGCAACATGTTGCAGACGAATTTTATGCTCCTGGGACCATAGTAAAACCAACTTCCGGACATCTCTCACAAAAAACATACACAAAGGAACTAGCTCACCTAGTCCTTTTTGCCCTTTCAACTGCACCTGCAAAAGGCTTGCTTGAGCAAGTAGAAGCTTAAGCCGCTCCTCCATAGAGTTTTTCTCATTTTTGAGAGACTTGACTTTTTGTAAATCTAGTAAAAGTTGATCAGCCAGCAATAGAAGTTCTATTGCTGGCTCTTGGCTTTCGACTTGCAAATAGTTTTCTAGCCAAAAAGATAGAAAATCTTGATAGCGCCTTCCCTGCCATTGAGACTGGCCTGCAGCCCAGAGAACTCCTCGAAAATATGAACACTTTCTAGGGAGGAAGCGAGTCATCAATATAGGCCCTATGGAGCTTTTCCTTTCTAAAAGAGAGGTCATTTCCTGATGAAGGCTCAGCATAGGGGTTGGCCATAACCCTTCCCCCCAATTGACCCCTCCTGTATTCAGTAAAATTGTCATAGGCAGCCTAGACTCTCGCTTTAGCACGGAAAGAAAAGGATTTGTTTGGGTAGAAACTTGATCGCCTCTGCCAATATAAGGAGCAACAACCAAAGAAAGGTTTTGGGGTGCATAGTCTATCAGCTCTTCAGACCACTCTAAAGCACGATTTGCATCATATAATTGATGAAGATCGAGGTGAAAAAGGACCTTTTTATGACCTGCTGCTTGGCTCCAGACATCCATTTGTTGCAAAAGACGATCTTGAAAAGGGGTCCGCTCATCAAAAGTCAGAGCCATTTTTGCAAAAACTAAGATCCCATCGAGCTCTTGAAAAGAGGACTCTAAATCCTCTTTTAATGCTTGAGACCTGCTTTGCAAGTCTTTCATTGAGGGAGGCTCATCTAGAGAAGGGGTAACGAGTGCATATAAGTGAATCCCATACGCTTTTAATCGACTGAGAAAGGTTTTCACTTTGGCATGGTTTGTAGTGCCTATAGGGTTTTTCCAAGGATCCCCAAGAATCAAACCATTTAGCCCCATTCCTAAGAGGGTGAGCGCATAGCGATCCGCCATTGTGGTGATTTCATCATGAGATTGCTCATCAAATGATGGAAGGCTTATCCCTCCTGAAGAAGCTGCATACTCCTCGCCAAAAAGCCACAGAGGGCGCAGAGAAAACTTGGGCTTTTGCTCTCCTTGGATAAGCAATTTGCCTGCTGAGCGATCTACTACAGATAGCTGCAAAGCTGCTTCAGCTAAAGCTTGACTATCTCTTGCCTCTACGTAATAAACATCTTTTTCTGTTGAAACAGAGTACTGTATGGAAGAGTTAACGAATTGCGCATTGAGCTTTGAAACAAACTTGCCTCGATTAAATCCAGCTTGTAAAAGCGCTTTTTCCCAAATCTGATTCATAGTACCCTCACTTTTCAAAGAAGTCTGTCGCAACCACTGGTAATTTTCAAATAATGCAACATTTGATTTTTCTTTTCTTACTTTTCCTCACAACTTTGACAGGGTGTCAACAGCGCATGCTTGATGTCTCTACGCTATTTTTTTCTTATCAGGATCTAGCTAGTACACATGCCATCACTCCTGATCCGCTTAAGGTTGATACAGACCTCCCCCGAGAAGAGGTAATTCTATACTGGAATATTCCTGCACACCTCTTCCAGTCCGAAGAAGTAAAAGCCAGCTTAGACTTACGCTTTGGCAACCGCCAGGAAAAAACCATTACTATCCCCATTTCAGAAAGAAGGGACCATTACACTTATCGCATGTCTGGAAGCTTTCTAAAGAAAGTTGACTACCTTGTAACCTATAAGGCAGAGCTCTACACTGCTTCAGGGAAGCTTCTCGCCACCTATGCGCATCCACTATGGGTAGACCGCTTGACAATACAGGAACAGGAAGTAGACTCTTCGCCTTAAATCATCTGCTTAGGATCCACATACTGAGTAAATTCTTCTTCTGAAAGCAAACCTAAAGATAAAGCGGCTTCCTTTAAGCTGATTCGCTCATTGTATGCCTTTTTAGCAATCATGCTGGCTTTATCGTAGCCAATCTTTTTATTCAGAGCTGTGACTAACATTAAAGAATTGTTCAGTAGAGATTCTGTGCGCTCGACATCAACTGTGAGGCCTTGCAAGCAGCGCTCAGTAAAACTTGCTGCAGCATCTGCTAAAAGATGAATCGACTGAAGCAGGTTATAAATAATCACTGGCTTGAAAACATTGAGCTCAAAGTTTCCCTGGCTTGCGGCAAAAGCAATTGTTGTATCATTGCCCATTACTTGCGCACAAACCATGGTAAGAGCTTCGCATTGAGTGGGGTTTACTTTCCCAGGCATAATGGATGAGCCAGGTTCATTCGCCGGTAGGACAAGCTCTCCTATTCCACAGCGAGGGCCTGACCCCAAAAAGCGAATGTCTTGAGCAATTTTAAAAAGAGCACAAGCCAGTCCCTTCAGAGCTCCACTTAGTAAGGCACACCCATCATGAGCGGCAATCATGGAAAACTTATTCTCAGCTTCAGTCACAGGAAAGGAGACTAAAGAAGAGAGGACTTCTGCCGTGCGCTTTCCAAAGTTTTGTGGAGTATTTATTCCCGTCCCTACAGCTGTACCTCCAAGGGGAATCGCAGCTAGTCGTTCTTCTTGGATCTGCACAGAGCGCAAAGCTTCTTCTACTTGGGCAATATATCCCGAAAAGACCTGCCCAAAAGTCAGAGGTGTTGCATCCATTAGATGCGTTCGCCCAATTTTAATAATGGAAGCAAATTCTTTTTTCTTTGTTTTTAAAACTTCTAAGAACTGCTGAATCTTCGGATAAAAATCGTTCTGCATTGCACGGCGCACAGAAAGGTGCATGGCAGCAGGAAAGCTATCATTTGATGATTGGGAGGCGTTGACATCATCGTTGGGGTGCACAGGCTGCTTAGAGCCTTTTTTCCCACCCATGATTTCTATTGCTCGATTTGCAATCACCTCATTTACATTCATATTGGTCTGTGTACCGGACCCTGTCTGCCAAACAGCAAGAGGAAAATGTTCATTCAAAGACCCTGAGAGGATCTCATCTGCTGCCTGTTTGATTGCTTCGAGCTTTGTAGGATCTAATGCTCCCATCTCGACATTGACAATGGCACACGCTTTTTTTATCAGCGCATAGCTTTCTACAACTTCTAAAGGCATCTTTTCAGAACCTATCGGGAAGTTCATTAGGGAGCGCTGTGTCTGTGCTCCCCAATAGACTGCATCATCAACGGCTACTTCACCAAGAGAGTCCTTTTCGATCCGTACGCCCATGAGCAGCTCCTTACATAATGAGTAAAGCAAATACGAAAGCAAATAGAGCAAAAGACTCTACAATACCAATCGCAGCAAAGCATTTACCAAATACATCAGGCTGTTTCGCAGAAGCTTGAATACCTGAAGCAGCACATCGTCCTTGGTAAATAGCAGATGCCATAATTGCCAAGCCACATGCTAAGCCAATCCCTACCCCTGACATAGCAGACAGAGTGCCGGCTTTAATGCTTTTACTCATCAAAAGCATGAGAATAAATCCATAGATAGATTGTGACGAAGGAGCAGCACTCATACCAATGAATTTACCATGCCCCTCATCTACTCGACTCATTGCTCCATGTGAAGCCATGCCAGCGATCCCACAACCAATTGAGCTACCCAAGCAACTCAACCCCAGCGCTAGTGCTGGTCCGACCATACTAAAATCCATAATGGAAACTCCTTGTTAACTATGATCCTTTCGGCACCTTCAATAGCTGAAGAGGACGGAATTCCTTTCCTCCTCCCTCAAATGAATAGTGGTACCACTCGAGAAAATTTAATCGTAAACCGTGCAAAACACCACTCATGACATTGAGAGTGATATTGACAAGGTGACCCACAAGTATAATGAGCCAACCAACTGAGAGGCCTGCAGCCATCCCCATATCATTAAATGTGCTGCTCATAATCCCCCCAGCAAGTCCTAGAGCATAAAGCCGTAAGTAGGACAGCACATCTGCAAAAACCTGTATGATATTTGTAATCTCTGTCACTCCCTCAAGCCGCTTTTGCACAATTGCAAGAACAACTGCGAGGCCAATACCTCCATAAAGCAGAAGCTCTCCAATGTGGGCTCCCCCTGCCTTGGGTATCCCCAAAGCAAAGTGTAGCATGGAGCTTGCATCTAAAATAGCAACAGGGAAAAAAAGGTAGGCCCCCACCATGAACAGAGCCCAGCCGGCATTGGCCCAAGACCGCAACAGATAGCGCAAAAGCCCTAGAATGACATGCAAAGTCCCTATCAGTACAGAGAACTCCAACATAATATTATCAGTAAATTTATCCAGCATGACGAACTGCTCTTGGCCATCGACAACTGCTTTTGCTTTTTCTAAAACAGCCTTAGGAGCATGCACACCCTTAATAGAAGGAAAGTGTTCAACCCAGTACTGATATACATCATCCTGATGATCCATATGATAAGCTATTTTCTTTTCAGCAAGCCACTGTGTCAGAGAGATATCTCGTACAGGGTTGTGAATACCTATATCAATCCCAAAGAAAGAAGTTGTCAGTACTCCCCAAATCATGCAAGAGATCCCTAGCATTCCTAGCAGTTTCACCATCCGCTGCCCTGTTCCTGCTAAGGAAGGAAAGCGCCACTTCAGCAAACAAGCCAGCAAAAAGAAAATCATGCCGTACCCTGCATCTCCCACAATAATAGCGAAGAAGAGTGCAAAAGCCCATAAAACCCACCCTGAAGGATCTCTATCTCCAAATGATGGAGTATCATAAACACCGATCACATCCTGACCAATCCGAGCAAATCCCCTATTTTCTAGGTAAGTGGGTGGCCGATCCCTGTCATCGACTCGAACAGGCTCATAACTGACAGCATACCGAGAGGCTGCAGCTTCTAGGTCTTTTAAGCGATTTCTAGGAACCCACCCTTCAACAGCAAAAATTTGTCCTCCGACAAGTCCCTCTGTCATGTTTTGTACACTATCTAAGTTATGTGCATTGAGCAGGTGGATATAGTAGTCATCGACGACTTTGCGACAGCTAGCAAAGCTACGCAGTTCATTAGAAATCTCTTTTAAGCGTACTTTTACTTCTCGAGCGCGTGCTTTTAACTTCCCTATAGGGGTTTCAATAAAAAGCTCTATTACCCCTGGGTAACTTTCTTTCTCTGGGCTAATGGAGATGAAGTAATCTAATGACCCTTCTCGCTTAACTGGAATCAGCTCAGGGTACTTTTTACATAGCTCTTCAAAGCGATCTTTTGCCTTGCTCACAAAAAACTGAACAGAGCGTCCACTTGTTTCTTCAATCCACTGCAAGTCATCGATAGAAAAATCTCCAAAGGGAGCAACTCGAGCCTCTTCAAGACGGATATAGCGCTCTTCTTCCTGCAATTTTTCTTGCTCTGCTTGTAAAGAGAGAACTTCTGATACAACTTTCTCTGGACTCTGTAATTCTTTCTGCGGGAGAGGCTGCAACTTATGCAAAAGGTGAGCTACACGGTATACATCTTGCACTTCACGAGGAGCTCGGGATAATGTCTTTTCTCCCCGATTAATAAACTCCACCACTCCTGCTTTTTGACAGGCAGAAAAAAATGCTTCCTGCTGTTCTTTCGCCCCAACAAAAAGCAGCTTTTGGACATCAATGCGCATGCTGTTCCGCCTTTTTTGTTAGGATCTTTCGCTTTGCTGCCTTAGCTTGCGCTACTGCTGCAAGCTCTTGATCGCCCAGGAAAATTTTGATCCTTTTAATATTCTTTTTTGCTCTAGGAATTAGAACTTTTTCAAAGAGATTTACACGAATAGAGACATCTCTTAGTTCTTTTTCCAAAGCCGCCTTTTTCTCTTCAGCGATGGTAACTTTTGCTTTTGAGGTAACCAGTTGACGAATGCCAGCAACCACTGCATCTAGCCAACTAGGTGTTGCAAATAGGGAGTACTCTAAAGGAGAAAACTCGACTCTTCTTAGCTCTGGGACATCCACTCCTGCAATATTCTCATAGTCCCGCACAACCTGCTGAACGTTTGCTACATTTTCAATATTCAGGCCAATATGCAAGCTTGTTAGCAGTTTGCTGTATGCGTTGACATGCTTTTTCTCTTCATCCAAAGCTCTCTTTAAAGAGTCTATCTCCAGCTTTACTTCCACAACTTGTGTTTGTAGCATCGCTTTTTTTAGCTGAAGAGTCGGCAAATAGCGATTGAGCTGGTTAAGAGAGACTTGCTGCTCTCTTAAAGAGTTCTTGGTGAGCTTTACTTCTGCCACAGGGCTACTCCTTGTGCCAATATTTCTCTGTCAGGCTCTTTTTAATCCCCACCTCCTCTGACTCAAAACAACCGCCTAAAATCTTCCATCCCATGTCTAGAGCTTCTTCTATTGTATAGTTCACCTCTAGATTCATCATCTCTGCTTCAAACAGGTCTGAGTATTTGAGGAGCTTTTGGTCCCACTTGGATAGCTTAAAGCCCATGCCTTGACGCTCTCGAGCTTTTTTTGATTCGGCATACAGGCGAATCATTGCGTTGGCTAAATCTCCATGATCTTCTCGTGTTACCTTCCCGATTACCATCTGCTTGAGGCGAGAAAGAGAGCCAAAGGGATCAATACGTCCGCCGTGCAAGTAGAACTGCCCTTCTGTAATATACCCGGTATTATCGGGAATCGGATGGGTAACATCTCCCCCTGGCATGGTGGTAGCAGCAATCACTGTGATTGATCCAGCCCCTGCAATATCCACAGCTTTTTCATAACGAGCTGCCAGATCAGAGTAAAGAGACCCTGGGTAACCTCTATTGGAGGGTACCTGGTCCATCGTAATTGCAATTTCTTTTAGGGAGTCTGCGAAGGCCGTCATGTCTGTCATAAGGACCAAAACATTTTTCCCTTCTACGGCGAAGTTTTCTGCACAAGCAAGAGCCATATCGGGAACGAGCATACACTCTACAGCAGGGTCTACTGCACGATGAATAAACATAACTGTTTTATTCATCGATCCAGATTGCTCTGCATTATCAATGAATGCTTGGTAGTCTGCATAGGTCAATCCCATCCCTGCAATCACGACAACATCAGCATCTGTTTGGTTTGCAATACGCATAAGTAAGGGGTTATAGGGCTCTCCGGCAATAGAAAATACTGGAATCTTCTGCGACTTAACCAAGCAGTTGAACACATCAATCATAGGGATGTTGGTGCGAACCATGTCTCTTGGAACAATACGGCGTGCAGGATTAAAGGAAGGGCGACCAATATCAACGGCCTTTCCAACCACTTCAGGGCCATTATCAATGGGAGTGCCATCACCGCGCAAACAGCGCCCTAGAAGCTGTGAGCCATAAGTAGCCTGCATTTGCTTACCCAAAAAGGTTACCTTATCCCCTGTAGAGATCCCTCGGGTCTGGCTGAATACCTGAAGAGTCACTAAGTCATGATCCAAGCTCAGTACAGATGCATATGTTGAGCGCCCATCACTCATATCGATACGGGCAAGCTCTCCTAAAGAGACCCCTTCTGCACGTACAGAGACGAGGCTTCCTCTAATATCTTCTATTCTTTCATATACCATTTTCATATGCGACAACCTCTATCTATCCCTGGGAAGCCCTAGCTATTTTCCCTTCAATGGAGTTCCAAGCTTTTTGGTACTCATTCGACTCGAAAGGAAGAAAGTTTAGGTTTTTAATTTCGTTTTGCAGGTTGATAAAATAGACCCTCGCTTCATCATGTGAAGAGAAGGCAAATTCTGTACGAAAAATACGATCAACAAGTGAAAAAAGAGGCTTTTGTCTTTCTAAAGGACAGTAGGCATCTTCTTTATCGAAAGCATTTTGCTGTAAGTAAGCGAAGTCATAAAGTTCCGCTTTAAGATAGGTAATTAAGTCTTCTATCGCGGTTCCTTCTTCACCAACAACTTCCATCCTCTTTCCAATTTCATCACCAAGACGAAGCATTTGTGAGGCGCGACGCACCATTTCCCCCCACCCTTCGACATCGTGCTCTAGCTCTTTTGCACAAAGTCCTACATACTTTGACCAAGACTGCAGTGTATCGATTGCTGGATAGCGGCGTGCATCTGAGCGCGCTCGAGAAAGACCATGAAACGCTCCTACGACCGCAAGTGTCGACTGAGTCACAGGTTCTTCGAAGTTACCACCTGCAGGAGAGACAGACCCTCCAATTGTTACGGAGCCTTGAGAGCCATCTTTCAACTGGAGACATCCTGCGCGCTCATAAAAGGCTGCAATACGTGAAGCCAGGTACGCAGGGAAGGCTTCCTCTCCTGGAATTTCTTCCAAGCGGCCAGACATTTCTCTCAAAGCCTGAGCCCAACGAGACGTTGAGTCTGCTAGAAGTAGGATATCTAGACCCATTTGCCGGTAATATTCAGCAAGGGTGATCCCCATGTAAATGGAAGCTTCTCGGGCAGCGACGGGCATAGAGGAGGTATTACAAATGATTGCGGTGCGGTTCATTAGCGTTTCGCCAGTGTGGGGGTCTTCAAGCTCTGGGAACTCCTGAAGAATCTCCACAACTTCTCCTGCCCGCTCGCCACAAGCAACAACAATCACAACATCTACAGCTGAGTACTTGGACAGATGATGCTGAATCACAGTTTTTCCTGCTCCAAAAGGCCCAGGCGTACAAAATGTCCCTCCCTTAACGACAGGTACTTGGGTGTCAATCACACGCAGCCCGGTATCCATCATTTTTGAGCCTCGCACACGCTCACCACACATCAAACCGCTCTTTACAGGCCATGTTTGAACCATTGTAAAGGAGTGCTCTTTTCCAGACTCATCGGTTGCTTTTGCTACGACTGTATCGACAGTATAATCCCCTGGCTCAATCGTCCAGGTCAATGTATAGCGCCCATAAAGCTTAAATGGCACCATCACTCGGTGTGTGAAGCGCCCTTCTGGAGTTGTGCCTAGAGAGTCTCCTCTTTCTAAGACATCTCCAACAGATGCAGTGGGAGAGTAAGCCCATTTCTTTTTACGATCTAGAGGCTTTAGATAAAGCCCGCGTGGTAAGAAAACCCCTGAAGCTTCTGCAACTTCTTCCAAGGGGTTTTGCAAACCATCTACCACACTTGAAAGGACACCAGGCCCTAGTTCTGCCTCTAACAGTTCATTGGTGAAGCTCACATGAGCTCCAACAGAGACTTCTCGGGTATCTTCATATACCTGGATCTTTACGAAGTCTCCAGCGACTTCGATAACTTCACTTTTTAGAGCCACATCACCCACATGTACGTAGGCAACTTCTCCTTGCTTCACAGTCCCCTCGTACTGCACTTGCAACAGGTTCCCAAATGCTCGCTTCACCGAGCCTTTTGCGTGAGCAGTTTCTGCTACCGTGGTCATGCTTCTTCCTTCAAGATATCTTCTACTAATTCTTTACTTTTGGATGCATCCAAAGCGAACCAACGCTCTAGAGCCCCAAGCTTTAATCCATAAGCTAATACATACTCTGTGGAGAAGACTTTTGTCTCCATAGCCTCTGATAAATAGTCCCACTCAAATGCCAAAACTCCCTTAGCAAGTTCTAAAGGAGAGGTCTCCTCTTCACTAAATAGGCGTTTTAAAGGCTCAAATTCTAGGGGGGGCTCATAACTTTGAGCATCTTTTTGAGCTAAGATTTGTGCAACAATAGGGTCACTAGGGTCTTCATAGCGCAACTCTGGCTCTACAGGAACCCCGATGCGCTTCGCGCGCAGTGCGGTGATCACAAGCCGCAAGCTTCGAGCAAAGTGAAGATACGCAGCCACAAACCCATCTTGCTGCTGGCTTTCAACTACAAAATATTGCGCTAGCAAAGAGGGATAGTGCTTGATTCGATCTTCGACTTCATCATGAGAGTCTAAAAAGCTTAAAACATATTCTGGGAATCCCGTTTTATCCTGTAAATGTGCTTCTAGCTCTACCTTTGAATACAGACCTCGATCATCCCATGGTGTTCCCACATAGAGCGAACGGATATTTTCCAAGTCTGTAAGGTGCATCAGCGTTTTCAGTTGCTGCCACTCCTTGGCAGGCAAGTTTTCCTTACACATAAGAGAAAACTCTTGAAAGGAGAGTTGAGGAGCCTCCTGACGTTTCAGAGGAGGCAGGGCTGATACGAGATAAAATAAACTAGCCATATGCTTAGGAAAAAAACAGGTCTCTAAAATCTTTGCGAACGTAACTTCCCAGCAGCTGAGCTACTGTCTGATCAGACATATCAAGGGTGAGATACTCATCTTTTAAAATCAGTTTAAAGCCACCCTTTAAAGGTTGAGACTCCATTTTGATTCTTTGTAAAGCTTCTTGCCCAATCTCTTCTGCAAGCTTCTTACTATCAACACATTGAGGAATAATCAGCTCTAGCGATGCTCCCATGCCTTGCTTTTCAATGGCTGCAACTAAGCTTGTCACGAGTTTTGCAAGGCTCGGCTCATCACACAAAGCATTTGCGACCTTCTCCCCCAACAACTTTTGAAACAAGTTGGTTTCAATCTCTTGTCGGAGAGCTTCTTGCGCCTGCTTTGCGGCCTGATTCATATTGCTCTGAAGAATCTCTTTGTCTTTTTTTGCTTGCTTTCGAGCTTGCTCCACAATCTCTGCCGCTTGCTGCTTGGCATCAGAGACAATTTTTTCTGCGCTTTTTTCTGCTTCAGCAATTAAGCGATCAGCCTCTTCTCTTGCAGGCTCTAATGTATCTCGCTTAATCAGGTCACAGATTTCCTGAATCTTGTTTTTACTACTCTTTAGATCATTCATAAGCCACTTACTCTGTTTGCTCTACATTCCCCTCGCGAGAGGCTAGGACCTTAACCCATGGCGGGTTAACTTTCCATGAGAAAAAATTTCTCACCTACCACCTGTCGTAGCCAGGTTTTCCTAAACCCCATTTTCTTTCAATGTTTTAATTGATTCTTGGGCTGCATAAAAAGAGCTTGCGGTCAGAAGTAACAGAGAATAAATGACCATAGAAAAAATATCGAACTTCGTTCAAAATGTAGATAAGCTATTTGTAATTTAGAACTTTTTCAGGGAGAGGTTATGAGCAAACTTGACCAGCTCAAAGAGATGACCACAGTTGTGGCAGATACCGGAGAAATTAATGCGATCAAGCAATACACTCCAACCGATGCAACAACAAACCCTTCTCTCATCTATGCAGCCACACAACTACCTGACTACCAGTCACTTATAGAAGAAGCCTTAACCTACGGTAGAAAAAAAGGCGCAACAGCCGAAGAGCGCCTTGATCATACCATGGACAAGCTAACGACAAACTTTGGCACAGAAATCCTAAAGATTGTTCCTGGCCGCGTATCAACCGAAGTCGATGCTCGCCTTTCTTTTGATACAGAAGCTAGTATTGAAAAAGCAAAAACTCTCATTGGGCTTTATGAGCAAAATGGTATTGATCGTAAGCGCATTCTCATTAAGCTTGCCTCTACTTGGGAAGGCGTTGAAGCTGCACGTGCTCTAGAGCAAGAGGGCATTCATTGTAACATGACTCTTATGTTCTGCCTTCCCCAAGCCATTGCCTGTGCAGAAGCAAAAGCTACTCTCATCTCTCCTTTTGTTGGCCGTATCTTAGATTGGCACAAAAAAGCTGAAGGGATCGAAGGGTACCCTCCAGAGAAAGATCCAGGGGTACTTTCTGTTCATAAAATTTACAACTACCTAAAGAAGTTTGGCTATCCAATCCAAGTGATGGGAGCTTCCTTCCGTAATGCGGATGAAATCTTACAACTTGCTGGTTGTGACCTCTTAACAATCAGCCCCAAACTACTTCAAGAGCTGAGCACCTCTGAAGGAGAAGTTGAAAGAAAACTAGATCCAAAGCTGGCTCAACAAAGCTCGATTGAAAAGATGGATATTGATGAGCAAGCTTTCCGCTACTTACTGAATGACGATGCGATGGCAACTGAAAAGCTTGCAGAGGGCATTCGCAAGTTTGCTCATGACCTAATCAAGCTGGAAAGCTCTATCCGCCAAAAGCTGTAATTTCTCATGCATTGGGGGCATTTTGCCCCCAATCATATCTTTATTCTTGACATTTCTTACGAACTTTCTTATCTCCCGAGCTAAGGGAATAGACTGCAGGTGGCTCGTGGAACAGAACTTATGGACACAACTCAAAGAGATCACTAGTGTTGCTTTAGACTCTTTCAACCCTCAGGATTACCACTTTTTTACTCCTGAGCATGGGACTTGCAATCCTTCGATTGTGCGGCAATATATGATCCATGCAAACCATCATTTAGCATCCTCTGGAACGGCAGAGCTTGCTCTTGTGCATGGAGCAGAGGCGATCTTTAAGGAACTCCATGGCAAGCTCGCTATTCAGCTCAATCCTTTTTTTGCTCATAGTCAAACGCAAATGACCTGCAATGCTAAGCATTTACTCCATCTTTTTGGAGAAGCGGGCATTGAATCAGAACGAGTGATTCTTAAAATTCCAGGCACATGGGAAGGCATATTAGCTGCAAAAGAGCTTGAAGAAGAAGGCATTACAACAATGCTTACAGCCGTCTTTACCGCTACACAAGCAATGACAGCAATGGAAAAAGGGATCTCTTATATTGCTCCTTGGGTTTCAGCCATTCAATCTATTCAAAGTAAAGATTCGCTTCCTTTAAGCCATAAAGGGGTCGAGTTAACTCTTAATCTCCACCAAGAGTTCAAGCAAAAGCAGGCGAAGACTCGCATCCTTGCAGCGGGCTTAAAGACGATTGAAGAAGCATTTTCTGTAGCAAGTATTGATGCTTTAACGATTAAGCCTCGCTTAGCCCTTGAGTTACAAGCAACCCATGAAGTGCCCACACTATATAGAAGTTTTGACTTAAACCTTTGTGATGCGGTGACAACAAAGAGAGCATTTGAAAGCCAAATCAAGCAAGAAGGCTCTGCATTAGAGTACCTTGAACAATCCCTCAACCAATTCCGGTTGTCATGGATGGCGATTAAACAGCTAGCCTCACAAGGAAGCAGCCTAGCCCTTACTTGATTTTTTCGGTGCGAACCTCTCTTGCAACTCTTCTAGGTACACATAGACACAGGGTGTGATAAAGAGAGTGACGAGCTGACTAATAATCAACCCCCCA
Organism: uncultured bacterium; assembly: GCA_964460785.1. Classification (GTDB taxonomy): domain Bacteria; phylum Chlamydiota; class Chlamydiia; order Chlamydiales; family CAYWQB01; genus CAYWQB01. The sequence continues at coordinate 547,574 of CAYWQB010000001.1, forward strand.
ACGATCCCTATCCCTAAAGGCATTTCTGCGGACCCACTGGCTCCCATACCAACTGCAATAGGCACTGCTCCCATTCCTGCGGCAATCGTAGTCATTAAAATAGGGCGAAAGCGCTCTAGGCACGCCTTCTTCACAGCGTCTATTGCATGCAGACCTTCTCGAATATGCTGATTGGCAAAATCGACAATAATAATCCCATTCTTTAAGACAATTCCTAAAACAACAAATATAGCAATATAGCTGTAAAGAGATAGTTCCTGGTGCATGACCCACAAAGTGAAGAGTGTCCCAAATAAGACTCCAGGAAGAGTGGACAAAATGGTGATGGGGTGAATAAAGCTTTCATAAAGGATGGTCAAAATGACATACACCACAAAAATTGCTAGAGCAAGCAAGATTGCTAGCCTTGTCAATACTTGATCAAAGACTTGAGCCTGCCCTTTAAAGCTAGCAAGGAGCCCTTTTTCTTTCACTTCTGGGTCAGCTATTTTCTCAAGAGCGCTCATAGCTTCACTTAAGCTATGCCCTTTGGCCACATCAAAACTCAAGGTCACAGAGGTTAATTTACCCGTCTGAAAAACAGCGGTAGGAGCTGCTTCCATATGAGTTGTGACTAAGCTCTTCAAGGGAACCATGACATTTTTCCCTTCTTCTGGAGATACAGAAGAGCGAATATGAAGGTAGTTTAATGCTTCCACGTACTTGCGAAACGGATCATCGAGAGAGAAGACCACTTTTTGTAAATCTGAGGGTGTATTGTATGTATTAATTTGCCCTTCAGCAAAAGCTAAGCCAATTGTCTTAGCCATCTCTTCAGCTGTAATTCCATAAAAACCAGCAAGCTGGCGATTAAAAGTAATATTCATTTTTGGCTTGGTAATCTGAACATTTGAAGAGACCTGAACAAACCTAGAATCTTTTTTCATCGCAGAAAGGATCTCTGCGGCTCCTGTATAGAGCTTATTAGGATTTCCTAAGGTAGATAGGGTATACTGATACTTCGCAGAGCTAGACTGAGGGCTTGTATTCAAGTTCAGAGGAACAAGCTGTGTATAAAGAGGCATAAACCCAACAATACCTGTCGCTTTTTCGCGAAGGAGATCAATTACTTCTGAAGTGGTTGGGCGGGGCTCCTTATCACTTAAGTGGATAAAAAACTTTGTCTCATTTGCTGGCATGAAAGAAAGGTTCGCACCAGAAATCACACGATCCACATAGGGGAGTTCTTTAGCAAGTGCATTTGCGTGATCTTGTGCCTTAGCTACACGTCCTGGACCGGTTCCTGGCTGTGCAACGCCTATCCCTAAAATAGCCCCTGTATCCCCTGCTGGCAAAAAGTTTTTGGGCAAAGCTTGATAGATAAACAAACTACACACCAAGCTAAGAATACCAAGAGCAATAACCTTCATTCGGTGATGAAGAGAGTAATCTAGTAGTGGCGAGTAAAACTTGACCACTTTAGCCATCACAGCTTTAGATGCTTTTTCCACCTTAGATTCCTCTACGTGCTTGACAAAACGAGAGCAAAGCATAGGAATTAAAGTCACAGCAATAACCCCAGAAAGAGCAACGGTCAAAACAACAATCATTGCAAACTCCAAAAAGAGCTTACCCATCACTCCCGGCAAGAATGCAAGAGGAAGAAACACCGCTATAAGAGAAGCGCTCATGGAAATCACTGTAGAGACCACTTCATGAGACCCATCGATAGCTGCTTGAAATGGCTTTTTTCCCTTCTCAATATGACGGAAGATATTTTCCAGCATGACAATAGCATCATCCACAAGGAAGCCTATAATCAGCACATAGCCAAGCAGGGTGAGGATGTTCACAGAAAATCCAAAGAGCAGCATAAAAATTGCTGAACCGATGATGGAAAAAGGTAAAGCAAGCACTGGAATGATTGTTGCAGAAGCTCGCCCTAAAAAGAGGAAGACGACCACTACAACAAGAACGAATGCGATTAAAAGAGTATCACGGACATCTTCTACAGATTTTATAATTGATCCCTTTTGGCTATATACAGTTTCCAACTGAATAGAAGGGGGGAGCTCTTTTTCAATTTTTGGGAAAAGAGACTCAATACTATCAATCACAGCAACAGTATTGGCTCCAGGCTGCTTATGAATGGCTAAAACGACGGATGAAGAGGATTTGCCCCCTCTGTGCCAATTTGTGATGGAAAAATTTTCATGGCGCTTTCCTGTATACACACGCCCGATATCGCGCAGGTAAATAGGCTTAGCTCCATGCTGCCCTACAATAACCTCCTCATAATCCTCAGCCTTTTTAATTTGCCCTTGTGAAGCCAGCTCATAAGACTTATCGTCCGTATAAACCCTTCCCCCTGGAAATGTTGTTGAAGATCTACGGAGTTGCTCGGCAACTTCTGTAATATTCAGGTTTCTTTGCGCTAACTTTCTAGGGTCCACTTTTATGCGGATTGCCTGATCTGTCCCAAAATATGCAATATCCCCTACTCCTGCGAGGATACTGATATTATCCCCTAATAGAGTCTCCGCATAGTTATATAAATCGGTCTCTGTTTGTGTTTGTGAATTAATAGCCAGGTACATAATGGGTTGATCGGATGGATTATATACCTGGAAGCTTGGAGGCTGAGGCATATCTTGGGGCAGGTGTGCCAAAGCTGCAGAAATTGCCTTTTGAGTATCTGCCTCTGCTTCTGCAATCGGCTTATCCAAATCGAAGGAAAGGACAGCAATAGAAAGGCCAGAGATATTCATCGTCTCAGAACTTGTAATCCCTGGGATGCCTAAAAATTCTGTTTGCAAGGGCAAGGAAACATTCTCTGCCATATCCTCTGGAGTAAAGCCTGGGTAGGAAGCTTGAACCTGTATCACAGGCACCTGCACATTTGGCAAGTCACTCACAGGCAACTTAAAAAGACAGATTACCCCAAAGACAATAACAGCAATCGCTAAAATTCCCGTCATTGCTGGGCGTCGAATACAGATCTTGCTTAGCGACATACAAGGCTCCTAATAGGTAACTTTTGCTCCTGGATAAAGCCTTAATTGTCCATCTGTTACAATGGTATCCCCAGCTTCAACCCCTTTTGTAATGACATAATCACTACCAAACCTTTGACCTACTTCCACAGGTCGCACTTCCACTTCATGCTGCGCATTAGCAATATAGACATATTGCCCCTTACTGTTAATTTGCAGAGCTTCTTGAGGCACAAGCACAGCTTGCTTAATTGTTTTCAGGTTCAAAACAACCTCAAGGTACTCCCCTGGCCATAAAAGCTTATCCGTATTTTCCACACGAGCCTCAAGCTCAATGGTACCAGACAGTGTATCGACAGCATTTTGCAAACTATTCAGCACGCCTTGAATCTTTTCCCCAGCTAGGGTCTGTACTTCAACCGTCAGTCCTTCTTGCTTTGCTTGCTCAGCATAATGCCGAACAACACTTAAGTCATTTTGAGAAAGAGTAAACTTCACATGCATGGGAGAAAGCATATTCAGAGCAATTAAAGGGGTACTTGTCTCTGTGATGACATTCCCCTCATCATATTCGGAAATCCCTAGAATGCCATCCATAGGGGCATGGATATAGCAGTACTCTAGTTCCAACTGCGCTTTCTCTTTTGTAGCTTGTGCTTCTTTTAGTTGAGCTTGTAGTTCTTTCAGCTTACTTTCTGTTTTATGGAAAGTATCTTGAGACACAATATCATCCCCAACTAACCGTTGGTAACGGCCTAGAAGCCCTTCCTGATAGCTAACTTCCGCCTGTATCTCTTCTACATCAGCTTCTGCCTTACGTAGCTCTGCTTCATATGGTCTAGGGTCGATCTCATACAAAAGCTCTCCCTGACTCACAGACTGTCCATCTTTTACATAGGTCTTAATGATTTTCCCTGTCACCTGCGAGTAAATCTGTACATGCTTGTAGGATGACGCATACCCCACGCCATGCACATAAAAGGGGACATCTTCAGCCTTAGCTTGCTGGACTTTAACAGAGACAGCCGGAGACTCTGTATGAGGGCTGCTTTTTTCACTACACGCACCTAGCACTAGGCCCAAGCCTAAAATAGTCATCGCCAATTTATGACTCATAAATGTTCCCCTATAGGTTTCCCTGTGTAAAAGCTAAGGTTAGCAAGAGCCATGAAATACCCTTTGCGAGCCCCTGTCCATTGTTTACGTGCTGAAGCAAGCGAATTTTGTGCAGTTAACACATCAATCACACTACTCAATCCACCAGAAAATTTTTCCATGGCTATATTGAATGCTTCATTAGCAGACTCTAAGTATTCTGCTGTCAGAGCATACTCTCTTGAAGCTTGCTGAACGTCTTCCCAAGCACTTGCCACCTCTTGAGAAAGCATGACTTCTTTAGCACGCAACTTTGAGCGCGCATGTAGTACCTTCTGCTTTGCAGCTTCTACTTGAAAAAAGCGCTTAAACCCTTCAAAAATATCATAGGAAATTGCAACTTGTCCTGTCACTTCATAGCTGGGACTGGGCCCTCGAGAGTAGTAGGGTTTGTCATAACTTGCCGTTAGGGAGAGTGTTGGAAAAAACTCCGCTCTATACTCTGACACAGAGGCTTTTTCTCCTATGATAGCACTTTGTAAAGCTAAGAGATCAGGTCTAGCTTGTAAGGCATCCTCTGCAAGTTGCTTCACTGAATAGTCAGTGAGATCTATTTTTTCAGGAAAGATTGCTGCGACTTCAAGGCGCTCCTCAACCGGCACTCCGATGCTCATTTTCAGCTTATTCAGGTTTTTCTTTTGAGTATTCTGTTCTTCACTAAGACGGATTTTTGCACTTAAGTAGTTCGAGCGAGCTTGTAAATAGTCAGAGCGATCTAATACGCCCGCATCTTGCCTAGCTTGTGCAACCTCTACAAGCCGTTCCAAGTCTTCTACATTTTTTTCCTCATTCACAACATCTTGTTGGCTACCAACAGTGCTCCAGTAGTGAGTTGTTACCTCTTGCTCAACCTCTTGAAGTAAGCGGTTGTAGTTCAAGCTTTCGACTTCGAAGCTCTCATGCGCACGACGTACTTTTGCAGATCGCTTGCCAAAATCATAGATTGTGTAATTGACCTCAGCCTGAGGAGTAAAAGAGCTAATTTCTGTGGTTTGGATATGATTTGGCGAAGTGATCGAACTTTGTCGCGACCGCTCTGCTGATGCAGAAACACTTATGCTAGGGAAGTAATCAGCTCGAGCTTCTTGAATTAAGCTTTTCTGGTACGCTGAGCTATAATAGCTTGCACGAATCTTAGGGTTTTCATGCATCGCATAGTCGACTAGTTTCTTTAGACTCACAGGCCCTTCTGGCAGAGGCTTCCGTACGACATCTTGCTGCTTAAAAGTATCAGGATCGTGCCATGGCTTCCCTACCTCCTGATTAGGAGCCACTTCTTCCTGCAAAACCTTTTGACTTTGGCAGCCATAGCCCAAAAGGAATGTGCCTATCACTAATAGAAAACTCGACCGAAACATAAAATCCATCTGCTCTTTTCCAGTTTGTGATAGCAGAGAATTTTTTTTTTACATAGTCCGAACTAAAGAGAAAAAAAAAGCCTGCACTCGAAAAAGTGCAGGCTTATACGAAACCAGAGATTCTTTGCTTAAGGTCTAATCATCAAACTGGAAAGCAAGCTCTTCTTCACGCTCAGTGTTGACAAACTTGTTTACACGCTTGTGATAAACGAACCCGGTACCTCCAGGCACAATATGCCCAGCGATCACGTTTTCTTTAAAACCATTCAAGAAGTCTTCTTTTCCTTCACATGCAGCATCTGTCAAGACACGTGTTGTATCCTGGAAGGAAGCTGCTGACATAAAGGACTTTGTTCCTAGAGAGGCCTTGGTAATCCCTAAGAGAACAGGAGCTGCCTGTGCAGGCTTACCCCCCTCTTCCATTACCTTCTTATTCTCAGCATGGAAGTCTCTCTTATCCACCTCTTCTCCATAAAGAAGGATGGTATCACCTGGGTCTGAAACGCGAACCTTTTGTAGCATCTGGCGCACGATAATCTCAATATGCTTATCGTTAATGTCTACCCCCTGAAGGCGGTAAACTTCTTGCACCTGGCTAACAAGGTAACGCTGCAGCTCACGCACACCGCTGATATCTAGGATCTCCTGTGGCACGACAAGACCATCTGTTAGGGCTTGTCCTTTGATGACACGATCTCCCTTTTGGACAATCAAGTGCTTGGTCAAAGGAATCAGGTGCTCCTCTTCCATCTTGGACACTTCATCACAGACCACAACAATGCGCTTGTTCTTCTGCACGCCTTTGAAATCAACAATACCATCGATTTTTGCAATCTCAGCAGCTTCTTTTGGCTTTCTCGCTTCAAAAAGCTCGGCAACTCGAGGAAGACCCCCGGTAATATCCTTTGTTTTGATTGCAGAGCGTGGTAGACGAGCAAGGAGACTACCAGCACGGACTTTGTCACCTTCCTTAACAGAGATGATCGCTCCTGATGGAATAGCATAAGCTCCAACAAGCTCTGTGCATCCCTTATCAGCGTAGATCATAATCTGAGGATGGAGTTCTCCGCGGTGTTGCTTAACTACAAGTTCCGACTGCCCTGTCTGCTTATTTGTATCAAACTCTGTAGAAATTCCTTCTACTAGATCTTCATACTTCACATAACCAGGCTTTTCACAAATAATCGGAATGTTGTGTTGCTCAGCTTCACCAACCTCTGTGCCTTTTTTGACCTCTGCCCCATCAGAAATGAAGATACGAGTTCCGACTTCAAGTCCGAATGACTGCATTGGTTCAATAGACTTGTTCGCAAGAAGCTTCTTGTACTCATCAAGAGGACGTTTTTCGTCCCGTACAATATGGAGGATGCCATTTTTATTTAGTGCAACCCACTGCCCTTCTTGGTTCTGAACAGTACGAACATCTTGGTAAACCAAGATTCCATCATGCTCAGCAATCAATTGCGGCTCAAGAGATGCAGAAGCAACCCCTCCAAGGTGGAAGGTATCCATTGTCAACTGTGTTCCAGGCTCACCAATTGACTGTGCAGCGATAATTCCAACAGCTTCACCTTGGCTAACTTCTCTTCCTGTAGCTAGGTTGAGGCCATAACACTTTGCACAGACTCCACGATAGCTTTCACAAGTAGTAACCGAACGGATTTTTACTGTTTCGATACCAGCATCATCAATCAACTCTGCTTGATCCCAGTTCAGAACATCTCCAGACTTCGCTAGCAGTTTATTGCTATCTCCAGGCTGATAGGTGTCTTCAACAACAGTTCGGCCGTAGATACGATCCTTCAAAGCAAGAACTTCTTCTTGTCCCTGTTTGATGCTCGCCATCTCAATGCCGTTGATCGTTCCACAGTCTTCTTCTGTAATGATGACATCTTGTGCGACATCAACAAGACGACGAGTCAAGTAACCGGAGTCCGCTGTTTTAAGAGCTGTATCGGCAAGACCTTTACGCGCACCGTGAGAAGAGATGAAGTACTGCATCACCGTTAGACCTTCTCGGAAGTTAGACGTAATAGGAGATTCAATAATATCCCCTGAAGGTCGAGCCATCAGACCTCTCAAGGCACCTAGCTGACGCACCTGGCTCTTGTTTCCTCGAGCTCCTGAGTCTAGCATTAGGTACAGTGGGTTTAGGTCACCATCTGTTGTGTCCATCAGCTTCTGGAAAAGATCTTCGCCAATAAGGTCTCCAATCTCTGTCCAAATGCTAATAGTTTTGGATTCACGCTCACCATCTGTGATAATTCCGTCCTCATACTGCTGACGAACCTTTTCAACACGCTCATGCCCTTCTTCAAGGAACTTTTCCTTGCATTGTGGAATGACGATATCACAAACCCCCATAGAGGAAGCGGCTTTCGTTGCCTGGTGGAAACCTAGATTCTTCAGATCATCCAAGAAACGAACCGTACGCTCTAGCCCTACCTTTTTGTGGCAAGCTAGAATCAACTCTTCCATCTTTCTCTTTGGTAGGCTGTAGTTTTGGAAACCAAGCTCTTTTGGAATGATGGTGTTGAAGATCACACGACCTGGCGTTGTTTCAATGATTGCGCCATCTTCTAAACGAAGCTTAATACGCTCATGAACACGCACTCCTCGGCCAGAGTTTTCCCAACGGTTGCTCTTTGCCCAAGAAAGAGTCTCGTTTGTATAGATAGATCCTGAAGGGCTTAGTGCAAGCAAGACTTCTTCGCGGTTAGCAAATGCTCGTACACGCTTCCCTTCCTTTTCAGGATCATAGACAGGATCATGCATGAGGTAGTACAGGCCAAGTGTCATATCCTGGTCAGGTACAGCAACAGGCTTACCAGAAGATGGTAAGAAGATGTTGTCTGAAGCCATCATTAGCACTTTTGCTTCAATCTGCGCTTCAACTGAAAGAGGAATATGCACAGCCATTTGGTCACCATCGAAGTCGGCGTTAAAGGCCGAGCAAACAAGAGGGTGTACACGAATCGCTTTTCCTTCAATCAAGGTTGGCTCAAACGCCTGGATCCCGAGTCTGTGCAGTGTAGGTGCACGGTTAAGGAGCACAGGGTGCTTACGGATGATGTCTTCTAACACATCCCATACCACAGGATCCTGCCGTTGAATCATCTTCTTGGCAGATCGAATCGTATAGACATGATTCTGTTCCTTCAATCGCTTAACGATGAAAGGCTCAAACAGTTCAAGGGCCATCTGCTTAGGCAAACCACATTGATTAAAAGCAAGGTCTGGACCTACAACAATCACAGAACGGCCAGAGTAGTCTACCCGCTTACCAAGAAGGTTTTGACGGAAACGTCCCTGCTTACCCTTTAGCATCTCTGAAAGGGATTTCAGAGGTCTGTTGCCTGCCCCCATGACAGGATGGCCATGTCGGCCATTATCAATCAGGGCATCTACGGCCTCTTGAAGCATCCGCTTTTCATTACGTACAATGACTTCAGGTGTCTTAAGCTTTAAGATTGAGCGAAGTCGATTGTTCCTGTTAATGACACGACGGTAGAGGTCATTCAAGTCAGAAGTTGCAAAACGTCCCCCTTCCAGAGGTACTAAAGGACGTAGGTCTGGTGGAATAACAGGGACTGCACTCATTACCACCCAATCAGGACGGTTACCAGACGAAACAAATCCTTCTACAATTTTCAAGCGCTTTGCAAGCTTCATACGAGCCTGCATAGAACGTGTCTTCTTTAGCTTTTCTTTTAGATCTAAAACTAAAGAGGGCAAGTCTTCTGTTTCAAGCAGGGACTTAATAGCCTCTCCACCCATTTGGGCTTCAAATGCTTCAGATCCCCAACGCTCTTGCTCTTCACGATACTCTTTTTCTGTAAGCAACTGCTTACGTTGCAAGTCCGTATGCCCTGGATCTGTCACAATATAATCTTCATAATAGATTACACGTTCAAGATCTGTAGTTGCGAGCCCCAGAATATTTCCAAGGCGAGAAGGCATTGTCTTGAAAAACCAGATATGCACTACTGGAACAGCTAACTGAATGTGAGCCATACGTTCGCGGCGTACTTTAGAGAGAGTCACCTCTACTCCACAGCGGTCACAAACGATCCCTTTGTGCTTAATCTTCTTATATTTACCACAGGCACACTCCCAGTCCTTCGTTGGGCCAAAAATCTTTTCACAGAAAAGACCACCCTTTTCAGGCTTGAAGGTTCTATAGTTGATTGTTTCAGGCTTTTTGATTTCCCCGCGGGACCATTGGTCACGGATCACATCATCTGAAGCAATTTTGATGGTTAATTTATCAAAATGGGAACCATAGCGTTGAATATCGTCAAATTCCTCAACCATCGTCTCTCCTAATTCTTTCATTGTGTTCACCGCCTATCCTTAATCCAATGTAACTTGTTCAGGACGTACATCAAGGCAAAGGCCTTGCATTTCCTTCATCAATACATTGAAGGACTCAGGAGTTCCTGCTTCAAGAGCATGTTCTCCTTTCACAATGGATTCATAGATCCTGGTGCGCCCCGATACATCATCGGATTTCACGGTCAACATCTCCTGCAAGAGGTGAGCTGCTCCGTACGCTTCAAGGGCCCAAACTTCCATCTCTCCAAAACGCTGTCCACCCATTTGCGCTTTACCTCCAAGAGGCTGTTGAGTCACAAGTGAGTAAGGACCAATACAGCGAGCGTGAATTTTGTCTGCAACCAAGTGACATAGCTTCAACATATAGATGTAGCCGACCACAACAGGGCTATCAAACCGCTCACCAGTGCGTCCGTCATATAGAGGGAACTTACCATCATCTGGAAGCTCTGACTCTCGCATCATCTTCCAAATCTCTTCTTCTGGGAAGCCTTCAAAAACCGGAGCTTTGACATACACACCTTGCGTTGCAGCAGCAATTCCTAAGTGTGTTTCAAGCAGCTGACCGATGTTCATCCGTGAAGGTACCCCAAGAGGGTTCAGAATGATCTCTACAGTCTGGCCTGATGGCAAGTATGGCATATCTGCTTCAGGAAGGACCTTTGACACAACACCCTTGTTACCATGGCGACCCGCCATTTTATCACCCACTTGTAGCTTACGCTTAGAGGCAATGTAGACTTTTACTTGGCGAATAACGCCTGGATCAAGGTCTGTATCTCCCTTACGTGTGAACTCCAGCTCAGATTTATACTGCATCTCTAAGTTTTGTAGACCCTTTTCAGTTTCAAGCAAAACTTCTTTTAGAGTGTTGAAGATCTCATTATTTGGCATGAGAAGGTCTTCAACCTGCTCTTCTTCTAGCTGTTGGATCTTCTCTTCGGTAAGAATTTCTCCCTCCTCAACAAGAACCTCAGCTGTACGGCGATGCATAATATTACCAGGAGCCTTCTCATTTAAGAGTAGAGCGCCAAGCTTTTCAAAGCGGTTGCCTTTAATTTCTCCCTGCTTTTCCTTGAACTCCTTCTGAAGATCCTTGATGCGCTTTGTCTCTTCGATCAGCTCATCATCGGTCTTCGATAGTCGATCACGGCGGCTAAAGACTTTCACATCCATAACTACACCCTCTGTTCCAGGAGGCACAGTTAAAGAGGCATCTTTAACATCAGCAGCTTTTTCGCCAAAGATAGCTCGAAGTAGACGCTCTTCAGGAGAGAGTTCTGACTCCGATTTTGGCGTAATTTTTCCAACTAGGATATCGCCAGACTTAACTTCAGCTCCAATGCGAATAATTCCATCATCACCTAAGTTTGCCAAAGCTTCCTCTGAGACATTTGGAATATCTCGAGTGATTTCTTCTTTACCTAGTTTAGTATCTCGTGCAGTGAGTTCGAACTCTTCAATATAGATTGATGTATAGGTATCTTCTCTAAGCAGCTTCTCAGAAATCAAGAAGGCATCCTCAAAGTTGTACCCACACCAAGGCATGAACGCTACAAGAACGTTTTTACCAAGAGCAACTTCACCTTTATCTGTTGAAGGTCCATCAGCTAAGACATCTCCCGCTTGAACTTCAGCACCAACCTCACACAATGGCTTCTGGTTAATGCATGTCCCTGCATTTGAGCGAAGGAACTTTTTGAGGCGGTAGGTCTTTTTCTTTGAAAGGTTACGCTTGGATGCTACAACAATTTTATAACCATCCACATAATCTACAACACCATTCTCTTCAGCAAGGATTACTGCACCAGAGTCACGGGCAGCACGCTTCTCAAGCCCTGTTCCAACAATTGGAGCTTCTGCTTTAAGCAGAGGGACCGCTTGGCGCTGCATGTTCGATCCCATCAATGCCCTGTTCGCATCATCATGCTCTAGGAAAGGAATCAATCCAGTGACAATCGAAATCAGCTGCTTTGGTGATACGTCCATGTGTGTAACAGTATCAGCTCGCACCTCATCAGAGTCTCCTCGATAGCGCGCCCAAACAACTTCATTAGTAAACATGTTGAACTCATCAAGCGGCGCAGAAGCCTGAGCTACGACACATCCCTCTTCTTGGTCTGCCGTCATATACTCAATTTCTTCCGTCACAACTCCATCTCTAACAATGCGATATGGAGTCTCAATGAAGCCAAACTCGTTAATCTTCGCATAAGAAGAAAGCGAGGTAATTAGACCAATGTTTGGTCCTTCTGGAGTTTCAATCGGACAGATACGTCCATAGTGGCTCGAGTGTACGTCACGTACTTCAAAGCCAGCACGCTCTCGGTTCAACCCTCCAGGCCCAAGGGAGGAGAGACGTCGCTTATGCGTCAGCTCCGCGATTGGGTTGGTCTGATCCATAAACTGTGAAAGCTGTGAGCGACCAAAGAAATCTTTAAGAACGCCAGCTAGCCCTTTTGCGGATACAATTTTACCAGGTGTTAATGTGTCAGAAGAAAAGTCAAAGAGGTTGATTCTCTCTTTGATAATTTTCTCCATTCTGGCCAAGCCGATACGGCACTGGTTCTGGATCAGTTCTCCCACAGAGCGAACACGACGGTTGCCAAGGTGGTCGATATCATCGATATAAGCACCTTCTTGCCCTTCTTTCAGGCGAGTTAGGTACTTAATGGCTTCAATAATATCTTCTTTCTTTAGAGTCACAGTCCTCAACTCTTCATCATCAATCGGCATACCAAGCTTGGTATTCAACTTATACCGACCGACGCGACCTAAGTTATAACGCTTAGGATCAAAGAATAAGCGCATAATAGCCGAGCGTGCATTCGAAAGAGTTGCAGGCTCACCGGGACGAATCTTGCGATAAAAATCTTTAAGAGCGGACTCATAAGAATCTGATGGGTCTTTTGCCAACATTTTAACAATTGGGCTAGACTCATCTGCATTTTCAGCAATACGTACAACTTTTACGCCTGCATCAAAAATGCGCTTAAGCATTGCTGTAGTAAGCTTTTCACCAGCTTTTCCAAACTCTATGGATGTCTCTTCATCAACGACATCTTCAGCAAGGATTTTACCAACAAGCTTTTCAAAATCTTTCTCGGAGCGAATCTTTACACGACGTGTGTCAAAGAACTCTTCTAAGATATCTCCGTCTGTAGAGTAGCCAAGAGTACGAATGAAGGTTGTTGCAAGAACCTTGCGTCGTCTCTTCTTTCTATCTACATAAACATAAATCATATCATTTGGATCAAAGGCTACTTCTAGCCAGTTTCCGCGATATGGAATAATTCTAAAGGAGTAGAGCATCACACCTTTTGGGTGCTTTTCTTGCTCAAAGCAGATACCAGGACTTCTATGAAGCTGAGAAACAACAACACGCTCTGCTCCATTGATGATAAATGTCCCATTCTCCGTCATAATGGGCAAAGTACCCATATAGACTTCTTCTTCCTTAATACCTGTTTCATCAGTAAGGCGGAACTTCACCTTGAGGGTTACGTTGTACGTAATTCCTCTTCTGATGCACTCTTCGGGTTGATATTTAGGAACACCAAAGCTGTAGGAGATAAATTCCAGCGTGGTTTTTTCATCGTAAGACTTAATTGGAAAAATTTCTTCGAAAACTTCCTGCAGCCCCATACGTTCACGCTCATCAGGCAGAACATTTGCTTGCAAAAAACTTTCGTAGGATTTTATTTGAACCTCGATCAGGTTGGGTAAGTCGATGATCTCCCGTTTATTGTTGACCCCGATCCGCTCCGGAGACTTTTGAAGCATCCAAGACTCCCTTTTGAATTAAAAATTAAACTTTACAAATTACCGCAGAGAACTCCGTTGGCACCCGCAGATACCAAAGGAAGGAACAAGGGAATGTCCTTTGTTCCTTCCTGTATATGAAGTAGAGAGTCAGGCTTAAAGCCCCTTTACTTCAACTTTCGCGCCAGCTTCTTCAAATTTCTTTTTGATTTCGTCTGCTTCTGCTTGGCTTACGCTTTCTTTAAGCACTTTTGGAGTTGACTCAGCAACTTCTTTTGCTTCTTTCAAGCCTAGGCCAGAAACTTCGCGAATAACTTTAATTACTGCGATTTTCTTAGCAGCAGGCACATCTGTAAGCGAAACCTGGAACTCTGTAGATTCTTCAGCTGGAGCTGCATCACCACCTGCAGGAGCTGCCATCATGGCAACTGGCGCTGCAGCTTGTGCTGTAACTTCCCACTTATCTTCAAGAGCCTTCTTTAGGTTGGCAAGCTCCAAAACAGACAGCTGGCTTAGCGTATCAACGATCTCTTCAATGTTTGCTGTACTCACGGCAAAACCTCTTTCTTTCTAATGAGCTTCAAAAAATTAATTTTCTTCTTCCTTTGCACTTTTATTATCCATACAGTGCAAGATACTTGTAAGGATAGCATCCATGACAGACACAGTCTGCGCCATTGGGGCTTCAAATAGGCCAAGAATTTGCGCTCTTAGCTCTTGCTTTCCAGGTAGTTTTGATAGAGTTTCTACCTCTTGTCCTGTCAGCTTTTGGCTATCAACATACGCAGTTAGGACTGAAAGACTATCTTTATGCTCCTTACGGAAATCATACACAGCCTTTGCAAGTTCAATTGCATCTTCTTTAGTATGGATAACTCCAATATGCCCAGGAATCTCATCAAGAGTGAATGACATTCCTGCAGCTTCAGTCGCTTTAAGCAAAACACGCTTACGTACGACTTCTAGGTCTCCACCCTTAGAAGCGATAAGGCTTCGTAAAGCCTCAGCATCTGCAGCACTTAGTCCTTGATATTGGGCAATAAAGACAGAAGAGGCTCCTTCCACTTTATCTTGAATTTCTTTGAGTAGTAGTTTTTTTTCTGGCCTCACGTTCTCACCTCCTGCTTATAGCCCAAGTTCGTTTACCTGCACCTTGACACCAGGCCCCATAGTGGAAGCTAGTGCGAGGGAGATAATGTATTGTCCCTTGGCTCCAGGGGGCTTTGCTCTTTGCAAAGCTCGCATGTATGCCATTACATTTTCGCGAATTTGTGCAGAATCAAATGAAAGCTTTGCAATAGCTCCATTAACTTGGGAGTTCTTGTTTAGCTTAAACTCAACCTTACCAGCTTTTAGCTCTTTTACAGCTGTAGCAACATCAGTTGTTACAGTGCCAGCTTTTGGGTTTGGCATGAGGTTTCTTGGACCTAAAATTTTACCCAACTTACCAACTTCACGCATCATATCAGGGGTTGCAACAACGACATCAAAGTCGGTCCAACCACCTTTTACTTTTTCTACGAGCTCTTCAAAGCCAACAAAATCTGCTCCCGCTTCTTCTGCTTCTTTTTGCTTATCGCCTTTAGCGAAAACAAGAACCTTGATGCTCTTTCCTGTACCATGTGGCAAAGATACTGTGCCTCGGACCTGCTGATCAGCTTTTCTTGGATCAAGACCCATTTTCAGGGACACTTCCACAGATTGATCAAACTTCACGCCTGGAGCTTTTTTCAGTATCTCTATTGCTTCATCAAGAGGGCAGCTTTCGCTACTACCTGATAGAAGCTCTTCAAATTGTTTCATTCGTTTTGTTTTGCGAGTCATAGTCTATCAACCCTTGATTAAGCCGTTTGCCTTACCACGTCGATTCCCATTGATAGGGCCGTGCCAACAATCATTTCTTTTGCAGCATCTAGCGAACGCGCATTCATATCTTCTGCTTTTTTCTTCGCAATCTCTTCGACCTGGTCCATAGTAATTTTCGCTACCTTGTCACGGTTTGGTCGACCAGAGCCACTCTTAAGGCTTAGAGCCTTTTTAATCATTTCAGATGCAGGCGGCTGCTTGGTTATAAATGAGAATGACTTATCCTGATAAACCGTGATTACAACAGGTAGGATATCTCCAGCGAGCTGCTGTGTACGAGCGTTAAACTCTTTACAGAAAGCCATAATATTGACTTGTGCAGCACCTAGTGCAGGTCCGACCGGTGGAGCAGGGTTTGCTTTACCCGCTGGGATTTGTAGTTTAATAATTTTGACAACTTTCTTTTTCGCCATCAGTCTTGCCTCAACTTATCCGTTAACTCTCGACTTCCTCTTCCACTTCTTCGACCTGCCAATACTCCAGATCATCAACTCTTGTATCTCGGCCAAAGATGGAGACCATTACACTCAATCGTCCCCGCTCTTCGTTTGTTTCGACCACACTACCTATAAAGTTAACAAAGACCCCTTCAGAAATCTTGACCCTGTCTCCAATCTGGAAGCGATGCTTCTGCATCACAGTGTCTTTCTTCTCTTCAAGATCACCTAGGAGTTTGTGAACCTCTGCATCAGTCAAAGGCGAAGGGTGTTGGCCGCCGAGGAAGTCTATGACGCCATTTACCCCTTTTACCATATGCCAAGCTTCATCCGACATTTCCATCCGAACAAGCAAGTAACCAGGCCAGATTTTCTTTTCTCTGACGCTCTGCTTTCCCTTTTTCATCTCTGCCACTTTTTCTGTAGGCAAGAGCACTTCTTCAACATGAGATCCTAAAACCTCAGTATGACGAAGATCTTCGATCGAACGCTTGACTTTGTCCTCATTTGCAGAAAGGACATGCACTACATACCATTTACTCATCTATTCGATACTCCTACCCAAAGATTTGCCTAACGACAGAGTCTATGCCAAATAGGGTTCCTTGAAAAATCAAGTCTGCTAAGTAGACAGCCAGTCCCATTGCAATAGTGGAGATTAAAGTTATCTTTGTATAAAGCTTTAGCTCTTCACTACTGGTCCATGAGACCTTTTTAAGCTCCTGTTTAACATCACCAAAAAAGGTAATGGGATTGAGTGCCGATAAGTTTTTATCCTTACTCTCTCGCTTCATAACAGCAGCCTTTTGTTGCCTTACCTAATTTATTACGAGTGCGGAGGGGTTCGAACCCCCGACCTGCGACTTTGGAGATCGCTGCTCTACCAACTGAGCTACACACCCAGAAAAGCGTAGAGAATACTCTCTACGCTTATACTTTCTGCAAGTTGTTACTCGACAATCTCAGCAACAGTTCCTGCACCAATTGTTCGGCCACCCTCACGGATCGCAAAACGCATTCCTTGCTCCATAGCAACAGGAGCTAGAAGCTCACCAGTTACTTCCACGTTATCTCCTGGCATAACCATTTCGATACCTTCTGGAAGATCAATAGTTCCTGTCACGTCTGTTGTACGGAAGAAGAACTGAGGACGGTATCCTTTAAAGAAAGGCTTGTGACGTCCACCTTCATCCTTAGTCAAGACATAAACAGATCCCTTGAACTTAGTGTGAGGAGTAACGGATCCTGGAGCACAGATAACCATTCCACGCTGTACAGCATCTTTATCGATTCCGCGAAGTAGCAGACCAACGTTTTCACCAGCACGCGCTTCATCTAGAGATTTGTTGAACATCTCGATTCCAGTTGCAACTGTATCACGAGTATCACCTAGACCAACGATCTGAATTTTATCGTTAATCTTGATCATTCCTTGCTCTACACGACCAGTAACTACAGTACCACGTCCTGGGATAGAGAATACGTCCTCAATCGCTAGTAGGAAAGGCTTATCAACGTCACGCTGAGGCTCAGGAATACTTTCATCAACTGTATCCATTAGCTTCTTGATTGCGTCAACGTACTTAGGATCTCCTTCTAGAGCCTTAAGAGCTGAACCACGAATGATTGGCACATCTTTGTACCCTTTGTCTTCTAGAAGCTCTGTAAGCTCCATTTCAACAAGCTCGATAAGCTCTTCGTCTTCTTCACCGATCATGTCGCACTTGTTTAAGAAAACGACCATGTTAGGTACACCAACCTGGTGAGCAAGAAGAACGTGCTCTTTTGTCTGAGGCATTGCACCATCAGTCGCAGCAACAACGAGGATCGCTCCATCCATCTGCGCAGCACCAGTAATGAAGTTTTTCACGTAGTCGGCGTGTCCTGGGCAGTCGACGTGTGCGTAGTGACGCTTGTCAGTTTGGTACTCTACGTGTGAAGAGTTAATCGTAATCCCGCGAGATTTCTCTTCAGGAGTATTATCGATTGAGCTGTAGTCACGAAAGTTACCACCACCCGCTTCAGCTAGAACTTTTGTAATAGCCGCAGTTAGCGTTGTTTTACCGTGGTCAACGTGACCAATAGTACCGATATTGAGGTGAGGTTTGTTCCTTTGAAACGCTTCTTTTGCCATTTGGCATCCTCCAAAAAAAATTGACTCTATGACATATAGGTTTGACTTACATGCCCAGAATAGGAATCGAACCTACGACCGCTTGCTTACCATGCAAGTGCTCTACCTCTGAGCTATCTGGGCATATTCTTTCTAATGAATTAACATGCAGATCAAAGCCCATACACTGTAGTCACTTATCCAAATTAAATCAACTTCAAATGCTTAAAAGTTTCCCTTTCATCGCTGGCGGTAAATAATACGAGCTTTTGTTAGGTCATAGGGAGACATTTCTACCGTCACGGTATCTCCTACAAGAACGCGGATATTACGCATTCTCATTTTCCCACAAAGGTGGGCGTGGACAATTCGACCATTCTCCAACTCAACTCGAAAAGTCATATTCGGGAGGAGTTCAAGAATTTTGCCCTCACATTTGATTGTATCTTCTTTGGCCATGGCTACTGTAAGTTAGGAAGGTAAGAAACTTACCCTTTAAATACGGGGTAAGAACGAGAAAGTAAAAGGGATACTATGAATTGCTGTCAAGACCTTTCC
This sequence comes from uncultured bacterium, assembly GCA_964460785.1. GTDB lineage: Bacteria > Chlamydiota > Chlamydiia > Chlamydiales > CAYWQB01 > CAYWQB01. The sequence continues at coordinate 566,130 of CAYWQB010000001.1, forward strand.
CTCCCCCTCAGCATTCTGAAATATTTTCTTTGGTTCTTTTCTTTTTTTTTCCTTGCAAACGTCCCTCTCTTCCAAAGGCCCCCCTGCCAAAGCCCAATTGTTGAAACCCTGTTCATAAATGTTCATATTTTTTTTCATCTTCCACTTTTTACCCCCTTTTTCTTTAGGCTTTGCGTCTCTAAAGAATCATAACCATCTAACAACCAGTAAAATAAAATAAAACTTTACAAACAAAAAAAACCTATAGAAACCAAATAAGTGGCAAATTTATTGTTCATAACTCCTCCCTTTATAGCCGATAATAAAAAAAATGGGTTGTCTAGAAACCCAAGAGTCTCTATGAACAGAGGGCTTATTCGGATTTATTTTGGCCATAAAAAGATGAGCAAAATACCCAAAAGTGTCGGTATTCATGACGGCCTGTTTCATGCCGACGAAGTCACAGCTTGCGCTCTGCTTGAAATGTTTGACTTCATTGACCGCAGTAAAATCGTACGAACAAGAGATAGCTCCAAACTTGCATCTTGTGAATTTGTCTGTGATGTAGGGGGGGAATTTGATCCCTCGCGTAAACTCTTCGACCATCATCAATCAGATTATACAGGGCCTCTTAGCAGCGCCGGGATGATTTTACAGTACCTACGAGACACAAAAGTCCTCACAAGTGAGGAATATGAGATGCTCAATGATGAGCTGATTAAAGATGTAGATGACCATGACAATGGCCGCATTCCCCAGCCAGAAGCATCATGTACATTTTCTCAAATTATAGAAAACTTCTATCCAATTGACTATGAAGCGACTGAAGCCGAAGAAAGTCATGCCTTTTTACAAGCCTTAGACTTTGCAAAAGGGCACTTAGAAAGAGTTTGGCAGCGCTTTCACTTTCGCCTGCAAAGTCGAGATGTGGTTGCTACTGCCATGCAAAAGGCGGACTCTTATCTCTTATTTGATAAAGCGCTCCCCTGGCAGGAAAACTTCTTTTCATTAGGAGGCGAAAGCCACCCTGCAAGCTTCATTATCATGCCATGCAAACAGCATTGGAAACTAAGAGGGATCCCACCTGATAGTGAACATCTCCTTGAAGTACGCATCCCACTGCCTAAAGAGTGGGCTGGCCTTTTAGGCGAAGACCTTGAAAAGGTTTCAGGCATCAAGGGAGCCATTTTTTGTCACAAGGGTCGGTTTATCTCTGTTTGGAAAACCAAAGAGGCAGCACTCAAGGCTCTTGAGTACGTCATGCAATACGCAAGCAAGTAAACATTATGCAGAAAGATAAAACTATTTTTGAAAAGATCGTCGCGGGCGAGCTTTCATGCGACAAAGTATTCGAGAATGAGCGCATCCTAGCCTTCCACGATATTAGCCCCCAAGCACCTGTTCATATCTTGATCATCCCCAAAAAGCATTATCAGGGACTTCACGATGTACCAAGTGGTGAAATCAGTATTGTCTCTGAAATTGCAATCGTTGCCCAACAGTTAGCTGAGCAATTTAATATTGCTGATGGCTATAGACTTTTGACAAATAATGGACAAAAAGCAGGACAAACGGTATTTCATCTGCACTTCCACCTTTTAGGGGGACGCTCTTTATCTACCTTAGGATAGCGCCATGAACTCTCCTCATATTCTGCTTATTGATGCCCAGCCCTCCTTCTTGGAAGAGGCAGAAAATCAATTGGAGTTAGAAGCTAGCCTTAAAACTCTCTTAAAAGCAGCTTCTATACTATCTCTTCCTGTTACATACACTGAGCAAAGCCCTGCAGTCCATGGCTCGACGTTAGCAAGCTTTCTTCGTTGGCTCCCAGCTGAAACTAAGTGCTTTGAAAAAGCCTCATTTTCAGCCTGCAAAACCGAAGATTTTCTCTCTTATACCACAGCTCTTCCCGCTTCTCACTGGGTGATCTGCGGATTACATGCCCATATTTCCATTCTACAAACTGCTCGAGACTTGCTGAAAAAAGGACATAACGTAACCATCCTCAACGATGGGCTGGGAGCGCCAAGCTTTTACCAGCTATCAACAGCTATTGCCGAGATGCGAGATTTAGGCGCTCGCATAACCTGTATTGAAAGCTTGCTTTTTGAGTGGATTGAAAATGATACGCACCCATCTTACCCTGCTATTTTGGACCTTTGCCGTCCTCGGTGCACAGCTTGCACATGCTGACCTCAACAAGCAAACCATACGCAACCAACTTACACTCGGTTTAGCTAGGCAAGCGGCAGATTCAGCTAAAGCTCTTTATTCTCAAAAGCCCGATGATCTAGAGGTCCAGCAACTTTATATTACCTCTTTAGCTCGCAGTGGAGCCTCCCAGCAAGCACTCCAACTATGGAAAGCCTGCTCAGCCCATAATGAAAAACCCTTCTACTCTTCTTTAGAAGAAATTTGCTGGGCAGAGCTGCATGAGGGAGCTCGTCGCTCATCAATTAAAGGTCAATACATCGCTCTATTTGGAGCTGCATCCTCGCAACAGATACGGGCTATTCCCTTACTCAAGCGCTCTTTAAAAAGCTCAAATCCTTTTTTCCGCTCTCTAGCTGCCCAACTTAGTGCTTACTTAGGAGATGCCCCTCTTCGCAAAGAGCTCTTGCACACATTACAAACAGAGCCCTCTTCAAACGTCCAAGCAACCATTATTGCCACTCTTGGTACATTAAAAGAAAAACAACTCTCTGGCCTCTTACACACCTACCTTAGTGAACAATATCCACTTGAGGTGCAAGAAGCTGCTGCCTTTGCTTTAGCAAATTTAACTGAAACCCTTTCTGAAAAACAACTGCAAGCCTTAGCTACAAGCTCTCATTCTGGCTTAAAGCTTGCCGCTTGCTATATTGTGCGTACGAAGGGACTATACAAAGAGCTTTCTCCGATCACTGCTTTACTTGAGGACTCCTTACCTTATGTGCAAGAGCAAGCAGCATATACACTGGCCATGGCCCCTTCTTTACCTAAGCAAGCGACAACCTTGCTTTCCTCTCTCCTTCTGCACTCTCCCAACCTAAAAGTACAAATTACGACAGCTTTTGCACTGGCTAGGCATGGTGATCAAGAAGCGAAAACCTTTCTTCAGGAGATAATCACATCAAAGCACTCTTTAGAAGAAAAGCTTGCTGCTTTAGGAGCAATTGCATGCCTTGGCCCCCAGTCCATTGACACCATGGAAAGGTTTTTATTAGATAAAGATAGCCCTCCTTTTATTCGCCTAAACTCTGCCCTCTATCTTTTATACTGGGATGCCCCCTCCTCGTCGGCCATTCAGGAGCTTTCAGAGGCTTTAGGGAATCATTCTCTTAAGTTAGAAGAAAAATCTATGATTGCTGACTTCTTTCCCGTTTTCAAGGAAAGCGAACAAAGGCATCACCCCTTTATCCCAAACCTCCCTCTAGTGAGCGACCAGCTTTCTCGGCTGAAGCTCATAGCACTACTCGCCTACCAAGATGACCCTCTCATTATTGAAAGAATCAGCGAATACTTAGAAACTAAACAATGGGGAGTATCTTTAACGGCTTCGACTCTTGTACTTCAAGAGCTTCCGATCCAAGCAGAGCATATCCTTCACAAACTACTAGATCACTCTAGTGCAAATATTCGCGCTCAAGTATCCATCATTCTCGCTGCAATCAATAGAGATCATACAGCCCTAGACACTCTCTATGAGAGCTTTGATGATGTAAATAACGAAACCAAGCTTGCAATCATTGAAGCAATAGGTAACCTTGCCTCTACCCAGTCAATTCCTTTTTTGGTACAACAGTTGCAAAATCCCCTTGCTTCCATTCGACTAATGGCTGCAGGAGCTTTGCTTCGATGCATAAATGGTTAGAGGCATCCAACATGGATATCAGCATTACGGACAAGATTCATTCTATTCAAACCCACCTACAGAACTTGGGAATCGATGGTTGGCTTTTTTATGACTTCTGTCGCTTGAACCCTTTAGCTTACCAAGTACTTGATATTCCAGAGAGTCTGCTTACGACCCGCCGCTTTTTCTACTGGGTCCCCGCGAGTGGCGCTCCTATTAAGGTTGTACATCAAGTTGAGCCCTATGTCCTCAACCACCTCCCTGGAGAAACTCTTCTCTATACCCGCTGGGATGATCTTGAACGTGGATTACAAGCACACCTTCCCTCTCAGGGAAAGGTGGCTATGGAATACTCACCAAATAATATGATTCCCTATGTCTCTTTTGTAGATGGAGGTACACTTGAATTTATTCGTAGTCTTGGCGTAGAGGTTGTCACCTCTGCTGATCTTTTGCAGTACTTCACCTCTGTGCTCAGTGATGACCAACTGAAAACACACCAGGAAGCTGCGACTATTGTAGAAAAAATTGTCGGTGAAGCTTGGGACATGATCAGTCAGTCTGTTAAACAGGGGCATGAACTAACTGAGTGGCAAGTTCAGCAGTGGATTCTCACTAAGTTTACAGAAAACAATTGTGTGACGAGTGCCTCTCCTATGTGCCTTGTCGATGAACACTCTGCAGACCCTCATTATTTCCCTAGTGAGCAAGAGGCAAAAAAAATTACAAAAGGTAGTTATGTACTGATTGATCTGTGGTGTAAGAGGAATAGTCCTGGAGCTATTTATGCGGATATTACGCGTGTAGGTGTATGTGCGCCCTCCCCTTCTGCAAAGCAGCAAGAGCTGTTTTCTATTGTCCATGAAGCCCAAAAATCTGCGATTCAACTTATTCGCTCTCGCCTTAGAAATAAGGACCCATTAATGGGCTGGGAAGTCGATGCATTATGCCGACAGATTATTACTGATGCAGGTTATGGAGACTACTTTAGCCATAGAACGGGCCATAGCATTGACACCCATGACCATGGCTACGGAGCACACCTTGATAATTTTGAAACACAAGATCACCGCCAAATTTTACCGGGAAGCTGCTTCTCCATCGAGCCTGGCATCTATCTCCCAGGAGAATTTGGCCTACGCTTAGAGTGTAATGTATATATTTCCCTAGATGGAGATGTGCATATTTCAGGAGGAGAACAAAAGCAGATGCTGACTATCTAGCAGCCTTAACAGGCTGATACTTTTTTGTTACACTGTCATAAACAAGGTTTTTTAGCTGAGCCTTTGGATACGGAGCTGTCAGGCCAATCTCAAGAAACTCCTTCCCTCCATTTAAGTCATTCGACTTTATGTAATCGACATGCTCTGAATAGAGAGAATTTTCAATGTCGTAGCCTAAGCACTTTGCAGTGAATCTCCCCACTTCATAATGAGTGATATACTCTCTCTGAGGTAAGGCATGAAGCAAAGTCGCGGAATCTATGTTGTGGAAGACCATAAAGGGGACTTTCAAACAGCTCAACTCTTCATCCAGAAAGTTATGACCCTGCCTTCCTTTTTTCTGTACCGCTTCTCCGTGATCACTCGTAAAGATTATGCAGTACTCCGATAAATCTGGCAAAATATGCTCTACAGTCTCAACAATCTGCCTACAACTATAATCATAGTAGGCCATGGCATTATCATAGTGATCCACAACCTCATTATCAGGGAATATTGTGAACCTATCTTGCATATGCGCATAATGCTCCTTGTAAGGGCTATGCAAGTTTCTTTGGTGAAGAATTATAAAGTTTGATTCGCCAAGGTCAATCCTGTTTAGCTTTTCCAAAAGAAGTTCTTCTGTTCCTACTGAAAAGCTTTCAGCAGAAAAATAATCTAAACTTTCCAGACCTGCATAGCAGAAAACCCTTGGCCGCTGAAGTGACAGTAGATATGTATTATATCCATTTTGCTTTGCTAACCTAATCAGGTTAGATTTGTAGTCTTTATTTTTAAATGCATGATCCCCTGGAAGCAAAGAAAGGTTAAGCAAAAATTGCATGGATGAAAATGTGGAAGGAGAGGCAGCCAACCCTTTTCTGAATAAAAAGCTTGAAGACTCTTTTTGAGAAGAAAGCCAAGGAGTTGTATCCCTTTCATAGCCATAAAGAGACATATGATCAGAGCTACAACTTTCTCCTATCACAAGCACGACATTTTTAATTAACTTTCTCGACAGATGAGCTGTTTGCTCAGGATAGCTAACCTTTACTTGGTCAAATAAAGGAGAAGTAAAAGCTACATATCCATTAAACAGCGAGCTCTTGAAAAAGTCATTACGTACCAAAGGACTCAGCCGTCCTTTAACTCCAAGACTCACAAAGCTAATACAGATAAGGGTTAAAAGAGCTCCATGTATAACTCGCTTCTTACTCAAAACCAAAAGAGTAGAAGCTTTCATCATGAGCTTGTAAATCGAAAACCAGCACCCAAACCAAATCAATGGCACATAATATACATCCCGCAAATATGAGATCCGAAATACCTCGCCTGGTTCAGCGATGAACTCTAAGAGATCTGCTGAACCAACAAATGTACCAAAGTAAGCCAATCCCACTAGCTGAAGTAAGGAAGGTAAAGAAAAAGCAGCTAACCAAAAAAATAGATACTTTCTTGATCCTGCTGTCATGAGGATCAATACAGGCAAAAAGTTATAGATTAGGTCTTCCGGCTTATAAAAGCGTGTTAAGAGAGGGTTATCGAAACCCAGCTTGACCCAATGAACAACTGCATCTTGAAGCTGCATCAAAAAAGTACCAAGCATAAGAGTCAAAGCCCATAGACTGGCCTTCAAAAACATACTACGCATTTCTTCCCTAAACTTTTACCGAGAGAAAACAATACCTTAATGCTTGATTTTTAAGCTAATATCTCATATAATATTCTTTTAATTTTATTTAAAATACTCATGAGTCACTTAGCTTTTATCAAATTTCGACGGCGAAACTCCTAATTTTCCCTATACGCTATTTTAAAAAGTTGAAAATTTCGGAGTAACTCATGAACAAATCACAAGCATCTTTATGGCAGGTTCTCTCTGCCTCTTTTCTTATTGCAGGAACCTGTATTGGTGGAGGCATGCTAGCCTTACCTGTCACCTCTGGTCAGTCCGGTTTTTTACCCTCCGTTTTGATGATGGTCGTCTGTTGGGCTTACATGTGCATTACAGGACTATTAATTGCGGAAGCAAGCTTCTGGCTCAAAGATAAAAATGCACATATGTCTTCTATTTGCTCTCATTTTTATGGGAATACGGGGAAGTTTCTTGCGTGGGCTATTTACCTATTTATCGGTTATGCTTCCCTTGTCGCTTATATCGATGGAGCTGGAAAAATTCTAACAAACAGCTTGAACCAGTGGATGCCTATCCTTGCAGATACTCCCTTCACTGGACCGATCTTGTTTTCACTCTTCTTTGGTTCCCTACTCCTTCTTGGAGGTAAGAAAGTTGAGAACATCAACTCTATATTATTTATTGGCCTATTAATTTCTTATGGCATGATCCTATTCACAGGGTTTCATGAGGTTGAACTTGACTACCTTGCTTATAGCAACTTCAGCCAAGCACATATCTCTTTTCCTATTTTACTTACGGTTTTTAGCTATCAGGCGATCGTCCCAAGCTTGCCCAACCTATTGAACCGCAACCCTCAAGCAGTACGCAAGAGCATTGTAATTGGTACTCTGTTAGCTCTTGTTGCCTATGCAGTTTGGCAAATTATCATTCTAGGGTCTATTCCTTATGAAGGAGAACACAGCCTTACAACAGCATTTGAGCAAGCACTACCAGCAACAGAAATTTTAAGCGTCTCCCCAAAAGTTCATAAGTATTTAGCCGCCTTCTCTAGCTTTTTCTCTTTCTTTGCGATTGTTACCTCATTTTTAGGAATTGCCCTTGGGCTATATGACTTTTTAGGAGATGGCCTGAAGATCTCAAAAAAGGGTTGGGGCAGCTTTATGCTTGTCCTACTTGTTGTGATCCCTAGCTGTATCATAGCCTTATCATTTAAGCGTGTTTTTCTACTTGCAATGGACTGGACCGGAGGGTTTGGAGACTCCATCCTGAATGGGATTTTACCTGCTTTAATCGTATGGAAAGCATGTTACTTCATGAAGTTAAAATCAGGGTTACAATGGCTGAGTTCTCGCCTTACTCTAGTTTTAATCCTAGCTTTCTCGCTGATGGTGATTTTCATTGAGTGCAATAGTATCTTTAATCTCTTGTAGATAAAATTGTACGGATAGCGCTCTCTAAACTTTCTGCATCATACATGGTGTATGACTGAGTGGCAGTTTCTGCTGCCACTTGGATACACTTGATTGATGCTGGCACCCCCCTCCCCAAAGAAACCTCTCCGCTTTCTGTATAAAGCAAGTGCGTCACACACTTCTCTAGTTGAGGTAGGTCTTCTTGGAACTCTCCTAACGCTCTCTGAATTGTTGTGATGAAATCTCCTGCATCAAGCCCCATTGTTTCCCGGTCATGATATGTGTTCAACATCAACACCTTTTGGGCAGAACTTTTAATAAGCGCTCCAGCCACCTCTCTTGGTATGAGGCAAGGGACAATACTCGTCCATAATGACCCCACTCCATATAGAATCAGATCTGCTTGCCTAATCGCTGATAGAATCGCTGGATTCACTTTAGGAAGTGCAACATTCCTTGCACCGTCTAAGTAAGCAACTTTTTTAACCCGGCTTTGTAAAGGTTGACTTCCTTCTTTCAGCACTTGGCACCCACTGCCTGGGTGAGAGATAGAGCTTTGCCCATAAAGGGTTTCTCCATTTTCAAGGATAGCAGATAGAGCAAGGGAGTGATCACAATCGAAAATGGGTAAGACTTCTGTCTCCATAGGAATGGAGACAACACTCGAGTAAATAAAAATAGGTGTTGTGAGTGATCCAAAAAAAAGTCGTGCTCCGGTAAAGAAAAAATTCCCAATACTCCCATTGCAAAGATCAAACTGCTGATTCACTTGACAGAGGCGTTTTTCTTCAAACAGAGACAAAAAGCGGTGGACGAGCCCTCGCAAAGGAATTTTAATTTTCTCCCATAAAGGGTGCTGTAAGCTAAGAATGACCTGCCACTCTTGCAGTGCCTTCTGGGCATCTGCTGCATCTAGCCGAAACTCTAAAAGGGACTTGAGGGCTTGATCACTTGAGGAGGTCACCTCTGACAACCTGGTAAGCGTTGAGCGAATATCTCCAATACTAGGCCCTCCGAGTACACGTGTAATCTCGCGACTACTCCCTCCATCATCTGAAACAGGCAAAACATAGCTACTTTTTGGGAAGGCTTGGTTAAAGGACGGCAAGTAGTAATTAAATGCAGTCCCTCCCTTAAATACGATGATCTTTGGCATACCTTCCCTATAGCTTTGTCACTTGAAAATTAAGAGGGTAGCAGCAAAAATGCTCCCTCATTTTTTTATAATTAAGCCAGGCGAACATATGCATCCCCTACGAGCCTTTCAAGCTTTTTTTTCATCTCTATTTGGCAAAGATCAACCTTCTAAGCTTCCTACAGAGCCTTCTCTCAAAGCTAAAAAAGATCTCAACCACTTAAGGCTCCTCTCTCTTTTGCAAGAAGAAGGTCGATTAATTGACTTTTTGCAGGAAGACCTAAGTGCCTACTCAGATGAGCAGGTAGGAAAAGCCATTCGCTCTGTTCATGAGAAGTGCAAAAAGCGCCTTGATGAACTTGTGACGATTCGTCCTATTTTTAGTGAGCAAGAGGGAGACTCTGTGAGCATTCCAGAAGATTATGATATGCAAAATATCAAGCTTGTAGGAAACCCCAAAGCAAAGCCTCCCTATCAAGGGATCTTACGTCATAAGGGGTGGAAAGCACACAAGCAATCACTTCCTGAAGTTCTTGGCTCTCACAACCCCGAAGTCATTCATCCAGCAGAAATTGAGATTGGAGGATAAGCTTTATGTTCATTGGTATCGACCTTGGCACCACCAATTGCACCCTTTCTTACCAAGCAAGTGAATCGAAAAAAATCGAACGCTTTGCAATTCCTCAAGTCAGCTCTGTTGGGTATCAGGAAAGCCTCCCCTCCCTTCCTTCTTTTATCTACCTACCTTTTGAGCAGGAAATTTCCTCAGGCAGCCTGGCTCCTTCCTGGAACAAGCAAGCACGCTTGTGTGTAGGGGCTCTTGCGTTAAAAAAGAGCGCAGAACTGCCTCAGCAAGTGATTGCATCTGCGAAGTCATGGCTTTGCTTTCAGGGAGAGGAAGAGCCTTCTCTTCCTTGGAAATCAGAAGCTGAAGGCAAGCTATCTCCCAAACAAGCTCTCACCACTCTTCTTACCCATATGAAAGATGCATGGAATGAAGAGAAGCAAGACTCCCCTTTTGAAGAGCAACGCCTCTGTATCACAGTTCCAGCTTCTTTTGATCCTAAGGCAAGAGAAATCATCCAAAATGCTGCAGAAGAAGCTCAATGCCCTACCCCCCTTTTACTTGAAGAGCCACAAGCAGCCTTTTATGCATGGTTAAATGAGCATGAAGATAGCTGGCGCAAACAACTTCAGGTTGGGGATACCGTTCTGATCATTGATATTGGAGGAGGCACAACCGACTTCTCCCTCATCCAAGTTCAAGAAGAGAGTGGAGACCTTAAACTAGAAAGAAAAGCTGTAGGATCCCACCTCTTGTTAGGAGGGGATAACATGGACCTTGCCCTAGCAGCGTATATACAAAGAAAACTTAAGTCTGAGGGCACCCGCTTAGATCACTGGCAATTTCAGCATTTAGTACACCAGTGCAAAAGTGCTAAAGAGCAACTTCTATCAAAAACGCCTCCTGAATCTATTTCTATTAATATTGAGAGCAAATCTAGCTCTTTAATTGGTGGAAGTATTCAAGCTACGCTTACTACAGAAGAGATTCAAAACCTTCTTCTTGATGGCTTTTTCCCCCTACTTTCTCCTGAAGAGCAAGCGCAAAACCGGCATGGAGTCGGCTTGCAACAGGTGGGCCTTCCCTACTGTACTGATGCTCGCATCACGGCCCACTTAGCAAAGTTTCTCTCTCGTACAGGAGAGAGTGAAGAGACCTCTCTCGCCCATTTCCAGCTCCCTACCCATATCCTCTGTAATGGGGGCATTTTAAAAGGAGAGGGCATCCGAGAACGTTTGATGGAAGTGTTTAACCTTTGGGCAGAAGAGTTAAACCAATCAGCGCCCTCTATTCTTGAAGAAGCGGACTTAGACCATGCTGTCAGTTTGGGTGCAGCTTATTACCTAAAGGCAAAAGAAGGATCGGGCATACGCATTCGAGCTGGATCTAGCCACAGTTACTTCATCGGTATTGAGCAGGCTATGCCAGCGATCCCCGGGTTCCCTCCACCGATACACGCGTTGTGTGTGGTGCCTTTCGGCATGGAAGAGGGAAGTGAACTCCCCATTCCGGGAGAGCACTTTCACTTATCCCTCAATACCCCAACCACTTTCCGCTTCTTCAGACGTTCCACAGAGGAGCTCCCCAGTGGACAGACCCCGCAAGTGGGAGACTATGTAGAGGATTGGGAGGAAGACTTAGAAGAACTTCCTCCGTTAGAAATTACGTTACAATCTGAGCATGGGGCCTCTTCTGAAGCTGTGACATTAGCAAGTCACCTGACTGAGCTTGGCGTCCTAGAAATTTGGTGTACAAGTTCTGAAGGCCAGAAGTGGAAGTTTCAGTTTGATGCTAGAGAAAAGCAGGACGCTCTCCAACCGGCTTAAGATGGGCTCTGCATAATGGCTTGCAATGCTTCTCTCTGCATATTGAGGTGTAAGCTTGCAAGTCCATTTGCTCGACTGGGCGATAGAGCTTGTGGAATCGAGAGCTCTTCTAAAAATTTCGGAGGGTGCTTTAAAACCACCTCAGGAAGCTCTCCACTATATACACGAGTCATAATGACGCCGAGTCCTGCAGAAATCAATGCATCAGACTCTGTCTGAAAGTAGATCCGTCCACCTTCAACATGTGTGTGAAGGAGCATTGTACTTTGACAGCCCTCAACACGCTTTGCTTCTTTTCTTTGTGTCTCTTCAAGCATCTGCTGCTCTTTACCAAGAGCGATAATCTGCTCATACCGCTGCTCAGGTGTCTGACACTTAGCAAATAGCTCTTTGATTGCTTGCTCTTTTTGTTTACAGGTCTCGGACATTTCTAACTCCACCAGCCAATTTCATTTTATACGATTGGAGCTTTCTCCAAAAAATCATCATCCGCTATAAAGAGATCATGAACATGTTACTTGCCACTCATGATTTAATTTCCACAGATGGAAAGATTTTGTCCCTTTATCGGTTCTCCCCGAAGAAGGTTCAAGCTCATCTGGTATTTAATGATATAGCTCCAAACTTCAAGGGATTTTCTATTGATAAAGAGGCTATTCATTTTAACTTGAAGAGTACTTTAGCTCAATTAGGCGTTCACAGCAGTTTAGATGAACTCGAACTAGATTGGAAGCGCTGTACAGCACAGGCTAAGGTGACCTTCCATGCTCTTTCAGAGCTTGGGGAAGCTGTGATTACGCACTTTGCTCCAGGCTGTAATGTGGGTAAATTATTTGCGGCTGATGACCGCCGTAAAGTGCGTGAGCCTGAGTATCTCTCCCGCCTATTTGGGCGCTCTGATCGTTGTGGCCGCCCCTTGCTTTCCCTTGGAGGCATGCAAGGAAGTAAAGATTTAATTTTAGAAAAAGTAGATGGGCGTACGGTAGCCTACCTGTCTCTTCAAGAAGGGTATGTAACTTACTCTGCAAGTATTTATCCTTTTGTGGACACATTGATTCAGGCTTTAAAAGAAAATTATGGCCTTCGAGATTTAATCAAGTTACACCAAGTTTGGAATGCCTCCCCTTCTGCACAGATCGATCAGGGAGACTTCTTGCTTGTACGCACAAGCCCTCTACATATCTTGACCATGTTTGGTCGTGTTGCACACGATTGCTTACCAGAGGGGTACTGCCATACATCTGCAGACCTCTTACAGCCAGATACTGAGAAATCCGGTGATATCTATGAACTCTTTGGTGCTAGCCCCAAAAAACTCAGTGATATCCCTCTAGAGTTTTACACATTAGAACCTTACAAAGAGCATATCTCTTTTGGCTATCGAGACAAGCTCCATGAATGCTTAGAAAATGACCAATGCATGTTTGAAGCTTTTGAAACGGCACCACAGCCTAAGGAAGCATCTTGTGCTGTCTTTGTTGTAAAAGGAGAGCAATTACTCAACTTAAGTGAAAAAGACTGGATTGTAGGAACCGCTGCAAAACATGACTTCCCAGGGTTAGAGCAAAGCTCCCGTCAAGCAGCTATGGTAGACCGTTATCTTCGCGATCAGCCTGCTTTCCCCTTCCTGAAAGGCATTGAAGATGCAACCATCACGAGTGAAGGAATTCTCTTAATTCGCTACTTTCCCTCTCCTTTAATGAAGCGCTACCTACTCAACCCTCATGTCTTGCGCTGTATCAAATCTATCTACTTCTTATCTCCTTCTTTTTCTCATCAAGAATTCTTCTCTCAGCAAGACCGAGCCTTTTTACGAGACCTACTGCAGTGTGGGATGTCGATTCACTGGGTAGATAGAAATACAAAGCAAGTTCTGCGCTTTGCACAGAAAAAAAACCGCGATGCGGGGATGTTTGTCCCTATCAAAAAAGTTAAGGACTTCCTAGACGCAACGGTTTTTGGTATTTATGGCTCTAATCTCATGGAAGGAAACTTCGAGAAGGAGTTAGAGGGCTTTCTTAAAGGAGCACAAGAGCTCCGCGTCAATAGTAGCCACCCATTGATTAACAAAGAAAAACCTCTGGCCTTAGTTACAGGAGGAGGCCCAGGAGCTATGGAAGTTGGCAATCGCATTGCGAAAAAGCTGAGTATTCTTTCCTGTGCTCATATTATCGATTTTCGACCAAAAGATGGCTCTGTTGTGAATGAGCAAAAGCAAAACCCCTATGTGGAAGCCAAGATGACTTATCGTCTGGACCGCCTAGTAGAAAGGCAGGCAGAGTTCCACCTGGATTTTCCCATTTTCTTAACAGGAGGCATTGGTACAGACTTTGAGTATGCCTTAGAAGAGGTGAGCCGTAAAGTGGGGACGATTGAACCAACGCCAGCTTTCTTATTTGGTGAAGAAAGCTATTGGACAGATAAAATCACCCCAAGGTTTAAAAGAAACCTTGAGGCTGGAACCATTAAAGGCTCAGAATGGGTATCTAACTGTTTTTTTGTGGTACAAACCGCCAACCAAGCCTTAAAGGTCTTAGAGGCTTTTCTTGACGGCTCTCTACAAATTGGTAAGGACGGCCCTATTTATGAAAAGGGCTTTGCCACTATCGACTAGAATCCAAATCCAAACTTCAGAGCAAAGTATCTAGAGCGTAACTTCTGAAACTGTCCTGCACGTGAATATCCATCATGAGCTTCCGCATAAAGACGTACTTTACGCCCTACACCACGCAACTTACTTAACTCAACACCAAAGGCATATGTTTGGTCTAACTTCCAGTCATTGAGTTGCCAGTTAGCGAAATTAACGGCGAAAAATGGCTGCATATAAAGCCGATGAAAAAGGCTTCTCAATCCAAGCATACGAACTTCAGCCCCATAGTTTACAAAGCATCGGCGCATTGGATATTCTTTATTATAGCGCACAATTACTGCAGCCCCAGCATACAGGCGAACGGCATCGCTAAGCTGGTAAGATCCAGTGAGGTCTAAGAACTCATAGCTGACATTTTTCCTAACAACATCTGGATTTTCAACTATGAACTCATCACCAAGGTGTGAAGACATATGAGCAAAGCGCAAGCGATAACTCCACCGATCATATGCATAGGTAAGTGGGAACCCTACATAGTAGTCGGCATTGATTAGTCCCCCATCTTTCAGCTTAAGGCTAAAATCTGCCCAAACTCCAGCCTCAATACTGATCTGCATATCCCCTTGGTAAGGACCTACATTAATCCATCGATAGATAGGGAAGTTATCCCCAAATGTAACGGGAACAATTTCTTTTCCTAGAGCCTTATCATGAAAGCGATAACCTATGGAGTAAGTCACTTGTCGCGGGTCTGCAACAAGTGGAGCAAAGAGCACTGTTTGCTGAGGGAGCCAAACCCCTCTCAAGTGGTTTTCTTGCTTAGGAAATGCGGCTAGCTCTTCTTCACTCGAACGAGCCTCTTTACGCTCTCCCTTCTTTAGGCTTCCCATAGAGACTACTTTGCCTACGCCAGGAAAGTCTTTCACAAAATCTAAGATAGACCTTGCTAGCATTTCATTTGCTGGAAGGTTGTAGAGCTCCACGGTTTCGCCTACCACTTTGACTCGAACTTGGTAGTCAAAGTAGTGCATATCTACAACCGCTTGGAGGTACGCCTCAAGATAGGTGTGATTTTCTAATAAAGAGCGCCGCTCAAGAGGGATTTGATCCTCTCTGCGGTTATCAAGTAGAGCCACTTCTTGCTCAGAGGAGGCTTTTTTCTCTGTGTTTACTGAAGAATTATCGGCGCAAAGAATCTGACTGGAGGAAAAGACAAGAATCGAAAATAAAAGGTGTTTCATGCAAAAGCTCCCAAAACAAGTGATCAACGGGGATGCTAGCAAATCTTTTATAGTAAGACAAGATTCTCATTGCATAATTTATTAGACAGAGGTGAGTTGTCCCTTTTTCTGCATCTGAAAGCTTTGGCTAGGCGGACATTGCTCCTGCAGGGCAGTTAGAGCTTTTTCTCCCAAGAGAACAGCGTAAACCTCTTGTAAAGAAGAAATTACAGACAATTCTGCATCAGATACTTCCTTGCCTTCAAGGTTAACCACTAGAGGCTGTGGAAGCTCTTCAATCTGATGGTATACATCGATAATAGAATGTGTATCCAAAGAGAGTGTTAGCAAAGAGTAGGGACGGCCTTGCAAAAGGCTGACCAAGGGAGAAAGCTTTTCTCCTTTAAATACTTTATTTTTTGAAGACTGAAAGAGCAAAGCTTCTGTGAGGTCTTTTAGGGAAATTGCGGCACAACCAAAGTGCTGCACTGCCAAGCTTGCAGCGGTATTGGCTAAGCTCACTGCTTGGAACGCATCTAAACCATTTGCAAGAGAGGCCAAAAGACATGCAAGCACCGTATCTCCGGCTCCAGTGACATCTACAACCTCATGGAGGAGAGCTGGAAAATCTTGTCGCCTTTGGTCTGCCGAGTAGAGCGTCATTCCATCTTTAGAGCGTGTGATTAGAATATAGTCAGCCTGGGTCTGCTTAAGGAGAGCATTGCCCACCTCATCTAGAGAGGCCTGACTTCCTAATCCCGCTGCTTGATAGGCTTCTAATAAGTTTGGCTTGATTAAAGTTGCGCCCTTATATCGCAAGAAGTCCATACCTTTAGGGTCAACTAACACAGGCACACCTGCATGTTTTGACTCCTCAATAATGAGGCGTAAAAGCTCATCAGATAAAAACCCTTTTGCATAATCAGAGATCCCGACAGCTCGGCAATTGGGTAATAAAGCTCGTAGAGACAGACAAGCCTCTTTTTCTATATTTTTTGTGAGGGGGGAAAGTTCTTCTAAATCTACACGCAACATCTGTTGCCCGCTTCCCACCATACGATTTTTGATAATCGTCCGAGAATCATCTGATAGCAAGTAACAAGGGTCAACCTCTGCAGACTGCAAAGCTTGCTTTAAACGTTGCCCTGCAATATCTGCTCCCACTCGCCCGACTAACAAGGGGCTGGAGCCCAATGCTTTGATACCAAGAGCCACATTGCCTGCTCCTCCTGGCTGATCTTTTTCTTCTTGGACTTTCAAAACACAAACGGGAGCTTCTGGAGAAACGCGCGACACAGAACCAATTGTATAGCTATCAAGCATCAAGTCACCAAGCAGGAGGATCTTTTGGTCACAAAACTGGCTTGTTAGATTGGCGAGCATCACCAATACCTCTCTTTAGATAAGTAGTTACGCACATAATCAAATACAGCATCTTTGAGGCGCCACTTAGCACAGCTCTCTTTTTGCCACTTACTCATATCCGCGCATGTATAGTTCTGATACTTTCCTTCTAATTTGGCAGGCATGGGAATGTACTCTATTTCCCCACCGATATTCCATGCTTCAAGCACAGCTTCTGCTAATTCATTCCAGGTATGAGCCTTACCACTTCCTACATTGAATAAGCCTGATGCCGAGCTTGTCAAAAACTGACAAGTCATTGCAACTGCATCTTTCACATATAGGAAATCTCGACGCTGCTCTCCATCTGCAAATCCCTCAGGATCTGAAGAGCGAAAGAGGCGTAAAACACCTGTTTCTTTTAATTGTTTAGAAAAGTGAACCACAGCGGAACTCATAGCTCCTTTGTGATACTCATTAGGGCCAAAAATATTGAAATACTTTAAACCCACTAGTTGATCTAGCACCCCTTCTTGCAAAGCCCACTGGTCAAAAAGGTGCTTAGAGTACCCATAAACATTTAATGGCTTTAAGTTACTGATTCCTTCATGCTGATCTGAGAATCCCTGTGTTCCATCACCATATGTTGCTGCGGAAGAGGCATAAATAAACCGTATTGCATGCTCCAGAGCATACTCAGCTAAACGCAAAGTATATTGATAATTATTAGCCATCACATAGTTGGCATCTGTCTGCATCGTATCAGAGCAAGCTCCTAAGTGGATGATTGCCTGGATATCCCCTGCTCGCCCCTGCAACCAATCAAATAGCTGATCTTTATGCAAGTATTGAGCAATGCGCTTACCAACAAGATTCTTCCACTTCTCAGAATGCCCTAAATCATCTGTAACAATGATTTGGTCAAACCCTTCATCATTTAGGTAGCGAATGACACCAGAGCCAATAAAACCAGCTCCACCTGTAACAAGAATATATTGCTCATTCGACAAATTCATTTTCTAATACCATCCTTTTTCAGAGCGGCCTATACACTCAACTTTGAATAATTGAAATGCTTCTTCCACTTGCTCAGGAAGCGAGCCAAAGACCATAAAAGAAGACCCCGAGCCTGTCATCACAACTTTTGCTCCAGCGCTTGAGAGAAACTGCTTCACCTCTTTTAAACGAGCATCCAAGCTAAACGCAGGGCACTCCAAGTCATTCTGTGCTGCATTTTTCCCTTCTTGGAACTCCTTCAGTGCTGTCCGGTGATCCCATTGAGGAAGCTGCGCTACATTCAAGGCGCGGTATACTGCTGGTGTAGAGCATCCAAAAGAGGGTTTGGCAATATAAAAAGAGGAGTCGAAAGGAAGGGGTGATAAAGGATAAATCTCTTCGCCTTTTCCTTCACAAAGAGCGACTCCTTTTGAAAGAAAAAAAGCGGGGTCTGAACCAACTTGTGCAGCCATCTGCATAAGCTCTTCATCTGTAAAACCATGCCCAGAAAGTTGATTTAAAGCATAAAGAGTTGTAGCTGCATTGCTACTACCCCCTCCTAAACCAGCCTCTGAAGGAATGTTTTTCTCTAGATGAATAGAAAAAGGCTGCATCCATTGCGTCTCTTTCCGGTACACAGCAATTGCCTTTGAGATGAGATTACTTTCATCTGTTGGTACATATGGTTGATCACAAGTCAGCTGATCGGCATCTGCTAACTGTATTGAAAGCCGGTCAAAAATCGAAATCGCTTGATACAAAGAAGCGATGGTATGAAAACCATCGCTTCTTTTGTTCAGCACTTTAAAGTACAAATTGACTTTAGCTGGAGACCGGAGTGTTAGCACTAAGCTTCCTCTTCTTCTGAAGACTCCGCCTGTTCTGTAGCATGCTGCTCTCCACCTTCAGGTAACACACGCAGTGTAAAGCTACATGTAACGCCTTCTTTCAAGCGCACAGGGATCTCATGAGATCCTAAGCTCTTCACAGGGTGTGCAAGATCGATGTTGTGCTTATCTAGAGTAAATCCAGACTGAGCAAGGAGCTCTAGCAACTCAGGTACAGCGACAGAGCCGTACATGTGTCCTTCTGGATCGACCTTCACCTCTTTGCTTACTTGTACTCCAGCAAGCTGCGTTGCCATCGCTTTAGACTCTTCTAGATCTAGAGCTGATTGCTTTGCTCGCTCTTCTTGTAAGCGCTGTTGCATACGTAGTGTTTGTTTTGTTGCAATTGCTACTTTCCCCTGTGGGAGCAAGTAGTTTCTAGCATAACCTGGTTTTACTTTAGCAAGATCTCCTCGCTTCCCCAGGTTGTAAACATCTTCTAAGAGTAGGATATTTGTTTGTTTAGCCATAACCAGTACCTCGTGTCTTTATCGATTAGTCTTCAGCAACGAAGGGAAGAAGAGCCATCATTCTAGCTCTTTTGATCGCCTTACATAGGATTTTCTGGTATCTAGCAGAAACGCCAGTGATTCTTCTTGGAAGAATCTTCCCACGCTCTGTGACAAACTTCTTTAGAAGATCGACATTTTTATAGTCGATGGTACGGATTCCTGAAGTGATAAAAGGACACTTTTTCTTACGAACACGTGTTTTACGACGGTTTTTTCTCATTGCTGTCATCGTTCTTATCTCCTCTCCTGTGTAGTTGCCAATTGTGGAAAATCAAACTCCTCAACAACTGCTTCTGCAGTAAGTGTTGTGAAGCGTAGAAGATCTTCATGTAGGTGGTGATCTCTCCACAGAGCCTTGATCTCACTAGGAGATAGGTTGAAATAAAGAACGTAGTAGTAACCCTCTCTCTGTCCACGGATCTCATAAGCAAGCTTGCGCTTTCCCATTTCATGCGTTTTCAGAACTTCTCCACCACGGGAAGTGATGCTAGAGTTTACTTTTTCTAGAGCTTTTTGACGTGCATCATCACTCAGAGTCGCACTGATGATGTACATGCCTTCATATAGATTTTGTTTGTTTGTCATTCACACTCTCCTTCTTCTTCATGGAAGAAGCGATTTGGGATTAGTTGTGTTGTTTCCTATTTTTGTCTAAAGGAGCGTTGACCACATTCATTGCGAGGTCAAACGGCTTCTCTAGCGCTTGTTCTAAAGCCCAGGTCCCTTGCTCAAGCGCTAGCTTGTATGCCTCTTCTTCAGTTGCTTTGAAGCGTTGCAATACATACGCTGAGAGAGTGGGTCCTTGGCTTTGCCCAATCCCCACTCGTAAGCGAGGATAGGAGCGAGTCTGAAGAGCCTCTTCGACACTTAACAGGCCATTGTGCCCTCCATGACTCCCTTGTGATCGCAAACGCACACTCCCTAATGGGAATGCCGTATCATCACAAGCCACCAGTATATTTTCTGGTTCCATCTTATAAAAATGAGCGACCTTCTGCAGTGAGCGTCCACTCAAGTTCATATATGTCTCTGGCAGAAGCAAGCAAAGCGACCTGCCAGAAAAATTCCCCTTAGCAAAAAGGCCGAGAAATTTCTTTTCTTTTTGAAAAGAAAAGCCCCACTTTTTGGCAAAGGCTTGTAAAACTTCCCCCCCCAAGTTGTGACGTGTGAGTTGATATTGGGCTCCTGGGTTTTGCAACCCTACGACCAATTGAATCTCACTCACAGTCAGCTCTAGCGCTTAGCGATTAGAACCGCAACTTCGTTAAGATCCATAAGGGGACGAACCGCTTCAGGAATCTCAACAGAATGTAAACGCTTTCCTTGTTTGATCCCTAAGTCAGACACATCAACAAAGAATTCTTTTGGTAGATCTTTTGGATAGCACTCGACAGGAAGGTGGCGAAGCACAGGGCGTAAGACTCCCCCTTGACGAATCCCGTGACAGTTCTGCATACCAACAGGACGTAGAGGCACCTTCACTCGAACCTTTACATCATCAGAAAGACGCTCGAAGTCTAGGTGAAGAATGTCATAAGTTGTTGGGTGGTACTGAATATCTTTTACAACAGCCTTAAAAGCTCCTTCTGCAGACTCCAGAGAGAAAACTGTTGTTGGCAAGCTTCCTTTTTGCAAACGAGAAAGGATCTTTTGCATTTCGATCCCTTCAATTGAAGCGTTCATTGTTTCTTGCCCATGTCCATAAATGACCACTGGGATTCTACCTTCTGCTCGCAGCTTTTTATTTGAGCTCTTTTTGGTAGATGTTCTCTTCTCAATCGTAAGCTTCATTCTTAGCACCTATCTTTCTCATTAAACAGCTGATTTATGCCCCTCAAACATAGAGGACACTGAACGAGCAGCATAAATACGCCGGACAGCCTCTGCTAGCATCCCTGCAATGGACACTTGCTCGAGGATTTTTTCCCCGTGTTCGTCTATACAGAGTGGGATTGTGTTGCTGACGAAAATTTTTTCCAGTCCAGCTTTTTTTAAGCGTTCCCACGCTCCACAGACGAAGATCCCGTGTGTTACCACGGCAAATACTTTTTTAGCCCCTGCTTGCAAACAGGCAGCTGTTGCACTAGCCAGAGTTCCCCCTGTTGAGCACATATCGTCTATTAGGAAAACTTGTCTTCCTTCTACATGCCCTACAATGGAGGTCACTTCAACGCTATCTGCTCCTACACGCCGTTTGCCAATGACTCCAAAGGAAAGTCCTAGCTCATCAGCAAATGCACTTGCCAGCTTTGCAGACCCAACATCTGGGGCCATACAAATAGCTTCTTTTTCTAGCTGCTTTTGCGCAGCTTTTGCTAGCACAGGCCGTGCGTGGAGGTTATCCACTGGAATATCAAAAAAACCTTGCACTTGCCCTGCGTGCAAATCCATGGTGACCACGCGGGTTGCCCCGGCAGACTCTAGCATATTGGCCACAAGTTTTGCTGTTATTGGTACGCGAGACTCGTCCTTCCGATCTTGTCTTGAGTACCCATAGTATGGTATAACAGCACAAATTTCTCTCGCTGAAGCACGCTTCAATGCATCAATAATGATGAGCAGCTCGACGAGAAATTCATTCGGCTTATGGACAACAGACTGAAGGATGAAGACGGTTTTTCCTCTCACATTCTCGGCAACTCGAACAGAAGTCTCTCCGTCAGGAAAGGTTTCTATTTCTAGGCGCCCCATGGTGATCCCCAGATCTTTAGCTACAGCTTCCGCAAGCTTGGGATGAGCCCTACCGGAGAAAAAGAAGAAGTCGTCTTTCCTATGTACCATGACTGTATATTGGGGTGGCAGGACTCGAACCTGCGCATCGCGGGACCAAAACCCGCTGCCTTACCACTTGGCTACACCCCAATGGAAATTATTTTGAGTCACCAATCCTAAAGGCCGCGAGAATTTATTTGCAAGCGGTTTCCTCCCGAAAAGTGCATTTTTTTCCTCTCTTCTCGCCCTTCTTTGCTCCTATCAGCCTAAAACGCAGGATGTTTGGCTCTGTTTAAGCAGAAATAGAGATTGAAATTGAAAAAAAGGATTTAGCTATGCTTTGCTCTCTCTCCGAGTCACATACTGGGCAAAATGAATGGACATCACACATGTAGTTACTGAATTTTCCCCCCTGATCAAGGTCGGAGGAATTGCCGATGTTTTGCAAGGGTTTGCAAAAGAGACAAAGCAACAAGGCGCAAATATCCAAATCTTTTTACCCAAGTATGACTGCTTGGATACCACCCTTCTTGCGTTAGATGAGTCTCTCGCAGAAAGCATCCCCTGCCACTATAAAGGGTCCCGCTACCAGAACAAAGTATGGAAAACCTTCTTTAATCAGCTTCCCATTTACCTTATTGAGCCCCCTAAAGAGTTGGATTTTTTTCGCAGAGGAATGGTTTATGGTTGCCCTGATGATGTGAATCGCTTTTTATATTTCAGCCGCTCTGTCATGGACTTTTTGGCCTATAAAAAAGAGTCCCCTGATATTCTTCACCTACATGACTGGCACACGGCTGCTTGTGCCCCTCTTTATTATGATCAATTTGAGCCCTTACTCCCTGGAAAAACACGCATAGTTTTCACTATTCACAACCTAGAGTACCAGGGGCTGTGCTCCCCTTCGGATTTAAATGATATTGGGCTCGACGGCCCTATTTATTTAGACCCAGGAAAACTCCAAGACAACTATACCCCTTCCACAGTAAACCTACTAAAAGGGGGCATTGTTTATTCTAATTTTGTCACAACAGTATCTCCCCGCTATGCTGAAGAAGCGTTAACTCCTGAGGGAGGACGCGGCCTAGACCCCACGCTTAGTCAGTACAAAGATAAGTTTATCGGCATCTTAAATGGGATTGACACAGACTACTGGGATCCGGAAAAAGACCCTTGCCTCCCCCATCACTTCAAACCTAGCTGGAGCCTAAGCCGCATCCTATCCACAAAGATGAAGATTAGAAATGAACTGCGCAAGCAGTTTCATCTATCGATTGATAAAGACGCGCCCTTAGGGATTTGTATTGCACGCCTGGTCCCTCAGAAAGGCTTGGACCTTATCGAACATGCAATGCGTCGTATCTTAGACCAGGGAGGCCAGTTCTTTTTAATGGGAGAGACTCTCATACCCGAAGTGACAGCTCGCTATGAGAAAATCCAGAAGGAGCTAGCAGG
This sequence comes from uncultured bacterium, assembly GCA_964460785.1. Classification (GTDB taxonomy): domain Bacteria; phylum Chlamydiota; class Chlamydiia; order Chlamydiales; family CAYWQB01; genus CAYWQB01. Next base: position 589,442 of record CAYWQB010000001.1, read on the forward strand.
TACAAAGCGTGCCCATATTCAACTTTCTTATGATGAAAAGCTTGCTCACATTGCATTTGCTGCAGGAGATTTTGTGCTTGTCCCTTCGATTTTTGAGCCATGTGGACTTGTACAAATGATTGCTATGCGCTATGGCACGATTCCCATTGTGCGTAAAACAGGGGGCTTATCAAATACTGTATTTGATATTGACTATGCTTTAAACCCACCAATCCCAGCGAATGGGTATACGTTTGATACACCCGATTCCTGTGGTGTAGACTCTGCCCTAGATCGAGCAATGAATGACTGGTCCCATAATCGAGAAAAGTGGGGACAACTGGTTCAGAGCACGCTTAACCAAGACTTTGGGTGGAAGCATTCCATAAAACTATTTTTTGATCTTTATAAGCGCTTAGTTGACTGAGCCGTCATTGCTGCCCAAAGAACAGAGCGTCCTTGATAGAGATAAAGAATGCCTGAATAGATAGACTGTGCAGCTGCAATGCCTACACTAATACTTGCAATCCATTGTAGGGTACTTTGTGAAATCCATCCCCAGGTAAATGGAAAGAGTGCAAGCACGATGACAAAGGCTGCACATGCTTGAATAATCGCCTTGATTTTTCCTGCAGGGCCTGCAGCAAGAGCCACTCCTCGCAATGCACACAAGCTACGCAAAGAGCTAATCACTGCATCTCTATAGATAAAAATAAACACAATAAAAACAGGAAGGAGAACTGGCTCATAGGTCATGGCCAAGAAGACGGAGATACGAGCCACACTATCTGCCATAGGATCAAATAGCTTTCCAAACTCTGTGACTTGATTTAAACGGCGAGCCAAAAACCCATCAAAAGCATCCGAAAGCTCCAGAACAAGTAATAGCCCTAACAAAAGAAGAGGCATTGAACTTGCAGGCACACCGAACCACTCCGCCTTCAAATAGGCCACGAAAAAAAGAGGGCAGACAGCCAGTCGAATAAGAGTAAGTAAATTAGGTAAACCGATTCCTTTCAAAAAAACACCTCTTGCTTCAGCTGCACTATCCATCAAATTTAAGAAGCATCCTGCTTGGTAAAGTGCCAGCCAAAGAGCCCTCCAGCTCCAACTATCGCTGCTGCAGGAAGGAAAACACAACCGGCTCCTACGATCTTTAAAGCTCCAACCAATTTATTATTGGACTCATCAAAACGATTGGCAGCAAAGTCTAGCAGCTCTTTCCCCATTTTTTTCATATTGCTATAAGCAATTGTGATGCGCTGAAATGCTACAGTGGCACATGTCTGAACAGCATGAAAGATAGAACCTCCGGCTGCTTTCCAGTCTATATTTGCCCATGAAGAGCTTTCTTCCACTTCAGTAGAAACCTGAGAATTTACAGCAGATACGGACATAAGAGACCTCACTATCCTTTGTTTTTTGCAGAACTTGCCAGCGGATAGTAACAAACTTTCTCTATTGAGGCGAGAAGTTCCTCAACCTTCTTCTTTTTCAAAATTTCGCTTTCTTACATCTGCAGCTGTTCGAAAACCAAGAGTAGGGTAAGCAATATCTGGCTGATTCGCATTGCGATAAGCAAGCATACAGTGGAAGCCATCATATAACCACGCCCCCCCTCTTACAACACGATACTTGTCCCCAAAGTGCATATTTTTTTTGAAGTTCCCCGGATATGCTTGGTACCAGCTATCGGTCCATTCCCACACATTGCCAGCCATGTCATAAAGGCCAAAGCCATTTGCAGGAAAACTCATTACTTCTACAGTTCCCTTCGATCCATAATTTGCATGAGCATGACTTGGGTGTTGCCCCCATGGATAATCCGCACCAACCATTCCTCCTTGAGCTGCATGCTCCCACTCAAACTCTGTAGGTAATCGCCTCCCCGCCCATTCTGCATAAGCTTTGGCATCTCGGTAAGTCACTTGAGTGACAGGATGGCTCTCAAAATTGCCAGGCAGCTCTTGCCCCATAGGATTTTTCCAACAAACTCCTTTTAACATTTTCCACTCTGTGCCCATCCAAACAGCTCCCTCTCCAGCCTCTTCCACTTCTGTGAGGTAACCAGTCTCCATAACAAACTCTCGAAACTGCCCATTGGTTACTGGAGTACGATCTAGGTAAAACCCTTCTGTTTCCCATGTATGCTGAGGGAGAGCATCTTCTCCACATTTAGCGTTGCCCACTAACGACTGCCCCCTAGGAATGTACACCATCCCCACTGGAGTTAAAGCGCCTCGCTCTAATTTTCTGACCTTTACCGCAGGTGAATGAATAGCAGCTAAACTACCTACCTCCTCACCAATAACTCCTTCAAGGTCCTCTAAAAATGCTCCCACATCGGGATAACGATGTTGCGGGCTTGGCTCTAATAAGCGCTGGATCATTGCATTCCAGGAGTTAGAGTAGTGAGGGTTCAATTCCGAAAGAGGTTTTAAGTAACCTGCAGCAAACGTACCTGTCGCCAATACATACAAGACTTGTCCTAGAGCATATAAGTCACTTTGAGGGAAGCGCCTTCCCTCTAAAGACTCTGGGGCCATAAAAGCACTAAAGTTAAAAATTGCAGGCAATGTGCCTTCTTCAAGGTAATCTTGACCAAAGCGATCAATAGAAGGATTTTCTTTCCATTCTCGGAAAGCTTGCACGAAGAGATCCTCTCCAAATAGACCAAACAGGTCTGGATCTGCAAGGCGCACTTCAAAAGGAGCTCGCCCATCCTCCTGGCTGCTTTCCCATGCGATCAGAATATTTTGTAGACTTAGGTTTCCATGTAGAAAAACATTTGCCTCTCCCACAGTATGGATGTACTCCAGAGCTTTTCCTACCTGCCGAGCAAGATGGTAAAGTTGAAAAGGAGAAAAGGAGCTTTGATGTTTCTGAGCATACCCTTGGACATTCAAAGCGTTCCCTGTGCCATCATGGACAAGTTCCTGCACAACATACCAAAAAGAATCCACCTTGCCACTTGTATAAACTCTATTCAAGTAAGGGTGTTGCAGCTTCACAAGCTGTGCCAAATAGGCTTGAAAACGATCCTGCCATTCAAGAGAAATGGTGGAGGGCAAGCGAAATACTTTGAGAGCGTACTCCCTATCTTTCTCAGCACTACGCACCTTATAAGTAATACCAAGCTTTCCACTGCCAAGCTGAGAAAGAATTTGGTATCCACCTAAGTACTTACCAATTGCTTCATGTGGGTGAACAAGAAAGTGCACATCCGCCCCCTTTCCCAGCACAATGTCAAAACTTCTATTTAATTACACCTTTCACATCATTAAATAATCTTACAACTGACGGTCTACACTCAGCATAATCTGCCCTGAACGGCGATGACTACCAAACTTTCCCTGTAGATCTGCGGAGCACGACCAGCCCATATTTTGCGAGTAGACGACCCCCACCTTGGGAGACACTAGATTTTCTCTTCGCCAATCAAGATCAAGCTCCAAACCTGACCCTCCAAAAGAAGCTCTAAGTTTCTTATCTCCATAATGCCGTCTATGCGTGAAGGCTAAACCTTCATAGAAAGTCCAGCGACCTCTTTCATTTTTTCGCTCCTGGGATGCTTGCAATCCCACAGTGCCACGAAGAAGCCCTGAATGGAGTTTTTTCTGCTCTACTTGGAAAGCCTCATCTCCTGTTTCTCGAAACCCACTTGTATAATTCATCGCATAATCTGCAGAAATATACGGCTGCACCTCCCCCCATTTCGAATCTACTTTCCAAAGAACCCTCAAATGAGGAGAAACTTGTCGAGCATGGTAGTCAGCACGCAGTTGATACTCTTGTGAAAGAGAAATATTTCTCTTTTGATAAACCTTATCAAAAGAGAGGACAATAGCTGGTTCTATTACGACCTCCCCAACTTCTTTTTGTCCATAAGCACTGATTAAAAAGTAATCTGTGCTTGCATCCCCTAGAGATTGGTCATGATCAAGCTGACTATGGGCATACCCTGCAGCTACTCCTGCAAGAACTCCTTCCGAGATACTCTCATAACCAAATAATACACCTCCAGCTTGACTATCAAAGCCAGGACGGGATGCATCTTTTTTAAAAGAAGTCGTATCAGCCACACCCGCTACAAACCCTCGACTTCCCTTAGGAGCTTGAGAACTTTCTATATATCGCCGACTTCTTGCTGCCAAAATATCAGAAACGACAAAAGCCAATTCTTGCTCCACAAGGAGGTTTGAGCTTAGCCTTAAAGAGCTCACTGCAACAAGAGCTTCTTCTAATTGCTGCTCTGTTAAAGAAGAAAAGTGACCCACTTCACTAGCAAACTGCCCCGGAGAACTTTGAATTACCTCTCCTACCTGCCGTGCGACCCCCTCTATATCCCCCAAACTTGCTATCGCAGTTACTTTACCTGAAAAAACAGTTTGTTCTCCCTCTGAGCCAACTTGTAACTCAAAAGGAAAACCAGCTAAAGTATCGGGTATAGAGGCAAAAGACCCTACCACAGTCTCAGCCTCTAAAAATGTAAAGGAAGAAGGGGGGGAGCTCCCTTCTGGAAGCTGCTCTGTATTAAACGTTAGGATCGCTCCATCAATTGTTGCAGTATCTAAAACAATGACTTTAGATGTACCTGTCTCATCAACTTCAATCTCAAGTGTACTACCAGGGGTTAAAAATAAATTTTCCACTTCTACAGTTCCAACAGAAGCTCCTGGGGCAAAGGTTCCAGAAGAGGCTACTGTTATTCCTTTTAATATCCCTGTTCCTCTAAAGCGAGTTGAAGAGTCTACTTCGATATCTACTCCAGGAGAGTCCACTCCAACAACTTTGTACTCTCCACCATCTCCTCGCACATAAAGTGTTCCTGGCCCAAGCAAACTTCCTGAGTGCACCACAGAATAAGATCCCACATCTATCTGCCCTTTTGCTGGTCCCTTAGAGATATCTAAGTCATTTGCAAAAGAGAAATCCCCTTTTGCCTGAAGAGCTGCAGGGGTGAGATCTGCAAATGTTGATAAAATGACCGTCCCTGAGCCTAAGCGCCCATCTTTAGTTGATAAGGTGGACTTTGATCCAACAAGCCAGTGTCCTTTAAAGTTGTCTTGAGGGCTTAGGAGTTGAAACTCTCCGGGTGCACCGATCGCTATGACAGACTCTGGAAAAGGGCTCACAACCTGACCTGCAAAGTCTGCAAATGTTGTTCCACCGGTAAATCCTATGATCTTATCATCTAGCATTTCAATAGACGCCTTGATTTCTACAGGAGAAGATGCTGATGCGGAAGGGAGAGTGATGAAAGTTCCTTCAAAACCTGCAGGATAAGTGTAAGTTGTTCCTGCAGGAGTGACTTCCTTGTTAACAGAAGAGCTTCCTGAATCTGATATAAAAAGAGTGCCACTACCTGTGATGTCTCCTCGGAATATTTCCCCTATCCCATTAACATCGACTTCTAGGTTTCCTGCTGTGAGGTCGATATCATTATCTATGTAATATGCTGCACTACTTCCTAACTTTAGCGTTCCTCCTTTCCCTATAATCTTCCCTGATCCCAAATGAGAAAGCTCTTGAATGTGGAGTGTCACCCCTTCTTCTAATTCCCAGTTCCCTTCAACTCCCAATGGGTCACGGCTTGTCTTTAAAGAGCCTCCATCCCCACGCAATATGAAGGTTTTACCCTCAGCTATAGCCATCTCACCTTCATATGAGACGTCATTGCTTCCTATATCTAAAGTGAAAGAGTTTGCAGAACTAGAGGAGGAAACCAAGTATAAATCATTCTGCATTGTATCGATATCTCCATTAAGGAGATATGCTCCTCCTTCCCCATAGATCTGATAAGCACTTTGCTCCTCATCTACAGTAAGAGATGCTCCCAAAAAAATACCGTTGAAAGAGGGTCCCAAATCCCCACTAAGAGAAACAGCCCCCTCTCCTAAAAAGGATAAGGTGCTATCTGAGCTGTCATTTCCAATCGGGCCCTCTATATGAAGGGTTTCTCCCAATGGAATATTTAAAGTCGCTTCACCAGATCCTTGAATGAATATTTGCTTACCAAAAGCTTCTCCATCCCCTGCAGTTCCAGACCCTGCAGTTACATCGCTTGCTCCAAAATCTCGAGCTGCGTTGATAATTAATTTCCCTTGGTCATGTACGAAGATAGCTCCTCCATAGGCAGACCCTCCCTGCCCATTGCCATGACCTCCACCAAAACCTCCTGTACCATGGCTACCTAAACTGCCAGTACCTCCATCACCTGCTTTAATTCCAAAATTACCGCTACCACCTTCGCCTCCAGCTCCACCTGGGCCTCCTGAGCCTCCCCCTGCCCCGAATCCTCCAGAGCCTCCATCACCACCAGATCCTCCTGAGCCTCCTGAGCCTCCATTAGCTGGAAAGAAGGTTTCACCTTCGCCTCCATCACCACCTGAGCCTCCATCACCACCTGAGCCTCCCCCTGCCCCGAATCCTCCAGAGCCTCCATCACCACCAGATCCTCCTGAGCCTCCTGAGCCTCCTGAAGATCCAGGACTACCGCTACCACCTTCGCCTCCATCACCACCTGAGCCTCCATCACCACCAGAGCCTCCAATACCACCTATAGCTCCAAAACTACCGCTACCACCAGAACCTCCAACTCCTCCTGAGCCTCCAACTCCACCCATCCCTCCAGAACCTGGAGGAACTCTTTCACCCCCAAATCCACCAAAGATTCCTTCTCCTCCCTTGCCTCCAGTGCCTCCAACTCCTCCTGAGCCTCCTGAGCCTCCGTCCCCACCTGAGACTCCTAGGTCTCCTCCAGACTCTCCATCACTACCTGAGCTACCAGCACTGCCACTACTTCCTGCACCTCCACTAACACCGGGAGCCCCTGAACTGCCGCTAGTCCCTGAAGTACCAGAACTTCCATTTAGGCCATCACCTGCTTTAGATCCTGACAAACCAGCAACCCCTGCAATAGATCCTCCTATGCCTACCCCTGTCCCCTCTCCACCTACAGAGGAAGTATTTTCAAAAGTCACATTCTCTAAGGTAACTTCCACACCAGGCCCAACAAATACCCCAGCTCCAAAACCGCCAGCACCTCCAGCTCCTTCTCCCCCCTGGTCTTTCATATTCTGAAAAGAGATATCTTTGATTTTTACACGTAAAGGTTTCGTGTCAGACCCTGACTCATTCCCGTAGGTGAAAAACCCTCGATACTCACTATTGCCATCAATCACCACTGCAGGCGTCCCATCAGGGTTTGCTTGACCGATAATTTCCACTGTCTTTGAAGGGCTGTCCTGCAAAAGGATAGGAGGTAACTGCTCTGATAGAGTCAACTTATCTACGGATGAAAGGTCTATGGTATAAGAAGAACTTCCCCCTGAATTTATCGCATCTATTTCACCTTTTAACCAGCCTGTGTCCTGGCTCCATCCTAAAATAGTCAAGAGGCTCAGACCAAGGGGTAAAACACGAGAAATTTTCATGGGACTTATCCAATAAGTTTTTACAAAAATATTTTTTATATAGAAAAGTCTCACAAATAAAGACAAGAGATGCTCACAAATAATACGTTGCGATAGAGCTCTCTTTAATCTATTCTTTTTTGCTCTTTAAATTTCTGACTTAACAAATGTTTGCCCAATTACCGCTACCCCCTCTTTATTTAGCTCCGATGGAAGGAGTAGGAGACCTATTTTTCAGAAAGGCTATGGCAAAAGTCGGGGGGTTCAAAGAGGCAACTACGGAATTTCTTCGCGTTCCTCGCAATGCGCATATCTCCTCTCTTGCTAAAAAATATAATAGCCAAGAGCTCTCTCCAATTCCTTTAGCCGCACAGGTGATGGGACAAGATCCTGCACTTTTAGCTGCTATGACTGAAGAGCTCATAAAAAAAGGAGCTCCTCGCATTGATTTGAACTGCGGCTGTCCTTCTAATACTGTCGTGGGACGAGGAGCTGGCTCTACTTTACTGAAGACCCCTGACCTCTTAGGCCAAATTGTCACAGCAATGGTTATAGCTGCTAAAGGCCGTATCCCTATCACAGTCAAGATGCGTGCTGGTTATGAGGACTGCCAGAACTTAAAAGCAAACTTACTCGCTGCTGAACAAGCAGGGGCAGCTTGGATTACTCTACACCATCGCACAAAAACGGAAGGCTACAGCCCTGCCCGTCATTGGCATCGCATCAAAAACGCAAAAAAAATTTTATCTATCCCTCTAATTGGTAGTGGTGACATTACATCCCCTGCAAGCGCCTACCAAATGCTCATGGAAACAGGATGTGACGGCTTAATGATCGGCCGAGGGGCGATCTATAACCCCCTTATTTTTTTAGAAATACAATCTTTTTTTCAAAACAGGCATTTCCATCGCTCTTGGAAGTTACTCTTTTTATTTTTACAAACTTATAAACAAGAACTTGAAGCAGCAGAAGTCAGAGAAAAAACGCAAGTAAACAAGCTTAAGCAGCTGTGCAACTATTTATTTCGTCACTACCCAGCCGAAGGACTCGAAGAAAAAAAGCGCCTTCTCTCTACAAAAGAAACCTGCAGCACCCTCTTTTTCAAAAAAATGTGTGCATCTCTTTCCTACTTAGAAAAAAACCTCTCTTCTAAGTAGGGAAAACCCATTGAAAAGAAATGGCTATCAGAGTATAAGAGTGCCCTTTACTGTCTCATAAACCGAAGAAAAGAGCTATGAAAGTCAAAGCTTCAGTGAAAGCAGACCGTTCAAAAGGGGATATTCTCGTCCGCCGAAGAGGTCGCCTCTACGTCATTAACAAGAAAGATCCTAAGCGCAAGCAGCGCCAGAAGGGTCCTGCGCGCAAATCGTAAGGATAAAGGTAACTTATGGCAAAGAAGTCTTCTATTGCAAAGCAAAAGCGACGTGAGCGTCTTGTCAACCTTAAGTGGGAGAAAAGACAAGAGCTTAAGAAAAAAATCATTGATGAAAACTTGAGTGAAGAAGAGCGTGAACAAGCGCGTATCTCACTTAATAAAATGCCTCGTGACTCTGCTAAGTCTCGCCTACGCAACCGCTGCAGCTTGACTGGGCGTCCTCGCGGCTACCTTAAAAAATTCAAAGTTTCCCGTCTTTGCTTCCGTGAAATGGCTCTTCGAGGGCTCATCCCTGGCGTAACAAAGTCTAGCTGGTAAACGTCTATTGATTGAGCCGCCAACACTATGGGCGGCTCAGTTTTTCTTCGAGTCCTTCTACTTCACTCGCTTTTTTCCACTCTGTCATCGTTTCATTCCACACATAGTTTGATCCATCCAACTTTCCTTTTTGCCACTCGCTTTGTAGCTGTGAAAGTTGCATAGGTCCAAAGCGCTCGTGCTTTTTATTCAAATAGTACCAAATCGGCTCTAATTGAGGGGCATGGATCGTTACTTTTTCCTCATCCAAACTCTCTACATGTGACTCTACAGCCTCTTCCTTTGGCGCTGGGAGTTCTTCTAAGTAACTTTTTCCCATAAACAGTAAGGCTAAGTTTGCTAAAACAGGGAAGATAAACCCTAAAAGGGCCCATAAAATAGGGCTTCTCCCCCGACGTTTAGCCATCATTGCTGCCAGGAAGGCAAAAACCACCGAGATGAGAAAAGATCCCAAAAGAATCTCATAGCTCAATTCAACCCCCTCTACACCCAATTGTTCTTGCAGGAACGCTGCAAACGAATCTGGTTCCATTTTTCCTCCAATAGCCTAATTGACAAAGAACTAAGCCTAGCTCAAAAAGGAATTTAAATGTAAAATTGGTGTAATTAACATTGAGAGGTACAGTATGGTAGTAGAGACAAAAAAAGAGGAAAAGCTCTCTTCTGTTGATACAAAAGAGTTCGAGTTTGCTGAAACTACTTATGTTCGTGATATTGAAAACCGTGTTTTTCAAGCAATTGTTCTGCAATGCTTAGCAGATATCAAAGGGATTACTCTTCTTGATGAAAGCCTATTTGACCAACTTCTTGTTAAAGGGGGCCTTGAGCGTGCTCGCGGTGTCAGTGTTGAGCAAGACAACCAAAAGCAAACAGTTAGTGTTCGTGTAGAAATCAATATCTGCTATGGAATTCCAATCCCTAAAAAGGCAGAGGAAATCCAAACGAAAATTGCAGAAGAAATCAACCGTTTGACTGCTCTACATGTTTCTTGTGTCCACGTCATTTTCAAAAATGTGATCCCTGGAGATCCAAATAAAAAAATGCTAGACCATAAGCAACCTGAATCTGAACCTGAAAAAGAAGCCTATCTCCTTGAAGATAGCTTCGATGAGGAATACTCCAGTGAATACCCTTCCTAATGGGACGCTTAAGTAGGTATTTTTCTATTCCCACTCTGCTTAGTGGTTTTTTTGCTTTTTTATTAGCCCTCGCCTGCCTCTTGTGGGCTTGGGCTCCACATCTACTCACTCCTCATACCCTTCCTCAACGCCTATTCATTAGCCTTCTCTTTATATTTTTTGGTTGGTTAGGCTGGTACTTTGTGCAAAGCGTCTATAGGCTGCGCAAGGGACTAGACATACGCTTTGTTTCAATGCAAGTTCATGCAACTCCAGAATCGATTGAGCAGGGTCTCTCTCTTTTTCTTAGAGAGCATTTCAATAGCTTTACACGAGTTGAGGTCCTCTCTATCAAAAAAGAGCTCCATGTGTTTTTAGACCTCCCCTTTTTCCCTGAAGAGGAGCAAAAACCTGTGGTAGACAGGTTAGAGAAAAGCTTACAAAGCTTCTTACGGGAGCAATTTGGGATGACTGAAAACTTTTTGCTTGTGACTAGCTTTCAAGAAAAAGCTTAATCTGCTGAGCAAGCGCTGCAGAAATACCTTGCACGCGAGCTAACTGCTGTTCTGTTGCTCGCTCAATTGCTTTCATAGAACCGAAATAGCGCAAAAGGGCTCGTTTGCGGGTTGGGCCTACACCTGGAATCTCATCTAAAAGGCTTTTTTGCACTTGAGAGATGCGTTTTTGCCGATGGAAGCTAATCACATAGCGATGTGCCTCATCACGAACCCTTTGAAAAAAATGCAGCAAGCTAGAATCTTTAGGTAAGAGAACCTTCTTTCCAGAGTAGTAAATAGACTCTTGTGTCATTCCTTTATCATGGCGAGATTTTTCTTTTGCACACGCAACTAGATCTATCCCTGTGATTTCTTGCTCTTGCATCACTTCATGTGCGAGAGAGAGGTGCCCCTTTCCGCCATCAATAAGAATAAGATCGGGAAAGACCTTTTCTTGCTTCATTTTGGAAAAGCGCCTTTCAAGAACTTCGCGCAAAGCTCCATAGTCATCGCCAGGCTGGCTTTTTTTCATGGTAAACTTTCGGTAGTGATGAGGACTTTTCTTTCCTGTGATAAATACCACCATAGCTGAAACAAAAGATTCTCCTGAGATATGCGAGTTATCAAAGCATTCAATCCGCTCAGGAAAGTTTAATAAACCAAGCTTCTCCCTCATTTGTTCGAGTAACTTTTCTGAAAGAGAGACGCCTGCTTTTTGGGAAAGTGCATGCTCTGCATTTTTCATTGCCAGCTGTAAAAACTGTCGCTTTTCACCTTTTTGAGGTACTTTTAAGACTGTTTTTGTCTGCCCCATATGATTGAGAATTTGCTGTAAAATTGGCGCTCGCTTGAGAGCTTTTGGCAGTAGAATCTCCTGTGGGGGCTTTTGGGATCCTCCAGAATACATTTGCAGCAACACTCGCTCTAAGACTTCTTCATCATCTTCAATTACTTGCTCAAAGAGTGTGCTTGTTGAACCTGTAAGCCTCCCCTCAAGAAAAATGAGTCGACAAATAGATAGCCGATCTTTTGCCCGATACAGGCCAAATACATCAAAACTTGCTCTTCCAAGTTGCTCTACATTTTGTTTTTCAAGGGTATCCTGTATTGCACGCAAGCGCTTAACTAAGACCGCAGCTTTTTCGTACTCCATCTTTGCAGAAGCACTTTCGATCTCTTGTTGTAAGGCCTTTAAAACCCCCTCTCGCTTTCCTTTTAGGAATGCCTCTACTTGCTGCACAAGAGATTGATACTCATCTTGCGTGCACTTATCTACGCAGGGAGCCACACACCTTCCCATCCCATGAAGAAGGCATGGGCGTGTGCGGTTAATCAGCTCTCGATCAGAGCACCTCCTCAATGGGAAAAGCTCTCGCAGCATCTCAAGAGTCTGTTTGGCACTTGCACTATGGGCATAAGGCCCAAAATACTTACCATCTTTTGGAGGCTTTCCTTTCATCCGCACGAGCCGCAAGCAGGGCCATTTATGCTTATCGTTTAATTTCAGACAAAAAAAGGACTTATCATCCTTAAGAAGAACATTAAATGGAGGCTTGTGCTTTTTGATTAATGTGTTTTCTAAGAGTAGGGCTTCCTTCTCGGTATCTACAACAAATGTTTCTATCGACTCTACTTGTTTAAGAAGAAGAGGGATCATCGCACGTTGATCTTGCCTTCTTTGGTATTGCCCTAAGCGCTTTTTCAAACTAATTGCTTTGCCAACATAAAGAACTTTTCCTCCCTTTGCATACATCAAATAGACCCCAGGAAGATCTGGAAAGTTCACTTCAAAGGCTTCATCACTCATGAGGAAATTTCTTGCCAGCGGCGGTTAATTGTCTGAATACTTTGCTGAATCATTTGCTTGCGTTCTTCTGGACTTGGGGGGAAGCTTAAAACATCTGTAGAGTTATAGTAAGGGTATTTTCTCTCAAAATCGAGCCAGAAGTCCGCTACATGCTTGAGAGAAAACCCTGCTCTTTTTAGCAAGTAGAGGCTAACAAAGTCTGCATCACGAATATATTCTTTTGTTCCAAAGCCTTCTCCTAGCTTTCCGAACAAGCCAAATGTTGGAAGTCCAGAGCTATAAAGCACAAGTAAATCTGCCAACATTCCGACAGAAACCTGCCCTGCACGATACCAAAACTGCTTGAGAAGGTTTTGCGCAATGCGGTTGCTAAGTAGATAGGCAAGCTCATCTCTAGTATCTGCATAGTGCATCATGCCTTCTGTAAGAAAGACATCAAAACCATTTGTAAAGGTTACAGATTTATTAGAGAGTACCAAAAGAAGGTGGTAGGGAGCTACCTCAACTCCTGGGATCACGCGCTCCCCTTTTTGGGTTCGCAAATGAATAGAAGGATACTTCTTAAAATGGGCATCGATTCTCTCCATGGCTTCCTCTGCGGTCAGATCTGCAGTCGATTCACCCTCAATAGCTAAAATTGCATCCCCCTTTCTCAAGCCAGCTTTGTAAGCTGGGAAGGAGGGATGAACATACTGTATCAGTACCGAGTCTTCTACTTGAAAGGCATAGTTCTTTTTTCTTTCAGAAGCTGACTGATAGCGCCCTAGCTCATATCCTTTATACAAAAACATACCTGTTGAGCGAATTTGCTCTTTTTCTGCAAAAGGAGCTGCTGCTCGTAATAAAGGAAGGCCCACCTCATACAGGCGGTTTTCTAGTGTGCGTACACGCAAGCTATCCCGTGTATGCTGTTTTTGCTTTCCCTCTCTAATTGCGATGTCCTGCTTTACTGCATTACGAAACATAGGAGAGCAGCTTACGATCAAAAAAGAGAGAAAAAATAGAGGAATCCAGCGCACGAGCAACCTATCAGAAGATAAGAAAACCTTATTCTAGATATCTGGTCGTTTTCTCGGAAGAGCTATAGCTGTGGAAAGGGGATAACACCCCCTTCCCTCAATCTGGCTCGGTTGGTGATATCTCGTCCAGGCGTGCGCTTTTGTATTAAAGAGAGAGCTTGCTCTGTACCTCCAGAGCAAAGCTGCTCCCAGTCTTCATCATGAAATAAGCTCCCTTCTCTTTCTAAGCGAAAGCCGGTCTCTATTTCCGATAAGCGCGTTGTATGCTTGGCAACCTCTCTTTCAACGAGATCTGGGAGATCGAGGTGTTCGTACTGAGCAAATACACGGCGAACAACACTTTCTCTATTTTGGGGAGCTATTGAAACTAAGCGCCTTGGCAAGGAAGTCAAGGGGCCAAAATAACGAAATGACTTGAGCCCAGAAACCCCTGCGGCATGTTCCTTTGGCTGTTTTACCAATTTTTTAGCTCGATGCCAGCGAGATAATTGAGTCTCTAAAGATTTGAGATCTTTCTTTGTCCAAGGTTCTGCTTTCTCCTGCAAAGCACGACAACAAGCAAGGCCTGCTGCCATCTGGGAACGGTACGTTTGCAGCTGCTGCAGCTTTTCCTTTGTTGCACGCTCACATTTAGACAAAAAAGCACGCAAGGCTGGCACAAATTGCTGCATCATTTCTTTTGCTGTGAGCTCTTTTTTAGACACCTGCTGCATCCAAGCTTGAAGCCTCGGACGAAACTCTGCCTCAATACGCTTATCAACGCAGAGGTTAATCAACCGGCTGACTTGATATGTCACATTCATATGGTTCCGCTCAAACCAAGACCCTCCAAGCAGAGAGTTTCTAGACCAAAAACGATTGATAATTTTATGTGCTTCAGACTTTGTGATCGAGGGAGAGCGCAACCGATCAAGATCTTGGTGGCTAGCTCCTTTTGCCTGTAAAATTTTGTGATCCTCAGCGGATAAGATTTTTTTTGCAGCTCGAGAGATGATGGATTGCTTTTTCCTATCACGCAAATGAGGCAAAAGGTTTGCATGAGCAGCATGCATCCCTTTTTGTGTTGACTTCCCTGCCTGAAAGGCTGTGCGACCTCTGTGTGGGTGGTCTCCAAAGTTTTCCATGACAAGGGCCATAAGCGCTGCGACTTGCAACCGAGAGCTTGCAAGCTGGCGGATGCGCTCATCTTTTTCCAGAACAGAGAGCCTTGCTTGCTCTCCCCCTTCACTTGGCCCATGATTTCTCAAGTAGTGAACAACTCTTCGCCCTCTGACTGGAGTGGTCTTATTCAAAGTAGAAGGAGAGGTAAAAGGCGACGACCTTCGTCTAGTGGGAGAGGGAGAACCAAGGAGAGAGCCAGCTGTTGTCATTTCAAACTATAAATTAAATTAAACAAGGATATTATAATAAAAACAGTTGGTTTTCAGGGATCTTTTTCTTTCTACTCCCCTTTTTATTTACCACAACTGTTTGTCTTTCTTTTTTGACTTCAGCTCCTTCTTCTTCTAAATGACAAAGCAGCTGCTGTGCCCGGGTAATCACAGGCAAAGGAAGCCCAGCGAGCTTTGCCACATGAATGCCATAACTTTTGTCTGTCCCCCCACGCACAATTTTCCGTAAAAAGACAATCCCACTTTCACTTTCGCTCACTGCTACATTGTAATTTTTAGCTTTTGAGATGCGAGACTCAAGCTGCGTTAACTCCCAATAGTGGGTAGCGAACAGAGTCCTTGCCTGGCGCCCCGTTTCATTTAAAAGATATTCTGCCACAGACCAAGCAATTGAAATCCCATCATAGGTGCTTGTTCCTCGGCCTATTTCATCAAGGATCACAAGTGACCGATCTGTTGCATGGTTAAGGATATAGGCCGTTTCACTCATTTCAACCATAAAGGTTGATTGCCCTTTTGCTAAGTTGTCACTAGCACCAATCCGAGTAAAGACCTTATCACAAATACCTATATGCGCACGGCGTGCAGGAACAAAGCTCCCCATTTGTGCAAGAATCACAATTAAAGCGATCTGCCGAATATAGGTAGACTTCCCTGCCATATTTGGCCCTGTGAGTAAAATCAGCTGCTGCTCTTTGTCATTAAGCAACACATCATTAGCAACAAAGGCCTCTTGTGTCAGACGCTCAACAACAGGATGCCGTCCCTCTTCAATATGCAATTCCCTAGACAGATCAACAACAGGACGCACATAATGGCTTTGAGTTGCTTGCTGTGCAAAGCTTGCTAGCACATCAATCGTAGCTAAAGCTCGTGCTGTTTGTAGTACACGGTGTCCCTCTTGAATCGCTTTGTCTTCGAGCACCGCAAACAGTTCATGCTCTAGAGCGTGAATCTTCTCCTCAGCATGTAGCACTTTGTCCTCATAAGCTTTTAGCTCTGGAGAAATAAACCGTTCATTATTGGTCAAAGTTTGGCGCCTTTGGAAGCTTGCAGGCATATGCTGAGATTGTGCTCGGCTAACATCAATATAATATCCAAAAGCGCGTGTATACCCTACTTTAAGGGTTTTAATTCCCGTCTCTTCTCTTAACTGTGTTTGGTAAGCAACAAGCCACTCACTCCCTTTGGTCTTAATTTCGCGCAACTCATCAAGTTCTGCGCTATACCCCTTTTTGAAAGCACTACCTTCTCCAACACGCATAGGAGGGTCTTCCACTAATGCTTGCTCTATCTCTAACCGCAAACTTTTAGAGGAGCAAAGTTTTGAAAACTGCTCATGGGTAAGAGGAGAACGTATCTGATTTGTCAGCTGACTAAGAAGCTCTACTCTTTCTAAGGACTGCTGTAGCCCTACAAGATCCCTAGGAGTGGCATACCCGGAATGGATACGCATCATCAGGCGCTCTAAATCTCGTACTCCAGAAAGCTTTGAACGGATATCTGCCAAAGCTTCTGGGTGATCTACCCATTCTTGCACACTTTCTAAGCGACTCTCTATTGCCTGACAATTCACTAAGGGGCGTTTCAGCCACTGTACCAGCAGCCGCCCTCCCATTGGGGTTGCTGTTTGGTCAATCACATCAAGCAGTGTCCCTTTGCGCGTTCTATCTTCTAGAGACTCACAAAGCTCAAGGTTTCGTAAGGTGGTCTGGTCTAAAGTTAAACAATCAATCGCAGAGTAGCTAGTTACAGGCTCTACGTGATTAAAAGGAAGACATAAGCTCTCTGTTATGTACAATCCTAATGTTCCAGCTGCATTAATAGCAGAAGGTTTTCCTTTAAAGCCCAAGCCGTCTAACACTTGCACGTGAAATGTCTGTGTCAAAAAGTCATAGGCCATTTGGTAGGAGAATCGCCAATCATCAAGCACTGTGGTCCCAACACTCCACTGTTGCTTCAGCTCTTCAAAGTGCTCTTTATTTTTTTCAAAGCTTTTCTTGGCAGTCAAAACTTCTGCAGGCTTTAATCGGTAAACCTCTGCAAAAAGCTCTTGTGCATTCTCCCACTCTGAAGCTTTAAACTCTCCTGTTGAAAGATCCAGGTAGGCCAAGCCATACGAGTTACCTTCCTGGATAATGGCGACAAAGTAGTTATTGGTTTTTTCTTGTAAAAGAGAGGAGTCCAAAATTGTTCCAGGGGTCACAAAACGCGCAATGTCGCGCTTCACAATGCCCTTTGTTTTTTTAGGATCTTCCATCTGCTCTGCGACGGCAACTTTATAACCTCGTGCGACAAGGCGATCAATATAGCTTTGGCAGGTATGCACAGGAACACCACTCATAGGAATTCCTTGACGCTTAGTCAAGGTAAGCTCTAATTCCTTAGCTAAAGCTTCTGCATCTTCATAAAATGCCTCATAAAAATCTCCCATGCGAAAGAGAAGAAGCGCATCTTGAGATTTTTCTTTACAAGCGTGCCACTGCTGCATCATAGGTGTAGGCTTTGACTCAACAGAGGGGCTAGCAGTCATTGTTCTCTCCAAAAAATAAAAATCAGTGAACCGATTCTAAGAGATCCCCTTCCGTCATATCAATGGCAAAGTTTTTTTACTCCCCTCCTTCTCCTCCAGGCTCACCTTCACCTGGCCAAACGACTTCTTCCCAACCATCACCTACCTCTATTAATGAGGGCGTTAGAGATTCTCTTTCGGCATGCTCCCAGTCAACCTCTTCGGCAGCAGCTTTTTCCAGAGCTTCCCTTTGCTTTCCAGCTTCATCAAAAACAAATGTCCATTTCAAAAGCTCTAAAGAGACAAGGTCTGCGTGCATCTCTTGCTTCAGCCCCAAAGGGTTCTGAGCTTCCTCCTCCATGTTTTTTAAATATTTTTCATGAATTTCTAAGCAATCTCTACATAAGTCTTCAGGAGCAACAAGTATGTCAATACGCTGGCTCAGCGGCTCTATGGTCTCTTCAATATCTGCAAGAAATTTGTCTTTTTCGAGTTCTTTTTCTACCTCTTTCCCAGCCATCTGCTCATCTAAAAAAGTAATTTCTGCACTACAGATATGGTCTACCCCCGTTTGGTGGTGTTTGATCGAATGTAAAATATCCTGAAATTTTCCATAGATCTCCGAGTAGGCTTCTCGAGTCTTTTCTTCAACCTTCTCTTTCTCAAAGACTAAGTACTCTTCTACTCTTTCTCTAATAACAGCAAAGTGTTCATTACGGTCATACTTACGTGCCTGGATTGCTCTTTTTTTCTCTGCGAAAGTGCATCTCTCATTGAATGCTCCCTGTGCACCTAAAAGATCTTCCAATTGTCTCTTAGCATCAAGAGTCTCCTTTCTCTCACCTAACGCTGTAGGCTCTTTCTTTAGCTTTTCAAAGTAGCTACTGATCTGAGTAAGTGTAAGTATAGATGCACTGAGCATTTGATGATCAAGTACAGTGGGCTCTTCCATAGAAATCAGCTGACTCGCCGTTGTATGAACCTCTTCAAACTTTTGGCTTAAAAGAGTAAAGACTCTTTCAGTAACCTTTGTATCTCCCCCTGAAGCAATCGTACATTCCCAAGATGCTTTGCCCGTTTGGATAGCTGCTATGTAGCCCTCACTCTCAGAACCGGCGGAAACTTCAGGGAATGTTTTTAGATACTTTGCAATTGTCTTTTTCAGCTGGCGATCATTTGTTGGATAAACCGCTACTTCCTGAATAAGCCGCGATTCAAGAGTTTGGAACTCTTCAAAGAAAGGTTTGAAGTCTTCTCTGGGGTCTGCAACAACTACATCTCCTCCCCCTGCCATCATAGCAGAGGGCAGACCCACCCTTACTGAGGTAGGCACTGTTAAGTGCAAACGCCCCATTTTTTGCAATAAGCTATACACTCCTCCACGCGGAACTGCAGTACTCATTAGCCACCTCTTCTAAATCATGAATTGATGACTGTCCTTTCTAAACCTAAAAGATTTTTTAATGCTATCTTTTAAATTCAAAAAAGTTTCATGAGATCACCCGCCCCCTTGGAGAGAGCTAAGAGAACTTGAAACAGACTGTGCACGGCTCATAGCCTCTTCCATTCTTGCAAATTGCTCTGTGAGAAGTTGCTCTCTTTGTGCCATGCGCTCTTCGATTCTTTCAATTTGCTCACGCAGATCCTCTGCTTCATTTGCAAGAGAGCTTAGCTTCAAGTTATCGATTGCCCGGGTTGAGCTAAAGCTATTAGAAATTTTAGTCTGCTGATCTACCCAGCTATAAAGACGTCGAGCAATCCCTGTATCAGCATCATCATCCCCATCTCTTTGAAAAAGAAGAGCAAGTTGATCGAGGTTCGAAGCAATTGCTTGGTCAAGAGCCCCCTCATCTACAATCTTCAAAACACCATCGATGCCTGTCCCTGATGTAGTATCTACATCAATGCCAAACTGTTCCAAAGTTAAAGCTGATACACTTACAGAGTCTGCTGCTTGGAGAGAGCTAGGCGAAGGGCTAAGACTGAGTGTAGCAACGGCTTGCTCAAGAACGATCTCCGGCTCAAGAGCATCGGCCTCTTCTTCAACAGAAATAACGGAAGAAGCTGTCAGGGTATATCGCGTTCCATCAATTAATATTTCATCACCAGCCTGCAAAGTCTGTCCAGCAAGCCCCAAGTCAAACCCTGTGACTTTGACCTGGTTGCTATTGATCACCTCATCGACCTGAACATCTCCACTCCACTTGCTTGTATCTCCAAGTCGAACAGCTCCTGTGGTCAAACCTCGAATTTGAGACATCAACCGCCTCAATAAAGAATCTGAAAAAAAAGGCCCAAACTGTTCATCTTCAGATTGCTTAACCTCTCGAGTCCTTTCGAGCATGCCCCGCAGCTCATTGTAGTCACTCACAAACTCTACTAGAGTTTCTTTAATCTCTTCTGTATCTGTTTCAACCTCCAAATTGGCGGTTCCCACCTTATTAACAGTCAGAGTTACTCCTGGAATTGTGCTGCTAAATTGGTTTGTTGTACTTGTAACAGAGATCGCATTCTCGCCAGAGAAGAGATCAATAGATGCAAGCTGTCGCGTCTGAACAGGTGCAGCAAAGCTTAAATCGTCAGGGTTTAAGAAAGTCAAGTTTGCAGCGGGGTCTTGTGCTCCTCCTGTCCCCGTAAGAACTTCATAGGCCGCACTTCCCTCTGATAGGTCACTTCCATCTGATGCTTTGATTGTGATGTCTTGCGATGCTGTTTTTCCTTGTAAGATCAGTTTATAGCTATCGCTACCCACTTGAATCTTACTTGCGACGACTTCAACATCATCTGAAGACCAGCTTGCTGTATTGATCGCCTCTACCACTTCATCTAGTGAATCTCCCTCTTCAAAGCTGACCACGGTTCCATTCAGCTGGAAACTGAAGCCTTGAGCGAGTGTATTACTGGAACTCCAGGAGTTTTCTGTAGCGACAGCATGAGACTGAGCTAACGCTGTAACTTCTATCGGATAACTAGCCGCCTGAGCTGTGGAAGAAGCAATGGCAGTAAATACCGTTTCATCAGAGCTCGATGCTTGCTTTTGATTGAAGATCGAGCTGGAAGATGTACTACGTAATGCAGCTAAAGAGTTCCCAAAACTTTTAAATTGATTGGCAATATCAGTCCAAATTTCTGCTTTTGACTCGGTAAGGGCGATATCTTCTTCAAGCTCAACAATCCTGTCTTGTTGAGGCTTAAGTATTTCTTCTATAAGAGATTGGGTATCAATACCTGAAGCAACTCCTCCCAAACGAATTTCTCCTGAGCTCATGCTCTTCTCCCTTGCACTCTTTCTACTGCACCCGCACAATGGTGGTGTTTCCCTGCATTCTAGGTAAATAAAAACTTTTTTGGAACCAGCCAAACTGAAAACCAAATATGGCCTTTTTCACTCGAGCAAGCCTTGAAGAACTAAAGTCACGAATTGACCTTGTTGAGGTTATTTCAAGCCATGCGACGCTGTCTAAACACGGAGCAAGCTATAAAGGCCTTTGTCCTTTTCATGATGAAAAGACTCCCTCTTTTACTGTGCAGTCAGGGGATAGTCACTACCACTGTTTTGGTTGTGGAGCGCATGGGGATGCCATTCAGTTTTTAATGGATCACTTAAAGGTTTCCTTTTCCGAAGCTGTAGAGATCCTGGCTGAGCAGTTTCATGTTTCTCTTGAAAGAGAAGCGAAGGCTGACCCTGCAGCACGGCAACGAGGACAGATCAAAGACCTTCTTGCAACAACACATCGCTTCTTTCAAATGATGCTTTTGCATACGCAGGAAGGGAAGCAAGCGCTCGAATACCTGTACAACCGTGGGATCCCCCTTTCTTTTATTGAGAAGTTTGGACTTGGCTATGCTCCTTCTGCTTCTCACGGATTTATCGAATTTATGAAAGACCGGGGCTTTTCTTTAGAAAACCTCCGCGATGCAGGTTTACTTTCTCAAAGTAACCGCCCCTTGTTTATCGAGCGCATCACCTTTCCAATCCATCATGTCTCTGGATATGTCGTCGGTTTTTCGGCACGCAAATTTCTCCCTGGTAGCTATGGAGGAAAGTATGTCAATTCTCCAGAAACACTGCTCTTTAAAAAGTCTTCGCTTCTTTTTGGGCTCAATTTTTCTCGTCGTGTGATTGCTAAAGAGCGACAAGCTTTATTAGTAGAAGGTCAACTGGATGCTTTACGTTTGATTGATGCGGGACTTTCTATTACCTGTGCATGCCAAGGAACGGCATTTACAGAAAAACAAGCTCAACTCCTCTCTCAACTTGGTGTCGAAACTGTTTATATTGCATTTGACTCGGATTTAGCTGGACAAGAGGCTGCGTGCAAAGTGGGAGATATCTTTCAAAAGCAAGGGGTAGATGTACGTATTCTTCTTCTCCCTTTTGGAGAAGATCCTGATTCTCTTATTTGTAAGCAAGGCGTGGAAGCTTTCAAGCAAATGATGGAAGGAGCAAAGGGATTTATCCCCTTTCTTGTCCATCATCACAGCCAACAACACCCTTTGACTTCCCCCTCAAGCAAAGATCAACTTGCA
The DNA here is from genome assembly GCA_964460785.1 of uncultured bacterium. Lineage (GTDB taxonomy): Bacteria > Chlamydiota > Chlamydiia > Chlamydiales > CAYWQB01 > CAYWQB01. The sequence goes on from CAYWQB010000001.1 coordinate 611,403, forward strand.
AGAAAACTCGCAAAACAGATCCGTAGTTGGGAGCACCCTGTCTTAGTTCATGAAAGCCTCAAACACCTGGCAGAGCTACTCCAGATTCCCTCCTCAACCCTAGGCATTCGGGAATCTGTCGCTCACCGCTCCATCCGCAGTCGTCCTATCGAGCCTCAGGGAGACTTTCAGATCGATCCTGATAAGATCCTTGAGATGGAGCTTTTACGCTGGTTTATTCATGGTAAAGATAAGCAAGAGTCAATCCGTTTGCTTGTGCAAAGCAACTTAAAACCCGAGCATTTCAAACATGCAGGTTGTCAGTCGATAGCGGACAAAATACTCTTTGCTACAGATGCTGAAAATGATGCACTTTCACTGGCTATGAACCTTGAAACAGAAGATGATCAAAACCTTCTTGATGAGATTCTCCGCCACAAAGTTCCTACAGAGCGAACTTTTGAAGGCGCTCAAAGCGTTGTCAAGCGCATTTTAGACCGCAACTGGATGCAGCACAAAGAGCTGATCAAAAAACGCATCCATGAGCAGCCTAACAACCAAGAGACTATTTTTGAGCTCGTCAAAGAATATAACGAGCTCAATCAAAACCCTCCAAAAGTTCTCCTACCGCAAACTTAGTTGCTTTAAGTTGTTCTTTGCCTCAGAGTTTCCTTGGGCTGCTGCGCGATCGAAGTAGTAAGATGCTTTACGTAGGTTGCGACGCACTCCTTTTCCATAGTAATACATCTCTCCTAAGTAGTTTTGTGCTCGAGCATGCCCTTGCTCTGCTGCTTGCGTTAGGTAGTGGTGTGCTTTGCGATAATCTTTTCTACCTCCAGAGACCCCATAATAGAATCCTCCAAGATAATAGTAGTTACCTAGCCATGCCTGTGAGTCGCGGTCTCCGTGATCTGCCGCTAACGTATAGTAATGCAGAGCCTTTTCATCATTCTGCTCAACGCCACGTCCTAAGCGATAAAGATCTGCAAGAGATCGCTGAGAATATGTATCTCCCTGCTCTGCAGCTTTTGTAAAGAGCTGTGCAGCCTGTGTGTAGTTTTTCTCAACACCTTCTCCATCATGGTACATATTAGCCAGTTCAATATACGCTTGTGTATGCCCATTTTCTGCTGCGAGAGAGAGGTAGTGTACGGCTTTCTCTGGCAAATTCACCTCTGGGTTACGGGCGATCATTCCCGCCCAATACATAGAAGAGTGATCTCCAAAAGCAGATGCTTGCTCGAATACTTGCATTGCTTGCTTAAGGTTCTTATCTCCTCCAATCCCCTCTTTCAGCATTAAGCCAAGCCAAGGTAAGGACTCTTGATGCCCTTGTGCTGCAGCCTGAGCAAACCTTTCTCGAGCTCTTATATAGTCCTGCTTTCCTCCTTCACCACGATAATCCATTAATGCAAGCCAGTATAGAGCTTCTAAATCACCGGCGAGGCTTGCCTCTTCAAAATATTGACGAGCCATATCTAGGTTTTCTTCTTGGCCATCCCCATCATACGCCATCATTCCAAGCCAGAACTTAGCGCGGGTTACACCCTGAGCTGAGGCTTTCTCAAACCAAAGCTTCGCCTGCTGCATATCTTTCTGCACACCAAGACCTTCATAGTAGCAAACAGCAAGCCAATTCTGAGCTTCCGCATCTCCAATATCAGCCCCTTTTTGGAAGTATTGGTAGGCTTGTACATAATCCTTTGAGACCCCTTGCCCAAAGTAATGCAAAATACCCAGCCACCGGAAGGCATCCTTTTCACCTAAAGAGGCTGCCATTTCAAATGCTTGCTTTGCATTTGCATAGTGAGGAGAAGCTCCAGATCCAAGATAGTATAGCTCACCAATACGCAAGGATGCAGTGGGATACTGTTCAGCTGGCAAGGAGAGGTACAGTTTCAGTGCTAGAGCTTTGTCTTCTACAACCCCTTTTCCCTTATTATATGCTTCTGCTAGAAGCCAGCTAGCAGCAACACTTCCTTCATCTAAAGCTTGGCGCCAAAATGAGACTGCTTGCTTAGCGTCCTCTTCACTTCTGCCCTCATATAAAAGCTTCCCAGCAATCAACTGCGCCTGGGAGAGTCCCTCATTTGCAGCTTCTACTAAAAGAGCAAGAGCTGTTTGAGGATCTTTTTCCACTCTCAAATGGTACAGCCCTTTTAAGTAAGTGGATTGGAGAGGGTAATCTGTGGACAGCTCTTCGATCATCCCTTTAAGCTCACCTTCCCCAAGGTTTACTTCAGAAGGAGATTGCTCTTCTTCTAAAAACCTTTTCGCAAGATCAAGCTTTGCCTTTGGCCATCCCCCTCGTGCGCTGCGAAGAAGGTAGCTTTCCCCTTCCTCTTCCCCTGAAAGTTGGGCAAGCAACCAATCCGCCTCGACAAGTCCTTGAGCAGAGGCTTGTTTTAAATAGCTCTCTGCCTGGCTTTGTTTCTCTTCAAGGAGAACCCGCCCTAACTCTAGTTGAGCAAGCCCATACTTTGCATTTGCGGACTCAACAAGAAGCTTTCTCCCCTCATTTGGAGAAGAAAAAGCCTCTGACTTCATCATAAGTAACTGGCTCAGGATGAATTGTCCTTCTGGGGTTAAGTCTGAGTAGTCTTGAACCAAGTACTGGTGCGCGAGGTTGAGATTTTTCTCCCCTCCCCATCCATAATAATAAAGCTTAGCTAGCATCTGGCGGGCAGCCTGGTAACCTGCAGAAAGAGCTTCTTCTAAGAGCTCTTTAGCCTTTGAGGCATCTGTCTCAAAACGCCCATCAGGAAGCTGTTCTTTACCCAAATAATATGCTGCTAAGCGGCTTCCTTGCGTATGTGCCTGGATAAGGTAAGAGTATGCCTGCTGAAGGTCTTCAGCAAAATCAAATTCTCCAAGATACACTTTTGCTAGGAGCTCCATAGAGGAGGGAATATTTTGCTCTGCAGCAAGCTTCAAGTAGTGAATAGCAAGGGGTAAATCTCTTTCAACACCTATGCCATAAGCATAGCGGAACCCTGCTAAGTCTTGAGCTCTTGCATCTCCGAGGTCTGCTGCCATTTTAAAATAAGAGAATGCTTTTTGATCATCTCTTTTAACAACATGCCCAGATTGATAAAGGTTCCCAAGAAGGGTATATGCTTCTGCCTGCTTTGCTTGTCCAAGAAGATCTAAATAGCGCAATGCTCGTTCATGCTGGTCTTTACTAGCACTTAGGAGGTCCAGTTGCGCAAGCTCCCACATAGCACGGCGGTTTCCTTCAGAAGCCTCTGCTTGTAGATAAGGATATGCTTTCTGGTAATCCTTGACTCCACTTTTCTCAAAGATCAAGAGGTCTAGTAGGCGCTCCTGTGCATACCGATCTCCACGCTGAGCAAGTACTTCATAATACTGCACTGCTTTTGAGGTATCTTGGGGCTCTACCCCTAAGCCTTCGTTATAATAGCTAGCCATCCAACGTATAGCCCATGCATTCCCTGCACGGGCTGCAACCATAAACCATCCTGATGCTTCTGTATAATCAGCGCGTGAAGGGTTTTGCTCCATCAATGCACGCCCTATTTCAAATGCCAGCTGCTCCAGGCGGTCAAACGCATTATTGATGGGATATCCTAGCTTTTGGGCTTTATAGAAGTATTTCCCCGCCAAGTTGAGATCTTTAGCTGACGATTGACGCTGTAGATACCACTCTCCAAGAAGGTAACAACTTTCTGCATCTTCACTACGTACAAACTGCTTTAGGATTGGGTAGGAAGCTTTTAAATCTTTTTTTTCTAGGAGTAACTGTTTTGCTAAAGGTCGCAAAGCTTTTTGGCTTCCCCGGCTTGCAGCAACCTCTAAATACTTCTCTGCTTCTTTTGTACGATCAAGGCTGAGGTAGTATTCTCCCAAAAACTCTTGAGAGGCTAGATGACCTTGCTCAGCAGCCTCATGTAAGAATGGAACTTTTTCTTCTGTGGCTACATGAGGATCATTTAAGAGAAGCTCTCCCAACTTCACATAGGCAAACGCAACTCCTTGAGCTGCTGCATATTTAAGCTGTTGATAAATCATGGGACGATTTTCTTCATCCACCCCCTGACCCATTGCTAAGCTTGCCATGATGTAATGACTTTCTGGGGATAAAGGCTTTTGCACTTCAGAAAGAATTTGCGCAGCACGTGCAGGATTTTTTTGTACCCCAAAGCCAAAATAGTGGATCAAAGCGAGTGTTTCCGCTACTTCCTGCGAAGGACTTGCTTCCCACACTTTCTGTAAGTTGTAGTAGGCTGCAAGGTAATCTTGATAAGGGTTTCCTGGCATGAAGTGTAGGCGAGCAAGAAGCTTGTAGGCTTCTACATCTCCTTGATCTGCCAGCTTAGTAAATATCTTATACCCTTTGTGGTAGTCTTGCTCACACCCTCGCTCAAGAATGTAAGAAATACCTAAGTTTAGCTCTGCCTCTCGCAATCCTAGAGAAGCAGCCTTTTCAAAAGCAAAATAAGCAGCAGGTGCATCTTCCGCAAACCCTCTATCGATTAACAAAAGACCAAGTGTATTGAGAGCCTTGGCATCTGACTGCAAGACCATTAAATGCTCAATTGCTTCCTCTCCACGCCCCATACTACGAAGAAGCTTTGCCCAAGGTACGAGATACTCTTCTGGGCTTTTCTTCGCTGCTGCACTCATCAGCTGGTAGGCTTTTTCAAGATCTTTTGAAACGCCATATCCCTTTTCATAACATTCTGAAAGGTAGCGTGCGGCTTCTATATTTCCTGCGTTATACGCCTCATTTAGCAGTGAAACGGCTTTAGAATAATTTCTCCTTACTCCTCCAAAACCAAATAAATAACGGCGCGCTACTAAAACTTGAGCGCGAGGCTCTTTAGCAACCAGTGCTCTAGAGAGATAAACCTGTGCTCGCTGTTTTGTTCCCAGGTCATCCATGCCCATAAAGTACTCTGCAAGCCAAGTGTAAGATTTTGCACTTCCCTCTCTGGCAGCCTGTTGGTAGTAGTAAAGAGCTTGTGAGCGATCGGCTTGTATTCCATACCGCCCGTGGTCATACCCATCAGCTAGGACCTCTGTAGCAGGAACATAGCCTAGGCTTGCACTCCTGCGAATGAGCTGCATAGCTTTTGTATCTTCCCCTTCTTTTTCCAACATCAGTTTACCTAATAAGAAGAGAGCTTTTGCACTATCTGTTTGACTTGCTTCTTGGAATAGAACCTCTGCTTTATGGTGATCAATATATTGGGCTGGGCCTTGGTAGAAAATTTCTCCCAAAGCTACTTGAGCTGAGGCTAATCCATTACTTGCACTAAGAGAGTAGTAACGGATAGCTTCTTGCCAGTTTTCTACTTCTTGATAATGGCGCCCCATGCGCTCTTGAGCTAGATCCAGCCCTTTCGAAGCGGCCTCTTGATAAAGCGCTAAAGCTTTTTGAAGATCTCTCTCTGTACCTAAGCCTCTCTCTAAGAGCTGCGCCATCCGATAACTTGCTGCAGCATCTCCTTTCTCAGATGCTTTGCGATACCATGTAAAAGCCACAGAGGCATCTCTCTGTACAACATGTCCATGCAGGTAAAAATCGCCTACATGACGCATTGCTCGCACTACTCCTTGCTCTGCGGCTTGCTGTAAAAGCTCATAAGATCGGTTGAAATTTTGAACAACCCCAGTGCCTTGTAAGTACATCTCTCCAAGAAATGCTTTACCTTCTGGGTGTCCTTTTGATGCGACTCTCTCAAAATAGTTTGCCGCTTTTAAGTAGTCTTGGCCGACTCCTACACCATATAAATAGGACTTTCCTAAAATGTATTCTGCTGAAGAAAGCCCTCCCTGAGCGGCGAGGAGAAGATATTTCAAAGATTCTGTTTCTCGATGCGGGTGAGAGATTTCTCCCATAGAGATCATTTTAGCAAGCTGGTAATAAGCCTCTATGCTTCCTTGCTCAGCAGCAAGTCTTAAATAGAGTTCAGCTGTTGGCAAGTTCTGTGCAACAGAATCCCCTTCATGGTACATTTTACCCGCTAGCACCTGAGCCTCTATGACTCCTTGGTCAGCAGCTTTTAAAAGATAATGAGCAGCCTCTTTTCTATCTTTATCTACATTTTCTCCATGGTAAAGCATACGCCCGATTAAATATTGAGCTCGGGCAAAGCCAGAGTTTGCAGCTTCTCTCAGATAGCTAATAGCCACTTCTGTAGAAGCCCCTGCCACTTTTTCATTGAGGATCATCTCTGCAAGAAATGCTTGAGACTCTGCATATCCTTGTTCTGCAGCTTTTTCCAGTAAAGTATATCCCTTCACCTGGTCCTGAGGTACAGACAGCCCCTCATAATAAAGAGTTCCCAACACATGCTGAGAGTACGCAGATTCTAAAGCTGCACTTTGGATAAGATAAGGGACGGCTTTTTCTACGGAAGCCTCGATGCCATTTCCCTCGATTAGCATTCGAGCAAGAGGAGTCGCTGCTGCCTCTATTCCTTCTGCAAGAGCCATCTTATACAAAGAGAAAGCTTTTGCTTTATCACTTGTATAGTTCCAATTATCCATTAAGTAGTTAGCTAGGTCATATGCAGCTTGCCCACTTCCCTGCTGGGCCGATTTTTCCAGCCAAAAGATCCCTCTATCTATGGGTTTTGGACCGAATGTTCCTTCTAACACAGCCACACCTGCCACATGCATCGCTTCCGTATGCCCTTGCCCTGCAGCAGCTTCGAGATACTTCCAAGTTGCATCTCGGTCTCCTCTTTCTTGATAGTACTCAATGAGAAAAAGTTGTGACTGCAAATCACCTGCCTCTGCAGCACTATGAAAGAGGTGAATACTTAACGGGTCATCAATGACATCTGTTGGCTCACTCAAGTAAATGCTAGCTAGAGCACGGGTGGCTGGTAAGTACTTACTATGCATAGCCATCTTATAGTAACGCAAAGCCTTCTCTGATGGTTTTCCAGTAGTTGCATCACTTAAGACTTTCGCTAGATAGTACTGAGACTGAGGGTTACCATTTGCTGCAGCTTTTTCTAAAAGGTCATATGCTTTTTCTTGATCTCGATCGACTCCTTTTCCCTCATAATACATACGGCCTAATGTATACGCTGCAATATCACTTTGTTCGATATCTAAATCACTAAGCAGAGATTTAGACTTTTCCAGAGCAGCCATGCTGCCATCTACTTCAAAGTAAAATTTAGCAAGATAAGATTTTGCTGTTTGAGACCCTTGAGCGATAGCCCTTTTTAGAATTTTTTCTGCCCGCTCTGGATCAAAATCACTGCGGCTTTCATCTGCGAAAAGACCTCCAAGAGCTGCTTGTGCAGGCACATGGCCATTATCCGCAGCCTCTTCGAAATACTGAATTGCCAGGGTAGAATCTCTAGAGACCCCCTCTCCATATAAAAACATGAGAGCCAAGTTATACTGACAAGATGGGTCATTCAGGTCAGCTCCTTGCTTAAAGTAGTGCAAAGAGCGATCTAAGTTTCGTTCAATGATCCACCCTTCCCGATAGATTGTCCCTAAAAGAGCATATGCTGGGGGATAATTTGCACTGACTGCCTGTAGGACAGCATCAACAGCTTCTTTTCTTCCTTGCGTCTCTAGTAAAGCCCCAAGCTTATAGGAAGCAACAGCACTCCCTTGTACCGATGCATAACGATAAATCTTCTCAGCCTTTGAATTACTGGACTCTACCCCCTTTCCTTTACGGTAGAGGTCTCCCAATTGAATCACTGACTCTAAATCTTTTGTCCTTGCTGCTCTTGCGGTATATAGGAATCCCTTTCTGTCATTCTGAGGCACTCCAACCCCTAGCAAATAGCCTGTAGCCAAACGCTTACTAGCCTCAAGGTGTCCACACTGACTTGCAAGGTCAAGAAGCTTTAAGTGCTCCTCAGAGAGCTCTTTTTGCTCTCCTATCTTTTTTAAGGCTTCTCGATAGGATGTTTCTCCTAAGTTAGCAATCCCTAAAGAAGCATCTGGATAGGATTTTTGGCCTGCCTCCTTATAGAGAGAAAAAGCGCGCTCTAAATCTCGAGCAACACCTTTTCCTAAGCGATAGATTTCTGCTAGCTGATAAAAAGCAACTGGCTCTCCAGCCTCTTTTGCCTGCTCATAATATTTAAATGAGCGGCTTAAAGAGTGCGCATCATCACCCTGCGATTGATAGTAAGAGCCTAGCCACAAGCAAGCAGCAGAAACTCCCCTGTCTGCAGCTTCCTCAAAATAGGTTCTAGCTTTCTCTTCAGATTGCGGACGTCCTGTCCCTGCATCGTACATTTCTCCTAAGCGATAAAATGCTTGAGCGACTCCCTGCTCAGCAGCTTGCTCATAGTACTTGGCGGATAGATCTTGATTACTCTCTATGCCTTGGCCATAGTAAAGCATCTCAGCAAGTAGATACTTCGCCTCGGCATTTCCTTGCTGAGAAGCAGATTCAAAGAGCGCAACTGCTTTTGCATACTCTCCCTTCTCTTCTCTATCTAAAAGCAAACTCCCCAAAGTGACTTGGGCTTGGGGCTGATTCTGACGGGCCGCTCTTTCAAGATATGCTAACGCTCTATCTTTGTCCTGAGCAACAAGCTCTCCTTTCAGATAAAGAAGTCCCAATTTTTCAGTTGCTTTTCCATGGTCCTGCTGGCTTGCCAGATCTAAGTACTGGACTCCCTTCTCTACATCCTCTCCTGTCTGAATGAGCTGAGAGCCAACGGCATACTGTGCTGAAGCTAGACCTCCATCAGCTGCCATTTTCAGATAGAAAAGAGCTTGGAGGTCACTTTGTTCAACCCCTTCTCCATATAGATATGCTTGTCCTAGCCATTCTTGGGCATGTACATTGCCATGATAAGCTGCTTGCCTGAAGTAACGGTAGGCTCGCTTGCGCTCATTCTCCCCCGCATCTCTCTCCATATATAGAGACGCTAAGTAGTACATACTTTTTGGCTTTAAGACATCTCTAGCCTGCTCCAAATGCTGGAAACTTTTAGCTCGGTCCTCTTCTACGAGCCGCCCTTCATAAAACATCTCCCCGAGAAGGCGGTGCGCTTGAGGGTGTCCTCCTCTTGCTGCTAACCCAAGGTAGGTCAGAGCATCCTCTTGCTCAATTTCATCTCCCCAATGACCAAGGTAATACATGCCAAGTAAGAGCTGGATTTGTGTATGCCCTTGGTCTGCTAGCTGGCGCATAAAGCGAAGAGCTTCATGTTTTTTACCTCCAGCCCATGCTTGTTGGGCCAAAATATTCAGCGCATACGCATTGCCTTGCTCTGCAGCTTTTTGGTAGTACTTTTGAGCCACTTTATCCTTACCAAGCTCATCATAAAGCTGACCTAAAAGAGCCCATGTACTTGGCTGGTGGTTTTGGCTCTCTTCTAGCAACTTCACCGCTTTAGGCAGATTTTTTAAGGATTCTTCCGTACCGAGTAGAATTCCTAAATGCAACTTCGCTTTTTTACTTCCCTTTTCTAGAGCTTCCTGAAAATAAAACATGGCTTGCTCGGCATCTTTTGCCACGCCCAAGCCCTGCTTATACATCAAGCCAAGTTGAAGTAGAGCTCTTGCATGCCCACTACTTGCTGCTTGTCGTAGATAATCAGCAGCCACTTCATTATCTGCAGGAGCCCCTACACCACGTAGGTAAAACTGTGCTGCTCGATAGGAGGCTTCTGCATCCCCCTCCTTTGCGGCCAAACGATAAAGCTGAAGAGACCTAGAATACTGCTTTTGCTCATAGAAAAACCCAGCAGAGGAGAAGTAAGCTTCTTCGACTGAGCGGTCTATTGCAATTAAGTAATTTTCAGATGCTTTTTGAAAGTCTCCTCTCTGATGATAGATCTTGGCAAGGTCGACAAAAGCAAGACTGAACCCTTCTTCTGCACTACGGTAAAACAAGCTGATAGCCTCTTGTTCATCCTGCTCTACCCCACGCCCTTCTAAATAGGCATGAGCAAGAGCATAAGATGCAGATCCTAACCCTACTTCTAGTCCTTTTTTATACAGAGTGATTTCCAGCTCTACATCACCAATTGACCTAGCATGAGCAATCATATAATCGAGAGCTTCAAGCTCTCCATTTCTTGCAGCCTTTTCCATATAGCCAAGAGCTTGTGACTCTTCTCCTGTGGCAAGGTAAATATCAGCCATTGCCATATAGGTGCGACTGTCTCCCACTTTTGCCAAAGGCTCGAGATACTCGCGAGCTTCTTCAAAAGCTCTTTTCTGGAAATAAGTCATACCCAAGTGATACTGGGCCTGATGATTTTCCTGACTTGCAGATAACTCTAAGTAATGAATAGCAAGCTCTTCATTCCAAGGGACTCCTTCTCCCTTTAGATAACGCAAACCGATCATCAGCTGTGCCTGAGAGCTTCCTCCATCCGCTGCAATACGGTAAAAATAGGCAGCTTTCTCTACATTTGTACGAACGCCAAGCCCTTCCCCATAAATTTTTGCTGCTTGCAAGGCACTCTTTACATCCTCTTGCTCAGCAAGCATGTTATAATAGTGTAGAGCACGCTTGTACTCTCCACGAGAAAAATAGAGTTGAGCAAGAGGCTTATAGCTTTCTACAATCTTTGCTTTTGCAGCTTTTTCTAGATGAGCCTCTGACTCTTCATACTGCTTCAAGTTGTAATGTGCATGGCCTATGTAGTAACTTGCGGTTGGAATTCCATTTTTTTCAGCATACTTCAAGTAGCGTATAGCTTTATGCAGATCTTTTGTGACGCCTTCTCCTTTGTAAAGGAGGATTCCTACCATATATGTAGCATAAACATTCCCCTGCTCAGAAGCCATCAGGTAATAGCGCGCAGCTTCTTGTGGCTGCTGATTCTCTAAATAATAATCGCCTAGTGCCCTTTGCGCAAAAACAATGCCTCCCTTTGCTGCAAGGTCATAATACCTCAATGAGCGATCCGGCTCACCCAACTGCTTGAAAACTTCCCCAACATATAAACTCACCCAAGGATTGCTTTCTTCTGCTAAGAAAAGATGCTTCATCGCGCGACGGAGATTTTTTTCGACACCAAACCCTCGCAGGTAATGATAGCCTAGATAAAGGTGAGCTTGTTTATCACCTCGAGCTGCAAGCCCCATCAGATAAGGGATTGCTTCTTGGTAACGTTTTGCCTGCATATAGTAGTTGACAAGGTAACGCTGAGCTTTTGTGAACCCTTTGTTTGCTGCTTGCTCAAAGAAGTATAAAGAGCTAGCCTCCTGCTCTGCTTGCATGAAGAGTTTTGCTAAAAGATAAGTTGCTTCCGCTCTCCCTTCTCGATGAGCAGCCATGAGTAGTGTATGAGCCTTTTTTAAGCTTTTTTCAACACCATAGCCGTATAAATAACTACGTCCAAGTTGCACAATCGAAGAAAGAGATTTACGCTGGCTCCCTACCTGGTAAAAAGGGATAGCTTGTAGGTAAGCTTTTTTTACAAAGTAAATATTACCGACTTCTGTGGGTGCTTCAGGGTGTCCTTGGTTGATCGCTACTTCATACCAATGAATAGCCTCTTTTAAAGAGGTTTTTTTCACAACCTGCCCCAGGTAGTAAGAAGCTTCTCCACTTCCAGACCTAGAGGCTTGCTTTAGATAATCGATCGCCTTTGGCTCATCTTTGACAACTACTTTTCCTTCTGCATACAAGCGCCCTAAGTCATAGCATGCCTTGATATGCTTCTGCTCGGCTGCTAGCTTTAGGTATTCTACCCCTTGGGCAACAGAACGCTTATTTAAGTAGATTGAGCCAATTTTATAAAAAGCCTCTGGGAACCCCTTTTCGCCAGCTTTTTCTAACCATTGAATAGCTTTCTGCTCATTCCCTTGCTCAGCAAAAGCCAGGCCTAATTCCAAAAGAGCTTCTTGGCTTCCTTGCTCAACTGCCTGCTGAAGAAGGTCTACGGCCTTGCCTATATCCTTATCAAGGTTATTGCCTTGCATTACATCTTTTGCGAGAAGCAAGAGAGCTTCTGCATTCTTTTGCATGGCAGCTTGCTTTAAATAGCCAACAGCGACTTCTTGATCTTTAGGAACACCTTGTCCTTCGCTATATAAGCGAGAAAGAACCAGTTTTGAATGAACATCTCCTTGATCTGCTGCAAGCTTGTAGTAATTTGCCGCAAGCTCAAGATCATAGTCTTCACTACTTGACGAAGCATAATGGTCTCCAAGCATACGCTGCGCTAGCATATTCCCTTGACCGACAGCCTTTTCTAAGTAATGCACGCGCTTTTCATTATTTCCCAGCTTCCCATAAAGGTTTGCTAGAGGCATATAAACATGCTCCCCTAGCTTTTCTACGCGTGTGTAGTAACGAATTGCTTGAGAATACTCTTCCATCTGCTCATAAAGCTCACCGAGTAAAAGACCCGCTGGTGCTTGTCCTGCATCTAAAGCTTTATCTAGATATTGGAGGGCTAGTTCTCGAGTATCCTCCGAAGAGCTCTCCTGCAGATAAAATGCCCCTAAGCGATAGGTAGCCTCTGGGTCTTCATACTTCGAGATAAGCTCCTGCCAGTATTCTACAGCAGCAATATCTTCTCCTAGTCCATGATAATAACGCCCAAGGTGACGCAAAGCATCTGGGCTATAAAGGCTAGCCGCCTGCTTCATCAAGCGAACAAAGCTTTTGGAATCGCCTAGCTCTCTATGGACCAAAGCCAAACTTTCTATTGTTTCTACTGAGGAGCTGTTTTCAATGGCCTCTAAATAGCGTTTTGCAAGCACAAGATCTTGCTCTAGCTTATCTCCTTGCAAGTATAAAACACCTAAACGCAGCTTTGCTTCATCTGAGCCTAAAGAGGCTGCTTTGACAAAAAAGCGCTCTGCTTTGGAATAAAAAGCATGGGCATAAAAGTAGTCTGCTAAGAAGAGAGTGGCTTCAATGTTACCAATGGAGGAGGCTGCAGAATAATAAGGCAGAGCCGCCTCGGTATCACCAGATTGCGCATAGTATGCTCCAAGCGCTAGAGATGCATATTTATTCCCTTGTAAGTGAATGACCCGCAGTAAGCTTTCCCCTTCAGTTCGTTCCAGAGCATCTTTGCTCATAAGAAGCAGCTTTCCAACTTCTAGCTGAGCTTCTTCATCTCCTTCTGCGACCAAGGGAGAAAGAATAGTTAATGCTTGGTCATAAACATTGTTTTCTAGGTAATGCATGCCTAGTATCTTCCGAGCTTGCAGTCCACCTGAAAGCATCGCCTCTTGCAAGCATAGAACAGCCTGGTCTGTACGACCTGTTGAAAAAAGCAATTCTGCCAATTTCACTGATGCAGGTTCATAGGCCTGGCTATGAGCCTGTTGCAATTCCTCAACTGCTTGAGAGATATCTCCAGCTTTCACATATAGATTGGCAACTACGACAGATCTCTCAAGGGAGAAGTCTAAAGCTTGTAACCGACGGAAGTACTCTAGGCTTGATGTGTACTCGCCATGGATACGGTAGTAATTTGCCAGAAAGGCAAGAGACTGTAAGCGATTACGGTCTGCTGCATGAGCAAAGTAGCCAAGCCCCCGCTCTACCTCCCCTCTTTTAAAGTAGATTCTTCCTAACAGCTCATAAATGGAGCCATTATCAACTTCTTCAGCTGCATGTAAAATTGTTAATGCTTTGTCTATGTCTACTTCGACACCTAAGCCATTCAAATACATTAAGGCTAGCTTGTAACAAGCTTCAGGGAATAGTTTTGCTGATGCAGGCTCTAAATAAAAAGCCGCTTTACTATAGTTTTTCTCTTTATATGCCAAACTTCCCATACGCAGCTGTGCTTCCGGTACAGACCGGTCTGCAGCTTTTGCATAGTAGTAGTAGGCTGACTCCTCCTGCCGCTCCTTCTCATATAAATGTCCTAGTAAGTAAGCAGCAGGTCCATGCCCTCTAGACTCTGCTGAGGAAAGGTAAAGAAAGGCTTTTTCTGCATTTGCTTCTACTCCTCCTACGCCCTCTGCATAAAGTCGACCGGCTTGATATTGCGCATAGAGGTTGCCTTTTTTAGCTGCTCTTTCTAGAAAATAGAGAGCTGCTTTTGGTTTTCCATTATAAAGGTAGTGCTTAGAAAGAAAGATTTCTGCTTGTATTTCCCCTGCTTGTGCTGCTTTTGTGAAATACTCCAATGCTTGTTGCTGATCACCTTTTGCTTGGTATAAGGTGGCGATCCATAGAAGGGCTCGGCTATTTTCATGTTGAGCATATGAAAAATGAAAAAGAGCGTTCTCGATATCTTTTTCTCCAAGCTCCCCCTTAGCATAGAGCACTCCTAAATAATAGTGAGACCAAGTGTCCCCTTGCTCAATAGCTAAGTTGAAGTAGTCTGCAGCAGCTTTAAACTCCCCTTTAGATGTATAAAATCTTCCAAGAAATTTTAATGCATTGAGTTCCCCTGCTGCTGCTGCCTTTTGGAAATAGGGAATAGCTTCTTCATAGATGCCTTTTTTCAAGTTGATGTGCCCAAGCTGCATATATGCAAGGCTTTTGCCAGCCTTAGCAGCTTGCTCATAAAAGGCTACAGCTTTTTCGAGGTTTACCTCTCCCAACTTCCCTTTATGGTAGAGCTGCCCGAGTATATAAAGGGCTTCGCGCTTTTGCTTGTTGGCCAGTTGCTCGAGGAGAGGCAGTGCTTCTTTATATTGCTGCTTATTTAAGTAGTCGTTTGCTAGGTGCTCTTGTGCTTCTTCAAGTCCTTCATCTGCAGCAAGGTGAAAGTAGTGCAAGGCAGCCTGTGAATCACTTTGTTGGTAATATTGCCCTAACCGGAAAGCTGCACGACTTTCTCTTTGCTGCCAAGCTCTTTGCAAATAAACAATGGCTTGTTTCTCATCGATCTCTCCAGCTGTGCCATCTAAAAGGATTTTCCCTATCCGATAGCTAGAAAGACCGTCACCTCGTTCAGAAGCCCTAAAAAGATAAGCAAGAGATTTTTGAATCTCCCCATTTCTATAATAATAGTCACCGAGAACTTGATGTGCTTTCAATGCTCCATTTTCTGAAGCTTTTTGATAAAAAGGAAGGGCATGAACCCAGTCATCTTTTTGCTGATAAATGGTTGCTATCGGTAGTGCAGAAGACTCTTCCCCTTGGTCAAAAGCAAGCAAGTAGTACTTTAAAGACTGGATTAGGTCCTGAGAGACTTTTTCACCTTCAAGGTACATTTTTCCTAAGGCCATTAGAGCTTCAGGGTCTTTACGATCTGCAAGAAGTTGTAGTGTTTCAACTTCTTTCTTACTTTTTCCTAAAACACTATAGCAAGCTGCAAGTGGTAAAGCTGCATTATAATCTTCGGAAAGCAGTGATTGCCGTAGGAAAGAGACGGCTTCAGTGAAATTCCCATGTTGGTAAGCATAAATCCCTAGATAATATGAAGCTGATGGATTGCCATCACTTTGCGCTTCTTTGAATAGGCTTTTAAATTGTTCTGCATCGAGCAGTCGCTGCTCAGGATACTGAAGAACAAGCTCTCCTAACATATTCTGTGCGGAATAGTTATTTTGATCTGCAGCTACTAGCAAGTGATCCACTGCATGAGAAAGACTTTGTGTACACCCTCTCCCCTCAAGATAGAGCTTGGCTAACTCAACATCCGCATCTGTACTACCTAAGCTACTTGCTGTTTTAAAGTAGGCAAATGCTTGTTCATCATTGGAAGGGATCTCTCCAGAGCCAAGGTAGACATGGCCTAGCAGAGTAAAAGCGACTTTATCTTGATTTTTTGAAGCTTGCAGAAGGTATGGAAGAGCGGCTTTATATTCTTTTCTTTCCACATAAAATGTATAAAGCTTCGGCAACGCCTCCAAGCGCCCTTTCTGCAATGCTTGCTTATAGTAGTCTACACCCTCTAAAAGCTCTTCATCACTCACTCCAGGACTTGATAGCAGCAGGCTCCCAAGATGAAGTAAAGCTTCTGCATGCCCTTTCTTAGCCGCTCGACGCAAAAAAGGAAGAGCTTTTTGCTTTTCTCCTACCTTAGCATAATGAGCTCCAAGACGTGCATTCGCATGTATACTTTTATTTGAAGCAAGCCCCTCCCAAAGAGAGAGAGCCTGCTCTACAGATCCTAACTCGTAGTATAGTTCTGCTAAGTCTTCAGCAGCTTGCTGTCCTCCTCCCATTTGGCGCGCTTGCTCTAAATAGTTCACGGCTTTCTTTACATCTGTATACCCCAGCTTACTTGACTGGTAAATCATGGCTAGCTGATGACAGGCCTCGATATCTCCAGCATCAGCAGCTTGCTGAAAGTAGTGAATGGCCTTTTCAACATTTTTAGGAACACCCACTCCCTTCATGTAAAGCTTAGCAGTATACAGCTGAGCTTTTGGAAGACCTGCATGAGCGGCTCTAGAAAAGTAGCTAGCGCTCATTTCCATGTCTTTTGCTACTCCACGACCACTATAATAGCGCATTCCAACTTCAAATAGCGCATCCGGATCTCCATTCTCTGCTAACCGATCCAGATAAAACAGCTCATGAGAGGGTTGTCCTGCCTCATGATAAAACTGGACTAAGTAGCGTAGGGCTGGTAGATGCCCTTCATCGGCTGCTAAAGAAATATACTGAATTGCTTGATCTGGATTACCTAGAGCATGATAAGCCATTCCTAAAGGGTAGGCTGCATCAACAACTCCACTTTTATATGCATGCGATAAGTAGTTAAGAGCTTTTGTATAGTCCTGCGCTACTCCCTTACCCTCAAAGTAGGCCATGCCTATTGGAAAAGTGACCCTTTCACTTCCAGCCTTCTCTGCTGATAAAAAGTATTCTAAGGAAAGAGCTAAGTCTTGCTCAATCAAGGCTCCTTCCAGATAAAGAAATCCTAACTTCTCTTTTGCCTTAACATGACCTCTTTCTGCAGCGATTTTAAAGTTCTCAACGGCTTGAGAAGGAGAAAATAGAGAGGACTCAACCTTTGCTAAGCTTTCTCCTAAAATATAGGCTGCTTCTGCACTCCCTTCCTGAATTGCAACTTCTAAATGGTGCTGTCCTTCTTCCAAGAACTCATTTTGTATATACAAGCTGCCCAGAAGAACTCGTGCGGATACGTGCCCTCCCTCTGCAGCCTGTTGCAAATACTGGATTGATTTTTCAGGACTTGCTTTGGAGTTATTTGGGTCAAGATTTAAAAGACCAAGTTGGTAGCCAGCACGGGCATAACCCAAGCTCAAGGACTCTTGCAGTAAGGATTCTGCTTTACCATAATGTTTTTCAACACCCTTTCCATCTGCATAAAGCTTACCTAAATAAAAGAGAGATTCGTCACTCCTTTCAAACTCCACAGCTTGCTTGAGTAGTTGCGCAGCTTCTTCCGCTCTACCTTCTAGATCAACAAGCAGGTAAAGCTTTGCCAAAGGAAGTAGAGCTTGCTGTAGCTCATAGCGTCTAGCTTGCTCATAGTAGTAAATAGCTTGCTTTGGATCCTTGGACTCATAGAATTTTGCAAGCTGCAAGTAGCTTAGAGGGTAATCTAGGTCTGCCGCTTGCTGGAGAAGAATAACACCTGTCTCTTCTTCATGCCGTTCCAAAAAGTGCACACCATATAGATACAGAGCTTCTGGGTTCCCTTCTTGTACTAACTCCTGCAGAGCAGTCTGAATAGACCCGAGGTCATGCTCTACACCGTTGTAAATAATTAGGCGAGCGGCTCCCAACACCCCCTCAGGGTGATCTTGTGCAATACCTTTTGAATAAAGAGTAAATGCTTTTTCAAAATCTTGAGGAACCCCCTCTCCAGACTCATACATTTTAGCTAGTAAAATGTATGCCGAGACAAACTCTTGCTCAACAGCTTGTTTTAAAAAGAAAGCAGCTTGCTTTGGAGCTCTTGTCACTCCCTCTCCATGTAGGTAAAGCATGCCCAAAAAGAACTGGGCTTCAGGATCATGAGCTTCTGCAGCCTTTTGAAAAAAAGAAAATGCCTGGGTATAGCTTTGGAACCCCCCAATACCCTCCAAGTACATCTTTCCTAGATTCACTTGGGCTCTTGCATTTCCTCTTAAAGAGGCCTCTGCGAACCACTTTTTTGCCGTATCATAATCTTGAGAAACTCCCATGCCAGAAAGGTAAAGGTCTCCCAAAGCATTTTGAGCCTCATGCATCCCTTTTAATGCTGCACTTTCTAAGTAAAAGGCTGCAGATTCATAATCTCTTGCCCCTCCAATTCCTAAGGCAAGAGCTTGGCCATAGTGGTATTGAGCTTTCGCTTCTCCTCTTTCTGCAGCAACCTGCAATAAGTCTCGCCCTTTTTCATAGTTAACTTCTACTCCAACTCCTTGAATGTAGAACATCCCAAGAAGAGTGTACGCTTCATCTAAATCATGATAAATCGCTTTCTCTACCCAGTAAAAGGCCTGATTATTATCTTTATCAACATGCTCACCTTCATAATAAGCCTTCGCTAAAAGCAGTTGAGCAAAAGGATTTTCTCCTGAGGCTGAAAGAGTCAGCAACTCCAGCCCCTGTGCTACATCTTGGCGAACCCCTTCTCCATACAGATGCATACGCCCTAAATACCAGAGAGCCTCTTTTTCACCGCTTTCATAAGCGCGAGTAAAAGCCTCAAATGCACGTGTCGGGCTACTCTCTACCCCAGCCCCTTCTACATAACATTTACCAAGCCAGTAGAACCCCTGAGCATTCCCTTGACTTGCGGCAAGCTGAAAAAGGCGAAAGGCCTCTTTAGAATCAGCCTGCTCTACCCCTTTACCAGAATAGTAAGCCACACCTAGCCCTACCTGCCCAAGAGGATAGTCCATCCGAGCTGCAGACCGGTAATAAGCAACAGCTAAAGAGTAATCTACTTTCTCTCCCACTCCTTGGAAGTACATATCGCCCAAGCGAACACTTGCATAAGCACTTCCTTGCTCTGCAGCTTTTTTCCATAAGGAGAGAGCTTCTGCATAATCTCTCTGTACAAATTCTCCTTGAAAATAAACTGCCCCAAGCTGTTCTTGAGCTGCAATAACTCCCTTGTGGGCAGCTTCTTGCAAGTATTCAACACCTCGCTCTGCTTGGTCAAATCCCCATGTACCTCGTATATAGTGAATCCCCATCCAATATTGAGCTTCACTAGATTGCTTCTCTGCTGCTATTGAAAAATACTCTTTGGCCTTATCCAGGTCTCCCTGTTCTTGATCATAATACTGCCCTAACCAAACAAGAGCTTCTAAATTTCCCTCAGCAGCTGCTCGTTCATAAAAACGGGCAGCAACCTGATCATCACGCTCTAGCTGCTCTGGCTCCTTAAAAAGATGTGCTAAGCGTAAGTTTGCTTCTGAAACCCCTTTATCTGCAGCTCTCTCATAAAAACTAGCAGCCTTTTGAAGGTTTCTTGAAACCCCTTTTCCATCCCTTAGCAGATCTCCATAAAGCAATAAAGCATCTGGATGCCCCTGCGTGGCAGCTAAGTGGATAAACATCGAAGCTTTTTCTAAGTCCCTGTTTACTCCTTTCCCCTCTAGATAGAGGAGTCCAAGGCGAAACTGAGCAGGGGCATAGTGGCGATCGGCAGCTTGCTGATAAAACCGTGCAGCTTGCTCCCAATCAGCAGACTCTGCCTGCTCATACCTTAACCCTTGTTGAAAGGACTCTAACCCGACCTTATCGATCTGTTCTGGGTCACTTAAAATAGGGAAACTCAGCCCTGGACTTAGGGCCAATACAAAAATAGCTTTCCAGTGAAGTGCCAAGCGACGCATGGGCGCGGCTCCTAAAGTTCTAATCTCTCTCTGCCCCATTGTTCTGACAGAGATGCTTAAACTCAAGAAGTTCTTTACTAAAAACTATCTGCCCATACTTTGATAAAAAAGTTATTAAAGCGATCTGCGAAAAATAGACTCTATTAAGAAATAAGGCTTTGTGCAGCCAAGACCCCAGCACCCACAGCAGCTCCATCAAGGGTGAGGTTCACTCCTCGTTCAAAAGCTGTCGTTCTATAATCTTTCAAGTAGTCACTTGTAGCCTTTTTCAAAGCCTCGCAATCCTGCTGTAAAGAACGCATAGCCTCTTCAGCTAAAGAAGTAATTTTTTGATAATCAACATCTTGCATAGCAGCCTGTGCTGCCACCTCCCGCACGCCCAAGTGATGAGCCCGCAAACGATCTATCGCTCGCTCAGAACCCACCTTGAGTTCTGGGCGCTCCTTCTCTCCCAACTTATGTCTTGGGTTTGCAAGATATGTTTTCTGAATAGGATACTCTGGGAGTGCCTGCTTTTCCTTTAGGACTTGCTGAAGATCTCTTCCTTTTTTCTCTCGAATTGCTGCTTGCAGCTCTTGCATTTGCACAGACAAGTCTTGCATCGCTACCATAATAGACTGAGCTTGCTGATGCTGTGCAGGTTCATATCTAGAACTATCACTAAGGCGAGAAAAGGCTACTCGACCTCCCAAAAATGCCCCCGCAGCTTGAATTGCAAGGCGCGGTAAGCCCACCCATCTAGAAAGAGTATCAAAGCCAGTTGTAAGATAAGAGTTTGAAAGAGTTAGCATATTGTAATAGCAAAAAAGGGATGCGCATATTTTACACACATCCCACTAAAATTCAATACTATACGTTTATATTTGCTCTAACCTGTGCAACGACACCAGGCAAAGCTTCCACGCCTCGCACTCCCAAGCTATACAGTTGTGTACCGGCTAAGATAGCCCCTCCAACAATACTGCTCGCTCCAATTGTGCGTAGGCCCAGCTTAGAGGCCATACTAAACTGCGTATTTGGATGAGCTTCTCGGTAGGCAGTTATACTTTCATTGAGCTGTCGAATAGGACCCTTAATATGCATATCCATCACTGTGCTCATGTTATGGGAGCCTTCAGATGAAAGATCTTTTTTTAGCTCCGTAACACTCTCTTCCCATAGCTTATTTAAGGGGTTGCCTCCTGCTTCTAGCTGGGCATCTTCTGACGCTTTAGAAAGAGCATCAAATGAAGGCCGCAAAGACACAGTCAACACATCACACTGAGCGACCAAGTCTTTCTTTGCTTGAGTCAACTCCTCTTGTAGTTTGCTCACTTTTTCTGAAGATCCCTCTTCATCCTTTTTGGTCAGTGCAGAAATTTCATCTTCCTTCTTTGATAGTGCATGCGCCGCTACTTCAAGAGACTTAAATCCAGCAAAAACTTTTGAAGCTCCATTCAGAATAGCCCCTTCGTCAGAAGCTTTAGAAAAAACACGAGCCCCGACCCATACAGCTCCAAGGCCAAGCGTTGCTTCAGAAGCCTCTCGCATCACAGGGTCAACTCCCCCATAAAGCTCAATGGCTTGTGAAGCAGCAGCCTGTGCTCTTTCTAAGCTGCTATTCGCGCATACTGCAGGAGCTGAAACACAAGTCTGTGCTTGGGATAGAAAGTTTTTTCCTGCTTGTAGAGCTTGATTGGCTATAGATGTGAGATGCATATACACCCTCCATTTCAATGGTTTTTTTGAAAATTAGAGCCAATCTAGCGAACGATCAAATGCAAATCAACACAAAAATAAATTTAATTTAAACTTACAACAAGAATAAAAAAAAGACCCTTCAAGCAAACATCCGAGTGGTCTGCTGAACCCAGACAAAAGACCGAGAGGCTAGGC
Source organism: uncultured bacterium (assembly GCA_964460785.1). Classification (GTDB taxonomy): domain Bacteria; phylum Chlamydiota; class Chlamydiia; order Chlamydiales; family CAYWQB01; genus CAYWQB01. The sequence continues at coordinate 632,895 of CAYWQB010000001.1, forward strand.
TTGGAGAGACCGTATAAGTAAAGACTCCCACCCCAAAAGCAATAATCCCTATCCCCACCAACGTATGAAGAGCCTGCAAGGAGCGATGCTTGATCCAGTGTTTACTTTCGTACTCTGAGCGCTGGCTTCTAAAATCTTCAATACCTCTTTGAACTTTACCAAGAGCAGATTCAAAGCGCGCATCCATTTCCCGTTTTACGCTTTCAAACTGGACTTCAGCCCCAGACCGAACACCTTGAAGAAGAGAGTGTTCATCAGCAAAAAGCAACTGTGAAACCTCACTATAAAACTGCTTAACAAAAGAGCCAAATGGAAGCCCATCCACCTGAACTTTTGCCAGATCTTCTACACGAAGCAAAGCGGAAAGACTGCTTGCCTGTGACTCAAGCTGCCCTCGCAATACCCGAAGCTGCTCTTCCAAAGACTTTGCTTTACGATCCTGCTTTTGCTTACTATTTTGAAGCCTTGACTCTGCTAAAAGAGAAAGCTCTCCAGGCACTCCAGACAGCTTATCTACAACATTTTGAGCGACCTTTTTCATCTTGGGATCATCTTGTTCGAGTCCCACTTGTGGATGGTCTGCGACTTCGCGCACAAGCTCTTCCACTTTTTGCTGCAAAGGAACGGTCTGCTCTCTATTATTGCTCTCTTCCACATAGCGTGCAGAGCGAGCTTCCTGATATTCAGTCACATAGATCTCTAGATTTTCACATTTCTTTTTTGCAGCTTCGAGCCTTTGAAGGACAAAAGTTCCCACTTGAACTTCTTTTGGCTCTGTGAATGTGCGGGCAATATAACGTACCCCATAGCCAACCACTCCCAAGCTCAAGCCCCCCTGAATGACGGGTGCCATATAAGGTGTCTGCATCATGCGTTGCCCAACTGCGTAGATACGCTGAAAAAGAGGCTGTAAATAGGGCCTTGTACTTTGCCATACACTGCTTAAAGGCTGCATAGAGACAGACGAAATAGAGCTCACAGGATTACCTATTAAAAAAAGACAAATGAAAAGTAAAGAAAATATACTAACAAGGCATATTCATTTCTTGCACCAAAAAAACTATTAAGACAAAAGCATAAACAAATACCATTTATATACTAGGCACCATGCATAAAACCTCTTCCCAAGACTGGAAAAAGCTAGAAGAGTTTGCTCAAAAGCAAGCTCCCCTTGAAGAGCTTCATCAGAAGTCCTTTTCGATTATTATCCCCACCTATAATTGCTCTGAGCTTATCGGGGTCACGATTGAAAGAATCCTAGCCCAATCGTACCAGCAATATGAAGTGCTTGTTATTGATGCGAATTCAAAAGACCAAACACGAGAAATTGTATTAGGTTTCCAAAACAGTAAAGTGAAGTTATATACAGTGGGTCAATACAATCGCTTTAAGATGTTGAATAAAGGCCTCTCCCTTGCAGGGGGTGAGTATGTAAATTTTCTTTTCCCTGGAGACTACTATCGCTCCAACTTTACTTTGAGTCATATTTGTTCCATTGCTTGGGAGTCAAACTCTTCAGAGTTAATTTATGCTGGCTCTATCTTGCGTTACCCTCGCTCTGAGCCTATTCCCTTTTTTCACTCTTTAACAAAGAAAAATTTAAAAAAAGCCATCCAGCCCTCGACCCTTCCCTCATGCTGGTTTCTAACCTCGACACTAAAAAAAATTGGCAAATTCGACCCAAGCTACCAATATCGCTCAGCTCTTGACCTGTTTTGCCGATTTTATCTCGTATATAAGGGCAGCATAGCTCAAACCAAGCGGTTTCTTATTGATAGAGACAAGCAAGCCATTCCTCAAAAAAATATTTTTATCCGATTTAAGGACACTTGCAAAATTCTTTACCGTTACTTTGGGTTTTTGGGAATTTGCCAGTGGCTACTGACCACAAAAGACTGGCGTGTTCTTTGGACATACTGGGCACTAAAGGTCCGACGTATCTTTGTCCAGTAAAAGCCAATTGCCAGAATTTCCCACTCTATTCTATACTGTTTTTCCAATAAATTAACATTTGGATGAGGAGACACCCGTGAAGCGCACGTATCAACCTAGTAAGCGCCGCCGCAAATCAACTTTTGGTTTCCGCAAGCGCATGAGTACTGCAAGCGGCCGTAAAATCATTAACCGTAGAAGGAAGCGGGGACGCAAAGTATTAAGTGCATAAACTGCTCCTTTCCTAAATCCCGGCGCCTTCTATCTAGCTATGAGTTTCGCAAAGCTCTTTCTTCAGCCAGGCGCCGTGTAGGGCAATACCTTGTCATCGACATTTCGACTAAATCGTCTTCGCATCCCCGCATTGGCATTGCCGCCTCAAAAAGATTTGGTGGAGCTGTACAGCGCAACCGCTTTAAACGCTTAGTCAGAGAAGTTTTTCGCCGCCATTACTCTGCACTCCCAGAAAAGACAGAAATTGTTGTGCGCCCCCGCAAAAGAGCTAGTAAAGCGAGCTTTTTTGATTTAGAAACAGAATATTTGGCACTACTGGAGAGAAATGCAGATGGAGAGAGGGGTAGCCAAGAACATTGCTAAGGGGATTCTATATTCAGGATGGGGCACCCTTTTCATTCTTGGATTCTTGATTCCCAATAATTATTATATGATCTTCCGTATGACAGGCATTCTCCTTTCTGTCCTTGGAGCATTCTTACTGCTTGCTTTCTCTAGGAAAAAGGAGCGCTAGTGTCTCTTACCCTCACCCACTTAAATGATGAGCAGCGCAAAGCCGTTGAAGCAACAGAGGGACGACTACTGATTCTTGCTGGAGCAGGAAGTGGAAAAACTCTTGTTCTTACAACACGAATTGCTTACTTACTCTCTCAAGGCGTATCTCCCTCCTCTATTCTAGGGTTAACTTTTACTAATAAGGCAGCTAGTGAAATGCGAGAGCGTGTGGCAAAGCTCACCAGCCCTAGCTCTGCAAAGCTTTTGACCTTAAGTACGTTTCATAGCTTTTGTATGCGCATTCTACGCAAACACATCCACCTCCTTGGTTATACACAAAAGTTTTCGCTTTATGATGAGAAAGACCTTGAGCGGATCATTGATAATATTATTCATGAAAAGCTGGATCAACCAAGCAAGCTTCCCTCTACACATAAGACAAAAAAAATCATTATGCAGGCCCGAGGGAAGGGATTAGACAGTGAAGAGATCTCTGATACTTCCTCGCCTTGGCACCAACAGTTTGCTCGAGAAGTATTTAAGCAGCTACGCCAGTCACTGCGCGCCTACAACGCTCTTGATTTTGATGATTTACTCTTTTTAACTGTGGAGCTTTTTGAGCGACATCCAGAGGTGCTTGCCCAATACCAGAAGCAATATCGATACATCATGATCGATGAATATCAAGACACGAACCCTATTCAATATAAGATCGCTTCTTTACTTAGTCAGCGCTACCAAAACCTATGTGTCGTAGGTGATGATGACCAATCGATTTATGGGTGGCGCGGTGCCTGCGTTGACCACATTCTCACATTTGAGAGTGACCATGTCATTAAATTAGAACAGAACTACCGCTCGACAAATACCATTTTGCAAGCGGCCAATGCTGTCATTGCTAATAATAAACAGCGACATGGAAAGACCTTATGGAGTCAGAAATCGTCAGCTGACAAAATCGAAATTTTTCATGCTCCTAATGAACTAAAAGAGGTTGAGGCCGTTCTTTATCGCCTCGTACATTTAAAAGAGCAAAAGGGATTACGCTGGAAAGATATTGCCATTCTTTATCGCTCTAACCACCTTTCTAGAGCATTTGAGACAGCTCTAATGCGTTTCCCTTGGAAAAACCATGGCAGAATTATCCGAGGAATCCCTTACAAGGTATTTGGAGGCACCGAATTTTACCTCCGCAAAGAGGTGCAAGACCTCTTTGCCTACCTTAAGGTCATTGAAAATCCGCAAGATCAAGCTTCTCTTTTACGCATCATCAACTATCCTCGCAGAGGCATTGGAGATAAGCTTCTTTCTTACCTTACCGAAACGAATCGAGCTGAAAATTGCTCCCTTTGGTCTGTCATTACACGCACTATTCAATCTCCTCCTGAGGGAATTGGCCCTAAAGCGATTGAATCTCTTCGAGAATTTTATACCCTTTTACAAGAAGGGAAAAACCTTTTTGCCTCCTTCCCCTTACGAGACGCATGTCAGAAGTTCATGGAAGCTCTAGACTTAGAAAGCGCTTTAGAAAAAGAGTCTAATAATAGCCGCGTCTTTGAAATGAAAAAAGAGAATGTCGGTGAAGTGCTTTCCTCTCTTGAGGAGTATTCCATGGAAAACCCCGAGGGAGACCTCGCTGAGTTTCTTACGCAGACTCTTTTACAAGATAATTATATGAATAAAAAGCGCTCTCAGCAGCAAGATGATTGCTTGCAAATGATGACCTTTCACAGCTCCAAAGGATTGGAATTTCCTGCCTGCTTTCTTGTGGGCTTGGAAGACCACATCATTCCTCATGAACGGAGCTTAAAAGAGACTGGTATTGATGAAGAGAGGCGCCTCATGTATGTCGCGATCACACGCGCGAAGCAGTGGCTCACCATTAGTATGGCTCAAACGCGTAAACGCATGGGGAAAAACTATGCAAGCAAGCCATCTAGATTTTTATTTGAAATAGATAATAAGCACCTAAATGTAACTCGTTGGGATGATGTCTAAGCATCTTCTTTTCTTTTTACAGGGCAATTGGAGTGTAAACAAACAGTTTATTCTTCTTCCCTCACATGCAAAGAGCTCTATGCAGGGCTCTGCACAGGGCACACTCAAATCGACACACACCGTCCTTTTTCAAGAGTCTTTAGAGGGGTCATGCGGAAGCTATACAGGTCGCTCCTCAAGTTTTTTAAGCTATAACTTTGTAGAAAAAACTCCTCAAGTATGGAAAAGAGGAGAGCTCTTCCATACCTTGCATCACTCTCTTCCCTTTACGATGATTCGTCACATATGTGGAAAAGACTTTTATTTTGGGCTCTATGTTTTTGATTTTGAAAAGAACAGCTTCTCTATCTGCTGGAAAGTCAAAGGTCCTAGCAAAAACTACCTACTTCAAAGCCACTACAAAAAAATCAGCGAACCTCAACCTCTTCCCTAAGAAAGCGTAAGGCTTCTTCAATATCAAACTGCAACTCTTCAGGGGCCTGAATCTTTGCAAGTTCCGCATAACGAATAGCCTCAGAAAAGTCACTCACATCCGAATAATACTGAGAAATAACCATATGCACTTTCCATGCATTCTCAGCATCTTGCTCTCCATACTTGTCTAAAAAATCAAGAAGAGGCTTTAAAATTTCCTGGCTATTTGCCTCTTGATTATACTTTTCCTGAAAATCCAACACAGCCAAGAAGCGTGCATTATTTACATGTAACTCTAAATGAGGGTCTAATAAGCGCTGCCGAATATACTTGGCCTCTTCAGTATAAAGCTCTCCCCTGTCCACAAGAAGGCGGTACTTCTCTGTCAGGAAATGCCCTTTCGTATCTTTTTCTACTCCCAGGTTTAAAAACCTTTCGCTATCACTCTCCCTTTGCAAAGCAACAGACTTCTCATATAAGTGCCAAAGATCATCAACTTCTATATTTTCTGTAGAGAAGTTCGCTACGGCCCTCTCATACTCCTGGCAGTCTTTTACTAGTGCATCCATGTGCTGCACATACTTGTCAGCCCCACCCTCTTGATAACCTGTCTTCGCTATCACTTGCTCTTTAGGGTTAATCAGAACCACAGAGGGAAACCCTTTTGCTTTATAGCGATTTTTCAATAGTTGGTAGTCATGAAAAACAGCTGTATTACTCTTCAGATCTAACCGAAAATCGATTTTCAAAAAGACGTATTGATCAGAAAGAGCTTGAGCAAAAGCTGGCTGAGAAAGGACCTCCTGTTCAAATTTTTGACACCAAGCACACCAATCTGAACCTGTAAAAAGAATAAAGAGAGGTTTACTGCTTTTTGAGGCCTCTTGCAAAGCATATTCATATTGCTTATGCCACTGGATCTTGGGTTTTGCAGAGAGAGGTGCCCCTTCCTCCTGTGCAAAAAGAGACCCTACTGCAATCAATAAAACGGAAAAAAGGGTAGTAAGTTTCATAGTATCTCTCCCTGTCCAATTGCATTCTTTGAGAGCAAAAACTAAACTATTCTCACTAACAAAATGCCTGAATAGTTCAATGTTGCCGACCATAGTCTATCGACACCGAAAAGAAAATAAAAAAAAATGTTCCCTACAACCCCTCATTAACCGCTCTGATCTCTTATTTTATTCTTACCCTGACCCTCTTGATATAGACCTTAGCTCACATATCCTCCTGACAATTGATGCTCCCCCCCTATCTATGCAGGATGCAAAGCTTGGCCTACTGCTTCTTGATGGCACATGGCGTTATGCAGAGAAAATGGAACATCGAGTTCTGTCTGAAAATCCCTCTATTCGCAAACGCTCTCTCCCTGGCTCTTACCGTACAGCTTACCCCCGTACTCAAACAGGATGCTTAGACCCTGAACGCGGACTAGCCTCTGTGGAAGCCCTTTTCTTAGCTTACCACTTAACAGGCCGGAGCACAGAGGGACTTCTAGACCACTACTATTGGAAAGACTCCTTCTTAGAGATCAATAAAATAAAAAAATAAATTTACATTTTCCTTTAAAGGAATCTCCTTATTGAGCTAGCCTGCACCTAAGCTGGACTCGAGGAGAGGGTTGCTTGAAGCCTGCTACATTTTCTTTTAATTTCGATTACGAAATCTACTGTCAAAGTGAGAGTTTGCTCCTACAATTCATTATTGAGGAGTATATAGAGCTCTACCCTCATCTCACCGCTCTTAAGGGAGTGTTAAAGGCATGGAACCTCTGCCTAAAAACAAGAGAGTTTTCTCAACTTAAACATGCAGCTTTCAAGCAAATTCAATATGATATCCAACACTTAGCCGGCCCTTTACTGCCTCCTCCCACCCCGCTCCCTTGGAAAAATCGTTTAGGCTCCCTTCAAAAAATAGAGCAATATAGCTACCTACTATCTGCACGCACAAAGGGAGAATCCCAAAAAACATATCTCGCCCTTTATGAGGCTGCAAATGAATCTCACACCTCTGCAATTGGAGCAAAAGAGCAACTTCTCCACAGTGAGGAGCATGGAGAACAAGATCTAAACTTAATTTTTTATACCAACCTGTTCTCTCTTATTGGCAAGTTTATTCAAAAAGATAACCCTTTAGAAGAGGCCCTTATTTCTGCTGTGGTCGCAGCTGGCCAGGACGAAAATATCTTTTTGCAACTCTTATACCATCGGTCAAAAGTAAGCAGCAGCCTACAGCTAAATTTCATCGATAAAATCAATCAAAAGCTGTATCCTGAAGGGGCAGAACAGGCAAAGAGCTTTGCTAGAAGTCGCTATGCATGGCGAGGCTTTTCCAATATTGCAAAATGTTTGACCTAAGAGAGAGCATGACGACCAGTCAGCAGCTACATGCCATTATTCAAGATTTAACCTATTGGGTTGAAGAGCATTATGCCACCAAGAAAAAGATTCCTTGTGAGTATGCTCCCTTAAAAGAAATCTATCTCTCCAATCGAAAAACGCCCTCTCTCCCTTCTGCAAAGCTCCCCTCTTTTCAAACTCAAAAAGCTCCTTCACCGAAACCCCTTTCCCCAGAGCCCTCTCAGAAGGCACCTACTTCCCCTCAACAAAAGCCCGCTGAAACAGCTAAAGAGCCTTCCCCGCTTCCCTCCTTACAACAACGTTTTGGAGAACTAGCGACAAGCTATCAAAAACTCTTTCCTAAAATAGAGCTCTCCACTCTACCTCCAAGCGATAAACAGGCTTATCTAGCGCTAGAAGAGATGCAAAAAGCCCCTCAAACAGCCGTCTATCTTTTTGTTCAAGAGGAGCTCTCCTCTCACCCTTTTTACCAATCTCTTTGTAGTGGACTCTGCTTAGCTGGAATTAAAACCCAGCTGCTACCAAACAGCCACTTTGATGCACTCTCTGCTTCTGAAGCCCCCTCTCACTTACGAGCCCTTTTCCTTCCCAAGGGACGCCTTGGGGAAACGCTACTAAAGGAATATGAGGGAGAAACCCAACAGCAAGAAATTAAAAAGTGGGGAACTCTTCCTGTCTACTGCCTGTATCCCCCTGAGTATTATGAACATCACCCGCAAAACAAGCGGAAGCTATGGCGCACACTGCAACCTCTTCTCAACAAGTCGTAACACCATCAGTTGCCTGCTGTGTGCTAGACTGCTCCATTCCAAAGGTGCTTGACTATCGCATCCCTCTTGAGTTTAGAAAGACTCTCCGCACAGGTATGCGTGTACGTATTCCTTTACGAGGGCGCTCTGTTTTTGGTTTTGTCATTCGCCTGCAAACGCAGTCATCTTTTCCAAAGCTATCGGCAATAGAAGAGGTGGTCTCCGGAGAGGAAATCTTAAGTTCAGACATCATTCAGTTAGCAGAGTGGATCCAAAAGTACTATCTCTGTAGCTATAGCCAAGCGATCCGCCTGATGATCCCTGCTCCTATCCGCAAGGGTATGGCTGAGGCCAAAGAGCGCTTTGTTGGACTCTCTCTTCCCCTTCCAACCTCTCTTTCTCCTCATGCCGTACGCCAACAACAAGTGATAGACTTCTTACAAGCACGCCCTTCTGCTACTCCTATCCGCGAGGTAATAGAAGCTACAGGTTGCTCCATGGCCACTGTTGGCAGCCTTATTAAGAAGGGCTTTCTTTTCATGCAAGAAGGCTCAAAACACCGAAGCTCTCTTCCTGATGCAGAATTTATTCCTGCAAAAAAGAAAGAGGCTAATGAGCAACAAAAGCAAGCCATCACCTCTATTGTCTCAAGCTTAGACCAAAAAGTTTTTGCCCCTCATTTACTCTTTGGCGTAACAGGAAGTGGGAAAACCGAGGTCTACTTGCAAGCCATTGAAGCAGCTCTTGCTCAAGGCTTGCAAGCTCTCGTTTTAATCCCTGAAATAGCGCTGACTGAGCAAACGATTGATCGCTTTCGTCGACGCTTTGCGAATAAAAGCATTGCTGTCTTACACCATAAGCTTGCCTCTGGCCAGAAAAGAGATGAGTGGTTTCGCATGTTAAAGGGCGAAGTGGATATTGCCATTGGGGCACGCTCTGCTATCTTTGCTCCCCTGCCCAAGCTCGGAATCCTTATTGTTGATGAAGAGCACGAACCAAGTTATAAAAGTGAATCGCAACCTTGCTATCATGCAAGAGATGTAGCCCTCGTGCGGGGAAAGATGCTCAATATTCCTGTCATTTTGGGCTCTGCCACCCCAAGCCTAGAAAGTTATCAAAATGCCAAAAAAGGCAAATACCACCTCCACCACCTTACTAAAAGGGCTCTTGACCAGTCTCTTCCCAAAGTCACGCTTGTCGATATGCGCAAGGAATGGGAAAAGCGTCGATTCATTTTTTCAGATCAGCTTTTAAATGCTCTGAAAGTGCGCCTAGAAAAAGGGGAGCAATCTATTCTATTTTTAAACAGGCGAGGCTTCCACACCTCTCAAATCTGCCAAGACTGCGGAACGATTTTTGAGTGCCCTCACTGTGCAACTTCTTTAACTTATCATAAACAGCAGGGCGAGCTTACCTGCCACCTCTGCCACTACCACTGCCCCCCTCACCGCTCTTGTCCTAGCTGTAAAGGAAGAACTCTCCAGTATAAAGGCTGTGGCACAGAAAAAATCGAGGAGCAACTTAAGCGTATTCTTCCTGATGCCCAAACATTAAGGCTCGATGCCGATACAACAGCAAAAAAAGGCTCCTTAGAGAGTAAACTTTTGCAATTCCGTACCCATAAAGCTGATATTCTCATTGGCACCCAAATGGTAGCGAAGGGGCTCGATTTCCCCTTTGTCACCCTTGTAGGGATTCTCCAAGCTGATAACGCCCTGATGATTCCAGACTTCCGTGCTTCTGAGCGCTCCTTTCAACTCCTAACTCAAGTAGCTGGGCGGTCTGGAAGAGCAAAGCTTCCTGGAGAAGTGATCTTGCAAACCCTACTGCCCGACCAACCGACCATTCAATTTGCCAAAGAACAAGATTATGAAGGGTTCTTTCAAGAAGAATCAAAAACTAGAGAGATCTTTCAATACCCTCCCTTCAACCGGATGGCAAAAATTTTATTTTCAGGAAAAAACCTTTCCGCAGTAAGAAACCTAGCCCAAGCCGTTTACCAAGATCTCAAGCAACAGCTACCTGAAGGGCACCGCCTGCATCCTCCTCATCCATCTGGTTACCAGAAAATTAAAGAAACATTTCGATACCAAATTCTTCTACGAGCGCCAAGCTTGAATCCATCTAGGTCCTACCTCCACTCTCTGCTAGCAAAGCAAAAACAAGGAATTCGCATTACAATTGATATCGATCCTCTATCTACTTTCTTTTAGAATCTTCTTTAGTTGAAAGACCTATCAACTTATGATGAGCTCCAGGTTATGCGGTAAAATGGAAGCAGAATGAAATATCCAGCTATACTCGGGTTACTCGTTCTTTGCCTTTCCCTTTTTGTCTCAGGATGCGGGGTAAGTGTCGACAAAGAGCAAAGACAAAACCAAATCATCCTCGATGAGGCGGATTTATATCTTGAGTTTGGTCAACGCAACGAAGCTTTAGCTCGCGCCCATCAAGCCATTCGCAACTTAAACCTGTTGCTTGCTGAATCCCCTTCCGAATCTTCCTACTTACTACTGCATGCTCGTGCTCTACTCACAGCATTTTTAGCTAAGAATGCTCCTATTATCCAAAAATCACCTTTACAGCCAAAGAGCTTGATCCATATGCCCAAAAAAGCGGACTACATTGACTACGATCGGTATGTAGGTGTCGCGCTTCTTAATTTAAGAAAGGCCGAAGATATAGGAGCTCCTTTAGAAAGCGAACAAAAAGCTGCCCTTCATGCCATGCTTGCTAGTATTTATCGCTTACAGATGAAGACCATGTCCGAGGCGAACATACAATATAAAATGGCAATCCAGGCATACAAAAACTACCTGTACTCCCTTGAAATTGATCAAAAGCCATTAGGAAAGAAATCCTTTGCCATACAACAAGTCACCAATCAAATCCGCCACCTCATCCTTGCTCGCTCAGAAGTAAAGATCGCTCAACATAAATGGCAAATGGCTCTCGACTTATTGCAAGCGATGATGGGAGGCGATGACTTAGCTTACTTTGATGTAAAGTTTCAGCAACTTGAAGAAAAAATTGCTGAGTTACAGGAGCTCGCTAATAGGGAACACCCTAGAACTCCAGACCGAGCGAATGCAATTGCCAAGCTTGTTGCCGAAAAGAGAGAGTTTGATTCCAAAGCTAAAGAACTTGCATCCGCCTCTAGCTACAAAGTTAACCTCTTACAAACAGAGATTGAACTTGCAGCACTTAAGAACAATCTCATGTACCGCATCATTTGCTACTACTGGCTCAATGATATGAGCCGGTATGAGCAGGCTCGGGTTTACTTGCGTAAGTATTATCCTAGTCTAGATGCTCAACTTTCAACTCTTCTCAAACAGTCATGATTCTTCCTAAGCCCCCATTCAGCTCTGCAGAAAAAACTTTTTTAGCTACAGCCTCGATCTTTTTTCTTTTGATCATCTCTTCTATTTTGATTGCCTTTCTACGCTAACCCCTCTGGACATTAGAGTGGTAAAACAGATATAATTGTTTGCCATTTTGCTTGAATTTTGGAGAGAAAATAGATGAGCCACCCCACCTACGTAGACCTAGAAGAATACCAGCTGCGTGCTGGCAAGCTAGATGAATTACGCAAGACGGGGATTGAACCCTATCCGCATACATTTCCTCAAGGTGATGCCGCAGAGAAGCTAGCTGAGCAGTTTGCTGACCAAGAAGTTGGGTCTAGTGAAGACGCTGAACAAGCAAAAACACCCGCAGCCTGTATCTCTGGTCGCTTAGTTCTCTTTCGAGCCATGGGCAAAAATGCCTTTGGTCATCTACAAGATGCAACTGGACGCCTTCAAGTGATGTTCAACAAGCAGAACACAGAAGTCGTTGGCTATGAGCAACAAGAAGGTGGCTCTGCGCCCATTAAGATTGTGGAGAAAAAATTTGACCTAGGGGACATTCTTGGTGTTGAAGGGCACCTTTTCCGGACTCAAAAAGGAGAACTCACTCTTTATGTCAAAAAGGTAACTCTTCTTTGCAAAACCCTTCTTCCTCTTCCTGACAAACATAGTGGGCTTAGCGACAAGGGGGTACGCTATAGAAAGCGCTGGCTCGATCTCATTAGCTCTCCCCAAGTAAAAGAAACATTTTATAAGCGTAGCCACATTATCCGCTTCTTGCGTGAATTTCTTCACCAAAAAGGGTTTATGGAAGTGGAAACTCCTGTATTGCAAAGCAATTATGGAGGTGCAGAAGCTCGCCCTTTCATTACCCAACTCAATGCGTTAGATGAGCAAGAGATGTTTTTACGCATCTCTTTAGAAATCTCCCTGAAGAAGCTATTGATTGGTGGTTTTGATCGCGTCTTTGAAATTGGCAAGATCTTCCGCAATGAGGGGATTGATCGCACGCATAATCCTGAGTTCACCATGTTGGAAGCTTATGCAGCAAACTGGGACTACAATGACTTGATGCACCTCCTAGAAAGCTTTTGTGAACAGCTTGCCCTCAACCTTTATGGCACAACCAAATTAACATTTGGCGAGCAGGTGATCGATGTCAAAGCCCCTTGGAAGCGCATGACTATGCTTGAGAGCATCCAAGAGTATGCAGGCATTGAGGCGGAAAAGCTTTCAGAGAGTGAGTTGCGAGAGATTCTTTCTGGCATTGAAGGTGTCGATACGAAAATTGTTCAATCCGCGCCTTGGGGACGCTTAATTCAAATGCTATTTGAAGAAAAAGTAGAGTCCCACCTTATCCAACCGCACCATATTACGGACCACCCAATTGAAACCACCCCTCTGTGCAAACCCCATAGAGAAGAAGCTAGCCGCCAAAGAGGGCTTGTAGAGCGCTTTGAGAGCTTTATTTTTGGAGCAGAAATCTGCAATGCTTACTCTGAACTCAATGACCCGCTGTTACAGCGCGAGCTACTTGAAAAGCAACTGGCAGAGAAAATAAAAACGGGGGAAGATGCAGAAGCTCACCCTATTGATGAAGAGTTTTTGGAAGCTATCTGCCAAGGGATGCCTCCAACAGGAGGGATTGGGATTGGAATCGATCGTCTCGTGATGTTATTCACCAACAGCGCATCCATTCGCGATGTACTGTTTTTCCCTCTGATGCGCCGTTTAGAGGCTAAAGATCACGCAGCTCAAGGGAGTTCTGAAAGCTAAGGGCATCTGTGGGGCATGATGCCACGCATGGATACCCTTCACAGGAAAGGCAAGGGGCCTCTTCGGGGAAAATTACGGGGAGCCTTGCCTCCATATCTTCTATCATAATGACATTGTGTGGACAGGCTGCCATACATTGATCACAGCCTGAACACTCGGCAGTAAAAGAGGGCTCATCCATCGCTCCGGGAGGGCGCTGACGTTTCTTTGCCTCTAAAACCTGGATCCCTTGGGCAGCCAACCAAAAAGGCAGCTTTTTTAAAAATGCTGCTCGATCCAAGGCTATTCTCCCAATTCCTCTACAAGTCTCTCTCCCCGATCTGTCATCTGGTAGCTTCCATCGCGATGCTTTCTCAAGAAGTTTGCTTGGGTTAACTCTTTAAGCATGGTTGCTGTACGACGTGTGGTAGTACCGGCTAGTTTTGCGATTTCTTCCTCATGCCAAAGTTTTTCTTTTCCCCCTTGCTCTTGCATACGCAGCAGACAGGTTTCATCTTTCGTTAGAGATTTTTTTCCCATTTTTTAGCTTCCTACTTTGGGTTTGAGCCGAGCCCCTTCTGGAGAGTCTTCAATAAAATACCCTGCCTCATCGATAGCATCTCTCAAGCGATCTGCCTCTGCCCAATTTTTTTCTTTCCGTGCTTTTTGCCGCTCTTCCAACATCTTCGTTAAGTGTGCAGGAATCGCCTCTTCCTGCGTCATAAGCAGAGCAAAAATCGCATCCCACTCTTGCAAGCATGTGATCAAATTATGCGCTCCAGCATCTGATAAGACCTTCTCATCAGCAAGGGTATGGCCACTTCGGATCAGGTCAAAAAGCTGCGCAAACCCTGCGGAAATATTCAGGTCATCTGCTAATGCTTTGATCAATCCCTCTTGGCACTTTGTGATGATTTGTTTTGCATCTTCCTGTGCAGCTTCTTCTGCTTGATAGTGCTGCATACGATAGAGAAAGTCATCCACTCTACAAAGAGCTGCACGAGCTCCTTTTAGCCCCTCTTCAGTAAAGTTGAGCTGGGTGCGGTAGTGCCCTTGTAAAAGGAGGTAGCGTACCTCTCGGGCTGTATACCCCTTCGCCAGAAGGTCTCGCAAAGTGAAAAAGTTCCCTGCACTTTTAGACATCTTTTGGTTATTCACCAATAGATGCTCACTATGCATCCAATAGCGAACAAAAGGAGATTTTTGGCAACACTCGGACTGAGCAATTTCATTTTCATGGTGGGGAAAGATATTATCTACCCCCCCGCAGTGTAGATCGATAGGGTTCCCCAATAAAGAAAGAGCCATTGCAGAACATTCAATGTGCCAGCCTGGGCGCCCACGCCCAAACGAGCTCTCCCAAAAAATATCTCCATCTCTTTCTGGATCATATCCTTTCCAGAGGACAAAGTCTGAAGCAGCTTCTTTGTCGTACTCATCACTATTCATGCGCCCAGAGCGCCCCTCTTCTAGCTGCTGCACTTGAAGACCAGAAAGCCTGCCGTACTCAGGAAATGATCGGATAGAAAAGTATACACTCCCATCCTCTCCTTTATAAGCGACTTGATCTTTGAGAAGTTGCTCGATCATCTCGATCATTTGTGGGATAAATTCTGTTGCACGGGGGTAAGCCCTTGCGGGCAAAATAGCAAGAGACTCCAAATCCTCAAAAAAAGATTTTGTATACTGTTCTGTGTACTCTTGAAGAGTTTTATGCTCTGCACAAGCGCCTTTAATGGTCTTGTCATCAACATCTGTGATATTCATCACATGGTCAACTTTGTAGCCAAAAAACAGCAGAGTTCGCTTCAAAAGGTCTTCGAATACATACGTACGCAGGTTCCCTATATGGGCGAAGTTATAAACTGTGGGCCCACAAGTATAAAGGGAGACCTTCTCCTTCTTTTGAGGAGCAAAGAGCTGCTTAGCTTTCGCGATCGTATTATAAACAGTAAGAGGAAGAGGATTCGACTGCATGTGAGCTTATTTCCTTTCAATGAGCACATAGAGGCAAAAATTCTACCAAAAAAAGCTCTATACCGCAATCAGCTGCTTACACAGAAAAAAGCATCTCTTCTAAAGCTCGATAGTCCGTCTTTCCTGTAGCTAGAATAGGAATGCGATCTACCTCATGAACTGCATGTACTTTAATTAAATTACTAAACCCTGCTTTTCTAAGTACTTCATTTGCTTCTTTGACAGATAAGTTAAATTTTGAAGCTAAGGCGATCTTTGGCTTTCCTGACTTCTGCTCTTCTTGGCTTAGCACCACAAATTGCGGCTCTTCATCAGCTAGTGGCCACTTTTCTTGTAGAGCATAATCCATAAATGCTTCTTCCATTGCAGGCAAGCTGATCATCTCTCCACCAATTTTTACAAAACGCTTCAGTCGCCCTACAATATGCAAGCAAGCGTTCGCATCAAAGTAGCCCAAATCCCCCGTATTGTACCAATTTTGTCCATCTAATTGAATGAATGGATCTTTAGCAATGTCTCCTAAATAACCTGAAAATACATTTTCCCCTAGCGCCACGACAATCCCCGTTTCTCCTTGAGGCTGAAGCTTATGAGTTGTAGGGTGCACAACTTTCAGCTGCACTCCTTGCAAGGCGCGTCCCACTCCTGCAAGCTTCTCATCAGGCCGGTTTACAGCCAGTACGGGAGAGCATTCTGTCGCTCCATAGCCCTCTATCAAAGCACAGGACGAAGGTGCTTTCTGAGCAAAAAGCTCCTTCAAGTCATCTGGAAGGCGTTCAGCCCCTGTAACGACTAAACGCAAAGAGCGAAACTGTGGAGGATGACCTGCTCGCAGCACACTCCTCAAAAAAGTTGGAGGAAGACAAACACAGGTTGCCTTCCACTTTCGGATGCCTTGGGCAAGACGCATAGCGTGAGTTGGGTTAGGAGTGAAGGCCACACGCAAACCAGACAAAATAGGTAAAAGTCCTGTCACAGCAAAGCCAAAAGAGTGGAAGGGAGGCAAAGCTCCATAAAGAATATCTCCTCGATCCAGCTGAATACTTGCTAAGCTTGATTGCGCATTAGCCAGCAAATTCTTATGGCTAAGAGGGACCCCTTTGGGGAAGCTTTCTGTACCGGAGGTGAATAAAATCACAGCAGGATCTTCTCCTGAGACCTTCTTTTTACGATAAGCATCTAAAAGCTTCCTCTTTCTTTTTGAAGAGAGATAAGCCTTTACAAGATCTACTGGAGAGAGCTCCATACGCAAATTTTCAAGCAGATAAAAGCTTTCATGAAGTGGACTCACATCCACACCTTGTAGCGCAGAAAGAAACTGATTGGATGTTAGGCAAACCTGCACTCCTGCTGTCTCTTTCATGCTTGCTAGGTTTCTAGGCCCACAGGTCCAGTTAAACATTACCGGTACCTTCCCTGCCAACAAGATCGCTAATATTGTTGCATAACAGCCTGTGGAGGCAGGTAAAAGAACTCCAATATGCTGATCCTTTGTATGTTTTTCTATCCAGTTGGCTAAAAGCACGACCTTATAGAGAAATGCGTCATACGTTAAAGCCCCTGCGAGAGCATCAGCACAGCAAAGTTGCCCTTGCATCCTCGCTGCTGTACATAAGAACGCTTCTCCAATAGTTTGCTCTTTGGGAATTTCTGCCCTTGGCCGGTGACTTGTTTCCTGCCACTGCTTTTTAGGAGGTGGAGAGACCTGCCAGCTGCGAGATGGCTCTACTTGTTTACCAGCAAAGGCCATCACAGATGCAATATCTGAAAGTTCATCCGGGCGAACCTCTTCAACTCCATACTGCTGCTGGAGGTGAGCAACTACCTCTGCAATATTCAAAGAGTCTAATCCCAAATCTGCAGAAAGGTGCATTGTTGCCTGTAACTGCTCTATGGGCTTTTCACTTATCAGGGCAAGGCACTGGTAAATATCTTGTTGAATCTCTTGAGGAATTTTTGAAAGGTCGACCTTCTGTTGCTTTTTACGAAATGTAGTATCCTTCCTCTTTGGCTCCTCCCAAAAAGACCGTGCCACTTGTTGCACTGGCTCTTCTTCTACAACTTCACCACTGGGCAGGTGATACTGGTTGTACCATCTCTCTAAATATTGATTGACCTCTTGCTTAGTTCCTTCATAGGGGAAGTCCTCTACCACTTCAAAAGTAATGGTGACTTCTCTCTTTGGCATAAAAAAAAGGCCTGCACGCAATAAATCTTTTATCCCTTGCCAAGCCACTTGAGCAAAGTCTGGTGTTTGCCCATTTTCTATAGTAGAAAAGGAACTCCCCCACATGCCCTCCGTACGAGCTAGAATAATTCTTGGTCGATCGACACGCTCAAGAATAGACTTAAGCATAGACTTTCCACCTAAAACTTCTTTCCCTTGCCGTTTAAGCTGTCCAGCAGGATAGAGAAGAATCGCATCTCCTTTATATAGAGCTTTTGTCATTTGATGATAGCTACGTTCAAGGCAGAATGCTTTATAACTATTTTGCCCATTGTCAAAGTTTGGAATGGGAATCGCTCCAAGCCAGTGCATTAAACGCGGGAATGAATAGAAAAACTGCTCCACAATGAGAGGACGAGGAGTTTTCCTTCCCCCACAAAATAGAGTAATTAAAACAGGATCTAGCTCAGAAGGATGGTTGGGGAGTAAGAGAGCTCCGTGAGGAGACTCTCTTAGAGCCCTTCGCAAGCTTTCTAGCCCTCGCACATGCACACGATAGCGCAAAGACAGACACTTTCGTACAAAAGAGAAAAGGAGCTTTTTTAACATAGGCCACCTCACCTCGCTCATTGTACGCTAGCAAAGCTATCTTTCCCAGTATTTGCAAAAGCTCGCCCTTTACAACTTAGCAACTCTTTTATACCAAACATGTTAAATCTGACGGTCCAAGCTTATCAATAGCTGACCAGATCGATGACGGCTACCAAATGCTCCCTGCAAGTCTATACTGCAAGACCATCCCTGCCCCCGAGAGTAGACAATTCCTACCTGAGGAGATACCAAGTTTTCATCACGCCAGCCTAAATCTAAATCAAGCTCGGAGCCTACCAACGTTGTTTTAATTGTTTGGTCTCCATATCGACGACGATGAACAAAGGCTAAGCTTTCATTAAACGTCCAATGTCCTGTGTTGCTTTGCTTTTCCTGAGTAAGCTGCACACCCACAGCCCCTCGGAAGAGTCCTGAGTAAAGCTTTTGCTGCTTTGCCCTAAAAGAGCCTTCTCCTAACTCTTGAAAACGACTGGTATAATTCATTACATAATCTAAAGCGATAAATGGCTTAACCTCTCCCCACTTAGACAGAAGGTTCCAAAGAACGCCAATATGAGGAGAGAGTTGCCGCGCATGATACTTGGCTCGCATTTGATAAACATGAGAAGGAGAAATATTACTCTGCTGATCTGTCTTATCAAAAGAAAATAGAATCGATGGTTCGATAACAACCTTTCCTATTGCTTTTTGCCCATAAAGAGCCGCCACATAATAGTCAGTTGTCGCATTTCCTAAAGAACCGTCATGCTCTAGACGACTATGAGCATACCCTGCTGCAATGCCTGCAAGAGTCTCTTTACTAGAGCATTCATACCCAAATAAGACGCCTCCTGCCTGACTGTCAAATTTCGGACGCACAGAGTCTTTTTTGACAGAAAGATAATTGGAAAGACCTGTCACAAACCCTCTTCCCCCTTTCGGAGCATCTTGCAAGCCTGTAAAGTCTCTAGTTCTAGACGACAGCAAGTCTGTAATTGTCAAAGCGACTTCTTGCTCAACAATGAGATTTGCACTTAAGCGCAACTGTAACCCACTGACACCTGCAGAAGACATTGTTTCTGCAGAGTATAGCGTTTGCCCTCCTACAGAGCTTTCATTATAAATCAGAGGAATGCCATCGATCGTGCTCGCTAGTGATGCAAAAGAGCCATCGATCGTCTCTGCTTGCAGGAAGGTAAAACTCCCTGCAGGATAACCTCCATCAGAGAAGAAAGTAAGAGAAGCTCCATCAATTGTTGCTGTATCTTGAACGACAACTATAGATGAACCCGTTGCATCCACTTCAATCTCTAAGGTACTTCCAGGAACTAAAAATAGGTTTTCAACTTCCATGGTTCCCACAGAAGCGCCAGGGGAAAAGGTTGCTCCAGAGGAAACCTGAATCTCTTTTAGCTTACCAGTTCCTCTAAAGCGGCTGGCAGCTCCCACATCCACACGAACTGGAGCATCCACTCCAATCACTTTGTACTCTCCTCCCTTCTCCCCTTGAATCGATAAGCTTCCTGTTCCTTGCAGGCTGCCCTGATTCACTACAGAAACGGCTCCCAAGTCAAACGTAAGCGTTCCCTCTTCCAGGTTGAGTGGGGTATCTAATTGAAAATTCTGCCCTTCCTCACTATCAATCTTAAGAATGCCCCCCTTACTTAGGATTGTCCCAGACCCTAGCTGTGAAGGTGCAGAAATCACAAGGGAAGCTCCTTGATCGACCTCCCATGTCCCAGAAAATGCAGGTTGAGCTTTTGTAAGTGCAAATGCTCCCCCTTCTCCCTGCAAAGAAAAAGTTGCCTTTTCTTGAGCAGAAAGATCCCCTTTATAGGAGATCTGGCTTTCTCCCATATCTATGGTAAGAGCACTTCCTTTTTCTCCTATATCTTGCAAGGCAAAGGAGATCTCCTCTGCAAAACCAGTGGTTGCATCCAACAAGAGTGTTCCTGGCCCAGATAGGGTCAAAGAGCCATCAGACTCTTCATTTCCAATGGGTCCATTGATTGCAATTGTCTCTCCCTCTGGAACTTCAAGAGTGACGTCACTGCTACCATGCAAAAAGATTTGTTGGCCGGCAACTTGTCCTGAAGAACTCCCTCCACCTGCCGTGACACTGCTTGCACCAAAACTATTCGCAGCATGGACTGTTAAACTTCCTTGATCATGAATAAAAATAGCCCCTCCATAGGCAGAGCCTCCTTGGCCATGAGCTGCTCCACCTCCAAAGCCTCCTGCACCACTAGCTCCTTGCGCCCCATTTGGGGACCCTCCAGAACCTCCTGCTGAACCTCCTTCTCCGAAGCCTCCAGAGCCTCCTGCTCCACCACTACCTCCTAAGAACTGGTTCCCGCTAGGAGGAAAGCTTCCAGCATGACCGCCATCACCGCCAACGCCTCCTGCGCCTCCAAAGCCTCCAGCACCGCCGGCACCACCTGGGCCACCGCCCCCTCCATAGCCGCCTGAAGAGCCTGCAGCTGCAGTCCCTCCTGCACCTCCAGTACCACCAGCACCTCCAGAACCGCCTACCGCTCCAAATCCTCCAGAACCGCCGGCACCACCTGCACCACCAGAGCCACCATACCCTCCATAACTTCCCTCTCCATTACCTCCATCACCACCAGTGCCTCCAGGTCCACCATTACCTCCAGAGAATCCTACAACCCCCTGGCCTCCATCACCACCAGCACCGCCTGCTCCTCCATTATGACCGGGAGCTCCTGTAGGGGCTGAACCATCACCACCTCGACCTCCCTGGCCTCCATCACCGCCAACACCTCCTGGAGCTCCGTTGCCCCCTGCTCCCCCAGGACCTCCATCTGAGCCAACTTCGTTCGGTGCTCCTGGGCTTCCATCTGTTCCAGAGCTTCCTGTACTTCCTGGAGACTGCCCAGAAGGGGGTGACGCGCTTAAAGCCAAAACTCCTGCTAAAGATCCTCCGGGGCCACTACCTGTGCCCTCTCCACCTACAGCTGATGTATTGTCAAACGTGACATTTTCTAAGGTTGCATTGACACCAGGCCCCACAAACAAGCCTGCTCCCATTCCTGCAGCACCACCAGCCCCATTGCCTCCTTGATCCTTCATATCTTTAAAGGCGATATTTTTGACTGTTATCGCAAGAGGTTGTTCACCCTCAACTTCTCCCCCGTACGTAAAAAACCCGCGAAACTCTCCACCCCCATCAATGACTACAGAAGGCTCTCCGCTTGGTAGGGTTCCCCCTTCTATCACAATAGTTTTGCTAGGATTATCAGCTTGCTGCTGATAAATAGGTGGTAATTGTTCTGACAGAGATAGGGTTAGGTTGGGGGCGATTGTAATCGTATAATTTGATGCAGTACCTGCATTGGCTTCATTGATTTTTTGCCTTAACTCGGACTCTGTAGAGACAGTTTGGGCCTCCAGGCAAAAAGCGCTTAATAAGCTGATACTAAGAGATAAAAAGCGTAGACCCTTCATTATTCTGCCATCTTTTACAACTTATGAGAAAAGTTTTGATAGCTAGATAAAAATAAAATAACAATAGGTTTTCAGCGAAAGGCTTACCAAAGAATAAAGGTAAGCTGTGGGCTACTTTATATAATAAGTAGCCCAAAAAGAATGACTCATATTAACGGCGGTGAATCAACCAACCACAGCCTGCTACAAGTAAAATCTGAGCAAGGTTTGGTAGAGCAAATGGCAGAAATCCAAGAGCCAATACCTTATCAAAACCAACAAAGCAAGCGAGCCAAGGCAAGCCGACTAAATGAGTCACAACATTTCCTGCGAGTAGACCCACTAACAAACCAAAGCCTTTCATCCCTTTCAGGTTTTGATAAGTATATCCTGTAACGAATGCTGCAAATGGTAGAGCAAGAAGGTAACCAAAGTTTGTAAAGCTAAAAATACCGCAAGATCCAAATGCAAAGACTGGCGCTCCCATTGCTCCCAAAGCAACATAGCTCATGACAGATACAAACGCTTTTTTAGGACCTAGAATCCACCCTAGTGCCAAAGCAGTCACCATCTGAAAGGTAATGGGTACTGGCGTAAATGATAAAGGAATGGCAGCTTGAGCACCAAGAGTCATCAAGCAAATACCAAAAAAGATCGATGCTACGATTCCTACAGCCGAGCGCTTAGACTGCTGAATAAGCGTTGTGATTTGTTGTGTTAAGGCTGACATTTTGAGAGGTTCTCCTTGTTAAGATTCAGGACACAAAAGGCTTTTTGCAAGAGCACAAACCTCTTTTGTTCCGCGATAAGTAGCCTGGTGTTCTGCACGTTCAATTGGAACCCATTGTCCCTCAGCGATTTCTTCTTGTTGAAGGTGCTCTTTCCCCTCGACCCAGGCGATATAATATAAAACGTTTTTGGATACAGTCTGCGTTCCTTTTTGAAAAGCATATGACTCGATAAGTGGGTCTAAGTCTTCAAATACGACAGGCCTAAGCCCAGTCTCTTCATAAAGCTCGCGCACTGCAGCTTCTTGACCACTTTCCTGACCATCAGCATGCCCTTTTGGTAGGCCCCAGTGCCCCTGCACCTGCTGAATCATAAAGACATCAATCCCTTGGCTCTCCCCTCGTCGGATGGGAAAAATTCCAAAAGATTGGTCTTTAATTACCTGACTCATCCCTGGTACTTGCTAAGAAGGATTGATGAGTTATGCCCACCAAAGCCAAAAGAGTTAGACAGCGCTACATCTACATCTAAGCTCTTTGCCTCATCTTTCACAGGGTCTAGATCTCTCAGAGCATCTGTTGGATCTGTTAAGTTGATTGTGGGGTGAAGCTTTCCTGTTTCCAATGCCTTCAATACAGCAACAGCTTCAAGCCCCCCACTAGCACCCAGCCCGTGTCCAATCATAGACTTCGTAGCATTGATACACATCTTCTTTGTTTGGGCTCCGAACACCGTGTGTACTGCAGAAAGCTCTTCGACATCTCCGACGGGGGTAGACGTTGCATGAGCATTGATATAGTTAATGCGTTCTTTTGATATGCCTGCATCCACTACAGCTTTTTCCATACATAGCGCCATGCCTTCTCCACCAGGCTTTGGAGCTGTGATATGGAAGGCGTCACATGAAACCTCTCCTCCCAAATACTCGGCAAGGATCGGTGCTCCACGCTCAAGAGCATGCTCTAAACTTTCAAGGACAAGCATTCCGGCTCCTTCACCCATCACAAAGCCATCTCTGGCTGCATCAAAAGGGCGCGAAGCCTCTGCTGGACGATCATTGTATCCAGAAGAGAGAGCTTTACAGGCTACGAAGCCAGCCATAGAAATAGGAATAAGAGGCGCTTCTGCTCCACCACAAATCATCACATCTGCTTGACCTGCACGAATATGGTTTGCAGCAGCAATAATGCTATAGTTTGCTGTAGCACAAGCTGTAGAGATCGAGTAATTTGGCCCCATAAATCCCTGATCAATCGCAAGAAGTCCTCCTGCCATATTCGTGATCATATAGGGAATGAAGAAAGGCGAGATCTTTTTGGGCCCTTTACTCTCTAGAGTGCTCACACCCTCGCTGAAGGTCTTCATGCCTCCCATGCCAGAGCTCATAATTGCGCCACAGCGAGACTTATCTAAGCGATCTGCTGCTTCGCCATCAAGTAAGCCTGCCTGTTCTAACGAGCGTTTACCCGCAACCATAGCATAGCGAATGAATGGATCTACCCGGCGCTCTAGCTTACGGTCTATATAACCATCTGTTACTAGGTCCTGGACTGGAGCTGCATAGGTGGTTGGGTACTCTTCTGCAGGAATGAAATCTACTGTGCGTATGCCACTATGTCCCGCTAATAGGTGGTTATAGTACGCATCCACATCACTTCCAAAGCAGGAAACGATTCCCATGCCTGTGACAACGACACGCTTTTTACTCATGCTCTCACCCCGATCCTTGGTTACGAAGCTTCTTCAATGTCTAAGTGGACGACTTTCGCTCCACTCCATAAGCCTTCAAGATTATAAAACTCGCGCAATGAAGGTTTAAAAAGATGGAGTATGACATTGGAGTAATCCATAACGACCCAATCGCCATTTGAGAGACCTTCAACATAAGCAGGCCGCTCACCCGCTTTGCGAAGCGTCCTTTCCACTTCATTGGCTAGACTTTGCACATGGCGCTCTACATTTCCCTCTGCAATGACAAAATAGTCAGTAAAAGAGCATTGTTCGCGCACATCTATGACAATTAGGTTAAAGCCTTTTTTATCATAAATTGCCTGTGCTATTAGGTTAAGAGTTTTATTTTCTTGCAAAAGACTCTCTTAAATAAAAATTTTTAGCATTAACAGTATAATTGATTTTCTTGGATATAGTCCAGTACTTTTGGCAAGATCAGGTGAGCACAGTTCCCTTTTTCAAATAATTTTTTTCTTATCATTGTGCTATCTACTTCAAAAATCGGGATGTCTGTAAAGCCCGGTTTGACCTTCTCATAGAGCGAAAGATCCGGGATAACGGGGAACTGCTCTGAGCGAAATCGCTTGCCTACGAGAATACGTACTTCCTCTATCAATTGATGCACTGCATACCAGCGATGAAGGCCTGCCACAGCATCCTCTCCAACCATAAGAAAAAGCTGCTGAACATCACTAGAAGTCCCTATTTTTTCTTTAATTGCTCGTACCGTATCAATTGTATAAGAGAGCCCTCCCCGATCAATTTCTTCTGTCAACACACGGAAGCTTGGAAAAGCCTCAATAGCAACTTTCACCATTGCAACCCGGTGAGCGGGTGAAGCTAGTGCAGGGTCTTTATGCGGTGAATGTGCTGCCGGGACAAACCAGACCTCGTCTAATTGATGCGCCTCTTGTAATTCACAAGCTAGGTGCAAATGGCCGAGGTGGATTGGATCAAAGCTCCCTCCATATAAACCAATTTTTTTGCTCATTGGACCAATAAGAGTAATTCTCGATATTTAGGTAAGGGCCAGTGCTCATCACTTGTTATCCTCTCTAGCTGATCCACTACACGGCGAAACTCTTGCATCAAAGGAAGGGCTTTATCACAAGCAACCTGAACTTTGCGCGATAGGCTTTCCCCTTCCTCTAACTCTTGATTCACTGCCTCAAGCTCTTTTTGCTTTTGCAAAGCTTGCTCGAGTTGATTGACTATAGAGGTTAACTGCTCTTTTAATAGCTGCACATTGGCACTTGGAAGAGCTTGTAGTGTTTTGGCAATTGCCTTTGCTTGCTCTGTTTGTGTTTTGAGGATTGCAGGGAGCAATTGGGTCTGAAAAATCTCAGACATCAAGCGCTGCTCAATCAACAAGTGTGTCAGATACTGCTCAGTCAGAATATCCGATAGACTTTCAAGCTCCTTTTTCAGGAAAATCCCTTTAAAGACACTCACTGAAGAAGGGGCGGCCAAAGAAGGGTATGCTTGCAGAGCATTCGGGTAACATGGGAGCTTACGATTTGCTGCCTCTGCCTGCCAGCTTTCTGCATAATTATCACCTGAGAAGCGAATCGGCTTTGACTGTTTCAAATATTTTTGCACGATCTCTAAGACTGCAGATTCTAACTCTTTTCCTTCTGCAACTAGAGGTTCAATTTCTCCAATAATTTGATCCAAGCTATCTGCAACAATGGCATTAATTACTGTGATGGGAAGAGCGCATGAGGCCAAAGAGCCCACGGCACGAAACTCAAATTTTGCTCCAGTAAAGGCAAAAGGAGAGGTGCGGTTGCGATCTGTATCATCCTTTGGAAGGTTTGCTAAGACATTTAATCCAAAGTCAAAACTTCCCTTCCCTTTTTGCTCCTTAGGCAACTTACCATCTTCTATGGAGTGCAAAAACTGCTCTAAAGCTTCACCTAAATACACAGAGATAATGGCAGGAGGCGCTTCATGCCCTCCTAAGCGGTGATCATTGCTAGCTGACCCCACCGATGCTCGCAGGAGGGCAGCATGCTGATAAACGCCCCATAGAACAGCAGTAAGTAAGATGGTAAAGCGAAGGGCCTGCGGCTCTCCTTCCACACATGGATCAAGAAGGTTTTCCCCATCACTTGTTGCAACGGACCAGTTGTTATGCTTTCCGGACCCATTAATCCCAGCAAAAGGCTTCTCATCAAGGAGGCAACTTAGGTCATGATCAAGAGCAGTTTGGCGCATCACCTCCATCAACAAAATATTGTGATCTACTGCACGCACCGCTCTTTCATAAAGGCAGGCCACCTCATGCTGTGCTGGAGCTACCTCATTATGCCTAGTTTTTACAGGAATGCCCAACTCGAGAGCTCGTAACTCGAAGTCTCGCATATAAGTGAGGATGCGATCTTTTACGGTGCCAAAATAATGATCTTGTAACTCTTGCCCTTTAGCAGAAGGTGCGCCAAATACGGTGCGGCCCATACCGACTAGGTCTGGACGTAAGTTACGTAAGCACCGATCCACCACAAAGTATTCCTGTTCACACCCTAATGTTGAGAATGCTTGTTCGATGGGTTGGTTCAACAGGCGCCCTAAGCGCTGAACGGCTGTATTGAGCTTTTGATCAGAGCGAAGCAAGGGAATTTTAGAATCTAAAACCTCTCCTGTCCAAGAGAAAAAGATACTTGGAATACAAAGTGTGACCCCATCGCCCGCCTTCCATAAGAAAGGAGGGGTGCTAGGGTCCCACCCCGTATATCCTCTTGCCTCATAAGTAGACCGTAAGCCTCCTGAGGGAAAAGAAGAAGCATCAGGCTCTCCTTGGAGCAACTGTTTGCCATCAAAGCGTTCAATCAACTGCCCAGAGCTAGTGAATTCTGTAAAAGTATCCTGTTTCTCAGCAGATGCTCCAGTAAGCGGCTGAAACCAATGACTATAATGGGTCGCTCCATGCGAAAGGGCCCATTCTTTCATTGCACAAGCGATGGTATTCGCATGCTCACTACAAAGCTTTTTCCGTCCGGCCATTGCATTCAAAAGGTGATCACAAACATCTTTTGGCAGCCTCTGCTTCATCTCATATACATCAAAGGTTTTCGTAGCGAAGAGTTGAGATAAAGGCGTATCCTCTTGTGAAGAGAGTTTTTCTTCTCTTATACAGTTTCCTGCCTTTGCAATGATTTGGTGACGTGCTTGCATAGTTCTACCCTAAAACCTCAATTAATGGGTGATGATGATCTCCCAACAATTTCTCAAACAGACCTCTTTTAGACGATGATCCGGATTGACAGCAATGGGTTTAACAGCCTGCTGCAAGAGAGGCAGGTCGGAAATGCTATCTGTATACGCCTCTGCTACTTGCATACTTTTTACGAAGGAAGCTTTGCCTGCCCCATCCATCATCCGCTGAATGGCTTCTAGCTTATCTCCATCTCGCAAGCTATACTCAGACCCTTGCGCCTGATCTATCCCCATTTTTTCACCTGCAATTTGCACAAAAAAATGCGGAGAGTTGGAGAGCAACAAAGTACGTAAGCCTCTAGATTTTGCTTGTGCCACTCTAGTAGCAAGTTCTGGGTAGATCCACTCTTTAAGGTACAAGTCCCAAAACTCTTCAGCAAGCTTTGTCAACTTCGTCAACGACATTCCCCGATATACAGCTTTAAATGCTAGGTGATGCAGGCGACAAATAAAGTTAGGCAGTACTTTATAGATAAGATAAAGCCCAACAATTAAAAACAGAGAACGCAAAGGCAATTCACCGCGACGAAATAAAAAGCGGGTAAATTCAAAGCTACTATTTTTTCGTATCAAAGTATGATCTAAGTCAAAGACTGCTAGACCAGGCTCTCTCACGAGGAGCTCTGCTTCAAACTTTCTAGCTGCTGCTTTAACTCTGTGATACTTTGATCTACAGCTTCAAGCTTACTTTTCTCAGAAGAAACAAGCTCTTGATAAGTCATCGCTTGGCTAAAGTCTAAGCCTGAGCTACCTGCTAATTTTCTGTACTTTTCAAGCTCTGCTTTGATCTCTTTACGGCGCTGTTCTTTTTGCTGAAGCACTTGCTTGAGTTCTTTGGCAGCCTGGATATCCCCTTTACCTGCCTGCTCAATGGCTCTTTGCTCCAACCTCTCCGCAATTGAGTCTCCTAAGTCTCTTAAAAGCTTCTCCATTTCACGGCGGGAAAACTTGTCTAATTTCAGCTTAGCAACTTCCTTTTCCAGCTCTTCTTTTTCTTCTTCAAGCTGCTGGGGAGGTAAAGCTGTATCTGCAATGAGCTGTTGAAGTTTATCTTTACATGCTTGCGCTTGCTTTTGTCGCTGTTCTTCTTGAGCTCGTTCTTTTTCTACACGCTCTTCGCGCTCTTTCTCCTGCTTAGCAACCAAAGGCTTTGCTACTTCATGCTTTTCTTGCCTGAGGATTTTTTTCTCCTCATACCCAAGTTCTTTGGCTTTACTGTGAAAAATCGAATCAAGCTGTGATAGGGCTTGCTCTATGCTAGCCTCACCCTTTTCAAGAGCTGTTTGTACAGCACGAAACTCAGATAGCGTTTCATCAAGATTTTTTTGAAACTCTTCTTTCTTTTGCGCTCGCTGCTTTTTCCTTTCTCTCTCAGCCTCTCTCACTCTATCCCAACATTCGCTAAGATCTTTGCGCATCTCTGCAAATGTTTTGGGGTCTAAAGTGAGGCGTCTTGCAAAACCTTGTAAACCTTTGATTTCTTCTCGTAGGACATAAAAGGGCTGCTTCAACCCTGTCTCTCCAAAACCAGCATCAATGAACAGAGCTGTATCTTCACGGAAGCGTGCACTCACATCTTTGATCAATTGTTTCCTACGAGGGAAAACCTTATCTCCTAAGGCAGAGAGTTGCTTGAAGAGTTGATTTTTCAACCTTCCCTTCATCTCTGTAGCAATAAGCTCTGCACGCAACTCATTAATACGCTGAGCAAATGCATTATACCCCTGCAAAAGCCCTTGCTGTTGAATGTAGGGTTGGAGCTTATCTTTAAGAAAATCACAAGGAAGCTCTAGGTCTAAGTCAAATTTTGACTGTCCAGCTTCTAGCGCTACGAGCCGCTTCTCTACGCCATCAATTGCCAGTTGAATCTGCTCTGCAGCAAAAGCTGCATGCTGATCGACAACTTCTTTTAATCGCTTTCCTTCATCAGCAAGCTCTCTATATTCTTGCCATAAGGCTGTGCGCAAGGCGGCCGGTAGCTTCTCTTTAAAAAGAACGATACAAGAGTTCTTTGCCTCCCAAAAAAGGCGAAAGTCTGCCTGCCCTTCTTGAGAAAGAGCTTCTTTCATCACAGAAAGAGTCATACGGACCTTATCCTCGACACTCCCTAAGCTTTGAAGCTCTTCTTGGAAAGACTGCAGTCGCTTCTGCCATGAAGCAGAGGAAGCGGCGCCTTCCACACTTGTTTGTTCGTTACTATTTAACGAGGCTTTTTGAGCCTCTGCAGATGAATCTATTTGATTGGAGGACTCCACGGCAACTTCTTCACTTTATATGTTAAAGAGAAAGGCTTGTCCATCCAGGCTATATCAGAGCATTTTTTCTGTACAGGAGTTTGGACGTAATTTAAAAAAACAGAAAATCTGTAAATAACTGCTTACCACTTGGTTGTGATTGAGAAGAAAATTTGATACTCTCGCCTTCTCAAAATCAATTTTTGTGGTCAACAAAAACTCAAGCTCATATAACGGCTCATCTGTTTGGAATCTAAGGGGTAAGTAAAGCGATGATCCAGCGACTTTCTATAGATGAGGCTCTTGATCTTTTCACTAAATCTCCTCTCGAGGAACTACAAGACCGCGCACATCGTGCTAGGCTAGAGAAGAATCCAGGGAACCTCGTGAGTTTTGTCTTAGACTCGAACCCCAACTATACGAATGTTTGCAATGCGGACTGTACTTTTTGCGCTTTTTACCGAAAGAAGAACCATAAAGAGGCTTATACGCTTTCGCTAGCAGAAGTCTGCAACCACCTACAGTTTGCCAAAGATGCAGGCCTAACCACAGTGCTTCTACAAGGAGGGTTAAATGATGAGCTCCCTCTCAGCTATTATACCGAGCTGATTGCAGAAGCGATCAAGCGCTTTCCTGAGGTTCACCCTCACTTTTTTACCGCTCCAGAATTGATCAATGTAGCGCGTGTAGAAGGAATTTCTATTCGCAAGGTCTTGCAAGCCCTTTATGCTGCTGGGCAGAGAACGATTCCTGGGGGGGGAGCTGAAATTCTTTCCGAACGTGTGCGCAAACAGGTCTCTCCTAAAAAAATGGGGCCTCATAAGTGGGCTGAATTTCATAGAACAGCTCATGAAGAGGGGTTCAGAACGACTGCGACCATGATGTATGGGCATGTGGAAGACCCTATAGACATTATGATTCACCTACAGCAGCTGCGTGATATTCAAGATGCAACAGGAGGCTTCACTGCATTTATTCCATGGAGCTATAAACGAACAAATACAGCTCTCCGACGCAAAGTTGAGTCATGGGTAGGCCCAGAAGCCTACTATAGAATTTTGGCTATTTCCCGCCTATTCCTTGATAACTTCCAGCATGTCCAAGCTTCTTGGTATAGTGAAGGGAAAGAGGTTGGCAAGCAAGCTCTTTGGTATGGAGCTGATGACTTTGGTGGGATTATTTTGGAAGAAAATGTACATAAAGCCACAGGGTTTATTCACAAGATCCATGCAGGGGAGATGGTCGATCTGATTCGAGAAGCGGGCTTCACTCCTGCAAGACGTAAAACTCCTCTGTATGACTTAGTAGAAATTTACTCTGCCAGCCAAGAGGTGCAAGTTCCAGAGTTACAAAAAGAACGTGCTGCAGAAAAAGACTCTTTTATTCCCATCCTTAACTAGCGAAGGTAGTAGTCTTCTGCAATCAACTGAATAAGCTTACTATCTGAAAAAAGGTCCAGGTTAAGCCATCGGAAGCTTTCTTCTTTGCGGAACCAGGTAAACTGCCTTTTTACATACTGACGTGTAGCTTGCTTGAAGGTTGTAATAAAGTGCAGGAAGTCCTCTTCTTTTTGCGGAGATTTTAGAAACTCCAAAGCCTGCCGGTAACCAATAGCCAAGCATAAAGAGCGATTATCCTCCATCCCCTGCTGCCGCAAAGCTTCTACTTCTTCTACAAGTCCTTGCTTGAGCATTTCATCGCAGCGAAGCTCAATCCGCTTGTATAGCACATCACGAGGCCTAAATAGAAACCAAGAGCGATAAAGGTATTGTGGCTGCTGCACACGGCGCTTGCCAAAGTCTGAGACCTTTTTCTTGGTCAGCAATACGATTTCAAGTCCTCGAATAATTTTCTGTCGGTCTCGAAAGGTTATGCGTGAAGCGTAATCAGGATCCACCTCTTGCAGGCGCTCATACATACTCTCGATACCGACTTTCTCAGCCTCCTCTTCAAGCTGCGTGCGTATCGCAGTATCACTAGGGGGAGCTTCTGGAGGCCCTTCCATTAGTGCTCGAAAGTAAAATCCCGCTCCCCCTACAACAATTGGAACATTTCCTCTGTCTAAGATTTCACGAATCACTTGCTGTGCTAATTGATAGTAATCATACACATTAAACTGTTGATGGGGGGGAAGAATATCTATGAGGTGATGCGGAACATCTAAGCGCTCTTGTAGAGTAACTTTAGCTGTTCCTATATCCGCTCCTGTATAGGCTTGGATGGAGTCTGCTGAAACAATTTCACCACTGACTGCTTTAGCAAGCTTTAGCGAAAGGTCTGTCTTCCCGACTCCAGTAGGACCTGCAAGCAAAATAACTTTCCTTTTGCTTTTTTTGTCCTCAGTTTTAGCCCACTGTAAAAGAGTCTCAGGCTTACTAAGAATCGCACTGTCACACTGCTCCCAAGGAGGGGCATTGGAGCTCACGACAACCCTCGAGGTTTAGGCGCTAGGAAACTCAAGTAGAGCTTCTTCGCGGGTAGAGGCAATGCTTAGAATTCGATCAAAGCCAGCCATTTTCAAAACTTCCATAACATCTTCAGGAACATTACAAATGATAAACTTTCCCTCTTGCCCTTTTAGCCTTTTCGTAGCAGAGAGGAGAAGTCTCATTCCTGCACTACTCAAATAATCAACAGCAGAAAAATCAATAAGAATATGTTGATTTCCCATATCGATAATATTGGTAAGCTTCTTATCCACTTGAGGCGTAGAAACGGCATCAAGGCGACCAATAATTTTTACAATGAGAACTTGTCCCTGATATTCCTCTGTAAGCTCTATCTCCATGACAACACGCTTATATTACCTTTTAACCAGACGGGATTCTAGACCCTAAGTAGAATTAAAACAATCGTTTGTTAAACGACTTGGGCTTCTCCCTCCAAAGAGGGTTTATAATCATGATCAAATAAATCACTTAAGAGAGTAAGAACCTTTGCTTTAGCCTCTTTAATCGATGCATAGCTAGTTGCCCCTGCAGCACGGCAATGCCCTCCTCCCCCCAGAGAACGCATTGGCTTTTCGACATCTAAGTTCATCTTTGAGCGAGCAGAAATACGAATGGACCCATCTCTATTTTCACAAAAAATGATTGAGCATTCCACCTCTTTTAAGGATTTATTAAACTCATGAAAATACTCTAAATCCTCTAAGGAAACGTCTTCAAACTGCAAGTCCTCATGAT
The DNA here is from genome assembly GCA_964460785.1 of uncultured bacterium. GTDB lineage: Bacteria > Chlamydiota > Chlamydiia > Chlamydiales > CAYWQB01 > CAYWQB01. Next base: position 665,456 of record CAYWQB010000001.1, read on the forward strand.
GAATCTCTTGGAAAACAAGCCGCCTGTGAAAGAAAAATTCCATGCGCTTAATCGCCTGAGAAAAAACCTTTAACTGACTCATTGAGACTTGTTGAAAAAGCAAAGCATGCATCTCATTTGGGTCCACTCCCAAGCGGATACATTCATCAGCTAGCTTATGAGCCTTCCGGCTGGTAGAGGAGTAAGAAAAGCGCCCTGTGTCACAAATCACACTTGTATAGATCCCTTTAGCCGCCTGAAGGTTTAACTCAAATCCGCTCTCCTTATATAGGGTATAAACCATAGCTCCAACAGAACAAGCTTCAAGGTCAATGAATGTCCATGGAGTAATAGGATTATGGCATACATGATGGTCGATACAAATAGTTACAATATCTGGAGAGTCAACAAGCTCTGCCAAACGACCTATGCGATCTAGTCGATGGGTATCAAGTATGATAAGAACCTGAGGATGAAAAGAGCTTCCATTGTCATTTTGGAAGCATCGGTGCAGTGCATGGAAATCTAAAAAAGCAAAACGATCAGGGATAGGGCTATCACAGACTAGCTGTGCTTTTTTCCCTTGAGCAAGCAACAGCTCGATCAGAGCTGTCGCAGCTCCCACGCCATCTCCATCTGGATGCTGGTGTGTTGTGATTAAAAAGCGGTCATATTTGTGGATGAGTCGCTTAACATCTTTCCACATATAACTTGCCTTACGACTGTTGGGCGGGAGCTACACTCTCTTTTACCCAATCAAGATATGCGGCGTTTCCATCTTGGATCGCAAAGACAAGAATTTCAGGCACTTCGTAATCTGTATTATCCAGTATTACCTGTTTAACCTGCTCAATGGATTGGCTAGATGTTTTAAGATAAACTTTTGTTTCTTGCTCTGTATTTAGCTTGTTATCCCACATGAAAATAGACTCCACCCAAGGGATAATATTGGCGCAAGCAACCAACCGTTCCTGAACCAAATACCGCGCTACACGGCGAGCTTCTTCAATGCTTCCACATGTCCACTGTACCTGTACAAACTCTTCTGCCATGCTCATGAATACTCCTACCTACTCATCCAGAGCAAAAAACAGATAACACAAAGGAAACTCATAGACAAGACTTTCACAAAATCAATGTGAAGGCTTCAGGTATGCAGCTCCTTCATTGCGCAGGTCTATGACAGAAACTTCTGTAATCTCTGTTTGCTTATGGTCTAAAATTTGAAATAACCTATGGAAGTTTTGGTTCTGGTCTTGTACAGACCCCCTCAACCAAATTTGGTGGTTTAGAGCGGGAAATTCCAGTTGATAAATAACACCTTCGATAAGCTCTTGCCCTCTACTATAGGACAAATCAATAGAACGCAACCGCATCCCCCGAGCAAACAGCTGAGGCTCCCAGGTTCGCAGAGTCTTCAAGGAAGCCTCTAAAAATTTTTTCTCTTCACCTGGCTGCTCTGGTAAATAGAGAACAGGCAAAACTTTTGGACTGTGAAAGGGGTACAAGGGGAAAAGCTTGCCTTCATCATCTACCGCTCTATTTTCTTTCCCCCCAATAAGAGCGCGCGGCTGCCTTAATGTATAGTTGACATATAGAGCATTGGGAGGCGAGAGGTCGACAAATGCTTCAGAAATCGCAGGCAAGCGCCGCAGAGATTCCGTCAATTGGTCAAGAGGAAGCTTATAGATACTCGCCCTTTCTTGCACAGACAGGTCTAGGAGCTGAGCCAAATACTGTGTAGGCAACGCCCCCTTTTGCGGCCCCGTCTGATGGATCCCTCTTAGCTGATAGTGTACATCACTTTCTCTCTGCTTTTGATGCAGGCTTACGACCTTAACAATGAGTAAAATTGGTAGAGAAACCAAAAGGCCCGATAAGAGAGCAAAAATAAATAATGTGCGCACACTCATCTTGGGGAAGGAGTAAAGACTTTTTGTGCGCCTACCGAATTTCACCTTCTCCTCCTATGTCTGATACCTTACCCGCCATGCGCCTTTTCTTTGAGCGAGCTGCCATCAAGATACGATCTAAGAGGTAGGAGGAAGAGATATGGTTTTCATTGAGAATCAATGGATACATGCTTGTTGGGGTAAATCCAGGAATAGGATTGACCTCATTCAAAATCCACTCACAGTTTTTTGTAAGGAAAAAGTCAATGCGAGCCACTCCAGATAAATTCAAGACCCGGAAAATTTTCTTACTTAGCTCTAGACCTTTTTCGGCTACAGAGCTAGGAATATCTGCTTTTGGCTCCATAGGTAAAGCTTGTGAACCATACTTCCCCCGATAGTCGACGAACTTCCCTTCTGAAAGAATTTCTCCTGGTGGCAAGCATGTCAACTCCTCGTTACCATATAGAGCAAACTCTATCTGCCTCCCAACTATTTCCGGCTCAACCATTGCATGCGAGTCAAATACTAAAGCCTGTTGAATGGCCTCTGATAGTTGTTGAGTATTTGTCACACGAACAACTCCCAGGCTTGATCCCAGATGGGTGGGCTTCACATACATGGGGAAAGAAAAAGCTTCTGCCACTCTCCCAAGAACCTCCTCCTTATCTGCATTCCAGACCCGCTCTTCTATTGGGATAAAAGGAGCCGTAGCCACTCCCCACTTCTCGCATACAAGCTTTGTTGCGACTTTATCCATTGCTAAACTTGTCGCACGGTAATCACTTCCCGCATAGCAAAGGTGTAATGACTCTATGAGCCCTTGTAAAGCGCCATCCTCCCCCCAAAAGCCATGTGTTAAAGGCAAAATAATATCACAGCTTTGGAGCCTTCTGAGAATTGCTTCTGAAAAGACCCCCTGCTCATCCCACCACCCTTGAGGACTGACATAGAATTTCTCGACTTGATAAAAATCCTTAGAAAGGAAAGGCGAAAGGTTTTGAAAGCTTTCAATGGAAACGTAGTGTTCCGGACTGGCTCCACCATAAACCACCCCAATGCGCCACTTTTTTTTCAGTCCTTTCTCCAGTGTATGCTGATAAAGCTCTTTGAGCAAAAGGCTAATGCTCCCTGCCCCCAGTCCTACAACCTGATCATGAGGATGAAGAAGAGCATGGATTGCCTCTACTTCAGATACATAGTGAACCTCTTGGTGAGGCAAGGGTTCAAACTCTTTAATGAACTCCTGGATAGTATGCTGAGCCTTTTCCTCGTTTCCCACTCCATATACATCCAGAACCAATACTACATCTGCCAAAGCAAAAGACTGTAAAAACTGCTGATAGCACGCATCAAATCGAGATTGCCTATGGGGCTGAAAAATAGCTACAAGCCGCCTCTCTTGATCTCTCTTGCGCATTGCTGTGAGGGTTGCCTGAATTTCCGTAGGGTGATGTGCATAGTCATCAATAAATGACAGAGAGTGAGCCTCACCGACTAGCTCTTGTCTTCTAGCAACGCCAGCGAAGGTCGCTAGAGATGATATAATTTTTTCCATAGGCACCCCCAATGTATGTGCAAGTGCAATAGCTCCTGTTGCATTCAGAGCATTATGCTTCCCTGAAAGAGGCAAGGAAACATCCACCTGCTTACCACTGGGGTCTTGCACAGAAAAATAGGACCCTGCAGCTTTCTGCATATAGCTCAGCAACCGATAATCTGCAGAACCTTTCTCTCCATACGAAGGGCCTTTAGGCATTATTTTTTGTAATACAGGATCATCTATACACCAAACCAGGTGACCTAAGGAGATTTTATCGATAAATGCATGAAACAAAGCCAATATCTCATCTAGGCTAGCAAAGTGATCTACATGATCAAGCTCTATGTTGGTAATTAAGCCATAGTCTGCTTGATAGGCAAGCAAAGAACCATCGCTCTCATCCCCTTCTAGAATAAAATAGGCTCCTGCTCCTGACGCTCCATGCCTAGGCAAACTAGGAACTTCTCCCCCAATCATGTAGGAAGGGTTCTCTCCTGCTTCATATAAAATATGTGCAAGCAGAGCAGAAGTCGTTGTCTTCCCATGTGTCCCCGTCACTACACAGGTTTTTCTACCTTTTGTCACTCTTTGCAGCATCTCTGACCGATGGAGCAGTGGACACTGAAGCTCTCTTGCATGCTGAAGCTCTGGGTGGTTTTCTGCAATGGCACTACTATAAACGATGCAGCTCTTTGGGGTTACTAAAGAGCCTGACTGATCAGAATCAATCGCAACACCCCGCTCTTGAAGGTCGCTCAAGCGAGAATGCCGGCTACAGTCAGAGCCGCTCACTTTTTTTCCATCATCTAGGCAAATATGGGCAAGAGCACTCATGCCAATGCCCCCGATCCCAACAAAGTGGTAGTGTGTGTTTTCTGTCATAAACTCAATACTCTTTCTACAAAGCTTTTTTCCTGACTCTGCTTTTCGACATAATTTTGAATGGCCTGTACATACTGGTCATGTTTTTTATGCATCATTTGCAGAGTCTGCCAGATCTTATCTGCACTCGCTTCTTCTTGAGGCAAGACCTCTCCCCCTCGCACATCCTCTGCGATATATTGTGCATTGGCTTGTTGATGTTGATCTTTTGCATAGGGGTATGGGATCAACAGCCCAGGCCGCTGAAAAGCCAGCATCTCTGCAAAAGTAGAAGCCCCTGCACGCGATAGAATGCAATCTGCCTGCAACCAATATTTATTGATTTCAGATTGAAAGGATTCCACGGTGGCTGAAATCCCTAATGCTTGGTAGTGTTCTTTCAGCTTTCTTGTACTTTCTGCATGGCCAGTGAGGTGAATAATAGACCATGTCCACGCAGATTCTGCTAGTCTTTCAGCTACTCCCTGCATCACTTCATTGATATACTGTGCTCCTTGAGAGCCACCAAATACAAGTAGTGTATAGGGCCTTGGTTGCTTAGGCCATAAAGTGGCAGGTACTTCCCAGCGAATAGGCAGAGTTAGTGGTACACTCTGTCCCTTTAACCATTGACGAGCTTGAGGAAATTGGATCCCTACCCACCGGGCCCATGGAGAGAAAAGCCGATTCACTTGCCCAGGAACCGAGTTTCCCTCATGAAGGGCTATTGGAACACGCAAAAAAACAGCAGCTAAAAGAATAGGGAAGGTATTAAAGCTACCAAACCCCACTACCCAACTTGGGCGGTAACGTAAGATAAAAAAAAGAGATTGGAAAAATCCAAGGCATAACTTTACAGCACTAAGCAAAGAGCGAAAGGGCTTGCGGAAAGAAATCGAGCCAGCCATCACAGAGAGTGTGTGCACCTGTCCTCGATCAACAAATGAACGTGTATGCAGGTTTGCCCCGATCAAATAAAACTTCCCGTTTGGACAAGCCTTAGACAACTCACGAGCCAAACCCTGTGCAGGAAATATATGCCCTCCAGTCCCACCTGTTGCAATGAATCCGCAACCTTTCACTCTCTTTCCTCCCGAATAGGGCGCCCTCCATCCATTCGGTGAAATAGACGCTGTTTTCCCTTTTCCTTTCGAAGGCTCCCCCGTGCGATACTAAGTAAAAGTGCAATGGCAACAAAGTTGACTAGCAAAGAGGACCCCCCTTGACTAAGGAAAGGTAAGTTGACTCCTGTACTAGGCAAAAGTCCAGACACAACACCTAAATTTAGAAAGGCTTGGATACAAACAAGAAAGGTAGCAAGAACAGCAAGGTATAAACCGGAACGGTCTTCTGCGCAATAGGCGATGAAAAAGCCCGCATATACCATCAGCATATAAAGGAGTAAAAGCAAAGCGATGCCTACAAAGCCAAATTCTTCTGCATAAATGGCTGCAATATAGTCATTTTGTGCTTCAGGCAAGTAAGTCATCTTTTGCAAACTCTGCCCCAGTCCTCTACCAAAAACTTGCCCAGATCCTGCTGCTATTTTTGCTTGATAGGGTTGATGCCCTTTACCCAGAAGGTCTTTTTCTGGATGAAAATAGACATGTAGGCGTCCTTTCACATAAGGCAGTTGCCAAGCAATAGGAGCTCCTACCACAACCAATATAAGGCAGGGTAAAGCCCAAAATGTCCAACGAATTTGCATCACCAAAAAAGCTGTTAAAATAAGAACGCCTAATAGAGCGGTTGTTCCATTATCTGGTTCTAAAAAGACAAGGGCTAAAGGAACACAAAGAGGGCTCATATAGCGCAAAAACTGCTTTATGTCTGTGCGAACAATCGGCTTTTGCAAAACCATATAAACGACAAAAAGAGGGCAGGTTAATTTCGCAAACTCTGAAGGCTGCAGTGTCATCCCTGCAATAGAAATCCACCGCTTAGAGCCATTCACCGTTTTGCCTACACCAGGAATTAAAACTAAAAGCAATAGTAAAGCAGAAAGCACTAACAAAAATGGTGCCAGCCGAAGCAGATGCTTGTACCCCAACATCCAAATACCCACACCAAGTAAAATGCCTAAGGTACCATGAGCAAGCTGACGAATCAGAGCTTGATATGTGCTTTGATTGAGCCCTCGGTCCATCACCTCTGCTGAAGAGGTTCCAAATACCATAACAAGACCAAGAGCAAAAATCACCAGCGTGACAAAAATCAGTAAAAAAGAATGCCCTGCTACAGAGCGTGCTAAAAAGGTGGCTCTGGGGGACTCAACCATTGCTACTTGATACGGATCCTATCTCCTGGCTTCAAACGACGCGCGGATTTTTCATCTAACCCATTTAGCTTAAGCAAATCATGAAGATCTATGCGATACTTCAAGGCAATGAGCCAGGGGTTATCTCCTCTTCGAATCGTATAGTATTCCTGTTCACTGCTAGCTGCAGAGCTTTTCGCGACAACTTTTGTCTTCTTTGGTTGCTCTTTTGCTTTAGCAACGGCTGGCTTAGGCTCTGACTTACTTGGTGAGCTAATAGGGATCTCTAGAATTTGGCCAATATCTAAATGCGTATCAGATAGATGATTGTAGCTCATGATGGTGTCGACATCGACTCCTTGCTCTTGAGCAATTTTATCGAGGTAATCGCCCTTGCGGACAACGACACGAGCGACTCTCTGCTGGTCACTAACAAGAGGAATTGGCACTTGCTTTGCATTCGCTGGTGCTGGGTTTTTCTCTCCAGCTAACTTCTGACTGAATTGACTGAGGACTTCCTCTAAGTCATCTTTCTCTTGATGAGCAAGCTCTATTGCATCCTCTACAGGCTGAGCATGCTGCTCTTGCTTAGGAGTTTTGGCCTGAGCCATCTCTGTTTGCCCCTGCTCTTTTTTTCCTACGGCAGTTGAAAAAAGAACAAGGAGTAACCCTATGTTTATCAACACTGCTACAATGATCGTATCTCTTCGACTCATGTCTTCCCTCTAAGCTTGTATTTGCCTGACGAGGCTTTTAAAACGGTTCCCTCTTTCTATGTAGTCTCTGAACATGTCATAGCTAGAACATCCTGGGGACAACAAAACCTGCATCCCCGGTTTAGCTTTGCGCTCAGCTTGCTGCACAGCCTCCTCCAAATCTTTACAGCACTTTACAGGGACTGTGCCCTTTAAGTCACTGGCAATACTTGAAGCCGACTCACCTATTGCATACACTTGCAAGACCTTTTTTTTAAACAGTTCCTGCCATCGACTGTAAGGCTCTCCTTTTGAAACGCCTCCAGCAATCAAAATAATTGGACCTGATAAAGAGTGGACAGCTCTTTCAACAGCATCTACATTCGTAGCCTTGCTGTCGTTATGGTATGTAACCCCTGCAATCTCTGCAACATACTCTAAGCGGTGAGGAGGTTTTTTAAATGTTCGGCCAAGATCTATCGCCTGTTCAAATTGAATGCCTGCTTCATGCACTAAGCAACTGGCTGCCGCTAAATTTTCTCGATCCACAGATTCAAGGTGTGCACCTGTGGGAAAGTGATACTCTTTTCCCTCACAAATAAAAGAGCTTTTTTTTATCTGTAAAAAAGCCCCTTGCTGAGATCCAAAAGTGCGTAAACCTGCATAAGGCAAAAACTGAGGATAAGCGGTATAGACATCACTCCGCACATAAAAGTGCCCAGAGGGAGGTAGCACCAACTCACCCATACGGCATTTAGATTGCACGTAGTGATGGTAGGAAGAGTAGCGATCTAAATGATCTGGGGAAACATTCAATAGGATACCAGCTGAAAGCTTTGCAGAAGTCGTGCGGTCAATTTGAAATGAGCTTAGTTCAACCACAAGGTAGTCAGGCATCCCCTCTCCCAAATGGTCTAAAAAAGGCTCCCCGACATTCCCCACAGCGCGCACACGCAAGCCTGCTTCTTTGAGAATATGCTCTGCCAAAAGCGTAACTGTTGTCTTACCATTTGTTCCTGTAACGCCAAGCAAGGTAGGTAGTTTTTTCGCATAACGCAAACCTAACTCGATATCGCTATAAACAGGAATTCCCTGGCTTCGGCAAGCAAAAATCCAGGGGTGAGCATCTCCAATTCCTGGAGAGGTAACACAAAGATCAGGGCCCCAGTGTAAAGCTGTTTCAAAATCCATAAAAGGAGCCTTCTCTTGGCTCTTCTCCTCACAGATCACAACATCAGCCTGCAAGCGAGTCAAAAAGCGGTGTACAGACTTTCCTGTTTGCCCATAGCCTAGAATAAGTACCTTCACCGACTCTCCTTATTGAAACTTCAAAGATGCAATACCGACAAGAGCACATAGCAAGCCGACAATCCAAAAGCGCAAAACAACCTTGGACTCAGCCCACCCCTTATACTCAAAATGATGATGCAAGGGGCTGCAAAGGAAAATTCTCTTTTTATTGCGATATCGATAACTGAGGACCTGCAGGATAACAGATAGTGCTTCAACCACAAAAATTCCTCCGATAACAGCTAGCAAAACCTCTCTGCGCAACAAAATAGCAGAAACCCCTAAAATACCCCCTATACTTAGAGATCCTGTATCTCCCATAAAAACCTGTGCAGGGTGCCCATTGTACCATAAAAAGCCTAAGCAGGCTCCTGCAAGTGAAGCTAGAAGGATCGCTACCTCTCCACTACCCTCAATATAGAAAATGTGCAGAAACTGAGCGATTTCAATGTTGTTTGAAACAAAAGCAACAAGCGCCATGCAAGCAGCAACCATTAAAACTGTGCCAGCTGCTAAGCCGTCCAAGCCATCTGTCAAGTTCACGGCATTCGAAGAACCTGTTACAACCACCATGAAAAAGAAAGCCAGGAAAACTAGCGCACCTCCTGTGAAGTAAAGTACAGGCCCTTTTAAGAAGGGAATGAATAGCATGGAGGAATATTCCGACAGGGAGTGTACTTTCATCCACTTCTCTCCACTCGCAGAGAGAACTGCTTGCTTTGCTACTGGTGGAGCAAACCAAATTCCATGGTGCAGCCAGTCTTGAACTTCAGGTATTAACAGGTACCCTGCAAGAAGCAAAGAAAAGGTCACTTGTACTATAAGTTTCAAGCGCCCTGGCAAGCCTTTGGAGTTTTTATACTTTAGCTTAAGAAGGTCATCCACCGCTCCTAAGCCACCTAAAACGACTACTGTCACAAAGAGAATCAGAGTAAAAACAGAGCTCCAGTCCATCCAAAGAAAAAGGGAAAATAGCACAGAGAAGAGAATGAGAATCCCTCCCATTGTTGGCGTGTCCTGTTTCTTACCATGCAGATCTGCGAGTACAGGGCATTCTTCCTTGCGAATGGGCTGACCAATTTTCCACTCATAAAGCTTCCGAATGAAAAAAGGTCCAAAAAATATGCAAATCAATAAGCTTGTGACACTACCTAAAATCATACGTGTAGAATAGTAAGCGAAGACCTGTGGAACCTTCACTCCTAGCACCCCACGCATAAACTCCATTAGGTACAAAATCATGACCACCCCTCACGTATCTCTTTTTCTATTTCCCATAGAGAATGAATATTTGAGCCCTTAAAAAGGATCACATCGCCAGGCCTTAGCTCTTTCTGAACAGCATGTTTTAATGTTTGCCTCTCATCAAAAAGATGGGTACTGCAACTCCCTCGCCCTCTGGCAACAGAGGAAGAAAACTCGCCAATGCAATACATAATGTCCACTCTAGAGCAAGAGTAACGACCCACCTCCTCATGAAAACGCTTACTATTTGCTCCCATCCCCACCATCGAGCCAAATACCATATAGGTACGCCCTCCCTTTGAAGGAACAGGCAGAGTGTCAATGGCTGCTTTAACAGATGTCACACAGGCATTGAAAGCATCACAGATCCAAACCACACCGCCTTTTTCATTCCTATCAAAGCGCCCCTCAGGAACCGTTAAGGTTGTAACCGCTTCTGCTATTGCCTCCCATGACAGACCTGCCTTTCTAGCTAGTGCAATTGCTGCGAGTGCATTGCGCTGAAAATGCTTCCCTTGAAGGTTCCAAGAAAGAAGGTGCTTTTGCCCTCTCTCTTGTACAACCCAACAATCCCTTAATTCTTCGGCATAGTAATCTGCAGCAGGGTCAGACATTGAGAAAAAACTCTTTGGACAACTCCCCCAAAACACCTGCTCTTTAGCATGGGGAACATCATCTGCAAGGATTCCCCATTCTGTGAGATCACTTGTAAAAATTTCAGACTTGGCCCGAGCAACTCCTTCTAAGCCATCAAAATTTTCTACATGGACATAATCTACAGAAATCACTGCTGCTATATGGGGAGGAAACAGCTCGACTAAGCGACGAATATTCCCCTTTTCTGTCATCGCCATTTCCAACACTGCAAAATCAGCCCCTTGATCCATATTGAGGACCCCCAAGGGCAAGCCTAATTGGCTATTGTAGCTACGGGGAGTCACAGCTACTTGAAACTCATGAGAAAGCATGTGTGCCAAAAAGTGCTTTGCTGTGGTTTTCCCTAGTGAACCTGTGATGGCTAAGATCCTCCATTGACAGAGGCAAGCATAGTAGCTTGCAAGGTCTTGGAGAGTTTTTTCTACAGAAGCAACACGGATTAGGGGCAAGGGCTCTTCCCCTTGGTAATCGTCAGCTACTACGGCAGCTAAAGCTCCTTGCTCTGCAACCTTCCTTAAAAAGGAATGCCCATCAACGCGCAATCCACGGATTGCAAAAAAGACCATCCCCTCTTGCACTGCACGACTATCAAGAGCATACCCTATAATTTCTTGAGCAACGGGTGCTTCGAGCTGAAAAAAGCGATAAAATTCTTTAGTAGATAGAGGCATAGCCCGGGAATATACGAAGCAATTTGAATAAAAGCGATGCTTTTTTCCCAGAGAAGACCACATTTAGCATGATCAACTCATTGACTTTAAGCCTTAAGCTACGCTATAAGGTTACGCCTTTCGGTGGCATAGCCAAGTGGTAAGGCAGGGGCCTGCAAAGCCTTTATCCCCAGTTCGAATCTGGGTGCCACCTTCTTCACCCTCTTTTTATCATGCTTTACATCATTTCGACCCCCATCGGCAATTTACAGGATATTACCCTTCGGGCCCTATCCACGATAAAAGAGTGTGACTACCTGCTTTGCGAAGATACGCGACATAGTGCCAAGCTTCTCAAGGCCTATGAACTCTCTCTCCCCCTGAAAAGCTATCATAAGTTTAATGAAGCAAAGCTACTGGAAGCCATTTGCAAAGACTTAGCAAATGGACTGACGATAGGCTTACTGAGTGATGCGGGAGTACCTGTTGTTTCTGATCCAGGCATGCGGTTAGTTCAAGCATGCCAGGCACGCGACCTTCCTTATAGCTGCCTTCCAGGACCTAGTGCTGTAACCACAACATATGCTGCCTCTGGATTTTCTGAGGAGGGGTTTACCTTCCAGGGTTTTTTACCCTCTAAGCAGCAGCAATTGACCTCCACCCTTACACAAGCGCTTTATGCTCCTCTTCCCTCTCTTTTTTTCGTCTCTCCACGCAACTTATTGGGAGCTATTGAGGTGATTAAGAAGGTGGCTCCTGAACATGAGGTCTTTATTGCAAGAGAGCTGACAAAACAGTTTGAAGAACTCTATCGGTCCACAGCTACTGCTGCTTATGAGCACTTTACCCAAAACCCTCCGCGCGGAGAGATCTCTTTAATGGTTAAAGGAGGAGAGCAAGGAAACCTGCATGCCCCTCTAGAACTTGTAGAAGAGCTCATTCAAACTTTTCAGCTACCCAAAAAAGAAGCGATCGCTCTGGCTGCTAAGTTGCTAGGAGTCCAAAAACGCTGGATTTATAACCAAAGCCTATAAATTCAGTTCGTTACTTTTTCTCAAAAAGAAAATTTAAAAATCCTTTTCGACTTACCCGCGTAGCATGCTTGTCTCCATATTGATTCAGCAAGGCCTTAACAAAAGTCTTAACTTCATCATTCACTGCTAGTTGGTCAATTTCAAACTGCAAACGCTCTTTATCTACTTTTTCTCCTCTTCTACTGAGTAGGCGACTCCCGATCTTATCCCTGATCACCCTTTCTGAATTATCTGTAATGATAGAAGACGTATATTCCGTTACGAGTCGGTCCAAATGGTCCAGAAAGTCTCTTTTTTCAGCTTTGAACTTTTCCTTAGGCAAAATCTTTTGCAGGGGAGATAAAAAAGTGCTTATACGCTGGCGAAATGTCTGTCGAACATTTTCTCTATCTCCAACCCCTATGAACTGACGACGAATTTTTGTACCAGAAAGGACCTCTTCTATAAGCCCTTGAATATAGAGTTCATACTCTTCGCGCTTACTTTGAATCTTTTGCTTTTGCTGACCAATAAGATCTCTTAATTCAAAAGCCCCCTCAGGAACCTCAATACGCTCAAGAGAATTCTCCACCTTCTTAATCTCTTCCAACCCTCTAGACAACCTATCAGAGATGTTTTTAGCCCCCTTTACACCACCAGCTTGCATCTCTGGTGAGTAGCTAGCAAGGCCACTACAGATAGAAAATATTCTCTCTCTAACCGCAATAATCTCCTCTTGATGAGCTTCTTGCATTTCATCTGCTTGTATAGACTCCTCTACAGGCTGCCTCACTTCTTCTACAGGAGCTTTAAGCTCATCTAGCTTTCGCCTTACCTCTACTGTCAATCTATTCATGCTATCCAGTATAGGTTGAAGCTCTTTAGGAACATCTACAAATTGGCCTACGACACTCTCCCTCAAGGAACACACTCTACCGATAATATCCTCCCATGCCTTCTCATCTTTTAGCTCAATAGAGCGTATCAATATTTCACTATTTAAATATTTCTGAAGCCCTTCTAAAGAAGAGGTAAGCCTTTTTTCATCTCCTTCACTAGATAAACTGAGATGCTCCATAAAACCAAAATCTGTCGAAGATAAGTCTCCAATAGCAATACTTAACTTATCCACAAGATGCTTACTATCTAAAGAGCTACTTAAGTACCTCTCTGCGGCATCAAGAGCATCTATTCCTCTTTTCACTGCTGTACTTTTACTGTGCTGCTCCAAAACATTCTGAATAATTTGCTTAACGCCATCAGTAGCGCCAGGCTTTACTCCCATCTGGTGCCACGCTTGGACTTTTTCACCTGGGTTATAGGAGGCTAACTGCTCAAAAATATGATTTGCCACTTCCTCTCGCCTTTCCTTAGAGCTTAGGTGGCTAGCATGTTGTGCATGGGACTTCAAAGACTCTGCTATTGCTCCTTTGGCCCGCTTAGCCCAAGAGCGATTACTTTCAAAACCAAACAAGCGCTTATTGGGAATAGTAAACTTGATCCCATGACATACCTCTCCCCCTTCAACAGGATGAAAAACTTCAATTTCTCCTCCCTGCCACCTTGCAGCAGCATTATAATCCATTGAGCTATGACCTGTTGATTCTGAAGACATTGACAACCTATAATAATTAACATCTTAATTTATTATAAAAATATTTTTATTAAAATAAAACAGTCAATTTCAGGTCTGATAATAAAAATAAACCACGGGAAATTTTCTTCAAGGATCCCCCTCTAAAATTTCTCTTCTTAAGCCACTTGCAATAAAGAGCTCTGCTTGGATATGCTCGATGTTCTAATCTTTTTGGTGCCCATGGACCTGAACGAACTCACAAATCTCTTCCGCAAGGAAGTCGACCATTTAGTAGATATTGCAATCGCAGAAGACTTACGCTCTGGTGATATCACCTCCGAAGCGTGTATTTCTGCAAATGCTGAGATTTCGGGTCGCTTCTTGTTAAAGCAAGGTGCTGTAGTCAGCGGCCTCCCTTTGCTTCCCTTAGTTTTCAAAAAAACGTCAGACAAGATTGTTGTCACTCCAACAGTTGAAGATGGCTCCTTTCACCGAGCTGGGACAGTCATTGCTGAAGTACGAGGACCAGCCTTAGGGGTTTTTGCTGCTGAGCGCGTGGCATTAAATATTCTGCAGCATACGTGTGGAATATCAACGATTACTCATCAGTATGTCTCTGAGGTTGCTGGGTATAACTGCGATATTTTAGACACACGCAAAACGCTGCCTGGATTGCGCTGCTTAGAAAAATATGCTGTTCGCATGGGTGGCGGGCGCAACCATCGCTATGCTTTAGATGATCGTTTCATCATTAAAAACAATCACCTTGCCTTCCTTCGAAATGAGACAAAAGAGCCTATTTTAGAAGCTGTTCGCCGTGCACGAAGCTACCGCCCCTCCCTTGTTGTTGAGGTAGAGGTCGAAAACCTCAAGCAGGTAAAAGAAGCTGTGCAAGCAAAGGCTGATATCATCATGCTCGACAATATGTCCCCTCCAATGGTCAGAGAGGCTGTCCAGATGATTCGCGGGCGCGCTTATGTAGAGGCTTCTGGAGGGATTATCCTTGAAACTGTTAGAGCTTATGCGGCCACAGGAGTCAATGGTGTTTCTATTGGAGCAATCACAGACTCTGTTCCTTCCATTGACATTAGCCTACGCCTAGCTCGCAATATTCCGACATCAAAGCACTAGATTCTATAAAAAGAACTCAGGAGAATAAGATGACCGCATCTGCCAAAGAAATCATCTTTCATGAAGAAGCTCGAAAAAAGCTTGCTCGAGGCGTCTCTCAGCTTGCCGATGCAGCTCGTTGCACTCTCGGACCTAAAGGGCGTAATGTAGGCCTAGAAAAATCTTGGGGCTCTCCCACAATTACAAATGATGGAAACAGCATTGTTAAAGAGATTGAGTTGAAAGACCAGTATGAGAATATGGGTGTTTCAATGGCAAAAGAGGTTGCAGCAAAAACGCAAGAAGCATGTGGAGATGGAACCACAACAGCCGTGATCCTCTTAGACCAACTGGTTCAGAAGGGACTCAAGAGCATCTCTGCAGGTCACAGCCCTATTCAAGTTAAACGTGGCATGGATCAAGCAGTGGCAACACTGATTGACGAACTAAAAAGCATGGCCCAGCAAATTAAAGACAACCGCGATATCACAAATATTGCCACTGTTTCTGCATCAGGAAATGCATCCATCGGCTCTTTCATTGGCCAAGCAATTGAAAAAGTAGGCCAGTCTGGAGTCGTGACTATCGAAGAAGGAAAGGGACGCGAGACCTCTATTGAACTGGTAGAGGGGATGCAATTTGATAGGGGTTACCTAAGCCCTTACTTCTGCTCTGACCAAGAAAAAATGATTATCGAGATGGATTCTCCATATCTGCTTCTTACAGATAAAAAAGTCGGATCCATTCACGAGCTTCTTCCCGTGCTGCAACAAGTGGCAAGCACAGGTCGAGAGCTTTTAATTATTGCTGAAGATATTGAAGGGGATGCTCTTGCAACTCTCGTAGTTAACAAGCTAAGAGGATCTCTAAAAGTTGCTTGCGTAAAGGCTCCAGCTTTTGGTGAGCGTCGCAAAGAAATGCTCCAAGACATTGCCACCCTTACTGGTGCACAAGTCATCTCTGAAGAGACAGGTATGCATCTAAAGGATGCAAGTGTTGAACAACTTGGAAGTGCAGAGAAAATCACGGTCACAAAAGAAAATACAACTATTGTTAATGGCAATGGTACCGAAGAAGAGATTGCTACACGCGCAAAGCAAATCGAAGCACAAATTCAAAACAGCACAAGTGACTATGATAAAGAGAAGCTAGAAGAGCGCAAAGCCAAGCTTCAAGGTGGCGTTGCTGTGATTCGCGTAGGAGCAGCTACTGAAGCAGAAATGAAGCAGCAAAAGCAAATGTTTGAAGACAGCTTAAGCTCTACAAAAGCAGCGATCAGTGAAGGAATTGTTGCTGGAGGCGGATGTGCTCTGTATCGAGCTAGCCAAAAGCTCTCCAACCTCAAGCTAGATGGCGATCAAGCTCTTGGTGTGCGTATTGTCCAAGATGCTTGTGGAGCTCCTGTCAAAGCGATTGCAGAAAATGCAGGGAAAGATGGCGCTCTTGTTCTGTCTGAGCTTGCGGGTCAATCTGATGTATCTGTTGGATTTGATGCTCAATCTGAATCTATGACTAACCTCTTTGAAAAAGGTGTTGTAGACTCTGTAAAGGTGATTCGCTCCGCCCTTTCCTACGCATCATCTGTTGCTGGAATTATTTTGATCTCTGAAGCTCTTATTGGAGAAGCAGAAGAGAACGAAGAGTAATCTCCTAAGCTAAAGCCCCATGAGCGATGCTTATGGGGCTCTTAACCGAGTATATTACCATGACTCAGCCTCTTTTACGCCTAGCCCAACTTAGTGACTTTCACTATACCCGCTTTCCTAAACACCTTCGCGAGTTTTTTAACAAGCGGGCGATTGGCATTTGCAACTTCTTACTGACAAGGCGCAAAGAGCACTCTCCAGAACAAATCAATGGCATCTTTCCTATACTCAATGTGCAGTCAATTGATGCTGTACTCCTGACTGGAGACTTCACCTCAACCTCTTTACCTAACGAGTTTGACCTTGGGAAAAAGCTTTATAGCAAGTTTTTAGCTAAGCCTTATAAAACTCTTGCAATCCCTGGAAATCACGACTGCTATACCCCTCTTGCTGACCAACAACGACGCTTTTACCAATACTTCCCCTCTCCTGTCCCGATAGAAGATACAACTTACACGTTGGAAAAAGACCGAGTGGCTTATGGGAAGTTTCATGACTCGATTTGGTGGGTGACACTTGATACCGCGATCTCGACTCCCTTCTTTGACTCTACAGGCTATTTCAGCGAAGAAATGGAAGAGAAGCTTACCGCGATCTTAGACACAAAAATCCCAAAGGATGCTTTTATCATCCTTATCAATCACTACCCTTTATACCCTCCAGAAAAAGGCCAGCACAGAGCCTTAAGGCGAGCATACGCTTTACAGAAAATTGTCAAAGGTCATCCCAATGTAGGCCTTTACCTACATGGACATAACCACCATAATCAAGTCATCAATAAGCAAGCAAAAGGCCTACCCATCACAGTTGATGCGGGCTGCTGTTCATCTAAAAAAAATGGTTCATGGAACTTAATAGAGCTCTACTCAGACCGTGTAGAGGTAATCCCCTATCTATGGGATACAGAAGAGCTACTCGCGCAGAAAAAGTGGCTGCCTGGAGAGCGGGTGATTGTCAAGTTACGCCAATCAATCATCTGAGAAGAGTTCCTTCTCTATCGCCTTTGAGACTTCTTTTAGCTCTACATCACCATACGACTTAGCCTCTCCTTGCACACGAGCGACCTCTCCTTCTCGAGTAGAGGGCATCTCTTCAAGCATGCGCACCCACTCACTAACTTTTTTTGCCTCTTCAGCTTTTTTAGTCGCTTCTGGAGAGAGCTCTACTTGATCTTCGGCAGAAGTTACTGAAGAGGATTCTTCAGAACTTTTCTTCTTTGAAGTCCTTTGCTCACTGCTAAATACGTGCCGCCCCTTTAAGGGACCGGTGTCTGATATATTTCCTTCCATATCAAATCTCCTAAATTTATTATCGACAACCCATAAAAAGGCTTAACACAAGCAAGCTCTTTTACAGCCATAATTCGCTAAGGTTAAAAGAGTTATCACCTTTCGACCTGCTGCCGCATTTCTTCTACCCTTGCTTGCTCTTGCATCAGTTTTTCCCTCTCTTGCGCAACAGCCTTCATATTGGCGATCCGCATCTCTGAATAGGACTGGGCAACCTCATAAAGCACATAATTCAAGAAAAAACCAGGAGAAATGTGATTTGCTAGAAAGTCATAGTTCGTATTGCTTCCCCCTGCTGAAATACGCGTGTTCCACCAAATACGCATCCCATTTATCACTTCTGCATCTTGCGAATCAAATACCTCATCGATAGCCCAAATGCGTTCGCCTGTCTGGCTATCCACAAGGGCAGCTTTAATTTTGATGCGTAGAGGAGCAAATGTTTGGTAGTCTTGTACAGAAACCTTTAAAACAGCTTGTGCATTATGATCTTTTCCAAGCTCTCCAAGCTTTAGCCGATTAACCTCTCCGGCCTCTAAATCAATAATGGTTCCAGGCGCAAGCTGATCTTCATCAAGAGTTTGTAAGTTAAAGTAATTGAATTTCCCCATATTGCGAACAACGCTGAGCAAAATCTCTTTCTCTTGCATCTCCACTGCATTTAGACGCATAGGGTTATCTACGGGAAGTACAAGAACATTCAGCAGGTGCGTATGGTCATATTTAGGGCTAGAATATGCATTTTGGATTCTCTTTGGCTCCCCTGTTGGGATCTGTTTTTTATAGGGGTGACATCCTGAGATCCCTCCCAACAAAGCACAAAGTACAGCAACACGCAAAAGCTTTTGCACGGCAACCTCTCCTCAAACAAATGCTATCTTAGCCCAAGAGTAGACGATCAAGGTTAAAATGCAAAAGCAAACTATAATAGCTTAGGGCTCAAAAGGGAAAAAGATCTGATCTAAGGAGAAAAGTCCACTGTGGTCACAAATGATGAGAAGGATAGCCACAGGCACAAGATACCGGATGGAAAAGTGCCAAAGAGGGAAGCACCAACGCCAGATCGTTCCTTCCAACAGCTCATCCTTAGCAATATCTTTTGGCAAAGCCCACCCTGTAAAAAGAGCTACAGACAGTCCAGTTATAGGCAACAACCAACTGGAAGCCAAGCGACTAAATGTCTCAAAAAAGTTCATGCCAAAGACCTGCTTCCACTCAGGAAATAGCCAATCTGTGCCTGATAAAGCGCTAGGAATTCCAAAAATGAATACCGCTCCGCCTGCAATCAACACAGCCTTTCTACGAGATAGCTCAAAGCGGTCAATTAAGTTTGCTGCAAGTACCTCCATAAAAGCGACAGAGGAGGTTAGTGCGGTAAATACAAAAAGCACAAAAAAAGCTGTAGAAAATAAGATAGCTCCAGGGAGCTGTGAAAAAAGCACAGGAAGGCTCTCAAAAATGAGCCCTGGCCCAGACCCAGGGGTCAGACCGAAAGTAAAAATGATGGCAAAAATCATCACAGCAATAAGCAAGGAAACAAAGATATCCATCACAGCCACAATGCCTACTGTACGCGGGATATCTTCACTTTTACGCATATAGCTACCATACGTCAGCATAATGCCCTGTCCTACACTCAAAGAGAAAAAAGCAAGGCCTAAAGCTTCTAGCACACTTGATGCTTTAAACTGCTCTACCTTTGGAACAAAGAGATAAGATAATGCATCTGTAAACCCTGAAAGGGTGAGAGAGTAAATGAGTAAAGCAAGAAGAATTAAAAATAATCCTGATGTTAAGAGACGACTCCACTTTTCTATCCCTTTTTGCACTCCCTGAATCACGACACAGACAACTAGGCACATAAAGACGAAGTGCCAAAAAAGATTCATCCCCCCTGCACGATGGAGCTCCCCAAATGCACTCCTGATTGTTTCAGGATCTTTGGATTGATAAAGGTTTGTCAAGGAGAGCAAAATGTAATTCAGCCCCCACCCAGACACCACGCTATAATAAGAGAGGATGATAAAGGCACTAAAAAAACCAAGCCACCCAGTGCATACCCACACACTTTGCGGACCAGCGAGTGAGCGAAAAATTCCAACCACTCCCTTTTGTGCTTTGCGCCCTAGAATCAGCTCTGCGATAAATACAGGTATGCCGAGCACTACGGTAAAAAGGATAAAGGCAAGGACAAAGAGTCCCCCTCCATGCTGCCCTATCAAATAAGGAAACTGCCAAAGAGCTCCTAAGCCGATCGCTGATCCCGCTGCAGCTAGGACAAATCCAAAACGTGAACCCCAGTGTTCTCTTGCTTTTCTCATTACTCCGCCATAAATATTCTTTGGCTTGTACCATGCTCACCAATAGGCACTTTTACCCATGCGCGACACTTGGGGCATGCTCCACGATAGAACTTACCTTCTTGATCTTTCCCGAGATGAGAGTAGGTGCGACAACACTTCCAATAAACACTCAAAAAACGCTTTGAGGGCTCTTTTGCACTCTGGAAGTTTGACTCTCCTTCTCGGATATCAATCATACACAGCCGTTAAATTAGTTTATCGAGGGCTACTATTCCACTCTTTCCCAAAATAATTAATAAGATAAACACCGGAACAACATACCGAATGAACCGATACCATATTTTATAGCCCCCTGTCCAGGAAGCGCCAGAGCAAAACTCTTCAAAGACTTCTGCTTTTGGCACGCCCCACCCAATAAAGATTGCAACAAAGAAGGCATTCAAAGGCATAAGCCAATTGGTGACCAATGTTCCCATGGTCTGGAAAAAGTTCCGTCCATACATTTCTTCCCACATAGGAAAGACATCTCCACTACTTGCTAGAGCACTAGGCACGCCAAAAACAAAAACAGCAATCCCGACAATGAGTACGGTCTTTTTTCTCGACCAACCATAGAGGTCTGTGCAGTTAGCAACAACCGTCTCTAAAAGACCAATACCTGAAGTGATGGCTGTAAAGGACAGTAGGACAAAAAAGAGCGTTGAAAGAACCATCGACCCTGGCAACTGCGCAAAGAGAACGGGAAGAGTTTCAAAGACAAGGCCTGGCCCTCCACTTGGAGATAAGTCAAAGGTAAACACGATAGGAAAAATCATCAAAGCAGCCAGCAAAGAGACCACAATATTCATGATGGAAACCACACCCACTACCTTGGGAATGTCATCGCTTTTCTTCATGTAGCTACCGTAAGTAACCATAATACTTTCCCCAAGGCTCAGAGTAAACAGGGCAAGCCCTAGAGCCTCTAACATCGCTGTAAGGGAAAAGTTTTGAAGATCAGGATAAAAAAGGTAGTGAAGAGCTTGGCCTAAGCCATCTAAGCTCAAACTATACCCAAGAAGAATCAGAAGGATAACCAATAGCGCAGAGGTCATTACCCGGCTCCAATGCTCAATCCCTTTTTGCACCCCTTTAAAAACAACAGATCCAACAATCAGCATAAAAACAAAATGCCAAAAAACTTGGACTCCTCCTGATGCACTCAACGTTTGAAATACACCGCGCACTTCTGATGGGTCCTTAAACTCGTAAAAATCGCATAGAGAAAGGAGAGTATAGTTCAGCCCCCACCCTGCGACCACACTGTAAAAAGAAATCACCACAAAGGAAGCAAAGACTCCAAGCCAGGGAACAAGCTTCCAGTTACTTGCAGGCTTTGCTAGAGCCATAAAAGAGCCCACAGCTCCCCTTTGTCCTCGCCGCCCAATGACAAGCTCGGCAACAAATACTGGTACTGCAATCAAAATAGTAAAAACAAAATAAGCTAGGAGAAAAAGTCCTCCACCATTTTGGCCTATTAGATATGGAAACTGCCAAAGGGTTCCTAACCCTATAGCGGAGCCCGCTGCTGCCATGACAAAGCCAAACCTTGACTGCCAGTGCTCTCGCTTACGCGTCATCTTTTTCTCCAAAACTTTTTCTAAAGCCCAACGAGTCTACCATAGGCTATTCTGGCTTGACAATGGCTTTTTTTGAACCTATCCTGCCAAAAGATTCTTTATCTTTTTAGGGAAGGTAATATGTTTTTTCCCATAGCATCTGCAACGACAGAACCTACAGTGATCCTTATAACATGTGTAATATTTCTTTTACTCTTTGTTGTAGCAGGCATCGCCGGTATTCTCAAACAAAAGAAGTCATAGTCATCCGATGAAGCTAGAAATCAATTTAGACGATGAAACATCTAAAAATTTAACAAGCTGGCTTGAAGGTCCTTATGACCAAGAAAGCAAGTCTATATTAAAAAAATGGATGAAGTCAGACCCCAAGCAGCTGATTGATTCTATGTACTGTAGGATGAGCTTTGGCACGGGAGGTCTCAGAGGTTTATGCGGCCCTGGCACTAACCGAGTCAACCTCTTTACTATTCAATTTGCCACACAGGGGCTTGCAAATTACTTGAAGCAACAGTTCCCTCGTGAACAGATTCGCCTTGCTATAGGGTTTGATTCTAGGCTCACCTCTCACTCTTTTGCTCAATGCACAGCAAATGTTTTAGCAAACAATGGCTTTCAAGTTTTTTTATTTGAGTCTCTTCGCCCTACCCCCCTTCTTTCTTTTGCTTCTCGCTATAAGAAGTGCCATGCCGCTGTGATGATCACAGCTTCTCATAACCCAAAAGAGTACAATGGTTATAAGGTATACTGGCAGGATGGAGCACAAATTCTTCCTCCTCATGACCGGGGAATCATTGAAGAAGTTTATAAAATATTGAGCCCTGAACAAGTCGCTCAGAGTGGACAAGCTCTTGGATCTATCGAGACCATGGGCTCTGAAATTGATCAAGCCTACCAAAAAGCAATCCTTCCTCTGCAAAGCTATCCAGAGCAAAATGCCAAACATGGCAACTCGCTATCTCTGGTTTATACAAACTTGCATGGTTCAGGAATCACGATGTTGCCTGGAGGGTTGAAAGCATGGGGATTTGACAACCTGATCCATGTAGATGAGCAAAAAGAGCCTGATGGGAACTTTCCTACAGTCTCTACCCCAAATCCTGAAGAGCAAAAAGCTCTTTTACTTGGCATTCAAAAGCTACTAGAAGAACAAGCTGACCTTTTGATAGGGACAGATGCGGATGCTGATAGGCTGGGAGCTGTGGTCAATCACCATGGCAAAGCAGTCCTATTGAATGGGAACCAAATTGCATGTATTTGTTTATACCACCTCCTGCAAGCTAAGAAGCAGCATAATCAACTCTCTCCCTCTTTAGCCTTTGTTAAAACGATTGTCACTACAGAACTCTTTCGTAAAATTGTAGAGTCTTATGGATGCACCTGTGTCGATGTTTTGACAGGGTTCAAATACATCGGTGAAAAAATTCGCCAATGGGAAGAGTCTGGCTCTCATCAATTTTGCTTTGGAGGAGAAGAATCCTATGGCTACCTTCTCGGCACGCTCTCTCGAGACAAAGATGCGACTATTTCTGCAGCCCTGTTAGCTGAAGTCACTTTAGACCAAAAGTTAAAAGGTCATACACTCGTCGACTTGTTACACGAAATCTACCGCTCATTTGGAGTGTACCGAGAGTCGTTAGAATCGATTGTTTTAACAGGTAGAGAGGGACAAGAGGCCATTCAAAAGATGATGGAAGCGCTGCGTCAAAATCCCCCCTCACACTTTGCGAACCTAAAAGTCTCTCGTATTGAAGACTATCAACAGCAAACAGCTCTGCTTGTAAACTCCAATACAAAAGAGGACCTTTTGCTACCAAAGTCCAATGTTTTACTCTATCTCTTAGAAGATGGAAGTAAAATTGTTGTGCGTCCTTCAGGAACAGAGCCAAAAATTAAACTTTATATGGGCACATGCCACCCCTTTTCTGGAGACCTAAATCAGGATATCAAAGCATGCGACCAAAAGTTGGCAGACTTACTCTCTGCACTTAAGCATCAATTTGTGCATTAGCCTCTTCTTCTGATAGCTGGTATGGGTACTTCACTCTTGAGTGCCCAGCCATAAGAAGAGTCTTCACAAGGCTCTTCTTCACGATACCAAGTTCTTCAAAGGTGAGAGAACATTCATCAAACTGCCCATCTTCAGACTTTGTCTTCACCAAGTTATTGACCATATCAGTCAAGTTTTCTTCTGTGAACTCGGGCAAAGTTCTTGAAGCAGCTTCAAGCACATCGGCAATCATAATAATCGCTGACTCTCGTGAGTGAGGCTTTGGGCCTGAGTAACGAAAATCTCGTTCATCTACAAGCCCTTTATCTCCCCCCATCAACACACACTGCTCATGGTACATACACTGCGCGAGGGTGGTACCATGATGCTCTTTGATAATGTCGATAAAAGGCTCTGGGAGTCCTTCTTTTCGAGCTAAGGCAACCCCATCTCTTACATGTCCTATAATGACCTGTGCGGACTCTAAAGGTGTCAATAACTGATGCATATTGACCCCTCCTTGCTGATTTTCAGAGAAGTAATAGGGATTCGCAAGCTTACCAATATCATGATAAAGAGTGGATACTCGACAGAAAAGACCATTGGCTCCAATGGCAGAGGCTCCAGCCTCTGCAAGGTTTCCGACCAACATAGAGTGCTGATATGTTCCTGGAGCTTCAATCATCAAGCGACGCAATAGCTCATTGTTTGGATCCATATACTCCATAAGAGTGATGTTCGTTAAAATATTAAACACCGTCTCAAAAAGAGGTAACAGCCCTGCAACAAGAATCGCCGTAAGCATCATACAGGCAAGAGTTGATACTAGATCTGTGACAAAGGACCACGACCAAGGAGCATTGTTAAAGAGGTTTAAAGCAATAATAATGCATAAAACTCCCAACCAAGAGCGGAAGCAAATGCTAAAAATGTCCTTTCTCTTAAACAATTTTTGACTGCTAAAGACTGCAAAAATGGATCCTAGTGTATTGAGCAAAATAAAGCTCACCACATCAACAGATAGAGTAATAGAGAGAATGAGGGAAGCCAGCCCACTTGTAAAAATTGCTACACGAGCATTGAGCAAGCTGGCAATCATAATTGCACAAAAAGGCACATACAAAGGGTAGCGCACAAGCTCGAACAACCCTCCTGTATTTAAAAGAAAGTACTCCATCACCTTAGAAACAAAAAGTGTCAGAGCAAAGAGAACGACTAAGAGGAATATCCGCTTATTTGAGCGCAAAATTTCTTGATGATATGCTCGAAAGTAAAGCACGCAGATAAAAAGAATCACAAAGGATAGAGTAAAGCTTCCCAACAGGGTGAGCGGATGCCATAAATTGCGCGACTCTTGCATCGCTCGCTTCATGGCTTGAAGCATCAGAATGTGCTTTGAAGTGATCAACTCATCCTGATCAACAAGCCGTTCTCCTGCAGCCACTTCCGTATAAACATCCTCGACTTGGCTCTTAGCTTCTCTACGAACCTCATCACGCAGCTTCCGATCTTCTTCAAACTTCCAGGCTCTGGAACGAAAAAATTTCAGTAAAAGAGCCGAAGCTTCGGGAGAAAGGTTTTTTTGAAGAGCCGCCTCCCTACTGAGGGCATGCCATAACTCAAGAGGGATGCGCTCCCCTCTTCGTGGGTTATTTGGATTAAAAACCAGAATCTTATCTTGGTTGAGCTTGTACCTAGCCAACTCTTTTTCAGTACGACGATCGGAGAAACGCGCTTGTACAAGAACCTGCGCTAGGCGACGCGCACTTTGAGTAATTTCTTCAAAAGAAGTGGTTCCCACTTTAGACCGCCAGTCACTCTTCCCCAGCAGGCTTCTGTCAAAAGTCTGCACTTGCTCTCGTACTTCTTTCTCATCAAGCTTATAGATCGGCCCAATATCACGAACAACTTCTTGTCGCAGCTGATCTGTGAGCTCTTTGTTGAAAAAAGAAAAGTCCACCTGCGCAACGATATATTTTCCAGCTTTCTTGTTGAGCTCTAGCTTCTCTCGCGTTGGCTCTCGAAAGTGCATAAAAGAGCCCATAGCAAAAAGAGCCAAAAGCCCTAAAAAAATACGTATTGCAATGTTGCGATCAAAAAACCCCTGCTCGGAAGAGCTACCAAAAGAGGAGGGAATTTTTGTCTCAGAGCTCATAACCCACCTTAAGTAATTTTCTCCCTGGTATAGCACACCATTACAGTTACGGGCGATTGAAATTCATCCTTGGGCCTCCACCTATTCAACCGCTTGAAAACCTAGGAGTTGCAAGAAATTAGCTCTGTACGCTTTGTTTCTCTGCTCATTTTTTTTAGCATCCCTATAAGAAAAAATAGAGAAAACGACCTTTAGAACATTTTTGCCTTTTCCTATAATTGATAGCTTCGAAGGAGTATGCATGAATTCAAGCTCTCACTACAAAGCATTAACCAGGCGCTACCGACCGCAACGCTTCCAAGAAGTCTTGGGTCAAGATCCATTAGTGACCACCTTAAAAAATGCGTTGATGGATGGAAAAGTTTCTCACGCGTATTTATTTTCTGGCAGCCGAGGAACAGGTAAGACAACTTTAGCACGGATCCTTGCAAAAGCTCTCAACTGCCAGGCTAGAACAAAAGAGAACGAGCCATGTGACACGTGCAGCTCCTGTAAAGAAATTGCACATGGGCACTCCATGGATGTGATCGAGGTTGATGGAGCCTCGAATCGAGGGATCGATGATATCCGCAAAATCAATGAGACCATCTCATTTTCTCCAAGCAGTCACTTCAAAATCTATATCATCGATGAAGTGCATATGCTCACAAAGGAGGCCTTTAATGCTCTGTTAAAAACGCTTGAAGAGCCTCCTGAAAATGTGAAATTCTTTTTTGCCACAACAGAGCCGCATAAGGTCCCGGCAACGATTATTAGCCGTTGCCAGCGCTTTAATCTACGGCGCATCACAGAACATATAATTGTCGAAAAGCTTCAGGCCATTTGTGATGACCTCAAGCTAGAAGCAGAAGCAGCAGCCTTACACTTGATTGCTCATGCTGCCCAAGGCGGATTGCGTGATGCAGAGTCTCTCCTTGATCAAGCGATCTCTTTTCACGGCTCTCCTCTCACCTTAAAGGCTACACAAGACATTCTAGGTGTTCCTGATCGCAGCCTCTTTTTCCGCTTAGACCGGGCAGGGAAAGACCAAAAGCTGATTGAAGCGTATGAAATTGCCGATGAAGTTTATGGAGCAGGAAAAAACTTAAATCACTTTCTCTCTGCTCTGGTAGAACACTACCGTATTCTCCTTCATCTCCTTGCCTCTCCACAGGCAAATGCCTTCCCTGCTGGTTTAAACGACCAGGAACGCACAGCATATGCAGAAGCTGCGACTTACTACCAGAAGGAGCAAGTGCTCGATATTCTTGAGCAGTTACTCAGCACACAAAAGGAATTAAAAGACTCTCCTGCCCCCCAAGTTACTATTGAGATGGCCCTACTCTATATTATTCGAAGCCACTCTCACCTTCCCTTGGCTCTAATTTTGCAAAAGCTTGCAGAAGTAGAAAAAAAGCTAGAGAGCAAAGCACCTGCTGAGCAATCGCTTCCTCCCGCTTCTCAGGCACCGGCTCAGCCTCCAAAACCAAAGCCGAAAGAAAAGCCAGCCTCTCCACCTCCCACTTCCCCTCCAAAGAAGGAAAGTAAAGAGAGCAAAGCCCCTCCACCTCCTGCTACTCCTCCAAAAAAGGAGGATAAAGGCAATAAGGAGAGTGCCCCCCCAAGGAAAAAATTCGATATGAAAACGAAAAGCCGTCATGACACGCTCATGCGTTTTGCAGCAGTTGAGCTCAACGGCATGCTCAAAAAAACCAATTAAAGGATAAATAATGGGTTCTGGATACAACAAGCGCAAAAAACAAGCAAAACTCCTTCAAGAGCAGTTCCTCAAAATGCAAGAAGAGCTGAAGCAAAAGGAAGTAGAAGGTGTAAGCGGCAATGGCCTTGTGCGCATTACGCTGAATGGAGAACAAGAAGTTAAAAGTATTAAAATCAAACCAGAATGCGTTGACCCTGAAGATATCGAGGGGCTAGAAGATTTATTAGTTGCAGCCTTCCGCGATGCGCAAAAGCAACTGAATCAAGGGGACAATGGAATGGCAGGGCTTGCTGATATGCCCGGAATGCCGGATATGAGTGCCTTTGGCTTATAAAGAGGAGCTATAATGAGAGCGTATCTACTGTCTCTCTCCTCTATCTTCAAAGCGGCTGGACACCGCTTTTTTGAAATTATGGGGACAGACCGGGCTGCTTCCTTTGCATACTATGGCCTTTTTTCTCTGTTCCCTCTACTCACTCTTGTTGTTTCGATTGGCTCTAATTTTTTTGATCTTCAGCAAATTAGTACTGTTGTCTCAGAAGCTGTTAGCTACTTTCTTCCTATAGATTTTCCTTTAGAGAAAAAAATCCTAGCCACCACACAATCTTTTATACAGTCTAGAGGAAAGTTAAGCTTTCTTGCCTTTTTATTGCTTGCCTGGGGATCTACAAAATTTCTAAACACTCTTGTCTCAACCATTAATCTCTCTTGGGGGTTAAAGCGAAGCAAGTGGTGGTTGCGCTCCCTAAAGAACCTTGCTTTGATTGCCATTCTTTCTTTGACCCTGATGTGGTCCCTTCTCTTCCCTGCAGCCTTTCACCTACTACGACGTAGCCTGTTCTACTTTCGCCTTTCAGAGAGCTGGCCACAAAGCAACGTCCAGCTTTTAGAAGTGGTACCCTTCTTTGCCTTGTATCTCGGCATCATCATGCTTCTGTACCTAGCTCCTCAAAAAAAAGTCCCATTGAGGTTTGTATGGAGAGAGGCTCTTCTCATCTCTCTACTGCTGCGGCTTACTCAAGTATTTTTTACTCTTTTTCTTTCTTCAACGCTAAAAGCAAATCCCTTGTATGGGGCTTTTGGTGAGTTAATGAGTCTGTTGATTTGGATTCATTTATGCGGAGTACTTGTTATTTTTGGAGCTTGCCTTTCCTCTGCGCACTACCACCTAAGGTCTCCCTCTCGGCCTTCATGAAGTAAGCTTCATAATACTCATGTAAAGCCCCTTCGATCGCATCACAACTAGGTAACTGCAAAATTTCATCTGCAAAACGCGTCGCCTCCACAATACGTAAGCGACGAATTGCCTGCCGAATCAAAGGCAAAGAACGGGGAGCCACGGAAAGTTCATATACCCCCATTCCAAGTAAAAGAGGCGTAAAGCGAGGATCTGCTGCCATTTCTCCACAAATAGAAACAGGGATTCTATTTTGGTTTGCTTCTCCCACAACCATTTTAATAAGGCGCAAAATACTGGGGTGTGACGCTCGGTACAGGTAGCTCATTGACTTATTTCCCCGATCAACGGCCATGGAATACTGAATTAAGTCATTCGTCCCAATCGACAAAAAGTCACAATGAGCAGCCAACATATCACTACATAAAGCAGCTGCCGGAGTCTCAATCATACAACCAATTGGGATAGAAGGTGCAACCTCCACGCCTTCCCTCCGCAACTCTTGAGCTGCAGAGGCTACAAGTTTCTTTGCTGCAAGCAGCTCTGAAAGGTCTGAAATCATAGGAAACATGATTCCCACCTGTCCAAAGCAACTGGCACGCAAAATCGCCCGGACTTGTTCTTTAAAAATTTTCTCTTCACGCAGTAGAAAGCGGATGGCCCGACACCCTAAAAAGGGATTTGCCTCTTTTTTATGCTCGTCGGGGCAAAACTTATCCCCTCCAATATCAAATGTGCGAATAATAAGAGGCAGTCCATCTAAAGAGCGAGCTAATGAGCAATATGCTTGATACTGCTCTTCTTCACTCGGCAACTTATGCTGATTTAAGCAAAGGTTTTCTGATCGGTATAACCCGACTCCATCCCCTGAAAAGGCTTTTAGTGATACAACCTCTTCCAGGTCTTCTAGGTTCCCTGAGAGGCGTACTCGATAACCATCAATTGTTTCTGAAGCAAGTTGTGCTTGCTCACTCCAAGAATTAAGGCGTTGTTTTTGCTGTGTCTGCAGTTGACTATACCGCACTCTTGTTTGCCTTGAAGGCAAGGCAATAACAATCCCCTTATCTCCATCAACAATCAATTCACTATTATCTGGTGCTGCAAGAGAAGCTATATCTACATTTGCAACAAAGGGGATCCCTTTAGCTCTTGCCATAATTGCTGCATGGCTTGTTTCCCCTCCACTCTCTGTAATAAAAGCCCGCACTCTATTTGCTTGAACGCCTGCGATATCTGTGATACCAAGCTCATGAGCTAAAATCACAGCTCCTTGAGGTGCTTGCTCGAGAGTCATACGCTTGGATCCTGCCAAGTGTTTCAGTATGCGCCGAGATAGATCCAGTATATCTTTGAATCGTTCCTGAAAAAAAGCATCCGGAATAGCACTAAACTTTTTCTCATACTCAAGAATCGCATTTTGAAACACACTCTCCACATTTTGTAAGTTGGTGCTAATACGGCGCTCAATCTCAGTCGTAAAAGAAGAGTCAGTCAACAACTGCTGATAGGTCTCAAGAATTTGAGCTCCTTCTTCTGCTCCCTCTTGTCTCAAGAGCTCTTGTAATCGATAGATATCTTTTTTTGTATTTTCTACGGCTTGCCGATAACGGCTGATTTCACTCGCAATAGACTCTTGGCTAACCGAATATGTTCTTTGCTTTTGATTTTCAACAGAGTAGTAAAAAACTTTCCCTATAGCAATCCCAGAAGAGATTGCGCGTCCTTGGTGGAGCTTCTCATGAGGCGTAGTCATGCACGCCCCCCTTACTGCGAATTTTTGCTCTTAACTGCTGCTGAAATTCTTGTGCAGAATGGATCCCCATTCCTTTTAATCTGTGCTGAAGAGCAATGGTTTCGATAAGCAAAACCATATCGCGCCCCGGGCGAATCGGTAAAACGTACAGGGGAACCTTAGACTCTAATACTTCTTGATACATCTCTTCTAGCCCCAAGCGATCATAGCTGGCTTCTGCATCCCATGGCTCTAGTTTTGCAATAAGATCTAGCTGTTTACAAGAGCGTACACATACCGCTCCATAAAGGTGCGCCACATTAATGAGTCCAATGCCTCGAATTTCCATCATATGGGAGCCGACCTCGCCACCGCGCCCTTCAAGGACCCCACTCTCTCTTTGTCTGACATGAACGATATCATCTGCTACAAGCCGGTGACCTCTCTCAATAAGCCCTAAAGCTGACTCACTTTTGCCTACACCAGAATCTCCTTGTAAAAGAACCCCTACACCAAAAACCTCTACTAGGGTCCCGTGCAAAGTTGCCTTTGGCGCAAAAGCTTCTGTCAGCAAAATGGTTAAGCGAGCCAAAAGGCTCATCGTTCTCCATGAGGAGGTAAATAAGGGGATAGATTGCTCCCTACAAATTTTTTCAAGCTCTGGAGGAGGTTGTAGCCCTCGAGTGACGATAACTGCAGAAGGAGGCTTTCGAAACAGAGCTTGTAGTCTTTCCAAACAGACTGAAGTACTTAGCTCTGAAAGATAAGTCCATTCTGCTCGTCCAAAGAGAAGCAAACCTTCATAAGTAAATTCTTTAGAATGCCCAGTGATTGACAACCCTGGACGATGCACTTCTGGGGCTGAGACCTGATGGTTAGCAGCCTCTTGTCCACAGCACCACTGCAGAGAAAAGTCCTTTCCATAGAGATCGAATATTTCTCTTATCGTCACCATAGCCACAAGCCTTCTCGTCGTGCGGACGAGTATACCGTTTATAAACAATCAAGGCAGCTTAAAATAAAAACTTAACATGTGTATGATAAGATAAAGAAAGGGAGGGTCCATGAAAAAAACAGATATCCTGGTGCTAGGCGGAGGTTTTGGTGGGGTCAATGTCATCCGTCAACTCAAAAGGTTCAAGGGCTCTATTACCTTGGTTGACCGCACCAATCATCACCTATTCCAGCCGCTTCTTTACCAAGTGGCAACCTCTGAGTTAGTTGGTAATGATATTGGAACTCCTCTACGAGAAATATTCAAATCTCAAAAAAATACTCATGTTATCCTAGACACTGTCACTGGGATCGATCGTGAAAAAAAAACTGTCACATTAGCGAATGAGCCTCCTATTCACTATAAAAAACTTGTGATCGCTCTTGGAGCTCGCCACTCTTACTTTGGCCATCCTGAATGGGAAAGCTTTGCTCCCGGTCTGAAGAGTTTAAATGATGCACAAAATATTCATGATCGCATCCTTGCTTCTTTTGAAGCTGCTGAAATTTGCCTGTCAGAAAAAGAGAAGCAAAAGCACCTGAATTTTGTTGTTGTAGGTGGCGGGCCTACAGGTGTAGAGCTTGCAGGAGCTCTTGCAGAAATGACCTACTCTACTCTTGCTCGCTCCTATGGAAATTTCGATATCCGAAAGGCTAATATCTACCTGATTCAAGGTAACCAATATATCTTACCAAGCTTTCACCCTAAACTGTGCAAAAAATCAGAAAAACTGCTGAGCAAGCTTGGAGTAAAGGTTCTTACCAAGCACCATGTGTCTAAAATAGAGCCGGGTAAGGTCTATACAGAGGATATGACCATTGAAACACATAATATTTTTTGGGCTGCGGGTGTAGCAGCTTCTCCTCTACTGAGACAACTAGAGACAGAACTAGATAAACAGGGCCGAGCAGTTGTCAGAAAAGACCTAAGCCTGCCAGGAGATCCCAACGTATTTGTCATTGGGGATTCTGCCCACTTTAGCACAGGAGAAAACTCTAGCCTGCCCGGTGTAGCCCCTGTGGCTATCCAGCAAGGAAGATATCTGGGTAAGGTTTTAAAGAAATCCATCCCAGCAAAAAAGAGAAAGCCTTTTCGATATTTTGACAAAGGGTCTATGGCGACCATAGGCAAGCTCAATGCAATTTGTGAAACAAAAAACTTACGCTGCACAGGGCTAATAGGCTGGTTTATGTGGGCTTTTATCCACTTGCTCTTTCTGATTAGCTTCAAAAATAGATTCTTCGTTTTTCTCCGATGGTCTATGTATTTCATTGCAGGCTTGCGCGGTGCTCGCCTGATTGCAAAGCCAATCGATGAGGTCTATGACCAATGTGGCTTTGATATCTTCTCTAATGGTAAAAAGAGCAAGTGAGGATCCTATGAACTACGATATTCAATCGATTTTGAATGGGCGCAGCCAAGCTCTTGAATCATTTATTCAGGGGCAAAAAAAGCAAGTGTCGGCCTCTAAAGATCCTCTGATTGAAAATGCACAAAAGCGAGCCACCGATCGTGTAAAATTCACCTACTACTTTCTTAAAAAAAACCTCATTGATGAGCTCAATGCAACAGTTAAGCAAGCTGAAAAAGAAACTCCTGAATTGAAAGGCGAATACTATATGGGCATCCTCTCTGGAAAGTCCCTATCTGTTGAGGTGATTCCTCTCAAAGAAGCTGCAGCTAGTGTCTCTGATGTCGATCAAGAAAAGGCTCTTGAAATGATGGAAAAGAACAAAATGGGTTTTTTCTCTCCTGAAAATTTCACGATGACAACACCTAAAGATCCCAAGTACCAGCAGTTTAAAAGCAAAATCCAAAGCTTCCTAAACCGCAGCCAGGGTGTGATCCACTACTTACAAAATCACCCAGAAGCAAATATTACGCTTGAGGAACTTAAACCAAATCCCTAGCATCTTTGCCCTTAACCAGGTAAAGATGTGCAAAACTCTCTCCGTCTTTTTTGGCAAAAATGCCCTCTACTATTCCTATCTATCAGCCTGACAGCAAGTTATGAAAGCATCCATGGCCGGTTGATTTTTCTATTGCTTTTACTTTTTCTTTGGGCCCCTTATGGGTTAAAAAAAGGAGGTCTATGGCTTGTTTTGTCTACTCTTTTTGTCTCTTTTTTTCCCTCGAATACATTGCCTCATGTCTCAGGTAAGCAGCATGAACTACTTGTAGAATCTCGAGATAGCTGGTCCTCAAGGTTCAGTCAGCAGCGTTACCTGTACAGAGGAAAAGTGCATAATCAACCTGTATCTTGGATTGATGGCTCATCCAAACGATTTGTTCCTGGCAAGTATTACCAAGTTCAGGGAGACCTTTTAGAGAAAGAGGGCCATTATATTTTAAAAAGAGCAAAAAAAACCTCGCCAAAAGAGATGAAAAAAGAAGATGCCTACCTCCAAGCGAAGTTTCACTTAAAGACACATATTCAAAAGCTAATCAAAACAAACCATAATTCAGATTTTCACAACTTGTATTCTGTACTCACCTTAGGGGGGCAAGCCCATAGCCTATACAAGTTTCAATTTAGCCGCTATCAACTCAGCCACCTACTTGTTATCTCTGGATTCCATTTCAGTCTGCTTGCCCTGCTACTGATACAAACTTTATCTAAAGTATTGTCTCTCCCTCTCACTTTTTTCGTCGCTCTGTTAACCCTCTCTTTTTACTTTGCTTTACTTCCCTTTTCTCCATCTATTGAAAGAGCTTTCTTAGCCCAATCTATTTTCTTACTTGGCGCCCTTCTAGGACGGAAAAGCTTTGCCCTCAACAGCCTTGGAGCCGCCTTACTTATTATTCTTATTTTTTTCCCTACAAGCCTTGAAAAACCTGCCGCTATCTTGAGTTTTTTACTCACAGGCTCCATTCTTCTATTTTATCCTTTCATTGCCCGCTTTATACATGCAAAAAGTTTATGGAAAAAATCCATAGCACTTAGCTTATCTATCCAGCTGGCAGCTCTACCTCTTTCTTTGTGCCTTTTTCACAAAGTCTCTCTTTTGGGGATTCTATTTAATCTGTTTATTCCCTGGTATTTCTCCCTAGTCATGCTTACTTTAATAGCGAGTCTTGTCTTCTCTGCAGTGCCTTACTTTCCCTCTACGATTTTCAGTGAAATGGCAGATTTTCTCATTTTACAGCTCATGCGCTTTCTAGAGATCCCCTGGCATACTTTCGATCTATCAATCCGTACCTGTAATCTTTCTCCACAGCTCCTAACCCTTTACTTTTTCTTTCTACTTTTTATAGGAGCGATCCTTCACAAAAAGCAGCCTTTGAGTACCCTACCAGCTTTTTAAGAGAGAAATTCACCTTGCCTCCCCCTGTCTGATTTGGTACTAACTCTACCCTTAAAAAGGAGGATCATTTTATGTCTGACAAGGTTTACCTAGTTACCGGTGCTGCAGGGTTTATTGGCTCTCATATTGTAGAGGAGGTTATTCAAGAGGCAGCCCCCGGAACCAAAATCCTTAGTATCGATAACCTTTCTACAGGCTCTTCTTCTACTTTGACTCTTCTTCAAAAACTTGCTGAAGAGAAAGGGATTCACTTTCTCTCTTTTAAGGAAGATATTCGCAATAAAGCTGTAATCGATGAAATCTTCTCCTCCCATAAGCCCTCCTATGTCGCCCACCAAGCAGCTGTTGCTTCCGTACAACAATCGATTGATCAACCAAGCTATACTGCCTCTGTAAACCTTCTAGGTACATTAAATGTCCTTGAAGCCGCAGCTACTTGGGGAGCAAAACATTTCACGTTTGCCTCTAGCGCAGCAGTCTATGGAAACCCGAAATCGATCCCTTGCGATGAGCTCTCCCCTACGTCTCCCATCTCTCCTTATGGCTGTGAAAAATTAATGGGCGAGCAGTATATGCATCTATTTGCTGCAAAGCATCGTGAGATGACGATAGATATTTTCCGTTACTTTAATGTCTATGGGCCCAGACAAGACCCCTCTAGTGAGTACTCTGGTGTTATCTCTATCTTTAATGACGCATTCTCTAAAGGACTCAAAGCTCCGACTATTTTCGGGGATGGCAAGCAGTTCCGTGACTTTATTTATGTCAAAGATATTGCAAGAGCAAATCTAAAAGCCCTTAAGCGATCAAACCCAGGCTCTCACCTTTTCTGCTTAGGTACAGGCAGGCCCACAAACCTGCTTGATTTATTTCAAAGCTTTGAATTTTTGTACCAAAAAGGATGGGCTCCTCAACATAAAGAAGCCCGCTATGGAGATGTAAAAGAGAGTTTGTCTACCCCTGAAAAAGTTCTTCATGCTCTCTCTCTAGAAAGCTTTCAACCTCTTCAAAAAGGGATAGAGCAACTTGTTCTCTCTCAAGGATCTTTACCCCTGGTTCAAAAGTAAGGGTAAAGCCTCCATCCAAGCTGGAGTTTTTACATCTTTCTTCACTCGAAGCACCGCCATACGCTTTCCTTTCTCTAGGAAATCGAAATGTGTAAGAACTCCATGATAGTGGGGACGATCGAGAAAGTCATCAAACAGGATTGTTGCTTGTGGCCATAGCTCTGCACATAGTAAAGCTGAGGCTGCTCGAAACCGTCCATCAACCATAATTGTATCAAACTCATAACCCTGCTTTTTCAGATCAACAAGGCTAGCTGTATAGTTAATCCACTTACTGCTCAGCTTCGATGGATTTCCCCAGTTACGAGTTTCTCCAACATCTGCATGAACAAAAGTGAGGCGTTCCTGTCCTCCGAGATTTTGGCACTTGTCTGAAGCCCATTTGATCCATTTCTTATCTGTTTCCACTGAAACTAAAGAGGTGGAGGGATTAGTTGCTAAAATATAGGGCGTGGACTTTCCAGCCCCTAACTCTAGCATAGATGATGCCTGTGAAACATAGCGCTGAAATAAGAGAAGGTCTTGCTGAGCAAGGTGAGGAGACTCTACCTGATCTTGGCTGTTGCCCGTTGCTTTTGTTTGACCTTGATGCTTTTGCTGGGAAGCTCGCTTGAAGCGCTGATTCTGTGAATCTGTACAAGCAAAGGAAAGGCTAGATAACAAAAGAGATAAAATTAAATATTTTTTATACAAAAGAAACCTCCATAGTTGGCTATAAATAAGCCAAAAACTTTTACAGATAAAGATTTAAATTGACCACACTTTTCATTTTCTACTCCCCCTATCAAGCAAAAAACCAAATGACAGGACCCACCTCTACCTCCTACCACTGCATTCTCTTATGTCATCTAGAGATAGTTCTTTGACAAAAATCCATCCATAAGGTGAAAATACTCCTTCTCATTATGGCGATCGTAGCTCAGTGGTTAGAGCACTGGATTGTGGTTCCAGGGGTCGCGGGTTCGGTTCCCGTCGATCGCCCACTTTTTTTTCCACAAAAAAGATTTTCTTGGTAGATTCAACATTCAACTTACTGGATGTGAGAATCATGAGTACATTAGAAGCGATTATCTTAGGTATTGTTCAAGGGATTACGGAGTTTTTCCCTGTGAGCTCCTCAGGCCATTTGAAACTTTTTCAGATGCTATTTGGCTGGGAAAATCTCGATCAATACATCTTATTTGATATTACCTGCCATCTCGGTACCTTACTCGCGATTTGCCTGCTTCTGCGGAAAGAGATTTATACCGTTTTAGTAGACGATCGCAAGCAGATGCTCACTCTGATCATTGGCCTTATCCCTCTACTTCCGCTCTACTTCCTTTTAAAGCAGATCCATGCGCTTTATGACACCCCTAAGCTCTTAGGGTTCTTCTTCTTACTCACCTCTGGTTTGCTATATACAGGTGAGCGCTTTTCCAGAAAGCAAGAGCCTAACAACAACAACCTCAGTGGCTTCATTATAGGATGCTTTCAAGCATTAGCCATTCTTCCTGGGGTTTCTAGAAGTGGAGCCACCATTTCCTCTGCTAAGTGGCTTGGCTGGAGTTATGATAAAGCCTTTCGCTTTTCGTTTTTACTTGCCATCCCCACAATTTTGGGAGGAACTCTTGTCGAGCTTCGCTCTATGTTGAAGTCTCCTAACCTCCCCCCTGTAGGAGGGTGGCAATACTTCTTAGGATTTTTCTTCTCTTTTCTTGTAGGATTTTTTGCTCTGAAAGTCTTGCGCAAACTACTCAATAAGCATGGAGTCTCTATCTTTATTTGGTATTGCTTCTTTTTAGGAATTGCCACCTGCATTTATACCCTATTCGTGTTAAGGTAGAATTGTATGAATGAAGAAAGATCGACTTCCATTTCCACGGAGATTCGTGGAATCCTATTATTAAGCCTTTCGATTTTATTGCTGCTTTCTCTGATTAGCTACTCAGGGGGAATTGAAGCAAAAAACTGGCTTGGGCTCTCTGGGTACTACGCAGCAACAGCATTGCTCTATGCCTTTGGCTTGGCAAGCTACCTAGTGGTACTTGCAATTGGCTACCTCGGCGTCCATGAAATTTTAGCAAGACCGATCCCTGAACTTCGCCTCAAAACGCTTTACTTTGTACTACTTACGGCCTCTTTATGTGTTTTGCTAAACCTCACAGTTGACCACTGGCCTGCTGTCGGCAGTAAAATGAAAAGCTTGGTCTATACCCAAGAACTCGTAAAGCCTTCTTTCCTCAAAGAGGGCCTTTCTCGCCACAACTTAGGTGGCGTTCCTGGGTACTACTTAATGAAAGACCTTCCCAAAGTGAACTTCCTTCGCCTATTTAGCCCTGTAGGCACCACTCTCATTTTCAGTATTTTGCTCCTTATTTCCTCTCTTTTACTCACTGAAGTTGGGTTCACAACATTTTTTGCTGCTGTAGGTCGTGTTTTTTCCAAGCTGATGAAGCCGGTAAGGAAGATTCGCTCTTCTGAGTCCTCTAGAGCTCAGGACAGGAAGAGCTACTTCTCTATCCTATGGAATTTTGTAAAGCGTCCATTCAAACGAAAAAAACAAGCTCTAGCAGACTTTGATTTTCCAATCGAAGAGCCAATCAAAGAGCCTCTTCCCCCAGTGAAAGAAAGGCAAGCCCCCTTCCCTATCCCCATTACACGCCGCCAAACAAAAGCTCTTTCTCACTCCCCCTCTCCTACCACAGACTCACCTACACAGCCCCCTTCCCCTCCGGCTACACCTACCGAATACTCAGCTCCTTCCCTCTCTCTTTTACAATCGCCTAAAGAAGTGGATCGCTCCTCATTAAGGCGCTTTCTACAAGAGCAAGCTGCTATTTTAGAAGAGACATTGCATAGCTTTGGTATCGAAGCAAAAGTCGGAAATATCAATGCGGGCCCTACCATCATTTCCTATGAAGTCACTCCATCAACAGGCGTGAAGGTCCAAAAAATCAAAGCCTTAGAAAACGACATCGCCCTCAAGCTAAAGGCTCAGTGTATCCGCATTATCGCACCGATTCCTGGGCGCGCAGCTGTGGGGATAGAGGTCCCCAATCCAGCCCCTCAAGAGGTAAGTTTTAAAGAGCTTCTTTCAAGCTACAAAAAGAGCTCTCGTCAGCTACAAGTCCCCATTCTTCTTGGTAAAAGTGTCGTCGGAGAAAGTGTGATCTCGGACTTAGTTAAAATGCCGCACTGCATTATTGCAGGAGCTACAGGCTCCGGAAAGTCGGTGTGTATCAACACCATTATCATGTCGATTTTAATGACAGCTTCTCCTGACCGTATTCGCTTACTACTCATCGACCCAAAAAAGGTGGAGCTTAGCGCTTACTCTGGTTTGCCCCATATGATTAGCCCTGTCGTTACAGAGCCTTCTGAAGCACTTCTTGCTATGAAATGGCTCGTCCGGGAAATGGAATGGCGCTATGAACTTCTCAAGCAGATGAATGTTCGTAACATCATGGGCTTCAATACAAGAAAGCGTAACATCAAAATAGAAGAGAGCCTCCCCATTGAGGTCCCTGCAAGCCTCCCCTACTATGTTTGCATTATCGATGAGCTTGCTGACTTGATGATGGTTGCTGGGAATGATATAGAGGCCCCAATTGCTCGCATTGCCCAAATGGCAAGAGCTGTGGGTATCCACCTGATTCTTGCTACACAGCGCCCCTCTAGAGAAGTCATCACTGGCCTGATCAAAGCGAACTTCCCTACACGTATTGCTTTTAAAGTTGCTTCCCGAGTAAACAGCCAAATTATTTTAGATGACATTGGTGCAGAAAGCTTACTTGGAAATGGAGACATGCTTTTCCTTGCTCCTGGAGCAGCTTCTCCTGTGCGCGCGCAAGGAGCATTTGTACGCGATGAAGATATCCTAAGTGTCATTGAATCCATCTGCCGCAAGTTCCCTACACAATACCTTGTAGAAAGCTTTTCTGAACGCTCTATGGAAATTGAAGCCTCGCCTAGAGGAGGTAGCCAAGAGCTTGATGCATTGTTTGGCCAGGCAAAGCGGTTAGTGATAGAAACTGGGAATGCCTCCACCACCTTCATCCAAAGAAAGCTCAAAGTCGGCTATGCTCGTGCAGCGAGTATTATGGACCAGCTTGAAGAGCAGTCAATCATTGGACCTCAAGAAGGCTCTAAGCCGAGAAAAGTTTTAGTCTCTGATAGTGAAGAAGAAAGCTAGGCTTCCATCTTAAGCAAAAAATGAGGATGACCTTTTTCTTTAGATCCTTTATCAGTAGGTAAAGTTTTTTTTTGCTTTTTTATCATGCCGCACCAAGTTTATATTGCATCTATCGCGGACAACCGCACCAACGAGCTTGAGGAGTACTTTCTTGAGAAAGGAGAGTATGAGGTCTCGGTATATCATAATGGTGGAGACTTAAAAAAGCAGCTAGAGCACAAGATCCCCGATTACCTATTTCTTGATCTACTGCTACCAAATATTCACTCTTTATCCCTTCTACAAAAACTAGCCCAGGATCATCCTGACCTTTCTATTTTTGTCTATACTGCAAAGTCTATGGAGCAGGACTATATAGAGTCCTTAAATGCAGGTGCTGCATATTATATCCATAAGGCTTACTCGATTGAAACAATTGATCAGATTTTCAATGACTACCAAAAAGGGTCTCTCTCCCCTCCCTCTTATAATGAAAGCCTTAGCCCTTTTTCAAACCTCGATGAGATCTTTCATTCCGAGTTTGAACATAAAAGCATAGACAAAGCCCCTCCTCCACTATCCATTGAGGCTCCAAAGAGTCTAGACTATATTAAATTCTGGGGAACCAGAGGCTCTGTGCCTGTCTCTGGGTATGAGCATTTATTATATGGAGGCAACACCTCCTGCTTAGAAGTGCGCGCAGGGGGCCAGCTCATCATTATCGATGCTGGCACAGGCATTCGCGCACTCAGCAAAACCCTTATTGGGGGAGAAGATGCGGTTAAGGATATTCATCTATTCATTAGCCATACGCACTGGGATCACATCCTTGGGTTCCCATTTTTTGCCCCTGCTTATTTTAAGGGCCGTAAGATTCACATCTATGCTCCCAAAGGCTCTCGAGGTGCAATACGAGAAATATTCACAGGCATACTCGCCCGCGAATATTTTCCTGTCGCTCTAGATGAAATGGCTGCGAATTTTGAGTTTCATGAAGTGGACCACACAAGCTCTGTGGAAATTGGCTCGATCAACCTGGACTTTCTTTGGTCAAACCACCCAGGCCCCTGTATTAGCTTTCGTATCCGAACCAAGAATATGGCCATAGGCTATGCCACGGACAATGAAATTTTCGGAGGGTATTTAGGAAATCCAAACGAGTTAAAGCCAGGGCACCCTATTTATGAATCGTACCTACCCATGATTCATTTCTTCTCTGACTGTGATTGGCTGATTCATGAAGCGCAATACTCAACAGAACAATACAAGCGCCGCATTGGATGGGGCCATTCCTCAGTCAATAATGCTACCGCTCTAGCTAAACTATGCAAGCCACAAAAGTGGATTATCACCCATCATGATCCAGAAGCGACAGACCAAACTCTCACCAATAAGCTACACTTACATAAGGCCTTACTAGCAGAGTGTGATGCAGAGCTCGATCTCTCTATGGCTCATGACTATATGCTGATTGGGTTATGACCGCGTATCTATTTGCTTGCGAAGTTGGCTCTTCCCTGCGTAGCGATCGCGTACCTCTTTTAACTTTTTGCGCGCGCGCTTAATCTGTTGGATTTCTTGAAATAACAGGCCTTTACGAATGGTCAAGTTTGCTTCTACTTTTTTCTGCAGGTCTACTACTTGACGGTAGGTCGACTGTGCCTCTGAAGGCAGAGCCTCTTCTTTGTCAAAAAAAGAGCGCGCCCGCTCAATCAGCAGCTCTTGCTGGGCTTGTAAAGCATCAACAGCTTTAGCCCCAGAAGCAGCTTGCGACTGCTCATAAAGAGAAGATGTTACTTGATGAAGTTCCTCAAGAACTCCCATGCAGGAATACTCTTGTTGCATACTACTCAACCTTGGATGTTTAGGCCTCCATCCATGCAATCCCCAGCTGGGGGTTGCCCTGCAACTTTTTTTGAAAGCCCTTCCCAACCTTCTTTCAGGTTGATAAGGAGTTGCTTAACGTCATCAAGGGCCGCGACATCCTTCTCCATGTTTGCATTTACTAAACGATAGTTCATGTACTCATAGAGTCGGTAAAGATTTTTTGCAAGGTCGCCCCCCTGCTCCATATTCAGGGTAACTGTAAGCTCCGTAATAATATTTTGTGCCGCAATTAGGTGATTATGAAACCGTTCGATCCAATCATCTTCTTTTTTATTTACGACAACTTCAGCTTTATTTAACTGATCAATCGCTCCATCATAGAGTAAAAGGACAAGCTGTACAGGGCTTGCAGATTCGATTTGCTTTCGCTTATATTCTCGAGCTCCATCGGCTTGCTGTGTCATTTTGGACCTCCTACTGAACGAGCTTCTTCTTTTGGTCTCGCAATACTTTGACAATACCAGGGATGACATCCCCTACGCTCTCTATTGCTGGTACGAGCTCATAGAGCATCAGGTCTGCAGCCAAAGCATAATCCTGACCTTCCATGCTTTCAACGATATCTTTAGCAAGACTCTGCAAGCGTTTGAGGAACTCTTCTATGGGCTCTTCTTGAAAGTGAATGGAGGCAAGGTCTGGAGGTAGCAAGGCTTTCACCTTACTCCAAAAGCCAAAGAAGCTACGTAGTTCTGCAATAGCTACAGGAGTATCTGAAAGACTTTCTCCCTTCCCTATAGACTCTGCAAACTTTCGAAGGTTTTGAACGAGAGACTGGTTTGCAATGGCAACTTCATCAAAGGTTTGAATAAGAAAGTCATGTAGACTGACCACCGTCAGCTCAATCGTTTCATCCCCAGATAAATAGTCATCCTTGATCGCCTGAAAGTCCTGCTCAGAATAATTTTTTGCATTAATCTTGATACCCGTAGGTACTTTACCCACAGATAATAAAAGATCTTCGAGCTCATCAACAAATCGCTGCCAAGTTAAAGATTTGCTTGCATCAACCTCTAACTCGAGCCGTTTGCCCTCAATGATTACATGGACCATAAACACCCCCCTCTATATGATTGTCCACGCTTTGGCGATTCGCGTCAAGAGCCTTCCAGGAGCAGGGGGCTCTCTATAAGAGCAATAAAAGACCTAATACAACCAAGGTAAATGAGTTAGCAAAAATGATCGGTTTTTGTCCTTTAGCATCTGGATCAAAAGGAAACTGCCTTTACCTAGGCACAGAAAAAACAAAAATCCTGATCGATGCTGGAATCAGTGGAAAAGCCATCAAAGAGCGTTTAGCCCAAATTGGGGTAGCGATTGAGTCTATTGATGCAGTACTCATTTCTCACGAGCATACAGATCATATTCAAGGCTTACGCATCTTAGCTGGGAAGCTAGGCAAACCCATTCTAGCAAACCACGAAACAGCACAAGCCATTCAGCAGTCCAGCGCGAAACCTTATGCATTTAAAATTTTTTCCACTGGTGACAGCTTCAGCTTTAAAGACTTAGACATACACCCCTTCACCATCCAGCATGATGCATGCGACCCTGTTGCTTTTGCCATCCAATTTCAATCGGTTAAACTAGGGATCTGCACAGACCTTGGTTTTGCTACAGCTCTTGTGAAACATCACTTACAAGAATGTGATTACCTCTAC
This sequence comes from uncultured bacterium, assembly GCA_964460785.1. Taxonomy (GTDB): domain Bacteria; phylum Chlamydiota; class Chlamydiia; order Chlamydiales; family CAYWQB01; genus CAYWQB01. Next base: position 708,895 of record CAYWQB010000001.1, read on the forward strand.
TTAGAGGCAAACCATGACCCTCATATGGTCCATGCCTGCCCGCGCCCCTATAGCTACAAACAGCGTGTTTTAAGTCGAATGGGACACCTTTCTAATCAAGCCTGTGGGGAGTTGATTTTAGATGTCTTCCATGAAGGTCTGCGACACGTCTATCTTGCTCACCTCTCCTCTGAGTGTAATTCAGAAAGAAAAGCTTTTACGCATATTCAAAAAATGCTGAGTAAGCAATCGATCGAACTCCCTCTTTCCATTGCCAAGCAAGAAGCTGTAAGTCCTCCTATCCTCTTCACCGAGCTCTCAAACCTTTCCGCTTAATAAGATAGAAGAGACCGCACCTCGTTTTCTATTGTCTGTACAGAAGGAAGCATTGCATCTTCTAAGACTTTTGAATAGGGAACGGGAATATCATAAGCACAATGACGCCGAATTGGAGCATCAAGATATTCAAAGGCTTCTTGCGCTAAAGTCGCTGCAATCTCTCCACCAAAGCCTCCTGTTAAGCAAGCTTCATGGACAATGAGAGCACGCCCTGTTTTCTTTACAGAGGCTAGAACTGTTTCTCTATCCCATGGAGAAATGGTACGTAAATCGATAAGCTCTATAGATGCATTACCTTCCCTTGCAAAGCGCCCTGCCAATTCATTGACCAAAGCAACCATCATCCCCCAAGAGATCACGGTTAGATCCTCTCCTTCTCGAACAACTTTTGCTTTTCCCAGTTGGAGAAGCGTGTGTTGATCAGGCTCTTTACGGGCTGCAAACTTCCTTTGCCGGTAGATGGCTTTATGCTCTAAAAAAACAACAGGGTTTGGATTGCGAATGGAGGCCTTAAGCAGAGCTTTTGCATCTGCAGCATTACTTGGGTATACCACCTGCAAGCCTGGCATATGTGCAAGAAAGGCTTCTATATTTTGTGAGTGGTAAGGGCCTCCTTGAATGTACCCTCCTGTAGGCATTCGTATAACAGAAGGACAATTCCATTCCCCTCCGCTGCGATAACAGATGCTCGCTTGCTCATTCCCTAGCTGATTCATACCGGGCCATAAGTAGTCTGCAAACTGTACCTCTGCAACAGGGATGACATGCCCTGTGGTTGCTAAACCAGTTGTAACCCCCACAATTGTGGACTCAGCAAGTGGTGTATTAAAACAACGCTCTTTACCAAAAGTCTTTGTGAGCCCTTGTGTGACGCCAAATACACCTCCCTTACCATGTGCCACATCTTGGCCAAAGACACAAACCCGAGGATCTCGCTCCATTTCTTCACGCAAAGCGTGATTTAACGCATCGACCATCACGATTTCTTCCCCAGTCTCAGCAGGATCCTCTTCCGAAACCATCTCTGTCTGCTCTGCATATAGGTGGTCACATACGGAGTCTGCAGAGGGGAAAGGGAGGGTTTCTGCTTGCTTAGATGCTTCTTCGACCTCTTTTTCTGCTGCCTCTTGCAAGTTTTGCAAGTCTTTTTCAGAGGCTAGGTCATGCTTAAGAAGATAGGCTTCCATCTTCGCGATGGGATCACGTTGGCGATCAGCAGTAAAGTCTTTATCTGTTTTGTATTTGTTATGGTCATCGCTATTACTATGTGGCGCTAACCGAGGAATATGCGCAACAATGAGTGCTGGCCCCTGCCCCGAACGAACAAACTCTACCGCTCGCTCTGTAGCAGGACCGACTTGGTCGTAGTCTGTCCCATCAACATCTTCAATATGAAGAGGTTGATAACCTGTCGCTAAGTTTTTGACCGATTGTCCTGTTGTCTGTTCTGATGCAGGCACAGAAATAGCCCATCCATTATCTTGAATGACGAATAGAACAGGCAGTTGATGAATCGAAGCGAAGTTTAGTGCTTCATGAAAATCACCCTGAGAAGTTGAGCCATCTCCACCAGAGACATAAACAACTTTCCCTTTTTTCTTACTGAGCTGAAGCCCTTTAGCACAGCCAACTGCTTGCAAATATTGTGAGCCCACCACGCTGGACTGAGGGGGCATATTCATTTCTTTATGAGAAAAGTGGGCTGGCATCATACGCCCTTTGGAGTGGTGGGAGGTTTCTCTTGTCAGGAAAGCTCCGATCAACTCATCTAGCGCGCAACCATAACCAACGCCAAAAGGTTGATCACGGTAGTAAGGGTATGCCCAGTCCTCTCCAGCCTGTAAAGCATGAGCAACTGTAACACCGATCATTTCATGCCCCTCAGCGGAAAGCTGAAGAGCCGCTCCTTTATTTTGCCGAGATAGCCGAAACATTTTTTGATCAAGATATCTAGAGCGGTACATATCTCGGATCACAGCAAGAGGAGAGCCCTTACTTTTTTTCTTAGCAGCCATGCTTAAACCTCACATAAAGAGTTAAGAAAAGAAGGCCTTTACTTTTTCAAAAAAGGAGCGTCTTTTAGGGTGATTATGCTCGCCTTCTAACTCTGAAAACTCCTTTAGCAGCTCTTTTTGTTTAGAGCTAAGCTTTGTAGGAGTTTCCACTGCTACTCTTACCAGTAAATCGCCTTTTCCGCGACCATGAACATTTGGGAACCCTTCTCCCCTCACACGGAAAACCTTCCCACTTTGGGTGCCTTCCGGGATAGAAATACGGCATGTTTTACCTGGGGCAGGGATTTCTTTCTTCACCCCAAGAGCTGCTTCTGTAAAGCTAATAGGCAGCTCTACGAGAATATCATCTTCATCTCTTTTGAAAATTTCATGTGGACGCACTTCAATAAAAACAAAGAGGTCTCCTGGAGGGCCTCCGCCTTCACCTGCATCTCCATAACCTGCCATGCGAAGACGCATGCCGCTATCCACTCCTGCAGGGATCGAAATTTTTACGCGACGACGCTCTTTTTTGCGCCCAGCACCCTTACAATCGGGGCAAGGGTTCACAATTTTTTGTCCTGTTCCATGACAGTGGTGACAAGCTGTGGTCATACTGAAAAAACCACGAGTCTGGTGCAGCTGGCCAGAGCCTCCACAATGGGAGCAAGTCTGAATATCAGAAGAGGACTTTGCGCCTTTCCCATCACATGTGCTGCAAGTGGCATAGGTTTGGAGAGCGATCTCTTTCTCTACTCCACGAATCGCTTCTTCGAAGGTGATTGTCAAAGAGGCTTTTTTACTCGCTCCCTGCTGAGCATAATGCCCTCCTCCAGCTTGGCCTCCGCCAAAGAAAGATTCAAAAATGGACTCTCGCCCTCCCCCTCCAAATGCATCCATGAAGGTGCGTAAAGCATCATCCATTGAGGAGAAGCCTCCATGCCCCCCTCCAAAGCCTCCGCCTTGAGCGCCGTTAACACCGGCCTCTCCATAGCGGTCATATAGCTCTCTTTTCTGAGGATCCCCTAAAACATCGTAGGCTTCAGAAATCTTTTTAAACTGCTCTTCTGCTTGGGCATCATCAGGATTTTTGTCTGGGTGGTACTTTAACGCCTTCTTGCGATATGCCTTCTTAATCTCTTCAGCTGAAGCGCCTTCGGAAACCCCAAGAGTTTGATAGTAGTCCGCCATAACTCATTCGCCCTTTGAAAATTCTCTTATTTGGAGATAAGAGTATACCTCTGCAGATCTTTTCGATAAAGAAAAATAGCAGTTACTCAAGTTTATTGCTAAATAGCTCTTAGAAAGACTAGCGGTTGTAGCGCTTTGCGTTCTTAGACTTTAGTCGTCGACGAACAGAAGGCTTCTCATAAAAACGTCTGCTTTTAAAAGCCTTAAGAATGCCTTCGCGGTCAACTTGCTTTTTTAAATTGCGCAACGCTCTTTCAACAGGCTCTCCTGGCCGTACTCGTACTTGCGTCATTCGTTCCTCATTCTTTTATTTATGAATTACCATCAATATAGCAAAAAAAGTAAAAAAGGGCAGCCCCTTAGACTCAAGGGCGCTGAGCATACAGGACTAGACAATTAACAGCAATCCTCCTTCATCTTATCTAGAAGAATGGAAGGGTGATGGCCGCAAATAGCAGACCTCTAGTGGGGGTTGTTGAGGGGAAAACTGGTCAGCCCATTCGGCAAGGGGCTTTACAGATTCTGCCGGGGGAATAAACTGTGACGGTTCAAAGTTTGAGATAGGAACAGAGCTACTCCACACCCGCCCATTAGCTAGTTCTTTTTTCACCTCTAGCTCACTCATAATTAAAGGAGCTTCCAGCTCTAACACTCCTTTTTGAGTAAACTCCCCCCTTTGGGCAAAGAAATCTCCCCGCCTTGCATCATAAAGCAAAAGGAAGGGGCAATCTGTCTCTGGAAGGGAAAAAGCTAAGCTAGATACAGGATAGAGCGCAACTCCACATGCCGCTGCCATTCCCTGTGCAAGGGCTAAGGCAATGCGAATACCTGTAAAAGAGCCTGGCCCAACCCCCACAACGATGCCTTTCAAATCTTTAGGAGTGATGTCTCTTTCTTTAAGCAATTGATCAACAGCTGGAGCTAAGTCCTTCCCCCCACCCTTTCCGCCTTTGACCAGGCGAAAAGTTTCTCCTTCGGGATCGATGAGGGAAAGTACATTCCTTTCTGAACTGCTATCTAAAAGAAGCAAAGGCTTTTTCATTATGCCGGTTGATCAGCCAATGCGAGGCGTTCCTCTGCAATTAGATCCGCCACTGCGCGTGTAGACTTCTGCAAATTTTTGGAGCGGTCGATGACTTCTGTGATTGCATCATAAATAGTCATCACTCGCTCGCGAGCTGCCTCTGCCGTAAAACCTTCTTTTTCATATACGACACACATCAATCCACCTGCGTTAATCGCATAGTCAGGAGCATAGAGGATTCCTCGCTTCATCAATTCCTCTCCATGCTTATCTGGATAAGCTAACTGGTTGTTTGCTGCTCCAGCAACCACTTTACATTTGAGTCGTGAGATTGTGGCATCATTGATCACTCCCCCAAGCGCACAAGGAGCAAATACATCACATTCAACATCATAAATATCTTTTGGCTCGACGACTTGAGCTCCATAAAGCTCTTGCATCTCTTTTAGCTTTGCTTGGTCGACATCTGTAACTGTCAACTTAGCTCCGAGCTGATGGAGTTCTTTACACAAAAGAGCTCCTACATGCCCTAGCCCTTGCACAGCAATATGCAGGCCTTCAAAATTATCCTTTCCCCAAACAGATTGGACACAAGCTTGGATTCCACGTCGAACCCCAAGAGCTGTGTAAGGAGAGGGCACCCATTTTGGGTCTAAGCCGAAAACATGGCTTGTCTGCGTTCTAGCTTCACGCAAATCATCTGTCGTCGTTCCGCTATCTTCTCCAGTGATGTAGCGTCCGCCTAAATCTTCGATAAAGCGCCCATAAGCACGATAGAGAGCCTTGCGATCATACTCACCATTTGGACACATGATCACAGTTTTCCCTCCGCCGTAGTTCAAACCACAGAAAGCTGCTTTGTAGGTCATTCCCTGAGCAAGACGGATTGCATCTAAAATAGCCATATCTTCATGATCATAATGCAAGCAGCGGCACCCTCCAAGTGCAGGCCCCAAGCGGGTATCATTGATTGCTACAATAGCTTTCAGTCCGGTCTTCGCATCATAACGAATATGGAGTTCATTTTGGTTGTGTATTTCCATAAATTCAAACATCAGCGAGACTCCTCAATCAATTCTTTAACTTTTTAAGCAGACAGGGATTAGCCTAAAAGAGGGGTTTTATAGAAGATCTTTTGATTTAATGCCATTTTTTTTCCCGCTTCCCCCTTGAAACGAAGAGTTCCTACACCTTATTTTGTAAAAGCCGGCCAGCATATATTGAAATGATTCAGAATGAGTGGTAAGCTACTTCACTATTTTTATCCTGTTATTACGGAGAATCACTTTGTTCGAAGAGGTTTTTGAAGAAGACGATACAGTGGAAGATGCAACTGAAGAGGCTCTTTATGCATCAGCCTCCGATGATGCGGCAGGAGGCAAGCCAGCAACACCTAAAAGTGTGGCCATACTCCCCTTATCACGACGCCCATTCTTCCCTGGCATGGCAGCCCCAATCCTTGTAGAACCCGGTCCTCACTATGACCTTCTTAAAGAGGCCATAGAAAAGGAAAATAAATTTTTAGGACTTTTCCTCACACAGGATGAAGATCTTGACCCAGCAAAAGCCAAACTAAAAGACCTTTGCAAAACTGGTGTTTTAGCACGTATTCTAAGAATTATTCCCCTTGAGCAAGGCGGAGCGCAAGTGATTCTCAATATGGAGAAGCGCATCACCATCACCAAAGGGATCAAAGGCAAATACCTGAATGCAGAGATCAAGGCTCATGAAGAAGAGGTTGCGAAAACTGACAGCATCAAAGCCTACTCGATCAACATTATTTCTTCGATCAAGGAGCTGATCAAGCTCAACCCCTTATTCAAAGAAGAATTACAGGTTTTTCTTGGCCACTCGGACTTTACAGAGCCTGCTAAGCTAGCAGATTTTGCCGCAGCCTTAACCACTGCGAACCGAAAAGAGCTCCAGGAAATTCTTGACTGTCTCGACATTCATGAGCGCATGGCCAAAACTTTAGTGCTCTTGAAAAAAGAGATGGATCTATCGAAGCTTCAACACAACATCCATCAAAAAATTGAATACAACATTTCCAAAGCCCAGCGTGAGTTCTTCCTCAAAGAACAGCTGCGTGCGATTAAAAAAGAATTGGGAATGGAAAAAGATGACAAGCTTTGCGACCTAGAAAAATTCCAAGAGCGCATCGATAAGTTAGACATCCCCGAAGAGGTTGAAAATACAATCTCCGAAGAAATGGAAAAGCTCTCTTCTCTCGACCCTATGTCGAGTGAATACTCTGTGTGTAGAGGTTACTTAGACTGGCTGACCATCATCCCTTGGGGCCAAAAAATTGAAGAAGAGCGCTCTTTAGATGAAGCAGAAACAATTCTCAACAAAGACCATTATGGCCTTGAAGATATCAAGGAACGAATTATTGAACTCTTGAGCATTGGAAAACTCTCCAGCTCTGTGAAGGGAAATATTCTCTGCCTAGTCGGCCCTCCTGGGGTTGGAAAAACAAGCATCGGTAAGAGCATTGCGAAAACCCTAGGCAGAAAGTTTTATCGATTTTCTGTGGGAGGCATGCGAGATGAAGCTGAGATCAAGGGACATCGCAGGACCTATGTCGGCGCTATGCCAGGCAAGATGATCCAAGCCCTCAAGTCAGCTCAATCGATGAACCCTGTGATCATGATTGATGAAGTAGATAAGATTGGCAGTAGCTACAATGGTGATCCAGCATCCGCCCTACTTGAAGTACTTGATCCCGAACAAAACACAGACTTTTCCGATCACTACCTCGATGTAAAGGTTGACCTATCCAATGTACTTTTCATCTTAACTGCCAATGTACTCGATACCATTCCAGAGCCACTTAAAGACCGCATGGAAGTCTTGCGCTTGTCTGGATATGTGCTTGAAGACAAGCTTAAAATCGCGACGAAGTATTTAATCCCAAGAAACCGCAAAGAAGCTGGGCTCAAGGCATCCCAAATCCGGTTTACACAAGCAGCTTTAAGCCACATCATCAATGGTTATGCTCGAGAAGCAGGTGTTCGAAACCTAAACAACCTCCTCCGCAAAATAATGCGCAAAGTCGCCACACAACTTGTTCGAGGACTGGAAAAAAAGGGAGGGAAAACACCCCTCAACTACCAAGTTACTCCTAAAAGCCTAAAGGAGTATCTCGGCCAACCTCTCTTTACTTCTGACCGCCTATACCCCCAGACACCAATAGGCGTCTGTACAGGTTTAGCCTGGACATCTCTTGGAGGAGCCACTCTTTATATTGAGTCTGTTCGCACACCATCTGAAAAGGTAGAGCTCATTCTTACTGGCCAAGCGGGAGATGTGATGAAGGAGTCGTCTCAAATTGCTTGGACCTATGTTCAAAGTGACTTAGCTAACTTAGCACCAAAGGCTCACTTTTTCCAAAAGTCAAAAGTGCACATGCACATCCCTGAAGGAGCCACTCCTAAGGATGGCCCCTCTGCTGGCATCACAATGGCTACCTCCATCCTCTCACTAGCCCTTAAAAAACCGATTGCAAAAGACTTAGGAATGACTGGAGAGCTTACTCTTACAGGGCGCGTACTCCCTGTAGGAGGAATTAAGGAGAAACTTATTGCAGCAAAACGGTCGGGCTTAAAACATATTCTTCTGCCAAAAGAAAACATGCGAGACCACGACGAGCTTCCTGATCACATCAAGAAGTCCTTACGAGTCACCTTTGTTGACCACTACCGTGAAGTCTTTGCGATTGCATTTGGCAAAAGGAAAGGAAAAAGCGCATGAGTTTTTGGGTTGAGGAGCACAAGCAAAGAGTCATTGCACCTAAAGACTGGCAACTCTTTGCAGAACAAGCAAGAAGAGAACACAAGACAATTGTGACTCTGAATGGCTCCTTTGACCTTTTACATGCAGGCCACCTACACATCATTTATGAAGCTTCTAAACAAGCAGACTTATTAATTGTCGCATTAAACAGCGATGCTTCCATACAGCAATACAAAAGCCCTGATCGCCCCATTATCCCCCTACAGTACCGTATAGAGCTTATGACAGCGCTTCGTTGGGTAGATGCTGTAACTTGGTTTGAAGAAACTACGCCCATCCACTTTCTACAAAGCATAAAGCCTGACGTTCACGCAAATGGCGCTGAATATGGCGATCATTGCATAGAGAAAGAAACTGTTGAACAAAATGGAGGCAAACTCCATATCGTGGATTTAGTGCCAGGTCTCTCCACCTCTGCTATTATCAACAAAATAGAACAAAGCTATGCGGTTAATCCTCTCTGAGGCAAATGAAAAAGTAGCCACGGGTTTTTCCCAGCTCTTTCTTGAAAAAAAGATTGAACACCTACTAGAAAAGCAAGGTGGTCAATTTTACCTGTGGGTGGTCAACGAAGATCAGATATCAGATGCCCGCAAACTAATTGATCAGTACAAAGAGACTCCAGAAGCGCTCCCCAAACCTCGTGCTCCTCAACCTACACTTCCTTCTCCAGAGCCACAGCCCTCCTCGCCTCCTAAAGCTAAACGCATCACTTTCAAAAGCTCTCATCTAGGAAGAGCTCAGATGGCCCCTCGCTTTGGGAAGCTAACTCTTATCCTAATTATTTTATGCTCATTTCTGACCTTTTTTGGAGATCTTCCCGTTCAAGAAAGCTCACCTCAAGGGCCTAAAGAAACCTCCCTTTTCTCGATGCTCATGTATGAGCAGCCAAATGGCTGGGGAGGCTACTATGACTATATGCTGGCCAAAATCACACACCCCAGCGCTGATATTCAGCTACCCACCCCTCCCTTTTCTGCACTGAAAGCAGGAGAATGGTGGAGGCTGTTTACTCCCTGCTTACTGCATGCTGGCCTTTTGCATCTCTTTTTTAATATGCTATGGTTGATCATGCTAGGTAATCAGATCGAGTGGCACTTAGGTAAATGGCGCTACCTCTTTCTAGTTCTTGCGATTGGTGTGTTTTCAAATACAGCACAGTACCTATTTACAGGGGCTTCTTTTGTCGGCTTCTCTGGCGTCGTCAGTGGCCTATTTGGGTTTATTTGGTTCAGGCAAAAGTTTTATCCTTGGGAAGGTTACCTACTTTCCCCAGGTACCGCTATATTTCTTTTTATCTTTCTCTTTGGAATGCTCTTCATTGAAGTGCTTTCCTTCTTCTCTATTATTCTGCACACCTACCAGCTTCTTCCCTTTACGATCCCTTCCAGCGGCATTGCAAATGCTGCTCACATTGCAGGCCTTCTAATCGGTGGTTTTTGTGCGAAGTTCAACCTTTTTAAGCAAAAGCTTCCCTAATGACAGTTAAAGACCTCACGATTTTAGGCTGCTCCAGCCAGCAGCCCACCCGTTATCGCAATCATGGAGCCTACTTGATTCGCTGGAATGAAGAAGGCCTCCTCTTTGACCCTGGAGAGGGCACGCAAAGACAATTCATTTTTGCCAATATTGCTCCTCCTGTCGTTACAAGAATTTTCATCTCACACTTTCATGGAGATCACTGCCTAGGCTTAGGCTCTATGCTCATGAGATTAAACCTGGATCGAGTGCAGCACCCTATTCACTGCTACTACCCTGCATCAGGAAAAAAATACTTTGACCGTTTACGCTATGGCACAATCTACCATGAGACGATTAAAGTGGTAGAACACCCTATCGACAAAGAGGGGATTGTGGAAGACAATTTGGATGGGTTTCAAATTGAAGCACGGTTCCTTGAGCATGGAGTCGACAATATTGGCTGGCGCATTACGGAGCCTGACCGCTTACGCTTTCACAAGGACAAGCTTACAAAGGCTGGCATCAGAGGGCCTAATGTCCGCAAACTGCAAGAGCAAGGCTCGATCAATATAGAAGGTAATGAGATCTCCCTTGAAGAAGTAAGCTGGGTCCAAAAGGGAGAGTCTATTGCCGTAGCTGTTGACTCTAGGCTATGCCCCAATCTCTATAAGCTCGCTCATGATACAACTCTTTTCTTATGCGAAAGCACATACTTAAATGAGCACAAAGACCTTGCGCATAAAAACTACCACCTCACTGCAACACAAGCTGCCGAGATCGCTAAGCAAGTAGGTGTAAACAAGCTTGTTCTCACCCACTTTTCAGCTCGCTATCTCCACCTTGATGCATTCGCTCAAGAAGCTCAAGCGATTTTTCCCAACACAGAAGTGGCTGAAGACCTCAAGCAGATCCCCTTCCCTAAGCCCTAGGGTGTGCTTGATCATACACTTCTTTTTTCAACTTTGAAGAGACATGGGTATAGATTGTTGTTGTCGTCAACGAGCTATGCCCTAGAAGCATTTGAATGGTTTTTAGATCCATACCACTTTCCAGCCAATGTGTAGCAATCGTATGGCGGATGGTATGTGGAGTTACTTTTCCTGCTAGTCCGCTCTGCTTCAAATATTTGTCAAATTTTCGATCTACAGACCGTGCTGTCAAACGGGTTCCAAATTTATTCAAAAAAATAGCATGAGAATCTACTTCTGCCAAGTGATCATCCATATCGCGATGCCGCTCAGGGTGAATAAGGTAAGAATGGATCCAGTCCCCGGCATTTTGGGTAATAGGAACAATTCGCTCTTTTTTGCCCTTCCCCTTAAGCTTCATTAGCAGCTGCTTATAGTCAAAACTGTCTCGATCAAGAGAAACAAGCTCACTCACCCGCAAGCCAGAGCTATAGAAAAGCTCCATAATACACCGGTCTCGAAACCCCAAGTAAGACCCCGTGTCAGGTTGGTCAAAAAGCCTCTGCACCTGCTCATAGTCCAAGGAGAGAGGAATTTGCTTTTCAAGCTTAGGGCTTTCAATATCTTCAATAGGGTTTGAAGAGATCATTTTCTCTCGAAAGGCATACTTAAAGAAGGTGCGCAGGGAAGAAATTTTACGCACAATCGAGCGCTTATTTACCTTAGCAACATGCAAGCTTGAGAGAAAGTGGCGAATATCGGACTTGGTAACCTTTGATAAAGCAAACCCTTTTTCATCCAACAAAGTAGGGTCCTGCAACAGGCGGTAGTTTATTTTTGGCGCCTTCTTTTCTGGAGGCAGCCCATACGCGTCTTCAAGAAAAAATTTTATAGCATTCAAATCAATTGTATAATTGCGGATCGTATGCTCTGAAGCCTGCTTCACATCTCGTAAATATCGCAAAAACTCCGTTGCTTCCCTGTGCATTTTCTGCCTCTTCTATAAACTCTTTGGGCACATTGTAGCGAGAGGCTGATATCAAGCAAAGAAAAAGGCCATCTCTCTTGAGCCTGATCTCATATTCTGTTAGAATGTCCTCCAATATTTTTTGAGGTTTCACATGATTGTTCTTTCTGATCTTTCTAAGGTTATGGCTGGCCGCACCTTGTTCCAAGATGTCAACCTAACTTTTCACCCTGGACATAGGTATGGTCTCACAGGCCCTAATGGCTGTGGAAAATCAACTCTCATTCGCATGCTTACTGATGAAGAAGAAGTCTCTACCGGTACTATTTCCCGCCCTAATCGCTTGGGAGTCTTGCGCCAGGATATCGAGCACTTCCTCGATCAGACAGTCATCAACACGGTGATTCAAGGAAATAGCCGGCTTTGGGCAGCGCTTGAGGAGCGAGACCGCCTTTATGAGCAGGAGATCACAGATGAAATCGGCATGCGCCTTGGTGAACTTGAAGGGATCATTGCTGAAGAAGATGGCTATAGCGCAGAAGCGAGTGCAGCTACTCTTCTAGAAGGGATTGGCATTGCTGAAAGCGAGCATGACAAACCCATGAAAAGCATCCCCAATGATCATCAGTTTCGTGCTCTACTTTGCCAAGCTCTCTTTGGTGAGCCACAAGCCCTACTACTTGATGAACCGACAAACCACCTTGACCTCGACTCTATTTCATGGCTGGAAAATTTCCTCAAAGATTACACAGGCACACTTGTAGTGATCAGCCACGATAAGCACTTTTTAAACTCTATCACAACAGACATTGCGGACATTGATTATGAAACCATCATTCTCTATCCAGGGAATTATGATGACATGTTAGTAGCAAAAACCTCTGTACGCTCAAGAGTAGAAAGTGAGCACAAGGCGCGTGAGCAAAAAATTCAAAAGCTAAAAGAGTTCGTCCAAAAGTTTGGAGCAGGTTCTCGCGCAAGTCAAGTACAGTCTCGAGTAAAAGAGATGAAAAAACTTGAGCCCGGCGCTTTGAAACAGTCTAATATCCAGCGTCCTTATATCCGCTTTAATCCTCCAGGAAAGCAGCCAAGCCAAGTTCTCATTCAAGCTGAGGGTATCACAAAAGGATACGATGACCTTCCCGTAATCAAAAATTTCTCTCTTGAAATTGCTCGTGGAGACAAAATCGGCATTATTGGAAATAACGGCCGAGGTAAAACAACTCTCGTTAAACTTCTTGCAGGCATTTTAGAGCCTGACGAAGGGTCGCTGCGCATTGGACAAAACATCCACCAACAGTACTTCCCTCAAGTACACACAGATGTCATTGATAAAGATGGCAAAGATGGCCAAATGCAAGCTGTTGAGTGGCTAGAGCGCAAGAACCCTCAGCGCTATGAGCAGGAAATTCGTGGAGCTCTTGGCAAGTTACTTTTCTCAGGAGACGATGCATTTAAAAATGTAGGCACTCTCTCCGGAGGAGAAACTGCCCGCTTACTTCTTGCACACATGATGCTAAACGAAGATAACTTTTTTATTTTAGACGAACCCAATAACCACTTAGACCTTGAGTCGGTCTCTGCTCTTTCATGGGGACTTGAAGACTATAACGGCACTCTTGTTGTTGTCAGTCATGACCGTGACTTAATTCAAAGTGTGGCCAATAAAATCATTGCCTTTGAGGAAGACGGGATTGTGATCTACCCAGGCTCCCTTGAAGAGTACTTAAGCAAAAAGAACAAGAATGGCTAACTCTTTGCCCTTTTCACGTGCAAAATTCTCGGACTTAACATGCAAGCAGCAACACAAACACCTTGCAAAGCTTGTCCGAGAGCTATATCTCCTGGAAAAAGTGGAACCTCATCTCTGTGAGCCCTATCATACGCTCTGCTCATGGATTAACTCTCCGCCTTTACCTGGCTTGGACCGTGAAAGCCTTTCAGATCGCTACCACATACATATGAAGCAAGCAAATGAGACTTTAAGAGAGCCCGACTTTCTTCCAAAGATCTCCTGCCTAGACAAAGCCTCCCCTATAGCACCACCTCTCCCTTACACGATCTATCTAGACAACCTACGCTCTGCACACAATGTAGGCAGCATTTTGAGAACAGCAGAAGCTTTTGGCTTACAAGAAGTCTTACTTAGCCAACAAACCCCAGGACCTGAAAATAAACAGGTTCGAGACACCAGCATGGGAGCATGGGAGCACATCCACTGCCAGCGCACCTCCTCTCCCCCTTCAGATTTTCCCATCATAGCTCTAGAAACCTCTCCTGAAGCCATATCCATAGATATGTTTACTCCTCCACCTAAAGCCACTTTTGTTGTTGGCAATGAGGAGTATGGCATTTCAAGAGACCTCCTATCTAAAGCCAATATGATGGTTACCATCCCTCTCTATGGATGCAAAAACTCATTAAATGTCGCCAACGCCTTTGCCATTTTAGCTGCAAGCCTGCGACGCAAAAGGAATGAACATGTCTGCACAGCTTAAACCAGAAGACCTAGCCTCTATGCTGAAAACGAGTATCCCAACTCCCATCAATGGGTGCTCCCCTCACCTCTCCCTATCCAAAGAAGATAAAATCGAAGCAATAGCCAAACACTTTGAAGCGATCTTAGATATTTTGGGGCTAGACTTAACAAATGATTCTTTGAAAAAAACGCCTCAACGCATCGCAAAGATGTATGTTAAAGAAATTTTTTCAGGGCTAACAGAAGATACTTTTCCTGAAATTTCTCTGATGAGTGATTGTCTATCTAAGTGTCAAGATGAGCAAGTAGTCTTTGTTCGAGATATCACCTTAACCAGTTTTTGCGAACACCACTTCCTTCCTTTTGTCGGTAAAGCGCACTTTGCTTATATCCCTAATGGGAAGGTGATCGGACTATCAAAGATCAACCGCATCATTGAATTTTTCTCTAAGCGTCCTCAAATCCAGGAACGGCTTACAGTACAAGTAGCAGACTGCCTATCTAATATATTAGACACAGACCACGTCGCTATCCGCGTAGAGGCAAAACATTCATGTGTGGCATTAAGAGGAATTTGCGACCACCAGAGCGGAACAGTCACTCAGATCCTACGCGGCCAATTCCACAGAGATCCAAGCATGTTTCAAGCTTACCTGTAACAAAAAAATAGCTCTTACTAAGGGAAATCTATAAGCCGGGTTCTGTTTCTTCTTGAAAGAAGAAGAGATCATTTATCTAGGGCCTGTATTTCTACAGGCCTCAAGCGGGATACGGAGAGAGCTAAGCGGCCACTTATTCTACTCTCTACCTTGCTTCAGATAGGGTTTATCGCACACTCAGGTTTCCCTGAGTTGGCAGGCTCTATAAGCCTGCATTTCATCCTACTTGCTAAATAGCAACGGTCTGCTTTCTGTTACACTTTCCGTAGTCTTTCGACCCCCAGGATTTCCCTGGTATCTTGGCCTATGAAGCCCGGACTTTCCTCTTTAGTTAAACTAAAGCGACCTCTTTCTTTTCCCAAAGCAAGAGCTGAAACTAAGAAACTACCTTACGGCGGCGACGTCTTGTTGTAGCAGATTTTTCACCATCGACAGACGCTTGCTCTACACTATCCTGCCAGAACAGAATACGCGAGCAGTGCTCACAAGTGACAAGCTTTTCACCACGACGCACCATATTTTCATGCTGTGCAGTCAAAACGATATGACATCCAGAGCAGACACGATTTGCAATCGGCACAATTACGCGATCTTGCTTATTGCCGAACAAGCGCTCATAGATGCGCATACGCTCAGCACTAGGGCCATCTTTAAGAGCGTCGCGCTTTTCCTTAAGCTCTCGCCCTTCCGTATTGATCTTACCAATGCTTTCGTGCAACTCTCCCTCTAGAATTTTTGAACTCTCTTCTGTAGAGGAAAGATTCTTTTGTAGTTCTTCAAGGGCTGCAAGCTCTTCATCAAGCTTATCTGTAAGGTCACTGCAGAGTTGCTCTGTGTGAGACTTTTCTCTCTCAGCGGTTGTAATTTGCTGGCTAAGAGCATTGAACTCTTCAAGCTTCTTTACAGCGGCTTGCTGGCTAGAAAGTTTTTTTAGCTGGGCTTCAAGCTCTTCAATTCGTGTTTCGTAAGCTCGGATATCTTTTTTGTGCTCCTTGACAGCTCCTTCTCTCTCTTCAATACGAGCTTTGAGGTCCGTTCTGAGAGAGTGGATATTATCAAGCTCCCTTTTTCGCTCTTTTTTCAAGCGCATAAGGCGGAGCATTTTCATATCGAGTTCTTGAATATCAAGAATTTTCTTCAAATCTTGTTGCAATTCGGTCATGCTGACATACCCCTGCATTCGGTCCGGGCTGAAAGGCTACTGTTTATTAGGAAATTACTCAAGGGAAATATCATTTTTATAATGACAATTTTTTTTTCATTATTTAGAAATTCAAGATCAAAACCACTAATCAAAAGAGAAGAATTCTCAACATTTAATGGAGGATCCCAATATGGCGACGAAAACCAAAAAAAGGACATCAAGCGCCAAAAAAATTGTCGCTAAAAAGCCTGCGAGTACAACAGCTACAAAAGCGAAAAAACCAAGCACTAAGAGTACAGCTTCTGCTCGAAAAAGTCTTGCAAAAGTACAAAAAGTGGCTGCTTCTAAAGGAGCGAAGAAAAGCACGACGACTAAAAAAGCAACGCCAACAAAAAGAAAGGCTCCAACCCTCTCTCGTATCAAAGTGTACTACGATGTAGGATTCAAAAACTCTTTGTACATTCGTGGTGAAGGGGCTGGGCTATCCTGGGAGAAGGGAGTCGAGCTTCGGAATGAAGGACACGATCTTTGGGTTTGGGAAACCAAGCAAAGCAGCAACAATGTCCAGTTCAAAGTGCTTGTCAATGACCAGGAATTTGAAGTGGGAACCAACCATGAGCTTTCCAAGGGATCTACTTTTGAGTACACTCCCTCGTTTCCAAATTGGGGGAAGTAAATGAGTCTACCACAAGAAGCTCTCAAAACACAGCTTGCAAACCATCAACCTCTGGGCAAAAAAAAATTTCTCATAGGCTTTGATGGATTCACCGATGAAATCATTGATGTGGTTGCTTTGCGCAAAAGCTTGCAAGAGCATGAAGCATTCCCAACCATTCAATCATTCGGTGAGCGCGTGCTGGAATGCGCAAACAAAAGCGCAAACATAGAGCTTGTGGTAAAGCAGACTAAATTAGGAGGGAATGCACCTATTTTGTGTAATGCCCTCCTTGCACAAGGACATCAAGGCTCATTCATTGGTCCGATTGGGGAGCCCAATGAAATTGAGCCTCTTTTTTCAGAGATGGCTGCGCAGCTAGAACAGGTTGTCACCTTAGGCCCTAGTGCTCATACAGATGCTCTAGAGTTTGAAGATGGAAAGCTCATGCTAGGAAAGCATAAAGCCCTGCGAGATATTGATTACCGAGGGTTACTTGCGCATAGCTCTGAAAAGCAGCTGATCGAGCTCTTTTCTGAGGCTATTCTTTTTGGCAACACCACATGGACGCTTCTACTCGGTCTCAATGACCTTTGGTCTGGGCTACTAGAAAATATTTTCCCGCACGTTCCTCCAAAAGATCAGGCAAATCAAAGGTTTATGTTTGTTGACCTTTGCGATCCCTCTAAGCGAGCCATATCTGAACTACAAGAAGCTCTCCACCTGCTGCAAAAGTTCAGTGCGTGGTATGATGTCGTGTTAGGGCTGAACATTGTTGAAGTCGAAAAAGTTGCTGGCAGCCTTGGCTATGACAAGGGTCCATGCAAAAAAGAAGAGGACTACGACCAAGCACTCTCTTTCATCGCAGAAAAGACACATTTCTCCCAGATAGCCTTACATACCAAGCATTTTGCCAAAGTGGCTTTTGAAGGAACCATTCAAACAACTCCTGTCTCTCACTGTGAAAAACCCAAAATCAGCACTGGTGCTGGGGATAATTTCAATGCAGGTTACTGTGGAGGCCTTCTTCTAGGAATGACTCCTTCAGCCTGTCTTGCCATGGGAGTATTAAGCTCTGGCCTTTACGTGCGCCATGGCCAAAGCCCTTCATTAGAAGAAATTAAGGCCCAAGCCTAGCTAGACTATTTGCGCAGGAATCATCAAGTTGCTACCCTGCCTGCAAAAAGGTCTTACACGATGGTTACACAAAAAGCCTCTCTAGCACAAGCTTCCTCTCTTGCTTTGCAAGCTCTCAAAGCTACCGATCCTGTCATTGCTCAAGCGATCTCCAATGAGCTGCATGCTCAACGAACAAGCCTGAAGTTGATCGCCTCTGAAAATTATAGCTCTCTTGCAGTACAGCTTGCGATGGGGAACTGGCTCACAGACAAGTACGCAGAAGGGTTTCCTCATCACCGGTTTTATGGAGGCTGTGAGCATGTTGATTTAATTGAAGAAGTTGCCTGTGAAAGAGCCTGCGAACTTTTTGGGGCCAAACATGCATATGTACAACCTCACTCGGGGGCTGATGCAAACCTTGTTGCGTTTTGGACCATTCTTCTTGCTCGCGTCCAGGACCCTGAACTCGAGCGCCTGCAGAAGCGGAGCGCCATGGACCTTACTGTTGAAGAGCATGAAGCGATTCGCCAAAAAATCGCTAGCCAAAAGCTGATGGGGATGGATCTAGGCTCAGGAGGGCACCTAACACATGGCTATAGGATGAATATCTCATCAAAAATGATGCGCACCTGCTCCTATGGTGTAGATCCTGAGAGTGGCCTTCTAGACTATGATGCACTAGCAAAACAAGTACGTGAAGAAAAGCCTGATATTCTACTTGCTGGCTACTCTGCTTACCCACGCGCCTTAGACTTTAGCCGTTTTCGAGAAATGGCCGATGAGGTAGGAGCGACCCTTATGGTTGATATGGCTCATTTTGCTGGCTTGGTAGCAGGAAAAGTGCTCACTGGTGTCTACAATCCTATCCCCTATGCAGATATTGTGACGTCAACCACACATAAAACATTACGAGGCCCAAGAGGAGGTATTATTTTAAGTAATGGTCCTCTTGGAGAACAGGTAAACAAGGGCTGCCCCCTTGTCCTTGGAGGTCCTCTTCCCCATGTAATGGCTGCTAAGGCCATTGCTTTTGGAGAAGCCTTAACATCAGACTATTGCCACTATGCGCAGCGCGTTGTAGAAAATGCACAAGAGCTCGCTAATTCTTTAGCTACCTACGGATATAAGGTCCAAACAGGGGGGACGGATAACCACATTGTCCTCTTTGATGTAAGTGGGCAAGGACTCACAGGCCGCCAAGCAGAACGTCTATTAGAAAGCGCACAACTAACAGTCAACCGCAATGCCCTCCCCAATGATCCGAATGGGGCATGGTATACATCGGGTATTAGGCTTGGCACTCCAGCTTTAACAACTCGAGGAATGGGCAAAGGTGAAATGAAAGAAATTGCGTCTCTGATTCACAAGCTACTCAGTCATGCTAAGCCCTCTATTTCTACAAAAACAGGAAACCCTAGTCGTGCGTTAGCTGAGGCACCTGAAGAAGTCGTCCAACTCATCCGCAAGCGTGTCAACGAGTTGCTACACTCTTTCCCTCTCTATGAAGGATTAGCCTAATGGCAAGATCCAGCATGTCCGGTTTACCCTTGAAAAAAAGAGTACAAAAAAAAATAATGCGCGCACAAGACGTAGGAAAAACGTCTCGATTTTTGGGAGATGAAGTGCATGGTTGATACAGCTGAAAAAAAAGAGCAGGGACGACTTCTCGATCGCATCGATGAGTCAATAATGGAATCCAGAAGGGTATTTATCTGCGACCCTATTGACAATGAAGTGGCTCGTGATACGATTAAGCGCCTCTGGTACCTTGAGTCAAAAGATCCAGGAAAGCCTATCCTAGTCATTATCAATAGCCCTGGGGGATCTACAGATGCAGGTTTTGCAATCTGGGATCAGGCAATGATGATTTCCTCCCCTATCCACACACTCATCACAGGTTTAGCTGCATCTATGGGTTCTGTTTTAAGCTTGATGGCTGAAAAAGGGCACCGATATGCAACGCCGAACTCTCGCATTATGATCCACCAGCCTTCCATTCATGGACATGTTCGCGGACAAGCAACAGACCTTGAAATTCAGGCAAAAGAAATCTTAAAGCTTCGCAACAGCCTAATCCGTCTCTACTCTGAGCGTACAGGTAAAAGTGAAGATGAAATTTCTGAAAACTTCGACCGAGACAACTGGATGGGAGTGGAAGAAGCAATGAAGTTTGGCCTAC
The DNA here is from genome assembly GCA_964460785.1 of uncultured bacterium. Lineage (GTDB taxonomy): Bacteria > Chlamydiota > Chlamydiia > Chlamydiales > CAYWQB01 > CAYWQB01. Next base: position 728,785 of record CAYWQB010000001.1, read on the forward strand.
TTGACAAGGTCGTTTCTTCTTATAAAGACCTTCCATGCTGACCAAAGAAAAAATTTTATCAGGGGCAGGGAATTCTTTTATCTTTATTCCTTGCCCCGATCTTCCTTTGTCTAAGAGTAACATCTCCACACAATGCAAGAACCATCATGTGGATGGGTTAATCTACCTCTCCCCTAGTGAGCAAGCTGACTATTACATGAATTATTTCAACTGTGATGGCAGTTCTGCAGATTTATGCGGCAATGGCTTACGCGCGACCAGCTGCTATCTAGACCTTCTTGAAAATAGAAAAGAAGCAACTGTTCAAACGCCAAGCGGCATTTACTCGCTCTACAAAACCTCCGATGGCCAATATGCAGTGAGTTATCCCCCTGTTCAAGCTCCCTTACAGGGAGTACAGCTTGATGAATACTCCTGTTACTTTCTCCATGTGGGGATTCCTCATATTGTTCTCTTTGTTGATGCGCTTCCTTCTTACCCTGTATTTACTATTGGCAGACAACTCCGTTTCCATCCAACGCTCGCACCTGCAGGTGCCAATATCAACTTTGTCCAAGTTATAGATAACAACCTCCTGCACATCCGCACATATGAGAGAGGTGTAGAAGAAGAAACTCTAGCTTGTGGATCGGGCTGTCTAAGTGCCTACCTTACAGCCTTGCACCTCAAAAAAATTTCTTCTCCTTGCCAAATTCGCGTACAGTCCAACGCCATTTTATCTCATAAGATGCAATCCAATGGCCACATCCTCCAGGCTGGTCCCGTCACTGAATTATCCCCTACACACTGATTGAAAGTTTCGAAGTGGAGCCTACAGATCGCTTTATCTTCTTGGTTGATTGATGAGACTCTGGTAAGCTGTTCTTTTTGCTTCCTACTTGAACTTGTTCAACAAAGACTCTCATAACTCTCTTTAAATCTTTGTTTTACTAAGTTAAAGCGAAGTATTTTCAAAGCAATTACCATTGAAAATTATTTTGGATAATAACATAATACGCCCATCAATCAAAAGATCTCGCTAGGATAATCGCATGACAAAAGCTTCAAGTAAAACAGCTCAAAATCCATTAATTTTGCGTTGTCACCGCTTAATGGATGCCTTTGCAAAGTCTGATGATGAGCGAGACTTTTATCTAGATAAGCATGAAGGGTTCATCCTGTTTGTAGATTTAAGCAAAACTCAAACGGAGCTTGATACTTTAGAAAAAGAGATTGAAAAGGACCAAGAGCGCTTCTGCTTAATTCCCAAGCTAACTTTCTATGAAACAAAAAAAATCATGGAAGGGTTTGTGAATGAAAAGGTTTATGATGTCGACACCAAAGAAAAGCTGATTGACATCATCCAATCCAAAGATGCTAGGGAAAACTTCCTGGAGTTTATTTACGACCACCACTCCGAACTTGAAAAGTGGCAAGCCTACTACCAAGAGCGTTTCCGCATCAGAATTATTGAATGGCTGCGCTCCCATGAGATTGTCTTTGTATTTGAAGAGGACCTTGACCTCTCAAAAATGCTTGTTGAAAAGCTCAAGAAAAACCTTTTCCAAGCGAAAGTCTCTAAAGATGTGACAGCAGGCCGTACTGCTCTAAAGACAAAATCTAAGGTTTACTACTCAAATGAAGCATTGAACCCTCGTCCAAAACGAGGTCGACCTCCCAAGCAAACACAAAAGCAAGAACTAGAGCCTGAGTTCAGTGATGATATCTATCACACAGTCAACCAAGCTCTGCGTCCTTTTGTTTATACCCCAGATATTACAAGTGCCTCTTCTGTCACCTTCTCTGCACGCTTTGATAGCACAGAGGACCTAATGGCAAACTTGCGAAATAACCCCAAGTCTTCCACAGAAAAAGCTATAGACTCTCTAAACAAAAGAATTGAGTCTCTCAAAAATCTCTCTAAGCAAATTGCTGCGATTGAGCAAGAGAAGTAGCAAAATGGCGCTTATGCTTTCATCGATAAAAAGTGTAAGCGCCTAGCCTGACTCATCCGCTCAATAGCATAACGTAAAGCAGTACGGGACATTACTGGCGCATATTGAGCCAAAAACGTTTCCAAAGCTGTGCAATCTCTCTTCCCAATTTCTCGTAACATCCACCCAGTAGCTTTGTGAATCAAATCTTCTTTATCCTCCAATAATGCAGTGATGACTTTCAAGGCTCGATTGAAATCGTTACACCGAATCTCATGAAATGTGGCTAAGACAGCCACACGGCGATGCCACAACTTTGGTGAGTGTAAAAGCTGCTGCAAAGGCTCTGCAAGAGAGTCCAAGAATGGTCCCAAAATCCAAGGAGCAGAGAGGTCTACCAAATCCCAATTATTCACCTGATCGATATGCTCTAAGTAAAAATCACAAATGACTTTTTTCTTTGTAGAGGATTTCCTACGCACCTCTTGAGTGAGAATCAAGACTGCTGCTAGTCTGATTTCATGAATGGGAGAGTATAAAAGCACTTGCACTTCACTTAGAGGCATCGCCTTAAATTGGCGAATCACCTGCCGCACGTCTGGTACACGGACCCCTATAAACTCATCTCCTTCACCGTACTCTCCAGGCCCTGTTTTGAAAAAGCTCATATTTATCTTGCGTCGCTCAGGACAAGAAAGCCTTCGAATTTCTTGCTCACATTGATCTGCAGTCTGCGTCATCAAACCCTCCAAAATAAGCAACCAACTTAATGGGCTGGAAAGGAGTTAGTCAAGAAAGGTTTTCTTCTGACTACAGGGGAACTCTGAGTAAAAGACCTGGCTGATATGCAAACAATACTCGAGAACGTGGTCCTGCTGGCTTAAGTAATCGAAAAGAGGTGTTTTCCATGGCTGAAACAAAATACTTAGGAAACTTCCATAAAGAGCAGCATCGACAATGTGAGGTTGATCTCCAAAAAAATAAGGAGCTCTATCTAAAAGAGAGCAAATGGCCTTTAAGTCATTGAGGCAAAGCTCATATAAGTGTGAGCTATGATGCCTTCCGATGCCTCCATACCACAGCTCTTTTTTCACGACTCTTTTGATCATAGGAGGAAGTAAATACCCTATAGGGAAAGGAAGCTGCTTACGAAAAGGCTCTGTAAACTTTTGATATCCTTTAGGATCCATCCAACGCGTATGGACGATGCCCCAGTATAGGTGCTCTTCTAATGTGCGCATAACAAGTAAGCTATGAGCTCGTTCTTTTTCTGACAGCTCTTGGTCTAGCCCATACTTTTTCTCTAGTGAATCGATAATGCGTCCACTATCACCTAAGCGATGAGAGCCTTGCTCAATATAGGGGACTTTCCCATGAGGTCCTTTTTTAGGACTCACCACCTCTTTAAGGTTATATGATGCCCCAACCATCCTCAAGTAAGTCTCAAGCTTACAGCAAAAGGGGCTTTCATTAGGAATGCCCCAATCCCCTCTAGGAAACTGCACTAAGGTGAGGTTCATCATACTCCCCTACATCAATCAAGTAAAAGCTACGTATACAAGAGATCAACTCATGCACAAATAGTTTTTTTTATCCTCTCTACATAAAAGGGTAAAAGGGAGGAGTTCGTGTCTACTCGGTTAAGCAGATCTATAAGATTCACGAGATCCAAGACCAGTGCCTGCCAGTGCCAGTCTTCCGGAAGCATGCCCCCATGCTCTAAGTAAGCTTGACGCATTTGGTCAAAATCCAAAGGGAAAGAGTCTCGAAACCGATAGAAAACTGCCCAATCAAACATTGCACACCCTGCATGAGCAAACTCCCAGTCCAAAACAGCAATACTTGGTTTTTTTGTTATCAATAGATTGCAGGGTTTGAAGTCCCCATGAACTAAGCAAGAGCTCTTTTGAATACAGGGAAACTGTTCATGGTGTTCTTCAACAAACTCTTGTAGCTTTATGGAAAGAGGCTTGCCTAATCGCTTCCAAGCAATGGTCTGCTCATGAAAAACCTCTCTTAGGTACTCTAAGTACGGACTGCTGCCTTCGGGGAAGGTCGTAGCAATTTCCCCTTCACTTCCGAAAAGACCTGCTTGATCAAAGGAAAAACTATGGATTACAGCCAAGGTCTTTCCAAGTAACCCCTCTAGATGAACCCCTTTTTTCTTCTGCAATGGAGAGCCTTCAATATATTGAAAAATTGCGAAGGGCACGGGTTGTGCAAAAGCATCTATATAGAGAGGGACTGGCACCTCTAAAAAGTGCTCTAATTTTCTTAGGAGGCTCGCTTCAATAGAAGCGAGCTTAGCATCGCGCATATAGTAACGAAGAACATAACGCCCCGTAGAAGAAGTACATAAAAAGGTTTGGTTCGTTTGCCCTCCTGATAGCTTATCAAAAGAAAGAAGGGGCTCCTCTAAGCCAAAAGCTGCCTGCCACGATTTTTGAACCTCTTGATACAAAGAAAATATGTCCTGTTTAAATCCACTCGGGGTTTTCAACTGTTAGATTGGAAACGGCTTCTCCTGTATTCACAACCTCTTTTGGCTCGAATAGCACCACAAAAGCTTCGTTAGGAGCATAGGGAAGGTGTTCAACACCTTTAGGTATAACCAGACACTCCCCTTCATGTAACACAACTTCATGCTCACGAAAGCGGATGTGCAATATCCCCTGAAAAACAAAGAAAAATTCATCCTCTTTGTCATGGCTATGCCAGACAAACTCCCCTTTTGCCTTAAAAATTTTTATCAATTGCAGATTGGCTTCTGCTATAATTTTGGGAGTCCAGTAAGAGTTCACCAAAGCAAACTTCTCTGCCAAATTCAACTTGTCTATCATGCATTGATCTCTTCTAGTTTTTGAGAAACATTTTACAATATGGGTCGAATTATGTCACAACAAGCCAAGCGTCTCATCCCTCTTACTCTTCTCATCCTACTTGGCGCTCTTGCATGGTTACTCGACCTGCATAAGTACTTGTCTTTTGAGACCCTACAACAACATCAAGCTGAAATAAAGCAACTTGTGAGAACCTACCCTTTCCTCTCCGTAGGAGTCTATCTCCTACTCTATATCACTCTCGTGGCTCTTTCCATTCCAGGTGCTGCAATCTTCACCATCATAGGAGGATTTCTTTTTCCTCAACCTCTGAGCACTCTGTATGTAGTTTTAGGAGCAACAATAGGAGCTATGCTGCTTTTCTACTCAGCCCGCTTTGCCACAGGAGATGCTTTGAAGCGGAAACTAGGCCCTTTTTATAAAAAAATGGAAAAAGGGATGCACAAGGATGCGGCAAGCTATCTTCTTTTTTTGCGCTTTGTCCCTATTTTCCCTTTTTGGGTTGTCAATCTACTCCCTGCGATTTTAGGAGTCCCTGCAACCACTTTTCTATGGACCACAGCGATAGGAATCATCCCAGGAGCTTTTGCTTACTGCCAGGTTGGAGAAGGCCTTGGCTCTCTCCTTCAATCAAAAGCTCCGCTATCCCTTCATAGGCTGCTTACTACAGAAATGAAAATTGCTTTTATCGCCCTTGGAGTCCTATCTCTTCTGCCTCTTTTACTCAAAAAGTTGAAGAGACAAGCTAAAGAGAATAAGTAAAGGTTTCTACTGCTGAAGCCACTTCTTCTGGCTTTTCTATCCATGGGATATGCCCTGCATCTTGAATGACAACTTGTTGAATATTGTCTCTTTTAAAACGCGCATCTTTTGCAAAAAGAGTGTAGGGGCAAATACAGTCATAGGTAGCCCCTACAGTTAACATCGGAATCTTTTCCGGTATCCATGTAGCTGAAAAGTTTATTTCTAGAACCTTTTCCTGCCACCAAGCAGCGGGCTCATAGCGAAACACTAACCCTTGAAACATCTCTTTTCCCTTTTCTAAACTGGAAGGAGGAAAGTAATAAGGGATGCAAGCTTCTAACGCCTGATCGAATGTTTCCTGTGAGGGATGATCTATTAATGCTTGCATCTCAACACTAAGGTCTGGGACATCAAATCCTTTTGCATAGGAAACGGCTTCTTCTAACCACTGGCAAGGAGCTGAGTTGAGAGAGATAAAACCTCGCAGCACTTCTTCTAGTTCTGGGAAAAGCAAAGGGTACATCCCCCCAAATGAGTGCCCCACTAAAATAGGCTTGGAAAACTGCTTCAGAGACTTTGGCAAAATGTTTGCCCACTCATCAAAGTCTATGAATAAGCCATTGCTCCCATTCCCAGGGAGGTCCATTGACCAAGTTCTGCCTGGAAAAGATACAGCTGCAATCAATGTATCAAAATAAGACGAGTCTGCTCCTGGCCCTCCAGGCAGAAAAATCCAATCTAAGTCTGCCCCTTCAGAGACTGAGCGCAATCTAAATCGCACTTGGTGAGGGTCATAAAAATAGGGAGTCTGTAAAAGATCCACCTTTCCTCCTTTTTCAACTAGGTGCAAAGAGGTTGTTCTGCATGTTGAACCTCCAGTTGTATTGCCTGCAGCCAGTAAGCAAAAAGGCTCTCTTCCATTGCACAAGCTTCTTCTCCCCAGCCTAGGATTTCCTTCTCTGTCATTTCTTCCTGAATCTCTTTCAAGTGATGAGCTTCATCCCGAATGATCCCATTGATAGAAATCGGCACTCCGCGGTCCTCAAGAAGCGATTGATAAATAGGGTAAAGGACCTCCGCTCGCACTTCAATTGCATAAGTAACAAGCAGGTATGCATACTCCTTTAACAGGTCTCCATAAACACCTTTTTCAAAGAGCAGCCAACGAGATATTTTAGCATTTAGCCGATATAAGTAATGTCTTGTTCGATACCCACCCAAAAGCTCCTTAGCACGATACCTAGATAAGGAAGGTGGATAAACTTTTTCTATTTGAGACTTAAAAAAGTATGCATGCCGGAACTCTTCAGCTGCATGCTTAAGAACCTCCTTAGGGACAAGTGTGGGGTGCTCGCATGCTGCAATCAAGCGAGCTCCACAGTTCTCCATATAAGAAAGGGTATTCAACCATTTTGCATGTAGTAAATCATGAGAAAGAACGGCTTCTAAAACTTGCGTAACCTTATTCATACGCTTCCTCCAAAGTCTGCTCGATCGCTTGATAGACCTTATACAACTGCTTGCGTGTAATGCAAAATGGAGGAAGCACATAGACAGTATTTCCAATAGGACGCATCAGAATATCTTGAGACAAAAAGTGCTGCTCGAGCTGATTGCGCAAGGAGTTATAGTACGAGCTCTTTTCTGTAGTTGCATACTCTAAAACAAGAAGAGTCCCCATCACTTGGGCTCTAGACAACTTAGGGCTTTTCTTCCACTTTTCTAGAAATTCAATATGGCTCTTTTCTATCCACTCTCTTTGCCTATAGCTCTCTTGGGTCTTTAAACGTTCAATCGTTGCAATAGCTGCTGCACAGCCTAGAGGATTCCCACAATAGGTATGCCCATGCAAGAAAGCTTTTGCTCGATCTGTGTCTACAAAACGCTCATATAAATCTTTTTTACAAACAGTGGCCGCCAAGGGTAAAAACCCTCCTGTCATCGACTTAGCCAAGCAAATCATGTCTGGGCTATTTTCTAAAAAATCTATCGCAAAGTTCAATCCTAGCCGCCCAAACCCTGTCATCACTTCATCTGCTATCGTTAGCACATTATATTCTTTACAAAGTGACAAAAGGCGATCAAGCCCCTGAGCACTATGAACGCGCATTCCTGCAGCCCCTTGAACAAGGGGTTCAAAAATAAAACAAGCATAAGATCCTTCTGCAAGCAAGGACTCCAATTGACGATAAGATTGCTCTTCAGATCCTTCTATAGGAGGGTCTATAAACTCTACATCAAACAACGCATGTTGAAAGGGCCCTGAAAAAAGAGACCGCTCAGAAGCAGACATCGCTCCAAAAGTTTCTCCATGATAGCCATTCTTAAAGGCTACAACCTTCTTTCTTTTTGTTTGAGGGTCTTGGTTATACCAATATTGCAGTGCAATCTTTAGTGCAGTTTCTGTTGCTGTTGACCCATTATCTGAATAAAAGACCTTAGAATAGCCTATTGGCAGGATTTCTAGTAGCAAGTCAGCCAATTGCATTGCGGGTTCATGAACAAACCCAGCCAACATCACATGCTCTAAACGTTCGAGCTGCTGTTGGATCTTTTCTATAGTATGTGCATCTCGGTGGCCATGTAAGGTTACCCACCATGAAGAGATAGCATCTATGATCTCTCGCCCATCTTTCGTATATAGGCAAGCTCCCTCTGCGTGCTCAACACAGAGAGCTTCTTGCGCATCCCCTGCTTGTGTATAGGGGTGCCATATCGATGATTGCTGCTCTGCAATCAAAGCAGTAGCTTTTTCCAAAAGGGCTGTTCTCTCCATAACTTTTGGTACCTCTCAATCGTTTTTTGAGTAATTTTTTCTTCTTGATCTAGTCTCCCTACAATAGGAACACCGGTATAGTCACTGATATACTTCTCGGTGGAAGGTGTTTCAGGACCATTAAAGACTAAGCCTAGCAAATGTAGATTGCGCGCACGCATTGCTTCGATCGATAGGAGTGTGTGATTAATACTCCCTAGATAATTCTTCGAGACTAAAATCCATCCAGCATCAAGGTCTTTTAAGCAATCAACCAGTAGCTCTTGTTGATTAAGTGGCACCAAAAGTCCCCCTGCCATCTCAATCACTAAACTATTCTCCGTTTGAGGAATCTGCACCTCATCAGCAGATAACTCTATCTTCTCTAAAGTGGCTGCTAAATGAGGAGAAGTGGCTGCTTGTAAGTTATATGCCTCTGGATACTGTGTTGATGCCACATGCGTACACAAGTGAGTAACCTCTACTGTATCCCTATTGCTAAAAGGGCCACAGCTTACGGGTTTCCAGTAGTCGGCCTTTAAAAGGTGAACGAGAATAGAAGAAACAACTGTCTTACCGACTTCTGTTCCTATCCCTGCAACAATCAACGTTTGCATCGCTAAGCAATCAATAAATGCTGTTCATTTTGGGATAGAAAGTTCAAAAACAGCTCAACCTCTTCCACAGTATTAAAAGCGTGAAGACAAACCCTTAAGCTCTCCTGTCCTCTCCGAACAGTCGGAGGTTTAATTGCTCGAATATCCACCTTTCTTTTTAACAGCTCCAAAGACAATAAATCTGCCTCTTTTGCACTTGCGACAGGCAAAGACTGAATGGGCGTGTTGGTTGTACGAATCGGGAGACCTTTTTCAGCAACGCCAGATTTAAAAGCAGCAAGAATGGATTGCAGATTTGCCCTTTCAACGTTTGAGTTTCTTAGATGCTCATAGACTTTCATAATTGAAACGTAGCTACGCAATGGAAAAGCTGTTGTATAGATAAAGGGTTTAGAGAAGTTCACTAAAAACTCTTTCAAAGTTTGGCTACCTACAACTGCAGCTCCATGTATCCCTAAAGCTTTTCCAAAAGTATGTATACGTGCAAACACTCGATCTTCAAGCCCAAGGCTTGCTACAAGGCCTTCTCCTTTAGCTCCTAGCACTCCTGTACTGTGTGCTTCATCGACAATTAAATAAGCTGCGTATTTTTCAATGATCTGTGTAATCTCTACAAGAGGAGCAAGATCACCACTCATAGAGTATAAGGCTTCCACACACACAAACACGCGCTTGCTCGATTTTTTTGCTTTCTTGATTTGCATCTCTAAATGATCTAGATCATTGTGTTTAAAGAGAAATGCCTTCGATCCACTCAAGCTTACCCCTTCCCATGTTGAGGCATGTACCTGAGCATCTATAACGATGGCATCCTCTTTACTTGAGATACAAGAAAGCAAGCCAATATTTGCGACATAACCTGAACTATAGATCAAGCTAGCAGGGGCTTTATGAAAGCTTGCGACTTCCTCTTCAACATACTCTGCGTAGGCGCTATTTCCTGTAAGGAGTCGTGAACCTGTAGCTCCCACATAGGGACGAATCCCTGGTTCTTGAATGAGGGAGGCATACTCCTGATCAATACTCTGATTTAATTCATGAGAGCGTGCAAGACCTAAATAGTCATTGGAAGTTAGATCAATCAGATCCGGTTCTATGTGTCTTAAGCTTCTTTTTAAACCTTGCTCTTCTCGCTTTTGCAAAGCTTTTTTCATGAATTGTTCATCCATAGAAGAAGAGGCTTTTCGAGGTTCAAGCTGCAGAGCTTGAAGGAGTTCTTCATCTTCATCTATCTTTTTATTCGGAGCTGTTAACAGCTTTTCCCCAACAAAAATCGAGTTTGCTCCAGCCAAAAAACAGAGAGCTTGCTCTGTCTGTGACATTTTTTCTCTTCCTGCTGCGATACGTAATATGGAAGCAGGCATAGCAATGCGACAAATCGCAATCATCCGGATAAGTTCCCATATGGTTGCTATTGGTTGCTTTTCTAATGGTGTTCCAGGAATGGCGATTAATCGGTTAATTGGTACGGATTCTGGATGAGGCGCAAAAGAGGAAAGGGTTTGAATAAGCCGCAAGCGGTCCTCTTTTGACTCTCCAAGGCCAATAATCCCTCCACAGCAGACGGTGAGATTTGCAGAACGCACGGCTCCCAATGTTTTCAACCGATCGGTATAGCTCCGTGTCGAAATCACCTTGTCATAATACCGATCTGATGTATCAAGGTTATGATTATACGCATATAACCCTGCTTCTTTTAACTTCTTGGCCTGCTCATCCGTCAGCATACCAAGTGTACAGCATGCCTCAAGCCCTTCACGACTAATCATCCGAATCATTTCAAGAATCGTTTCAAACTGCTTGCTATCTCTAGCTTTTCGCCATGCAGCTCCAAGACATATTCTGGAAGCCCCTTTTGCTTTTGCTTCTACAATACGCTGAGAAACTTCCTCTATAGTCATCATTGGAGAGGGCTTGACAGATGTTTGATACCTCGAAGATTGGGCGCAATACTTACAATCTTCGCTACACCCCCCAGTCTTCACCGAAACGAGGTGACAAAGTTGGATCTCTTTTGAATTATGATAAGCTCTATGAACAGATGCTGATTGAAAGACAAGTTCCAAAAGAGGCATTTCATATAGAGCTTCAAGTTCACTCATTGCCCAATCATTTCTAAGCATAAGACCTCCTTCTAAGCTAGGTCTTTACAGAGCTGTAAGATGACTCTTATACCTTCAGTAAGCGCTTCTCCATCGCTTCACTAGACTGCATAAGGTCTCTCATTGGCAGGTCTGTAGGGTATTGTGTTTTTAAGTAATACTTCATGGCATCATGGATCCACTCCGGGCCCTTAATCTCTTTTTGAGACAGCCCTTTTTTCCAATCTAAAAGCCACATTGCTCCCTCTGCGGGAGAGCTGACCATCACATCACTCAGTCCTTGAATAAATGGATGGATCCACTCATCGACTTCTTTATTTAAAACAATTGCAGATGAGCGGTGATAGTGCGTGTCTAAAGGGGAGAGTGTGATCACAGGGATGCGGTTCATTTTTGCCCACATCATTTCTGAGCCAACTCCAAGCCCTCTGCGATCTCGAGCATCAACAAAGACAGCATCAGCAGAGAAAACTTGCAGCATATCACGCCCAAAGACGGAGTGCTGATCGGATAGATCATCGGAACGAATAGCTGGATTTAGTAGGTGGATAGTATGGGGAAAGAAAGCTTGCTCGATCTGTTCTAAATCTTCAGGAGACCAGTAACTTTCATCTGAAGGCTCATGGGTTTTTTGGATTTTCCCCGCTAAATAGATAGCCGTTTCGTACTGCATAGCATCCTCCAATCATCAATTGGAGGAGGAAGATAGTCGAGAAAGAGAGCTTATTGCAAGAACAAACCTACTGCTATAAGACCTCTATCTAGCTGATTTTTTGATTTTTATGCTGATCAAGCAAGTCTCTTAGAGCCCTTTCAAGATTTTCATTCGTCCCTTGCAAAGCTTTAAGAAGCTTCTCTCCCCAACTATAGTATGCATCTACTTTTTCCGTTGACCAGCTAGGAGGAGGAGTCTCTAAATCACGCACATTGTATAGGCGATCCGCCAGCTTAACAAGCTTTGCCTCATGAGACATATGGGGAGCATGCTCTACTTGTCTTAGCTTATTTTCTTCCCCAGAAAGAGAGGGATCATTTGTCACCTCTTGGACTATAGATAGTACAGAGGCTCCAAAAAAATCGCAGACCTCCCCTTCTGTTGCATCTGTATCCTCAAGAGTATCATGCAAAAGAGCTGCAGCCAATACAGAGACTTTATCTACTTGTCCAGTACTCCAAAGCAGGTCTGCTACACCAATTGGATGGATGATATAAGGAGTTTTTTCTGCATCTTTTCTCGTCTGGCCTGCATGTTTCTGGGCTGCATAGCGAACTGCAAGAATCAACTTCTTGATATCCCATGCTTGGTTTTGATTCTTTGCATACTCACACCACTGAGCCACCAGTTGGTCATATGCCTTAAGAATTTTAGGATGGGACCCACTATATCTCTCTAACTCTTCACGAGCTTCATTTAGCTCTACACACAAAGATGCATCCAAGATACAAGGGATTTTTTCACTAATTGCAGTCATTGCATGTCCTCTCAAAAGATCAAGGTCATCAATCCTATCATAAAGAATAAATCAAGAAAACAACAATCAAAAATTAATGAGAGATCTTCCCCTTTGCTCTTTCAATCACACTACTTTCTGCAGGGTGATACTCCCCATTCAAGTGCTGGGATAAAAAGGCCTCAGCTTGATTTAGGTACATAATCTTATTTGCAAAATTCGCGAACCGATGCCCCTCATTCGAAAACAAAAGATAGGTCACATCCTTTTTATGAGCCTTCATACTCTCAAAAATTTGCTGGGATTCACTCTCTACAACAACATGGTCATTTTGCCCATGCACCAAAAGTAGTGGAGCTTGGATTTGATCAACGAAAAACAAAGGAGAGCTTGCTACTAAAGCTTTTGCCCCCTCTTCATCTGTGGGGTCTCCTCCCATGCTTTTAATAAAAGCCTGTTTAGTAAAAAGCATCACACGATCAGATAAGGAAGACTCTGTCCACTCCCAAAACTCAGGCACACTATTAAGTACCGACTTTAAATTAGATGGCGCACATATGGCTACACCGCAAGTAAAATAATCCGGAGTGAATGCCAATGCAGCTAGGGTCTCATAGCCTCCATAGCTACCACCGAAAATAGCCAGCTTTCCTCTATCTGTGAGCCCTTGTTCAATACATGCTTCGACTGCATCAATCACATCAAGGTGAGCTTTTTTTCCCCACTCGCCATTACCCGCATTGACAAACTCCTTCCCAAACCCTGCAGACAGTCGGAAGTTAACACTAAGAGCAATGTAACCACAACTTGCAAGCCATTGATGATCTGCATCAAATACAAATCGATTGCGTGCTTTGAAGGGCCCTCCATGAGGAGTCACAACAAGAGGAAGGGGAGAGTCAAGAACCCCTCCCTTATCATAAGCTTTTGGCAGCGTGTAGTAGCAAACAAGCTCCTTTCCATCTCTTGCATGGACTACAAGCTCGTACATCTTAGAATAACAATCACCAGTTGCATCCTGTGAAGAGAAAAGTTGCTTTAGTGTGGAATGTTCTCTGTCATATAACCAAAAGCACGTTCCTTTATCAGGGATGCTATTTGATACAATCCAATAGCTCCCACACTGCGTTTGACTCACCAAGCTAAAGTTATGCCCAATCTTCTGTACAAGGAAGTAAAGGTCTTTTTCAGCGACAGGCTCTAAACTATGCCACTTTTTCTGCGTATGATAAGTGGCATATGCTTTAGGGCTCTGATCATAAAAGAGCACATCGTCCACATCACATGCCTCTTCCCCGCCCAGAACCACCTCTTGGAAAGGAAAGGTTGTACTTTTTTCTGTTAACTGACTTGTATTAGAATAACGACTGTCTAAAAAGTAAACTGTTTGCTTGCTCGCATTATATGAAAGAAGCTCCACCTGAAAAGACTCTTCAGCAGTAAAAGTAAGAAAGAGCTGGTCATCTTTTAAGAAGACAGACCAAGACCCATCAGGGTTCACTTTCACTTTTAGGATTAACTCTAGATCATCACTAAAAAGAAACTTGGCATATGAATCATTTTCAAGAATCAAAGAGAGCTGCCCCGAATCAAGGTCTAACTTGTACAGATCATGAAAATGAGGATTTCTATTATTTAATCCAATAATCGCTTGGTTTTGCTTAGGACTTAGGTGAATAAGTTTCACCGTTGACTCTGGAAACTTTTGCGTGTAGGCGTACTGTTCTTTCGATGCAATATCAAAACCATGTAAGTGGAGCCTACCCGTTCCCTCCTCATCTTTAACAAGCACAACCTTCTTACTATCTGCAGACCAATAAAACTGTATAATTTCCGGGCTTTCAAAAAAGCTGACCTGCTCTTCAGCAGTAGGCTCTCCTTCCGCAGAGAGTATAAAAAGGTTTGCTATACCTAAATGATCAGCCCCAACTTTTGCGATCTTTGTTCCATCAGGGCTAATTTTTGCTGAAATAATGTTTGGGGTCGCATAAAGAGCCTCTTTCGTAACTTTACGATCAGCAACTAAGGTATCTGCAAACATATTGATATCCCCATATAAAAGTGCAATCAGGCAAGCAATGTATCTTGCTATTGATTTGATAGAAAGGCCAACCAAGCTCATATAATCTAAAAATCCTCTACAAAAGTATCTAATTTTTAATAGATTACAAAAAATCCGTCACCCTTTTTATCGATTTATGATTTGAAAAAATCTCTTCTTCGCAAAGAAGCTATTTTACATATACCCCATGAGCACACGCCAAGCTATTTTCGAGAAATCTTTCGTGTTCTTAGAAGCTCGTAATTTTGGATTGGCAACATAGCAAGCCAGATTATAGTGATGGTGTCCGTGCGATGATGGAAATGGATGGGGACCCCTTTCACCTAAATACGCCAGAAGAATATCATCAGACTGTCGTACAGGCAGGATTTTCCCACATAACTATCAGGGACTTAACTGGCACGCTAGCAGAGCAGACTCTTCAAGACCTCTCAACTATCGAACCTCATCAGAGCCAAATAGTTGGCAAGTTTGGCCAAGAAATATATGACTATGCCTGTAATAGCTGGCTTTCAAAGATCGAGAGCTACTTGTGGGACTTATCAAAGGAATAAAAAAATAGATAAAGAAGATCTCTGACTCTAAGAAATAGAGCGAGGTTGGTACGTTTACCAACCTGATCTCTATTATTTGCTCGGAACAGGACTTGAACCTGCACGGGCTAAAAGCCCAAGGGATTTTAAGTCCCTTGTGTCTACCATTCCACCATCCGAGCTTAGTCACGCAAAGTAAGCGGAAGAAGCATAGATTCTACGCGCTTACGAATTTCCGATAAAGGAAGAAATAAGTTTTTCTGCAGCAAATTTGTCAATTGCTTGAGCTGTTGCTCTCGCTCTTCTCCTTCAGACACCAAATAAAGCATGCAATGCAAGGTTGGATGCCCTGGGCAAAGAGCTATAGCCTTCTTCAAAAGGCTTTGTGAGGATTGAGGATTTGCTAACGCTAAGTTGGCATAATAACCTGGATGCATACGCCAAAATCTCTCATAGCCTGTCTCTGTAGCTTCAATCCCTTGCTTTGCATCACGCAAAATTTTTTCTTCTATACTAGGCCTGAGATAGGATTTCAGCCCTTTTTTCATCATCAAGGCTGCATGGTAAGCTCCTCCAACAAACAGATGGAAAAAAGCCAGAGCTACAAATCCAGCTCCAAGCCACCAGAAAATACTCCCATATTTTGCGGTCCATGTCGATGGCAACAGGTAGCTAACAAGAAAGCAGGCACCAAGCCAGAAGGCAAACCAAAGCAGATGGCTAATACTTTTCATCAAAAGGTCATGAGCCTTTTTCTGCATAGAGGGCCGAGCCTCCCCTCTTTGAGCCCGACGAACACCTTCAAGAGGGCCTTCAGGAAAGCACTGCAGAAAAAACCCCTCTTCACAAAAGCTAAAAGCCGCCCCCTTAACGAGAGTCAAGGATCCAGACTCCGTCCACATCTCACAGCATTCAGAGCAGTAGTGAACAGGAGCCTGATCATCATATACAAGACAGCCACAATGGGTACACTGGATGTAAGAATTGGGAGGGCTTTTCTCTGAAAAAAAACGACGGGCACGCACTAACTGAAAGCTGCGGCGAGCAATAGGGAAGTCCTCTTCAGAAAACTCTAGCGCTACAGAACGAGTTCGCTCCCCTGCTTCCCATGAGAGGGTAAGATAGGGAGTATGCCACTCCCACCCTTGTAAAAGGTTCCAAGGCACCCTTTGGCTACCGAAAAAAATTTCTTTTTCATTCCAGCCAAAGGATGCTTTTTTTTTAGAAAAAGCTTCACACAACCGCCCCTGAAAGGAAAATGAAAAATCACTCTCCTTAAACAGATGAGAAAGTGATAAGCCCACTACTCACCTTTTTCAGCGTCTTGCTCTGAAGCCTGCTCAGGCTCTTTAGATCCATGATCCTCTTTCTTCTCTTTTTGAGAAGGCTCTTCCTCTAAAGCAGGAATTGGAGGAGGCTCTGGCAGCATATGCTTTGAGTAACCCAAAGATTCAGAAATGAGCGTATCAGGAGGAACTAGAAGCATAGAGCGCAATGCTTGCTTTTCATCACTTGGTTCTGCTTCTTCCTTAGGAGCTCCTTCAGCTACAGGCTCAGGCTTTTCTGCTTCAGAACCTTCTGGGGATTCTGTTTCAGCAGCTTTTTTCCCTGCTCCTGACTGATCTTTATCGCGGGAGCCTCTAGAGCGCCGGCGCTTAGGTCGCTTCTTTGCTTCTTTCTTTTTCTCTGGCTTACCTTCCTCTGCTGGCTTTTCTTCTTTTGAACTTGCAGAGGACTCCTCTTCCTTAGAAGAACGGAAAACAGCATCTCGTCCGCCACCGATCTTCACATTTTTTTCCAGAGAGACATGTTTGAGAGCCATTCTGGCCTCTTTAATCTCTATAACCTCAAAATCAGTTGCTGGCAGTAAGAAGCTTTTAGACCGCTCAATAGAGCGGAAAAAATATGCTGATCCGAATGAAACAATCTCCAATGCATCAACAAAATATTCTTCTTGTCCCACTCCCTTGCTATTACGAACAGCAAGTTTGCAACCTTCTTTTGGGGTGAGGATAGATTCTATGATAGGTTCTCTTGTGAAATTCACTCATCAAAACCAATTTTAATATTTCGATATAAAGGGGAGCTCTAGAGAGCAGAACTCCCCTTAAGGGGCTGAGGATAAGAAATCAACTGATATAGTGCAAGATTCAAAGCTCGTCGAAGAACTACCTAAACTTGACTCAGTTCATTTTTGGAATTAGCGGGCTTAGAGGACTGTGCATGCATATAGTTTGCTAAGTCTACTGTTCGGCAGGCATAGCCCATCTCATTATCATACCAAGAAACCAGCTTATAAAAGTGGTCATTCAAGGCAATTCCAGCTTCAGCATCAAAGATAGAGGAAAAGTGAGATCCAATAAAATCAGAAGAAACAAGAGGCTCATCACAATAGCCTAAAAATCCTCGCATTGCTCCTTCTGAAGCAGACTTCATTGCTGCACAAATCTCCTCATAAGAGGTTGATTTACTAAGACGTACAGTTAAATCTACCACAGAAACATCTAGCGTTGGAACCCTAAAGGCCATACCAGTTAGCTTGCCTTGAATTTCTGGAAGGCAAAGCCCGACAGCTTTTGCAGCTCCCGTAGAAGCAGGAATAATATTGTGTCCAGCTCCTCGCCCTGCTCGGAAATCTTTTTTCGAGAATCCATCAACTGTTGGTTGGGTTGCTGTCACTGCATGAACCGTCGTCATCAGCCCTTCTTCAATGCCAAATGTATCAAGCAATACTTTTACTACAGGAGCTAAGCAATTCGTGGTACATGATGCATTAGAAACAATCACATCCTCTTGAGGATTATACTGCGTATGGTTCACTCCCATCACAAACGTGGGAATTTCCCGGCTCTTTGCAGGAGCTGTGACCAACACCCTACGAGCTCCAGCAGTTATATGCTTACTTGCACCTTCTGCATCACAAAATCGTCCTGTTGCTTCAATAACACAGTCAATATCTAGAGCTTTCCAAGGAAGTAAAGCAGGGTTTGGCTCTGAGAAAACGCGGATAGCTTCCCCATCAATCAACAACTCTTCGCCTTTTGTCTCCACTTTCTTAGGAAAAGTGCCATGTGTTGTATCATACTTTAGCAGATAAGCTAGGTTGTCTACAGGAGCCAGGTCATTGACTGCAACGACAGTACAATTTTTATCTTCTGAGCAAAGACGCGCCACAAGCCGTCCGATTCGACCAAATCCATTGATAGCAATTCGCATAAAACCCCTCTCTGTAAATAAAAAAGATGAAGGCCGATCTTAGCGATTTTCCATCGTTTTGTAAACCCAACAAAAAAAGCCGCTGCAAGCATTTAACTTACAACGGCTTTCTTTAATCAGAAAAAAAAATTTCTAATCTTATTCAGCTAGATACTCTAGAACACAAAGGTCAGAAGCATCGCCTGCACGTGTACGTGTACGTGTAATGCGAGTATATCCACCATTGCGCTCGCTAAACCGAGGGCCTAATACATCAAAAAGCTGACGAATAACCTTACGGTCATCGTTAAATACAGATTCATCACCTGCTTTTGCTTTTCTTTGCTCTTTAGGATCCAAGCGGTTGAAGCGAACCATCATTTTTGCAATTGCACGGCGACGGTCAGCAAGAGATTGTCCTTTTGCCCAAGTGATCAGACGATCAGCATGGCGACGTAGTTCTTTTGCCTTAACCACGGTTGTCTCTATGCGGCCATGAACCACTAAAGACTTAAGCATATTCGCTACCATACAACGGCGATGTGAAGAGTTTCTACCTAGTTTTGCAGTATGTTTTTGGTGTCTCATAATTCCGGCTCTTGGCAGTTAGACTTCTACGTTCTTTTTATTCTCTAGATATTCTCGGACTTTGTCTTCGATATTTTCTCTTGTAATCCCATAAGGGGCAAGATCCATACCAAAAGAAAGACCCATTTCGCTGAGTTTATCTTTGATCTCTAGCAGAGATTTTTTACCGAAGTTTCTAAACTTCAACATCTCAGCTTCTTGCATGATGACAAGTTCACCAATGGTGTCAATATTCGCTCCATTCAGACAATTTGTCGAACGAACGGACAACTCAATCTCATTGATTCCAAGAGCTAGCTTACCTAGAATTTCTTCTAGTCCACTGGCTTCCTCATCTGTTCCTTCTTCAAAGCTCAACTCGCGAACTTCAAGATTTGCAAATACATCAAGTTGATTTTTGCAAGTCATTGCAGCAAACGCAAGTGCTTCTTCAGGGCTTACTCTTCCATCCGTAGTCACTTCAAGAACAAGTCGATCAAAGTCTGTATCTTGGCCTACACGTGTGTTTTCAACATAGTAGTTCACAAGACGTACAGGAGAAAACGCTGCATCGATAACGATTTCATCCACAACTTTATCTTCTACTTCAATTCTTTCAGAAGGCACATAACCACGCCCTGTGTGAACACGCAGACGCACTTTACGCGTCATAGGCTTGGTCACGGTGAACAGGTGTAGCTCAGGATTTAGGACCTCATAAAGAGGGCTTTTTACTAGATCTCCAAGAGTGACCTTGTACTGTCCATTTCCTTGCTTTAACAACTCATCTGTAATTTCAAGAGTATGCTCAAGCGTGTGCTTTTCTCTGCGAACAGCTCCTTCTTCGGGCTGAACACGACGCAGAAGGGCACACTTGAAGTTCAGCACTACGTTCGTCATATCTTCGATAATCCCATCAACAGCCATAAACTCATGAGGGATTCCTTCGATCATGATAGAAACAATCGCTGAGGATTCAAGAGCACTAAGCATAAGGCGACGTAGGGAATTCCCTACAGTATGCCCCATTCCTCTCTCAAATGGTTCAGCAATAAATTTGGCAAACGTTGGGGAAGATTCCTCTACGATTACCTTTTCAGGCATTTCAAGCTTGCCATATACGACAGACATCGTCTAACTCTCCTTTGGATTATACTCTTCGTCTCTTCCTAGCGCGACAGCCATTATGAGGAATAGGCGTTTGGTCGCGAATGAGAGTAATGATCAGGCCTGAGCTTTGGATGCCACGTACTGCAGACTCTCGTCCAGCACCAGGGCCTTTCAGATTCACTTCAACCTCTTTCATTCCCATAGACATAGCAACCTTTGCTGCGTCTTGAGCTGCTACAGTAGCAGCAAATGAGCTGGACTTTCTTGATCCAGAGAAATTTGCTTTTCCTGCAGAAGACCATGCAACTGCATTCCCTGCAGGGTCTGTGATTGTGATGATCGTATTATTGAAAGTTGCTTTTACATGAACAACTCCAGAAGAAACGATACGCTGCTGCTTTTTTTTGCCTTTAGCAGTCACTTTTTTATTTTGAGTCGATGTTGTTTTAGCCAACGTCAGTTCTCCTTAAATTACTTCTTCTTGTTCGCAACAGTTTTCTTTTTCCCTTTTCGAGTTCGGGCATTAGTACTAGTCCTTTGTCCACGAACAGGAAGCCCCATGCGGTGTCTAAGACCCCGGTAAGAGTGAATACTGATCAAGCGTTTGATATCGTTTTGAACCTTTCTGCGAAGGTCCCCTTCAACTACATAGTTTCCCTGTAAAAAAGCATTAAGCTCAGCGACTTCTTTTTCAGTCAAACGCTCACTTTTCATGTTGGGATCAAGCTTAAGCTGCTCTATAACCTGTCGTGATAGTGTGCGCCCGATGCCATATAAGTAAGTCAATGCAACTTCTAGTCGCTTATTTCCAGGAATATCTCGTCCAATAATGCGTGGCATGAACTCTCCTCGAGAATTTCTCTAATTTAGGTTGCAATAGTTTACCAAAGTCCAAAATTAATCCGCAAAGAGATCTTAGAGTTTCGTAAGAAACCAGACTAACGACCTCTTACTTTCCCTCGTTTCATGAAGCCATCATAGCGCTTCATGAGAAGGTGTGACTCCATCTGCTTCATTGTATCTAAGCAAACCCCAACAAGGATTAGCAATGAAGTTCCACCAAAAAAATAACTTATGCTTTGTCCAACTCCGAGAAAACGATTCACTATCGTTGGAAGAATTGCAATGAGAGCAAGGGAAATCGCTCCTAACAGAGTAATTCGGCTCATTGTCTTTTCTAAATAATCTTGTGTAGGCTTTCCCTGCTTAATCCCTGGAATGAATGCTCCATTTTTCTTCATATCAGAGGCGATTTGCTCAGGATGAAACTGCGTAGCTGTCCAGAAGTATGTAAAGAAGAGAATCAATAGGACATAAAAGACAGTGTGAAAGCTAGAGTCATAAGTCAGAAGGTTAGCAATCTTTGTTAAGAATCCTCCATCTCCCAAAAAGCGAGCAATCGTAGCTGGGAACATAAGAACAGAAGAGGCAAAAATCACAGGGATTACGCCTGCATAGTTTAACTTTAAAGGGATAAAGGAGTTTCCCCCTTGAACCTCTCGTCGTCCTACAACACGTCGTGCATACTGTACAGGAATTTTTCTTTGTCCTTGAATAATCAATATTGTTCCAACAATGACTAAAACAAATACGCCGGCAAGAACGATCAAAGAAGAAAAGCTTAATTGCCCTGCTTCCTGTGAATCCAAGTTTAACTGCTGGATAATTGATCCGAAAGCACTTGGAATAGAGGAAAGAATACCAAGTGTGATGATCAAGCTGATGCCATTACCTATACCGCGCTCTGTAATCTGCTCTCCCACCCACATTAGGAAAAGGGTACCTGTTGTCATTGTTGCAATTACAACAAGGTAGAAAAACCAAGGCACTCCCATAATCTGGAACCGAGATACCTCTTGTACAACGATTCCTGGAAGCTCGTAGTTCATTTGAATTGCAAACCTAGCTAATAGACCAGCTTGGAAGAAGGTTAAAAGTAGAGTTAGGATTCTTGTCCACTGAGTGATTTTCTTTCTTCCAACTACTGGATTTTCTCGCATTTCCCTTTGTAGAGAGGGGAGTAAAGCCATCCCAAGCTGCAAGAGAATAGAAGCGGAAATATAGGGGACGATCCCAAGGGCTATGACCGTCATTTGAGCAAAGGCCCCACCGGAAAAGACATCGACCATTTGGAAGAGGTTTTGGCCCCCTCCGGTCATTTGTCTAAAGTACTGGACAGCTAAGTCTCCATTAATACCAGGAACAGGAATAAAGACCCCAATGCGGCATACAGCCAGCATGATTAGGGTAAAAAAAATTTTGCTTCTCAGCTCAGGTATACGAAAAATCTTAACCAATCCTTCCATCACTATGGGGCCCCTACCCTTTACTAGATCTAATTAGACAAGCTTTAGCTCAGATCCAGCCTTCTCAATCTTCTGCTGAGCAGAAGCTGAAACAGCTGAAACCTCAAACGTAAGCTTCTTTGTAATCTCGCCTTCTCCAAGAACCTTCACGAAGGTAACAGCTCCAGAGACAACTCCTTTGCTCTTTAGAGATTCAAGATTAACAGTTTCTCCATCCTCGAAGATCTTTTCAATGAGATTCAAGTTAATAGAGAACTGAGGCTGCTGAAAACGTCCACGAGTGAAGCCTCGGATCGGCATTTTCATGTACATAGGAAGCTGACCACCCTCTTTGCCCAGTCTACGCTTGTAGCCAGAGCGAGAGCCATCACCCTTTTGTCCACGACCTGAAGTTTTTCCAAGTCCTGAACCAGATCCACGACCTACGCGCTTAGACGCATGACTCTTTCGGGAAGAATTTTTCAGATTTGACAAATTTGTCATGATGCTAAGCCTCTCAACTTTTGACACTCTTTTCTGTTTCTCAGGCTTTCAAGCGCTTTAAACGTAGCTCGCACCTGGTTGATTGGGTTGTTAGAGCCCAAGCTTTTTGCCACAATATCTTTTACTCCTGCAGCTTCTAGAACTGAACGAATTCTAGATCCAGCAATGACTCCTGTCCCTGCAGGTGCAGGCTTAAGTAGCACACGTGCTCCATCCCAATCGACAACAATCTCATGAGGAATGGTATCTCCATCTTGCTCAAAAGTGATCAAATCACGGCGAGCAAGTTCACCACCTTTTTTGATCGCATCAGAGAGCTCATTTGCCTTAGCAAAGCCAAAACCAACTCGACCTTTCTTATCTCCAACAAGAATTAGAGCAGAAAAGCTGAATTTTCGGCCTCCCTTCAAGACCTTTGTACAACGGTTTACGAAGAGAACCTTTTCATCAAACTCTGAGCTTTCTTGCTTACGGCTATTTTTTTCTTTCTCTTGCTTTGTCATAATCTCCTCAGATCAGCTCTAAAACTTAAGGCCAGCTTCTCTTGCTGCATCGGCTAGAGTTGCCAACACACCATGATACTTCCATTGGCCACGATCAAATACGATCTCCTTCACTCCCTTATCGAGAGCAGCTTTTGCAAGCCGCTTACCAAGCTCTGCAGCTGTCTTTTGGTTTTTCTTCACCAAGCCATCACTTTTCATTTCTTTTGAAATGGTAGAAAGGCTTGCGATTGTCAAACCTTGCTCATCATCAATGATTTGAGCATGCAGGTGCGAGTTTGATTTGATTACACTAAGGCGAGGCTTAGCAGTAGTCCCACGCACACGCTTACGAATACGAAAGCCTCTGCGGGTCGCACGTTTACAAGTTTTAAGTACAGTTGTATCCATTTTATACCCTATTTACCACTCGACTTACCGGCTTTGCGACGGATATATTCATCTTTGTATCGAATGCCTTTACCTTTGTAAGGCTCAGGCTTACGCTTAGAGCGAACAAAAGCTGCGAACTGACCAACTTTTTGCTTATCAGCTCCACTAACAACCACATTAACACCCTTTTCCACAGCAACTTCAAGACCTGCTGGGATCTCGCATTTGCACTGATGGGAAAAGCCGATGTTGAGTACAAGCTCATTAGCTTGAACAGCTGCTCGGAAACCGACACCTTCTAAAACAAGCTCTTTTTTAAAGCCTTCTGTTGTTCCAATCACCATGTTGTTGATTAAAGAACGAAACAGGCCTAAGAAAGGACGGAGGTCATCTTTGCTTTCATCATAGGTCAGAGTAACGATGTTATCCGCTACATTTACAGTAATTCCAGGAAGAACTTCTTGCTCTAAAGTGTCTTTAGGTCCTTTTACATGAACGACCTGACCAACGACTTTGACTTCAACACCTTTAGGAATTGTTATGGGCTGCTTACCAATACGAGACATTTCTACTTACCTTCTCTATTACCAGATATAACAGAGGACTTCGCCCCCAACATTTTGCTTCCGCGCTTCAGAACCGGTCATAACCCCTTTCGATGTGGTCAGAAGGGAAACACCAAGTCCACGGAAAACATAAGGGATCTTATCGTTCCCTACATATCTTCGCACTCCAGGACGAGAAATACGGCGCAATCCCTTGATTACTGGCTCACGTTTTTTGTTATACTTGAGATAGACTCGAATTGATCGCTCATCTTCACTTGCTTCAAAAGACTCTACAAAGCCCTCTTTCTGCATTACCTCAAGCATTGCCTTTACAAGCTTTGAGTAAAGAACTGTAGTATAGCGATGCTTTGCCATCTGCGCATTCCGCACACGTGTGAGAAAGTCCGCTACGGTATCATTCATTGACATGTCATAAACTCCTTATGCTCACGATGCGCGCTTGAATGGTAGTCCCAAGCACTCAAGAAGCTCAAATGCTTCATCATTCGTATTTGCAGTTGTCACAAAAGTAATATTCATTCCTTGGGATCTTTTGACTGAGTCAAGATCAATCTCAGGGAACATCTGCTGATCATCTAAACCGATTGTCACGTTTCCGTTGCCATCACCTTTTTTATCAAATCCTCTAAAGTCGCGGATTCGAGGTGAAACAATGTGAAAAAAGCGTGTCATGAAATCATACATGCGCTTTCCACGCAAGGTAACCTTTAGTCCTAAGGTTTGCCCTTCACGCAGCTTAAAGTTCGCAATAGATTTCCGAGCTTTTGTTTCAACAGGCTTTTGGCCAGTTAACAAAGCAAGCTCATTCTTCGCATCTTCGATGGAATTTTTATCTTTTGTGATTGCTGCTATTCCCATGTTCACAACAATTTTTGTGACATTAGGAATCTGCATTACATTTTCATATCCAAACTTATCTTTTAGCTTGGGCTTGATTTCTGTGTGGTACTGTTGTTTCAAATTCTGCATGATTATCCTACACCGCTGTCTTACCGAGGGATCGGTGAACCACCTCTTTGTTGTCCTTAAGATAGCAAAGGTTTTTCGCTCCGCTTTCTTCTAGTTTCACAAAAAGGCTCACTTGGCTTCCAGCTTCATCACAAATAGAAACATTTGATGCGTGGATAGGCGCTTCCATTTCTAGAATACGTCCCTTAGGAGCCTCTTCACTTTTCTTGACAGTTTTCTTTCGAAGGTTTAACCCTTCGACAACTACATGAGTTGCTGTACGAGTGAGCACTTTTCCTGTTTTGCCAGCATCATTTCCTGTTAAAACAATGACTTGATCGCCTTCACGAACCCACTTGTTTTGTAAGCTCTGCTTTTTCAGATGCAATCTCTTATACTTTTTCATATCTCATTTCCCTCAGCGCTAAATCACTTCTGGAGCCAGCGAACAAATTTTTGTGTGTCCCTGACCTCGAACTTCTCTTGCTACGGGCCCAAATATACGGGTTCCTCTAGGGCTGCCTTTATCATCAACCAGTACACAAGAATTTGTATCAAAGCGTAAACGCGTTCCGTCGTTTCTTCGAATATAACGTCTTGTTCTAACGATAATTGCTTTTACAACGTCGCCTTTTTTGACATTGGCTCCGGGCTCAGCATCACGAACTGAACAAACGATTACATCACCAACAGTAGCATAGCGGCGACGAGAGCCACCAAGAACCTTAAAACACTTGACCTTCTTAGCACCAGAGTTATCAGCTACATCAAGCTCACTTTCCTGCTGAATCATTTCTCAATAGCTCCTTATCAATTAGGCCTTTTCTACTACTCGCCAGCGCTTAAGCTTTGAAAATGGTCGAGTTTCTTCGATTGTAACTTCATCACCCTTGACACAGCTGTTGTTCTCATCGTGTGCATAATATTTTTTTCCACGAATAACAACTTTGCCGTACTTAGGATGAGGTCCACGTGTCTCAACAAGTACTGTTACTGTCTTATCCATTTTATCGGAGACAACAACACCCCTATTTGTTTTTCTTCGGCTAGACTTCATTGTTTCCTCTTAGTTCCTGTTCTCGAAGAAGGGTCTGAACACGAGCGATCTGGCGCTTTTTCTGCTTAAACAAGTGTGGTTTTTCAACACCTTGCTTTGTTACACGAACTTCATTACGAAGCTCGAATAGTTCCTTACGCAAATCGATACAAAGAGTTTCTAACTCTTCTTTTGACTGTCCACGCAGTTCTTCCATGTTTTTATTTGCCATGGTTACACCGTCTCCATTCGTTCAACGAATCTCGTTCTCAATCCCAGTTTTGCAGAAGCTCTTCTAAGAGCTTCTTGCGCATCTTCGCGAGTCACATTTCCTACCTCAAAAAGCACTCTTCCAGGCTTAACAGGACAAACCCAGTGACTAGGGGATCCCTTTCCTTTACCCATACGAGTTTCAGCAGGCTTTTTTGTGATAGGCTTATCTGGAAAAATGCGAATCCAAACTTTACCCTTTCTAGCAAAGTACCTGTTGATAGCAACCCTGCAAGCTTCGATTTGACGGTCAGTGATCCAACCGCGCTCAAGAACTTGCATGCCAAAGTCACCAAAGTTTACAAAGTTTCCTCTCTTGCTTAAGCCAGTGAGGTTTCCTTTTTGCTTTTTTCGGTATTTAACCTTTTTTGGCATCATCGCCATAGTTTACACCTCTCTCATTCGAAGTCTTCGCCACGGTTGACCCAAACTTTTATCCCAATAGACCCGTAAGTGGTCTCTGCTCTAGCAGTTCCATAGTCGATATCAGCACGTAGCGTGTGCAGAGGAATACGTCCCTCTTTATACCATTCGCTTCTTGCAATGTCAGCTCCACCTAGTCGGCCAGAGACTTCCACTTTGATTCCTTTTGCTCCAGCATCCATAGATGCTTGAAGCGCCTTTTTCATCGCTCTACGAAAAGGAATACGACGTTCAATCTGTCTAGCAATTCCTTCTGCCACTAGCTGAGCAGAAAGATCCGGACGCTTAATTTCCTCAACTTCAACCCAAACTTGCTTTTTAGTCAGTTTAGATAGTTGCTTTTTCAGCGCTTCGATTTCAGCTCCACGCTTACCAATTACCAAACCAGGACGAGCAGTATGAATGACAACCTCAATTTTGTCACTCATTCTTCTGATGACAACCTTTGCTACAGAGGCACAGCTAGGCTTAGATTGGAGGAATTTACGAATTCTGAAGTCTTCAGCTAAGTTATCGCCGAATTCTTTTTTATTAGCATACCAAACGGACTGCCAATTTTTCTTTCGAATAAGTCTGAATCCTGTAGGGATGACCTTTTGACCCATAGAAATACTACTCCTTTCCAACGACTACGGTGAAGTGACTGGTGCGCTTAAGAACAGGAACGCGGCCACCTCTGCATTTCGATTTTGCCCGCTTCATGGTGGGCCCTTCATCAATTCGAACTTCTTGAACAACTAGCTCTTCAGGGCGAGCATCCATAATTTGTTCTGCATTCGCCACAGCACTGTTTAGCGTCTTGAGTAGCAAGCGGCTTCCCTTTAGGGGGCTGAACTGAAGCTGCTCTTGAGCTTTTGTTACTTGAAGCCCTCTAATCAAACCAGCAGCTAAACGCGCTTTGCGGGGACTGATTCGTACATACTTTGTTAATGCTTTTGCATTGTCATCCATTGTCTAAGCTTCCTTCTTATTTCGGATGTCCCTTAAACGTTCGTGTAGGAGAAAATTCGCCCAACTTGTGGCCAACCATATTCTCAGTTACAACAACCGTAATAAACTTGCGGCCGTTGTGGACCTCAAAGGTCAACCCGATCATTTCTGGAATAATCATGGAGCGACGCGACCACGTTTTAATTGCAGTCTTGTCATCTTTTTTTGCTTTTGTCACCTTTTCAAGAAGGTGGTGATCTACAAATGGACCTTTTTTTAGTGATCTACCCATTGCACCTACTTCCTGCGATCTTTAATGATAAACTTGTTAGACTTTCTCTTAGATCGAGTCTTAAAGCCTTTTGTTTGCTTAGCCCAAGGTGTTCTTGGAATATAACCGTTATGACGACCTTCACCTCCACCATGAGGGTGATCGACAGGGTTCATGGCTGTACCACGAACGGTAGGGCGGATACCTTTCCAACGAGTCCGTCCTGCCTTTCCTTCAACTCGCAGACTGTGCTCAGAGTTAGAAAGAGTTCCAAAAGTAGCTCGGCATTTTTCGTTAACAATACGAACTTCACCCGAAGGCATGCGTAGTGTGACATATCCATCGCTTCTTGCAACAAGCTGTGCACTCAAGCCTGCAGAGCGAACGAACTGCCCGCCACGACCTGGATACATTTCAATGTTGTGAACGACAGAACCAAGAGGCATTTTGCTCATTGGCATGCAGCAACCAACATCATAAGGAGATTTTTCTCCAGAAAGAACAGTCATCCCCTGCTTTAACCCGTTAGGGGCTAGGATGTATGCCTTTTCTCCATCCGCATACGCAACTAAAGCAATGTAAGCGGAACGGTTTGGATCATACTCAACAGACTGCACCTTAGCTGGGATACCATCTTTAGATCGCTTGAAATCAATAAGGCGATAGTGCTTTTTGTGTCCACCACCGCGATGACGGCAAGTGATACGCCCCAGGTTATTGCGACCTGATGTTCGTCTTTTTTTCGCTAGAAGAGGCTTGTGTGGCTTAACTTGCGCACGACCATCTTCTTTCTTAGTTAGTTGGTCTCGGGTTGGTAAGACTAGTTGCCTGACCCCAGGACTTGTGGGTCGAAATTTTTTAGCCATCTTTTCCGTTATCCTTTATTAGACTTGCTCTAAAACATCGCCCTTTTCAAGGGTCACGATTGCCTTTTTGAATTTTTTTGTAGAGCCTGGACGACCCTTTCCCTTACGCTTTGCTTTTCCCTTAGAAACAATAGTGTTGACCGCTGTCACTTTCACTTTTTGCTCTTGGTAAATCTCTTCGATAGCTAGCGCAATTTCTTTCTTATTCGCATTGATATTGACAATGAAAACCTCTTTAGGGCTTTGGCATCGAGCAACAGATTTATTGCTTTCTGCATCTTTTAGCTCTCTGAGGATCTGTGTCTTTTCAGTTACGTGCTTAGATTGAATAATTGTGTAAGGATCTCTCATGACTCGCCTCTATAGCCACTGTAGTTTTTGAAGTGCTTCTTCAGTGCAAATAACATGCGAAGCCTTAGCTAAATCATAGCCATTCACATTCTCTGCCTGACAAACAGTTGCAAACTTCAAGTTGCGAGCAGAACGAGCAAATAGCTCAAAAGACTCACAATCTGCAGCAGCGTCTAACAGGAATAGAACTCTCTTCTCTGCACCAATCTTAGTCAGGAACTGAGAAATCACTTTCGTTTTAGCTTCAGGCAATTTCATAGAGTCAAGCACTAAGCAGCTGTCATTTTTCATTTTTTGTGCAACAAGGTACTGCACCGCTTTTTTCTTTTCTTTGCGGTTGATGCGCACATGCTGATCAAACTTAGGCTTTGGCCCGTGAGCAATACCACCACCACGAAACTGAGGAGCAACTAGATCACCATGTCTAGCGCGCCCTGTTTTCTTTTGAGGGTGCGGTTTTTTTGTCGTATGCTTAACTTCTGATCGCCCTTTCGTGCTCGCTGACCACTGTCGTCGATTTTCCAGTAAAGCAACCAAATAATCTTTTATAAGTTGCGAGTGGCATTCTACAGCGACTTTTTCGTCAGCTATTGCTACTTCGCCGCACTGTTTGCCTTCGATATTATACTTGTTCAGTGTAACCACGTTCCACTACCTTAGTTTTTCGACTTAATCGATTTTTGCACACTAACTAGGCTGCCCTTAGCTCCAGGAACAGCTCCTTTTACAAGGAGGACCTCTTGCATCTTCCCGTTGACTTCAACCTGCTCTACAGCAACAACTGAAAGCCCTTGCACAGTTTTTTGTCGCGAACCCATTTGGCTAGCTCGAGGACTTCCTGGCAAGCAACGCCCTGGAGTAGAACGCATACCAGTAGAACCTGCAAGACGATGAAATTTCGATCCGTGTGCCGCTGGTCCACCACCAAAGCCGTGGAGCTTCATAACCCCCTGAAATCCTTTACCCTTAGAGATCCCCGTTACATCAACAACAGAAACTCCTTCAAAGATTTCTCCTGTGATTTGCTGCCCTACTTCATAAGAAGCTGGGTTGCTGCAACGAAACTCCATAAGTTTTTTCTGAGGAGCTACATTCTTTTTTTGAAAAGATACAAGCTGAGGTTTAGCAACTCGCTTGCTTAACGTCCTTTCATCTTTTACTTGAACTTGCTGTCCACCGATTTGTACAGCATCATATCCATCAACTTCTTTTGTTTTAATCTGTGTGACGATATTAGGCTCGATCAATAGAACTGTACAGGGAACGACATTGCCGTTGTCGTCATACCGCTTAGTCATTCCAATTTTTTTAGCCAGAAGCTTTTCAGTCATCACTTGTATCCTTCAAGATGATTGCTTAATGTTTCTTGTGCTCGCTTTGAGCTACAAGTCAGTATGGTGTGAAAGGGCTAACAAACAAGCCACTTTTTCAGAGTAGGTGAGCAGGTTAGCAAACTGTTAATTTTTTAGCCAATAGAAAACTAGCTAAAAGCAGAGAAGTAAGCTATGAGAGGCTCAAGAGAGGGCAAATCTATCATTTTGTGCAATAAAAGAAAGCTTTTTTGCCAACCTCATAGATCATTTCACCCTAACAGCACCCCCCTCCTCCAGAACCACCTCCGCCATCATAAACCATGATAGTTGCCGCCCCTAAATTCACCAAGGCCAAGGAAAGAGTTAAAGGGCTACAACAAGGTCCTACTGCCAGCAAGCCAAAATAGGCCGCTGACTGAATCACCCCTGTGCCATAACGAGCTAAAGGAGCTAAATCTTTCTTCATTAGAAAGTAAAGCTCATTCTTTGTCGGCAAAGCCCCTTTATTGATAGAAGAAGCTGTCACTGTTGCAAAATCAGCAACAGCAATCCCTGCATGATAGATCAAAGAGATCGTATTGCGCGCACATCCCATAGACTCATTCCAAAAACGCAAAGAACCTAATGCGGCAGGAGAAAGCGTCACAAAGAGCCCGATTAAGTTTCTGGTGCCCACATTACCAAAGGCAGACAGGTCATCAAACACTCCAGCCACCTTTTTGACAAAGCCATACTCTTCTCTTCTATGCTCAGAAACATGAGCCAAAGAAGCATGGTGGTGATGATGCCCATGCTCATCTTTATGCTTAGGCAACAAATCCTCACTCTTTGTTAGCAACAAACTCTTAGCTGCAACAAGAGAAAAAAGCGCTGTTAAGTTTGCTACTTCTCCCTTTGCTGAATGAGCGAGCTTTACCCATGAAGCGGCACTTCCTTGTAGCCTACCTGCAAGCTCTGCTCCTGTCAAAAAAGTCATTGCTGGAAAAAACAGATACTTAGGGTTCATTGCATCGGCAATAGGAGCCACCATACGCCCCATCCATTGCCGAGTTTCATTGAACTGTTCCCAAGAGATGAGAGTTGCCCCCATCTCCACTTCAGAAATAGAAGCTTCTAATGCTAAACTAGACATTTTTTTCCTCAAAGAAAAAGCCGCTCTCTAAAAAAGGGAGCGACTTCTATTCGTTCTTAGTTAGTGGACTTTCCTCTATGCTCGAATGTACTGCATAGCAGATCGCGAAGAGCGCTCATTCAAGACTCTTTGCAGATCTTGTAGTGCTGTTCTAACTGGTTGCAAAGCAACCGCCACAGGTTGAGCTTCTACATGCCCCTTATCACCTTTTGAAGCTGGAGCCCCCTGCTTTGCCATCTCTGCTACCTTCTCTTCTTTAGGATATGTTTTAATCCATGCGCGGTACATACCGATCGAAGATTCTGTTAAAATGCACAGCGTAGCAAATGCTCCACTAATGGAAACAGATTTAGCAGCCTCTCCCAAAGCCTTCTCTAAAGCCTTTCCAGTCAGTTTAGCCATAGATGGCACACAGCTACGGGCAAGTCCTGCCACAATAGATGATCCAGCCATGTTAAAAGCAACACCCATGCCCACAATCAAGCCAATATGCGCAGAGAAACGAACGGCTGGAAGAATATGATTTTCAACCACATATCGATCGGTTAGATTATTTAGAGCCTCTTTCATTCCCTCTTTAAGGGCAGAGAGCATGGAAGCATCATCAGAAGCGTAAAACCCTTCTTTGAAGCCTTCTTTTGCAGCAGAAAAGGCCACTACAGAGTGGAAGCCAACTGCTGCAAAGTGCATAGGCAAATCAAGAAGGAAAGAATCCAAAATAAAAAAATCACAAATACTTGTTTTGATAGCTGCTGCAGCAAAGGATAATGGAGACCCTTCTACAAGAGCCAACCCCTTTGCAATTGCTAGCGTCAAGCCAGCGGCCTTCAAGACATTATGCATGGCCCCTGTCGACATATAAAACTGACGCGCAACATCAAAACTATGCTCTGCATTTTTTGCTCTTTCTTTAGCAGTCTTTGGGTTTGCAAAAGGAGCCTCACCAGCACCTGTTTTTACAGACTCAATAAAGCCCCCTTTACCAGGACCCCATAAACGACCCGCCCCCTTAGAACCAATCGTATCAACAAAAACTTCAAAAACTTTTTTGGCACTTCCGAGAGAGTCTGCAATAGTTTTTCCTCTAAAGGCGGCAAGAACGCTTGGTAATTTGGCCATCCCTGTAATTGCAGGAAGTGTCGTATTCCCCATGAAGTAAGAAACCTCACCTACAGAAAGCATGGCGCCACGCACAAACTTTAGTAACTTTAAGAGTCCATCTCCATCGAGCTTTTGAACTCTACCGAGAAGAGAGTACTCACCTTTATTAGAAGCGGGCGCCTCCAACTCTTTTGGCAAAGCCCCTTTCTCAAGAAAATCCTCTGTCTCTGCCTGAAGATTTGGAGCCTCCCAAGCATTAAAAGCATAATCTACATGACTTGTTCCATATGCATCAATTGCAGCCATTTATTTTACTCCTATAAATACGTTTCTCTCCCACGGGGGAGGAACATTATAAGAGAAAAAAGAGATTAGGTAAATACTTTAATTAAACAAATTAAAAACAATACTTAACAAAAGTTAAGTATTTGCAAAGAACATCCATTAAGGAACTGCTTAGAGGGCATGCTTTTTTTCCCTTCAACCTGCATCTCATGAATAACGAGCCCTTGCCCATCTCCACAGATCACGCCAAGCTCTCCTTTCTCACTTTCAAAAACATCTCCAGACGTTCCCTCCTGTTGACTAGAAAGAACAGAAGCTCGAAGAACTTTTACACGTTTAGAGCTTCCATTGATTGACAGTTTTCCATAAGCCGCAGGAGCAGGGCTCAACCCTCGCACTAGATTATAAATCTCTCTTGCTGAACATCGCCAG
Organism: uncultured bacterium; assembly: GCA_964460785.1. Taxonomy (GTDB): domain Bacteria; phylum Chlamydiota; class Chlamydiia; order Chlamydiales; family CAYWQB01; genus CAYWQB01. The sequence continues at coordinate 762,265 of CAYWQB010000001.1, forward strand.
TCTATACACCCAAGATCTGGTGTCAATTTTGGAGCAAAGGTAGCTAAATCATCATTTTGAGGAACTCCTCGCAAGCATCCCTCTTCCTGAATCTTTCCTAACACCGAGATCAACATTTTCGCAGCCAAAGGCCAAGCAAACTCCTCTAGCTCTAGCCTTGTCTGAAAATGCTCAATAGAAAACTCTTCTTGAAGAAGTATAGGCCCTGCATCCATCTTCTTAACCATCTCCATGATGGTCACCCCAGATTTCAGATCTCCATGAATTAAAGGCCAAACCAACGGAGCCGCCCCCCTATATAAAGGAAGCAGACTTGGATGCACGTTAATACACCCATAGCGAGGCATATCCAAAAGCTCCTGTGGCAAAAAGCCGCCATAAGCAACTACAACAAAGCAATCTACTTTAAGCTGACTTAGCTCCTGTAAAAATGCAGGATCTCTAGGGGAGGTTGGCTGTAAAACTGCACAGTTATTTTGAAGAGCCCATTCTTTAACCGGAGAAGGAACAAGCTTACTTGATCGCTTAACTGGACGGTCTGGTTGCGTTACACAGGCCAAAGGAGTAAGCCCCTGCAACTGCAGAGCCTCTAAAATTGCCCTTGCTGGCTGCGGAGTCCCAAAGAAGACGAATTTCATAACTCTTCTGACTCATCACTGCTAAGATTTTTTTCTAAATCCCGAAACCGCACATCCTTGCCATGAGGCGTGAGCCCTCTGCGAGAATTTTTGCAAAAAGAAAGAAAAGCTTGTACTTCTTTAGAGGGCTCCACCTCTTTCTCTATAGCAACCAAAGCCTCTTCTAAGCGCAAGTCTGACCGATAAAGCAAGCGGTATGCATGAGAGAGGCCTTTGCGTACCTCGAAAGAAAACCCCTTCCGCTTCAACCCAACAAGATTTAACCCTCCAATTTTAGGAGGATTCCCCGCTACGAGAGAGTAAGGAGTCACATCCCATAAAATCAGAGACATGGCCCCGACCATAGCATAAGCACCAATGCGGCAAAATTGATGCACGCCAGCCATAGCCCCGATCACTGCATGATCTCCAACAATTACATGCCCTGCAAGAGCTGCATTATTTGAAATCACTACATGATTACCTATTTCACAATCGTGAGCGACGTGACTCCCAATCAAAAAAGTACAGTCATCCCCTACTCGGACTACTGACCCTTCCTTTGTGGAAGAATTAATCGTCACATACTCTCGCAGCTGACAGTTTCGCCCTATTTCTACATAGGTCGTTTCCCCTCGATATTTGAGGTCCTGGGTTTTTGTTCCAATACTTGCAAAGGGCCAAATCGTAGTATTTTCCCCAACACGAGTATTCCCATCCAGGTAGACATGAGCCTTAACTTCAACACCATCCTCTAAAGTTACGGTCCCTTTTACAATACTGTATGGACCGACCACGACTCCAGTTCCGAGTTGAGCTCCAGGCTCTACGATAGCAGTTGGATGAATCTCAGTCATAACTCTTATGCGCCTACTTCCCTGTTCTTTTCCTACACTTGCTCTTTGGATATGCCTGCATACCCAAATTCAGCCTCTGCGACAGTCTTATCATCCACTTTTGCTATTGCTCGAACTTTTCCTCCTCGAGCACTAACCTTTAACATCTCAACTTCTAACTGCAAAAGATCCCCCGGCCTGACTGGCTTTCGGAATTTTGCACTTTGCACAGACATCAGCGCAGTAATCTTCTCATAAGGAAATGCTAAGGCCTGGTCAACGCTTCCTGCAAGAAGTATCGCCGACAAAACACCTCCAGCCTGTGCCATTGACTCTAAAATAAGCACTCCAGGCATAATAGGCGCTCCAGGAAAGTGCCCCTGAAAAAAAGATTCATTAACAGACACTGCTTTTTTACACGTAATGCATGCCTTTTCTAAATCGAGTTTAACAACTTTATCGATAAGCAAAAAAGGAAATCGATGCGGCAAAATCTGCATGATTTCTTGACTTGTCAATTGAGTTGTTTCCTCAGGTTGCATAGCTGAGTTGGCCATCTATGTTCTCCATTAACCGTAACTTATTGATTTGCTGAGCAATTTCATAATTTTTTGCATGCCCTGTACAGGTCGCAATAATATGAGCTCGAAGATCGACTCCAATAAGAGCTAAGTCTCCAATAATATCCAATGCTTTATGTCTAGCTAGCTCGTCTGCAAAACGCAATCCCCCTGGATTGACCACCTTGCCCGCTTGTACAGCTATTCCACATTCTAAACTAGCCCCTTTAATTAGCCCTTTTGACTTAAGAAACTCCACCTCTTCATAGAGGGCAAATGTCCTAGCTGGAGCAACCTCTTCTGAAAATGAGTCGCTATCCACTCCTATATTTACAAACTGATGCCCAAGTTCTCCAAACCTTTCATGATGAAAAGTATAGGAGATCTTATACTCAGTAGAAGGAAGGGCTACGATCACCTTCCGACCATCAGACACATACACGGGAGCTTGCAGCTCTAAAACCTCTTTCAGTCTCTCTTGCTGACAAATACCAATTTCTTCAAATAGGTTGCAAAAAGGAGCTGCACTCCCATCAAAAATAGGAATCTCTTCTGCATCTAGTTCTACAATTAGGTTATCAATCCTCATTGCATAGGTAGCAGCAAGCAGGTGCTCAATTGTTGAAACCTTTGCTCCATTTCGCCCAATGACTGTACAGCGCTCTGTCGAAATTACATAGTCCAACCTTGCTGGCACTTCAGGTTTTCCTTCCAAATCCATGCGGCGAAAGAGAATTCCCGTCCCTTGAGGAGCTGGTCTAAAAGAAATTGTAGCCAGCTTTCCGGAGTGGGTCCCCACCCCCGTAAGGGTTGCGCTGCCTAGGATTGTATTTTCATTTCGGAGCATAAGATACAGTTACTTAAGAGCTGCTCACCTGGTGAGCCATTCAAAAAAATCGATCTATCATTGTAAAGATTTACAACTTTCCAAGCAACCTCGTTTTAGCAAGACAACTTTTTAAAAGCGTACTTTTTAAATAAAACAAAAGAAAATAAGGCGATTATTATTAAAAAAAACCAAAGTTCTCCCATAAAACTATACAAAGTAAAAACTTCAACAATAGGCACAAAGGCTAAAAAGGCTCGTACATCTTCTTTTTCCCCATCTAGAGAGTTCTCTCTCCAAACTTCTCCGTAACTACCAATAACCGCACTCACTCCAGCGTTACAACTTCTCACAACCGGAAGGCCATTTTCTACGGCTCGGATTCGAGAGAGTAAAAGGTGCTCTTTAGCCAATAGAGTCCCGGGGTACCAAACATCGTTTGTTAAGTTTAAAAACATTTGAGCCCCCTTCTTTTTGAATTTTCTCATTAAAAAAGGGAACGTTTCCTCATAGCAAATATTAGGTGCTACTCGTAGCCCAGAAATCATAAAAAGGTCTGACTTTCTTCCCCTAATGTAAGAGTCCTGTATGCCATAAGATAGAGCCACCTTTTTAAGCCAAGGGAAAGGAATTTCTTCTGCAATGGGAATTAATACCTGCTTTCCATAAAACCCTTCAAATCCTGCAGGACCAAACAGTGCAGCAGCATTATATGTTCCCGCTCGTGTTTTAACCTCTAACCCAGCGACAATAGGCACCTTAAGCTGCCTACTGAGCAAGCAAAGCAGCTCTCCATTTGAAAGCTCATAGCCAGCTGGCAAGCTTCCCCTTTTTAGCAGCCAGGGGCGAAGTTTTTCCGAGGGAAAGTATGCATACTCCTCTCCCATGGCCAACATCCCTTCTGGCAAACAAAGCCAATCAGCTTGCACATTGCGCAGGGGCGCAAGAGCTCGTTGCAACAATAAAACTCTTTCGATGGGGTCTTTTTGCCCTCTTTCAAGCCTCCCCATATACGGATGCAAATAACTACCAACTACAATCCCCTGGCTAAACCTTTGAATGGGCTCCTTATTCGCCAAGCGCACCCCTCCGTATACATACGGGGCCACAAGAAAAATTGCCCAGATAAACGATAAAAGCAGGCTTCTTCTTACAATCGCTAGATAGGCCAAAAGGTTTGTAAGCAACACAACAAAAGAAAGAAAAAAAATGCCTCCTATAGAGGCGACTTGCAAACTATACACATTCCATGCGAGGGGGAGCCCCACTGCATTAAAACTAAATCCTGAAAGAGGGATGAAACGCACAAGCTCAAAGGAGACACCTAACAAAGCCAAAACACAGGCCGCAGCAAAACCTTTATCCATGCGCAAAACAATCAATGAATAGAGAGAAAAAAGCACTGCTAAGAAGATCGCAAGCAAAAGGTGAAAGTAGTGCGTGTAGATCCCCTGATAGGCATCACTTTTCATCCACATTAACTGCCAGCTCTGCAACAAAAAAGCCCAAGCAAAGACCATGGAAGCTTGGCGATACCCAGGAAGATGGCGGATCGATAGCCAGAATAAGGTATACCCAAGACTAGCAGCTATAGAGCTTAGCCAAGCTTCATGAAGAGGGTGCCCAATTGCCATGATAATAAGGCTAAGAGCCCAAAAAATCCATTGCACTTTAGGGGCTTGAGTGAGAGAATAATGCCCAAATTTATGAGCACAAATACTTTTCTTCCATTTCGCGAACATCACTTACTAGCTATTCTTGAGCAATACCAGAATAGCCAAGCTCCTTTAGATATTTTGCTAGCCCGCTATTTTCGCCATAACCGGTCTTTAGGAGCAAAAGATAAAAAATTTTTAAGTGAATCCATCTACACTTTAGTCCGGTGGAGAGGTCTAATTGACCATCATCTCAAAGAGCCCACCTGGCCAACCCGCTGGTATTTCTACAAGGAACACTCCATTGAGGACTTGCTCTGCAACGACCTACCTCTTTCCTCACGGTGCAGTGCCCCCTCTTTTTTAGTTGACCAAGTAACCCAACAATTTGGAGAAGATAAGACAATTGACTTCTTCCATACTAGCAACCAGCGCGCACCTCTCACGATTCGTGCGAACCCTGCCAAGACCACCCGAGATGAGTTATGTACAAAACTCTCAGCAAAAGTTGAGCTCTCCAAAACCCCTCTTTCCCCTCATGGGATTCGCATTCACTCTGCGGTCAATCTCTTCCAGCTAGAAGAGTTTCAAAAGGGCCTTTTTGAAGTACAGGATGAAGCAAGTCAACTAGCAGCCGACCATGTGGCTCCCACTCCAGGAGACAAGATTTTAGACTTCTGTGCAGGATCTGGAGGCAAAAGCTTGGCTTTTGCACACAAAACAGAAGGTAAGGGACAAATCTATTTGCATGACATCCGCCCAAAAGCTCTACTTGAAGCGAAAAAGCGACTACGACGCGCAGGTATACAAAACTATCAAATCCTCCCTGAAGAAGCTTTTCAAAAAAGGACATGGAAAGGATCTATGGACTGGGTATTTGTGGATGCTCCTTGTAGTGGAACTGGCACCCTGAGAAGAAACCCAGACCTTAAGTGGCGCCTCTCCCCTCAAGATATCGAATCCCTTATTGCCACTCAGCGCCAGATTTTTGAAAGAGCTTGGCGCTTTGTTAAACCTGGAGGGCATATCTGCTATTGTACATGCAGCATCTTGGAGCAGGAAAATGAAAAGCAACTTGAGCACTTCTTAAAACACTTTGCTGCAGAACTTGTGTCTCCTCCTTTCCAAAGCCTTCCTACCCCAGGAAACATGGATGGTTTTTATCTATGCCATCTGCAGAGAGCTAGTTAGCGATTGAGGAGTCATGTTACTCTTCCCTCAATAAGATGAGTTTGATAGAGTTTACCAATCAGTAGCACAAATTTCGAAGGTTTCGCATGAAAAGAGTACTGCTCCTCCTAGCTTTTTCCCCTGCCTTACTCTTAAGCCAAGTAGAAAACCCCCTAGCACAAGTTCGCTCTCCCAAGCAAGCTCTTGAGAGTGAAATGGCCATGCCAGTGCTAAATAATAGGATCCTCACACGCATCAATGGGGAACCTATTTCTCTTTACGATGTGATCCGCAAAATGGATTTTGTCTTCTTCCAGCAGTTTCCTCAGTACGTAGACTCTGTCCCTGCTCGCCTACAATTTTATCAAGCGCAATGGCGCACCTTCTTTGATATGCTCGTCGAAGAAAAGCTTTTATTGGCAGATGCGAAAGAAAAAGGTTTAGAGGTACGCGATGGCGAAGTACGTGAAGAGCTTGAGAGAATCTTTGGCCCAAATGTGGTTCAAAATATCGATGCTGCAGGCCTTACGTTTCAAGAAGCTTGGGATATGATTCGCCAGAGCCTAATTGTGCAAAGAATTACTTACTTTTCTGTACAGATGAAAGCAATGGGAGAGATCTCCCCAGAAAAAATCCGCACTTTCTATAGTAGCAACCTAGAGAAGTTTGCCACACCTGCTAGCTGGGAATATCAGGTACTTACAGTTGAAGGCCAGGATGAATTTGAGACAGCTCACTTAGCCAATCAGGCATTTGAAGCTCTCTTTCAGAAAGGAGCAACACCTACATCTGTACAGAAGATGGTTGAAAAGGAGAGCAAGTCCAACACATCACTTCGCGCTTCTAGCCTATTTAACCGCCATGACCAAGAGCTAGCGTCACATCATAAAGAAAAGCTCCAAGCTCTCCAACCAGGAGAGTGTTCCGTTCCTGAAGCACTAGAAAAAGAAGATACGAATGCCTATCGCCTCTTTTACCTGCATAGCTTCCACCCTGAGCAATATAAGCCCATTGAAGAAGTAGAAGCTGTTATTTCAGAGCGCTTGCTTTCTGAGTCCATTCAGCAATATTCGGATCAGTATATTGCTGACCTCCGCAAGCGGTTTGGTGTAGATAAAAACCAATTACAGGAGTCGATTCCAAGTGACTATACTCCCTTTATTGTAATGTAATGCCTTTATATCGCCCATCAGAACTACACCAAGTTTTAAAGCAATACGGCTCTCATGCTAAAAAGTCTCTCTCTCAAAACTTTTTGATTGATGGCAATGTTGTACGCAAGATTGTGCACGCGATTCCCTATCAACCTGGGGAATCAATTTTTGAGATAGGCCCTGGTCCCGGAGCTTTAACTGAACAGCTTTTAACGTTACCTCCTTCCTTTTACCTCGCTGTTGAAAAAGATCATCAGTTTGCCAAGCACCTGACAGACACCTTTGGTCACCAAGACAACTGCTCGATCATTGAAGGCGATGTCTTAAAAGAAAGCTGGGAAAGCCTTTTGTGCAACAGACATGTTCATGTAGTAGGAAACCTACCTTACCAAATCACTTCTCCCATTCTCAGAAAAATTGCTGAACACAAGCAAAGAGTTCTTTCTGCTACTGTCATGGTTCAAGAAGAAGTTGGAAGGAGAATTACAGCCTCCTGTGGAGGAAAAGATTATGGCTTGCTCTCTATAGGCATGCAATTTGACTTTACTACATCATACTGCTTTTCTGTCTCGAACCAGTGCTTTATGCCTCCTCCCAAGGTGCAATCATGCATCATCCAACTGATTCCTAAAAAGGCTCCCTTAGACTTGTCTGAAAGAGAAGCTTTCTTCTCTCTTACAAGGCTTGCTTTTCAAAACCGACGCAAAGCCCTCCGCTCATCCCTAAGAAAAGCTCACCCCACAGACAAAGTAGAAGAGGTCTTAAAAAAAATGGATAAACCTCCTCTAACGCGCCCTGAAGAGCTTAGTTTAGAAGAATGGGTTTCTTTTTTCAGAATGGTAAAAGGTTAAGAATCGTCTCCCATAACCCTTCATCGATTTGGTTCAAAGCAAAAATCGGTGCATCTGCAATCACTTTTTTAGACTCTTTTTCTCTTACCTTTACTTGCCCCACAACCATCCCCTTTTCTACAGGTAACTCTAGCTCGCTCCAGTAAATAACGCCCTCCAAAGGAACCTGCTCAGAAGGGTATTGCTGGACAGATACGTCCTCTCGAAGCTCTGCATATAGGGGCTTTTGTCCTTTACCAAGAAAATGAGCTGCTTGCAGTTTCCCTTTTCGCAATACTGTTTTTCTTTCTAGGTCCTCGGCAAAGGCATATTCAAAGAGCTCTTTTGCTTCGCGAAAGCGGTCTTCCATAGATTTTGACCCCATCTGAACAAGGAGTAGATTGCGCCCCTTTTTCTCCGCTGCACTAATAAGACAATACTTAGTTAGAGAATGATAGCCGGTTTTGACTCCTGTAGCTGCTGGGTAATAGTATTTTCCAGCTCGTAGAAGACGGTTCGTTTGAGGGTAACTTGCCGCCTTGTGAAAACTGGTCTTTTTTCTATGATAGACAGGTTGACACACCCAGTTTCTGAATGCAGGTATGCGCATCGCACGTTGTGTGATAATTGCCAAATCTCGAGCTGTAGTCACATGGTCTGGATGATGAAGACCATGGGGATTCATAAAGTGCGTTTGCGTACACCCTATAGATTTTAAGTACTCATTGAGTTCATCCATAAACTTTGGAACAGAACCTGATACATGAGCTGCCACAACATTTGCTGCATCATTAGCAGAGGCTATCAACATAGCGCCAAGCAAATCTTCAATTGTAAAAGTTTCTCCTGCATGCAGGCTGATATGAGTCCCTCCTCTCTCCATCCAGTAGGCTGGCAAGCTATAGCCCGATTGCACCTTCTCCTTTAGAGAAACAACCCCTATAGAGTCTTGGGTAACCTTTGCCAAATCACTGATCATAGATGCCTTGCGATCAAGGATATATAAAGCTGTTGCCACTTTTGTGAGGCTTGCCGGGTAGAGAGGCTTATCTGAGCTTCGAGAGTAAAGCACCCTGCCATTCTCTATATTCATTAACAAATAAGCTTGAGCTGTTACTTTTGGGAAGCAGTATAAAGCTGATGGCAGCAGAAAAAAAATCAGTACAGGTAACCGCCACAGCTTGAACACATTAAACTCCTTTAATCAGTCCCAGTCGGCGGATCCTAGGATAAAAGAAAATATTTTTCTACAAAATACCCTCCATCTTTCCGATGTGAAGAGTGGGAGCAACAAGAGAGCGGAGGAGAAGAAAGCATGAGCAATCCTATTACACTGGAAGCAGCTTATCATGAATTTATTGAGCACTTGCCTTTTTTTCTCCCTGATGGAGTGATAGAAATTGACCTTAAGCTACTGCATGAGAATAAGATCTTATCTCCCAACAAAAAAGCCTCCTCGAAAGAAATTAAGCACTACTTTCATATCATTGAAACTCCTGAAAAAATTACTCTATTTAATGATGATTATGTTGTTTGGATTGCACCTCAGAAGCTAGGAGATCGCTCTTTAACGCTCACTTTAGTCGCCAAGCTTATGGAAGAAAAAAAACAACCAGAGCTGGAGCTAGCCTTTTCAAGCAGGGGCGTTTACAATACTTCTCAAATCGTTTTACAGGTATTAGAGCATTTTCTTGAGGAGATCAATGAAAATGACAAAATGTTAGAGTCCATTAGCAAGGGTGAGGAATAGACTTACTCAAGCAAAGAATATTGGTATTTTGCTTGCGAGAATAGGTAACCTCATCCATCAACTCTGTGATAAAAAAGCGGCCTAAGCCACCAATTGATCGTTTTTCAAGAGGAATATCTTTGGGGGAAACAACTGGAGCAGCAACCGGATTAAATGGAATGCCCTGATCTTCAATCACAATATAAAAACGGTCTTTGCCAGAGTTTAAAGTGCAGGAAATCTTGACTTTTCCCTTTGCTTGCTTTGGGTAAGCATAACTCAAAATATTGACAAGGGCCTCTTCTGCAACAAGCTCTATTTGCTTCAAATCTTTATTAGAAAATGAGAGAGATTTTGCCTGCTTTGCAACAAAGGATAGCATTTTAGGAAGTTGGTCCATGTCAGACTGGAACGTTTGACTATGCTCCTTTACCATTATACACCGCAAAACCCAATCAAGTGTAGCAATCGGCCCTTATAAGAGCTCCTATCTTGCAAATCAAGAAAATTGTCGCTACAAAGACATCTCACTATACACACGATCTGCAACCTTTTGTGCAAGGCGCTGATAAAGAGCGAGCTGAGCAAACCCCTTTGCAGCAGACTCTGAATCTAGCTGCCCTAGGGAAAACTCAATAATATCTTCTTCAACTGCACCAATTGGTAAAAAGTCAAAAAAGTTTGATTCCGACAGATATTGCACAGGAATCGCTTCTTCTCCCAAGAAAAGATCCTCTAGCGAAAACTTCACAAGCAAGTCTTTTCTTTTTTGAGAGGCAACCAGGCGATCTTTTTCACTTTCTAAAGAGCGAGGAAATTGGAATCCTACATTCTCACTACGAGAAGAAACAATTTCTACATTTAAGCGATAACGAGCTTCCCCATTGGAGAGATATTGAAGAGGCCCCTGTGTTGACACAGCCTCAATCAGAGCTGTAGTAAAAGCCCCTTCACTATCCCCTGGAATGTAAGGAATACTAACTGTCGGATCATGCTGCAGGTTTTTATGGGAGAGGATGCGATAACCACATGAGGACAAGAAAACAGCAAGTAAAAGTGCTATGCCCCACCTATGCATCAATTGAAATCCCGACTTCCTTTGCATAAGACTCTAATTCACTCAAGCGGGCCCCCGCTTGCTGAGCCGTTTTTGTATTAGGAAACTGCTTCATCAAACTATAATAATAGACCACAGAAGCTTTTGCCTGCTTTTTTCTCTCATATAGCTGGCCTGTTTCAAACAGGCTCTCTGCATACATCTCTTCCATCTGCAGAACCTGCTTTTCTACTTCAGCAACGAGGGGATCTCCAGGGAAGCTTCGTGCAAAACGTCTTAGGTTTACACGTGCATGCTCAAGAAGATCTGGATCTAGCGTCGACTTATTTAACTGCAACCGATAGATATCTGACAGCTTCACAAAAGCCCTAGCAGACTTCGGATGGTTAGGGAATTTTGTAATTAGCTGGTGGTAAATTTCCATCGCAGAGGTGTAGTCTTTCATCTCTGTATAGACCAATGCTTTGGAAAAATACGACTGTGCTGCAAGGTTACTTGCAGGAAAGGAAAAAATAATCTCGTCATAGATTTCAAGAGCTTCATCTTTTCCTGAAGCCCATTTAGGCAGCTTTTCTATACCAAATAGGTGGCGCTTTGCTCCCTCTCTATAAGCTTCTGCAATAGAGTATTTGTAAGAAAAGGCCTCTTCAAAATGAGAACCTTCGCTTAACTTACTAAGATATTGGGATAAGAACTCATTCGCGATAGCTTCTTCTCCAAGATGATAGGCCGCAGCACCTGTATAAAATAAAGCTTCTTCCCCATAAGAGGTCTCTCCGAAATGCTCTACTAATGTTCTAAATTGCTTATAGGCCTCATTCCACTGTTCAGACTGAAATGCTCCTAGTCCCATATCAAAGTGTGTTTTTGGCTCAAACTTAGGAGAAAATTTCGCATCATAAATTTTGCCATCTTGGAACACATACCCAGCATGTAATGAACTCAAGCAAAAGAGAGATAAAAAAGTAGAAGCAAGTAATTTACGCATAGTGTGTCTCAAAAATATGCTATTTAAAGTATTGCGATTGTCTCATAGAGAGCGGAAAAGTGCAAGACAGAGCGAAACTAGCTATTTAATGGCCTGAGAAACTAAAGAGAATGCATCATTTTTCTCTATTTTTTTCTTTAGCTCTTCTTTCCATGTAATCTGGATAGACTTATCTAAAAATAACTTAGCAACTTCGTGGTTTTCGCTCTGAAAAGAGAGGGTTACCTCTTCACTTCCAGGATGCCCCATCAATAGAGTTTTTAAGTCTAAGAGATGGCTTAAACGCACGGTATCAAGGTTGACGACAAGCTCCATTTTTTCTTCCTGCTTAGCTTCTTGCTTTTTCTGTAGGCTGCGCTTTTTTCTCTCTTCCTGGAAAGCTATTTTCTGCTTTGCCTTATCATACATTTCATCGCATTCACGAATCATTTCTTCATTGGCTCCACCAACATCTCCAAGCCACTTACAGGAAAGTTTTGGCAAACTCCCAGCCTCTTCTACAGCAATGACTGCATAGAGCAACTGATTTTCCTTTAGTAACTCATGATGGGCTTCAAAAAGGTCTGGCCAAACAGGAAGGTCAAAATGCTCCACTCCATCACTGATTTGCAAAAAGGCAAACTTCCGCTGTGTTTTATTGGAAATTTTTACAGATACCCCTTCGACAATAAACGCTGTGCGAATCACGGACAATCGGTCTAGCTCTTTGACCTTTGCAAGAGGGATACAGCAAAGGCGCTGTAAAAGATCCCGACAAGCATGCAGTGGATGCCCGGTCACAAAAAAGCCCAACAGCTCCTTTTCTTTCATAAGAAGCTCTCTTTCTACCCACTTTTGCTGAACTTCTGGAGGCTTAGAGAAGTTATCTTGTGGGTCTTCTCCCATCAAAGAGAGAAAGTTCATGACACCACTTGCCTGCTCTTTTCTTTGGCGCACTGCTTCTGAGTGCATCGCTTCAATACTTTCCAGTAAAGCATCCCGATCCCACTTTGTAAAATCAAAAGCTCCTGCAAGAACAAGGTTCTCTACCGTTTTCTTCCCAACTTTTTTTGGATCTAAGCGTTGAAAAAAGTCGTAAAGACCTTTGTAAGGCCCTTTCTTTTCTCTTTCTTCGATAATTGCCTGTACCACTCCCTCTCCGACACCCTTGACTGCAGAAAGGGCAAAACGAATCCCTTCATCTGTTGGGGTAAAGGATGTGCCTGAGATGTTTACATCAGGGGGAAGGATGTGAATCCCCATATTTTGGCTTTCTCGCAAAAACTTAGCGACTTTGGAGATATCATCTCGGTCACAAGTAAGAAGAGCTGCCATCCATTCTGTGGGGTAGTTGGCTTTCAAATAGGCAGTTGTATAGGCAAGGTAACTGTATGCTGCTGCATGAGACTTGTTAAATCCATAAGCCGCGAACTTGGCCATTTTATCAAAAATAGCAAGAGCTTGTTGTTCAGGGATATCATTCCCCATAGCCCCCGTGCGGAATTTTTCTCTTTGCAAAGCCATTTGCTCTGCATCCTTCTTCCCCATTGCCTTACGCAAAATATCCCCTTCTCCAAGAGAGTAATTTGCCAGTGTTTGGGCAATCTGCATCACCTGTTCTTGGTAAACCATGACACCATAGGTCTCAGATAAAATATCTTTCATCCAGGGGTGATCATACTCTATTGGTTCCCGCCCATGTTTCCGGTTAATGAAGGAGGGAATCATGTCCATCGGACCAGGCCGATAGAGCGAGACTACCGCGATAATCTCTTCAAAGTTATCGATATGAAGTTGGCATGCAAGGTCCTGCATGCCGCCAGATTCCATCTGGAAAACACCTAGTGTCTTTCCCTGATTTAAAAGGTTGAATGTGGTCTCATCTTCAAGGGGAAGGCGCGTCCAGTCAATTTTTTCCCCCTTACTTACCTCGATCATTTTTACTGCTGTCACAATACTAGTCAGCGTTTTTAGACCTAAGAAGTCCACCTTCAGCATCCCAACAGCTTCTACAAACTTCATGGAGTACTGTGTCACAGGTATTTCAGCATCTTTTGCGGTACAGATCGGAATATGGTTGGTAAGAGGATCCCCACAAATGATCACCCCTGCAGCATGGATCCCTGTATTTCGAATCGAGCCCTCAAGGATTTTTCCCATTTTGATCACTCGGCCTACATCTTCATCTTGCCCAGCCCAATCTGAAAGCTCTTTATCAAGTTCAAGAGCTCTTTCTAGAGTCATATTGGGGTCTTCAGGCACTAAGGCTGCAATTTTGTTCACGGTGCTCAAAGGGATGCTCAGCACTCTGCCAACATCTTTGATCACCATTTTTGCCTTCATTTTTCCAAAAGTGATGATTTGTGCAACGTTTTCCACCCCATACTTTTCAAGCGTATAACCAATCACCTCAGCCCGCCGATCCATGCAAATATCGACATCGATATCAGGGTAAGAAAATCGTTCAGGGTTGATAAAACGCTCAAAGAACAAATTGAAGCGCAAGGGTTCGATATCAGTGATGCCTATCAAATAAAGGACAATTGATCCTGCTCCAGACCCTCTCCCTGGCCCTACGGGAATGCCCTGATTCTTTGCCCAATGAATAAAGTCCCAAACAATTAATAAGTAGTCGCACATCCCCTTAGGAGCAATAATGCTCATCTCTAACTCAAGGCGATCTTTTACAACTTGTAATGGATCTTGGTCGGGATATTTCTCTTGGACTTTTTTTAATTCTTCTTCTCTATACCTCTCAGGAATGCGCTCATCACATAACTTCCGCAAAAAGCGTTCGACAGCTTGGGCTCTTTCCTCCTCTGAACACTCCTTATTTTCTAAAGAGGGAGGAGTGAAAACAGGGTAGTGTTTTGTTTTAAAATCGAGCTTTAACTGACACTTCTCTGCGATGTCCAAAGTATTAGATATTGCCTGTGGAACATCCTGAAATAGTTGCTCCATTTGTTCAGGACTTTTGAAGTACATCTCATGGGAAGCATATGTTCGCCGTTTAGGATTTGGCACGCGAAACTTTGGGATCCCCGAGGCATCTTTTTCCCAAATTTCACATGGTTCCCCTGACTGAACATTTAGCAAGGCTTCATGCGCCTTCCAATCCTCTCGATTCAAATAGTGCGTATCATTTGTTGCGACAAGAGGAATAGAAAGCTCTTCTGATAAAGCGATCAAAGAGCGATTGACTTTTTCCTGTTGCTGGATAAATTCTTGATACTTTTGCTCCAACCATGTCTCTTCAAAAATTCCATCTGCGCGTAAGTCCTCTTCACTCATGGGGTGGCGCTGAATCTCTAAATAATAGTCCTCTCCAAAAAGCTCTCGATGCCATAAAATTTCTTGTTTTGCGGCCTCTTCACCATCATTTAGTAAAGCTTGGGCAACCATTCCAGACATACAGCCAGAAAGACAAATAAGCCCGGCACTATATTGTTTAATTAGCTCCTTATCAACGCGAGGAAAGTAGTAAAATCCATCAAGAAAGCCTTTGGAGCTTAATGCACAGAGGTTGTGATACCCTTGGTCATTTTTTGCGATTAAAGGCAGGTTGTAGGCTACTCTCTTGCCTGACAACTTGGCTTTTTCTAAACGAGAAGAGGGAGCTACATAAACCTCACAACCGATAAGAGGTTTAACTGACTGACTCTCACATGCCTTAAAAAACTCTACTGCCCCAAATAAATTTCCATGATCCGTCAGAGCTACAGCGGGCATCTTATATTCAGCAGCGCGCTTTGCTAAATCTTTTATAGATAGAGAAGCATCTAGAATAGAATACTGAGAGTGAACGTGCAGGGGCACCCAAGCCATAGTTTATCTCCTCGATAAAGAGGAAGAGTCTACTGGCCTTTGAACTTTTCCTAAAGGGGCATCTTCAATTTTAAGATGCCCGCTTAGGAATAAGATAAGGAGTACGTGCCTTCCAGATAGGTGTAATCAACAAGAGCACGAGGCAAATACTGACACCGAGAGCGACAAAATAGCCTCCCCATCCCCAGACATCGATCATCTTCCCTATAGGATACCCAGCAAACATTGCTCCAACATAAGCGACCCACCCCGAAGCAAAGCCAGACGCCGTTCCTGCAGCTCGCTTATGGGACAGTTCTACAACAGCCATACCAAGTAGCATATGTGGGCCATATGTACAAAAGCCAATCACAAACATCAGAGCTGTATCAACTCCAACGCCCCCAGGTAAAGCCCAAAAAAGTCCAAGAGCTCCAACTAAAAACAACATAAAAAAGATGTTTAAAGGAATTCTTCTACCTTTGAAAATCTTATCCGAAGCCCAACCAGCAAAAAGGTGACCAACAGTCCCCCCAATATCAAAGATCCCTACACAACTGACTGCTGCTGCATAAGAGTACCCTTTTACTTCTCGAAGATAAAGAGGCGCCCAATCTGTAATTGCATTGCGCAACATAAGAACAAAGAAGAGAGCGACTGCTAAAATCCAAACATAGGGATTACGAAAGACAAAGTCGAGTAGCAAACGACGCACACTTATGTGCTCTTCATCCTGCTCTTTTTTGTCTGCATCAGGGTAGTCCTCATTAAATTTTTCAATCGAAGGCAACCCCATAGATTCTGGGGTATCTCGCAAGCGATTAATGAGCCATAGCCCCATTAAAATACTAATCACCCCAGGGATATAAAGAGCATATTGCCACCCAAGAGGACGCACAAGGAAGGGAAGCACAAAGCTAACAAACGCCCCTCCTGCATTATGGGAAATTCCCCAGATTCCCCACCATCGGCCACGCTCTGATTGGGAGTACCAAAAACGCAGTAGCCTAGCGCAGGCCGGCCAACCAAAACCTTGGAAGATTCCATTAATCCCCCAAAAAATAGCAAAGGCCCATAAGGAGGAGGACGCCCCAAAGCAAAAATTTGCAATCCCTGTCGCAATTAGACCTAACGGTAAGAAATATCTTGGGTTCGAGTTATCAGAGACAAGACCGGCCAGAAATTTACTGATAGCATAGCTAGCAGCCATCACTGTCCCTAGGATCCCTAGTTGAGCGCGAGTAAACCCAAATTCTTCTACCTCAAGAAGAAGAGGCATTGCCGCTCCAAAACTTCTTCGAGTAATGTAAAAAAACGCATATCCTAAAAACATAGAATAGAAAATGCGAATCCGCCAGTGACGGTACATTGCTTTAACTTTTAGAGAATCTTCTATCTCAGGTAACTTTGGCTGTGCTCGCAGTGCACTCAGTAAACTCACACCTAACCTCTCGATATTCCACATAACTTGTGAAGGATTTTAGAACCCTCCAAAACTGGCGGCACTTCATAATCCTTATAATTATTCCTAGTCAATACTTTTAAACTCAAAACTATCCACTTTGCCCCTATAGGCAAAAAGATTTGAAAAATACTATGCCTTCGATTATTTCCTGCTCAAGGTGCGATAAATACCGTCTCATTCCAAGAGCGCTTTGCAAAGGACACCACCTCTATGTTCACCATCACATTTCAACAAAATGACCAATCCTCCGAACAAAGCCTAGATTTCACTAAGCCTGGAGAAATCACAGTTGGTTCCGCAGAAGAGCATACCATTCATGTGGATTGGGGAAAAGAAGACTCTCTTCTTTGCACTATTTCCTTAACAGACGACTCTGTTGAAGTCTCCCCTGCAGAGGGGGTGGAAGACCTCATGGTGAATGGTTCTGCTCTTACCTCTCCCCTTGAAGTCTCTTATCCCCTAGACCTTCGTTATCAAGACATTCAAATAAAAGTAACAACTTCTCCTTCTAACTCTCTTTCAGAAGCGGAACTCTCCAGCCTTATGCAAGAGCTAGAAGCCAGCACTTCTGTAGGAATGCAAGACGCAACTCCTAGTGAGTCCTCCTCCCCTACGGAAGAAGCCTCTGATTCTTCTAAAGAAGTGGAATCCTCTCTTGAGGAAGACTTGGCTGCAGTAGAAGAGGCTCTTCAGGCCTCATCTGCCAGCACAGAAAGTGGAGATGAAGCAAAAGCAATCGACCTCTCCACTCTCATGGAAGAGGCAAGCCAATTTCACATGGATGAACCCCCAGCCCAAGAGGAGTCCTCTCCTGCTTTTACTCCTCCTACAGAAGTGGAATTTGCAGAAGAGGAAGAAGACTCACAGCCGCAGCTTGCAGAAGAGCCTAAGCCTACCTCTCAGGATCTTGAGTATCCTTCCGTAACAACAGCAGTGCCTCCCACAAGTAAACCTCAAGACACACAAACACAACCTGCACCCCAAGAGCCTATAGCCCCGAAACCTCGATTTAAAGCTAACACCATTTATACAGGGCTGAAAAAGAAAAGCCCTACCTGGCTCCTTATCTTTCTTCTACTTCTCCTTGGAGTTTTGGGCACCTTGTTCGTTAATCAACAAGAAAAGCTCAAGCAGCAGCAAGCTGCTCGTCGGATGTGTGATATTGCGATGACTTTATGGGCAAGCCAGAACATCTACCAAGAAGATATTCCATCCTTGCTTCCCTTAGACTCTGGCATGACGGAGAGCCGTATCGCTTCTATTCTTCCTAATAGCTTTTCGCCCCCTAAACTAGGTTCCCCTTTACTTACTCCCTATGGCTATCACATAGATATTCAACTCTTGGAAGATGCCTCTTTTCTACTTATCGCCTCTCCGAACTCTAGCCTATTAAACAGCCTTTTTGGCAAAAAAACGATGGTGATTCATAGTGAATCTATGCTGATCAAGCAAGTCTCTGATAAGGCAAATGAATTCCTACAATTAGATCCAACATCTCTAAAAGATAAAATCCATAATCTTCCGAACTTTGATGTAGTGAATTCTCCACGCGCTGCAAAACTTGGCTTTTTCACTCCTCTAGCCTGGCAGCAGGAATTTCAACGAACAGAGAGTCCTATTTATACCTTTCCTCGCTACTTCTCTATTGCACAAGAGGGCATTCAACTCCTTTCACAACTAGCGTTAAAAGATTCATCCCCTTCATCCGTTCTTACCGCCACAAGCTTTTTTAACCGCTTTGCAAAAGCTACAGCGTATCCATTTTACTCCACTGTTTCAAAAAGAAAGCTAGAGGACATTCGCAAAAATCTTTCTGACTTTGGCCCATTTTTTCAAAGTCTTCCCCTTGCTCACATCAAGCTAAATAGTGAAGAAGATGGTATTTCCAAGGTTGAATTCATTGAACCTTCTCTAAAGTTAGCCAAAATCTACCAGTCCCTACATTCCACATCCAATCAGGTTCAAAAAAATACCCCCTCTTTAGCAACTGAGGGGAAAACAAAGCTCAAGCTCCAGCTAGACACTCTTCTCCAAGCAGCAAACAAGCCTTTGCTGCAAGCAAAGAGTCAACTCAGCACATTTCTCAACCAAAAGCAAAATCCTTTATCTGAAGACTTCCTTCCTATTTACCATCAGCTCTCAGCGGACTTTCTCTCTTCTCATCAAAAAGCTGTGGAAACCCTTCAGCTTAGGTTATCTAGCCTTTATCAGAATTGGAATGATACTGAAGCAAATCAAAAGATATTTTTTGATCTCATCTCACAAGAAGGACTTTCTCCTTACCTTTCCTCTCCATTACATAGTGAAGAGTTAGAGGAAGCCTCTTTCTCTTCCACCTCTGAAAAGAGCCTTTCTTTTGCTACACAAATTACACAATTTTTGAATGCCACTACATACCAAGAAACTCTTTCCATAGCGAAAGTGCTCCACTCCTTGTCTGCAGAGCAAGCCGCCCCCACTCCTGAACAAGCCTTATCTAGACAAAGTAAATTTCAAAAAGCGATGCTGAAAAAGTTCGAACACATCATCTTGAGTACAAGTAGCCGGTCTGCTGAAAAGCAAGGTGAAACAAAACTTTTTCTTCAAAATGCTGGGACTTTATTTTCTCTTGCACGCCTAAGTTCTCTACAGCAGCAAAACTTTTTTGATTATCTTTTTGATGAACTAGGAGCTGAAATTCGCAAGCTCCCTTACAATAGTTACCTCATTCTAAAAGAGCTTCATGACATGAAGCTAAAAGATGACCGCATTGACAGTGAAATCGACGATATATCTCAAGTTAATGATAACCTGCAGAATATCCCCCTTGCAGTCACCAAACAAATTGACAGTGAGGAAGAAATCTTAGATATTGCGCGTATTGGCCGCCAACTTCTTGCTCACGCTCGCTCTCTTCCTCCTTCAAAAGAAAGGTCTGAAGAGCTTGAAGATGCTATTGGTTTATTGCGCGAAGGCTTGCCCACATCAAGTGCTCTTTGGGCTCCCATTTTACAAGCCAACCTCTACCTTGTTGAACTTCCTCAGGAAAAGATACAAGAGTTGCTAGCCAAGGTGCCCGGTCTTGCAAACCTACAAGACAACCCTATTTTTGATATTGATGAAGCACTTAAAAGATATCAGGCGCAGAAGCTCGATATCGCAGAGGATTTAAAAAGAGGAAATTCTTATGAGCAAGAACAAGTCGCCTCTCTTCAAGGCCTCTTAACCCCCTTATTAGAGCAAGCGCAACAAAAAGTACGAACTATTCATGAACAAGTCGCAGCTCTGCTAAATAGCTATGATGGGTACCTAGAAAAACTTTTCAGCTTTTTGAAAGACTACGAAGAAGCTTATGCATCAGGTTTTTTTGCGAACCAACGCTCTTACCAATCCTCTCAGCTTCATAATCTAAAGAAAAAATACCGTGAAGCAAAAGAGTTACACCCTATTTTAAAAGAAAAACTCCACCAACTCTCTTCTTTAATAAATAGTTACGCAGACTTTATTCAAAAAGAAAACCAAGCTATGAAATCTACGAATTTCTTTACTCATTCACAGGCTCTTCCAAGTTCTTCTCCTTTTATGGCTTTGCAGCTTGCGAGCTCTATTAAAGAAAACCTTGCCATCACTGTGCTCCCCACTCCCTAGCTTTGACTTTTTTTTGAACTTAGAAGTAGAATGATGTGCTTTTCAGACCCTCTACTCCCTGAAACATAGATGAGCAAGACTCCTTCACAGCGCCTTTCCTGCCCTAAGGGAATGTTTGACCTTTACCCTCAAAATGACACCTCTACCAATGAGTGGCAAGATAGTGCCCTGTGGTCATTTATTGAGACGGAGGCGAGAGCTCATGCTCAGTGCTACCGATTCCAAGAGGTAAGAACCCCCATTCTGGAAAAGAAGTCGTTATTTCAGCGAGGTGTGGGAGAAGGCACGGACATTGTATCAAAAGAAATGTACTGCCTTGAGGATCGCAAGGGCCGTGAGTTATGCCTACGCCCTGAAGGAACAGCTCCCCTCGTTCGCTCATTTATTGAAAGAAGCTTATATGCACGTCCCTTTCCTCAGCGATACTTTTACCTGGGACCCATGTTTCGCTATGAACGGCAACAAAAAGGCCGCTATCGCCAGCATCACCAGTTTGGTGCAGAAGTATTTGGAGCAGCTTGCCCTGAAGTCGACGCTGAACTCATCGATATGCTCTATTCTTTTTATCAACGTCTTGGCTTGAGCAAGCTCACTATAGAAATCAATAGCTTAGGCGACTCCCAAGCACGACAAAGCTTTAGAGCTGCTCTTGTTGACTATTTAACCCCCTACAAAGACAGCCTCTCTTCAGATAGCCAGATGAGACTATCGATCAATCCTCTGCGAATCCTAGACTCAAAAGACCCAAAAGACCAAGAGATCTTACAGCAAGCTCCTAAGTTAGAGCAGCACTTATCCCAAGAGAGCCAAATAGCATTTGAAAAGGTCTTAACCATACTGGACTTGTTAAACATCCCTTATCGGATCAATCCAAAACTTGTGCGTGGCCTAGACTACTACTGCAATACCGTATTTGAAGTAACCTGCGAAATGGGAGCTGCTCAAAACAGCCTAGGAGGTGGAGGACGGTACGATGGGTTAATCCAACAGCTAGGAGGGCCTGCAATTCCAGGCATAGGCTTTGCGACAGGCCTAGAAAGAGTTATCCAAGCTTTACTCCAGCAAAAACAGGATGCTATTCCAGCAAACTCCAGTGACTTATTTCTCTTCCCTATAGAAGAGCAGGCTCGAACCACCGCTTTGCAAATTGCCCACAAACTTAGACAGAAAGGGCTGCGCATTGAAGTTTATTTTTCTGACAAGAAGTTAAAACAGGTGCTCTCTCAGCTCAATAAAAACCCTCCACGCTACCTATCTATTATCGGAGAGGAAGAGATCAACCGTGGCCAGTTAACCATTCGAGAGTGGCATACAAGACAAGAAACACCATTTTCCCTAGCCCAATTAGACGAGATAAGGACATTCCTTCATGAAGGCTGAAACTATGCGCACACATACCTGCGAAGCTTTACGCAGTTCTGACATTGGACAAACTGTGACCCTATCGGGCTGGATTCACCGAAGAAGAGATCATGGAGGACTTATCTTCATCGATTTACGAGACCGCTATGGCCTCACACAAATTGTCTTCGATCCAACGATTGATTCTTCCCTACATGAAATGGCGAATGCCTTTCGCTCAGAATGGCCCTTAACGATCCAAGGAGAGGTTGTTTCCCGAGGTGAGGGCATGACAAACCCCAAGCTAGCAACAGGAGAAGTGGAAGTACGAGTCACCGCCTGTACCGTCCACTCAAAAGCGCAAACGCCTCCTTTTGAACTAGATCACAATGCCGAGCAAACAGGGGAAGATATCCGCCTTAAATATCGCTACCTTGATCTGCGTCGTCATAGCCTTGCACATAACTTCCAGGTTCGTCATAGCGTCTGCTTAAGCTTCCGAAAGTTTCTAGATAGCCATCGTTTTTTAGAGATCACTACCCCCCTACTGGGAAAGCCTACCCCTGAAGGATCCAGAGACTATATTGTTCCTTCCCGTATCTCTCCTGGAAATTTCTATGCTCTCCCCCAGTCTCCACAGCTTTACAAGCAGCTTTTAATGGTAGCAGGAATGGATCGCTACTTCCAGCTTGCTCCATGCCTCCGTGATGAAGACTTACGTAGTGATCGACAGCCTGAGTTTACACAGCTTGATATGGAAGTAAGCTTTATGCCTCAGGAAACCTTCTTTAACCTCATAGAGGAAATGCTCTGTCAAATTTTTGCAGAACATGGCCAGAGCAAAAGCTGTGAGGCGCCTTTCCCACGGCTCTCCTACAAGGAATGCATGGACCTTTATGGCACAGACAAACCTGATTTGCGATTTGACTTAAAGCTTCATAACTTAACAGATCTTGTTGACCAAACTGATTTCAGCATCTTTAAAGAGCAAGCTGCAAATGGTGGAATTGTTAAGGCTATTTGTGTTCCTAAGGGAGCTAGCTTTTCAAGAAAAGATATCGACCGATATACCGCCCTTGTTGGTAGGTTAGGAATCAAAGGCCTTGCTTGGACCAAGATCAATGAAGAAGGGAGCTTCCAAGGAGGTATTTCCAAGTTCCTTCCTGAGGCTGTCCAAAAAGAAATCTCAAGGCGTACTGCCGCAACGTCTGGAGACATCCTCTTTTATGTTGCCGATGATGAAACTTTAGCCAACCAAGCCCTTGACCATCTAAGGCGTTCTCTTGCTTCAGACTTAAGCCTAATCGACCCTAACAAAGTCTGTCCTCTCTGGGTTGTTGACTTTCCTCTCTTTCACTGGGACAAAGAGACTCAACGCCTTGATTCTGAACACCACCCCTTTACGATGCCTCATCCTGAAGATCTACACTTACTAGATAAAGAAGAAACAGCAAAAAATATGCGTTCTTCTAGCTATGATGTAGTGATTAATGGCTATGAAATTGGCTCTGGCTCCCAAAGGATTCACTGTTCAGAGGTACAGCAAAAAGTCTTTAAACTTCTCCAACTCTCTTCAGAAGAAGTGAAAGAAAAGTTCGGCTTTTTTGTTGATGCACTCCAATTTGGCACCCCTCCTCATCGAGGGATTGGACTTGGTTTAGAAAGACTTTTGATGATTTTATTAGGGACTGACAACATCCGAGATGTTGTGGCATTTCCAAAAACTCAAAAGGCCGCAGATCTCATGACCCAAGCCCCTGGCCTAGCTGATCCTTCTCATCTTGAAGAACTTAAATTACGTATAGACAAGAGGTAAAGAATCTCTTGTCAATAATCCTTCCAACTCCTTACCTTAAGCTTTAACTATTTACATTTTTTGAATTGGTTTAGGAGTTCTCCATGAGTAGGAAAAAGGCCTTACACTTACTATCAGGTTTGGCAATCTGCCTTTCTTGGTATGGGATAAATGCGAAAGAAGCTCAAAGCAAGCAACAAAGCGAAGAACTTGCCTCTCTTTCATTTGAAGCAGAAGATGACACTTTCTTTTTTGGAGATGAAACAGAAGCTTGGAACGCTGGTCATGAAGAGACCTCATATACAAGTGAAGAAAGCACATACTCTGACCAAGCACCCTCTCTAGAAGACGTATTACAAGAGCTCTCAAACTCTGCAGAGGATGCTGCAGAGATGACAGAAGAAACTGCAGAAGAAGAAAGTGCAGCCTCCACCTCCTCGACAGCAACCCTTGAAGACTCCTACTCAGAAGAAACTCCAGAATCTCTCTCTGCACCAGAGTCTGACACTGCACAAGCTTCTAGCTTCCCAGAAGAAACTCTTGTTGCAGAAGAGGAAGCTTTTGCTCCATCAGAGGTTGAAAATATCAATGTCGAAGAGCTCTCTGAAGCTTTTGGACACTTTATCGGCAAAAACCTCGAGAGCCCAGGGTTCGAATTTGATGTTGAAGCCGTGATCCGTGGCATTCAAAATGCAGTAGAAGGACATCCTTCTCCCATGAACGATGAAGAGTATGAGCAGGCTCTTTCCTACATCCAAGAAAATGCATTCCAAGTGCTAGCAGAGCAAAATCTAAAAGAAGCAAATGAGTTTCTCAAAAACAATGCCCACTCAGAAAGCGTCATTGAAATAGAAGAGGGCAAGGTTCAGTATGAAGTCAAAAAAGAAGGTGAAGGCAAACCTGTTGCAGAAAGTGCAGCTCCTTTGATTCACTACAAAGGTTCTTACCTTGACGGCTCCATCTTTGGATCTTCAGAAAATAGCGACCCTGTAGCTATTCCTTTAGACCAAACCATTCCAGGACTTAGCAAAGCGATTGTTGGAATGAAAGAGGGCGAGCAAAGAAAGATCTTCATTCACCCAGAAGAAGGATATGGCACTACAAGCCACCTTCCTCCAAACTCTCTTCTTGTTTTTGATGTTGAAGTTCTTCAGTCAGATACAATGACTACGCCTCACTCAGAAATTGCAAGTGACTTAGAGACTGAAGCCAACGAGTTTACTCAATAGCTTTAGCTTTGCTATTATCTGGTGCCTCTCTACAAAATGAGGCACCAGAATTATGACTTTAGAAATCGTCCTTTATCAGCCACAAATTCCCCAAAATACAGGGAATGTCTTACGCACAGCGTCTGCCGTTGGAGCCAATGTCTCTCTCATCCGCCCTTTAGGCTTTCAAATTTCAGACCGACTCATGAAACGTGCTGGACTTGGGTACTTTGACCTATCCAAGCTAAAAGTCTTTGATAGCTGGGACCACTTTACTCATAGCAGGGCAGAGACGCCCATCTATTTTTTTTCTTCAAAAGCTTCTTCATTCTATTCAGATGCCACATATACAGCTTCTTGTAGTCTCGTATTCGGATCGGAAAGCTCAGGACTACCAGAACAGCTACACCAAGAATACGCGCATGCCTTTTATAAAATTCCCATGAAAGGGGGGATTCGCTGCCTAAATTTAGCAAGCAGTGTTGCAATCGTTACCTATGAATCTTTACGACAGACAAATTTTACTTCTCTTGAAGCCTAAAGGGGCTTTGACGAAAACAAGCCCCAGTCCATAGTATAAAACAATTTATAAAGAGCATCTTATAGGGCAAGTATGAAGGACTTCATTCGCTCTTTTTCAGGGCAAATCTTTATCAGTTTATTTGCTGGCACTCTACTTGGCTTGATCTTTGGAGAGTACTCTCTGCACTTTGCATCTTTTGGATCGCATGGCTTATCTATCTTAAAAATGGCTGTCCTCCCTTACCTTGGAGCTGCCTTACTCCGCTCTATAGTCAGCCACGGCTTACGTTGGGGTTCTATTTGCAGAGTTTTTATTGGCTGTATATGTGGCGTAGGCCTACTCGCTTTTCTCTTTGCTCTCTCATTTAGCTATCCATTTTTTGCAAATGAATCGATAGCTCCCTCTTCCGAAGTTTTTGCACCTTCTACGATCAGACCTCAAAGCTTCCTAAATGGCATGTTAGCCAATAGCATCCCTCTCATTCTTTTAGCCATTATTGCTATTGGTGTTGCCCTTACAACTCTAAAGAGCAAGCTCCCCCTCTTAGCCATAGAGCGCATCACCCAAACACTACAAGCCATCACTTTTTCATTCTTACGCTTGAGCCCTATAGTAGTGACCGCTGTCATGGCAGGGCGCGTAGGAAGCCTTCATGCAGAAACTCTCATCCTTTTTAAAAGTTTTCTCCTTCCCTTTGTTGCCAGCTCTCTTTTTGTAACTCTTATCCTCTCCCCCTATCTCCTCCGCTTTGTGAGCAAGTATCGCTACAGAACAATCTTCAAACATAGCAAGGAAGCATGGCTCCTTTGCTTTGCTACAGGCTCTGCATTTATTGCTCTTCCTCACTTAATCCATAGCATTGAAAAGCTGTTTAATAAGCGGTCTCCTTCCCCTTTAATTCGAACAACAGCAATCATCGCCGCTCTTCTTCCTATCTGGTCAATGGTTGGCTATTTCTTATTCTTAAGCTTTCTAACCTTTTCACTTCCTTCCACAGTGGGAGGGTTTACAGAGTTCTTTTCCACTGCTCTCCCCTCACTTCTAACCTTTAGCTTGATGCCTCTTCATGCTCTACAAGAAGCTCTTATTGCACTTGGTCTTCCCCCTCAAGGACTTGCTCTTTACTCTCAACTAGCAGCTTTTAGTGGCTTTTTCGCACTACTTGTTCTTGCCAGTAGTTTTTCTATCTCCACTCTCACCACACAAAAAATTGAAGAGGGTTTTGCTCCTCTTTTAGAAGATTGGTCATGGAAAAGCTCGTCTCAAGTGCTAATCATCGCCACTTTTACTCTTGGATCACTTGCATTTTTTAAACCCACAGCCCATCGAGCTGAAAGCTCCCTTCAGGGATTCTCACTCCCCTCTAGTTCCACCACACAGGTTTTTACAGAGATCCCTGCCAACCTGACGCTTCGCAACACCCAAATCAATCGCTTAGAAGAAATTCAAAAAAGTGGCACCCTTCGCATTGGCTATGGGGAGAGTGCAGCCCCCTACTCATATTTCAACAAACAAGGGGCTCTAGTTGGCTATGATATTGCCTTTACACAAGAACTCGCAAAGGCTCTTGGAGTGGAGCCACTGTACCTCCCTCTTGACTATGCAAATGTCTCTGAACAACTAAATAGTGGCCTGTATGACCTTGCCGTTGGAGGCCTCTCAAAGACTCGACACCGCAACCGCGAAGTATTATTTAGTGATGACCTTCTACAAGTAGAACTGGCTTTAACCTTGCGCTCGTTGGATTTTTCTAAGCCATCTCTTTCTACACTTCAAAAAATAGCGGTGCTTACAGGCTCTTCCTATGAACAAAGTGCCCATGAGATTTTTGATGACTCCCATAAAATTGCAGCGATTCCTAACTTAGAGACCTTCTTGAATGACCCTTCATTTGATGCGCTATTATGGAGCCGAGAAGAGGCGCTTGCATGGAAGCAACAACACCCTGAATTTGCTATTGCCAAGAGCTACCCAACGTTAGGCGTTGACCATTTAGCATTTGCCATGCCCTTTGGCCAGCAAGCTTTAAAAGCATATGTAGATACATGGCTTGATATGAAAAAGACAGATGGATTCTCTGCTAGCCAATTCAACAAGTGGATTTTAAGGCAACCCAATCGCAATTATAGCTCTCAAAATATTGTAGATAAATTAAAGGCCCAAAGCGGACGAATCCGTTAAGGCTACAATAGCAATTGATGCTTGCTTAGCAGCATTTAGGACTTCTGAATCTGCAATAAAAGTCTGCCCAGCTTCTATAGCTAATGCTGAAGCTTTAATTTTTTTAAGTTTATTAATTGTTGTGAGCCCCACTGTTGGCACATCAAATTTATGGCTCTGATCAGGCTTTGCAACTTTCACGACGACACACCCTTCTCCAGCAAGCTCACCAGCACGCTCGATGCAACGATCTGTTCCTTCCAAAGCTTCTAGCGCAACAACAATTCCTTTTTTAACCACAACAGTTTGACCAATATCTGCCTTCCCTAGCTCTTTTGCAAGAGAGAACCCCAAATAAATATCTTTCCAAACTCTTTTGGATGGGTCTATCTCATTAAGGAGACCATCTATAGCTAAGCACTCTCGCAAATACAAATGTGTGCTTTCCACCTCAATACCATGCTTTTCATAAAAGCCAACAAGGCCTCCTAACACAGTATCTGCCCGCCAGTCTTTTAAAGAGAAAAGCAGCTTCAAAGTGGCAAAGTCTACCTTCCACCACTGGAACCGTAAAAGGCTTTTATGGGGAATGCGACCGATCATGAGTAGCTTTTTGACCTTCGCTTTTTTAAGCTTGGCAACAAGGCTACCTAGGCGAAAAACAGAAGCATAGATTCTTTGCTCTTCAGGAACTTTTTGGATTAAATCTGAAGAGGTAATACCTTTTACAACAATAAGGTATGGATGCTTCCCCTGTTTAACAGCATACTCATAAGCACGAAGGGGAAGTTTCCCTTCCCCTCCAAAAATTGCTAAGTCTTCTTGCTGGATGGATTGTTCTTTCTCCAAACTAACCAACCCAAAACTACATAGAAGAAGTAATCCAAGAAAGAAAAGCGTCTTCTTCCTTAACACCAATAGACCTATCCACTTCCTGACCATTTTTGAAGATCACCACTGTAGGTACAGAAGTGACTTGGTACTGAGCTGCAGCTGACTGCGCTTGATCCACATCAACTTTGATGAAGTGAACCTTACCACTAAGCTCTTCTGCAACCTTGTCAAAAATTGGAGCTAAAGCTCGACAAGGGCCACACCACTCAGCAGAAAAGTCTGCAACAACCCATTCATGGCCTTCAAGCTCTTGCTTGAAATTGTCATCCGTAACTGCAACAACAGACTGATTCATATTTCCCCTTTTGAGTAAGAATGTTTATCCTGTGAAGAAGAATTGTATCTGGGTAGAAAACAAATGTCCAGTTTGGCTCCCTGCCATAGTTTTTTTCTGACTTTTTCCCTGTGATTCTGTATATGGTAAGAAAAAACTTTCATAGATATGAATATGTTTTCCCCTTACCAAGTTGTCGCTCACCTTAGCAGTAGTAACCTCGCTAAATTGAAGGCTATCATCCAAAGCCTCAGTCATCCAGCACCCCTTTCTATTGCAGAGGATGGTCTATCTGAGCCCTTACCGGAGGAGACATCGGGTATCTGTCTGATCCTTGATATGGATTTGCCTATTATTCCTGCCTATCAAAAGGCTATGGAACTTAATGTCCCGATCTTTCCTTTTTTATATGCTACTAAAGGAGCTTCTCCTGAAAAGATCAAAGCCACTTATCAAAAGCATGCGATCTTTCATGGCCTACTCACAGCAGAAACAGACAACTTACTCAAGTGTGGTGTCCGTCTTGCCACCCACATCTGCCCCAAAGCAACAGCAGCCCCCTTAATCAAAAAAAGCCTTTTTTTCTCGAACTTAACAGTAGAAGAACAACAACTCCTCATTGAAAGCACAAACTGCTACACTTTTTTTGCTGGGGAGGCTTTGATAGAGCGTACAGACCCTTCAGATTTTTTCTTTGTTATCTTAGAAGGCCAAGGTGAAGCCCTTCTCTTCCCAGACCCCCACTCTCCTATCACGTTTCCTATCAACTGCCATGCATGTGCTGGAGAGGTTTCAGCTATTGAAAGATCCCCGCGTACTGGAACATGCTTAGCCATAGATAAGTCTATTGTGCTCAAGGTAGGAGCCCACCTCCTTGACGGAACACATCCTCTTGCTCCAAAGCTCTTAGCTGCACTTTCTAAAGAAGTCGTTCAACGCTTGAAGTTAGTAAATAGCCAACTTGCTCATGAGGGGAATAAGCAAAGCCTATCGATCCCAAAGGTTAAAAGAAGACCTGATCAACAAAAAGGCAAAGCTCCTTCTCCTTCGACCATTCAGAAAAAAACTAAAAAAGAGCCCAAAGAGCAGGACATAGAAGAGGAAGCCCCTGAGCGAGAAGAAAACCCCTTCTCCTCCCCTACAGGTCAAGCAGATCAACTTTTAAAAGAGGTCCAAACACAAGAAGAATATGATGTCCTTAAACGCAAGATTCATCTGCGCAACCAATTTATTTTAGGGAAAGTGCCTCGTGCTCTTGCAGACTCTGTAACAACCAAACTATTTGGCTACTTAACAGGTAGTAAACTAGCAAAGGTTAACCCTCACCACCTGTGGCGGGAAGACTGGTTTTCTCCAGGAGCTTCTCACCTACAAAGAGCACTGCACCTTGTCGTTTGCTCACGATGGGGCTTTGAGGCGTACAAAAAATCTTTTTTACAACTTCCTTTCTCCCAACGTGTTGTAGGAATGCTCCAGCGAGGCTGTGCTGGAACTTTTCTTGGAGACAATGAAAGCATTGACCGCTACCTAGAAGGGAAAAACCTTAAAGAAGCGATCCCTTTAGATCTGGAAGTCCCTATTGATCGCCTATGGTATGGGGAGGATTGCATAGAATTTTTAACACATACAAATAAAGATGTAAGAGATGACACTCTATTCCTTGTCTTAGATGGAGAGGATGGAGAAACCACAGCAAAAATTCGAAATGCATTTAAAAATCATCAAATGATCACCATTGTCCGCGGGCTAGAGGTCAACCCCAAAGAGCCAGGCACTCTCTTCAATTTACCTGAAGAAAAGTTGGACCTTCCTCCTCGTCCACAATGGAATGGCAAAGGGTTTTACCAAGGGGAAACCTTTTTTCTGGCAGACCTGGCTCCCTTCTTTTCAGATGCCCATGTGCTCAAGGGCATAGGCGGCTCTCTATTTGGAGCGATTGGCATTCTTGCTCAACTAGGACCTGATTACTCTGGGACTATTTGGGGATCCAAAGGAGGTGCTGAGGGTGCTGTACGTGCTGCAAGAGCGATGTATGGAGTAAAAGGAGCACAGTCCTCTCAGGATTTAGCCGATGCGGTTAATTGGGCTGATCAATAGCAAGCTGTCGAAGCCTTTCCCATTCCTCTTTGAGTAATGCGGCTAATTTCTCTCTTGAAGCCTTCTTATCCAGATGAGCTA
>CAYWQB010000002.1:0-331527 GCA_964460785.1 uncultured bacterium
AATTAAACCACATGCTCCACTGCTTGTGCGGGCCCCCGTCAATTCTTTTGAGTTTAACCCTTGCGGGCGTACTCCCCAGGCGGTGTACTTAACACGTTAGCTACGGCACAGCCAGGGCTAAGTCCGGCTACACCAAGTACACATCGTTTACGGCAAGGACTACCAGGGTATCTAATCCTGTTCGCTCCCCTTGCTTTCGCGCCTCAGCGTCAGGAGTAAGCTAGAAGACCGCCTTCGCCACCGGTGTTCTTCCACGTATCTACGCATTTCACCGCTACACGTGGAATTCCGTCTTCTCCGCCTACCCTCAAGAAAAATAGTTTCAAATGCAGCTTCACGGTTGAGCCGTGAAATTTCACATCTGACTTATCTTCCCGCCTACGCGCCCTTTACGCCCAGTAAATCCGATTAACGCTTGCACCCTCCGTATTACCGCAGCTGCTGGCACGGAGTTAGCCGGTGCTTCTTTACCAGGTACCTTCAAGTCAGCAGGGTATTATCCTACTTCCCTTATTCCCTGGCGAAAGAACTTTACAACCCGAGGGCCTTCATCGTTCACGCGGCGTCGCATCGTCAGGCTTTCGCCCATTGCGAATGATTCTCGACTGCAGCCTCCCGTAGGAGTCTGGGCAGTGTCTCAGTCCCAGTGTTGGCGGTCAATCTCTCAACTCGCCTAGACGTCTTAGCCTTGGTGCGCTGTTACCACACCAACAAGCTGATATCCCATGAGCCCATCCTAAACCGCGAGGCCTTTCGGTCCCCCACTTTAATATACAACTGATACAGTCGTACACCACATTCGGTATTAGCGGTCGTTTCCAACCGTTATCCCCAAGTTTAGGGCAGGTTACTCATGTATTACTAACCCTTCCGCCACTAAGCTAATCTAGCAAGCTAGATCAGCTTCGTGCGACTTGCATGCCTCATCCACGTCGCCAGCGTTCAATCTGAACCAAGATCAAATTCTCAACGTAAAAAAACTCGTGATATAAAAAATTGACGCGGTTTATAAAAACCGCACAAATTGTTTTGGCTTCTTTCTCTCTCTCTCACTGTCAAAAAGCGATGAAACTCTTTCGGAAGAGTCTCTTTTCTCCGTCTCGTATCGAAGAAGATGGCAGACTATAGCCAACGCCTCTTTTTTAACGCAAGCGTTTTTCAATTAAAATAAAATTTAATATCTTCTCCCTAGGGGACTTGCAGTTAAATTCCTCTCTTTTTCCCTCTGTAGACGGCTTGCTGATTAATCATTTTAGCAGGTAAAATAAGAAAAAGTAGGGGGTTTACTGTGACTGATATATTTGTGCTCATTGCAATCATTGGAATTTGCTGGCTGGCAGCTTTTATTCTTTCTTTGTTCATGAGCCGTAAAGCACATTAAAGCGTTTCAAGATGATCCATCCAAAGAAATGGGAAGAAGTTTGGCAGCGCTATGCAAAACTCCAAATCTCCCCAAGTCAAGATTTACAAGAAAGCTACTCTCTAGGGAGTGGTCGCGGAGGCCAAAAGCTACAAAAGACGGAAAGTAAAGTTCTGGTTGAACACCTTCCCTCTGGCCTGACAGCTTCAAGTCATAAGAGCCGCTCCAAAGAGCTGAATCGCTTAGATGCTCACCGCAAGCTACTTGAACAGCTTGAAGCAAAAATATTACAAAAGCCGACAAAGGCAGAACTGCAAGCTTCAAAAATTCGCAAACAAAAGAAAAGAAGAAAGCGAAAGCAGACCATCAAAGAGAGCGATAAAAGTAAACCGGAGAGCCTGCCGACCAAGATGTAGACAGTAGCTGCTCTTGCTCCTTATCCAGCCACCCCTCCACTGCAGGCGAAGGAAGTTGAGCTAAAGAGACAACAGACCGAAGATTTGGCGAAGCTTTTAGCTTATCACAAATTCTGCCAAGCATCTCTTCACTAAAGCAAGTACCACATAGGTATACAATTGTTACGTCACTAAGGTCTTTCTTCAGAAAATCGCCCTTGACCAACCGGAGGCGCTGGTCCCAAATGGGCCGTTCATTTGGTAATAAATTTTTTCTCATTTCTGCGCTCACTTGCCTAGCAAGAGCATCGCGCTCTATAGAAGCTTCTACTCCGATAGCGTATTTTACTGAGGAAGTAAGAAGCGTTTGGAAAACAGCTTTGCCTGTGCCTGATCCTAAGTCAACAAATACATCTTCTGCTGTAGGGGCAAAGTATCTCAAAATATGCTGAAAGCTATGAAAGGTAATTTCTCCATAGGTTGCCCCTTTTCCCTCTGGATCAATCTGCTGCCTATCCTCTGTAGAAATAGAGTACCCTGAAGGGACCTCTTTATATAGAAAATCTAAAGTTTCTTTTGCATAGTCAGTTAGTGAAAACATTCTCTTTTCTTCCCCAAAACTCTAAGAGTTGCTTACATGCAAAAAGCATTTTCTGCATTTGGAGGGAACAATGCAAGCATCCATTCAGGAACTAAAGCAGTTGCTTTGTCCTCAAGGAATTGAAATGTACACGAACCAGACATCTGTACAAGGTCTTTTCCTTAACAAGCACTATGGATCTCAAAAGCAGGCAGAAATTCTTTCTTTGCATCACCAACGTATACAAGAGCTTCAGCAGGCTAAAGTTTGCTTAATTGGCTATCCTTGTGACAATGGAGCAGGCTTAGAAAGAGGATCCAAGTTTGGTCCTATGCACCTTCGCCTCACTCTACATGAAAAAAACTCTCACTTAATTGAAGACTGGCGTAGAGAACAGATTGTTGATATTGGGGATATCTATGATCACCCCTTACTCAGCCATGACTCTCTACATTCTAAAGAGACGCTTGAGAGAGTGCATCAACACCGCTACTCCTCTTCCTATGTGCACCCTGTTAGCCCTTTATCCTGTTTAGAGCGTGTATGTGCATTAGTAAAGATGGTGAATCCTGAGATTCGCCCAGTGATCCTTGGAGGGGACCACTCTTTATCCCTGATGCCTGTGCGAAGTTTAGCAAAACTTTCTTCATTTGCTATTTTGCATTTTGATGCTCATACAGATCTACTTTCTACTCGTGGAGGCCTTCCTTACAGCTATGCCACCTGGGCATGGCATGCTAAGCAACTCCTGCCTTCTAAAGCTCACCTCATACAAGTTGGCATACGGCAAACACTTCAAGACAAAACTGCATGGGAACAGCAGGAAGGAGTTAAGCAAATCTGGGCTAATGAGATAGAGAAGATGTCCCCTGAAAATCTTTATGAAGCGATTGAAAGCCACTTAGCTAGCATCAACTGTCATCAGCTATATATTTCTGTAGATATTGACGCACTTTCTTCAGACTTTGCCTCAGCTACTGGCACCCCTTCTTCGCAAGGCCTACAGCCAGATCTATTGATACAGGTTCTAGCCAAGCTCAGAAAAAGCAAAAAAATTATTGGCGCTGACCTTGTTGAGGTAGCTCCTTCTTTGAGTCATGGACAGACAGAAGAACCCAAGCGCACACTTGACCATGCCACAGAAATTCTAAAGCAGCTTTTACTATAAGTCCCTGCTTGGTAAACTGTTTAGCCAAAATATAGGCTTTTTTATGCAACTGATCGATATCCTCAAAGACAAATTCCCTGATAGCTCTTCGCGAACCCTCAGACAGTGGTTAAAGGAAGGGCGCATCCTTATGAATGGACAAACTGTCTATAAGGCGACACTTGAGGTCGATCACCATAGTGTCGTGGAGCTCAAGGATAAGAAACCTAAAAAATATCGAGGAATGAGCCTTCTCTATCATGATGCAGATATCATTGTAATTGAAAAGCCTGCAGGGATGTTATCAGTTCCTCAAGATATCCCTACAAATCCATCTGCCTTGCGCTACTTACGACACTTTTTCAAAACAGATACGATTTTTCCTGTGCACAGACTGGACAAAGATGCATCTGGGGTGATGATCTTTGCAAAAAGCTTGCGAGCGAGAGCTCCTCTTAAAGAGCTCTTTTTTTCAAAGCAGTTGACTCGCATCTACTATGCAATTAGCTCTTTCTGTCCGAGGTCCAAAAAAGACACAATTAAAAGTTACTTAAAAGAATCTCCGATTGGGGAGGTTTCCACAGCCTTTGATTCTGATGCACAAAATAATGCTAAACTCGCAATCACACACTATCGCGTTGTTTGCCGCTCTAAAGCACGTACAGGCATCCAGTTCAAGCTAGAGACTGGGCGCAAACACCAGATCCGTGTCCATAGTGCAAGCGAGGGCTTCCCTTTACTTGGGGATACCCGTTATGGAGGCAAACAAAGCTCCCGCCTGTTTTTACATGCCACTTTTTTAAAGTTTACTCACCCGATCAGCAAACAAGAGCTTTGTTTCTCTTCCCCTCCTCCTGCTATTTTTCAACCTGCTCAGCCAGCTGATGCAAGCCCTGCAAGTAACTGGTGAGCCTCCTCTGCAACTACATCCATAGAGTATGGATCTATTTTTTGCCCCCACTGATCAATGATAGAACCAAACTTATGATGGTGACTTTTCCACCAAGAAGCTTTCTTTAGCTGCTTTGCAACCAAGTAGATCCCCGAGCATGGAAGCTCATGATCATCACAAAAAATAAACGCCTCTTCAGGCCCTATTTTTTCAAACAAGTTCACCTTCTCCAGGCGCTCCATCACAAATTCCTGCTCTTCACTAGCAAGGCTTGTAAGGTCAGCTTGCACTGCTAGAAGGAAAACTTTCTCACTCCAATAGGAAATATCTAACTGAAGCAGCAGCTCTAACCAGAGAGCAAGTAAATCTTTCTGCTTTGTCTCTATTAGCTTCTCTACAAGCAAGCTAGCCCACTTAGGAAGCCGGTCTACTTGCTGTGATTGCGCATCAGCTACTTCAACAAGAAACTCCATGTAAGAAAGCATTGTAAAAGAGGGTTCCTCTTTAGAAGAGAAGGAGAGCTGCTTTACGGTCTCCTCTAATACCCTTTCTGGAATTCTTGATGGTTCAATTTTTACTAAGTAGTGACTCAGCATCTGCTTGTCTTCATATCGCACTAGAGCGGGGATAAACTTGATCTGCTCCTCTAGGCTCAAATGGGAAAATATAGCGTTTCTATCTTTTTCTTGAAGATTCTTCATCCATGCGTATAAACCTTCTCGCACATGTCTCTCATCAACACTTTCTAAAAGAGAGACTCCTTGTGTCCAAATCGCTATGATTTGCGCTAACAGCCCAGGATCCGTTAACTCTAAACTTGCCAGTTGCTTATCTGTTAAAGAGCGAAGGTATGCAATATACACAAATAGTGAGAGGTAATCTTTCCTTTCTAGCTCGCGCCGCAAAATATGATTAAATCTCTTTGCATCGATGATTAGTTCTTCTTCTGAAGCATTATGAATTAGAAAAGCAAGGCGATGGCTGCAAATCTCCATATCCACGATGATTTGGATACTTGAAGTACGTTCTAACTTCGAAGCTATACGACGCGCTTGCACCACTACGGGCAGGGGCATCGACCGCTCTGCATGATCCCAATAGGAGATAAACCATGCTTGATTGTAGTTTGCTACAGTTTCTAAATAGGACTCAGCAGCTGAAAAAATAAGCGCTTCCTGTTGTCCCCAATCTTTAGAAAGCACCTTCAAAACATCAGACACTGCAAAGCCTACCTGGCCAGTTTCTTCACAAATTTTTTCTAATTTAGCAAAAATCTGGATGAGTAAAATTGGATTGCGGACTTTTAAAGCGAAATCCAAGCTCTCCTCCAACAACTCTTTAGAGGTTTCCCCTCTCCTATTCTTAATTTTTTCTGCCAAAACCAATGACTTCATATCTGGAGAGTCAGAGATATGTTTTTCCAGGATTGGAAGCTCATCATCTCGCAGAGGAGCTAAAGAACAAAAGACGCCCCAGCAAAACCCTTGAGAGTCAAAAGGGAAGCTCTGGACCCCTTCATTCATGAGGTAATTGATCACTCTCATTGCAAGGTCTTTCTCTAAGTAGAAACGGCTCCCTTGGGGGTAAATAGAGAAAAGATTGCAAAAGGCTTGTTTATTTTTTTCTTTTATTGCTTGTCCTATACACCCTTCATAAGCTTCCCAGGTATCTGCATGGTAACAAATCAAAGAGCGGAGTTTATAGGACTTCTCTTTGAAAGCTAAAGAAGCAAATAAACTTTGCAGAACAGGTTTATCCCACTTGAACTTTGGTTTTTCGTTTTCTGGTTCTTCAGGTATCAACGCAAAGGATTTTGCAAGAGCTAAAGCGGTCTCTTGATCTCCCTCTTTCAGTACTGCTTGTACTAAAAGATTCCCTTTCTCTCTGCTCTCTTCAATATCGAGCTTATCAAAGCATGCCCCTATCATATCCACGATATCTGCCCATGCCTTACTTCCCCTATTGGGAAGAGAAAGAATTTGCTTAAGCGTCTCTACAGATAACGGAAGCTTTCCTGTTTCTCTAGCAGCTATGTGCACTGCGACCAGAGCATGAGTGACTAGCGGTATAGATTGAGAACGGGTAGCGCGAGCAACGATCTCTACCAGTTGAGGCTCTTTGATCAAATATTTTTGATAATAGTGGTTAACTGCCCCTGCTAAAATCGTATCATCAGCTTTTGCATCAAGAGGCAAGGAATCTATAACTTTTGTAACAACTTGTAGGTGCTCTTTCTTAGACAGGCTTTTTTCTTTATAATCAAAGATTAGGTTTGCAAAAAGAGCTTCTGAAGCACAGCTTTTTGCCTGCCACTTACTTTTTACTCTTTGCCATAACGTTGGGAAGACACATCCTTGTAAAGCCTCATACCTCTTTGCCACCGCAGCTTTTTCTTCTGCTTCAACACAGGATCTGTATACATCATTCCAAAAGCTCTCCCTAGAGCCTTTAAAACGATCCATTAATTTTTCAACAAAGCCACAAAACGCCTGCCAGCTGCAAGACGAAAACTGCTGCTGTAAAACAGATAATAAAATGGCCTCTGAAACCTCTTCTATCTTATAGGTTCGTCCTATGCGATCTAGCATACCTGGGGACTGTGCATACTCCCTTAATAAGTCAGGAAGGCTAACCTTTGACAAATCATACTCTGCAAGCTTTTCTCTTTGCACCTGACAGATAGACTCACTAAATGGCTGCATCCCTTCAGGCTGAATATGGCTAAATGGAAGAAACAAAGATTGGGAAGCAGCATGGACAACTCTTTGGCTATCGATAGAAAGAGCCTCTGCCATGCTGGGTACAACACTATATCCTGATATAGGATCAAAATCTATGGACCGTGTTGCTCCATAACAGCAGAAAAGAATAACCTTTCCGCCTTCTTTAACAATCGGCTGAAGGCTAGAGAAGTCGTAGCCTGAGGATAAGATATGATTATCCGATAAAACAATTCTGCCTCTTGCTCCATGAGCAACCAGTATAAAAAGATCATATGTGGCAGAACGCACGCGCTCTGCCTCTCCTCGTAAAGCACTCGAAAACCCTGCAACTTTTTTTATAGAATATCCTTTAGATAGGATTGCAGACTCCGTCATGATCTTATCGAGGCTGTTCTTCTCCTTATCGACAATATTACTCGCCATGAATGTCAATGCACGCATTGGCTTTATTTTACAAACTGTGCTCATTTTTATTTATTTTTCATGAAAAAGAAAGATTATACTAAAAAATACAAATAAAAAGAATAATCAAAAATATCCCTTGTCGAGAGACCTTTTTTTAGCTAGTCTTCATCCATGTCTAGTGCAACTTCAACATTTATTCGCCTTTGCATTGCCTGCTCTTTAGCGATCAGCTTTTTTGCAGCATTTGAGGGATATAGAGTCATCATTGGTTTGTTAGCCGCTATAGCTGTAGGAGCCGGCTTTTTTCTTCCTGTGTCTGTCGGGATTCTTGCGGCAAGCTACTGCATCTTTTCACTGCTCTCAAACCAACTTCCCAGTGTATGGACTTTTCTTCTGGCCCTTTTTCCCTTATTAGTCCCTAAGGGAAGTTTTTTTAACTTGAAGGACTACCAAAATTACGATGCAGGAAGAGTCCCGCACATCTTCCGGTCCATCTATATGCTCATTCTACTCTTACTTGCAGGAGCTCACCTGCTCACCCTCTCTATGGATGCTTTGCGCTCACCTTTAGCACAACAACTAATCCGTGCTCAGGATCCATGGTATCAAGCTTTTCCTTTTTTCTCCGGAGCCCTTTTAGCATGTGTTCAGCTTGTGCTAGTTCTATGGCTGATAAAGAGCTCCTTTTCTTTTACTTCTTGGCTGGCTTCATTTCTGCTCACACTTTGTACGCTGATTTTTGCCCCTAGCATTGCCTGCTTAAGTCTTCTTACTTTTCATTTTATTTTGTTCAAGCCCAAGACGATTGCCCCTGACAAGACTCCCGGTTTAATTATCTATGATGGAGAGTGTGGCCTTTGTCACCACTTTGTGCAGTTTTGTTTAAAGGAAAATTCTGTAAAAAACCTGCATTTTGTTTCCTTTCAAGACCCAAGTATTGAGTCCTTTACAACAGCTTACTCTGAGATCCCTTTTTCTAAGAGCGTGGTCTATATAGAGAAAGGAAGCCCACCCGTTATTCGTATGGAAGCTGTTCTAGAGGTTTTTTTCTCTTTAGGAGGATTATGGGCCCTCTTAGCCAAAGGGCTAAGTATTGTCCCTCTCCCATGGCTCAATACCGTTTATAGAGGAGTTGCTTGTATTCGCCATAAGTTCTTTGCTCGCCCTCAAGACCCCTGCCCTCTTACGCCAAAAGAGCTTTCCCCTCTCTTTCAAGTACCAGAAGACTTCTTTGATCAATGAAAATTATCTAAAGACATATCTGAAGACTGCAATAGCCATGTCATGATTGCAATGCCTCCTCCAAAGAAGAGAAGAAAAATAGGGCCACTGAGATCTTCTCCTAGATAGCTGTTAATACCACTATTCATAGAGCCAGCAAGGTAAAAACCGAAAAATACAAGTGCTATATAAAGACTTAACCTCGAGCGACTCAACTGGACATTGAATATCCTAAGGAAGAGAAAGAGCAGAATAAAGACGCCTCCAAAAGCTATACTTCCTAAGACTAAACATGCATATACAAGATGGAGATTTCGTATAAGAATGACACCTGCAAGGGAGATGGATCCTAGAATAGACAATGCAAAGATCCAGGCTGGCTGAACATTGTGTAGTCGCTCTACAAACCTTTTTAAATCTATAAGAAGGCCTATTAAAAGACACCCTATGCCAAAACTAGAAAGGGAAGCCCACACAGTAGATCCTTGGCTCTCAATGCTCACATAGGCAGCTTCAAGGTGCTGTGCAGCCGAAACTATCATAAAGTATAACATCACACCTACAGAAAATAACCCATAAAGAGTTGAGAAGAAGGAAGGTTTATGTAAACTAACTTCGTACGTATCCCCTCCTAATACGCTCTGCATATCATGCAGTAAACTCTTTCTCCTATAAACTATATAAAATTCCTTTTCTTCAGCGGAAAGCCATGACTGCTTTAATGGATCGATCTGCACAAAAAAGTGCACCACCGCAAGCATGCAAAGGTTTAAAATAAGGAAAAAAACTCCTAGAGGATGCCACCCGAAGCTTGCTATCCATGTACTAAAGCTTTGGGTTGTATAGGCGAGGAGAAGTGCCATTACAAAAAATACACCTCCCCAAATCTTTCCCTTAAAAGCAGGATGCACCCAGTTTGTGACAATTGTCCCTACTGCAGGAAGAATCCCCCCTCCTATCAATCCCACAAGGGGTAAAAATAGCTGCATGCCGACAAATGGAGGGTAGACCATCATAGCAAGGATCACTAGCACATGAGCTAGTATGACAGATATGATTAAGGGTTTTTCAGGAATACTCCTGAAAAAACTTATAATTAAAGCCCCAATAGCAACAGATAAAAAATAAGGTCTAAGTGATCCCGAGGAGATATACTCTTCATATACAGCCAAGGAAAAAACTTGTGTCAGAGTGAAAAAACAGACAAGAAGGGTTGTTAGTAATACTTGCCGCCAACTTGAGCTGGGCATAGCTTTTCCTCCACAAAGGTTCTCCCTCTTGTCTATCACAGGTTCATACAAATATTCAAAAAATCATTATTTGATACGAAAACCGAGTAATTTT
Source organism: uncultured bacterium (assembly GCA_964460785.1). Taxonomy (GTDB): domain Bacteria; phylum Chlamydiota; class Chlamydiia; order Chlamydiales; family CAYWQB01; genus CAYWQB01. Next base: position 10,068 of record CAYWQB010000002.1, read on the forward strand.
AGAACATCTTGCTCTACATAACGCGTTGTTCCAAGGAGGGGGTAACGATGTAGGTAGAGAGCTGGGTTAAAGTTGATCTCCAGCACAGCATACCCAGTAGAAGTAAAATTTGATGGATCTTCAATCATTATATCCACCCCACACAAGTTGGCTTGTGCAGCCTTGGCTGCTTGCTCTGCAATCTTTTTGTATTCCTGGTGAGTAGAATCTGTGAAGTCTATGGTGTCTCCACCTGTACTTACATTACTATTTCTTCTTAAAAAGACGCGCTTACCTGCAGAAGGTATGGAAAGTGAAGAGAGCCCCTGCTCTTGTAAAAACGCTTTTTCAACTTTTCCTATTCGTAATGGATAGCGCATCTTAAAGCAGCGAGGGTTGCGGTTTTTTTCTCCCACAAGGGCACGTACTGTCCGCTTACCATCCCCTACAATATTTGCAGGGATACGCTGGCAAACGGCAATACACTCTCCCCCAACAACTAAAAAGCGGTACTCTTCTCCTTGACAAAACTCTTCAAGCAACACCTCTTCATCAAGCATAAATGCTTGGTGAAGAGCTTGTTGAACAGCATGAGCATCTTGAGGGTCGACAAATGAAATCCCCTGGCCAAAATTTGTTGATGCAGGCTTCACAACCACATGCTGCTCACAAGCAGATAAAAATGCCCCAGCCTCTTCTTTGGTAAAAATCCGAACTCCCTTCGGAACCCGAATGCCCACCTCTTGTAAGAGGTTTTTACTCACCTGCTTATTTTCCATTAAAAAGTAGGAAATTAAGGGATCTTTTGACGTATAGGTAGCCCGACAAATCACCTCTGTTTTTTTTCCTTGCTGCAAACGAAAAATGTGACTTTTTCGATCGATAGCTTCCACTTGAATCTTTTGTTTTTGTGCTTCTCGAAGAACCATTTGGGTTGAAATCTCAAGATCTTCATACCCCGCTAAAAAATAGTCTTCTTTTGCTCTTTGCTTTGCCTCTTCTTCATCAGCAAAGAGGCTAGCTCTCTGCATTTTTGTTGAGGTCTCTGGAGAGCACATATTGGCTAATTGTTGTGTTTGTTGGACAGAGCGTTCCAGGTTGTAGTCTACAAATTCTTTCTTTGATGTCAGTAGCTCTTCTATCATTTGAGCAGAAGGAGTCTCTTCTGGGTTGAGCGCCATTTTTCGACTCTCTGCAATTAAGCGATGGGCAGCTTTTTGATCAGAAGTAGGCAGTAAGCTGCTCACCTCTGCCATCTGATCTAAGATCTCTAGAGCCCATTTTTGAAGGGCAATAAGGTGCCCTTTCCTTTCTAATCTCAACCGAGGCTTACGGCCATGGCTGGCCACATGAGCCTGATTTGCACAGATCTCTTTTTGCTCTTGCGGGGTGATTAAGGGGCTTTTTTCCAAAGCACAAGCAAGTATCAGCAATTGATGAAACAGCATCGAATCTGCAGAAACTCCCTCTATTTCCATCGGATTATTGTCTAGTGCCCGTAACTCTAAGTAATGAACACCCCCCTGTCTTAATCCATACAATAGCCCCTTATCCATATAAGAGGCCTTTGCCCGAATTCTGGAATAGTGCTCCGCCTCTACCTGCAGCAACTTATCATTGAGCTGCTTTTGCTTTCCTCGACTCATAAGACCAATCTTGGCAAAGGCTGGATGGGTCGTCTGGAGACACTTTTCAAGACTGGTACAATGCTCAGATAAAGAGTTATAAGAAACACTATGCTGCGCCTGTACTTTGCTAAAATAGCCCCAGCGACTCATGCGCAATGAGGTGGCATATGGACCATAAAGAGTCTGCTTTGCATGTTGCTTTAGCCATTTAGGAGAGCGAGAAAAGTAGCTTGAGTCAGCAGCTGGAGACCTACCCATAAGGTAGCTCACAATCCACCCTTTGCGTAGGTAGTTCCGAACAATCGCTAAGTACTGTTCTGAAACCCATGAGGAAAACTCTCCCTCTCCTTCATAATCATACAAAGCCTGCCAAAAGCTTTGATCAAAAGAAAAGTTATGATGAACGCCGGAGATCATCTGCATTTTCTTACCATAGCGGTGGCTCAACCCCTGACGGTAAATTTCTTTCTTTTTTCCTTCTTCAGTAGATCCAAATTGCGCAATGGGGATGGCACTTTCCTTAGGTAACTGACAGGGCAAGCTATTGGGCCATAAAAACTCTCCGGCTGTTAAGTTTGCCGCAACAAATGCAAGAATTTCACGCAAGGAGCGCAAGCAGGACCGACGACTTTTAAATGGTTGGGTAATCAGTTCAAGCTGAGCATCAGAAAAATCTAAGCTAATAAAGGGGTGTTTGAGTGGGCTCCCAAAATGTGAAGGATGGGCAGATAAAGCGAGTTCTCCTCTAGGGTTGACTCGAAGAGCCTCTTTTTCTAGACCATGCTTGGACAAGCTTAAGCGTTCCCCCCACTGTCGATCTTTCACTATATCCTGATAAGCTGCTTTCCAAACCATTTGTTGTCTCGTGCGGTTTCAATAAATTGAATGAGCAACTAAAATGGCAAAAAAATCAAATTCTGGAAACCATGAAGAGTTTACGCGAACCGATCCCTAGCTTCTCCTATATTTTAAAAGCCTCCCAAGCTCCTATTTTGAGTATTATGATACTCATGATCTGCAATGGATTTTTCCTCACTTACATTAGTGTGAGACTTGAACTTGAAAAGGTGTCTACCTGGGATATAGGTCTTGTGCACTCAGCCTTTTACCTTGGCTTACTTATTGGCAGCACAAGAATAGAGCCTCTTATTGCACGAATAGGACACATCCGCACCTATGCGACCTTTGCAAGCATGTTAACTGCTACGATCCTTGCCCAGGGTTTTTGGATTCATCCCTACTACTGGCTTATCTTACGTTTTTTTGCAGGCATCTCCCTAGCTGGGCTTTATATTGTGATTGAAAGTTGGCTACTTGTGAATAGCCCCCATGAAAAAAGAGGGAAAATGCTCTCGGTATATATGGTCGCTCTTTATGCAACCCAATCATTAAGCCAGTTCATTATTGACTGGATTCCCCTCCTTGGCTTGATTCCCTACCTAGTAGCATCAATCTTTTGTGTTCTGTCTCTTATTCCTCTTACTGTTACCTATACATGTCCTCCCAATATCCCAGACTCTGCCCACGTTCCTCTCTTAAGTCTTTTTAAAGCATCTCCTTTTGGCTTTTCTGGCTGCTTGATTTCTGGGTTTATGATCAGTGCGATATACAGTTTGGCTCCTAACTTCTCTCAAGAAGTTGGGCTAAATATTGCCCTTTTTACTAGCTCAACAATTGCTGGAGGATTCTTACTCCAATGGCCGATTGGACACCTTTCTGATATTTTTGACCGCTCCAGAGTTCTACTCTCTTTAAGTATCGCAACGATTTTTCCTTGTGTTATTCTTGCTCTTTTCCACTCCCAATCTTACCTTCCCTACTTTCTTGGCTTCCTCATTGGAGGATTCTCATTTGCGATCTACCCTGTAAGCATTTCCCAGGTGTGCGATAGAACAGACTCAGGAGAAATCACTAGGACAGCAGGTGTTTTACTTCTTGCATATGGCATGGGCTCTGTGATTGGACCCATGGCTCTTTCTGGAGCCATGCAAGCTATTTCTCCTCTCAGCCTGTTTTATGGCTTAGCTCTTTTAGCAACGATTCTTTCTGGTATTGGTCTTTACTCCAGTATTGCGCGTAAACGCGTTCCTATGGAAGAGCAGTCCGACTACGTAGCCCTCCCAAGAACAACACCCATTGTCTATGAGCTTGACCCGCGTAGTTCAGAGGAAGAAGAGGAAGAAGAGGAAGAGAGTTTATGACCGCTCTGCCCTTACAGGTTCAAAGCCTTTCAAAGTACTATGGCAGCTTCTGTGCAGTGAAGTCTGTTGACTTTACCATTGAGCCTGGAAAGATTTTTGGCCTCCTTGGCCCAAATGGTGCAGGGAAGACATCGATCATCTCTGTAATCAATACTCTAGAAACTCCATCTGCAGGTGATGTCTTAGTTTTTGACACCTCTGTTCGCTCTAATCCAAGAAAAGCAAAAAGTCTTCTGGGTTGTGTACCTCAGGAACTTATTCATCATGGCTTCTTCAGTATTGAGGAAATTTTACACCAGTACTCAGGCTATTATGGAATCAAAAGTAACCATCATCACATTGAACACCTACTCGAACGCTTAGATCTCGCTGTTCACCGCCATAAACGCGTAAAGGAGCTAAGTGGGGGGATGAAAAGGCGCTTACTGATTGCAAGAGCCTTGCTACATAAGCCAAAACTCGTTCTTCTGGATGAGCCCACAGCTGGTGTGGATTTAGAACTGCGCACTCGACTTTGGGAGTTTGTTCGAGAGCTTAGGGACGAGGGTGTCACCTTCTTAATCACCACCCACTATATTGAAGAAGCACAAGCTCTATGTGATAAAATTGCCATTATCAACCATGGATCAATTGTAGAAACCGGACCTACCCAATCTTTGATTTCTAAGTATGCCTCTCGAGCTGTAACAATAGAAGTGAAAGAGGACCCTGGTGCTTTAACCCACCAAGCGCTGGTTTCAAAGGACGGGTTACGCCTTACTTTTCAGCTAAAGGCAAAAGAAAAAGTAGGGAGCTTGCTTCATACCCTTCCCTTTAAGCTAGAAGACATTCGAGACTTATCTATTTCGGAAGGAACTTTGGAGCAGGCCTTGATGCATATTTTGGAGAGGAAGAGTGAGTAAGCCCCTAACGCGTGATTTACATTGGACCCCTTTCTTTTCCCTATTCAAACGGGAAACACGGCGATTTTTTAAAGTCTTTTTCCAGACGGTAGCCTCTCCTTTGATTAGCGTTTTTCTTTACATGCTAATCTTTGGAGCCAGCATCGGCAAAGAAATCCAACCTGCTCCTGGAATTAGCTATTTAGCTTTTTTACTGCCAGGGCTTGTTATGATGTCTAGCTTGCGCAATGCCTTTGATAATTCTTCTGGCTCTATTATTACCTCTAAGTTTGTTGGTGAGTTGGAAAGCTTGAAAATTTCCCCTCTATCGAAAACGCAAATTGCCTGGGCCTATGCTCTTGGGGGAATGGTTCGAGGGACTTTTGTTGCTGTTCTCAACTTTCTTGTGGGCTTAGTATTTGAATGGTTGATTAATGGGGAAGCTCATACAGGGATCGATTCTCCCCTATGGTTTTGCTACTTTCTCTTTATTGGAGGGCTAGGGATGGGAAACCTTGGCCTTGCAGCAGCTATGTTTTCTCGCAGTATCGAGCAGGTTACTGCATTTAGCACATTTATCCTCTTACCTCTTATTTATTTAGGTGGAGTATTTTTCTCTTTATCCAAGCTTTCTATCTTTTGGCAGCGTGTGGCAGAGCTAAATCCTCTCCTTTATGTGGTCAATGGGATGCGTTATGCTCTTATTGGAGTTTCTGACTTCTCTATCCTAACCATGGCTTCTATAAGTGCAGCTTTTCTTCTTGCGACCTACTGCTTCGCTCTGCTTAGTCTGCAGTATGGTTCTTTTAAGCGCTGGTGACTTTTTGTAGCTTTTTTACTTCTGCCTCAACAAGAGGTTCTAAGGAAGAGAGTCCTTTCTCTGGCAAAAGTTTTTTAAAGGCTAGTAGACGATCGATAAGATCTTGAGCAATACTGGGACTAGAGGGCGCTCGTCTATACTCATTAGCATCAGAAAGGAGGCTATTGACTTGAACTTGCAGCTGATGCTGTTCGATGCTTTCTTGCATCTCACTTAAAGCTTCTTTTTCCTCTTTGCTTCTCTCTTCAGAGGTAAGCTCTTCTAAGAAGGAAAGTACTACTTCTAGCTCCTCCAAGATCAAGCTCTCATCGCCTAAACTCAAAGCATAATCAATTTTTTTATCTAAAGAGAGCAAACGCTCATGAAAATGGTTATTCCCCTGACTCATAGTCCCCTCCAGGAGTACCTATCTAAAAGAGACTATACTACAATAATTAATTTAATAAAAATTAATTAAATTTTAACTATACAGAGAAATTTCCAACTAAATCAAATAAATTGCTCTTTTCAGCTAAATAAACTAGTTGTGCAGGTGTTGTATAACAGCTAATTATAGGGGTAGGAGAACCACTCAACTGAAAGTCAGCCGTTTGAAGCATCCAAGCTACAAGGTAAGAACAGTAAACATGGTCAACTTCTAAAGGAGAAAGAGCGCCTTCTTCAGGGGAAAAGGTGTAATTTGAAGGGCTCAGAAAGAAAAAGCGGCTAGATTCTACATTAGGGAAAAGGCTTAAGGCTGCATGAGCTGTTGAATACGAGACCGCTTGCTCTGGCTGCTGATGACAATATGCTTCCACTTCTTTTGCAACTTTTACCACTTGCTTCCGTAACTGAGAGTCTTGAATACGGTAAATACGGTAACTTTCGCTATCACCTTCAGTTAAGGAAAACTCAGGGTCATCAATGCTTAAAACACGCACCCCTTTAGCCGTTCTAGGTACAGATTCAAGAAGCTTTCCCTCGCCAATATAAATGGCTGTATGCACATAGGCATTGAAAGCATCTACTTCATTAGATCCCCAAAAAGAAGAGAGGGACTGAGCCTGCATAATTGCATAATCGATCTCTTCTCCATCTTCTCCTCTCCAGGCATCTTCGAGTGTAGAAGATTCATTCCCTGCTTTAAAAAAGACAATATCACCGGGAAGAAGTCGTCGCTTTAAGTCTCTAGAGTCATAGCGATAAACCTTTTCTCCCTGGTAAAGATAGGTATGCTTACCAAGAAACCGCTGCTGAAACATTCTATGCCCCTTTGCATAATCGGCAACAGCTATATAGCTTTTTGGCAGGTAAGGTTCCGAGGTCGACTCTATAGGTGTATGAAAAATACACCCCAAAACCAAAAAAGAGATAAGTAAGCGAATCGTATAATTCATTATAAATCCTCAAATTATTAAGAATATTATAACAAATTATAAAGATTAAATCAACGCAATTTCCATTCTTGAAAGCAGCCCTCTAGGCAAGGGCTGCTTAGGGCGTAAAAAGCGCTACTCCCAAGAGAGAATCACTTTGCCTGCTTCACCAGAAAGCATCGCATCAAAGCCCTTCTGGAAATCATCTACATGAAAATGATGTGTAATCACTGGCTTTATATTTAAGCCGCTCTCTAGAAGAGTACACATTTTGTACCATGTCTCAAAAATCTGGCGCCCGTAGATCCCTTGAATGGTCAACATTTTAAAGATTACCTGGTTCCAGTCGATCCCTGTCTGACTTGGAAGAAGTCCAAGCAGAGCCACTTTCCCTCCATGATTCATCGCTCCGAGCATCTGATTAAAAGCTTCTTTGCTTCCTGACATCTCTAGACCCACATCAAAGCCCTCTTTCATGCCAAGCTCTTGCATAACAGATGAAAGGTCTTCATTCAGTACATTTACTGCACGTGTGGCACCCATTTCTTCTGCAAGCTGCAAGCGATACGGGTTGATATCGGTAATGACGACATGTCGAGCACCAATCTTCTTCACAATGGCGATAGCCATAATTCCAATAGGGCCCGCTCCTGTAATTAGGACATCTTCTCCTACACAATCAAACTGCAAGGCAGTGTGCACTGTATTTCCAAAAGGATCAAAAATAGCCGCTTCATCATCACTAACACTATCAGGGAGCTTAAAGACATTTTCTTCAGGAAGAAGAAAGTACTCGGAAAAACATCCGGTGCAGTCATACCCTACCCCACGTGTCTTGCGACATAAATGGCGATTTCCCGCCCGACAGTTTCGACAAAGGCCACATGTTAAATGGCCTTCCCCTGACACTCGATCTCCAGGCTTACACAAGGTGACAGCAGAGCCCACCTCTTCCACAACACCAGCAAATTCATGGCCAATGGTTAGAGGCACAGGCACTGTTTTTTGCGCCCACTCATCCCACTTGTAAATATGGACGTCTGTCCCACAAATTGATGTCTTTCGAATCTTAATCAAAACCTCTTTAGGCCCTGGAGCCTTAGGTTTTGGAGCATCATACATCTCTACGCCAGGAGCGCTTTTCAGTTTTCCAATCGCTTTCATTTAAATGACTCCCATTTCTCGTCCAACTTTTGCAAAAGCCTCGATCACCTCTTCCACTTGTTGTGGAGTATGTGCAGCAGACATTTGCGTACGAATTCTAGCTTGTCCTTTCGGAACAACAGGATAGGAAAATCCAATCACATACACTCCCTCCTCAAGCATTCTCTTAGCCATCTCTTGTGCAACTTTTGCATCCCCTAACATAACAGGGATAATTGGATGGTTACCGGGAACTAGCTCGAAGCCAAGAGCTGTCATTTTCTTGCGGAAAAGAGCACTATTTTCTTGGAGGCGCTTCCGCATATCTTGATCTTGCTCGATCAGGTCTAAGACTTTAATCGAGGTGGCTGCAATCACAGGAGCTAATGTGTTGGAGAATAGATAAGGTCGAGAGCGCTGACGCAAGAAGTCAACAATTTCCTTACGCGCTGCAGTATAACCTCCAGATGCTCCTCCTAAAGCTTTTCCTAAAGTACCAGTGATGATATCCACCCGCCCCATGACATCACAATACTCATGAGTGCCTCGGCCATTTTCTCCCATAAAGCCAACAGCATGGGAGTCATCTACCATCACAAGGGCATCATAACGGTCTGCAAGATCACAGACGGCTTGCAGGTTAGCAATGATCCCATCCATAGAAAAGACTCCATCTGTCACAATAAGCCTAAAACGCGCATCTTGAGCTTCCTGCAGCTTGCTTTCTAAGTCTTGCATATCATTGTTTGCATAGCGAAAGCGCTTTGCTTTACAAAGACGCACGCCATCAATGATGCTTGCATGATTCAAGGCATCACTAATCACTGCATCTTCTGGACCTAGTAAGGTTTCAAAAAGCCCTCCATTTGCATCAAAGCAGGAAGAGTAAAGGATTGTATCTTCCATCCCTAAAAAGGCACTTAGGCGATTTTCTAACTCTTTATGCACCGTCTGCGTCCCGCAAATAAAACGGACAGATGCCATGCCATAACCAAACTGATCTAAAGCTCTCTTCGCTTCTTCGATCAGTGCCGGGTGGTCAGCCAACCCTAAGTAGTTATTCGCACAGAAATTTAACACATCGGCTCCATTCTGCACCTTGATCTGAGCTTTTTGGTGCGAAGAGATCACTCGTTCAGGCTTTTCAAGCCCTGCGGCCTTAATCTCATTTAACTCTTGGCTTAGGTGCTTTAGAATGGAACGACTCATGCTTTATTTCTCTTCTGTTAGTTGAAATAGAAAAGATTATACTCCATTCACAAATAACATTCTTTAAAAATGTGGCAGCTCTTTTTACTTGTTTTTTATTAATTTAATGTTAATATTTATCATTTCTTAATAAAAAAACAACGAGTCGACCATGACAGCACCTATTCAAGATTCTTCTTATATTGACCAAGCTGGAACCTTTCTTCACGAACAACTAGATCGAATGATCTCCGTATCAAAAAACATAGAGCAAGAACTTTTACAGGCAAATAACACTGCAGACTATTTGACTCTTGGAGCAAAAGTGATAGCGATTCCGATCAGTGCAGCAGCCCCCCTGAAAAGCTATCTTGCTATTCAGGGAGCAGATAAGGTCTCCAACCTATTTACTAAGCGTTATCCTAATGCTACGAAAGAATCTCTCCCGCTCTCATTTGTAGAAATGACTCCGGCTGAAATTGCTGTATGGACAACCCAGTCGGGAACGCACTATGTAAGGCAAGCTGTTGTTGATGCCTCTATGAGTTCTCTGGACCAAAGCATTTCTTGGGATAAAGCATATTTAGTTCCTGTAGGGTTAGGAGCTGGTTACCTGCTCATGAAAGCCACAACAAAAGCCTGCATGGCGATTGGCCTAGTCTCTCTAGCTTATGACCTCTATACCAATAAAGAGGCCCTTTTAGACTCTCCGCATATAAAAGAGTTAACAGCTCTTAAGGATAAGCCCATCAAGGAGACATTTGGTAAAATTGCCAACCAAACAAGTGAAAAAATACAGTCTGTCACAAAGAATTGGCAAGACCTATCAACAGAATGGCAAGTGGGAATCGCTGCAGCTGGAGTTTCTTCAGCAATAGGATTATTCTTAGCCCGGGGCTTGATTCGTGATGCATCTTATAAGGTTGGTCAAACCGCTTGGATAGCTCTCACAGTAGCGACAACATTAAAAGCTGCAGAATTTCTCTTTCCAGAAAAGGCCATTAAGCCCACAGTTTAAGGGGAGCATGCCGGACAAGTGCCTTGAGGATATCTCTTCGGGTCACAATCCCTACAAGAGACCCCTCTTCGTTAATGACGGGCATTGCACTAATATGCTCATCAAACATCACGGAGGCGACGCGACGGATGGATGTAGAAGGAAGTGCTGAAATCACATTGGATTTCATGAAGGAATCAATCGGTGGATTAACCTCTGTAGAGTCTTTATTCTTACTCTGGAGCTGTGCTTGTAATAAGTCTTTTTCAGAAATGATCCCTACAAGTTCTTTCTCTTCTGAAAGAATGGGGATATGTGAAACGTTCTTATTTGTAACAAGCTCTCGAGCATCTGTTAATCGGTGACTCGGTTGCAGAGTATAGACAGGAGAGACCATGACTTGCTCCACTACAATACTTTCTCTTTTTTGGTGTGAGACAGACTTTTTCAATTTTTGATAGACTGCTGAGTCTTGAGACTCTTTTTTTCTATCTTGCTCAGCCATTTCCCAAGCTCGTCTTTCTGAGTCTTTCTTTTCATCTCGCTGAATGGGGCGCACGGCGCCTGGCGCTGTAATTGGTATGGGTCGGTATGCATTCCCAACACCATTTGGTCCCCATACTGTAAACATTCGCCTACCCCCTCTGCTCTACCCCCTGTAGCTTTTGTTCTGCAGTCTCTAGCTGTTCATACAAAAGGTTTAGGTGGTTTTCTAACTCATCAATTTCTTGCGTTACTGCTTGTGAGCCTTCAATATCTTGGTTGTATAAACAGCTTAACCTTTTTTCTTCCAACTTTTCTCTTTTTATTTCAGAAGTTGAAGCTTCTTTTTCTATTGATCGGATTTCTTGCCTTAATTGTTTAATTTGTTCACGGTCAATTACTTTCTTCTTCGGTTTTGCTTCTTTACAAGGTTTCTGCTCCTCAAAAAAGTCTGGATGCATCAGCAAAAAGCGTTCAAAGTCTCCCTCAAAAGAGATAATGCCGTTTTCTGTAAAGATAAGTAACCGGTCAAATGATATACTTTTTAGTACATGTTCATTGTGACTCACGAGGACAAGGGTCCCCGGATACTCTTCTATTGCCTCGATTAAGCTCTCTACTGAATCAAGATCTAAATGGTTAGTGGGCTCATCAAGCATCACTAGGTTTGCTGGGCGAGCAATAGCTTGCCCTAGTAACACGCGGCTTTTTTCTCCTCCTGATAAGACATGAATGGGCTTATCTGCTAAAGCCCCACTAAAAAGCATCAACCCACAAATCTGACGCACCTCTGTCTCATCAAGGGAGGGATTTGCTTCTGCAATTGCTTCTACAATAGTTGCTCGCTCAGATAAGCTGCTCCGCATTTCTTGGAGAAAAAGGCTAAGGCGAACCTCTTCGGAAAGATGTCGATCTCCTGTTTGAGGGGTCAGGTCTCCACACAAAAGGCGCAAAAGAGTACTTTTTCCTTTTCCGTTTTTCCCAATGATGGCTACTTTTTCACCCTTAAACAACTCAAAGGAGAACGCCTTTATGAGGGAATCTTCTTTGAAGCCAAAGGTAAGGTTTTTTACCGATAGCATTCTTTTCCCTCTAAATAGGGAATAAGGGAAGCGAAAAGCCCAATCTCCTTGGGCTGAGAGTTTCTCTAAGGAAGGTAGTTTATTTATAGCCTTAATCCTAGCTTGTGCTTGAGCCGCTTTTGTAGCTTTCGCTCCAAATCGATCAACAAACTTTTGCAAGTGAGCCTTTTTCTTTTCGATATTCACACGAGTGCGCTCATGAAGCTCTTCTTGTTGCGCAACAAATTGATAAATAGCTTCGGTATTTCCCTGCTGTCTATACGCCTCTCCTCTATGCAACATGATCATTGAGTTGCATACAGAGTCTAAAAATGAGCGGTCATGAGAAATCATTAAAATTTCGCCCTTCCACTCTCTGAGCATACTCTCCAACCATCGTATAGAGGGCAAGTCAAGAAAGTTTGTTGGTTCGTCAAGCAATAGCATCTGAGGTTTTGAGACAAGAAGTTTAGCGAGCTCAACGCGTAACTGAAAGCCACTTGAAAGACTTGTCGGATTTTGCTCCATTTGCTCTTTGGAAAACCCCAACCCTTCTAATACTTGCTCCACTTCATGGTGTGCATAACGGTCGATCAAGGGCAAGCCCAGAGCTGCTTCCTGTAGGGCCGTTGACTCAGAAAAGGAAAAGTGTTGGGAGAGGTATCCACAACAATAATTGCGAGGGTAAAGGATAGACCCTTCATCAGGTGCTTCCTGCCCCATAATCATTTTTAAGAGTGTTGTTTTCCCTGTCCCATTTTTACCTAAGAGTCCTGCTTTTTCCCCAGATTCAAGGCTAAAATTGACATTGTGAAAAAGGTTTTGAGAACCAAAAGACTTACTAATTCCCTGGATTTGCAACATAAGAGACTTCTAAATGGTATGGGGTTCATAGAGGGCAAGAGACAAACTATTATAGTCCGGATTGATCTGCCATCTCAACAGAAAAAACTCTTGCTTCTGAGGCCTCTATTCTTGTGTAATAAACACTTAAAAAGATTTTATAGGCCTCTTATGACCCTCTCTCCTATCGATCACCTCCTTCATAGTGAAGAAGCAATTCTTGCCCCCAAATCTTTTCGATCTTCTTCCAACCTCTCAGAAAAGGAGTGGCAATACCAACTCAGCCTATCTCCAGAGCTCTTCTGGAGTCAGCAGGCCCAAAATATTGACTGGTTCACCCCTTACAATCAAGTTCTCGACTGGCAGCCTCCCCTCTCTAGCTGGTTTTTGGGCGGCAAACTCAACCTTTCCTATAACTGTTTAGACCGACACCTGGATTCGATAGGAGAACAAACAGCTCTAATTTGGGAGTCTGAGCCAGGTGAAGTGTGCAAGATGAGCTATCTAGAGCTCTATATGGAAGTCTGCAAACTTGCCAATGGCTTGCACGCTCTCGGCATCAAAAAAGGTGACCGTGTAGGCATCTATATGCCCTTAATGCCTGAAGCAATTATCGCAATGCAAGCCTGTGCACGCATTGGAGCAATACACAGCGTGGTCTTTGCTGGTTTTTCTGCACAAGCTCTACGCGATCGAGTACATGATGCTGGTTGTAGTCTGCTAATTACAGCAGATGGCTTGATGCGCAATGGCAAGCAAGTTGCTCTGAAGGAGACCTGTGACCAAGCTTTAGCCACGATAAAAAGTGTAAAGCACTGCCTGGTATTCAAGAGACTTGGGATCAACTGCCCAATGCAAAACCCAAGAGATATCTGGGCTGATACGCTTTTAGCAAAGCAAGAAAGTCACTGCCCTGCTGAGGCTATGGATAGTGAAGACCCTCTTTTCATCCTTTATACTTCTGGAACTACTGGCAAGCCTAAAGGGATTGTACATACACAGGGAGGCTATGCAGTTGCAGCCTATAGCACAACGAAGTATGTATTCGACCCATCTCCCAATGACATTTTTTGGTGTACAGCTGATGTGGGTTGGATTACAGGTCACACCTATGTAGCCTATGGCCCTCTGCTCAATGGTATGACACAAGTTCTTTACGAAGGAGGCCCCTTATACCCATCGCCAAGCCGCTTTTGGGAGATTATTGATCGCCACCAAGTATCGACTCTTTATACAGCCCCAACAGCGATTCGTTCATTTATGCGCTATGGATCTAGTTATCCTCAAAAGGCAGATTTATCCTCTTTGCGATTATTAGGCTCTGTAGGAGAGCCCCTAAACCCTGAGGCATGGCACTGGTACTATAAGTTTGTTGGAAATAACCGCTGCCCAATTGTCGACACATGGTGGCAAACAGAAACGGGAGCAATTGTTTTATGTGACCACCCAGCCCATGGGCGCCCCAAGCCTGGTTTTGTAGGGAAACCTCTTCCGGGGATGTCGATTGCACTACTTGATGATGAGGGCTGCTCTTTAGAGCCTGCTTCCACAGGTGGTTATATTGCTATCCAGCACCCCTGGCCCTCCATGGCACGAACAATTTGGGGTGATACGAATCGATTTAAACAAACATATTTTTCAAAGTGGAAAGACACTTCTTATTTCGCTGGAGATAGTGCTTACTGTGATCAGGAGGGGCGCTTTCAAGTTTTAGGTCGTGTCGATGATGTTCTCAATGTTGCAGGGCACCGCATTGGCACTATGGAAGTTGAATCCGCTCTTGTCGACCACCCAGCGGTAGCTGAAGCGGCCGTAGTCGGTAAAAAGTGTGACCTCAAGGGAGAAAGCATTGCTGCCTTTGTGACTCTAACAGAAGGAAACCTAGGTTCTGACAGCCTCATTCAAGAGCTTCAATCACATGTAGCTAATATTATTGGTAAAATTGCCAAGCCTGAAAGAATTCTCTTCACAAATTCTCTCCCTAAAACGCGATCTGGTAAAATTATGAGGCGCCTACTACGGGACTTACTTGAAGGGAGAAAAGCAGGCGATCAAACGACTCTTGCGGATCCTTCCTGCTTAGAGGCCTTAAAAGATGCTCTAGCAGAACAAACCACTGTATAATTGCTAAAAAATTAAGAAAATGTTAAGATTTTTCTTTTTCACAGAGGGTCTTATGCATATTTCTTTACCTACACTACACCAGGATTTTGCTAACCTAGAAGACCACTTCAACTCTTTAGAAGAAAATGACCTAGTTTTAGTAGATATTGATGATACCTTGCTAACTGCTAGTCGATCATATAAACAACTCAATCCCTTGAATGATACGCGAACAACAAAGGAGTATGACCACTGCAAGCAAGTCGTCATTTTTGGAAATGAAGCTCGCGAGATTATTATTGGATCTGAGCTAGTGCCAACGAGTGAGCGTCTACTCCAGCTCATTGTAAAGGCGTCAAAAAAAGTTCCAGTACTTGCAATTACAGGCCGATACTTCTCTCAGTATAACCCAACCCTTTGCGATCTAAAAAGGTATGATATTCAAGTGTCTCAAACAAGCGCTCTAGCCAAAGCCATAAGTAAACAGAGAATCCCCTCTTCTGGGCGCAGATTTTCCAAAAATGGCATCCTTTTCACCCGAGACTATGCCTCAAACTCTCCTGATGATCTTTATGGAAAAGCTCATGTGACACGTGCAATCATTCCTCTTTTACAAAAGTACAATGTACGATCTATTACCCACTTAGATGACAAGACAGAGAACCTCCATGCTGTAGAAAATGTAGCTAAGGAATTTGGAATTCTTTATCATGGAACACACTTAACTCTAGTCCATGACCTATAATGCGCGCCTACTTTCTTGCCTGTTTTCTTCTTCTTTCATGTTTTGGACACACTGGGGAGAACTTTTTTTTAGTGAACGGCCAAACAGGTCAAGTGCTAGCTAGCCACGGCAAGGCGGTCCATAAGCAAGTCACTCCTTGTTGCACATTTAACATAGCCCTTTCTTTAATTGGCTTTGAGGAAGAAGTCTTAAAAAGTGAAGAACTTCCACTTTGGCCTTATCAGGAAAGTTATTCTGCAGAGTATGCAATGTGGAGAGCCCCGCACTCCCCCACTTCTTGGATGAAGCACTCCTGCACCTGGTACTCTAAAAAATTAGCATGCGAGCTAGGTATAGATCGGCTAAAAGACTACCTCTCCAAGTTTAGGTATGGCAACCAGGATCTTTCTCAAGGACCTACGAAATTCTGGTTAAGTGGCAGTCTTAAAATTTCTCCTGTAGAGCAAGTCTCCTTTCTTCAAGACTTCTTAAACCACTCTCTTCCTCTTTCCTCATATAGCAAAGTGAAAACTCGAGAGATCTTACTAAGAGAAAAATGGGAAGACGGCTCCATACTTTATGGAAAAACTGGATTTGGCATCCCCAAGGGCAAGCCCTTAGGCTGGTTTGTTGGATGGCTTGAGCAGGGAGAGCAGCTTTTCATCTTTGCCTATAATAATGATGATGAAGACATGCGCCCTGAAAAAAGCGTCCCCCGAACTCGAGAACTCTTACAGCTGGCAATTCAGTAAATGCCTACCCCAAGTACCCACCATCCACAACAAGGTCCCTGCCTGTAACAAAAGAAGCTTCCTCTGAAGCAAAAAAATAAATAGCTTCCCCCATCTCTTCTGGAGAAGCTGTGCGCTTCATAGGGCACCTTTCTAGCATTTCTTGCCAAACCTCTGGCCTTTGTTCACGGGTTGGCTGATTCAAATTTGTTTCAACCATTCCTGGACTAACGCTGTTCACTCGAATCTGATGCTTTGCAAGCTCTCTTGCCATACAGCGTGTAGCATAGATCAGAGCCGCTTTAGAAGTACAGTAAGCAATATTCCCTGGATTATATGCTCCTACAGACGCAACATTCACAATGGCCCCTGCTTGCTTCTTTTCAACTAAGTTTTGAGCAAAGCGCTGAGACAAATAAAGAGCTGCATAGAAGTTTGTATTCATCACCTTTTCAAATGCCTGAGGCTCAAAGTCTAAAAATCTCCCCAAGTTAATGATGCCTGCATTATTCACAAGTACATCATAGCGCCCAAAAGCTTCTACTGTCTGACTAAGTAGCTTTTCTCTTCCTTGTGGGCAAGAGATATCAGCTTGAACAGCAACCACATCGCTGCTACCAATATCTTGCAGAACCTTTTTAGCCTCTTCCTGATCAGAGTGATAATTTAAAACCACTTGGTAGCCTTTTTTGAGAAAGACTTTTCCTGTTCCCAAGCCGATACCTCGGATTCCACCTGTGATGATTGCAACTTTTTTCATCCTTCCTTAGCCTATCTATCAGTCTCTGTCAGCTTGTATATGTCTCTGATATCAAACACTCAACAAATTTCTACACCATACTACTCAAAGCAGATCCTGGTGGCCATATTATTCGGATTTGTCGTAGAGACTAGATCTTCACTTAAGTAGAAAAGTATTTTGCTAAGACCTGGGCAACCTCGGCAAGCTCTTCATCTGGAGAGCTATCTCGCAGGCCCGGTCTATAAAGAAACTGTCTAGGCTCGTACTCTGCAATACCTTTATCCCCTTCTTTCCTAGGAACAATGTGGACATGAAGGTGTGGAACGGTTTGCCCTGCGATCAGGTTTTCATTCCATGCGATGTTAAACCCTGTCGCTCCAAACTCTTTGCGTAGGGCTGTTTTTACCTCTGCTACTAGGGAAAATAAATCATAGAGCTCCTCTTGAGTCAGCTCTTCCATCTTTTCTACACATCTAACTGGACAGACTAAAATATGCCCGGGAAGAATGGGCATTTGCGCAGGGAATGCAAAGGAAAGACTTGTTTGGGTAATCAGACGTGAGGTTACATCAAAGTTTGCAAAAAACATGGGTACTTTCAAGATCCTTTTAAAGATAAAAAAACCGCTTAAATGATATAGAATCATAGATTTAGACAAAAGGATGAAAAATGAGTGTAACGACATACACAGAGAAGAAGATCGATAATGATTTAACTATCGATCCATTTATACCTTCTGAAGCCCACTTGGGTTGGAAAGTAGAACTACTCAGATTAAGTCGACCCATCCCCTCTCATTACCATAAAGTGAGAAGACAGTTTATTTTGGCTGCAGAAGGGAAGATTGCGGTTTCTGTAGAAAACAAAGAAGCCATTACACTTACGGGTGGTGAATTAATAATGATCGATCCAGGAAGCAGACACTCAATCCACCCTCTAGATAAGGCTGGCTTTTTTGGTATAGATTTCCCTGGGTTTGCATTTCCTGAAGACGTATTTTATGATACCCCCCAAGAGATTTATGAATGGGATCGGCCGTATAGCAAGCACTTGAAAGAGTTAGATTCTAACTATTTCGGGATGAGGCGAGACCTAGGAGAGTATAGTAGTTATGAGCTCGCCGGTAGAGAGATCTCAGAGAATAAGTGGAGCCTTGCTTTGCTAGAGATCCAAAACTCTCCAAAGCATGTTCATCAAGCAGGGAAAGAGGTCTTTATTGTTACAGAGGGTGTATTAGATCTACATGTAGAGGGTGAGCACAAGTTATTAAAAGCAGGAGATGCCATTACTATTTTTCCGAAGCAAGTTCATCAATTAAAATCAGCTCTAGACTCCCCTGTAAGAGTATTATGCTTCAACTTTCCTGCTTTTACCCCTGAAGATATGCATGTGGTATAGAAAGTCGCTCTTCGCTCTATTCTGCACGTTTACCATGCTTTTTGAACATTGCCAAGATATGCCACTGTAGCACTTCAGCATGCATCTGAGTATACCCTAATGGTTCTATGCTCTCTATCAATTGCTCTGGCAGAAAAGCATAGTGGAGAAGTCCTTTTTCAGGACCATCCTGAGGCACATAGGTCTGCTTATCTAAAAACCGCAAGGTACAAGGAATGCCTCCGTGAGCGCTTTCGTATAAACCGTTGCCAAGATCTTTGAAGTCAAGAGAGTTGAAGTTTGCAGCCTTTATAATCAGTACACCCCCAGGCCTCAAGACACGTGTAATTTCCCTAAAAAGCTTTTCTATCTCAGGTAGCGTATTGTGATTGAGTGACTGGAATGCAGTGATAGCATCAAGAGACTGTTCTTCGAATGGTAGAGGCTGGTACATATCTTGGTTAATCGAGTGAACAGAGACTCCTGCTGCTTGAGCTTGAGCGTTTGTTTTTTTAATGCCCTCACTAGCGATTTCCAACGCATGTACAGTTTTCCCTAGCTTTGCCAAAGCTACGGCAATAGTGCCATCCCCAGAGCCGAGATCAAGAATAGTTTCGACCTTTTCCTGCTCAAAAAGCTTTAGCATCTCTTGAGAAATCGTCGCTTTGAAATGCTCATCGACTTTATTTGAGTTCCACACATCATCATATTGGGTCATAAATATTGAAAGCCTTTGGAGATTGGACATATGGCTTTATAATGTGCCAACTTTATAAAAATCTATCAATCAATAGGTTGTGTTGCAAAAAAATATAGAACCTGCCAAAATACCCAGAAACTAGGTATTTTATGAGAACAATCAATAAAACACGCTATGCCATTTTAGGGGTACTCCTTGAAAACCCGAGCACGGGATATGAAATCAAGTCTCTTATGCAAAGGTCGACAGCTTATTTCTGGCGTGAGTCAGACTCGACAATCTATCCGATGCTGAAGGTTCTGGCAAAGGAGGGTAAAGTGTGCTCTGAGACCGCCTACGTAGGCAAAAAAAAGAAAGAGATTTTTTCTATTACAGATGCAGGGAGGGAAGAGTTTAATACTTGGCTTGCCAGCCCTACAGGTTCTGAGATCCCTCGTAATGAGTTTTTGCTAAAGCTATTTTTCGTTACCGAACGAGAAGAGGCCATTCGATTGTTCCAGGAAAGATTGGAAAAAACTGAAAAGGTGTATGCGGAATACAAGAGTATCGAAGAGAGACTAGAGAGCTTACCAGACTCTTCTCGGAAAGCTATCCGCCTCAAAGCATTGCGATATGGGATTGTACATCTTGCTTTAGAAATTCAGTGGTTAAAAGAAGGTTTTTAATGCTCCAGTAGCAAAGGTTTTATATGCATCAGGTAATTATTATTGGCGGTGGACCTGTTGGTTTGTCAGCATCTATTTGTTTGGCAGAACTGGGGATCTCGTCTGTGCTAGTCGAGAAGCATTCTTTGACCACTGATCACCCCAAGGCAAGAGGTGTGAATGGTCGCACCATGGAGCTATTTCGCTCTTGGGGAATCGAGAATCAAGTAAAGCAATATCAACTGCCAAGAGAGGATAATGTTTTCACCTGGGTAGAAGATTTACAAGGAAAAGACTCCTCATCTGTTTCAGCTACAGAGGACTACAGCCCATATAGCCCAACTGAAAATGCCATTATATCACAAGACAATGTGGAGCAGGAGCTATTTAAGAAGGCACAAAACATGCCTCTGATTGACCTCAGGTTCAATACAGAGATGGTCCATGCATTTCAAAATGAAAAACAGGTTGTAGTGGAGGTTCGTGATAAGTCACATGGCGAAACGGAGACACTTACCGCCCAATACTTAATTGCAGCTGATGGAGCTCACAGTTCCTTAAGACACCTTTTTGGGATTGAAATGGAAGGAGCCGATGAACTGGGTTCATTTTGTAATATCTATTGTGAGATGAATCTAGATAAGTATGTTCATCATAGACCAAGTGCAAGCTTTATGTTTACCCGCCCTGATATTCGGGGAACATTCATGCTTGCAAAAGATGGTCAGCGGAAGTGGCTTGTTGGGGTTCGCCTTGATGGAAACCCCAACTTAACAAAAGAGATGTTTACGGATGACTTCTGCGTAAACTTTGTCAAAAAGATTGTCAATGATCCTGAAGTGGAAGTACGCCTTATTAATAAGGAATTTTGGACAATGGCTGCCCTAATTGCTAATCGGTATCGAGTTGGCAATGTATTTTTCGCTGGAGATGCAGCTCATCAGTTACCGCCCACCGGTGGTTTTGGAATGAACACTGGCATTCAAGATGCTCATAATTTGGCTTGGAAGCTTGCGATGGTGATCAACAACCAAGCTGAGGAATCACTATTGGAGACTTACTTTACAGAGCGTGTGCAAATTGCAAGAACAAATATATCCTGGAGTATCACCAATTTTAAGAGATTTGAGAAAATTTTTACCGCTTTGGCCCATGGAGATCTACCTACTTTTAAAGAAGCACTAGCGGATCAAGCCCATCACGTCAATAACATACTAATTGACCTCGGTTTCATTTATGGTGGTGAATACATAAATCAAGAAAAGTATAAGCCCTCGGCTGAAGTAGGAGCTAGAGCTCCTCACTGCTGGCTAGAAAATAACGGAGAGCAGATCAGCTCCTTGGACTTATTTAAAACTCATTTTGTTCTAATGTGTCATCCTGAATCACACTATTGGCTGGAGAAATATCGCGACTGGCCTTGTAGAATAGTTACCGTCGGAGAGCGGGGTGACTATTTCGATGTTAATGATGACTTTCTCACAACCTATGGACTTTCAAAGACCGGTGCTGTCTTAGTTAGACCTGATGGACACGTTGCTTGGAGAGCATACGAAGAGAATGGGCACGAGGCTCATTTCCCTTGGTTGCGTATATAAATTCCCTAACCTGTGGTTTATCAAGGCTTACTGAAAGTGATCATACTCTAGCTTCTATGTACTTATAGAAAGTGGCCGAGTTTTTACCCGGCCAGAATGGAGGTGGAGAGAATCGAACTCTCGTCCTGAGCAAGCTACATACTAATTTCTACATGCTTAGCATCTAGTGAATTAGGCTTAAGCCGATGGAAGATGCGGCCACTAGCAAAAGCCCGCCCCAATTAGGTCCTGAATATATCCCCTAGGGGCCGCGTTGATATATCCAAGGCCAGGAAAATGACGATAGGCTCCTCTCCCCTGGCAGGAGGTGGACTATCGGGCTACTTGATTAATTAAGCAGCAACAGCAAAAGCTTCTTCACAAGAGAAGTCAGCTTTTACAACTTTATCAGATTCAGCATTTATGCTTTTTACCGGATGATTAAGGAGGCCAACCGGCGTCCTCCGCATGCAATCAATACTTGACTTCCCAGTCGAAACCTTGCACCCCCATAATTTACTTGAGTACCCTTAATTTTACGTCATTATCGAATTGTATTCAAAGGCTTTACAGAGAGAGTGCAAATCCTCTATGCTCTTACTCTTTTTTTAAGAGGTCTGCCAATATGCTTGCTCGTATCTATCAATATCAAGTTTGTCCATTTTGCTGGAAAGTCAAGGCTCTTCTTCACTTAAAAGGAATTGCATATGACGCTGTAGAGGTTCACCCTCTAAACAAACGAGAAATTGCTTTTTCTCAATACAAAAAAGTTCCGATCTATATCGATGAGGAAGGCAAGCAAATCAATGATTCCTCTGAAATTATGCGTCATATCGAGGAGACTCACCCTTCCACCCCTGTGTTTGAGCGCTCTGATGAGGAAACCCACTGGCTTAGCTGGGCAAATGAACAATACGTTCGTGCACTCCCTCCAATGATCTATCGTTCCTTTTCTGAAGCCTACAAAGCCTTTCAGTATATTACAAAAGTCTCTGCGTTTGGCTTTTTTCAGCGACACTTCATCCGCATTTCTGGAGCGATTGCTATGAAAATCGTTGCAAGAAAGCTTGCACGACGCCTACAGATTCGCAATGTTGAAAAACACTTTCTTTCCCAATTAACTGACTGGGAAGCTGCGATTGGTTCTCGAGATTTTTTAGGTCGAGGGAAACCCAATGCTGCTGATGTTGCTGTCTTTGGCATCAGCAAGGTTCTAGAAAACCTTCCCTGCTTTTCTCTAGTCAAGCAACATACAAGCTTTTATGCTTGGTACCAACGAATGGATAAGCTTTGTGGAGCGCCCCATGACCACCAGTCCTAAAGAGGTCTTGCACTTTTGGTTTGGCCCATTGAAAACTCCCGAGGACTTTCCTAAGGACCAAGCTACGCTTTGGTTTGCCAAAGATGAGGCATTCGATCAACAGATCCGTGAGCGCTTTAAAACGACCTTAGAGGCTGCTAGTCAACAACAACTTCACTGGCAGCAAACACCAAGAGATAAGCTCGCTCTGGTGATTTTGATGGATCAGTTTTCTCGGAATATCTACCGAAATAAGCCCCAAGCATTTGCTCTAGACCCCCTATCCGTAGACCTTGTAGCAAATATGATTCTTCATAAAGAAGACCAAGAACTTTATCCCATAGAGCGCATGTTTTTATATCTTCCCTTTGAGCATAGTGAAGATTTAAAACAGCAGGTGATCTCTGTCGAGCTCTTCAAAAATCTGCATGAACAAGCTCCGAAAGGTATCCGCTCTTTTTTACAAGAGGCTCTTTCCTATGCGATTCAGCACTATGAAATCATAGAGCGATTTGGCCGCTTCCCTCATCGCAATGCCATCTTGGGCCGTACATCGACCCAAGAAGAGCTAGCCTTTCTAAAAACTCCAGGATCCTCTTTTTAATAAAGGTACTGCAGCTTTGCTCGCAGAGATTGAATCATGGAAGGTAAAACGTTTTTCAATGGGCTCTTTTGTGTATAGATTGTCACGATGGCTGACGTTCCAACCCTCAAAGGGAGTCCTTCTGGAGCATTTTTCAAGCGGATACGCACAGGAAATCTCTGTGCTAAGCGAACCCAGTTATTGGTTTTCTCCACCTCTGGAAGATAGTTCGAGGAAAAGCTCTTTGATGGCATCACACCATAGCTGATACTTTCTACTTCTCCCTCAAAAACACGCCCTGGATACATATTCAGAGTGACATCAACCGACTGACCTGGCTGTACAAGATCTAAGTTATTCTCTTTCATATAGGCAATGATCCACTGCGAGCCTCCATCTACAAAAGCAACTTGTGTTTCTCCCTGCTGGGCATAAGACCCCTCTTGGATTCTTAAGTGGGTGACATAACCACTGACAGGAGCACGAACTTTTGTTTGCTCTAGGTAGTAAGCAGCTTCATCAAGCGCTGCTTGGGCTTTCAGTAAATGGACATTCACTCCATCTTTTTGTGGGCCTAATGCCTCTACAGCTTGCGCATAGCCCAGTTCTGCTTCTGCGAGCTCATCTGCTGCTTGTTGCATCCGGTCTTGCGAGTCCGCTAATGTATTGAGGGTGACTACGCCCTTCTCATAAAGAGCTTGGTTTTCCTGATAGTGGAGCTTTGCATCTTCATAATCTGCTTGATTACGTGCGATTTCTTTTTGGGACTTTAAGACAGCAGCTTCCAGTTGTTGAACAAGGTCCTGTGTTTCATAGAGAGCAGCCTCTTTTTGTTGGAACTGATAACGATAAGGGCTCTCATCTATTGAAAATAGCAAGCTCCCTTTTTCTACGTGCTGATTATCATGCACTGCAATCTTGGTGATTGGTCCACTTACTTGTGGGCGAATAGGAATGACATAAGCATCGAGTGAGGCATCACTTGTACTCGGAGCAATCCGATCAAAGTAGATAAGGTAACCAAATACTACAATGACCACACCCAAAATCCAAAAGCTGATTTTACGTGAGGTATCGAACCATTTGCGGATGAACTTCATGTGGATCCCCTTCGGGCTTATCCCCGGTTAGCTTGATATTGCAAATAATTTTTAAAATAGAGTCAACAGCTGCTCGATAAGCGACTAACTGCTGCAGCTGACTAAAGTCTAATAAAAGTGTAATCTTTTCCTTGCGCAGTCTCATTTTCACCTGCTCAAACCTCTCAAGCAGAAGAAGCGCCTGGTCTTTTGTGTCGATGCTATCCCCTTTAGAAATATCTTCTGCAAGTTGCAGAAAAAAAAGGAAGAGTGCGTGACAAGCCTCTTCATAGTGCTCTTGTATAGCTTGTGGTAAAGAGAGATCCTTCAATGCGACCCCCTCATGCAAAATAGCTCGCAAGCGAATCATGGCCTGCTCGAGCTCTTGCACTTTATACCCATGCTTGGACCGGTAAAACTTGACATCCTCTCCCAAAAGCTTGAGATCTGTCTCTAGCTCTACAACGTCACTCATAACACCTGTATTCTTCTTTATGATCTGTGCCAGGCTTATGAAAGCTTGGCTCATTTTTTCTCGCATCCCTTTCCAGGGGTCAACAAGAGGCCATAGATAAATGACAAGACTTGCACAAAAAAAGCCAACAAAGACACCTAAAAAGCGCTCTTCAACCAAAGTAAAATTCGATATATTTTGTGGAGAAGAAGAGAAAAGCAGAACAAAGACTAGTCCTGCTTGCAAAAACATATACCCATTCTTTGGGCTACGCATACCACAAAAAGCAAATAAACTTACTGCTAGAGCATAAAGCAAAACAAAGACTAAGAAGTGGTCCATATGAGACACAGTCACCATCATACCCAAGCTCGTGACTGTTCCTAAGATAATACCCAGCAACCTCAAAAAGGCCTGACGCCCAGCTCGTCCATCATTAGGTTGAACCATCATGACCACACAAGTAATGATCGATTGTACTCCTACAGGAAGGCCTGAAAAGACAGATATGTAAAGAGTCAGGAGCAAAGCCAAAGCTATGCGTAGAGCACAACAAGCATTCTTCTTTGTTAAAAGCTTATTCAAAGACGGAGTCGTTTGTGTTACAGCCTTTTCTTGCCTAGGTTGATCTCTCGCTTGAACCAGCTGGTGGATCTTGCGCATCTGATAACAGACCCCAACTAGGCTTTCTACTTGGATGGGAGGTAAAAAGCTATACCCAACGGTTTCCCTAGAACGGAGCTTTTCAATCGCAGATTCAAAAGCATCTAAGTGGGAGGTTTTTGTTCTGAAAATTCCTTTACTCAAAAAGCTAACCAGATGCTCTCGAAGCTCCTTCAAAGAGGGTCTGATATCCAATTTTTGTGACTGCACCCATGCATGAGGAAAATTTTCATAAGCTTTAATAAGAGCTCGCAAAGGGTGAGAGATACCTTCTAGCAAAGAGAGTTGCATCTCGGATCGTATAGAGGATTTTTTCGACAACCGGTTTAAAGTCATCACCTTATGCAGATCAAAAAGGTTATAAAGCCCCCGGTCTTCCATTGCATCTAGAGATGCAATCATTTTCTCCGTTAACTTGCTAAGAGATGCATCCACTTCTTGCTGAAAGCTTTTAGGCCACAAGACTGCTTCGTTCAGATACAGAATCCATACCCCAATAGCAGTGCCTAAAGTCCAAGTAACCCCAAATTCTATCCCTAAGCTCATTTCCTGAAAGGTGATTCCAAACATCACAGCAAATGTGATGATTGTCATGACAAACATATAAAAAAGTTTACGAGCCCCAATAAAAAGCCCTGCAACAAAAATTGATAAGAGAAAAAGAAGAGAGCTAAGGATCACTCCTTCAACAAGGTTCAGAATCAAGAGCGAGCTCACAACCCCTAACAAGCATCCCATGATTCGCTCTTTCCCATGTGTTTGTAGGGCATGAGGAAACATAAAGGGAATCACAAGTAACGGAATCACCACCATAAAAGGACTTGGAAAGTTTGCATTGTACAGAAGAATCAAAGCAAACATGATACTACAGCCAATGGCAGCAGCGCGTCGAAAGTACAGAGAGTCTAGCACACCAACCAATGCAGACATTCTACCCCGCAATAGAGGTTCTATATTCCCCTGCAAGGTAGAGGAGCTTGGCATAATGAATGAGTAAGTTCAGGCGAGCTTGGTTGTAAGCAGTCCAAACATTGCCATAATCTTCAACAACTTGGCGCAGCTCCAAAGCTGTGATTGAACCTACTTGATTTTCTAAAAGAGCTTGCTTCACAGATAGCTTTGCAAGGTTCAAAGATTCATAGCTTGCTAGCAAGTTATAAAAAGATTCTTCAATGAGGTACATCTGGGAACGAACACTCTGTTGAACCGTTGCCAAAAGTTGCTGCAAATCGATTTTACTCGCTTGCGTGAGAGAGCGCTGTGCAGCGACTTGTCTTTGTGTCAAAAAGCTACTAAAAATAGACCAGTTCAAATTCACAGTTCCTGATGCATATACATGCTTTACTGGATTTCCACTTAAAGGGGTGGGACCTGCTGGAGAAAGAGGAGGAGACCCAGCCTGGACAGTAAAGGAAAGCGAAGGTAGATATCCCCCTTTCGCTTGTTCTGTTGCATTTTCTGCCAGAGCAATTGTTTTTCTTTGCTCTGCAATTTGTGGCTGCTTTTCTAACGCTTTTTGCTCCCAGTAATAGAAGTCATTATCAGCAAAAAAGGAGTGTATTTCCTCTCGTTGTAACTCTCCCTCTTTGATGCTTTGCTCTACTTGGTTTACATACGATAAAATTTTTTCTTCGTTCTTATTAACAAACACTCGCTGAGTCAGCCAATCAGCAATATATTTCTTTTCTCCTAGCGGATGATCGATCTTTGGGAAAAGCGCTGCATTTGGAGTATCTCCTAGTAAAACCTGCAAAGATTCTTGCCTCTGCTTTAAAGAGGCTTTTGCTTGATCTAAGTTTTGTATTTGCTCTGCCAAAAGAACCTGTTTTTGACTTAAATCAAGCTTTGTTGCCTGGCCATACTCCTTTCTTTGTCGTTCATTTTGAACGACCTCTGCAGCAACTCTGACCTGCTCTTCATAGTTAGCTACCTGATCTTGAGCAAAGGCAATTTCATAAAAAAGCCTACGTGCATGAAAGAGTGTCAGCAACTCGGTCTCTTTTAATAACTCCTTTTCCAACCCTTCTTGAATGGCTTGCTCTCGCACGCCATAAAATACTTCAGGAGTAAAAATCACCTGATCCAGCTGCAGAATAGCTGAGGAAAAAAAATGAGGTTTACTTTCTCCTTTAGGGCGCTGCGTCCACTGACTCTCTGCCTGTAAAGAAAGTTGAGGAAGCCATAAAGAGCGACTCGCTTGTGTAGACCACTCTGAAGCATCCACTTGCGCTTTTTGCGTTAAGATGGCTCGGTTATGCTCTAATGCCTTCGATTCCACTTCTTGAATAGATAGCTGTCCATAACTCAAGGTCCATAAGAAAGAAAAAGCACTAATGAAGAGCAAGCGAAGCATAAGTCATACCTTATAACTATTCCCAGTGAGGTTACGTTGATCTAGCATTTGCGTCAAAAAAAGTCTTACTTTAACCTTCCCTTCAATAATCACCCTTCTCTTGTACTATGCCTCTTCAGCTTTCGACAAATAAAGACCTTCTTTACCCTCCAACACCAAGCTTCCATTCCTTTGAGCTTGTATCCAAAGATGGCCAGTTTACCATTCCTGTTCATCAGTATGGCACGCCCGATGGAACCCCGATTCTTTTTTTCCATGGTGGGCCAGGAGGACGCTGTCATGCAACGGATGCCTGTTACTTCCCTCCTGACCGTAGCCATATAATCTTATACGACCAAAGAGGCTCCGGATCTAGCTCCCCTCATGCAGCAATCAACAGCAATCAGACAGAGCTCTTATTGGAAGATATTGAGCAAATCCGCGAACATCTAAAAATTGATCAGTGGATCCTCTTTGGAGGGTCCTGGGGAAGTACTCTTGCTTTAATCTATGCAACACACTACCCAGAAAGGGTCAAGGGAATGGTTTTGCGGGGGGTATTTCTCGGAAGCCAAGAAGAGATCCGCTGGCTCTATGAGGGGAAGGGAGCAAATCGCATCTTTCCAGAAGAGTGGCAAGCATTTACCACCCCTATTTCGTCTGATAATATTCCCCCTCCATCGATGGTTTCTTCTTACTATCAGATATTGAAAAATACGAAACACCCTATGTTCAATCGTGCAGCTACGGCATGGTCTCAATGGGAAGCAAGCCTTCTCTCTTTACTACCTAAGCAAGAAATCCAAAGTATCTTTCTTAAAGATGAGCATGCAATCGCTCTTGCCCGTATTGAAGCACACTATTTTGCTCATAAGCTTTTTCTCCCTGACAATTGGCTTGCGCAGGGATTAGCTAAAATCCAAGCAATCCCAAGCTATATTATCCATGGCCGCTATGATATGATCTGTCCCTATGAGAGTGCATGGAAGTTGCACAAGATGCTGCCTCTTTCCCAGCTATTCACCATACCTGATGCGGGGCATACGGCAAGTGAGCGAGGCATCACAAAAAAGTTAATGGAGTGTGTTGAGCAAGCTCTCTTATGAAAAGTTTCTAAAAACGTTTTCTTGAGCTCCCCAAACCATGGTAATCTTTTGTGTTTCTTTCTGGTCAATATGCTGCTTGCCAAAAAGTTCAAGATAGGGCTTCTGGAAAATTCCCCAGCGAACCTGCATAGCATTAGCTAATTCTTCTAAAGTTGACTCTTCGATCTCTGCATCAATTGCTTGCTTAACCCACTGATCAATCTCACTTAAGAAGCAGGCGGTTACCTCTTCTTCCTTTAGTTCTCCAGAAACAATTAACTTTAGGTCTCGGTAGCCTTGCAGGAAAGGATAGGATTCTAAACTACAGAATACACTGTCATTGGCAAAATCAATTGTCCAAGTCACACCATAAGGTTGGATATAGCATGGTAGAGAGTCGATGGTTAGTTTTGAGGGGAGGTTCTCTTTATAGCGAACAGATAGATCTTTTTTTAACTCAAACACGCCACGAAGCATTTCATCTTCACTCCAATCTGCTTCTTGGAGATAGGTAGTAATATACCTCTTAAAGTCTGCATAGACCTCTTGCTCCATCTTTCGATCATAAGAGAGAGAAAGGTCGAAGTTATTACTAGCAAAGCTAGGTAGCCGAATCGCTTGCCAAGATACAGAAGTCTGCTGTGCAGCTCCCAGATGGCAAAAGGCTGAACTCAAACAGATGAGTAAGCTGAAAATTTTTATGCGCAAGTTTTTTGCCCCCACAGTGAGTAAATATTTTATAAAAAAAAGCGCTTAAAAGCAAGTTAGTGTAGGGCTACAGTGGCTTGCTCGAGCTTTTGAAGAAAGCGCTCCATATTTGCATCGGTCCGATTTAGGGGCACATCATCATATGAATACCATGCCAACGATGCAAACTCCCGTTTATCAAAAGAGTATGGGTGCTCCTCTTTACCATTGAAGAGGTACCAAAATGTATAATCATGATGAGAGCTGCCATCTAGACTATAGACCTTTTGAAGAGTGAAAAAGCAAGGATCCTCAAACAGGAGCTTTCCTGGAGTAAAGAGCTCTTCTTCAAATTCTCGCTTTGCTGCTGTACGGGGGTGCTCCCATGGATCAACATGCCCACCAGGAGGAATCCAAAGCCCGGATTTCAAATGCTCTCCAAGTAAAATCTTTTTTTTATCTAGATCCAAGCAAACAGCGTAGGAAACAAGGTGTGGATCAGGAATATTTGGAGATTTTATGCGAAATAGATCAGCGCCAGACTCAATCCACTGTAAGCACCTTTCTATATCTTTCTTTTCCCGGTGATCAAATGGTAAAATTTCTGCAACTAGTTGATAGAGCTCTTGCCTATCCATTCCCAACCTCCAGTGTATCCAGTGGAAAGAATTTTACAGAGAGATAAACAAAACTGCAAGATTAGATAATTATAATTTTCTTTATTCAAAGAAGTCTTTATAGTAATTAGAAAAGGAGATTATTTTGCGTATTATTTTTTTAATTTTATCATTTTTTCTCTATATGCACTCTCCCCTTTTGGCTAAGAAAGAAGCGGCCCCCTCTTCTCTAAATAAAATTCTCTTTGTGACCTATGATGCGGGCGAAACCTATGCCTTTCTTCCTATTATAAAGAAGCTAAATGACCTCAACCAACCTCTCGCCATTTTAGCGATGGGCACATCCTATAAGCTTCTGAAAGACAAAGTAGACCCCTCCTTACTCATCTCATTTTCTTCTTTAGGCCTTGAGCAAAATATCGACACCTCTTGGCCTAGAGAAAAAGCTGTACCAAAAGAGCTGTTAAACAAAGCTCTTCTCAAGCTTTCACCAAAAAGGGTCATCACAGGTGCTGCAGCATTCGTCCAAGGACAAATTGCCCGGCATTTCACCAACCGAAGCATTGATACCCTTTCCTATTTTGATAGTTTTTCAATTAACGGTAGCCCTTTGCAAAAAGAGATCCTCTCTCATGTACAGCGGGCCTGTAATTTAAACCTTGTGACCACTGAAGCTATCAGCAGTACACTCTACCCTATGAACACTGTTGCTGTAGGGAGTCCTAGCCTTGATGCGCGTGTAGAAGAGATTTGTTCATACTCCCCTTCACACGCGCGGAAGCTTTTGAACATCCCTGCAAAAGCCAAGCTTATTGTATTTATTGGTGGCTATGAGCCGGAGTATCAAAACGCATTTTTGCAGTTTCTACAAGCTGCAGCTGAAGCTCAAGAGGTAACTCTGGCAGTCAGTGCACACCCGAAGGTCGATGGCTCTTGGGAAAAAGCTGCTATCTTACAGCAGGGGTTAGGGAATCGAAGCTTCTGCTTTAGCTCCGAGCAAACTGCCAAGCTTGTGGCTGCTGCAGACCTTGTCATCTGCCACAAGTCCACAGTAGGCATGCAAGCTTTGCAATCTGAAAAGCCCGTGCTTTACTTTTTGCCAGAAGGATCTCCTGCTATGCCCTTTGCTCCAGAAGGTGCGCAAGAATGTTATCAAAAGGAAAAGCTGACGGCTTTTTTACACTCCCCACCGACTAGCAAAGCAATCCATGATCCCTCCCTTAGGCACTCTGTGGATACTGTTGTGTCTATTCTATTAGGAAACCGGTCGGAGAGTCGATAGATCTGCAACACCTGACTTAATATGAATATCTCTTTGAGGAAAGGGAAACGTGATATGGTGCTCTTTGAATAGCCTCCAGATATTCTTTTGAATATCGCTTTTTGTATTGCGTATCCCTTTTTCAGGATCATCGATCCAAACACGCAGCTCAAAATCGATAGAACTATTAGCAAATGCTATCAATCGCACACCAGGCTTAGGATCTGGTAGCACCCGAGCGACCCCCTCTGCAGATTGCAACAATAGCTTCTCTACAAGAAAAATATCAGCTTCATACCCTACGCCAACACGGATTTTCAGGCGCACATGCTTATCACTATATGACCAGTTTTCCACTTTTTGTGTGACGAACTCTTCATTTGGAATTAGGTGCTCTTTTCCAGAACGCGTTCTCACTGAGACATAGCGTGCATTGAGACGATTCACAAACCCATATGTTGCCCCATCCGCTCCAGTAAGAGCTACGACATCTCCTGGTTTTACAGACTTATCCAGTAGAAGAATGAGTCCACAAACAAAGTTGGACACCACCTTTTGCAAACCAAAGCCTAACCCAACACCAATTGCACCTCCCATAAATGCAAGAGCTGAAAGGTTGACTCCCATAATGGCAAGCCCCCATAGGAAGGCAACGAGGTAGAGAGATATTTTTGTGAGCTTGCTAAGAAGAACTTTAGCAGAAGCATCGATATGAGAATTTTCTCCAATTCTTCGCTCTAAAAAATGGGAAAGTGTAGCTGCTCCCCATACAAGGATGAGGATAGCAAAAGCTCCTTGAATCATAGCTAACAGAGTGAGTTCCAAGTGACCAACATGAAGCTCAAGCTTTCCTAAAATTGCGCGCAGAGGGCCTAAAATACCCATAATATCCAAAGCAGCAACTAGCCAGGCGATCGTTGCAATCAACCGAAAGGTGACCGTCTTTTTCACCATACAAGCCATAAACTGGATAATCAGCCAAGCGGTCAATAAACTAACAATAGGGCTGAGTATGAAGTAATCCCATTGCTGAGTCTTGGCCACCACAAGAGTGATCCACTGAAGAAAAAACCAAACAAAAGGGAAAAAGAGCCGACGCACACGTTTGCGTTGTAATAAACGATAACGCCCAAATAGGCGACTACCAACAAATAACTTTCTCAAGGGGAAGGATAATAAAAAGCTCACCCCTGCAATGACCCCACTCACTGCTAGTTGAACCAAAGAGCTTCCTTGCAAAATATGACTTTGAAAGCTCTCAAATAGCTGTACAACTTCCTGCCAAAACTCTTCCACCTACACATCCCTCACAATTAAAAAGCTCCCCACAACAACTAACAAAGCGCCCCACAATGTGGACCAACTGATCACTTGATGAAACCAAAACCAGTCTATTGCTGCTGAGAATACAACAGATAGGAAGAGCAAAGGAGCTAAGTTTGCAACTTTCCCATAAGCAAATCCTATAAAGGCATACTGCACAAAAGCCCAAATACCACCAATCACTAAAACCGCTTTCCAAAGCGGTAAGGAAAGCGACTGCCATTGAGACAAGGCCAAGGGTAAGAAGACCACGAGTAGTAAGACTAATACAGAGAGAACAGAAAGCTCTAGCTGCTTTAACTTCACTACCTTCCGTGTAGAAACCATTACGACCCCTGCTCCTAATCCTGCAAGCAGAGCAATGAAGTGATAGCTAGTAAGGGTCACAAACTTTGGGTCAAGAATAAGAAAAATACCTGTAAAGCCGATTAGGGTGAATAATAGCTTTTTTCTAGAAACGGGCTTTTTGTTCCATAACCAAAGAATAAAAGGAACAAAGAGAGGGCCAGTATTAAACAGGAGTATCGCTGTTGTCACCGATACTTTTTTGACTGCAATAAAGAACCCTGCAACAGCGATAAAACTTGCTACTGCACGAACCCAAAAGGGCAAGCTCCATCCTGAAGAAGCTTTCCACACCTTACAAGTCCAAAACCAGGGAGAGAGAAAAAGTAGGGCAAATAGCACTTGCAAAGCTAGCACCTGTGAAGCAGAAATCCCTTCTACTTGCAAATAGCGTGCAAGAGCCCCTGAAACGGCAAGGCCTATAGCTTGCCCTACAACGAATATAACCCCTCGCCTTTGATTCATTCAGTCCTGCTTTATCGCTTGCATATCTTTCAGTGCAAAAACACGGTATGCTTCCTTATCCAAATCAAATGCACGGAGAAGCCACTGCTCATCTGGATGCCACTCTGTACTTCCATAGTAAAGCTCTTCAGGAATAATCGTCCTTTTTGAGCTTTCTCCCTGCCAGTTCTTATAGTGCACACTCACTGCTTTTTTTTCTGCTAGAGAGAAGCTCAAAGCTCCTTCTGTAGACGATGTAAAAACTTCAGTCATCACTAGCCTCCTTGATTGAAAACGTTGGCAGTCTAAAAAGTCTTTCTCTTTCCTTAAAGAGAAAGTTCCATGGTCTCATCATCCATCTTCAAAAAATTTAAAAAGAAGGAAGCTTCAATGAGGGTAGGAAGAAAACCAATCGCTAAGGCCAAAGAGAGCACAAAGAAGCTGGCACTCACGACAAAGATCAAATGGAATAGCTGCCAAGGAGTCATCAAACTAAACGCCGTCATAGGAGAAGCAATAGTCATCGCCTCCACCCCTCCGAGTTGGCCATTAATGACTTTAATGCCACTTGTAAAAGGGAAAAGTAAAAGCACCATCAGAAATACCCAGCCTAGCGAGCGGTGACTCATGGCGGCGGATTTGCGAAATGCATCACCTATAGAATTTTCTGGATCAAGGAGTAAAGGTGTTACAAAAAACCAGCGGACGGCGAGGTAAATGCCTGGAACTACAAATAAACATAAGCCAAGCATCACGCCAACATAGCGAATGATCGAAGCAAAGAAAAAGCGCCAAAAGCGAGGAAACTGCCCATATAGTTCTTTAACCTGGGACCTTTCGCCTTTGTGGAGCTTAATGGCTATTTGCATCCCTCCAGCAAGAAGAGCAGGTAAAAGCACAATCCCTATTACTGTGATACCTAAAAGAGCCCCAGAGATAAGCATCAGGACATACATACCAACACAATAGAAAAAGTTCTCGATAAGAACACTCACTCCCTCTTTCCAAGCACTTTTAAATGCCTGTGTTGCATTTTGCATAACTCCCCCTTGCTTCTTCAACCAGCTAAGCTTATAGTGCCTGCTTAGGAGTTTTTATTGTTAGAAAAAAACTCCCTTTTATGAGAAGTAAATTACCTTAAATACTTTATTCCCCTAAACAAAAGAAGATTAAAACATTACCCTAAAGGTTAAGCATATGCTGTTTCGACAGTTATTTGATCCCATCTCTTGCACTTATACCTATTTGATTGCTTCAAGCTTTGGCAGGGAGGCTCTGATTGTAGACCCTGTACATAGTCAACTCGAGCAATATATCCAGCTTATCTCAGAGCTGGATTTAAAGTTGGTGCTAAGTGTTGATACGCATATGCATGCTGACCACATCACTGCAACAGGCCCGCTCAAAAAGGAAACAGGCTGTGGAATAGCAATGGGAGAGAGAACAAGAGCAGAACATGTCACCATTGCGGTCAAAGAGGGAGAAACGCTTAATATAGATGGGATCTCCCTAGAGGCCATCTATACTCCTGGCCACACCGATGATTCATTTAGCTTTCACCTTGGAGACCGCCTACTCACCGGAGATACTCTCCTTATCCGTGGTTCAGGGCGCACAGATTTTCAAAATGGAAATCCTCACCAGCAGTATGACAGCATATTCAATAAACTTTTGCGTTTTCCTGAAGAGACTTTGGTCTTTCCTGCTCATGATTACAAGGGAATGACCTGCTCAACGATTGGAGAAGAAAAGCGACATAACCCCCGGCTCCAAGTACAGTCTGCAGAGGAATATGTAGAGATCATGAATAACTTAAAGTTAGCTAAGCCTCAAATGATGGATGTGGCTATTCCTGCGAACCTACGCTGTGGCCTTTAAGCTTGAAAGAGCTTTCTACCTCTGTTTTATAATGACGCCGCACAAGGTTGATCACTGTCAAAAGAAGTAAGAAGTGGCTTGAAGCTTGAAGAACAGGAGCAATGATTTTCAATAGAGATGCAAGGTCTAGAAGTGAAATGGTCATTGTTAAAGCGACCGCTACAATACGAGACACAAACATTCCTCCCTTAGGCAGAGAAATAAAAAACTGACGATACAAGTAGTTAGTGAAAACCGAGCTCATTGCTATCGATGTTGTTAAGCAAGCCAGAAATACGGCAAGAACAGGAATACTGCTCCAGGCAGGCCCCAATAAATGCATGGAGAGGA
The DNA here is from genome assembly GCA_964460785.1 of uncultured bacterium. GTDB lineage: Bacteria > Chlamydiota > Chlamydiia > Chlamydiales > CAYWQB01 > CAYWQB01. The sequence continues at coordinate 45,626 of CAYWQB010000002.1, forward strand.
ACCCTAAATACTGACTGATTTGCAAACTTTGTAACTCACTAGCGTAATGAGCAGCTAGATAGGTAAATGAAAAGTAGACAGCAGAGAGGAAAAGCATCCCCATAGAGCCTGCAAGGAACACTTTTTTTAGGATTTTTTTCGTCTGCATCCCCGTCCTTTGCAGCATAAAAATCAAAGACGAGGAGTAGAAAAACCCAGCGATAAAGTCGAGTGTATTATAGCCATATACCACCCCCTCATATACGAGCTGTTCTGTAGCTTTTGTTGTGCTTTGCAAAGTAGGAGCATCCCACATCCCCATCGACCACAAACAAATCAAAGAAATCAGAAGAATGGGGGTGAGCCCGTACCCTAACACTTGGATCATTTTTGTCGGCCGCTGAATCACAAGCCAGACAAGGGTTGAGTACACGAGGATATACATGCCCTTAGGCATTGAGGAAAAAAGGTAGCTCAAAGTGTCATAGGAGACATGGATACACCGCGGCCCGGCCCCAAAAGGGATCCATACAGCCATGAGTACAAGGGTAAATATAAAAGTGACCTTCTTGGGCAGCACAGAAAAAAAACGTTCTGTCTTTCCTTTATACAGAACCATCGTCAAAACCCCTAAAAAGGGACCGATGATTGCAGTACTACAAAAAGCTAAAACAGCATAAAGCCAGTGGTCTTGCGCGACACACCCTAAGTAAAGAGGGAAAACAAGGTTCCCGGATCCAAAAAACATGGAAAATATAGCTAGCCCAATGGCTACAGACGATACCTTCTTCACTCTGACAACTTTCGTTCAATCAAAACGATCAGGCTAACACAAAGATGTGATATGGAGCAAGATAGAGAACGTTGGGGGCGGTAGGACTCGAACCTACGAAGCCCGAAGGCGAGGGAGTTACAGTCCCTTGCAATTGCCACTATGCGACACCCCCTAACGAGGTTTGCTGGAGAAAGGACTTGAACCCTCAACCGTCCGATTACAAGTCGGGTGCTCTACCAATTGAGCTACTCCAGCAAGAAAGGTGGCGAGTTATAGCAAAGCTATGCTTTTTCCCACAAGTGCTATTTATAATCTATTGCGTAATTTGTGTATGAAAGAGCTTTTGAAGCTTATGATTTTGAGAAGAGGAAGGTGTAGAAGTGGCACGAAAAGCTGTTTGCTTGACTTGACCGCAGCACTTTTTCCACTTCTTTGTTGATCCACAAGGACAGGGATCATTTCTTTTTACCTTATTCATCGTACAACCTACTGAAATAAAGACAGTTATACCATTTAGCTATTCTTTTATTCTAGAAGAGAAGGTTCTTGCTTTAAATTCAGACGAATAGAAAATTTTTCTTTAACACATAGAGTAGAGAGCAAAGATGGCAGACTGGTTAATCAGCAAAATTCTCATTCATCGAAGCCTGGGATTTATTTATTTTATTGCCTTCCTAGTTGCCTGGAATCAGTTTTGTGCTCTCTGCGGCCCTAATGGCCTCTTGCCAATGAGAAACTTCATGGCAAATAGTTCATGGAAGCATGCCCCCTCTATTTTCTGGAAGGCTCACTCTGAGCGCTTTCTGAAATCTTGCGCAGGCTGTGGCATCCTTTTATCTCTCCTCTGCATGACAGGCCTATCTGACCAGTATGGCTGGCTTTTTTCCATTTTCTGCTGGAGCGTGCTTTGGGTTCTTTACTTATCTTTTGTGAATACAGGACAGACCTTTTATGGGTTTGGCTGGGAATCTATGCTGCTTGAAACAGGATTCTTGGCCATTTTCCTAGGCCCAGACAGTGTGAAAAGCCCTTACCCTTTTCTCCTCCTCTTTCAATGGCTTCTATTTCGCAATATGTTTGGAGCCGGCCTGATCAAGTTGCGCGGTGACCGCTGCTGGAAAAAGCTTACTTGCCTCAAGTATCACTTTGAAACCCAACCTCTCCCAAACCCCTTAAGCCGCTTTTGCCACTTTCTTCCTGAAAAAATTTTAAAAAGTGGAGTCATCTTCAACCACCTTGTAGAGGTAATTCTCCCTTTTCTCTACTTTTTCCCAGGGCCTCTAAGCTATACAGCAGGCAGTTTAACACTCTTATTTCAACTTTTCTTGATTGTGAGTGGAAACTTTTCATGGCTCAACTACTTAACCTGTGTGCAATGCCTCGCCTGCTTTGATGACGCTTTTTATCATAGCTGGCTAGGTCTTCAGAATTTACCAGAAGCTGCTCCTCCTAGTGCGACATACTGGCTAGCGAGTATGATACTCTTTGCGATCTTGGCTTACTTGAGCCGAAAACCCATCAAAAACCTGATCTCTAAGCACCAGGTAATGAATACCTCTTTCGACAACCTTCACATCTTAAATACGTATGGGGCTTTTGGTAGTATTACGAGACCAAGGTATGAGCTTATTATTGAAAGGACCTCTGACAACCCCTCAGCACAAGAGGCGACTTGGACCCCTTATCACTTCAAAGCTAAACCTGGAGACCTGAATCAAAAGCCTCCGATTGTAGCGCCCTATCACTATCGCCTTGATTGGTTGATGTGGTTTGCTGCAATGAGTTCTTACCACCAACATCCTTGGATCATAAGCCTGGTGAAAAAACTACTCCAGGAAGACCCTTCTACCCTTAAGCTCCTCAAAGGAGAGCCCCCAAGCTCTCCCCCCAAATATATCCGCATCAAAAGATATATTTACCGCTTTAAAAAAGGTTGTAGAGCCCCCTACTGGGAAAGAGAAGAGGTTGATGAGTACCTCCCCCCTGTTTCTCTTGAAAATGAAGGATTAAATAATTTCTTGCATATTCGAGGGTTATAAAGAAGCGATTTCCACTGGCCAAGGTAGAAACTCACTATACTGCAACTCATGATCAAGCACACTCAAAAACAACTTCCCTTCTTTCTCAAGCCAAAAGATAGGAAAAGGACCACAGAAATCCGCATAGCCTCTATGAAAATGTAGCTCATATGGAGAGAAAGTATGACAGTACTGTTTGACCCTCTTAAAGCAGTTTTTGCTTAGTGCAATCTGTGCCATACTATTTTTTTGTTCTCTAATAACCAAAGGGTTTATCAAGTCACCCTGCAAACCTAAATATTGATCTAGTTCTGCCAAGGAAATCATAATTTTTTTTAGGTTTCTTACAGCGACTCTTTCAGCCTGCTTACTTTTACAGAAAGGGTTGTATGCAAATGTTGAGAAGTTTACAGCACAATCCTCTGTAAACAACTTTATAAATCGAGCCTCTAGATTCTCTTCAGATAGAGATAAAACAACCTTCTTTTGACATGCTTCAGCTATTTTTTTTGCCTTCTGAGGATGATTCAAAGCCCAGTCTACAACCTGATAAATATTTAGTTCATCCGCATACAGGTAATGCTTTCCCTCCTCTAGAAAGTCCATGTAACCCATATGTTCATCTGAAATGACAATGGTCAAGGAGCCACTGCGAACATTCCAAAACAAAGACCCTGGCCACCCCCAACCATCAATTGCCAGTAAAATTTGAAACTCTGACTGTTTTTGAGGCGATAGCTTCGATGATATATATTGATTTACTAAAGCCACGTCAGTTAAAGGATGGCGAGATAAAGCTTTAACAATAGATTTTCTTAAGCATTCTTTCCCCGAAAGATAGGTCCCTGTGGAGCTTCCTCTCCACATGACACGAGTTTTTTTTTCTTCCCACGGGATATGACTTAACGAAAAAATGCGCTCTGAATACCCTGCTTCTTTTCTAGGAGAAGGCTGTCCCGCCTGGGAGATCTTTTTAAAAAGGCTCTGCTTGCATCTACCGAAGTTCTCAAAGTCAATATAGTAAGGGGATGGCAACCTCTTCACATTCGGAGGTGCATAGCTTCTACTCGATGGTGCTAGAAAAGTAATATGGGGAAGCCTGCGAGCGATACAGTTAAAAGGTAAAGAGCTGTCCCACTTGATTAATATATACAATTGCTTAGGGTTTATGGAAGATAAGGGAAGCAATACATGTAAAATTGCATCCAAACTTCTCGCTCCATACCAAATAGGTACCTGAGAAACCCCCTGGTGGTTTTCAAGAACTTTTCCATTAAAAAAAGCTACATACCCATACTTCCATCCAGCATAGCTCGATTTGATAAAGTCTATTTCTCTAAAATTTGCACGCACAGAAAGTGCAAAAATAGAAAACATAAGTAGAGAAGCGAGAGCAGTGATCAACAACATAAACCTCCAAGTGAATTAGCTAGCTCTCCCCTCTTGCAAACTATCACAACTTCCCTACTGAAGAGAGCTGAACTCTTAAAAGAGAATGGATGATTCATCCTCTATAATCAAATATTTTATTGAATTCATTTCTCTCCCAATGCCCCTTGCCTAACTACCGATCTAGTGTTACAATTTGTTGATATTTAACTGGTTTTACTATGAATGCATCCATTTCCCACCTATCTCCCCCTTGGCCTGCTAGCGGCAAGCGCCTGGAAAGCTTGTTAAGAAAAGCCATTCAAGAATTTCAATTGATTACTGAAGAAGATCAGAATATCGCGATTGCTCTGAGTGGAGGAAAAGATAGCTTATCCTTGTTGCTCCTTTTGAAAGCAATCTCTGGACATGGAGTCCCTCCATTTAACCTCCATGCAATCCACGTATCTGGAGCCTACTCATGTGGAGCGTCCATTTCCACTCCCTACATTCAAAAAATCTGCTCTCTTTTAGAAGTGCCTCTAATTATTCGAGACTCCTCCCTAGAAAAAGACAAGCTTGAATGCTATAGCTGCTCTAGAGAAAGGCGCAAACTGCTGTTCTCTGCAGCAAAAGAAGCGGGTTGCCAGAAAATTGCTTTTGGACACCATCGCGATGACAATATCCAAACACTTTTACTAAACTTACTCCATAAGGCTGAGTTTGCTGCCAACCTTCCCCTTGTACCTATGCAACATTATGGAGTGACAATCATTCGCCCCTTAATCTATGCTCCAGAGGAAGACATTCGCTCTTTTGCCCAACAAAGTGGCTTTTTACGCATTACTTGCCAGTGCCCCATTGGTCAAAACTCCATGCGAAAAAAAGTGGATCAGCTGATTGAGCATATGGAGCAATACTTCCCTCATGTGCGCAGCAACTTAAGTCAAGCTGCTCACAACTATGGGTCTGATAAAGCCCTCCGCCCTTAAACTGAAATGGATAAGATGGAATGAGCCTTAGTACACTCGCTTTTATTACATATTTCCTCATTTTGCTTGGGATTGTATGGATCACCTATAAGCGCAAAACAAGTGAAGAAGACTTTCTATTAGGTAAGCGCTCTCTAAATTTTTATGTCACGGCCCTTTCTGCCCATGCCAGCGATATGAGTAGCTGGTTATTTATGGCATTCCCCTCTCTAATTTTTCTTCATGGCCCGAACCATGCCTGGATTGCAGTTGGCCTTTTGATAGGTATGTTTTTGAACTGGCAGTGGGTAGCTCCAAAGCTTCGTAAAGAAACGGAGCGTTTAAAAGCTTTGACCATCTCCGGCTACTTAAGCAAACGCTTAAATGACCGTAAGGGCATTGTTCTTCTCGTTACTGGCCTGATGAGTTTAATTTTCTTCACCATTTACATTTCTTCAGGCCTTGTTGCAATGGGTGAAATTTTTGAAGATGTCTTTCAGATTTCTTACTTTTCAGGGATCTCGATTGGGATCTTTGTCATTATCCTTTATACCACTTTCGGCGGATATGTTGCTGTAGCCTGGACCGATCTTTTTCAAGCTCTTTTCCTTCTTCTGTGTATTATTGCTGTACCTATTTATGCTTGGTTTCACCTTCCTGCAAATACTCCTATTGCCTCTCCAATCGAACTCCTTTCCCTTCATGGAGCGCAGTCCCTTCCTCTATTCGACACTTTCTTGCTGATCTGCAGTATGGGGATTGGATATTTTGGGCAGCTACACATCCTAACAAAATTCATGGGGATTAAAAAGGCTGAAGAGATGACTAAAGCCAAGTGGGTAGGCATCTCCTGGCAGCTTTTAAGCTTGATTGCTGCTGTCATTGTCGGCTTGATCGGGGCAGCTTACTTTTCTCAAGGAGGTGCTCCTAGTAATCCGGAGCTAGTCTTCGTGCGCATGGTAAAATCCCTGTTCAACCCTTTCATTTCAGCTTTTATCCTCTGTGCCATTCTTGCTGCCATCATCTCTACAATGGACTCCCAAGTTCTCGTAGTTGCTTCTGTGCTCACGGAAGACTTTTACAAGCGCTTTTGGCGTCCCTCAGCTTCAGGCAAAGAGCTACTTCTCATTTCTCGCTTCTGTGTTCTGCTTACTTGCCTACTTGCTTTCAGCATAGCTGCTCTGCGCTTTGCCTCTATTTGGGACCTCGTGAGCTATGCTTGGTCTGGTTTAGGCGCATGCTTTGGACCGCTCATTTTATTCTGTCTGCATTCAAGGCGCTTAAAAGCCCACAATGCCCTTCTTGGTATTCTTTCTGGAGCTATTACAGTTGGAATATGGAGCATCTGTAAACCTGTCATTTTTGGAGCTGAAATGTTCCCTCTAGTCCCAGGGTTTGTCATTAGCTCCTCTATCATCTACATTACGTCACGCTGGAACTCTCCGATTCCTTCCTCGGCGCATCTTTCTTCTTGAATTGGCCAAAGAGGTCTGCATAATCAGGCCTCTTTTCCAGGAGGATAGATGTGAATAATGATGCAGATGCCCATGCAAAAACAGTCCAGGTGCAGGGAGTCGAGCTGACCCTGTCAATCCCTGACCAACTTCCCTTTCAATGGATTGGCCAGAATGACCCCATGCAACAACTTCTTGCTGCCTGGCACCAAGTTGATGAGTATGACCTTCCAATGAGCCCACGATTGATTGGGAAACCAGGAGTAGGCAAAACAACTCTCGCATATGCTGCAGCCAAAAAGTTAGGCCGAGAGGTCTATATCTTTCAGGCGACTATGGATACTCGTCCAGAAGATTTACTGATTCTTCCTGTGCTGGGAGAGGGTGGACATATCCGCTATGTAGCCTCTCCTCTTGTGACTGCGATGATCGAAGGGGGCGTCTGTATTTTGGATGAAGGGAATCGAATGAGTGAGAAGTCTTGGGCCTCTCTTGCCCCCCTGCTAGATAACCGACGGTATATTGAGTCTCTCCTTGCAGGCCTAAAAATCCATGCACATGCTGATTTTCGCTTTTGTGCAACTATGAATGATGATGCATCTACCTTTGAGATCCCTGAGTATATACACAGCCGGCTCCAGCCTCAAATCTACCTAGACTTCCCTGATAGTGCAGAAGAAAAGCTCATCCTCCAAGAAAACCTTCCCACTCTTCCTGAAGAAATCCTTGAATATGTTGTCTCTTTTCTACAGCAAGCTCATGCAAAAGACCTCCCTTACACTATCCGAGATGGAGTAAATATTGCTCGCTATGCGGCCAAGAGATTAGCATGCTTTCAGTCCCCCCAACACACCGAAGCTCTTTGTCGAGAAGCAATTAAGATGACTCTCGGCGAAGAAGCAACTCTCTTTCTTCAGTAAGGGTATATGTGATGCCTAGCTATCTTCAAAGATGGAAGAATATCTTTTTCGTTCCCGCTTTGCACTACAACCTGGAAACGGCCTGTTACACACTTCAGGCAGCATACTCTTTAAAGCCTAGCTGCCTTGCTGTAGAGGCGCCAAGAGAGTTACAGGGGGAGTTGATGCATGCTGCATCCAGACTACCAGATATTTCTGTTGTGGAGCAAAAAGCAGCAGACTCTTCTTCTCTCTACTATTTAGTTGAACCTGCTGATGCTACTTCAGAAGCTTTGCGCTGTGGCCTCGAGCTTGGCATCCCCACCTTTTGCCTAGACCTCTTACAAACACATTACCCTGGATATTTTGATCCCCTTCCTGACCCATATGCCATTCATGGGATTGGACTTGCCAGCTACTACCAAAAAGCGAGCTCTCTCTTTCAATCCAATCTTAGGCAGGATCAAGAGAGAGAATCTTTTATTGCCTTTCACCTTAGTGAATTAAGCAAATACTATGAGACTGTGCTATATGTGGGAGGGATGTCTCACATCCAGCCAATCATTGAGCGGTTAAAAGCTGCATCCTTTTCGCCACCAAAATCACCCCTTGAAGAGGTTCAGGCTCATCTATTCACAGTAGAAGAAGCAAGTTACCGTTCTATTCAAGGAGAGGTTGGCTATCTTTCTACAACCTACGAGCAGCTGCGTACGGAGTTTATCCTACAACTAGAACAAAACTCTTTATTAAAGAATGAAGCGGATATAGAACTCCCCCCAAGCAGGCTTGATCTGTACCTTCACCTCTTGCAAAAAGCCAAACAGCAGTATGAAAAAGCAACAGGGGTTACGGTTCAAGCCTACCATATGCGTAATCTACTGCGCTTTTATCGCAAGTATGCCTCTATCCAGAAGAGACTTCTCCCTTCCTGTTATGAACTTCTTGCGGGAGCCCGAGCATGTGTAGACCATAATTTTGCCTATGAGTTATGGCTTGCTGCAACAGACTACCCTCACTTAAAAAACCTCGACAACTTAGAAAAACGCCACCTATCTGTAGAAGATGTTTGGGGAGGGCGCAAAATACTCCACTTTCACCTCAAACAAAAAAGTCAACGCGCCTTTCAGTTTCAGAAAAGAGCCAGAGATAGCAACCATCAAATTCAAGCGCAGTTCAATCCTTACTCTATTTGTTCTTACCAGCCTGAAGACAAAATCATCGAAGCCTTTGCCTCGCATCTAAAAAAGCGCGGACAGCTCGTACAAAAGGAAGCAAATAGCCGCACCGTTCCCTTCTCCTCTAGTCTTGAAGATGGCATTGATATCCGCGAAACGATGCGCAACATTACGGATAAGAAAATTTATGTCCGAACACAGGGCAAGCCCCCATACCCCTCTGGTTCTGTTGTTGTTATTTTCAATGAAGGAAATACAGAAGGGAGAAGAGATTCTTACCCCTGGTGTACGACTTGGCTAGGTGAGCATGACCAAGAGTCTGATATGGCTTTTTATGCAACGCCGATGCAAGGAAACCTCATAGGCCCTGGGATTGCGCGTTGTTCATATGGAGGAATCATGATGACCTACCCTCCTGGCCGCCTGCATAATATCTGGGAGGATTCTTTTTATGAGGCAGCAAAGTCCAAAGCTGAGCGCCTATTACTTGCTGCTATTGACTACTCACAAGAGCCGGTTGTCATCTATGTAGCAAAAAAGCCCCCTTCCCTTCTTTGTAAACAGGTAGCCCAAAGATTTTCTAAAAAAATTATTTATATACCAATTGGCCAACTCTCTCCTATACAGCTACAAAAAATGCAAACCTTCCACGTTTTAGCTGGGCATCATGTACGCTCCATTGCAGACGATTATATCTATTGATGAGATCCCTTGCCTGCTTTATAATATTTTCTGGTCAAGGGAGGTTTGTCTATGCGTCTACTTTTAACCAATGATGATGGAATTGAAGCTCCAGGGATACGAGCCCTTTATGAAGCTTGTTCAACTAGAGAAAATACAGAAATTGCTGTTGCTGCACCCAAAGTCCAACATTCTGGGACTAGTGTAAGTATTTCTGTACATAAAGATATAGGGGTGGAGTGTCTTCCCCACTACTTTGGTGAAGAGAACACCTGGGCGATTTATGGGACACCTGCCGACTGTGTGAAGCTTGCACTGTCGTCTCTGACGGATGCGCTGCCTGACTGGATTTTATCCGGGGTTAACTGCGGTTCAAATGCAGGGGCCAATGTCTTTTACAGTGGAACAGTGGGGGCTCTTGTAGAGGGCGCTCTTCGCGGAGTTCCTGGGATTGCATTTTCTTGCGTAGGCACAGAGCGTGATGGCTTTCAAATTCGGCCTGATGGATATGAGGTTGCCAAGCATTTTATTTCACCTATTTTAGATACTCTCTCTGGCTATAAGCAAGTCCCAGGCACAATTTTTAATGTCAATATCCCTGCCCTTCCAATAGAGCAGATCAAAGGGGTGCGCCTTGCCTCTCAAGGGCGTGATTACTGGATGGATCGCCCGCTACAAACAATGTCTGAAGGAAATATTTGCTACTACTCTCTAGGCTCACTCTTGAGTAAATTTCCCCCTCAGTCCACTGCGGACTGCTACCTCTTGCAGCAAGGGTATATTACCTGTGTCCCTCTACAGTACCGAGATATCACCGACCATGCTTATTTCCAGTCGGTCAAAGAGCACTTTGACTCCAATGTGCTCAAGTCCTCTGAGCAGACTACTCCCGTTTAGGCGCATGCTCTTCCATCAAGTATAAGTCATAAAGAGCCTGCTTTTGGCAGGCTTCTAATGCTTCACGCACTCCCTCTATTGCATAAACACGCGCAAGCTCTCTTTGTAACCGCTGGCTCTGCTCATAGACAACCCCTTCCTCTATGTTTGGAGAGTCGCTACTTCTTGCTTCATTAGTCAACTTTGCAAACCGTCGATAATGTTTTTGAAACAGCTCTTGGGCCTTCAAGACGTCATGTCGAGTCTGTACACTCTCAAGATCTTTTGCCATCATCGCACAAAGAGCCTGTCCTTCTCGGACAAAATCCTTGTTATTTCTCTCGCAGGAGAGGCACAGGAAAAGAGGAATTATGATCAAAAAAAGCTTCATGAGATCTTTTATAGTAAAAAACTGGGAAAAACGCTTGTGTAAAATTTCGCCTCTGCTGTAGATTGTGTGCTCTTTCGGGCGTATAGCTCAGCGGTAGAGCTCCTGTCTTACAAACAGGCGGTCATAGGTTCAAATCCTGTTGCGCCCAAAGATACTCCATGCGGGAGTAGTTCAATTGGTTAGAGCACCGGCCTGTCACGCCGGAAGTTGCGGGTTCAAATCCCGTCTCCCGCGCTCCTTTTACCCACAGTTTTCCTGTACAAAAGTCTTCCACTTCCCTATTCTCACAGGAAGTGATTTTTGGAGTATTTTCCTATGGCGATGAGCAAGTATAACCAGTCAAAAAGCGTTTTTCACCAATTCCTTATGTTCGTGTGGATGACGATTGGCTCATGTCTTGTTGCGTTAGCCCTGCGATCATTCTTTATTCCTCACAACCTATTTGATGGTGGCACAGTAGGCCTTTCTTTGATTTGCGCCCACCTGCTAGGAGAAAATACCCTCCCCATCTTTTTGATTGTGCTAAATGCCCCCTTCCTTTTTTGGGCTTTTCGTGAAATCGGCAAAGGCTTTGTCTTTCAGATGGTCGTAGCGACCCTATTCTTTACAGCTTTTTATGTAGCCTTTGTGGACTTCCCTGATTTTAAGGGAGAGTCTATAGAAGTGATCGTAAGCGGAGGCTTAATCCTTGGTGTAGGGATTGGTTTAATTATTCGAGCAGGCGGCTGCCTAGATGGTACAGAAATCCTTTCCATCATCACGAGCAAGCGTACAGGGTTCACTGTTGGACAGATCATACTCAGCGTCAACGTATTGATCTTTGCACTTGCTGGATTGCTCTTAGATGACTGGCATGCAGCTCTTCGCTCTCTGATGACCTACTTTATCGCAATGAAGGTCATGGATACCGTCATTGTCGGCCTTGATGAAACGAAATCGGTGATGATTGTTTCAAGTACACCGAAGAAGATTGCTGATGCCCTAATGCATGAATTAGGCTTGGTCTTAACCTTTGTTCATGGACATGGAGGCTTTAGCGGTGATCGCCGAGAAATCATCTATACAATTGTAGAAAGATTACAGCTTGCGAAACTCAAGAGCCTTGTGCTATCGAAAGATCCAGATGCTTTTATAGCCATTGAGAACCTTCATGAGGTTGTTAGCTCGAAGCCCAAAGTGCAAAACCTGAAAGCGCCCCCTCATTCATCAAAGGAGTAAGCCATGTCCTCAGCCATCCATTCTCCTGTCATTGGCCCCTATGAGCTACAGGAAGAATGGGGAAAGAATGGCTTAGGCACGCTTTACCTCGCACATCACAAAAGAAAGAATCACCTAAGTCTCGTTCAGGTGCTCTCTCCTCAGGTATGTAACCGAGAAAACTTTATTGTCCGCTTTGAACTACTAAAAACCATTGCTCCCACCCTTTCCCATCCCAACCTACTCAAAGTAGAAATGATGGGGCTCCATCAAAATCTCTATTTTATTGCAAAAGAGTTCCCTGGACTCGTTGCCCAAGAAACAAAAACTCTTGCTGATATTCCCCTGCAAGATCTCCCTAAAAAATATCATGTCCTAAGCAAAATTCTTTATGGAGTGGCAGAAGGCCTCGCGGCTTTAGAAGAGTTTTCTCAAAGCTACTACAGAGAAGGTATTCCTTTTCTTAACTTCCACCCCTCTTTTATTTACCTCTGCCCAAAAAAAGGATCCCTCTACAGCTGGGACCGAACCCCTAAGCTTGATGGCTTTTTTGATCCATTTCTCAGCTGTGGCGATGGCCCAACAGCTCTCTTTTCCTACCATATACAACAAGACTACCCTTCCCTTTACAAGCACTACCTCAGCTCTCCCCACCCCTCCTCTCTTTCTGGTGAAGTGACACAAAAAGAAATTCAAGTCGCTTTTGGCAGCTATATCTATGAAGTCATTGCAAACCAACGACCCATTGGCAATAGCCCTTCACTCAAAAGCTTAGACCCCCTTCTACCCAACCGCCTTGAAAACCTTTGCACTCGCTGCCTAGGGGCAGCCAGAGGAGAAGGATACTCTTCCTTCAAAGAGATTGCTAAAGAGCTACAAACTTTCTCAGGAAGCCGGCCAGAGCTCACAAAAGAAGAACAAACGCTCCAAGACTTAGTCCCTCCAGACAACATGTCTTTAATCTCTTTACAAGATAAGGCCATCTTAGGAGCAAGTGATGGCCCCTCCATCGAACAACCCTCTTTTAAAGCGCGCATCAAACCCTTCTTTTTAGATCGAGCTCCTGTAACAAATGAGCAGTTTTCTCGTTTCCGAAAAGGGTACAAGCGCAGCACCTACTCCAAAGCAGACGACAGCCCTGCCACTCTCCTTTCACTTGAGGATGCTCAGGCATATTGCGACTTTCGCTCAGAGCTAGAAGGCCTTCCCAAAGGCACGTACCGCTTACCTACAGAATATGAATGGGAGGCTGCTGTGCGAGGCAGCTCTGGCCAACTGTATCCATGGGGCTCTTCTCCTGATCCTTCAAAAGCTCACTGTGGATTTGACCAAGCAAAGGGAACCTGTGGCGTTTATGCTTACCCTCCAGGACGTTTTTTCCTTTATTCAATGCTGGGAAATACCTGGGAGTGGACCTCTTCCTCTCTCAAGCCTCATCCCTTTGCCAATAAAGAGTTAACTTCCCCCAACGCTCACCTACTTTCTGTTGTCAAAGGAGGCTGTTGGCTCACACCTCTTGACCGGTGCAGAGCTAGCTTGCGAGCAGCCTATCTCCCCTCTGTCCGTAAGGGAAATATTGGTTTTCGCTGCGCACGAGATATTGACTCAACCTTGCCACCGCGTGATTAAGTCATGCTGCAAGCCTAGAACATCTAAAATCTTAGCTAAGATATAGTTTTCTACTTCCTCAATACTTTTTGGCTGCAAATACCAGGCTGGCACAGGAGGAACGATCTTAACCCCTAATTTAGCAAGCTTCAGCATATTCTCCAGATGAATCACTGAAAAAGGCGACTCTCTAGGCACCAAAACCAAGGGTCTTCCCTCCTTAATTGCAACATCTGCAGCTCGTCGCAAAAGATTGTCTGATAAACCTGTAGCGATCGCTCCTAAGGAAGCCATGCTACAAGGAACGATCACAGTCGCATCTCGTTGATATGTCCCACTTGCCACGCTCGCTGCCATATACCGATTTGACTGAATATGCACATAAGACCGCATGTCTTTTGGCAACTTTTCCACTAACTGCTGTGGGGTTTTAATAGATTCCCCAAGCTCAAATTGGGCTGTAAGGCAAGCATCTTTCGTCATGACTAAATCTACGGCAATAGCATGCGAAACAAGCCAATGCATCAAGCGATAGCTAAGTTGCACCCCAGAGGCTCCTGAAATCCCTAACACGATACGCTTCATAGCATCCCTACTAAAACAAGCAATAACAGCAGTACAGGAAAAAGCATCTGGCTAAAAACAAAGGCTTTCATAATCCCTTCGCCCCGATAAGCCTTCCACCAAAGGATCATCAGCACTGGAAACAGCAAAAAAACACCGATTTGATATAACTCATTTAAGCCAACAGAGCGTCCCAGCAAAAACAAAAACAAAATCGTAAGAACAAAAGAAAGCAAGCTTACAGCTAGTGCCACACGCTTTCCATACTTTGCTGGAAAGCTGTAGATGCCATTTTTTCGATCGAAATCATAATCTAAGAAAGCATAAAGCATATCAGCTCCAGCAATTCTCAAGCCTGCAGCAAGAGCAAGAAAAAGGGCAGAGATAGACAGATCTCCTCGTACAGCAGCCCAGCTACACAAGGGGATAAATAGATGCACAAGCCCTAAACCAAAGTGGCAAAAAGCTGTAAAGCGCTTTAGAAAAGAGTAGAGAAAAATAGTCAATGCTGCCGGCAGTGACAAATAAAAGCAAAGCGGGTTAGTGAGGTAGCAAGAAAGAAAAAATACTCCCAGAGCCCCCCAGGCAACAAAAGCAACAGAATGTTTGCGCACTCCACCAGCAGCCACAATTCGATTAGCCGTCCTTGGGTTTTTGGCATCAATTTTTGCATCGAAAAGCTTATTGAAGCTCATTCCCGCACATCGCCCAGAAGCAAAAGCACAAAAACTCAAAAGAAGAACCTGAAAGGGATGACTCATTACGTATCCCTTCATAGCCAACACAACGCCAATCAGCAACAAAGGCAACCCTAAAAAGGTCAACTTAGACTCTATTAGCTGATCAAGAATTGCAACTCGCTTCCTCAGATGAATGAGCATCACTTGTCCTCTCCAACCTGCAGGCGATAAACGCCTGCAAGCCCACGATACAACTCCTCGTAATCTAAACCATATCCAACAACAAAGGCATCCTCAATAGAAAATAGAGAGTAGGTAGGCTGCATAGACACCTGCTTTTTCACCTGCTTATTCAGTAGAATAATGCTCTCTACAGAAGCTGCACCTTGCTGTTCAGCAAATGCAATAACAGCCTCTAAAGTCTTTCCTGAGTCGAAAATATCATCAATAACAAGAACGGAATAACCGGCTAAAGATAAGTCTGGCTCTGCAATTAGTTCAAGCCCTCCGCGCTGCATCGTCCCTCTATAGCTTTTGCAGCGCACAAACTCAACACGCGCCTGGATATCTAACGCACGCAATAAATCTGCCACTAAGCAAAGAGCCCCCTTGAGCACGCCAAGGAGGAGCACTTGCTTACCATGATATTTTTGACTAATCGTGGAGGCTAAAGCTTGAATGCGTTGTTGAATCTCAGCAGCAGAAATCATCTGCTCTAAGCTCTTATTAGCTTCCATAAGCCTCTCTGGCTTTTTGTTAGCCCTTTGTCTCTTCTTTTAGAGTAAAGGTACAACCTTGATTCAGCTTTCCATCAATGTAATTCAGATCGTAATCCCCAGATAAGAAGTTCTCATCTTCAAGGATAAACTGATGAAAAGCGACAGTTGATGCCACCCCCCCAATATGAAACTCTTTTAAAGCTCTTTTAGCAATTGCAATTGCTTCTTGCCTTGAGCTTCCTTTCACGATCAGTTTAGCAATCATAGAGTCATAGTAAGGAGGAATGCTGTATCCTGAGTAACACGAGCTATCAACACGCACATGAGGGCCTCCGGGAGGCAAGTAGTAATCAAGCTTTCCTGGAGAGGGAGAAAACCCCTTTGCAGGATCTTCTGCATTAATACGGAACTCCATGACATGCCCATGAAACTGCACATCTTTTTGAGAAAAAGAAAGCTTTTCTCCCATTGCAATCTTCAACTGCTCTTGCACTAAGTCTTGCTGGGTCCACTCTTCCGTCACCGTATGCTCTACTTGGATCCGTGTATTCATTTCCATAAAGTAGAAATTATTCTCTTGGTCGAGCAAGAACTCTACTGTCCCTGCAGAGAAATAGCCAGCTTCTTTAGCAATAGCACAGGCAGCCTCACCCATGCGTGCACGAAGCTTATCGTCTAAGCGCCCGCTAGGGCTCTCTTCAATCAACTTCTGCCGGCGCCGTTGAATCGTACAGTCCCGCTCTCCAAGGTGCACGACATTTCCATGCTGATCACCCATCACTTGCACTTCAACATGCCGCGGATCGAGGATCATCTTTTCTAAGTAGATATCAGGGTTTCCAAAACTGATTTCAGCTTCACGCCTTGCTTCAATGAACAACTTCACAAAGTCTTCTTCTTTATAAACAAAGCGGATTCCTTTACCGCCGCCCCCAGCGACAGCCTTAATCAATACAGGGAATCCAAAGCTCTTAGCAACTTCAAGAGCCTCTTCAGCTTGATCAGAAACGGGGCCATCTGAACCAGGGATCACAGGGCACCCTGCACGCTTCGCTGTTGCTTTCGCCTCTGCTTTATTCCCCAATAGAGTGATTGCATCAGAGGTTGGACCAATAAATGTAATGCCACAAGTTTCACAAATTGAAGCAAATTCAGCATTTTCACTCAGATAGCCATATCCTGGGTGGATAGCATCTGCGCCTGTGATCTCACAGGCAGATAGAATATTTGGAACTTTTAGATAGGATTTATTGGAAGGTCCCTCTCCGACACAAACAGCTTCATCTGCATGCAGTACATGCAGGGCCTCTTTATCTGCCTCTGAAAAGATTGCGACAGTCTCTAGATCCAAATCGTGACATGCACGGATAATCCGTACAGCGATTTCTCCTCGATTGGCAATAAGAACTTTTTGCATCGGCCTACTCAACACGCAAGATTTTTGTTCCAAACTCCATAGCCTGGCCATCTTCTAACAAGACCTCTTTCACAGTCCCGCTCACGCCAGCTTTGACTTCATTCATCACTTTCATAGCTTCCACAATACAAACAACCGTTTCTTCTGTGACACGGTCTCCCACTTTTATGAATGGATCGGCATCAGGGCTTGGAGAACTATAAAATGTTCCAACCATAGGAGAGGTAACAAAACTTCCCTCTACAGGTGGAGCTGCAACTTCTGCAGCAGGTGCAGGAGCTGCGACATCTCCACTAGCTGGTGCAGCAGGCGCATGCATCACTGGTGCAGACATATGAGGAGGAATAGGATGTGAATGAACAAAAACGGAGGGTTGCTCTCCAGCTTTTTGCTGAGATTCTCTCTCTAGCTGAATTTCAAAATCCCCTTGCTTAAGGCGAAGTTTACGCATCCTTGCTCGCCCCATAGCTCCCATTAACTCTTTGATTTGCTTCAGGTCCACAATCTACTCCCTGTACTAGACTCGTTGGATAAATTCTTGCTGTCTTGGATCAACTTTTAAAATATCTCCAGGCTCGACAAATGGAGGAACCTCTACTTTTGCTCCCGTTTCTAAGATTGCTAGACGAACCGTACTAGAAACTGACTGATCGACATTTTCAATTTCTTCAATTGAAGAAACCATAAGCTCCAAAAACTGAGGTAGCTCAATAGTGAAAATCATCTCTCCATAAAAGGAGGCTTTGAGTTCAATCCCCCCTTTAAGGTAGTTGACCTTATCCTCAATAACCTCTTTGGGAACAAGAATCTGCTCTAAGTTATTGATATCTAGGAAAAGAAAGTCCTCTCCTTCCATATAGAGAAACTCTAAAAGCTTCTCCTCTGGTGAGACCTCTTTAACACTCTGTGTTGGCTTAAAGTTTTTTTCAGATGTCTTTCCAGAAACAAGGTCTTTAATCTTTGTCTTAATGAATGGTGTGCCTTTTGTAGCTGTCACCTTCATGCAAGACTCGACTTGATAAAGTTTGTCTCCAATAGAAACAATCATTCCTGGAATGATCTGACTACTTTGAACCATGAGTCCCAACCTATTAGGATTAAAAAAGTAAGTAAATAGGGTATCTAATCAGAGAAATCTTGTCCACTGCTTACGCTAACTGGTGGAGCTCACTTACTGCGGCAGCCATATCTTTTTGGCCATATAAAGAGGTTCCTGCAACCAAAACATTTGCTCCTGCCTCTACACATTGCGCCCCAGTTTTTGCATCAATTCCTCCATCTACCTCGATGTACAAAGGTGGCTTTGTAGGATCTTTTGAGACCTCACCCCCTTCTCGAATATCAAGGCGATCACAAGTTTCCCTGACAAAGCGAATTTTATCTAACATCTCAGGCATAAAGGACTGCCCTCCAAACCCAGGCTCCACAGTCATAATCAAGACAAGATCTACTTGATCAAGATACTTGGTGATAAAAGAGGGAGAAGTATCAGGCTTAAATGCCAAGCCCGCTCGAATGTTACATTTGCGGATATAGCTCAAAGTATCCGAAATATCTTCTGTTGCTTCGAAGTGAAAGGTCAACATGTCTGCGCCAGCCTCAACAAATCGCTCAATATACATCATTGGATTATACATCATCAGGTGCACATCCAAAAAAAGATTTGTCGAGCGTTTGGCAGCTGCAACGGCTTGTGGCCCAAAACTGATATTTGGCACAAAGTGTCCATCCATCACATCAAGGTGAAGCCAGTCAGCTCCTGCATCTTCTGCCTTTTTTGCTTCATCTCCCCAGCGAGCAAAGTCTGCGGCTAAAATAGAAGGTGCGACTTTGATGTTTGACATATCAATTCCTCATATATACAGAAAGATTTAAACCTCTAATTCTTACTCGCTCTTTTATTTAACTCAAGTAGGCTTTTTCATTCTGACTAAAGACTTTGTTCCTTATTCCGACATAAATACTGAATGATAATCGGAGCCAAATATGAGTATTCAAGGTCCTCATGACCCTATAGCCTCCCAATCCCCAGAACCCTTTGAAAAAAAGACTTTTACCGACTCAGACTTAGGGCTTGAAGCAAGGACATGGTCCCTTTTTGGAAGAGCTCATGGGTATACAGTAAAAGACTCCTCTAAAGTCTACTCCCTATCAAAAGAACAGCTACAATCTCTTCTTAGACAAGCTAAACTTGACCACCTCCAGTTACCCATCGTTGTTGCCAACTTATCTGATCAAAATTCACAAGAAATATCAAAGGAGCTTTTGGCAAAACTCAAAAACCCCGATAGAGAGTGGATGAGAAAAGTCGCCACAGAGCAAGTGCTATTATATGCCACAGCTCTAAGCAAAAAAAGAGAAACGATCCTCTCTAAACAGCTCCCTGCAAAACTGGAAAGCTCTCTAATAAAAGAGCTCAGCAGTGCTCATAGAGAATTCAGTGAGATCTCTAAGAAAATTTATCTATCTGATGATACTGAAAGTATATCCAGACTTTGTCAAGAAGCACATGCTCTTATTTCTAAGCACACGAGACCATCCGACACCCTACATGCACATATAGACAGCATCAACAAAAATATTCGCCAAGTTATTAAGGAAGAAAACTCTCCTGAAAAATCTACAAAGTCAGCAAATCTTTACTGTGATTTGCAGGTACTCATACATGCTCTTGATCAGGTAAAAGACCCTTCTTTTTTATCTGATGACTCGATTATGGAAGCTAAAGAGCGCATCCAAAGCTATGCTCAAACCTTACTGAGAGTTGCAGAAAGTGATAGAAAGCTACACCTTCCCCTATCGATGATGAAAGGGTCTGAGCTTCTTCCCAGCAAATTTTCGTCAGCAGTCAAAGAGTTTCCCTCTGAAGTTAGAGAAAACTTACAAGCAATTTTTTTATCTATGAAAGAACCTCATGCCATCATCAATACTTTTTTCAGGCAAGGACTTGCTGAAAATAGATTCAATGGCAACCAACTGAACCTTTATGATTTAAAAAGCCCTCTATCACAAGATCTATTACTGCAAGCAAAAGCTGCAATAGCCGCTTCTCAGACAGGCATTACAGCAGACAAAATTCTACAGTACATGCTGCAACGGTCAACTGATAGTGAATCAGGCAGGCTTAGCCCTGAAGAGGAGGAAAAACTCAACCCTATTTTAGATAGACTTGACCTGACATCTGCAACGGAAAGAGACAGGCTAAAAAGCTCCATTGAAAGCTTGCCCCCACAAACAGATAGACAATGGACCTCCGAAGAGGCCGACCAAATAATCAAACATTTTTTAGATGGCACCTCTTTACCTGAAGAGATCTCCCTATCAGAAGAGCAAAAAGCATTGATTAAAGAAACAATCAACGCATTCCATTTACAGGTATTAGGACGCCACCAAGAGGCAGGACCATTCACAACAGCTTTGATTGCAGAAGAGATGGCATTTTTCATCAAAGAAAAAAAAGGCTGTTCTTTAGAAGAGTCTCGCCAAATAGCTAGACAAGAGCTCATGCCTCTTATGTGCAAAGAGTTTAGCCCTGTAGCACAGGTAGCCTTTTGCTGGGCTTCAGACTATAAAGGTTCTATTGGCTGGAGCGCCCAGCTGAATGGGTTCAATATTAGTGTAGATGGAGACTCTATCCAGATCAGTGGAGAAACGGAACCCGGCGGAGCTGCAAATATCTTTCCCCCAAGTGGAAATCCAGAGTCCCTTCAAAGAGTCGGAATCCAAGCAGACTTCTCTCTCAAACGCACAGAAAGAGAAGGGAACACATTTTATGAAGGCTCTATAAAAACAAAATTTTCTTAAAGTTACCCCTTTAACTTAGGAAAAGCTGCCATAAGCGCCTCTACGCTATCAGATGGGCATACCCCCCCATCTAAACAAATTCCCTGCTGCTCTAGAGAAACAGTCATTGTCAGAATCTGTTCGTCTTCTTGGGCTAAAAACTGCTTTAGATCCTGACGGAACGCCACATTCGCGCTTGCAACTATAAAGTAAAGCTGTTCATCCAAGCAGAATGTACAGCTTGATTCTTTTTTCCCCTGTAAAACATCTCCTAATACCTGTTTTGCCTGCTGGAAGAAAGAAACCAAGGACTCTTTTTCGAAAAGCCCCCTCATTAAATCTGGCGTGATAGAATAAAAAAAGCTCTCCATAAATGCTTCATCTTGAGGAGAAAGCTTAGCTAATCGCTTTGCCTGCTTCAGTAGCTGCTCCTGCTTTGCCATCATCCCTCCATTATAATCTCGGAAAGGGCCTATCACTCGCTCCACTTCTGCAGAAACAGCCTGTCTTGCTCGACCAATGTCTACAGCACGATTCTTTCGAAGGAAGGGATCTTTTCGGATCTTTAAACGAAAGATTGTCGCTTCTTTTGGCAAACTGCGGTCAATATGACCTACAACCTTCTCCCGGTCCAAGGTAAAGTCTAAAGGGGTCTCCGCCTGATAAAACAAGTCTTTCACAGGCTGCAAACCAGGCTTGCGCACGCGAAGGATAATCACATTAAAGGACAGCTGCGATGCTGTCTGATCTTCAAATGAAATCATTACCTGTGGCAAATCTTCTGGCCTAGAGAGCTCTCTCTTTAAAACCAGCAGATTTTTTAACACCTCTTCTTCATTTCTAGGCATAAATACAGCATGCACCAACTGCTCAATACGACTATGCAGCTCTCCCTGTATTTGGTCTCTCAAAGCGGAGATTTGGGAAGGCGTAAATGAGCCTCCGGCTGCAGGCTCTACTTCCATATAAAGAGCACATGTGGATCCCACTCGACTTTGGTAGGCAAAAAATGAGCCTTCTACATCCTTGGCTTGAGGAATAATACTTTGAATAGCTCCTAAAAGGTGCTCTTCTTCAAAGACCTCATTTTCTTCTAGGAAGTTTAGTAGCACTAAACAACCAAGAACGCGCCTAGAACTAGCTCCATCAACTAATGTCCGCAATAGTTTAACATGTATATGGCGCTCTTTAGGCCTTAAGCGCAAAGCTCTCTTGATTGACTGCTGAAAGACATAAAGGGAAATCACAATGCGACTCATGTGCCGATAGTCTCGATGCTGCTTAAAGTCATCACTAGTCACAACAAGGAAGCGTTGAAGCTCTAAAAAGATATCTTCCTGCAGCTCTTTTCGCCTTTGCATAAGAGAGTAAATATGTTCTCTTACTAACGTTGTTTTTTCATCTCCTGATAGCCCCTTCGCTTCTAGGATGCGGCTTGCTTTGTAATGAGAGTCCGCCCCCATTTGTATTTCTGCTTCTAACACCCACAAATTTCGCTTTACTGTTTGTAAGTCTTCTGCTGTTTCTATTCGGAAAATGATCTCAACAAGTGTGTACTGTTCCCCATCAATTTCATCAAAAGCAAAGTCTGCAGCAAAAAGAAGAGGAATAGGAGCTCGACGCTCAGGGATCAACCAGCGGCTGACCATGTCGTAGAAAAAGCGAAAGGCATCACTTCTTAAGCGACAAATCAAAAAAAAAGAAACTTCTCCAGGAGCCTTTTTTGGCAAATCTGTCCAAGTCAACAGAGGAAGGGCTTGACGAAAGAGCTGAAACTGCTCTTCTTTTGTCCGGGTGCCATCAAATATATAAGCTGGGACAGCTCTTCGCACTCCCTCCTCTACCCAAGCTTGATAATGAGCAACCGAGCGCCCATCTCTTTCCTTGCCACTCGATAAAAATGATGGCTTGATATGAGGAAAATCAGTCAATGAATCACCCGGTTTTTTGACATGAAGGCTGCTCATACGCGATAGGCTGTTTTCTACCAATACCTTTTTTATAAGAAATCCAGGTCCCCTCAAATCCCTTCTCATCAAAAAATGTTTGAAACGATCGGACACAGAGAGGCACGCTCTGCTTTGCAGCAAGCTCAAGGGCTCGCGGATGAATGACAGCTTTCCCTTCCTTAGAAATCACATCTAAAGCTTCTTCGTAAGTCAATGACTCAAACGGAGCGCTTTTTAGCCCTGTCTGCTTCGGATCTCTTGCATGCACCCCTGCAACATCTTTATAAAACTCGACTCCCTTTGCTCCAAGAGCAGCCGCAAGCGCCACAGCAGTCGTATCTGATCCTCCTCGCCCTAGGGTTGTTACCTCTTTTTCTCGACTCACACCTTGAAATCCAGCAACAATAACGATGTCATTTCTCTCTAAATAAGGAAGCAGTCGATAAGCTCTTACCTCTAAAATTTTTGCATTATGGTGATCAGAGGTTGTAATGATACCACTCTGGCTTCCCGTAAAAGAAGCCGCAGGCTTACCAAGCTTCGCAAGAGCCATGGCAAGTAGAGACATACTGACTCTTTCACCTGCACTGACCAGCATATCAAGCTCTCGAGGAGGAGGGATTTCACTGACCTTCCTTGCTAGGTCTATCAGCTGATCCGTGACACCTGCCATTGCAGAGACCACTGTTACCACTCGGAAACCACTCTTCCTTCTTGAGGAAATGATTTTTGCAACATGGGCAAAGCTTTCAGCAGATGCTAAAGATGCCCCTCCAAACTTGAGAACTAAAACTGGAGACACGCTTGTCATTCCCTTTGCAAATTTCCCACGCAACAGCTTAGAATATTCACTCTTTAAATGTCAGTCTAACACTTATTGCATGTTTGAATTACAAAAAACCTTTCGCTTTGAAGCCAGCCATGTTCTCACACATCACGATGGCAAATGCTCCCGCCTCCATGGTCACTCCTACGAAATGACTTTGATCTTTCGTGGCCAAGAGCTCCAAAAGGAAGGTCCTCAAAAGCATATGCTCATAGATTTTAATGACATCTCAAAAGCTGTCCACCCTCTGATCAAAAGCCACCTTGACCACCACTTTTTAAACGAAACACTCCAAACTGACTCTCCAACAGCCGAGTTCATTGCTGTTTGGATTTATAACCAACTGCAGTCCAAATTCACCTCTTTATACGCTGTTTGTATCAAGGAAACATCTAGCTCCTCTGTAACCTACTGCCCCTCTCTCTAAAAAAGCTCTAGATAGAAAAACTTCAAACAACGTAAGATGTGTCCCCTTTGTAGGAAATTATTAACATCATTTAACCCTAGAAACATTCAGATTCTTCGGAGAACACTAAGTAATGTCTAACAACCCTAATCTCAAGTGGAGTGATCAACCTGTACTCGACGGCGAAAGCTACAACGAAACAGACGCTGAGCTCTTTAGAAAAATGCTAGAAGCACCAGCAGAAGACAGTCCTGTCTCTCCTGTACCTCCTGTCGGAGTCATCCTTCAGGGAACAGTAGTCGATATTGTTAAGGACTTTGTAGTCGTTGATGTAGGCCTCAAATCTGAGGGACTGATCCCTATCGCTGAGTTCCGCGAACCAGAAAACCTCCAAATCGGCGAATCTATCGAAGTTCTCCTTGAAGAAGCAGAAGATGAAAGCGGCCAGATTGTCCTTTCTCGTGAAAAAGCTGAAAAACAGCGTCAGTGGGAATACATTCTTGAGCATTGTGAAGAAGGTTCTATCGTAACAGGTCGAGTCGTTCGCAAGGTAAAAGGCGGCCTTATGGTCGACATCGGAATGGAAGCTTTCCTTCCTGGCTCTCAAATTGACAACAAGCGCATCAAGAACCTTGATGAGTACCTTGGTCAGACATATGACTTCAAGATTCTAAAGATCAATGTTGAAAGAAAGAACGTTGTCGTCTCTAGAAGAGAGATCCTAGAAGCTGAGCGCATTGCTAAAAAAGCGACTCTACTAGAAACCATCCAAGAAGGCGACCTTCGCAAAGGTGTCGTAAAAAATATCACTGATTTCGGTGTCTTCTTAGATCTAGATGGCATTGATGGTCTTCTTCATATCACAGATATGACATGGAAGCGCATCAAGCACCCATCCGAAATGGTAGAGCTTGGCCAAGAGCTAGAGGTCATGATCCTCAGCATCGACCATGAAAAAGGCCGTGTTGCTCTAGGACTTAAGCAAAAAGAATCAAACCCATGGGAAGAAATTGAACAAAAGTATCCTCCAGGAACTCGCGTTCAAGGAAAGATTGTAAATCTTCTTCCATATGGAGCCTTCATCGAAATTGAACCAGGCATTGAAGGGTTGATTCACGTCTCCGAAATGTCTTGGGTTAAAAATGTGACTGATCCAAGTGAAGTCGTCAATAAGGGCGATGAAGTTGATGCTGTTGTTCTTTCTGTACAGAAGGAAGAAGGTAAAATTTCTCTTGGAATCAAGCAAACAGAGCACAACCCATGGAATGATGCAGATGAAAAGTATCCTCCTGGAACAACTGTTGATGCAGAAGTTAAGAGCTTGACCAACTATGGTGCATTTGTTGAGCTAGAGCCAGGAATTGAAGGGCTTATCCACATTTCAGACCTTAGCTGGATCAAGAAAATTTCTCACCCATCAGAGCTTCTTGAAAAAGGCGACCGAGTCAAGGCAATGATCTTGTCTGTAGACAAGGAGAGTAAGAAAATTACTCTAGGCCTGAAGCAAGTTGATGAAAACCCATGGGAAAACATCGAAAAGATCATGCCTGCTGGCTCCCTCGTTAAAGGGGTCATCACAAAAATTGCTGCTTTTGGAGCTTTTGTTGAGCTAGAAAACGGCATCGAAGCTTTAATCCATGTAACAGAACTTTCTGACCAGCCATTTGGCAAGGTGGAAGATCTTGTTCAGCAAGGCGACCGTATCACTGCTAAGGTTCTTCGCATTGACCCAGAGCAGAAGAAGATCGCTCTTTCCCTTAAAGAACATCTTATGGATGAAGGTAAAGAAGATCTGGACGATATCGTCGTACATGAAGAGGAAGAGGAAGAAAACTCTTAATCTCTCCCTACCCAGCACTTGCATAAAGTGCTGGGGCTTCGACTCAAAACCGAAGGTTTATGCCTTCGGTTTTTTTTACAACTGGCCACCAGTTTAAATTTGAATTTTCCTAAGAGGGACATCTCTCCTACTTAGAAGAAATGAATGATGTAAAACAAATTCAACATTAGCTATAATTACGCCCTTTAAAATTGTAG
The DNA here is from genome assembly GCA_964460785.1 of uncultured bacterium. Lineage (GTDB taxonomy): Bacteria > Chlamydiota > Chlamydiia > Chlamydiales > CAYWQB01 > CAYWQB01. The sequence goes on from CAYWQB010000002.1 coordinate 71,399, forward strand.
GATGTCGGGATGAATAAGGACTTGCTAGCAATCTTTGACTATATGGAACGTGAAAAAGGCATTAATCGAGAGGTCCTTATTAGTGCTATCAAGGAATCTCTTCATGCCGCAGCCCGTAAGAGCATTCACAATGTAGAAAATATTTCCGTCGAAATCAGCCCCAAATCGGGCCAAATCGACGTCTATACGGAGAAAGAGATCGTCGAGAAGGTAACTTCTCCTGACACTCAGATTTCTTATGAGGAAGCTACTGAGTTGGCTCCTGGCTGTCAGGTTGGGCAGATCCTCTCTGTTCTTATCACTCCTAAAGACTTTGGACGCATCGCAGCACAAACAGCAAAGCAAATGATCGCTCACAAGCTTCGCAATGCAGAAAGAGATGTGATTTATGAAGAATATCGCCACAGAGTTGGTGAAATTGTTTCAGGAACAATCAAGCGCTTCTCTCAAGCATCCAACTTAGTGATCGACCTTGGCAAGGTAGAAGGAATTTTACCTAAAAACCACTTTCCTAAGACAGAAAGGTATAAGGTTGGAGAGCGCGTGCGCGCCCTTCTTTATGAAGTAAGAGACCTAGACAATGGAGGAGCTGAAGTGATTTTATCGCGCAGTGCTCCTGAATTTGTTGAGCAACTCTTCATTGAAGAGGTTCCTGAGATTAAAGAAGGCATTGTGACCGTTGAAAAAATTGTTCGTGAAGCAGGCTACCGCACAAAAATGATTGTCCGCAGCAGCGATGTACGCATTGATCCTGTAGGAACTTGTGTTGGGGTCCGTGGAAACCGCGTAAAAAACATCGTTCACGAACTGAACAATGAAAAAATTGATATCATTCCTTACTCTGAAGATGCTGTAGAGTTGCTACAAAGCGCTCTATCTCCTGTTGAAATTCGTAAGATTCGAGCAAATGAAGATGAGTCTGCCCTACTTGTTGTAGTGGATGATGACCACTTCCCTACTGTCATAGGAAAACGAGGAATGAATGCTCGACTCAACTCTCGATTAATTGATCGAGAACTCGACTTTCAAAAACTTACAGAGTTCAACCGCATTTCTGCTCTACAGCAGATGGAACTCGCTAGCTCAGAAGAAGCCTCTCTTGATGAGCCTATCGATTCAATTGAAGGGGTCAGCCCTCTCGTTGTTAGAGAGCTTGTCGATGCTGGCTATAACACACGTAGAAAGATTCTCTCATGCTCCATAGAAGACCTACTCTCACAGGTTCCAGGAATTGGTAGTCGAGAGCTTGCAGAATCTATTATGGAAAAAGTAAATAACCTTGGGGATTAGTGTTGGCCAAAAAGTTCAAACTAAACATTAAAAATACCCAGCTTGCTGAGGCCGTGAATATCGGCCAGCTTAAGAAACAGTTAAGCTCTAAAAAGAAAGAAAGCCAGCCTGAGAAAGAAGAAGCTCCAGCTGAGAAAAAAGAGAAAAAGCCTGAGGCTGCTGCAGCTCCTGCTGCGGAAACTCCTAAAGCGATCTCTAAGCCCAAAGAAGCTGCAGCCACTCCACCCCCAAAAAAGGTTGAGCCAGCTCCTGCTCCTAAAGTAGAGACCTCTGAAAGCAATGAGGAAGAGGCCGAAACACCCCCTCCTCCTCCTGCAGTTAAGGTTCGTTCAAAGACAGCTGAAGACATCGCTAAAAAGCAGCCAGCGAAAGCTCCTGCTCACAGGCCTGCTGCACGAGCTTCCTATACCATTGCTCCGAAAAAGAGCCTGCCTCTTGGAAAGCCTCCTGTACGCTTAGGACCTACAGGTAGACATATCAATGATATTCTTCCTCAAAAGAAAAAAGCTCCTCCAAAAGAAGCCGCTGCTAAAACGACAAAAACGACTCCTCAGCAAGGCGCTGCTGCTAAGACTGAGAATAAGGAGTTTGATGACAAGCCGAAGAAGAAGTGGACAAAAGAATATAAAAATCTCCGTCCTCGCTCAACTCTGAAGCCAGCTCCTAAGCGCAAACAAGACTTACGTGATGCTTCAGATGAAGGAAGCTGGCGTCGTCGCAGACCTTCTCGTCGACATGGCGGCTCTCATCAAGAAGAAGCTCCTATCATTCGACCTAAAGAGCTTTCTGTTCGCCTACCGATCACAGTCAAAAGCTTAGCTCAGCAGATGAAGCGAAAGGCTTCTGAGATTATCTCTAAGCTTTTCATGGAAGGACTGACCGTTACACTGAATGACTTCTTAGATGATGAGACCACTATTCAGCTCATTGGTCATGAGTTCGATTGTAACATCTCCATCAACAATGAAGAAGAAGAGCGTATCCGCATCACTGAAAAGTCAATTCAAGAAGAGATCGAGTCTTCTGATGAGGGAGAACTTGCCCTTCGAGCTCCTGTTGTCACCTTCATGGGTCATGTTGACCATGGTAAAACAAGCTTAATCGATAAAATCCGAGCAAGCAATGTTGCTGGGCAAGAAGCTGGGGCGATTACACAGCATATCGGTGCATTCCGTGTTGATACAAGCCACGGGCCTCTAACCTTTTTAGATACACCTGGACACGAAGCGTTCACTGCAATGCGAGCTCGTGGTGCTAAAGCAACAGATATCGTTGTTTTAGTGGTTGCTGGGGATGAAGGCTTCCGTCAACAGACAGAAGAAGCTTTACAACATGCGAAAGCTGCTGGCGTCATTATCCTTGTTGCAATTAACAAGAGTGATAAACCTGGTTTCAATGCAGATAACGTTTATCGTCAGCTCGCTGACCATGAACTCCTTCCTGAAGCTTGGGGTGGAACCACTATTACTGTTAACTGCTCTGCGAAAACAGGTGATGGCCTCCCTGAATTACTAGAACTATTGGCTCTTCAAGCCGAGGTTCTTGAGCTAAAAGCGAATGCAAGCGTCCGAGCTAGAGGGACTGTGCTTGAATCAGAGATGCACAAAGGCCTTGGGGCTTCTGTGTCTCTTCTTATTCAAAATGGAACCCTGCGCAAGGGAGATGCTCTTGTCTTTGACCAACACTGGGCTCGTGTGAAAACGATGCGCAACTGCTCTGGTAAGTCCATTAAAGAGGCACCTCCTTCAACTCCTGTAGAAATTACAGGCCTATCTGGCCTTCCAGAGGCTGGAGAAGAGTTCATCGCTGTAAAGAGCGAAAGAGAAGCAAAGGAAATTGCTGATGTTCGCCAGGAAGAGCTCAGACAAAAGAGCTTACAAAAGCGCACACTACCTTCTATGGATAGCCTGCTTAAAGATGAGGGCGATCGCAAGAAGCTCCTTCTTGTTCTCCGTGCAGACGTGCAAGGCTCCTTGGAAGCGCTTAAAGCATCGATTGAAAATATCGAATCTGAAAAAGTTGACGTTGAAGTGGTCTTTTCTGGAGTTGGAGAGATTTCAGAGTCTGATGTCCGCCTAGCTGCAGCTTCCCAAGCTGTCATTATCGGCTTCCATACTCGGGTCGAAAATCATGCTGCCGAACTGATTAAAACATCAAAAATTGTCGTAAAGACATACGACGTTATCTATCATGCTCTTGAAGGCATCAAAGAAATTATGACAGGCCTTCTTGATACTGTTGAAGTTGAACACGAGCGTGGAGAAGCTTATGTCCAAGCAACTTTCAAAGCCTCTCAACTAGGGGTGATTGCTGGCTGTATCGTAAAAGATGGCATTATCAGCAGAAATCACTTTGCGCGACTTTATCGCGACAATAAAGAGATTTGGAAGGGTGGAATTGCTTCTATTCGCCGTGATAGGGATGATGCGAAAGAGGTCAAGAAAGGCCTTGAATGTGGTATTCTCCTTGAAAACTTCCATGGTGTGGAAGAGGGAGACACCATTCGCTCCTTTGAAATTGAGCATGTATCACAGGAGCTATAGTCATGGATGCAACAAAGCCTTCTCGCAGAACAAACCGATTGAACTCTCTTCTTAAAGAAGTGATTTCTGATACGATCCATAAAGAAGTACAGGACCCTGACCTTCACCCCCTATTCACCATCACCAAGGTGGAGGTCACGAAAGACCTAAAGCATGCAAAGGTCTTTGTGAGTGTCATTGGCTCTGATTCTGAGAAGAAAGCTTCTGTTGCAGCTCTAAACAGAAGTGCTGGCTATATTGGTGTTCATGCAGCTAAGCAAATTGTCATTCGCTACTTCCCACAACTAACTTTTAAACTTGATAACTCTGTAGAGAGCTATGCCCGCATCTCAACTCTTGTGGAACAAATCCAACACGAACGCTCTCATAGACAGTAACTCCCCTCCTCCCTCTCAAGAAGGGTTTATTCTGATTGATAAGAGCCCTGGGAAGAGCTCTTTTTATGTAGTGAAGCAGTTGCGACGCATCACTGGAGTCAAAAAAATTGGACACGCTGGTACCCTAGACCCTTTTGCCTCTGGCTTACTGATCTTACTTATTGGTAAAAACTATACACGCCAGTCTGACTCTTTTCTCAACCTGTCAAAAGAGTACCATGCGACCTTGTTCTTGGGGAAATCTACAGATACTTATGATATTGAGGGTCAAGTTACTACAGAATCGTCTGATCAACCAAGTCTAGAAGCTCTTAAAGAAGCTCTTTCTCAGTTTCAAGGCTATGTATGGCAAACGCCTCCCATGTATAGTGCAAAGAAGATGAAAGGGAAAAAACTATATGAGCTTGCTCGGCAAGGCATTGTTGTTGAGCGACCTCCTGTACAAGTGTTCATGCATGTAGAGCTACTGCGCTATGAGTACCCATGGGTAGAACTACAAGTCAGCTGCTCGAAAGGAACATATATTCGCTCCCTTGCAAATGACCTTGGTGTTGTGCTAGGGTGTGGAGCCTTCCTCCAAGGGCTACGCAGGACAAAAATCGGTCCTTACACGGTTGAAAACTGTCCTGAGAGCCAAAATCTGGATAAGGAAGGGGCTAACATTCAGCCCTACATACAAAGGCTCTTAACGCACAACGATGATGAAAATCTATAATCAGCTTGAAGCGCTTCCTTCCAACCAACAGTTAACTGCATTTACGCTGGGAAATTTTGATGGTGTACATATAGGACACCAGTTCCTGATCAAAAAACTCTGTATGGCAGCAAAAGAAAGAGATGCGCAGGCTGTAGCACTTACCTTTTCAAACCACCCCTCATGGGTTTTGCATCCAGAGCAGAAAAAACCTTTGATTTGCTCCATTGAGCAGAAAGTGGAGCTTTTAGCCTCCTTAGGGCTTGATGCATTAGTTTGTATTCCTTTTAAACATTCCCTCTCCAAGCTAGGCCCAGAAGATTTCTTAAACCAAATACAAGCAAAGCTAAACCTTTGCTACTGCCTATTTGGTTCTGAAGCTTCATTTGGCTATCAACGGTCGGGCACTCCTGAACGCATTCTCAAATTTGCAAAGAAGAATGGTATCACGCTAGAGTACCTGAACAAACTGCCAAAAGCATCGAGCACGGAGATTCGCAACCTAATCAAAAAAGGGAGCTTGCAGCAAGCTTCTGCGCTGCTTGGACGCCCATATAGTCTGAGAGGGTTGGTTATTCAAGGAAAAGGTCTTGGCAGAAAGCTTGGGTTTCCAACACTGAATATCTGCTGCGAAAATCTCTGTCTGCCCCCGCTTGGCGTCTACTTAAGCCAAACAGTCATCAATGGAAAAAGTTACCCCTCTCTCTCCAACCTTGGCACTGCGCCTACAGTGAGTGAGGCCAAGACTCCTCAACTAGAAAGCTATCTACTAACAGCTGCTCCTTTTGAGGAAGCACAAACGATTGACGTTCAGCTGAAGGAATACCTCCGCCCTGAAAAGCGCTTTGCATCTCAGGAAGCATTGAGTATGCAGATTCAAAAGGATGTTAGGCAGGCAAAAGCCGCTTTTAACCTTGTGCCAAGTTAGCTATGGCGCTTTCTTCCAAGCGGAAAACGGTCCACTCATCCATAGCTTTGGCTCCAATTGAGAGGTAGAAATCAATAGCTGATTGGTTCCAATCAAGCACCCACCACTCCACTCTTCCACACTCCCGCTCTTTAGCTACCTGGCAAAGTTTTTGAAATAGTCGTTTGCCAACCCCATTTCCACGAGAGCTTGGTGAGACATACAAATCTTCAAGGTATAAACCTGGTTTTGCAAGGAAGGTGGAGTAGTTATGAAAGAAAAGAGCAAAGCCAACAGGTTGTCCATGTAGCTCTGCAAGGAGTACCTCTGCGTATTTACGCTCTCCAAAAAGCGTTTGAGCAAGTTTTTCCTCACTCGCGACTACCTCATGCTCAAGCTTTTCATACTTAGCAAGTTCCACAATAAAATGTAAAACAGTCTTGAGATCTTTTTCCTCAGCAAACCGAATTGTAACAGATTTATCCTTCATAACACATTCACAGTCATTGCATTATCTAAAAATCTGGGTAAGTATTACACAAAGTAGGAAGTTTGCAACTAAAATAATTTCTGATAAAAGGTCTGTGATCGCTGAGAAAAGGATCCTATATGAAAATCACCTACCGCCCTCGTATCCGAGTCACCCTGCTGACCCTCTTCCTCCTACTTGTGATCACCTCTACGGGTTGTATTATTTTCATCAATCACCGTATCTCCACAGAGGCATATCGAGAGGATGCCATCCGTGATATTGGCCATACACATGACTTTATTGAGTCTAGGATTACAACCTTTTTATACCCTGTCAATAACCTTCTCCACTACTTTCAAAAGCACTTTAATGAGCTCGACCCAGAGAAAAATAGTATTGATTCATTCAAAAAGAAGTACTTGAGTGTCTTACTCGCTCTTCCACAGTTTCGAGGCATTGGCATAGGAACCCCTTCTGGGGATATTTACTATGTATCAAAAGTTCCTCCCCATACGAAAGGGGCACCAAAAGAGGCTGTTTTTTACCTTTATGGCTGCTCTCAAGGCCTTACTTGTACAGAAGAATATTTAGATATCAATGGAGGAACAATCCCCCCCTACCCCAAAAGTAAAATCGATATTATCGATGCTCGAACAAGACCATGGTTTGAAGAAGCAAGAGAGAAGAGAGAGCAAATTTGGACAGAGCCCTACACATATACAAATGGAGACCGTGGCATTTCATCCGCTATGCCATTATTTACTGAAGGAAAGCTAAAAGGCGTGGCTTTTATTGACCTTACTCTTGATGAGCTTGCAGGGTTTTTAGCAGAAATTCCACTGGGGACTCATAGTTTTGCAGCGATTTTAGATAGCGAAGGAAACTATGTCGTTAAGGGCCCTTCAAGTAACTCAGCACGCTACTACCAGCAAACACAAAACAGAGAGCTTCTACCCACTCTCTCACAAGCCCTTCTTAACCTGGGACACCTAGAGCAAGCGAAAACAATCAACCACAAAAACCTTCTCATTAACTTTTCCTCTATTCAAAAGCTTTTCGAGAATAACTGGTATTTTTGTTTGGCAATTCCAGAAACAGATTTTATTGGAAATGTTAAAGAGGCCAGTACAAAGGTGATTGGCTTTTCTTTAATCTTTGTTGCTATCGCCATCATCCTAAGCGTTGTCTTCGCTCGTTCCCTAGCGAGGCCCATCCTAGGACTTTCTGAAGAAATGCTTTTAATCAAGGATTTCAATTTAGAGAGTTCCAGGCATATTAACTCCTGGGTTTATGAAATCGATCTCATGAGCCAAGCCTTAGACTCTATGAAAAAAGGACTGACGGCCTTTGGGAGCTATGTCCCCAAAAGGCTTGTTCGCAAATTACTGATCAATGGGGAGCAGGCAAAAATAGGGGGCAGAAAAAAAGCTCTGACGATTCTATTTACAGATGTATACGACTTTACCTCTATTTCAGAGAAAAGGCCCATCGATGAGGTGTTTCCCCTACTCTCTGAGTACCTTGCTCTAATTACTGATGAAATTGAAGAAAGTAAAGGAACCATTGATAAATTCATGGGAGATGGGGTGCTTGCATTTTGGGGAGCTCCTGACCAGATCAAAAATTCGACAAAGACAGCCTGTCATTCCGTTTTGAAGTGCAAAGCAAAAGTTCAACAGCTCAATGAAGAGTGGCAAAAAAAGGGACTTCCTCCCTTCCATACTCGTTTTGCCTTGAACTATGGAGAAAGCTTAGTAGGAAATGTGGGCTCTCCATCTAGGATGAATTATACGGTCATGGGAGATACCGTAAACACCTGTGCACGCCTAGAAAGCTTAAATAAAAACTTCCAGACAACCATCATTGTGAGCCAGCCTGTCTATGAGAGAACAAAAGATCAGTTTTTATACCGAACCATCGACTTTGTTGCCCTAAAGGGGAAAAAAGAAGGAACAAAAGTCTATGAGTTACTAGCGGGATATGAGGCAGAAGCAGCAATCCAGCCCTCTGAGGAAGATAAAAAGCTTTCTGCATTATCAGAGACTGGGTTTGAGGCCTATCTTCAAAAAGATTGGCAGGGAGCAAAAGCTGCCTACCAGGAAATCAAAACACTATTTCCTACAGATGTAACGGCTGAGATCTTCCTAGCAAGAATTGAGCAATTCGAAAAAGAGCCCCCTCCAGAAGATTGGCAGGGACTCTTCATCCTACACACGAAGTAGTTAGTTATGGAGGAAAAGGATGACATCTCCATCTTGGACAAGATACTCTTTCCCTTCAGTGCGCATCTTGCCAGCCTCTTTAGCTGCAGCGCGCCCCCCACAATCAATAAAATCCTGAAATGGAATAACCTCAGCCCGGATAAAGCCACGCTCGATATCAGAGTGAATTTTTCCAGCAGCTTGTGGAGCTGTAGCTCCTTGGGGGCATACCCAAGCACGCGTTTCCACTTCGCCTGTCGTTAAAAATGACTGAAGGCCTAGTAACTTAAAAGACGAGCGGATCAAACGATGCAAGCCGGGTTCATCCATCCCCATCCCTTCAAGCATCTCTGCCCTTTCTTCTTTAGGGAGGGTCGAAATTTCATATTCCATCGCTACACAGAGAGGCAAGACTTCTCCTCCCTCTTTTGCAGCATAGTCTTCAAGGGTCTTGACTCGCTCTTGCTCGACTCCTGTCGGTTGCGCTTCAGAGACATTTGCCACATATAAGGTCGGCTTAAACGTTAGAAAGGTATAGATTGCTAAGGCCTGGCGCTCTTCTTCTGTGAAGCTGCAGCTTCGTAAAGAAAGCCCATCATTGAGGTAGGCAGCTGCTTTTTCTAAAGCGAGCTTTAAGCCTTTAGCTTTTGGATCTGCTTTTGCCTGACGCTCCACCTTTTGCAAAGCTTTCTCACACATTTGTAAATCGGCCAAAGAGAGTTCTGTTTGGATGACCTCGATATCTGCCAAAGGGTCTACCTTTCCAGCAACGTGTACAACATCGGCATCATCAAAACAGCGCACTACTTGGATAATGGCATCCGTTTCACGAATATTGGCTAAGAATTGGTTGCCTAGCCCTTCCCCTTGAGAAGCTCCTGCCACAAGGCCTGCAATATCTGTAAAGCGCATGGAAGCTGGAATAATTTTTTGGCTTTTTGAAATTTTGGATAGAGGCGGCAGCCGAGGATCTGGAACCTCAACAACGCCTACATTTGGATCAATTGTACAAAAGGGATAGTTTTCAGCATCCACTGCATTTTCAGTTAGGGCAGAAAATAGGGTCGATTTTCCAACATTTGGCAAACCGACAATACCACAGGATAAACTACTCACAGCGACCTCAACTTTTTTGGCGTGAAGGGATTATAGGTAATCCAGTGAAGAAATGTCTATAGAAAAATTTCTTGACCCTCCTGAGGTTCCCTACTATAAGTTTCACAAAGAAGAGGCGCTATGGGCGAAAAAACCGAAGAAGCAACCCCGAAGAAGCTGCGCGATGCGCGCAAGAAAGGGCAAGTTGCTAAGTCTCAAGATTTTCCATCTGCCTTCACCTTTATGGTCTCGCTTTTTACTACCGTGTATTTAGGTGGGTATATCTATGACCAATTTAGTGAGTTCTTTTTAACTTGCTTTTCAGCCATGGGCCAGTCCAATGCAAATACAGTGCTCGGGTTGATCAAGCATGGCCTGCATGTGATTTTGATCTCGTCTCTTCCTGTTCTTGTGGCTACAGTGTCCATGGGGGTTTTAATCAATTTTTTGATTGTGGGGCCCCTTATCACTTTTGAAGTCTTCAAACCTGATATCAAAAAGTTCGATGTCGTAGCGAACCTGCGTAACAAGTTTAAAATGAAAACGTTATTTGAACTTGTCAAATCGCTTTTCAAGATTGCTGGGGCTAGTGTCATCATCTACCTTTCTGTCGCTGATAAAATTGGTGAGGTTTCTTCCACTGCGACTCTCCCTGTGATAGCAAGCGTGATGGTCGCAAAAGGTTTTCTTTTAGATGTCGCATTCAAAGTTGGGATTTTTTTCCTTGCAGTTGCTCTTGCTGACCTCGTCTACCAAAAGAACAACTTCCGAAATGAAATGAAGATGGAAAAATTTGAGGTCAAGCAAGAGTATAAAGACTCTGAAGGAAACCCTGAAATCAAAGGGAAGCGAAAAGAGGTAGCGAGAGAGATCGCGTATGATAGCTCCCCATCCAAAGCTAGAAAAGCAAAAGCTGTGATTACCAACCCAACACATATTGCTGTGGGTATTGATTATATCCCTGAGTTGAGCCCCGCCCCTTTCATCTTAGTGATGGGGAAAGGCCATATTGCGGAGAGAATTATTGAAGAAGCTGCAAAACATAGTGTCCCAATCATGAGAAATGTTGCTCTTGCGAGAACCTTATACTATAAGGGGCGTGTGAATGAGATGATTCCTGAAGAGACCTTTGAAGCGATAGCTGATGTCATTATCTGGGTCCGATCGCTGGAAAAACAGAAGGAGTCCAAATGAGTGGACCATTAAACAAGTTACTCAACTTCTTTGGAAACCCTAAGATCCTACAGGCGATCCTAAGGCAAAGTGACATCATTTTAGCGATTGTCTTGGTTGGGATTGTCTCCCTCTTGATTATCCCTGTTCCTCCTCCGATCATTGATATCTTGATCGCCTTTAACTTAACTGCGGCCATTTCCCTTCTTCTTGTTGCTGTCTATATCCCTTCGGCACTGCAACTCTCTATCTTTCCCTCCCTTTTGTTAGTTACCACTCTCTTTCGTCTGGGTGTGAATATCTCCTCCACACGCCAAATTCTCCTTCATATGGATGCAGGGGATATCATTTTTGCGTTTGGCAACTTCGTGGTTGGAGGAAACTACGTGGTGGGTGGTGTGATCTTTTTGATCATTACACTTGTCCAGTTCATTGTTATTACCAAAGGGGCAGAACGTGTTGCTGAAGTAGCAGCTCGTTTCCGATTGGATGCGATGCCTGGTAAGCAAATGAGTATTGATGCGGATATGCGCGCTGGAGTCCTGGACCAAGATCAAGCCCGGTTAAAGCGTCTCGAGATCCAAAAAGAGAGTGAGATGTATGGTGCCATGGATGGTGCTATGAAATTCGTAAAAGGGGATGCCATTGCCGGGATTGTCATCACATTGATCAACGTCATTGGGGGCTTGATTATTGGGGTTGCGATGCATGGCTTAACGATGGGGCAATCTGCACAAACCTACTCCTTATTATCAATTGGTGATGGCTTGGTCTCACAGATCCCAGCCCTGCTTATCTCTATCACAGCGGGTGTGGTTACCACTCGAGTTTCAAGTGATGATACAGACTCCAACTTAGGATCTGAGATCTCTGGCCAGCTCCTCAAGCAGCCAAAAGCTCTTTTGATTTCATCTGGGGTATTAATCGCTATGGGGGTCCTTGTCCCAGGCTTTCCTGCAGCTGTCTTCCTTCCGCTTGGTGCTGGTGTTGGCGCAATTGGCTATATGCTACTCCGTGCAAAAAAAACAGCTCCACAGGGAGTAGGAGCAAGTACAACAAGCTCTGCAAGCTCTGACACTAGTGTCGAAGGACACTCTGTGGTTCAGGGTGGAGGAATTGATGATTATGCACTCACTCTACCTATCATTTTAGAGCTTGGGGATCACCTATCTAACCTTATCAAGAAAGGAGGAGGGGTTGAGTTTGTCGAAGGGAAAATCCCACGTATGCGGCAAGCTCTCTACCATGACCTAGGTGTGCGCTTTCCTGGAGTACATGTGCGTACAGACACTCCTGGACTAGAAAGTACAGAGTACTCTATCCAGCTCAATGAAGTGCCTGTGATCCGTGGAAAGGTTCTTAAAGATTACCTCCTCACAAATGAGACAGAAGAACATCTCAACCGCTTCAACCTCCCTTATGCAAGCTATAAAAACTCTCTAGGTCTCCCCTCTCTCTGGGTAGAAAGGAAATACCAGGACCTTTTAACTAAGGCAGGCATCAAGTTTTGGGGAGAACTAGAAGTAGTCATTCTTCACATTTCCTACTTTCTCCGCTCACATGCTTCGGAGTTTTTGGGGATTCAGGAAGTGCGCTCTATGCTTGAGTTCATGGAAAAAACCTATCCAGACTTAGTCAAAGAGGTTACCCGCCTTGTCCCTCTTCAGAAGCTAACGGAAATTTTTAAGCGACTGGTGCAAGAGCAAATTTCTGTAAAAGACTTGCGCACGATCCTTGAATCCCTTAGTGAGTGGGCACAAAGTGAAAAGGACACCGTTCTTCTTACAGAATACGTACGCTCTTCACTAAAGCGCTATATCAGTTATAAGTACTCTCAGGGGCAGTCTGTGCTCTCTGTTTACTTACTTGATCCTGAAATTGAGGATATGATTCGTGGTGCGATTAAGCAGACCTCTGCGGGTTCTTACCTTGCTCTTGATCCAGACTCCGTACAAATGATTTTACAAGCTGTTCGTGCAACAGTGGGTCCTACCCCAGCGGGAGGGCAACCTCCAGTCCTGTTAGCTGCAATTGATGTGCGCCGCTTTGCGAGAAAGTTGGTAGAAGGAGAGTTTCCCGATATGTCTGTTGTATCTTATCAAGAGGTGATTCCTGAAATCCGTATCCAGCCCCTTGGGCGCATTCAACTCAGCTGATTTAGGATGGTGTTATGACTCTTGACCCAAGCTTAGGCGCTCAATATATCCCCCCTCAGGGGCAAACAGATGTTAGCAAAGAGCTACAGGCTGCCAAGGCGAAAGCAAAGGAAATGCAAGCCGAGCAAGTTGATCTTAAGGAAGATATTTTTGATGATCAGCAGGAAGCCTTCAACCCTTGGGCAGCAAATCGTGGCATCAAAGAGAAGATGAAAGAGCTCAAGCAACGAGTACCTGTAAAAGCTGAAACACCTAAACAAGCCAAGCAAGTTGAGAGCAAAGAAGCAGCCTTAAAGCAGGGCCAAGACTCCGCAAAAGAATTTGTCAAGTCTAACCCAGAGTTAAAAGAAGAGGGGCTAACCAAGCTTTTGCAGCAGCTGCTTGAAGGAGACCACTCTCCTGAAGACATTTTGAAGATGGCACAAGATCTCCATGAAGATCCTTCTATGGTAGATCAAGTGCTGGAGTTTTTGAAGGAAAATAGCCCTCATGAGCTAGAGAAAAAGATCCGTAAAGCGCAAGACGACTTTCGAGCGCGCAAAAGAAGAGAGATTTCTGCAGGAAAAAATATCCAAGAACAAGCTCTTGAGTTTGCAGCACAGGGACTGGGCTCACCAACTTTTCTACGTAACCTCTACCGCAAGATTACCGGAGAGGAGATGCAGGAGCATGAACTCTTTGATGAGCTCTCTGGAAATTTTACCTACTCACAGTTACTAGAAGCGGTTCGCTTTTTGTTACATGCTCTAGGTGATGACATTAAATCTAAAGGTCCTTCTATCCCTCGCGCCGAGCTACAAACCCTATTTGTAGAGGTGCGCAAGTTACAACTAGTTCTTGGTGTTTACCGATTTTTCCAAAGCCGCATGGACTTGCTTTACGATTACTTTGACCGCTATGATCTTGATTATCCAGAAGGACTTACTTTCCAAATTATTGCTCGCAGCTATGTCAAACTCAGCAAAGATCACTACCCAAATAGCCAAAAGATGCTCGCTCTGGGTGCAGACTTTGGGTTAGAAGAAAATGTGCCTGGCCTCATGATTGTGCTCACGCAAATGAGAGATGCCGTAAGAAATACTTCCCAGCGGCTTTTCTACTCACCTAAGCATCGTCAGGACATGTTATCAGCGTATATTGAGGCTATTGAACAACTTGATGTCCTGCTTGATGAGGAAGAAGAAGAGGAAGAGGAGGAGGAAAGTTAATTGATCCAGAATCCATTTGAACAGCTCATGGAAGAGTTAGGGCAAGGGCTTGAAATTGACCTCACTTCTCCTAAAAATGGGATTTATACTTTTCAACTAGAAGACAGGTACACAATACAAGTTCGCCCAGACCAATCAGGGCACTACGTACTCTTCCTTTCAAAAGTTGCAGAGCTTCCCCCTGGAGCTTTTGCAACCCGTGTATTTAAGCGTGCTCTCCTTTATAATGGATCTGATCAAGTCCAACATACCATGCTGGGATATAGCTTAAAGACACACTGCCTCATTATGCATAATATGATTCCTCTTAAGGATACAACAGGTGAAGAGCTGACAAGCCTTTTTGCAACTTTTTATGATGAGTTAAAGAAATGGTCTGAAGCGATTGCCAATGGGCAACCTGGCCCAGCAGAAATCGGCCTAGATTCAGACAGCAAAAATCCACCGCCATTTGGCTTAAAGTTGTGATGGGCATATGCAAGACTTAGAAAAGTTTCTTCAGAATACCCCTGCAGGCGAGCATTGGCAAAAGATTACACCTAAGCATCACCATGGGATCAACCTCTCTTTACTTTCTGTCCACTCTGAGCAAAGTGAGGGTTGTGGAGATTTTTATGACCTCCTTTCCCTTATTGACTTCTGCAAATCCATCGGGTTTAGCACCATCCAGCTCCTTCCTCTGTATGACAGTGGGCTAGACCCCAGTCCTTATAACGGGATTTCGGCCTTTGCCTTGAACCCCGTTTACTTAAGACTCTCCTCCCTTCCAAATATCCGCTCCTCTGCAAAACTACAGCAACAAATCCAAGAGCTGAGTGAATACAATAAAGCATCGAGAGTAGCCTACCAAAAAGTCCGCGAGCAAAAAATTGCCATTTTTAAAGAGTATATCCAGTCACAGCAACCTGAAGCATCGGCTCTCTACCAGCAGTTTTTAAAAGAAAATTCCTGGGTAATAAAGTATGCTCAATTTGCTGCACTCAAACAGCATTTCCAAGGAGATAGTTGGGAAAAGTGGCCTGCGGACGAGAGAATGATTGATCAAGCTCTGCGGGAGCTATCGCAAGAAATTGAAACGTACTCTCTCCTACAATACTTCTGTTACAAACAACTCAAAGAGGTTAAGCAACATGCGGATCGTCATGGGATCCTGCTTATGGGAGATGTTCCTATTTTGCTTTCTAGAGATAGTAGTGATGTATGGGCAAACCCAGAGCTCTTTCTTCTTGATCGGTCTTGTGGCGCTCCTCCTGATATGTACAACCCTGATGGGCAAAACTGGGGGTTCCCTATCTATAACTGGGAAGCTCATGAAAAAACAGGATTTGCTTGGTGGACACAGAAGCTACAGTTTGCAGAGAACTTCTTTCACCTATACCGCTTAGACCATGTTGTGGGCTTTTTCCGCTTCTGGAGCTACTCTGTAGAAACGCCCGACTTGCCAGCCTGCTTTCTTCCTAGAGAAAAAGCCGAGTGGCTGCCTCTTGGATCCAAACTACTTCAAATACTTCTTGAAAAAACCTCTATGCTTCCTATTGGGGAAGACCTTGGAAAAATCCCCAAGGGAGTAAGAGAAACACTGCAGCAGCTAGGGATTCCAGGAACAAGGGTATGCCGGTGGGAATATACGAATAAAGAGTTTATCGACCCTGCTTCCTACCCTCCTCTAACTCTTACAACGCTATCTACCCACGACTCTGAGACTTTGCGAACCTGGTGGGAGCGGATAGCTATTGACTCTAGGAAATGGGCCTACCAGTTCCATATCCCTTATAGTCGCTTTTTATCTCCTGAAACCATTGACCATCTACTCCTTCAAAGCCACCGAAGTAGTAGCCTGTTTCACATCAACTTACTCCAAGAGTATTTTTCTCTATTTCCTGAGCTTATTCATTCACTGGCATCGGAAGAGCGTATTAATACTCCTGGAACAATGAGTGAGAAAAACTGGACATATCGCATGAAGCCCTCTATTGAGACGTTCTGCACACATAACGACCTCAAAAAGGCGATGCAGCGCTATAGTCAAGCACCGTGTGCATCACCTTAAAAAAATCTGCAGCAAAATCTTTCGGTTTTCTCTCAAAGATTGGAAAGGACTCGGTTGAAGGAGGAGGTTTTCCTACATTATCGAGAATAGCTTGACGAATCCCTCCAATATCAAGGGGCTTGACAGGGTGCAATCCATGCGGAGGTAAAGGCCCTTCTCTGCCATATTCCACGTATTCCTGCCAGCAGCCCCACTCCCCTACCACAGCACGAGCTCCTGCATGCCAGGCTTCAAAATGTACGAGCCCTGGGAGCTCATAGTAAGAGGGCAGTACGTGCAAGGCACAGTGAGTGAACGCACTGTGAATCAACCCTGTATCCATCATTTGCTTACTTGCATGAATCAAATGGACTTTCCCTACACTAAGGGTTCTAACCATAGGGCTAACGAGATATACATCAGCCTTACGACTGCGCTGGGCATATTTCAAAAACAGATCTTTATACTCTGTTTGGTTTGAGCCGCTTGCAAGAAAGACAAGAGGAATATCCACATCCTCTGTAGCGAGCAGTGTCAGGATATTATTTTTCCTAGACTCTAGACGCCCGACCTGTAAAAGGTAGGATTTTGATCCAAGGCCTGTCAGCTGTAAAAAAGCCTTTTCATCAAAGGATCTAGGATAAATTACCGGCCAGAATAGCTTGAAAGGGTTACTTTCCCAGAAGTCTTGGACAAAAAGGTTCTTTTCAAGGTTCGAGCTATGAATCGAGAGTTTGGCTCGGTTCATTGCAAATAGGTCTACAACTGCCAGTCTTGACTTTGGTAACCCTTGATGGGACCTCAATAGGTTCGGTTTCTCTTTGAGCAGCTCAATGATCCAGTTTCTAACGCCTATAGGTTGCTTTGATAAGAACTCCAGCAAGCCATGTATTCCTAATGAAAGGCAAAAAGGGGCAGTATAATCCTCATAAAACGGGACCCATCCCCAGGGAATTTTTTGATGATCTAAAAATAGTGCTGATTCATAAAGCCTAGCATGTAGCCCACTGAGAAAAGCAAAATCCGCCTTTTCTTTTAATGCGAATACAGATGGCACAATAGAAATGCGCCAATCACCTCCTAGCTCTTGGACTCCAGACTGCAAAGCTTTTAAAACTTGAAGGTCCCCACCCCAACACCCAAGGGGGCGATCTAGAATAAATACTATATGCATATAGGTATGCTATAATAAACGTCTTAAAACTCCAGCTCTTTTCTAAAAGTCATGATTGATTCAGAATTAGAAAAGTTACGAGAAGGAATTTATGCTCTATCGCTATTTACTTTTACTTTTTTCCCTTAGCTCTTGTCTATTCTCTAGTCCAAAGGAAGATCGGCAAGCGCTCTTTTATCAGCTAGCTCCTAAAGACATAAGAAAAAATCTGGCTTTTTACCAGCTCTACCCTCATTCAAAAGAGGGTAAGGTCGCTTTCAGACGGGCCATGCAAGCTCTTTTTCCCCACCAAAAGGATTTAATCGATACTCTACTTACGTCTCTCAGTGCAGATGGGGTTAACTCTTTTGTCAACTTGATGTTTGCCAAAGGGAACCAATCTTTTGACCAAGAAACGCTTCATCTTGCTCAAAAAGTTTCTTCTTTATCAGGGCACCTTAAGAACCGTGTATTACCTGGTTATCAAGCAAAAAACCTCTCTGCAGTACTTTCTCTACCATCCGAAGAGGTTGACCTTGCTCGAGGGCTACTTCTTGATCAGTTTGAAGGCTCCCCTTCCATGTGGGAGACCATTTCTGTATATGAAGGAATTTTAGACCTCATGGCTTTACAGGTACTTGCCAGGCTACCGGACTCCCCATCTCCTGCCCAAAAGTTACAAGCGCTAAGCAATTTTATTTTTTATGAAATGGAGTATCGCTTCCCTCCTTACTCAGTCCATGCACAAGAGATCGATACTTATACCTTTCTTTCCTCTGTCATTGATCAACGACGCGGGGTTTGCCTTGGTGTTTCTATTCTATACCTTTGCCTCGCGCAGAGGATTGGCTTGACATTAGAGATCGTGACTCCTCCGGGGCACATCTATATACGTCTTCCTAGCCCTAGTGGCGTCACAAATGTTGAAACAACAGCTAGAGGTATTCATCTTCCCTCTGATAGCTATTTAGGGATTAATACCCACAAGCTACAAACCCGAACAATCAAAGAGGTTATTGGGCTTGCTAGATTCAACCAAGCCTCTGTTTTTTGGCAGCAGAAGGACTATGAAAAAGCCATCCAAGCGTATAAAAAGGCAGAACTCTACTTAGGGAAGGACCCCCTCTTACAAGAGTTCCTAGGGTATATGCTCTGCTTCTCAGGTAATGAGCGTGAAGGTAAGCAATACTTAAAGTCTCTTCCCCCCTTACCAGATGCGATTTATCGAAGCCCAACAGCTCACCAACTGCTTTCTGGAGATATAGACATAGAGGCTGTTCAAGCTGCTTACTTAATGGTGGATGAGACAAGAGAATCTATTCTTTCCAAGCAAGAAGCTTTAAAAAAGCAACTTGAGCGATTTCCTCACTTCCTTGAAGGATGGCTACATTTGGGAACGACCTATTTGCAACTGGGGCAATATAAAAATGCCCTAAAAGCCTTTGAAGAACACCACCGATTAGACTCTTCCAACCCTACTATTGAGTACTATTTAGCAGAACTTAAGCTACAAAGACTCGATTTAAAGGGTGCTTGGAAGCACTTCTTACAAGCAAAAAAGATAACAGAAGCATTTGGCCATTCCCCAAAGGGCTTAAAAGACCTCTTTTTACACCTGCAGACCTATGCAGCGATGCCTAGCGCAAAGTAGGATAGGAAAAAAGGATAAAGTGGAATAAATTGACCATAATGTGAGGAATTGAACTCAAGTACACACTGCGAGTTCGAAGGTAGGTCCATCCATAAAATGCCCCTGCAATACACGCCAGCACCATATAGGTCCACCCTAACCGGTAGTGGTAAAGGGCAAACAACACAGTAGAAACCACAAATCCTATACGAAGACGTTCTTTCTTACTGACAAAGAAAAAACAACGCTCTGTGAAGTAGTCTAAAATAAACCCTCTAAAGAAAATCTCTTCCGCGAAGCAGACAAATAAGCTGTTTATTACAATCCAAACAACTGTAAAGTCCTTCCACTTGATATCCCACTCCACAAATTGCCAGTAGAAAGCAAGAGGATAAAGAACAAGACAAGCTAAGGCTCCCAGTCCTAAAGACAATAGGAAGCTCTTTTTCTTATTTTTTAGACCTGTATAAGGCAACAAGCCAAGGAAAATCAGAGCACAAACGAATGCCTTATCAAAATTATAGAAAAGGGTATAGGGATAGGATTTAGGGCTCACTTGCACTCCTCCTAGAAGGCGAAAGTTCCCATAGAAGGGAATCAAGTGCAAAACACCAACCCAAGAGACAACAAAAAAGCCATATAACGCAGCAAGACGGATCAAGCGACTTTTATTATACTTAGCCCCCCATAAAAGCAGAGCAATTGCGACCATCCAGGCAGCTAAAAAAGGGCCTCCAAAGGCCCACCGACTCACTAGCATGAGAAGAGATGAGCTTCCTAATAGAGAAAAAAGCAGCTTTTTTTGACCTGGAAAAACGAGCATCCCCAGATAGGTTAAAACCATAAAAAGAAGGGACCATCCCTGTATCGGAGAGATGCGTATTTGATCAATAATCTCTAGCAAAAAAGCCCTCCTTCCTCAGGTGATCAATGCCAACATGTAGGCAACATATCCCCCAAATAGAATTGAAGCACTGAGTCTACTGACGCTTTTTTTAACTTGCAAAAGGTAAAACAAGAAGAGAGTAAATCCTAGAAGAACAGGTAAGTCAATAGTCAAAAGCTTGTGGGAGAACTCAATAGGACGAATAAGAGAGGCCCCACCTACAATAAATGTTAAATTGAAGATATTGCTACCAATGATGTTGCCTATAGCAATATCGGTTTCTTTACGCAAAGCCGCTACAAGGGAGGTGAACAGCTCTGGACTGGAGGTCCCTATAGCAACCACTGTCACTCCAATGACTCTTTCTGAAATACCAAGAAACCTTGCTAAATCAGAACTTCCATCAACGAGTAGGTACCCCCCCAATAAAAGCAGTACCACACCGATGCCCAGTTTCACAGCTCCAAATGAGCTCACTGACAAATCCTCTGTATTCCCCTCTACTTCCAGTGGGCGATTTTTAGCCAAATACATTTGAAAGAGAATATAACCAACAAAAAAGCCGAGTAAAACAGCTCCTGCAATAGCTGTCACAGCCCCAAATAACATCACAACAAGAAAAGCAAGAGTGGCAAGCAAGCAAAGCCAGCTCTCTCTTCTCTTTATAGACCCACTAATAGGCAAGGGACAAACTAGACTACAAAGCCCAAGTATAAGGCCGATGTTCGCAATATTCGACCCAAGGGCATTTCCCAAACACAAGTCTCCTCTGCCTCCAAATAGCTGGGCAAAAAAGCTTGTGATAGCCTCTGGTAAAGAGGTTGCCACTGAAACCACTGTCACACCAAAAATTAAAGGGTGGATGCGGAATTTTGTTGCCAGGTGAGAAGCTCCCACAACAATAAGTTCGGCTCCTACATACAAAAGTAGGATCCCTATTACAATGAAACAGATAGCTAGGGTCATAGCGCTTTAAAAAAATATTAAACAACAATAGAGTCTTTCATAATCAACTAGGAGGAAAAGTTGAAGTGAAAAAGATCTCTCTTCTTGCAAGCCTTCTCATAAGCCTTTCCCTACAAGGGACGGAGCTTTCAGAGATTTTTTCCAGCGAGCAAATGAAAAAGCTTGGTTTAGAAAAGCTCTCTAAAGAGGAGCAAAGCGATCTCCTCCAGTGGATTGAGTCAGAAAAGCAATCAAAAAACTCCCCAGAACCTACCCCACAATCGCTCCCTCAAACGATCCGTAGTGTCAACTCTCAGACAGGACAGCTCCACCTTCTCGATGCCTCCATATGGGAGGTCTCTAAAGAGGATCTTGACACAGTCACTTATTGGTACCCTGGGCAAAAAGTCTATATTTCTCCAAGCCAAAACGGAGAATATCCTTTTCTCCTTCTCAATCATCAAAATAGACAAACAGTTGCTGCAGTGAAGATAGAGGGGTCCATTGACCAAAGGCAACCACAACTCTCCCCTAGTCTCTCCTTACACTTCCCTATTGAGCAAGCAACAATCATCAAAGTGAATGAAGAAAAGGGCTCATTTTTACTTAGCAACCAAACCTCTTGGTTAATTGCTCCGTTAGACCGAGAAATTTTCTCTCATTTATCTCCTCAACAAGCCATCCAGTTTCAAAAGAGTGATCGACGCAGCTACCCTTTCACCTTTAAACTTGAAGAAAGCGGCCAAACCTTTATGGCAAAACGAATCGCCTCTTCTCCCGTCGAATCAAAATCCCTGCATAATACAGAAAATTTTAAGAAGATTTCTGACATGGAGAATTTTGGAGAGATCATCATCTTAGATGATACAAGCAGACTAACCATTGCTAATTCAGACCTAGACATCACCTACAACTGGAAGGAAGGCGACCAAATAGAAACAAGGTTTAGTGAACGCTCCGATTACCCTATAGAAATCATTAACCGGACAAGAGATCAGTCTGCTAAAGCTCGTTTGATCCGAGCTGAGGAAAGGGAGCAAATCACCTCATCTTCTCCTTTACAAGATCCTACTGTTGAGACAGTTCAATCTCATGGCCGCTATTTATATACCGATCATGGCGAGCTATATGAAGTTGCCCCCATTGACCGGGGACGTGTTGATTTTTGGATTCCCCAACAACGAATCACTGTGGATGAAGGTTTTCAGGCTGACAATCGCTACCCGATCAAAGTTACCAACCTCAATCGTAAAGAGTCTGCTCGAGTAAGGAAGGTAGAGCCTTGAAACAAATGACTCTCTTTGCTCCAAGCCACCTGTCGAGTTATTGACCATATTCTCCACTAGGAGATAAAATACCTTCTTAAAAACAGGAGGTTGGTATGCAATATGCGTTTACAGAGCCAGTTGCTCAAGCTTTTCAAAAAGGTATCCAGCAAGCTTCATTGCAAAAACATACCATAATCACAGAAAACCATCTCATGTGGGGGCTTGTACAGGAGTCTAAGGGTTATTTCTGTTCTCTTTTGCAAGGGCTTGGCATCAACCACCAACTTCTTGCGTCTGACCTCTCAAAAAGCCTTAAGCAAGTGAGCACATTCAGCGGAACTCCAGGGCAGCCCTCGCCTTCTTCTGGACTGGACCAGTGGCTCCGCCAGTCTTTTCAAATTGCTCAAGAATGGGGTGATGAGTACATCAGTGCAGACCACCTACTTCTTGCTCTTTTTGAGCACCCTGTTTCTCCTTTTGAGGAGCACCGCAAACAAGCGGCTTTAACCAAAGCAAAAGCTTTGGAAACAGTAAAGAACATCCGAGGAAGTAAAAAAATGTCTAGTCCTACTGCAGAAAGCCAACTCCAGAGCTTGGAAAAGTATGCTAAAAACCTTACTTCTCTTGCAAAGGAAGGAAAAATTGATCCCGTCATTGGCCGTGATGATGAAATTCGCCGTGTGATTCAAGTATTGAGCCGCAGAACAAAAAACAACCCCATGTTAGTTGGAGACCCAGGCGTAGGGAAAACAGCCATTGCAGAAGGACTCGCGCAGAGAATTATCCAAAAGGATGTACCAGAGGCTCTCCATGATAAAGAGCTTGTGGCTCTTGATATGGGGTCTCTTGTAGCTGGAACTAAGTACCGTGGAGAGTTTGAAGAGCGCTTGAAAGGCCTTTTAGAAGACATTGAGCAAGGAGAGGGAAAGTATATTCTCTTTATTGATGAAGTTCATACCTTAGTGGGCGCTGGCGCTACCGATGGTGCGATGGATGCAGCCAACCTCCTTAAGCCCTCACTAGCGAGAGGAACGTTACACTGTATTGGGGCCACGACACTCAATGAGTACAAAAAGTATATAGAGAAAGATGCAGCTCTTGAAAGGCGCTTCCAACTTGTGCGCGTTGAAGAGCCCTCTTTAGAGGATGCGATTA
The DNA here is from genome assembly GCA_964460785.1 of uncultured bacterium. Classification (GTDB taxonomy): domain Bacteria; phylum Chlamydiota; class Chlamydiia; order Chlamydiales; family CAYWQB01; genus CAYWQB01. The sequence goes on from CAYWQB010000002.1 coordinate 94,581, forward strand.
CTATCTTAAGAGGTCTTCGTGAACGATATGAAAACTTCCATGGGGTACGCATCACAGAAAAAGCAATCCAAGCAGCAGCGACTCTTTCTCAAAGATATATTACAGATAGACAGCTTCCTGATAAAGCGATCGATCTCATTGATGAGGCTGCAAGTCTAATCCGCATGCAAATTGGTTCTCGCCCTATTCCTATCGACCGTTTAGAGAGAAAGCTTTCCTCGATGATTGTGAAGCAAGAAGCGCTTAAAAAAGAGGGCTCGGAATCTAGCAAAGTGGAACTAGACAAGCTAGAGAAAGAGATAGCTTCGATTAAAGAAGAACTCAACGCTCTAAAAAACCGCTGGGAGCAGGAAAAAAGCTCTTTACAAGAGATCCGTAGCCTCAAGGAAAAGCTTGAACAACTCCGCTTTGAAGAAGAAGAGGCGGAAAGGAAAGCAGACTACAACCATGTTGCAGAAATCCGCTACAGCCAGCGCCCTGAAATAGAACGAGAGCTTGCAAGCCGAGAAGAGACCCTAAAGTCCAATGAGGAACGTCTCCTTCAAGAAGAAGTTGATGAAGAGCTCATTGCTCAAATTGTATCTAAGTGGACGCGCATTCCTGTACAAAAAATGCTACAAACAGAAGCTGACAAACTGTTACAGCTTGAGCAGCACCTAGAAAAACGCGTTGTTGGTCAACCTCTTGCTGTTAGTGCAGTATCTGAAGCAATCCGCCGCTCAAGGGCTGGTCTTCAAGAGCCTCAGCGTCCATTAGGAGTCTTCCTATTTGTGGGGCCTACAGGTGTCGGGAAAACAGAGCTAACCAAAGCTTTAAGCACAGAGCTTTTTGATCGTGAAGAGGCCATCATCCGGTTTGACATGTCAGAGTATATGGAAAAGCATAGTGTAGCAAGGCTGATTGGAGCGCCTCCGGGGTATGTTGGCTATGATGAAGGGGGGCAATTAACCGACCGCCTACGTCAGGCGCCTTACTCTCTTGTTCTTTTTGATGAGATAGAAAAAGCGCACCCTGATGTTTTCAATGTCCTATTACAAATCTTTGATGATGGCAGAATCACAGATGGTAAGGGACGAGTTGTTAACTGTAAAAATGCCCTATTCGTTATGACCTCAAATCTAGGTGCTGAAAAGCTCCTAGAGACAATTGAACAAGGACAAGAGCTTTCCAATCAAGAAGTGATGGCAACGGTAGAACCAATTCTCCGTAACCATTTCCGGCCTGAGTTCTTAAACCGTTTAGATGAGGTCCTCCCCTTCTTACCCTTAAGACAAGAAGAGATGGGTCGCATTGTCAATATTCAGCTTAATCGCGTAGGAAAAAGGCTTGCTTCTCGCAATATTGAGCTTTCCTGGGATGAGGCAGTTGTGAATCACCTTGCCACCAAAGGATATGAGCCTGCATTTGGAGCTCGACCACTAAAAAGACTCATTGAAAAAGAAGTGGTTAATATGCTTTCAAAAAACCTTCTTGAGGGGTTTGTGACTCCAAATGCGAAGCTTCACTTGGTGCTTGAAGGAGGAGGTGTCATCGCGTTCACTCTCACGCCGAAAGACGCTTAACTTTATCGATCAGCTCATCTAGGATAATTCCTTCCTTCTGAAATTCATCGGAGAAAACACCGAAGTAAGCAAGAAGGAAGGAAAGTCCCATATAAGGACTAAATGTTGCTAGCAAACAGCCTAAAAAAGAGATTGAGGTAAGATGCAAACTTTTTGTGTAGTGCGCTTGCTTTTTCTTTGCTAAAAAGCACTTTCTACTTCGAGACCAGCCAACCAGGGTCCAGCCAGCTAAAGCTCCGCAAACCCAGAAGAACCACATCATACAAAAGCAAACAGCAAATAAGAAAGCAAATCGAAGCCCCATAGAGCGCCAAAATGAAGGCCTAGAGACTTCCTCTCCTACCTCTTCTTCTTCATTTTGTTCATTCTCATCTGTGTATAAACGATAGATCGCCATGCGCTTTTCCCCTCCTAGCGAACATGTTTAATTTTATTCAGACCATTCAGGGCTGCGATGCGATAGCCTTCAGCAAAGGTTGGGTAGTTAAACACATGATCGATAAAGTAGTCGATATGAGCCTTAAACGACATAGCCACTTGTCCAATATGGATTAATTCACAAGCAGCCCTGCCAATAATATGAATGCCTAGTATTTCTAAGGTTTCTGCATGAAATAATATTTTAAAAAGCCCTGTTTTTGCACTGGAGATATGGCCTCGAGCTGTCTCATAGTAATAGCCACGGCCTACCTCATACCGAAAGCCTAGCTTCTGTAACTCTTCTTCAGTCCTTCCAATACAAGCAATTTCAGGGATGGTCCAAATCCCAAAGGGAAAGTGTCTTAAGTAATAGTTTCTCTCAGAACCCATTGCATGGCGTGCTGCAAGACGTCCCTGCTCCATACTTGTTGACGCTAAACATGCTCCCCCTATGACATCGCCTGCAGCATAAATTGAGGGATTCACAGTTTGGTAGAGATCATTAACAGGAATATACCCCCTTTCATCTAATGAGATCCCTACATTTTCTAGGCCCATTCCGGTCACATTTGCTCTGCGCCCAAGGGCATAAAGAACAACATCCCCCTCAACATGCATCCCATCTTTTAGAACAACAACCCCTTTATCCCCTTTCCGGAAAATCTTTTCAGGTTCAGCATTGCGAATAAAGGTCATTCCCAGACGAGTTAAAGAGTCTTGTAGGTGCAAGCCGATCTCTCGATCTAGCATAGGTAAAATATGATCCTTGCGGTCAATAACGGTCACTTCACAACCTAACGCAGCAAAAAAGCTTGCATACTCCGAACCAATCACTCCTCCACCTAAGACGATCATCGATTGAGGAATTTTTTCGAGCTTTAATAAGGTTGTAGAATCAACAATGACCTCACCATCAAAGGGAATATCATCAGGCCGGCGTGGTTTTGATCCTGTGGATAGTAAAATATAGTTTGCGCGGACCTCTGTATGAACTTTTCCACTTGGGTCACTAATGCTTAAAGTATTGGAGTCTTTAAAAGAGGCAAAACCATGTACACAAGCAATATCATTACGCACCATTTGCCTTTCGACCATTTCGCGCTGATCTAGCAAAACGCGATTCAAGCGAAAATTCAAATCGCTAATTGCGATTTCCCCTTTTGGGAGTTGCCCTTCTCCATAAAAACTTTTTTCATGAAACCGAGAGAGGACTAAGACTGCCTCGCGTAAAGTTTTTGATGGAATTGTGCCTGAATTTAAACAGGCCCCTCCTAGGTGATTTCCTTCCTCAATAATCACAGCCTTTTTTCCAAGTTTAGAGACTTGAATAGCTGCCTTTTGCCCTGCAGGCCCTGAGCCTACAACTGCGAAGTCCACCTCTAACTTTTTCATTTCTCCCTCTATATCCCTTTTCAACCTGATGAATAGGAGATTTATTCTTTTCTGGCTAGCTATTCACCACATTAGGGAGAGAAATCTATACAAGCTACTTGAGGATTAAGAGTAGGATTGCTAAACTTCTTTTCCTTTCTATCGACGTTGGGAGAGAACCATGAGTAAAACTTGCCAAGTTACAGGCAAAAAGCCCCGCAAAGGAAAGACTTACTCCATCCGCGGTATCGCAAAGAAAAAGAAGGGGATTGGTCTTAACATTACAGGGACTTCTAAGCGCCGCTTTCAGCCAAACCTTTTTAAAAAGCGTTTTTGGTTTGAAGAAGAAAAGCGTTTTGTAACTTTACGCCTGTCTGCAGCAGCTATCCGCACTCTTGAAAAGAAGGGTGTCGCAACTGTTGTTCGAGAACTACGAGCGAAAGGACAAAAAGTTTAATTACTTTTTTGACTTTTGTGTAAAACCCAGCTCTTGCTTACAAGAGTTGGGTTTTTTTTGGCCTTTAACTCTAATATTTTTTTACAAAAAACCCCGCAAAACGAGCGTTTTGCAGGGGCAAAAATCTGTGCTATACAATAGTAAGATTACTTAGACTGACTCTCAATGATGACTTCATAGTCAACAGTATTTGAGTCCACATCTTCCCAGTCGGTGTGCTGAGTATAAGGTACACGGCTTTGCCCTGGTTGTAAAAACCAGTAGCTGTTCAACTCACTTTTCTTTCTTTCAAAAGCTAAAAGCGCCTCTTCTTCTTCACTTTCATTCCCATTGTCAAAAAGAGATTCTACAACCTTTTCGATAGCCTTTGAAACATCAGCAACCTTATTCGCAGGTAGTTTAGCTGCTTGATCAGATAGCTTTTCAAGGCCATGTGCAGCACTACGGATAATCTTAAGAGCTCCTCGTACAAGAGGCTCTCTTTCTTTGCGTTCCTGCTTTTTCAGCTGCTCTTGCATTCCTGCAAGGAGCTCTTTTGCTTGTTGGAAGTTTCTCATGGCCACTTCTGCATCTCTTGATACTGTGCATTCATAAGTGACTTTGACAAGCTTAAGGGATAGGTCTAATCCTCCCACTTGCTCATGATGTTCCTCGATGACCTCTCGATTGAGGGTCACCCCTTCAGGGCCTTCAAGTCTCATAGAAATTTCTGTAGACATTGGGCGCTCCTTGATTAAGGTTTTGTCTTTTTTATATTAAGATAAGACAAACACTTTACCCAGAACCCATTTTACAAACAACACAAAAAGAAAAACTTAACAGTCATCTACTGTAAAAGCCGCAAAGCAACTCTTGGCAACTGAGAGGCTTTTTGTAGAAGGCTTAAATTAATTTCATTGAGCAGCTGATGCATCGCTAGCTTAGAGGTTTCTTCTGCGACATTTACATCTCGAAGCAAGCTCTCTGAATTGCTAATATTTGCTTGGTATTCATCCAAAGATAGGTATGTATACCCTAAACGACTATCTTGAGAGCCAATTTTAGCCATCTGCAAACTCACTCTATCGAGGGCTTGACTAATCTGAGATAGACTTGAATCAGCGCTTTCAATTGTTTTGATATCACTATTTAACAAGCCAAGTGTATAGAGGCGAACATCTCCTCCATTAACCACAGAAGATTGGTTATAGTTAGGCCCATTTTGTAAGAGAAAATTAGAGCGATGAGCCACTCCATCTAAACTCACCCCGGCATACCCATCGACATTCTGCATAAGAGTATTAGGTAAAGCATTGATAATTTCAGGTTGTTCACCTGGGTGTATATCAAAACTTCGGATTGACTGATCTGCTGTGTCTAAGTAGACCACTCGGTTACCATCAGCACTCATGCGCACCTGTGTAATCTCTGCAGATTCACCCACCTCGACGCGAGCAAACTTTCCAGTATTTAGGTTTGTCACCCGTAAGACTCCGGGCTCTCCATCGATTTCATCCACCACAAGCTGCCCTGATTCACTGAAGGCAAATTTTCCTGTATTGGTGTTGATAGGAACAGAGGCTGTAGTATTATCAAATAAGACCTTTTTATCATTGATATCGAGTAAATTTCGGCTTACAAACTGATCTTCGGTATCATAGTAGTAGATGCGCTCATTATAGACCTTAAATTCCTGAAGCTGAATATCTTCTATACTCGCTGCATCGATTGGTGTCGTATCTGTTTCCCATGCTTCCACATCTTGTAAACGAAGAGTGTAAGCAGATCCCCCTGTATTTTCAGTTAAATACCAAAGCCTTCCCGTATTATCTACTTCAAGGCCGCTTTTTGCTGCTGTAAGAGCTGACTGTCCATGGGTGACAACACCTGTATTGATTTCATAGCGGTTAAGAGCGGCATCATCATCTATGTAGAAAACAAAGCACCCATCTCCTGAAAGAGTATAAGGTTGTGTAGAAGAAAATTTGTAGTCGATCCCATTCACTGAGCTGATGCCACTCAGTATTGCTTTTGGTAAAGTATACTGTTGAGACCCATCAGGTTGAGCAAAGCGGAATGTATTTTCCTCTTTGTCAAAAGTTAAGATTGCATCACGGCCTGCAACCTGAACCCCATTATACTTTGCATCACTTGCAATGCGTGCAATTTCATTTTTAAGTTGTTGAAACTCAAGATCTAAATTTTCTCTATCTCCTTGATTTTTAGATCCATCAGCTGCAGCTGTTGCAAGTTCTCCCATACGCGTCAGTATCTCTTGGGTGTTTTGTAGCCATGAACTTGCCGATGCAATCATCCCTCGGGCATTTTGTATATTCAGCATTGCTTCTGAAGAGTTATTGATTTGATACCGGAAGTTTTGGGCAATACCAAATTCTGCTGGCCCATCCCCAGGACGCGTCAACTTTTTACCTGAAGACAAAAAAGACATACTCTGCAGTACCTTCTGCTGAGATAGCCGGTAGTTTGCAGATGGGTAAATAGAAAATGTATTTTGTACTAGAGACATTGCATATCCTCCGTGATCTTGCATCCAGGGAATCCTTCCCTGCGCTCCACTTCCTCTATCGTCGTTGAAATATCGCTTCTTGAGCTTTTTTTTTGTTTCAGCCAGAATCCTCCCAATTCATTCTACATCAGTGTTCTATGAAAAAATTTACTAGGCAAATTTTTCTCCTTCTTCTAATCGCCGGCTCCTTCTGGTGGCTTATGGAGCGCCACCAAGCCTATAATCGAGCGCCAACAGAGCAAGACTCCGTCCATCTTTATTCTACCCAGCTAGATGATAGTTTAAAGACACAGGTCTTAAAATCTCTTAGCCGAGCGAACCGCTCCATTTTTGTTCGGATTTATGGGCTTACAGATCCAGAAGTCATAGCCTTATTAAATGAGAAGGCTACACAAGGGGTTACTATTAGTGTTTTCTATGATCCAAAAGCATCTAAAAGCCTTACCAAAAAAATCTCTCCTCTAGTGAAAGCTGTGCCTGTAAAGGGGAAAGGCATCCAGCATCAGAAGCTTTGGATTATTGATGAAAATGAAGTTTGGATAGGCTCAACAAACTTAACCACAAAGTCCCTTGTCATGCATGACAACCTCCTAATGGGCCTATATGCTCCGGATCTTGCCTCCTGGGTTTTAAACTACTACACTTCTGCAAAACACCCCCCACTAGAAACAAGCTTTAAAGACTCTTTCTTTTTACTCCCAGCTGGAGAGCGCCCCTTACATAAATTATGTGATGCTATTGACCAAGCAGAAGAAACGCTCTACATTGCGATGTTTTCTTGGACGCATAAAGATCTGTGTCAACATGTGATTGCAGCTCATGAACGAGGCGTTCGAGTGCGTGTTGTTTTAGATCCTTCCACTGTTGAAGGGGTTGGTAAAAAGACAGCTTCTTCTCTGAAAAAAGCAGGGATCCCCATCCATATCCGCCAAGGAGATCCGCTCATGCACCACAAGTTTGCATTGATCGATGAAAAGCTTCTGGTTACAGGCTCAGCAAACTGGTCATTTTCAGCTTTTAAAAAGAATGAAGAAACCCTTCTCTTTCATACAATAGAGGACCATAAGGAGAAGAAGGCTGCCACTTCTCTTTGGAAGAACCTGTGGCATGAAACACATAACCTCTAAAGAGATTGCTTTTTTCCTAAAGGAGTACCTACCCTCTTTGAGGACTGGAGGTTTTATCTATGCAGATTGCACTTATAGGATTTGGAAAGGTTGGTCAGACTATTGCTCAAGCTCTCGCTCCAGAAGACTCTCTCACAAGTATTATTGACCCACACCACCCGGAAGCGACGGCAACAACTTTAACTGCAGAAGCTCTAAAAGGAGTGGATGTTGCCATTGATTTTTCTACAGCAGAGCAAGTTCCCCAATCGATTGAAACCTGTCTAGGCACCCAAACCCCCCTGATCATTGGGACAACTGGATGGGATAATGAAAGTCCTCATTGGCAAGAGCTCGTTGCGCGAACGAAAGGATCTATTCTCTTCTCGCCTAACTTTTCTGTCGGTGTTTACCTTTTTTTGCATCTATCTGGGCAAATGGCTAAGGCCTGTCGCCACCTTGAGCAGTTTGACCTTGGGGGTTTTGAGATCCACCATCGGCATAAGCAGGATATGCCCTCAGGAACAGCAAAAGAAATGGCAAGGCGTGCTTGTGAAAAGGGCTCCAAGCAAACCTCCATCTTAACAACCCCAACAAAGGCTCTTGATTCAAGCCAGCTACAACTAAGCTCCTTACGCCTTGGTTCCGTATATGGCATGCATCATCTATACCTTAGCTCTCCTGATGACTTCATTGAACTCAAACACACTGCAATGAATCGACAGGCCTTTGCAAAAGGAGCTTTAGGCGCTGCCAGGTGGCTTTTGGGAAAGAAGGGCTGGTTTAGTATGGATGACTATATGAAGGAGATTATTGATGCTTAAAGGCGTAATTACAGCTCTCATTACTCCAATGAAGGAAGATCTTTCTGTTGACTTAGACGGCTTACAGGCACTCATTCGCAGGCAACTTGCGGCAAATATTGATGGAATTTTGGTCTGTGGGTCTACGGGAGAAGGCCCCCTTCTCAATCACCAAGAACGCACTGCAATCATAGATTGTGCTCGTCGCCTCATCCCCAGCCATGTTGCTTTATGGGTGGGCATCTCTGGATCTAACCCCCAGCAATTTTTAGAGGAGGCTCAAAGCTACCAAAAATATGCTCCGGATGCCTTTTTAATCTCCCCTCCCGACTATATGCGCCCTACACAAAAAGGGATCTACCAATTCTATCAGCATCTAGATCAAGAGCTCTCTACACCTATTGTCATATATAATCACCCTGGGCGTACGGGGACACTTATCCAATCGAACACGCTGATTGAACTCTCTAAGCTTCCTAATGTACAGGGCATTAAAGATGCATCCGGAAACCTTGCTCTTACAGATGCCACCCTTCAAGAGCTCTCTCCATCTTGTGGTCTTTATAGCGGAGATGATGCAAGCACACTTGCTTTAGTTTCACTTGGAGCAAAAGGGGTTGTATCTGTTGCGAGTAACTTACTTCCTAAAGAGATGCTCCAACTCACACATAGAGCTCTTTCTGGAGAGATGGCTCCTGCTCTAGACGTTCACAGAAAGCTCTTCTCTTTGATCCATGCACTAGGGATAGAGAATAACCCGATCCCTATCAAGTATGCTATGCAATCCAAGGGATTACCCTCAGGTTCTCCTCGTCCCCCTCTACTTCCCCTTAGTCCATCTTTGCGGGACTCTCTACATCACTTACTCAACCAGGAGGGTGCATGTCTCGCGTCCCTGTAGCCCTTCTAGGCTGCACAGGCCTTGTTGGACAAAGTTATGTGCAAATGTTGGCCAATCACCCCTTTTTCAAAATTGAAGCGCTAGTTAGCTCTAAATCATTCCCTTCCTATGCAGAGGCAATACACAAAAAGTGGAGTCTGCCTTCTCCTCCTCCAAAAGAAAGCCTTTCCCTGCCAGTCTACTCTCTAGATGCTTTTACCCAGTCCTCTCCGCCTCCTGTTGTATTTTCAGCTCTTCCTAAAAGGATAGCAGAAGCGATAGATAGTCTGCTTGCTGAGCAAGGAGCATGGGTCATTGCTCACTCAAACCACCACAGGAGAAACCCCCAGGTCCCTCTTATTTTTCCGGAAATTAACTGGCATCACTTAAAGCGATTGAAGAGCCCTAAAGAGTCTCCAGGGGGAGTGATTGCTAAACCCAACTGCTCGATCCATAGCTACCTTCTTGCCTGCTATGCATTGATGCAGCATGTCAACCTACTTTCTGTTGAGGTCTCTACGATGCAATCCCTATCAGGAGCTGGACGAGAGGCTCTGGCTCTTACGGAAGTGGCTGCAGAGATTCCTGGGGAAGAAGAAAAGTCCCAGTGGGAACCTAGAAAAATCTTAAGTCGAACAACTAAAGACCTGTTTGAGCCCATCTTTACAGCTCGCTGTATGCGTATTCCAACGCATATAGGACACTGGGCATCTACCTATATTCATATGGAGAAGCCTCTCTCATTAGATGAAGTCATAGCCATCTGGCAAGAGTTCCAGCCAGATCAAGCCATTGCCGAGCTTCCCTCAACACAAAAAAGCTTAGTTTACCTCCCCAAGAATCAAGACCTCTCTACTGCCCGACTCCCAGGTCATGGGATGAGTATATTTTTAGGGAAAGCTTCTCTCCCTAAAGAAAACTTACTCTATGTTTTAGGTCTTTCAGATAATTTACTTCGTGGAGCTGCTGGTAGTGGCTTACAAATTGCAGAACTCCTCTACTCTCAAGGATACCTTTCATGTTAAAGCTTTACTCTCCCCTACAAGCACTCAAGGATTCATATCTCTTCCAAACCATCCAAAAGAAAGCAGATGAGTTTGAAGCGCGCTATCCTCACAGGAAGCTGATTCATTTAGGGATTGGAGACACTTCCACCCCTTTACCCCAATGTATCACGTCTCCTCTTGCTGACTATGTGCTGCAACTGGGGTCTAAAGAGGGGTATGCAGGTTATGGACCCTCTGAAGGTATCCCATCTCTAAGAGAGTCCATCGCAACACAAATTTACCACAACCTTTGCTCCCCGGATGAGGTCTTTTTATCTGATGGAGCAAAGTGCGACCTTGCTCGCTTACTTTTCTTTTTTGGCCCTGATGCTTGCATAGGCCTTCAATCCCCCTCCTACCCTGCTTTTATTGATGACACTGTTTTATCTGGTGCCAGTGGTGCATATGAGGAGAGCTTACAGCGCTATACAAACTTACGCTTTTTCCCCTGCTCCCCAGAAAATAATTTTTTTCCAAATTATGGAGAGAATCCAGAGATTGATCTGCTCTATGTTTGCAATCCAAATAACCCAACAGGCTCCTGTCATACTCGTCAAGAGCTGACCGAACTTGTGCAACATGCAAAAGAGAATCAGTATATTATCATTTATGATGTGGCCTACCGAGATTTTCTCCACCTTCCGGATTACCCTAAAAGCATTTATGAAATCGAAGGGGCTGAGCAAGTTGCTATTGAAGTAGGCTCTTTCTCTAAAGGGTTTGGCTTTACTGGTATTCGACTAGGATGGGTAGTGATCCCAAAAGCTTTAAGGTACCACTGTGGCACAAGCATCCATGAAAAGTGGTCTCGCTATATTAATACCTGCTTTAATGGCCCATCACGGCTCAGTCAGATGGCTGGAGTGTTTGCTCTAAAGCCAGAGGGCCTTGCGTGGTCTGCTCAGACAATTCGAGAAAAGGTTCACAATGCCCAACAACTGAAGCAAGCTTTGCAGTCAAAAGGGTTGACCTGTTTTGGAGGCGAGCAAGCTCCTTACCTTTGGTTACAAACCCCAGGAGTTAGCAGCTGGGATAGCTTCCAAGCATTTCTGAACCAATACCAAATTCTCACAGTACCAGGTATTGGATTTGGCAACAGGGGGGATGGATTCTTGCGCCTTAGTGCCTTTCCAAGCAGCGAGGTTATCCAGGAAGCGATTGAGCGCATCCTTCGCTTTTAGAGGCCGACAATCGCAGGAAATACATGCTGTAAAATATCTGAAGAAAGAGAACCTCTACGTAAAACCTTATGAGACTGCCCATCCGTATATACAATCGTTGAAGGTTCTGCATGGGAAGGGATTGCCCCTTCTAAAACAGGAAAATTCTCTCCAAAGCAAGCTTCCACTTGCTGTGCACTTTGCAAAGCAGGCTCCCCTGAAAGGTTAGCACTCGTCACAAAAAGGGGTCCTGTACGGGAGAGCAGCTCTAATGTTTTGGCATGTGCAGGGACACGAAAGCCAATAGTAGGGAGACTTGTGAATGGGTTATCTTTCTTCACATGTGTGACTAAAGAAAATGCTCCAGGCCACAGTGTTTGGACTCGTTCCCAAAGATCTTGGGGAAGGGGCTCTAGCCACTTGGCCACCTCTTGAGCTGTTGCACAGAGCAGTAAAATTTGCTTGCTTTCCGGCCGCCTTTTGATTTCATACAGTACGTCAGGGTTTTGGCAAGCTAAGCCATAAACTGTATCCGTCGGCACGGCGATTGCTTGTCCTTTTTGAAGAGATGCCTCTCCTTCAGCAAGAGTGATGAGCATAATAATTAAAATAGGTTGGTAAACTCTCCAACATGGGGACGCAAGCGTGCACGAAGACGAATCAAAGCTTTAGTATGAATTTGTGAGATCCTTGATTCAGTCACTCCCATGATCTGGCCAATTTCTTTTAACATGAGGTTTTCATAGTAATAAAGAACAAGAACTGTTTTCTCTTGTTCGGGAAGATTATAGACCGCATCTTCTATAAAATCAGCTATTTCCCGCCGGTCGGCAACCTCAAAACTTGTCTTGGCATTCTCATCAGGAATCCGCTCACTAATGTGGACTCCTGCTGCATCCTCATCAGAGGAACGATCTAAAGAGAGCAGGATAGCAGGACGCACACGGAGCACAAGCTCATCATAACGCTCAATTGTTACTCCAAGATCCTTTGCCATCTCTTCATCTGTCGGCTCTCGCCCTAGCTTCTGCTGTAGGCGATGTGTTGCCTCTTCAATCTCATTTGCTTTTTGATGGACACTTCTAGGCACCCAATCCAAGGAGCGCATCTCATCGATGATGCTTCCTTTAATCAAAAGTTGTGCATAGGTTTCAAACTTTGCTTTTCGGGAGGGATCAAATCGTTCTACTGCTTTAATGAGCCCTAAAACTCCCGTAGAATAAAGATCATCTCGCTGTACATGTTTAGGCAATGTGACGGCAAGCCTACCCACAACGATCTTCACTAAGTAAAGATAGTGAGTAATGAGGTGGTCTCTTAAGCTCTCTTTTTTTGTACGGAGGTACTCTTTCCACACTTTTTTTATCTTGCCAGCATCTTCAGCCATCTCTTACTACCCCCGCATGCCATCTTGCTCTGCTTCACTCTGTTCTATCACCCTTACTGCATCATCGATCGCTTCTACCTCTTCTAACTCATCTGACCGTGAATAGCCTTTTTTCAATTCTTCTTTTGTGCGCTGCACTTCGGTGGGGAAAACAACCTGCAGATAGAGGTGGCGAAAAATGACTTGGGATAAGATCCCAACAATCCACATCGTAGCAAGAGCATAAAGCACAGTCACTAACCACCCCTGTCCTGTAAACAAGCTGACTGCTGCCACCAAGCATGTACTGATTAGGGTAAATAAAAAGACTAAGATAAAGATGTGCCTTTGATCCATCTTATCCTCTCATTTGTACTGTTTGGGAGAGCTCTTGCTTTGCTTCTAACCTTTCTTCGAGCAAGATCTTTTTTGCGACCTCTTGACTATCGGCTATTTTCAGTCCTCGATCCAATGAAGAACTAGAAGTTAAATAGCTGAGAGGGAGCTTTGTCTGATGGCAAAGGTTTGCTAAAATTCCCACTGTCTCCGCACGGTCCATATGAGAAACCATTAAGCTATCTAGAGAGCTTGTCGCTAGCCCTCTCAGTTGCTGATTTAGATGGTGAAAAGGAGCTGATCCATGCACAACAAAATGACTTGTTACTTCAGGTAAGAGCTTTTGGATTCCTTTTTGTACCTCATGAAAGGACAGGTCTCCGATGCTTTGGCTTTCCACAGAGATAAAGACAAGGTCTGACACTGCTGCCGCATCGAGCTTCTGGTTCAGCTCTTTTAAGGTTGAGGCTTGAGAAATGCGAATCCCTTCCTTTGCCAGTTGCTCAACAAAGTGCATGGGCTTTTGGGAGGTGAGCTCCCCCTCTCCGAAGAGGATAATCTCTACTCTTTTACCTAGAGCCTGGACGTATTGCCTAGCAATGCGTGAGCACAGCATAAACTTTCCAGCCCCGCGCTCTCCATAAACCGCATGAAAGGAGGCTCGATAACGATCTAAGCAAATGGGCCCATAGCAGGGAATTAACCGAGCAATTTCCCTCTTAAGAAACTGAAAGCAAGCTGTTCTCTTACTACTTGGTTTTGTTAAGTCAATCGCTGGGAACTCTTGACTCATTTTATACTGCAAAGAAATCGCGAGTGGTTGTGAAAAGCCTTTGCGCTGTAAAAACCCCATAAAAGGAGCATCTGGGTTTTGAGGAGGAGCTCCCATCTCTCGAGCCTCCAAAGTCTCTTCATGTACACGCCGACGCACTTGCTCTTCATAACTACTTGGCTTTGCTAGTTGGGGCCGCACCTCTTCTACTTGCTCTTTAACCTCAAGCTTCCCTGCACAACGCTGCCGAAGGGCTTCTAAGGCTTTTCTAGAAGCCTCATCATCATTTTCCTGGCTCTTGTTGTTAGATGCATAAGTTGGTGGTACTGGAGCTATTTTTTCTCGTGCAGCAGAGCTTAAACTCAGTACATCTTCAGTATCCCTAGAGGGAGGCTTGCTTGCCTGAGGTTTCTCCATACTAGTTTCCTCCGCCTCCTCCTTGGCTGCGGTCACTTCAATCTCCATTCCCTTAGAGAACAATCCTTCTTTCTTCACAGGGCGTGATAAGAGAATCATCACCTCTTCGCCCATAGCTTGGCGAGCTTTTTCTGTCGCTTCTTGCTCTGTTTTTCCGCGAAATTTCTGTACTTTCATTCTCACTTATCCCCAATTAGGACATTAACACATCTGGGGCAATCACCCCGATAGAAACCACTTCCATGTCTGGAACAACCTCACTAAATGAAAGGACCGGCAGTTTTGGTAAGCTTCTCTCAACCAGCCGCCGAAAGGGTAAACGCAAGCTTGTACTCAGCAAGATGACAGGCTGAACCCCCTCTTGGATTCCCTTTTCTACAAATGAGCGGATCGCAGCTGTAACCTTTTTTGTTGTTTCTGGCCGCATAACAATTCTCGAACCAAAGTCACTTTTTTGGATGCTTTCAGAAAGCATTTGTTCAACCTTTGGGTCAATGGCAATGATATGAAGTGTCCGTTCATCACCACCATACTGCTTAGAGATTGTCCGTGCAAGCCCATGGCGCACATATTCTGTTAAGAGATCAGAGTCTTGCGTCTGCACGGCATGATCAGCGAGCACCTCTAAGATGGAAGCTATATCCCGAATTGGGATTCGCTCACGCAGTAAATTTTGTAATACTTTCAGAATTTGACCAAGAGTCATTTGGTTTGGAATCAATTCTTCGATAACAGCTGACGCATATTCTTTCGCATTTTCGATAAGGCGAGAGACTTCTTGTCGATTTAACAACTCATAAGCATGAGCATGAATCACTTCCGTAAGGTGTGTTGCTAAAACAGAGAGGGTATCCACTACCGTGTAGCCAGCAGCCTCTGCTTTTTCCTTATGTGCAGCAGAAATCCACAGAGCTTGCAGGCCAAAAGCAGGTTCAATGGTCTGAATCCCAGGGACGGATACCTCAACACTTCCGGGGTTCATTGCTAAAAAGCTATCAAGCTGCAAACTCCCTGCAGCAACCTCTATCCCTTTGATTTTGATGACATAATGGTTTGAATCTAAAACCATATTATCACGGATACGTATGGGAGGCACAACAAGCCCTAACTCTGAGGCTATTTGTCGACGAATCACAGAGATTCTAGAGAGTAGGTCGCCTCCTTGCGCTTGATCCACAAGAGGAATTAAGCCATAGCCGAGCTCTATCTCCATGGGGTCTACATAGAGAACTTTTTCTACTTCATCATTTGTTGAAGGAGAGCTTTGGGCAGCTTCTGCTCCAACACCTTCCCTTTCCATCTCTTCAACTTTCTCTGCATTCACCTTCCACAAGAAAAATCCATAAGCACCAATTGCTAAAGACATCGGAATCATGACCACCATGGGCATCCCTGGCACAAAGCTAAGGAAAAGCAAAATGGCTGCTGTGATCATGAGAACACGTGGATTATTGAGGAGCTGGTGGTGAAAGGTCTCCCCTAAAGACTCTTTTGAAGAGGCTCGCGTGACAATAATACCTGCTCCCACAGAGATGAGAAGGGCAGGGATCTGGGACACAAGTCCATCCCCTACTGTAAGAGTGGTATAGGTTTCCAGCGCTTCATCCCAAGCCATGCCCTTCACAGCCATGCCGATGATGAACCCTCCAAGGAGGTTTACAATCGTAATGATGATCCCAGCAATGGCATCACCACGCACAAACTTTGAGGCACCATCCATGCTTCCGTAAAAGTCAGCCTCAGCAGTGATTTTATTTCTTCGGTGCTTTGCCTCTTGCTCATCAATGATGCCAGCATTTAAATCCGCATCAATACTCATCTGCTTACCTGGCATAGCATCCAGTGTAAAACGTGCGGAGACCTCTGCTATACGCCCTGACCCCTTGGTAATAACCACGAAGTTAATCACTGTGAGCAGGATAAAAATAATAATCCCGACAACTAAGTTCCCTCCAGTAACGAACTCTCCAAAGGTGCGAATGATTTCCCCTGCGCGTGCTTCTGAAAGAATCATTCTCGTTGAGGCGATATTCAAGCCGAGCCGAAAAAGAGTAAGGAACAGTAAGAGCGAGGGAAATGAGTTAAACTCTAAGCTTTCTTCCACATACATTGTGATGAGTAGAGTTGCCACCGCAAGGACGATATTCACGGAGAGCAGCGAGTCGAGCAAAATAGGAGGTAGAGGGATAACCAGTAGCAGGATGATACTGACCACAGAAACGGCTAGTATGACATCGCTGTGTCTTTGGAACTTAGAAAATAGGCGGCCTGCGCCTACGGAGGTGGCCATAAGAAATTCCTACTGAGTTTCCAACAGTTCTTAGTGGCATATTATACAAATTTTGAAAAAACGCACGCTTAAAATAGCAAAAATCCTTAAGGCGTTGGTCCTTGCATTTGAGAGGCTGGGGATTCCTTCTGATTTAAGCGGTAGACATAGGCTAAGACTTCAGCCACAGAGTGATAGAAGTCAGGGGGAACATACATCCCCACATCAATTGTACGGTAAAGTCCTCGTGCCAACGGAGGGTTTTCAACGATGGGAATGTCATGCTCACGAGCCAGTTCTTTGATGGACTCTGCTAATTTCCTAGCTCCTTTGGCAACACACATAGGCGCACTCATTTTTTGTGCATCATACTTAATAGCAACAGCATAGTGAATTGGATTTGTCACCACAACATCTGCATGCTCCACATTTGACTTCATTCTGCTTTGGATAAAAGAGACCATTGCTGAACGAAGGCGGGACTTCACCAAGGGGTCCCCTTCAGACTGCTTGGACTCATCCTTCACTTCTTGCTTAGTCATTTTCATCTCTTGACGAAAGCGGAACTTTTGAAAAACAAAATCCAACACCCCCACAACATTAAAAATCGCCGCCACGATGAGGGCCATCCAAAAGACTTCCCACATCAAGTAGTCATAAATTTTCTCTGGGTTGGTCTCCATTAAGCGTGAGATTGTAGGAAGCGAAAAGTGGATAAACAGGTAAAGAACAACAGCAACGATGAGTAACTTTGCCACCCCAAAGAGCGTTTTCATGACAACTCTTGAGTCAAAAAAACGCTTATAATTCTTCACATCAAAGATATTGAGCTTATCTAGCTTGGGCTTGAACTTTTCAAAAGTAATAAGCCATCCCATTTGCAGGACATTGGAAAAGATCCCCATAATAAAAAGGCAAACAAGCAAAGGGGCCATTAAAAGGGCCAAAGCATAGATCCCCTCTCTTCCCCAGTACACAATAGATTCGAAATCACCAAAAGGCTCCATGAGGTGATTGAAAATCCCTAAAATCAGGTCCCTCAATCGGTCAAAGAAAAACCCTGCTACAAGCAAAAAAAACAGCACGCCAGCAGAAAGCATTAGCCCCATGATTAAATCTTGGGACTTCGATACATTTCCTTTCTTACGCGCTTCTTGTAATTTCCGCGGCGTAGCTTCTTCTGTTTTATCTTGCCAATCATCAGCCATAGCTCGTACAATAGTAGCCAACTGCTATTAAATTCTATCTTGATTCTACTCTTTGACGAACGACTTTTCCTCTAATACCCTTCTTAAGCTTTGTTATGATGGTGCGCCATTTGATGGATGGCAAGACAACCACACCAATCAATCTATTGAGGGTCATCTATCTACAGCTCTTGCAAGAGTTCTTGGTGTTCGCCCCAAACTGCAGGCTGCAAGTCGCACAGATAAAGGTGTACATGCACTGGATCAGGCTGTAAATTTTCACTTACCAAAGCCCTTCCCTTTAGAACGCCTCCCCTTCGCATTAAACCGCTATCTGCCTGCAGAAATACGCGTCCTACATGCTACAGCTGTTTCACCAACCTTTCACCCTTCCTTACACGCAAAAGAAAAGCACTACTGCTACTACACTTGCTTAGGGCCCACCCAGCTTCCTTGGTTTGCTCCTACCTCATGGCATGTTCCTCACCAGCTAGACCTTGGAGCCATGCGTAGAGCAAGCCTTTGTCTGATTGGAAAGCATGACTTTCGCTCCTTTTGCAACCTCCACCAAAATCAAGTAGTCGACGATGCCACTTGTCACCTACACTCTATAGAGATTGAGTCCCTGCATGCAAATCGACTCTGCTTTCATATTCGAGGCAACCGCTTTTTATACAAAATGGTGCGAACATTAGTTGGAACATTAGTGGATGTGGGACGTCACCGTACCTCTTTTGAAGAGATCCCTAAAATTCTCAGCCAGCGAGATCGCAAAACAGCCGGACAAGCGGCTCCTGCTCACGGCCTATTTTTAGCTAACATACAGTGGTTAGACACTTCTTATCGAGCAGGTGATTCCTAAAAAAAGAACCAAAGAAGAAAATGCGCTCATCCCCTGTCTCTTGTATCATTTGTATCTCCCCTGAGACAACCTCTTGCACCGCTTTTCCCAAGTACTCCTCAAAAGTCGTCATACGCACATTGCCTGTGATGCTTGTTGCTTCAAGGAGCTTGCCCTTTCCAGCATAAAGTAACACATGGACCATCCGCTTCGGAGTATTTGGGTGAGCAAAAAAGACAAGGTCTCCAGGCTGCAAACACTCCACTTTTAATGAGTGCTGATAGAGGTCCGTTGCATCTCTTGGCACGGCAATACCAAATGCTCTGTGCAATAGATAGACCATTCCTGAGCAATCAATCCCCCAGGGCTCTCCTTTCTTTCTTTCAAATGTCGAAAGACCTCCCCATGCATAGGGGATACCAAGGAAAATCTTAGCAAAGTCAACCATCTCTCGATCGACGACCTGCTGGTCTTGCAGTAAATATGCTTCTGCTTTAGCAACACTTGCTTCTTCGCCGCTTGGTAGAGACACAATAAAGTGAGATTTTTCTTCCCTTATCATAGGAAGGCGCACACCAAGGCCAAGCTTTAAAGCCTTTCCTTTAGAGGGTGTTACGGAGCTTTCTAGAGTACGCAATAAAACAAATTGAGAATGAGATGTGTCTTTAACTTCTACAAGACTTGAGGCAGGGATCCAACCTCGGTAGCCTTCCCACTGCTCTCCCAAATAACGCTCTTGGTCTGGCACGGAAACGTATAACCACTCATCTTTCGTTCCCAATACATCAACCCGGTCCCCATAAAGAATTTGGGAAAGTTGTGCCCGGTCTTTTCCCCTTGTCCCTTTTTTGACAGACCGAGTGGAACGAAGATCCACATAAGGCTCAGCTACACGAAAAACCACAGGTATTGCCCTCCTTTCTATATCTATAGAATAAACCATTAAAAACTTTCTTAAAAGAATTACAAAAAATTTCACTCCTACAAAATAATCAAAAATCTATCTATACTCCCCTTTTTGAACTAAGGAGTACAAATGATTTCTAGAAATGACCCCTGCTGGTGCGGCAGCAATAAAAAATGGAAAAAGTGCCATGCACCAGACCCTGGCCCAGAGCAAAGCCAACAGAACCTCAAAAAGCAGTACAAGAAAAAGTACCAGATCCTTCTTAAAACTCCTGAGCAAATTGAAGGAATCAAGCGCGCATGTAAGCTAACGGCAAAGATCCTTGATGCCTTGTGCAACTATGCAAAGGCGGGGGTAACAACCGAAGAACTCGACCAGTACAGCAGAAAGCTACACAAAGAAGCGGGAGCGATTCCTGCTCCTCTTGGTTATGGAGAGCCCCCATTTCCATGCAGTATTTGTACCTCTCTGAACGAGGTTGTTTGCCATGGCATCCCTAACAAGACGCCTCTAAAAGAGGGGGATATTTTAAATATCGATGTCTCTTCGATCTTAGATGGTTACTATGGGGACTGTAGCCGCATGGTCGTTATTGGAAAGACTACAGCTGAACGCCAGCTTGTTGTGGATGTTGCCCACGAGTCTTTAGAGCGCTCTATACGCATTCTGAAACCGGGAGTCCCCTTAAATGCAATAGGTAAAGAGATTGAGGACTATGCGACCAGCCAAGGCTGCTCGGTGGTTTACCAGTTTGTCGGGCATGGTGTGGGCTTAGACTTTCATGAAGCGCCTCAAGTCATGCATTGTAAAAACAAGTCAGCAATCCCTTTGGTACCCGGCATGACCTTTACCATTGAACCAATGATCAATGCAGGGCACCCAGATGCTGAAATCAACCCCCTCAATGAATGGGAAGCCGTAACAGTTGACCGCCGTGCAAGTGCCCAGTGGGAGCACACTGTCCTCATCACAGAAACAGGGTATGAAATCCTTACCCTTCCTTAGCCGCTGACAGTGTTGAAACAAGCTCATGGAGTGAGGAAATTTCTTGCTCCATTCTTGCATTATCTTCAAATGCATTAGCCATCTCACGACGCAAAGTTTCTAGTTCGACTTGCTGGCTAAAGCTATGTTCCGAGCTATCGATCTCTTTCACAAGTAGTTTTGTTTCTAGATTAAACATTTCTTCTCTTGTACGATCGAGGACTTCTGTCTTCTCTTCAAACTGCTTGCGTAATTGCTTATACAGGTCATTTGTTCTTTTTAAACGTTTCACTTCATCAGAAAGGAAGGTCGAAGAGCGGTGGAAGAATTCTAGCTTTTTACTAGACTCCTCTGTCATCAAATGATCTTGTTTCGCAAAACTTTCTGTGCGCAGTGTGTTTAGCTCTTCCAAACGCTTCTTTGCTAGCTCTTGCGCCTCTTCTTTTTCCTTAGCAATCTGCCGCAACTCCGCCAGAGCCGCCTCTAGGCGCTCTTTCTCATCAGAAAGTAGCTCCAGCTTGCGCTGATCCTCTTCTGATTTTTGCTTCAGATGGGCCACTTCTTCCCACGCTTTATGAACTTCTTCGGCTTTCTTCGCTAAATCTCCAGCT
Source organism: uncultured bacterium (assembly GCA_964460785.1). GTDB lineage: Bacteria > Chlamydiota > Chlamydiia > Chlamydiales > CAYWQB01 > CAYWQB01. Next base: position 115,582 of record CAYWQB010000002.1, read on the forward strand.
GCCTGCTGGCTTTTTTCTTGTGCAACTACTTTTTTAACCCATTCCTGCACAAGCTGCATGCTGCGTTCTTGAAAGAACTCTAATCCCTGGCGAAGAGTTTCAACTTTATCACTTGTTGCATGAGAACTTTCCTCTCCCACTTTAAGGAGGGTAGCGACACGTCCCCCTAAGGCAGGCAGTCCATAAGCAATGGGCTGCGTGTGCAAGCTGCTAAGCATTTTTTGTACAGGTACAAGCAGGCTTTTTTGTGATTCTGGACTTTCCTTAGAAAACTGCTCACGAGAAACTATAAACTGAGACTCCCTTTCGGAGGATTCTTTAGGCGATTCTTGTGTCATATTTGCTAAGCGTTCTCTTAGCTGCAGAATAGAGCGCTTGAGTTCTTTCTCTCTGTACTCTGCATCTTGCAGTTCCGTGCGCACTGCGACAAGCAAGCCTCTATTCGACTTTACCTCTTCTTTTTGTGCTTTTGCATAGTTCTCAAGCTCTGTGAGCTGTTGAACAAGTGCACGCTTTTCATTTTGAAAAGCGTCATCCTGCTCCTTTAAGCTCTCTTCAAGGCGCATATAGTCTTCTAAATAGCGAGCAGAGTCCTCTTCGCTCTTATTCACTAAGTAGCTTGCCTCATGAAAGCAAAGACTGGTGACAAAAAGGCCTAGTAGGAAAGAGAGGAGTAAAAAGGTATACCATAGGACACCGACCTCTGATGCATCTCCTTGACTAAGAAAAAGGCTAGATCCCAATAAAAGGCCAGAGGCCAACACAAGGCCTCGAGCTTTCCACTTCCAGCAAGAGAAGACTCCAGCAACTAAGGCAAGTGCCACACTGATCCCAACAAGGTCTGGAGCTTTGGCAAATGCTACACTCAGCGTAAGGGTTAATAAAATGGGCCCTGCAAAACCCCATAACAAAATCTTTTCAGGTAATTTTTTAATCTGTAGGGAGGACACGCTATGCTTCCTTTGCTAGACAATCATGGCACGTGGATGTAAATGTCTCAGATAAAGGAAAAAGTAAAAAAAAGTCCAATTTTTTTCAGATAAAGCCCAATGAAAAAGGAAGAAAAAACTTAGACAAAATAACTACAAGAGACATAAAATTCTTCCGAACTTTATAAAATCAGATTGGCTTACTGTGAATCGACCCACTCATTGGCTTTTAGTTTCTTTGCTCTGCATGAGCTATTTATCAGCTTTTGAGAGCTCTGAGCAACGAGAAGATTTCGAAAAAGCAAAGGTTTATTTTAACCTAGGCATACTTGAGCTCAATGATGACTTCGGCAACCTCGCCATGGCAAAAAAACATTTTGCTAAAGCTCAAGCCATTTTCAAGCGCTACAATGATGATGACTATCTTGCCAAGACCTATATCAGGCAGGCTGGGGTTTACATGCGGACCAGCCAGTTCCTGCTTGCAGACTTTTTACTAGATGAAGCAAGTAAGTTAAATATCAATGAACGGACAGGGGTTTCTTTAGCACTTGCTAAAACAAAACTTGAGCGTCTCAAGGGAAACCCTAAGCAAGCTCTTGACAGCGCTTTTACAGCCAGAGAGCTAGCCCTTGCTTCGGGAAGCTTTCAGCAAATCGAACGCATTCAAAATCTAATTAAAATTCTGCAAAACAATCAGGATGTTGCGACATCTCATAAGCTTGTGCCTTAATCAACGGTCCGCTTCATCTTGCTCTTCAAGATAAACCTGTGCACTATCAACTAGAAATGAAGCCAATGCGGCCTCCCCTCCATAGCTGAACTCGACTTCCATCTTTCCTTCTTCAGAAGGCTTTTCACAAGTGATCAGCACGTAACCTAAATAGTCTTTATCTAATGATGCGCGCAGCATAGAAGCGGCTTTTCCCTTAGCCTCTTGTACACTGACTCCATTTCGAATCATCCGACGCAACTCTCGAAAAACTGAACGCACCGAAGAGGCCTTTTCTTCCATCCTTGCTCCTCGCAACCTTAAGCGAGTGCCATCTATACGCAAAGCCTCCTTTAGAGTCATCAACATCTTCCTTTCTAAAAAAAGATTCGTAACTTTAGCATACAGATATGAAAGTTGACCCACCAGACCTCCTTCCTTCTTCTCTGCTTGAAAAGCTCCTATTTAAATGGAGCTCAATCAATAGCTACTCATTAAATAGAGAGGGATTAGATAAGCAGTTTGAAGAGCTACAGCAAGCATTTGCTTCTCTTGAAGCCAAAATGCAAGCAAAGCCTTTAAAGCCTTACCTTCCTCCCTTTTCTTCCTCTTGTGATGACCCTGTAGCCTTAGGCAAAGTGCTTCTTTTGCAAAAACGACAAGAGGCTCCTAAGCAAATTTTTCTCTGTGGGCACTATGATACTGTGCACTCTCCTTCTTCAAACTTCCAGCAGGCAAAGTACCTTACCAAAAAAAGCTGCATCCAGGGTCCTGGTGTACTCGATATGAAAGGAGGATTACTTGTACTCCTCAATACGCTCCAAGCAATAGAAAAAACAAAATGGAAAAACTCCATTGGCTGGACTTTGCTAATTTCTCCAGATGAGGAAATTGGCTCTCCTAGCTCTTATCGGCTCATCCAACGGCTAGCCAAACATGCCCATATGGGTATTGTGGCAGAACCTTGCCTAAAAAATGGCAATTTAATTAGTGCGCGCAAAGGCTCCTTAAACTTCCTCATTGAATCTTGCGGCCGAGAAGCTCATGCAGGAAGAGAATTACATAGAGGAGAAAATGCTATCTCGCTTCTTCTTCCTCATTTAGAGTGGATTGAAAATTATAGCAGACAAACACCTAGTTTAGCTGTAAATATTGGCTATATAGCAGGTGGACATGCCTTAAATACTGTACCAGGTAGTGCGCGTGTAGGGGTCAATGTACGCTCCTCAAATGAAAGCGCACTTGCAAACTTTCAACAAAGGTTAAAAAGGCGACTAAAGCCTCAAGCGGATTCTCTCCTTTACCGCCAGCTGAGCTATCGCTCTCCAAAACCCTTCACTCCAGAAACAGAACACCTTTTTCATCTTTACCAACAGGCAAGCCAACAAGCAGGTCTAGATATCTTTTGGGAGGAAAGTGGAGGTGTTTGTGATGGTAATCACTTGCAAGCCGCTGGGATTCCTACTATTGACACTGTGGGGGTGTGTGGCGGTTATGCGCATAGTGACCGTGAGTATATGGAAGTAGAGAGCTTACAGAGCAAATCTGAGGCCCTTTTTTTCTTTTTTTATAAACTTGCAACCATGCCTCTTTCTGCATGGTTTAGCTCTTGAGGATAGTTATGCCACTACTGACTGATTCTGATTTACTCAAAGATCCTGACTTTAAAAAAGGAAAGCAACTTTTACTACAAGCCATAGAGAAGCATACTAAGCATATTACGAAGATTGCTCCTCCACAAAAGCAGAGAGCCTCCTCGTATGAGCAAGCGATCAAAGAAATCTCCAGAAAGCGAGGAGCCCCTCTTTTCTTTCCTTATATAGGGTCTGGTCTTGGTAGAGGTCCTTTCGTGCAGCTAGCTGATGGGAGCATTAAATATGACTGTATCTCAGGTATTGGTGCGCACTTTGGCCATCATCACCCTGCTGTGACAGAGGCAATGATTGAAAGCTCCCTCTCCAACACCGTCATGCAAGGACATCTTCAACAAAATCATGACTCCCTCACACTCATGAAAAAAATTTGCAAACTTGCAAAAAGCGACCATTGCTTTATCAGCACATCAGGAGCGATGGCTTGTGAAAATGCTTTGAAGATTGCGCTACACTACAAGCAGCCTGCACAACGTATTTTTGCTTTTTCTAATTGCTTCATGGGGCGTACCACCACTTTAAGCCAAATTTCTGACCGCCCAAACTATCGCGTGGGCCTGCTTAAAAACCTACAAGTCACCTACCTTCCCTTTTATGAACCAGGCAAAAAAAACGTAGCTCTTCACCTGTTAAAAGAGCACTTAGCTCGCTACCCTGGGGAGTATGCAGCCTGTGCAATGGAGCTTGTCCAAGGAGAAGGTGGGTTCAATGTAGCTCCTCGCTCCTTTTTTCTTCCTTTGCTTGAGGAGCTCAAAGCTGCAGATATCCCTATTTTATTTGATGAAGTTCAAACATTTGGGCGCACAGGAGAAGCTTTTTGCTTTCAAACTTTAGGCTTAGAAGAATTCGCTGATATTGTCATGATTGGCAAACTTGCCCAGGTCTGCGCTACAATCTACCGCAAGAAGTATCAACCACAACCTGGCATTTTGAGCCAAACCTATACTGCGTCCACCAGCAGTATTCGCGCATGCTCAGCTATTTTAGAGGAAATGCAAAAGAAAGCGTTCTTTGGGCCTAAAGGCAAAGTTTGCATGGCGCACCGATGGTTCACCTCAGAGTTTAACCGCTTAAAAAAAGAACATCATGGCTTGGTTGATGGTCCATTTGGTATCGGAGGCATGTGTAGCTTTACTGCATTTGGAGGAGATGCTCAAAAGACTAAACAGCTCCTCCATACTCTCTATACACGTGGTGTTATCTGCTTTACTTGTGGAGGGGACCCACTGCGCATTCGGTTTTTATTTCCGCTAGGTGCTATTGAGAAGGAACACATCCAAGAAATTGCCCAGATTGTCTCCCTATCCGTACAGGAGATTCATAGCCATGGCTGAAAACCTTCTTCGGCAAGCGCAGAAAAGTGATTTAGACAAACTCTATGCACTCGCTTCTTCAGCGAAAGAGAATATAGCTTCTCTCCCTCCTGACAAGCCCTCTCTTGAAAAGCTCCTGAACCGCTCAGAACTTGCTTTCAAAGGAAAGCCTGATGAATTAGGACTGCTTATTCACCTGTTTGTTCTTCTTTCAGAAGATGGAAGGGAAATCATTGGCACCTCTGCTCTACATACAGAAACAGCCGCATGCAAAAGCACCTCTTACTACCTTGAAAGAGATCGCTCTTCCTCTCACCTATTACACCTCGTGAAAGCTGATCAACACTATACAGAGCTCGCTTCTCTTTATGTCAGGCGTGATAGACGGTCACAAGGACTTGCCCCCTTACTCTCTTTAGGTCGCTACCTCTATATAAAGCAACACCCCTCGTTTTTTTGTGACACTCTGCTAGCTCGCCTACGGGGTGCTACATTCACAGGCAATCCTGGGTCTTTTTGGCAGGAGTTTGGAAGCTACCTAGACCAGTCCCCTTTTTTCCCTATTCCAACGAATCAATTCTCTCCTGCTGTTCAGCAAGTCATCGGAGATGTACACCCAAAAACAAAACCTGCTCTTCATATGCTACATAAGCAGGGCTTCCACTGTCACAACCGCTACGAGTTGTCAGATGTAGGGCCTCGTCTGGAAGCAAACAAAAATGAATTAGCAGCCATTACCCAAAGCCAATCTGCAAGTGTTGTGGGGATCGAAGATTTTTCTTTGGAAAGAGCTCTTCCAGTCCTGCTTTGCACAAAAAGTAATTTCTTTTGTTGCATAAAGACTTTTCTTATCCTTTCCAAAAAAAGAAGTAAAAGTGTGATCATCCTCCCTTCTACAGCAGAAGCATTAAAGCTTTCGTCTGGAGATACCATATATTTCTTGATTACGGCTTAAGCGAATCGGAGGAGTGTAAGATGACTCAAACTTTTTTTCACCACATTGCCGGGAAATGGCATGAAGGAAAAGGGGAAACAATACACTCTAGAGACCCTGGAACAGGGGAACTCATTGGTATTGGCCAAGAAGCTACAGCAGATCAAGTCAACCAGGCTGTTCTTGCGGCAAAAGATGCCCTCTTTTCTTGGGCTAATACCCCTTTATCCCAAAGAATTAGTTTCATCAAAGATTTTGAGGAGCTGCTACAAGAAAATAAGCAAGAGTTTGCTCGGGCGATTTCAGAAGAGACAGGCAAGCCTCTATGGGAGTCTCAGGGTGAAGCCACAGCGATGTTAAATAAAATCGCAGTGTCTATTGAAGCGTATTACGATCGCTCTGGAGTTCATCAAAAACAGGACGGAAAGCGCCACCTTCAGCTCATGCACCGACCTTTAGGAGTTGTGGGAGTGATCTCCCCTTTCAACTTTCCGGGACACCTCCCTCATGGTCAAATAATCCCAGCTCTTATTGCAGGGAATACGATCGTCTTCAAACCAAGTGAATTTACACCTATAGTTGGCGAAGAGCTGGTTAGGCTATGGCAACAGGTCGACCTACCTGAAGGAGTCCTCAACCTCTTACAGGGTGGTGGCAAGGTTGGAGAAGCTGTTGCACAGCATCCTGACGTCAATGGCTTATTCTTTACGGGTAGCTATGAAACTGGGCTCAAACTCTCCCGCATGTATGCAGAGTACCCAGAAAAGCTGCTTGCTATGGAGCTAGGAGGGAACAACCCCTTGATTATTGGTGAAGATATTCACCCAAAGGCCGCAGCGCTCTTTACTGCACAGTCTGCCTATCTCTCAGCCGGCCAACGCTGCACCTGTGCTAGACGGCTAATCTTAGTAGATGGACCGCAAGCAGAAGCTTACTTAGAAGAATTACTTGCCTTGATTCCTCGCTTACGCGTGGGCCATTACCTATCAGCTCCTGAACCCTTCATGGGCCCTTTGATTCACCCCCAAGCTGCAGAGAATGCTATGGCATGGCAAAAAAGGCTACTAGACCAGGGAGCGACTCCTCTCTGTCCAATGAAACTCAGTAAGCCCTCTTATCTCAGCCCCGGTCTTCTTGATGTTAGCAAAGTACATAACCTACTAGATCGAGAGATCTTTGCCCCCTGCTTACAGCTTGTGCGGGTACCTCATCTTACCCAGGCAATTCATGTAGCAAACCAAACAAAATATGGCTTGGCCGCTGGGTTGATCTCGAGTTCTCAAGAAGATTATATGCAGTTTTCTAGAGATATCCGTGCAGGAGTGATTAGTTGGAATAGTCCAATGACAGGAGCAAGTGGGAAGGTTCCCTTTGGAGGAATTGGCTGTAGTGGAAACTTCCGCCCTGGTGGTTACTACACAACAGACTTTTGTACCTATCCGATGGTTGCAACAGAGTCTGCAAGGCTTGTAACCCCAACTTACCTTCCAGGTCTTAATTAGCACTGGAAAAAATAACTTCCCCTACATAAAATGACCTTTTTTCTGGGGCAGTAGCTCAGTCGGTTAGAGCAGAGGACTCATAATCCTTTGGTCGCGGGTTCAAGTCCTGCCTGCCCCACTTTCTCGTTTATTCCATCAGCTCATCTATACTGCTCATTAAAAATGGGTGGCTAAGCATATTGTCTGCTGAGAAGATTTCCCCTTCCCCAGCCTTCCCCAAGCAGCAGTTAATAAAATCTACAAGTACAGGGCAGGTATCTCTCCCTACTGACTCCGCTAGACCTGACACTGGAGACCTAGAGAGCAGGCCAAAACATAAATAAGCAAGAGTATAGCCTAAAGAGCATGCATCGGTTTGTGCACTATAAAGACCCCCCATAGCACGGGAGCGTCTCGAAGGGAAGAAGCAAGGCGTTCCAACCCTAGGGGTGATAGGGAGATCAAGATCATCCTGGCCTAGCAGGCTTTCCTCAGCAGACATAAGACCTGTAGAAGTTTTCATCGAGCGAGCTAGCCCCATATCGACTAATACAAACTGGTAGCCTGAGGCTTTTGCTGCATCTTCGATCATTAAAATATTCGGAGGTTTAATATCCCGATGCACTAAATCATAAGCTTGCAAGTGCTTCAGTGCTTGTGCAATATCACGAGCAAGGTCTTGATGGAAGCAAAGAGCACTTTTTACTTTATCCCTAGCTATAGCGTTTCCATCACGGAACTTTGCATAGTCTAGCCTATGCAACTGATACTGCTTTCTTACATCGACAATTTCTTTCCCTGGGTAATACTCCATAACAAATATGCGGCGAGCAATACCTTCCACTCCAATTTCTGCTGAGAAATGCGTTGTTGCAACATTAGGATGGGGTGGAATTGCAGGCGACAGTAAACGCTCTCTACGCACACTTCTGGAGTCTCGCTTTTCTTCTTTTGCCATACGAACAACATAAGCCTTTCTTTTAAAAGTCGTTCGATAAACCTCTGAAAAGCCTCCACTCCCTATCTGCTCTAGGCTGTTTTTTTTTAGAAGTACAAGACCAAGATGTCTCTGTCCTTGGGTTAAACTCTCTTTCTAAATGCTTGCAAAATTGAGTAATACGCCGAGCAGAAAATATACGAGAGGAGACCTCGGGGAGCTCATCTAAACGATCAAAAACCGCGTTTCGCCGCCTAGTGATCTCCCTGTATTGTCTTTCCGTAGAGGTTTCTTCTCTTACAAGCCTTGGAGGACTATCTAACGCAGCACGAAGGCCTGCCATATCGAAAGCATCTCTTCTTACTCCCTCTACGACATCTTCACTTCCTCCCCTTACCCTATGAGTAATAGGGCGTCCCCCCAATACAACAGGAAGTTCTGGGAGAGGAAGTGCTTCATAAGAACCCCTTATTGATTGGGCTGATGGCCTTGGGGCCACACGACCTATACTTGACATGACAATTCTACCTATTTTGCAGAGATTTCACCTGAGGGCTTTTCACTCACAGCTTTTCTTCTCTCCCGCAAGCTGACATTGAAAAAAGCCATCCACTCCTTCACTAAAGTCTCTGAAGGTGTTGTTAAAAAGGAGTGCTTAAGCATCTTATCAGGAGTGAACTCTTCTTTCTCTTGCAAGCCACAAATACAATCATTTAAAAAACTTTTGAAAGGGATGCCGAGTAACCCTAACGTTGGATTACTTAAAAAAGAGTGATAGTATATACCTGGTGCTAGCACTCTTGATAATGCAGTAAAAAGAAGGGTTTTCCCTAAAGAGACCGCCTCTGTTTCAGGAGAGTATATAGGCCTTCTTTCATAAATCTTGGGGGAAGCAAATCTTTTTGTACCAGCCCGTGGCGTAAGGGGTAAAGGAGGCACATCACACCCTAGCTGTTTTTCCTGTGCTGGCATCAGCCCCGTATACGTCTCCATGGAACGCACAAGCCCCATATCCACCAGAATAAAACGGTATCCAGACTCCCGTGATGGATCTTTGACACTCATAATGTTACTTGGCTTGATATCACGATGTACTAAGTTATAGCTTTGTAAGTGCTGCAAAGCATGAGCCATATCTCTAGCAAGATCTTTTTGAAAGCTGAAAAAGTTTTTTAAATCGTTGAACTCAGCATGGCTAATGTAGCTTTTGAGTCTAGGAGATTGATCGACAAAAAGCTCTTTCGGAAAGCGGTATTTCCTCAGATAGCTAAGGTCTTCTCCTGGATAGTACTCCATCACATAAACAAGGTGCTTTGCCCCCTTTATAGACATTTCCATACTATAGTATGTTTTGGCTATATTCTGGTGAGGAGGGATTGTAGAGGTGAGTAAACGCTCCCTCTGCACACAAGGCTTCTCTCTCATATCGTTATGAATGACCCGAACGGCAAAAGACTTCCCCTTAAATGAAAAGAGGTAAACTTGAGAAAAAGCCCCTTCTCCTAAAGGGATTAAGCTACTGTCTGGTGCACAGCTACATGACTGATTCAGCAAGGCGAGTTCTATTTTCAACTGCTGCCGAAACTCTTTGGTTACCATTGGGTCCGTCTCTGAGGTAGAAGAAACGCTCTGTACTTTGCCCATTTTAGCAAAAACTTCCCTCTTGCTTTCCCGCGCTTCAGGGTTTCTTACTAACCCCCGAGCCTTTGGACTTAAGTACAAGTTGCGCATAGCTTCCACAACAGGCACGAGGAGACCTCCCTCCTCTGCTGGCAAAGGTTTCACTTCTTTTTCTTCTTCTCTAGGAGACCATGCATAAGCAGGCCTTCCTGTCATAGGCAAACCTTTGGGGGATCCCCTCTTAATAGGAGGCTCGTAGAGAGGTTCCCCTCTTACTCTTGAAATAGACATCAGCTGAACTTTTTTTAAACATGCGAGAAAAGAATACCTTAAAAATAAAGAAAATATCAAGAAGTGATATTTTCAACCCACCCCTTGCTTGATATTCTAACTCTCTCATATTCTGCGGAGCTCATGTAGAAAAGGATTGGTCCATGTCAGAAGTTGAAATTTCATTCTCTCCCTTTCAACGCGAGCATCTCTCCCTTTACTACCAGTGGGCTAAACGTCCTCATATTCAACATACATGGTTTCGTGATGGCTATGCCTCTGTCACTGCTATTGAGAAAAAGCTATCCGGGCAAAGCTATGATGTTCCCTTTATTATTCAGCTAAATAGTAAGCCGATCGGCTACATTCAATACTGCGACCTAGGAGCCTACAATAAGTTACAACCTCGCCCAAGTGGAGCATTTAGGAAAGCAAACGCGGGGGACTTTTGTATTGATCTGTTTATTGGTGACCTACGCCTCCTTAATCAAGGCTTAGGTGCAAAAATCGTACGCCAATTTTCTAGCTGGCTCTCTCGTCGCCCAGACTGCAAGGCGATTTATATCGACCCTGCTATTGAAAACCAGCGAGCCATTCAGTGTTACAGAAAAGCAAACTTTTACCCGATTCGCAAGACGGCAGAAGGGGTTGAAGAATGCCTGATTATGCAATATGCCCACCCCCTACAAATCCAAATTGATCGCAGCTCTAGCTTAAAGTTATTCACTCCAAAAGATAGTTTTTCTCTGTTCTATACAATTGATCAAAACAGAAGCTATCTCACCCCTTTTCTTGAATGGGTGGAGAAGACAAGAAACTCCAAAGACTCTGAGCTCTTCATTGAGATGATGCTTCGCGAGTTTTGTGCAGGGCAGATGGTGTCTTTTGGGATCATGAAAGGACAAGCCTGCATTGGAAGTATTGGCCTACACAATATGACCCCCTCTACTGCTCGGATTGGCTACTGGATTGCCAAAGCTGAACAAGGCCAAGGCATTATTACTCGAGGTGTTCGGGCATTAATGCGCTATTTTCACCAGTATTTTAATATACAAAGCTTTGAAATTGTGAGTGCACCGATCAATGACCGTAGCCAAGAAGTGGCCAAGCGCCTTCAATTTCATTTTTCCCATCAAGAGCCCAAAGCTACATATTATAACCAAGACTTTGTCGATGCAGTGGTCTACCGGTACGACTACACTTGATTTGAGTTTTGCCAATAAAACTTTAACTGATCGACCCAGCTTTTTTTCTCTTCCTGCTTACGCCTCTCTGCATCTTTGATGATGGCATGATGAAGTGTCCGTTTAGCTGCTTCTTCAGTGAGTTTTAGGTCCTGCTTTGCATTCTTTCCAATATTCCCAATGATATCTTTTGTGACGTCGAGCTTAGCTTTTTTTGCATGATTTTCAATTGCTTGTAAAACCTCCTTAGACTCCGCCGCAATATCCTTCATTTTAGCTATAATACGTCCTAAAGCTTGTTCTGAGCGTTTTTTAAGCTCATCCGTTTTAAGCTCTGTCATCTCTTTGAGCAGGCAGACATACTTTTCCATCAGCTCTTTTAACTCTTCATAGTGCTCTTTGCCTGCAGCCTGGCTGCCATTTGTGGATTGACTTCCCTGTGCAGAAGGATCACCACCTATCGTGCCAGCTTTTTGTTGTCCCGGGCCTGTCGGCTGACCTTTCCCCTGGGTTCCTTCTGTTTGGTTCAGCGAGGGGTTCTTCTTGCCATTCGATGCTCCCGGGGCTGGCTGCTTTTCTGTGGGGGGCTCTTTCTCTTTCTTCTCTTTTTCATTTAAGGTGCCAACTGTGTCTTTTAAGACTTCTAATGCCGCCTCTTCTTCCAGGAGCTTTTGTATTCGAGGGAAAGCCTCTTGATTAGACTCACGAGTTTCTTGTTTGTCATTGACAGACTCAGGGTCTGTTTGATCATATTTTCCAGATAAATCTCCTGGGTCATGTGGCCCCGTTGGCACAGTTCCTGACATAACTTCCCCTCTGGTATAAAAAACGCCTTAACTACATAATAAAATTAATTTTTAATAAAAACAACAAATATAAACTAAATGTTTTACAAACAAGAAGATAATGAACTATTTATCTCGATAAAAGCGCTACCAAAAAGCAAAAAACCCGGAATCAAAGAGATTCAAGAGGACTTTGTCAAAGTTGCTGTGCACTCTCCTGCAGACAAAGGGCAGGCAAATGCAGAGCTAATCAAACTCTTAAGCAAAGAATTAGACCTTCCTCGCCGCCTCATTAGCATCCATAGCGGAACCTTTTCAAGGCTCAAGGTTATTAAGTGCAAGACTCCTCATCCTCAGAAGGTTGTGGCAAAGATTTTAGAGCTGAGCGCAAAGAACGGCCGCAGCTAAAGCAGTACTTTGCATTCAGATCATGCCCTTGCGCACCACAACGGAAACAAGTGAGGGGGATATTTCTTTTTGCATCAGAGATAAAAGAACGAGCTAGCTGGGTGGCCCAAAATGGAATCAAGGTAATCCCAGCTCCAATCATGACAATGGTAAATGCCCGCCCTAAACGAGTAATAGGGACAATATCCCCAAATCCTACAGTAGTCAGAGTGACAACGGAAAAGTAAAACCCATCAAAAAAAGTTTTAAAATCTTGGTTATAAGGCTGCTCAATATCGAAGATCACTCCAGCTGAGATGAAGATCAGAGTAAAGAGAGAAAATAGGATATCCATGATCTTTAACTGATAAGCCTTTGCTTTTGAAAAAAGCACATGAGACATCGATAGAAAGCGCAAAAGACGCAAAATTCGAAAAAGACGAAGCAACCGAATAAACCGGTAATGGTGGCCAATAAAAAAAATTGGAAGGATTGAGCAAAGGTCGATGATGGCAAAAGGTGTAAATAGGTAACGCAAAGAAAAGCGTCGGCTCCACCAACGAGTGAGGTATTCAATAATAAAAAACACCGTAATCCAAAACTCTATTTGATGTAGCACTCCGATCACATGAGGAGAGTCTGTATAGGTCTCAGCCACGAAGGCCGCACACATAATAAAAACTAAAAAAACAATCGTTCCCTCCATGAGAGGAGCATATTTCGAAGAGCGATTGAGTAGTCGATCCATAAATCGACGAAAATGGGCTAACCTACTAATCATAAATACTTAAAACTCTATACGTGAGGAAGGCTTTGCTATTGCGTAAATCTTTTATTTTAAGATATACACGAGAGCCGATAAAAGTGCATCTCGAGGTTCCTCATGTTCAAAGTGATGGTCTACTCATTCCTACTTGTTGCGGGAATGATCTTGTCTCTACTTGCTGATCTAACACCTTATACGCTGCTTGTTAATACAGTCACTATGATCTGCCTTGCCTACATTATGATCGAAGTAGGCCTCGAGTTTGTTATCAACAAAAAGAAGTTAAGCAGCTATGGGAAAGATTACTTTGTAGCTGCCACCACAGCTGCCTTTCCATGGATTTTTTGTACACTCTACTTTTACTGGGTTTTTGGCTCTGGATATCGTCCCTCTTTACTTGTCGGCCGATTTGCTGCCCCTACTTCTGCAGGCATCCTCTTTACAATGCTTGCAGCGATAGGCCTGAGTAAAACCTGGATTTTTAAAAAAGCTCGCATCCTTGCGATTTTTGATGACCTAGATACCATTCTACTGATGATCCCCTTGCAAATCCTACTAATCGGTATGCGCTGGGAGATCTTGATTATTCTGCCAATTTCTCTTCTTTTACTCTGGCTTGCATATGCCTACTTACATCGAGTACCACTTCCTGCTAACAATTTATCGATTCTGATTTATGGAGCTGTTCTTGCTCTTATTGTCGAATGGATCCGCCACTCAACTCTTGTACAAATTGAAGTCCTTCTTCCTGCTTTTGTCCTTGGGTGCATGCTAAAGCATAAAAAAAGTGACCCTTTGATCTCTGTAGACAAGATGGAAGAGAGCAAAGTTCCTCTCAAAGCGAAAGGAGCCTTTTATTTAGATGCATTTGTAAAGCTACTTTTTATGTTCTTAGTTGGCGCTTCACTCCCTGCTGTGAGCTTAGGGGGCATGTCGATTGAAACTCTGGGGCTGCATGTACTTGCAATCACCCTGCTTTCTAACCTAGGTAAACTCTTTCCTATCTTTTTTTATAAAAACGAGTCCACACTTCGCCAACGCTTTGCCCTCTGCGTGGCCATGTTCCCTAGAGGAGAAGTTGGCGCTGGAGTTCTTCTTGTAGGAATCTCCTATGGGATTGGGGGAGCTTCCACAACCGTTGCAGTACTAAGCCTTGCTCTTAACCTTCTTCTCACTGGCCCTTTTATTTGGTTAGTGACAAAGATCACTGCCCAAGAAGCGAAGTTAAAAAAGGTCTAACTTCCTACACCGATAAGATGACATTGATTTAACGCGCGCTTGCGTACGTGCTGACAATCAAATCTTACTCTCTGCTTCATCTCTTGAATAGAAGGGGATTGATAAACACATTTCCCCTTTGCAAAAATTGTTTTGTGCAGAGGCTTTCTCTTCACCTCTTGGGGGAAAGTGATCGTGCGGCTTGCATCATCAATGGAGGTCACTTTTGTATAGGAATCACCGTCAGGACTAATCACATCCCCTTCCCAGACATCGCCATGCCAAAGCCGTTGAACGCTTTTCCTACCTGGCAAAGAGCTCTTCTCTGATTCATTAGATACCTTTCGCTTGGCATGCCAGGCGCCTTTCTGGTCTTGTACTGCACAAAGCTTGTAAACACCACCGAGCGCAGATTCTGGATGGCCTGTTACCAAACGTGTCCCCACTCCCCATCCATCAATAGGTGCATTTTGCCTTTTCAATTGGCGGATGCGCTCCTCATCCAAATCATTACTTGCTAAAATTTTCACATCTGGGAAACCTGCTTGATCCAATAAACCACGCACTTCATGGCTCAGCGCTAACAAATCACCAGAATCTAATCGTATGCCTCTGAGCTTTTTTCCTGCTTGCTGCATTTCTTTAGCCACAATAATCGCTTTTTTCACGCCCTCTATTGTTTCATATGTATCCACAAGGAGTACACAATCGTCGGGGAAAGCGGAAGCAAAGGATTGGAAAGCTTCAAGCTCTTTTGTATGGCTCATGACCCAGCTATGAGCTACGGTCCCCTGCAAGGGAATATTATAATGCAGACCGGCTGCCACATTGGACGTTCCCGAGCACCCTCCTAAAAAGGCAGCTCTTGAGGCACTTAATGCTCCATTCGGCCCATGTGCTCTGCGCAGGCCAAACTCCAGTACAGGATCTCCTTCTGCAGCTTCACAAACGCGCATAGCCTTGGTTGCGACTAGTGTTGAAAAATTTACTATATTAAGCAGCGCTGACTCAACAATCTGGCACTGCCAAATAGGTCCTTCTACACAAACCAGGGGCTGGTGAGGAAAAACATAAGACCCTTCAGGAATCGCTTTTACATCACATGCAAAAGAAGAGTGGCGCAAAAAATCTATGAAATCAGGTGTAAAAAGAGCTCCTCCTGCCTGGGAAGGTAATTTTTGCAAGTGCTCAAGCTGCTCATCATGAAAACCAAACTGTGTTAAGTGCTCAATAGCAAGAGCCAACCCTGCAAAAACAGCTCCTGGTTCTCCAAAGGGCCCCTTGCGAAAAAAGAGTTGAAAACGGGCACGCTGGTCTTGCTTGCCTGCTGCATAGTAAGCTGAAGCCATTGTTAGTTGGTAAAAATCGGTAAGTGCGTTTCCAAAACAATCACTTTTCAAAGCGGCCTCCTAAAGAATATGCAAAAAGATCCGATTGGGGTAAGATTGTAGGCTTCGATGAGGATTTTGACGATGAAAAAACTCTTGCTAAGCTTATTTCTCCTTACCCTGCCTCTTTTGCAAGCAGAAAGCCTCCACCTCAAACAACTGTTTAACAAACTACCTGAAAGCAGCTATCTCATCTTCAAGCAAGAAGATCAGCTCACCATGCTCCATATCATGGAGCGAGCCCCCTCCCACCTCTTCTTTGAAGAGATTTCTATTCCCAAATCAAGCTTCAAGAAGCTAAACCTTAGCTGGGAAGAATTTTTAGAAATGGGAGCCCCTATGCATACAAGCTGGCTGCAGTATGCATGGAATACTTCCTCTGGAAAGCTTGATGAGGTCTTTGATGCAAGTAGCCGCCACTGGTTAGATCATGAAGAGTTTAATGCATTTCTCCCTTCTATCTTAAATCTCAAGCTTGAAAAGGTTCCGCCTCAGAAGCGTCACCGCTCTGGTGAAAATCTTTGGTCCCCCACGATTCATTACGATGGCAACAGCTATAAAGACCTAGCATGTAGTGAGTGGCAGGCAAATTGGCCACAGGACAACTCCGATTTAAGTGGAGCCTACCTCCGGTGCTATATTCCCCCACAAGATACGGCGCTTCCCTTCCCCTACTGGCTTGCCATCCAAGCAAAAGGCCTTTACCAAATCATTCATATTCAAGACTCGGGAATATTCTCAGCTCTCCCCTCTGCTCCCTTCCCGAAACACCCCCCTGAAATTATTAAAGCATGCTATACAAAGCCTGGTCTACTAAACTTAACCATCCGCAAGGGCATTAAAAGTGCAAATCTGAAAGCATTTGCTTACCGCAGAGGTCAAGGTATGCAAGCTTTGTCTGCAGAAGAAGTACCGATTGATGGCCAGCTTGCCTTACTACGTCTATCTATCAATGAACTGCCCGACCGTCAGCTGGACTGGACCTTACATATCTATGACCAAGACTCTCCCAAAACATTTTGTGAGTTCACCTTGAACCGAAGGATCGAAAAATGAGCAAGACCTCCCTTGGATTGATTGGAGCCCATACATCTACACAAGGAGGAGCCTACAATGCTCTATACGAAGGGCAAGAAATTGGGGCCTCAACAGTACAAATTTTTACAAGCAATCAAAGGCAATGGAAAGGGAAACAATATACACAAAAAGAGCTTGATCTTTGGAAAAAAGCAAAAGAAGAAACAGGCATTACCGAGGTAATGAGCCATGCGAGTTATTTGATCAACCTTGCCTCTCCTAAAGAAGAGGTTGTGCAGAAAAGTTTATTGGCTTTTGAAGAAGAGGTCAAACGCTGCCACGCTTTAGATATCTGGGCTCTTAACTTTCATCCTGGTGCTTGCCTCACTCTTTCTAGAGAAGAAGGTCTAGAAAGAATTGTGCAACACCTACACACATTCAAACAGCTTGCAGGTGAAGGAAGAACAAAGCTTGTCTTTGAAACAACAGCGGGACAAGGCTCCACACTTGGAGTGACATTTGAAGAGATTGGCTTTCTTGTTCATAGCCTCAAAGATGAGCTGCCTGTTGGAGTCTGTATTGACACCTGCCACTCTTTTGCTGCGGGGTATGATATCCGCACACCGAAAGGTTGGGATGAGACTCTCCATGCTTTTGACCAGCATGTAGGCCTTGACTACTTGCTCGCCTTACATGTGAACGACTCCCAAATGGATTTTGCTTCCAGGAAAGATCGTCATGCCTGCCTTGGAGAGGGAAAAATCGGTAGCGATGCCTTTTGCTATATAATGCAGGATGATAGACTACGCCCCTTACCTAAATATTTAGAAACTCCTGAGGGAACAGAAAAATGGAAAGAGGAAATCAAATGGTTGAAAAGCTGTCCCCCAAGCTAACTGTCTCCAAGCTACGCAAAGATGGCTCACAGTATCTAAACCAAGAAATCACCATCAATGGCTGGGTGCGTACAGTTCGTCATCAAAAAAGCTTCTCTTTTGTTGAAGTGAACGATGGCTCCTGTCTAAAAGGTATCCAAGTGCTTGTGTCGGAGCACTCCGGCAATGCTTCTTTAGAAGAGATCCAAACAGGTACCGCTGTCCATGTTGAAGGGGTTTGTGCAGAAAGCCCAGGAAAAGGACAAGCCATTGAGATTCAAGCTAAGAAAGTAGACCTTGTGGGCTCTTGCGATGCAACAACCTATCCTCTACAAAAAAAGCGCCACTCTTTTGAATTTTTACGTACACTAGCCCACCTCCGTCCGCGCACCAATACGCTAGGAGCTGTTGCTCGCATCCGCCACCATTTAGCGATTGCTACCCACCAGTTTTTCGCTGACCACGGTTTTTACTACCTACACTCCCCTATTATTACAGGATCTGACTGCGAAGGAGCTGGGGAACTTTTCCGCGTAACCACACAAGAAGATAACAACAATCCCGAAGAAGATTTTTTTGGCAAACCAACATTTCTCACCGTCTCTGGGCAGTTAAATGCTGAGGCCTATGCCTGTGCCCTATCAAAGGTCTATACATTTGGCCCAACTTTCCGTGCAGAAAACTCCAACACCTCTCGCCACCTTGCTGAATTCTGGATGATCGAGCCAGAAATTGCTTTTGCAGATCTACAAGACGATATAGAACTTGCTGAAAGCTATCTGAAGCACCTTCTGAAACATGTCCTGACAAACTGTGCCGAAGACCTTGGCCTCTTTAACCAATTCATTGAAAAAGGATTGATTGAAAGGCTGGAAGCTGTTGTTCAAACCCCTTTTGCTGTTCTCTCTTATACTGAAGCGATCCATATCCTAGAAAAGGCAAAGGCAAAGTTTGTCTTTCCAGTGAAATGGGGCATTGACCTACAGTCCGAGCATGAGCGGTACCTCTCTGAGCAACATGTGAAGGGACCTGTTGTCATCACAGACTACCCGAAAGAGATCAAAGCCTTTTATATGCGACAAAATGATGATGGCAAAACAGTTGCTGCAATGGATGTATTGGTCCCCAAGATTGGTGAAATCATTGGGGGATCACAAAGAGAAGAACGCTTAGATGTCCTACAAGCGCGCATGAAAGAGCTTAACTTACCTGAAGAGGAGCATAACTGGTATCTTGACCTAAGACGCTATGGTTCTGTGCCGCATGCTGGATTTGGGCTTGGTTTTGAACGGATGGTCCAAATGGCAACAGGCATGGAAAACATTCGCGATGTGATTCCTTTCCCTAGATACCCTGGGCATGCAAACTTCTAACGGGTATTTGCAGCAAGGGGAGCCAAAGAAATGCGCTTCCCTTTCTGCTGATAGGCATAAACTTTGGTGCAGGTTTCCTCATAAACCATAGAAAGAGCCTGCTGTTGATGCAAATCTAGAAATGAGCGAGTAAAATTTGCTCGCTGATGCAAATAGTCAATATTGCGCAACATCAGCTTCGGGTGCTCCTGCAAAGAAGGATCGATATTGCGAGGCACACTCAGATCTAGTAACAATTTCTTATTGTCGAAGCCTTGTATAGGCAGAGACTCTCTATCAATAACGAAGCCTGCGCTTGATGTACCTACTACCACTGCATCAAAGGTGTGCCACTGTGAGCGCTGATGCCATGGAAGCCAGTCGATTTCATCGATGCTCGCCATTGCCTGCAGTCCATTTTCAAGTGTACGGTTTGTTAGGGTGACCGAGAAATTATGCTCTCTAGATGAGAGATAGTGTAAAAAACTCGTGTTCACTCGTGAAGCCCCAATAAATAAGACTTTGCCAGACAGCCCTAAAGCTTCCTTTAGCTCTTCCCAACATGCCCGCTCAAGAGAAGGTTTTTTTCTCTCTAGAGCAAAAATGGAGCGCACCTTTTTGCCAATCATCAGAGACTTTTGAAAAAGAAAGTGGAGAGAAGAGTGGAGCTTTTCTGTGCTTCTAGCAACTTCATAAGCGCATTTTACCTGCCCTTGAATTTCTGTCTCTGCAAGCACAGCACTATCCAAACCTGCCGTCACTTTTGCTAGATGTAAAAAGCAGTCAAACCCAAAGTAAGAGTACAGGTATGGCTCAAACTCCCCTGCAAATAACTCGCGAAATAGAGAGAGGAAAAAGCTATGAGCCAGAGCTAAATCTTCAGCATGAAAATAAATTTCTGTCCGATTGCAAGTGTTCAAAATGATGTGTGAGTGAAGCTTATCTCTTCCTATTGCAGAGATCCGCTTTTTAAAATCCTCTGTAGACGTTTTTGAGAACCGCTCACGAACTTCGATTCCAGCTGTTTTAAAGCTTAAGCCGACAACACCAATTTGCATAACTCAATACTCCACTACTGTGCTGTCCTTGTGTGATGCTATGGGAGAGGATCCCTCTTGCTTGTAAACAGATGAACGCAATGTTTTCTGCAGCTCCTCTGCAGAAAGCCACTCTGTATTAGTATTGGAAGCATACACAAATCCCTCCTCTACCCGGTTCATAGCAACTGGTGCAAGACCTTCTTCAGCTCTTAGCTTTTCTATGCGCTCTCGTATATGGCTGTGCGATGCAATCGCATAATAGTTAGGAAACTCAAAAGTCAACCGACTATCCTCATAAGAGATCATCAACTCGTGCAGTTTCTCTCCTTCACGGATTCCTGTCACTTCCAAAGGCACTTTTGGGGCCATAGCTGCTGCTAAATCCACAATTTTCATACTTGGGATTTTTGGCACAAAAATTTCCCCTCCAACCATATTTGTCGCACAAGAGACAACAAAGTCTACCGCTTGATCTAGCGTAATCCAAAAGCGAGTCATTCGCAAATCTGTAATTGGTAAAGACTCCGCTCCTTTGAGAATCAGGTCGCGCCAAAATGGGATAATACTTCCTCGGCTCCCCAAAACATTACCATAGCGCACCACAGAAAGGCGCGTAGGCTTTTTTCCTGAGTAGGCATTCCCAGAGACAAAAAGCTTATCCGAGCACAGCTTGGTAGCTCCATAGAGATTCACAGGATTCACAGCTTTATCTGTAGAAAGAGCAATCACCCGCTCAACACCCGCATCTAAGGAGGCATCCAATACATTCATCGCTCCAAAGACATTGGTTAGAATGAACTCTGTAGGGTTATATTCTGCTACTGGCACCTGTTTAAGAGCTGCGGCATGGACGACAATCTGTACGTCTGCTAGAGCCCGGCGCAGGCGGTCTTTATCTCGCACATCACCAATAAAAAACCGAACTCTTGGATCTTGCTTAAGTTGAGGGTTGCTTTCTCGCATTTCCCACTGTTTCCACTCATCTCGGCTGAAAACAATCACTCGCTTGGGGTTATGCTCATGAAGAAGTCTGGCGATAAACGCTCGCCCGAAACTACCAGTGCCACCGGTAACTAAAACACTTTTATCCTCAAACACACCCCTCCGTTCCATGAAACTCCTCTACTCCTAAGCATTAACCGAAAACCTATTGATCTACTCGAAAAACGTCAACAAATTTCCCCGAAAGATCCTGTATGCCTTATGCTTGCTTCTTTATTAACTCTGCCCTTTCTTCTTGTATTTGGTTCCATCGTCGCTTAAGCAACTCAAACTGATGCACCATTGCAAGAAGCTCCTCATAAGGCTTCTCATTACTCCACTCCTGGGACACCTCTTTGAGGCAAGAAACGATCTTCTTTGCCTCAGCTTCAGCCTTATGAAGTGCCGCAGTGACCCCTCCCTCCTGAGATATTTTTTGCTCTACCCATTGCTGAGCCCCCTCTTGCTCAAGAAGGAGCCTACGCCGATCTAAGCTCTCAGGAAGAGCTTTTAAGAACTCCTCATTACTAACCTCTAATGCTTTTAGGCTCCCTTCAAGAGGACGTAGAGCAGAAACTTCTGCCTCCATCTTTTCTAGCTCTTCTTCAAAGTGTTTGTTCGTTTCTCGAAACTTTTTCTCAAGCTCTTCTATATTCATTACCCTTCCTCCACTTGACTCAGACCATATGATCTTTTATCCTTCCCCTTCGATAATTGAAATCCCTTTTGTTTGTGAAGGCTCGTTATGAATAAAGCACTTCTCCTTATTGACCTACAGAAAGACTTTACCCGCAATGGCGCCTTGGAAGTCCCTTATGGAGAAGAGGTTATCCCTGTAGCCAATGCTCTTCTTCCTCTATTCTCTCATACAATTGCCACAAAAGATTGGCACCCAGCAAATCATGTAAGCTTTGCCCCCAACCACGCGGGGAAAAAAGTGGGGGATGTTATTGAAGCGTATGGAGCTACACAAGTGCTGTGGCCCATTCACTGTGAAGCAAACACACCTGGTGCAGAGTTTGCAGAAGGCTTACACCACAAGCAAATTCAAAAACTCATTCTGAAGGGAATGAATCCTAAGCTAGATAGTTACAGTGGTTTTTTTGACAATGCCCACTTGGCAAAAACAGACTTAGATGACTACCTCAAAGACAACCGCATTTCTGATCTTTATATCATGGGACTAGCCACTGATTACTGTGTGAAATTTACAGTGCTAGATGCATGCTCTCTTGGTTATAATGTATACTTGATCGAAGATGGCTGCCGTGGAGTAGACGTCTCTCCTGGAGATGTCGAACAAGCGTTGCTCGATATGGAGCAGGCAGGTGCGCAAAGAATCCAAAGCCAAGACCTTTAGCCCTCGCCTTTTGATAACTCTCTAGGCAAGGTTTCCACTGCATCAACTTCTGGTAGCTGTTCTTTGTCTGAAGAAATACCTAAATCTTGGAACTTACGTGCACTGACCAATACACGGCTTTCCAACGAACCCACTGCCCGATTATAGGCTTGTAGGGTTTGATTCAGAGATTTTCCCATTTTATCCCAGTGCTTGGTCATATCAAGAATTCGCTTATAAAGCTCCCGCCCCAACTTACAGACCTCTTCTGCATTTTTAGAGATGCGTTCTTGACTCCAGCCGTAAGCCACAGCTCGCAACAGAGCAATTAAAGTTGTTGGTGTAGCCAAGATCACTCCTTGTTCGACCCCTACTTCAATCAATGAGGGGTCT
Organism: uncultured bacterium; assembly: GCA_964460785.1. GTDB lineage: Bacteria > Chlamydiota > Chlamydiia > Chlamydiales > CAYWQB01 > CAYWQB01. The sequence continues at coordinate 138,155 of CAYWQB010000002.1, forward strand.
TGCTCAAGAGCACTACTAAAAAAGATTTCTCCAGGAAGGAAAAGAACCACAAATTCCGGTGAAGGCTGGAACTGGTCCCAATAAGACTTTTTCGAAAGCTGAGAGATATGGTTGCGGATATGTCGCGCATGCTGAGCTAAATGGTTGGCTTTCAGTTGCTCATCTGAGCACTGGTAAGCCTCAAGATAACTTAAAAGAGGGGCTTTGGCATCGACAACAATCTGCCGCTTTCCTGGCAGATGCACCACAAGGTCTGGGCGCAGCCTCTCATCATCTTCTGTTGAAACTGTCTTTTGCTGTTCAAAATCACAGTACTCAACCATACCTGCCAGTTCAACAACGCGCTTGAGCTGTATTTCTCCCCAGCGCCCTCGAGCCACGGGAGAACGCAAGGCCTTAACAAGATCAGCCGTTTCTTTACGCAGCCCTTCTTGAAGATTCATTAAAGAACGCACCTGTTCTTTTAGACCCTCATAAGCACCATGGCGAGACTTTTCAAGCTCTGTCACCTTGCCGTCAAACTTCTCTAAGCTTTGTTTCACAGGAGAAAGCAAATCTTCTATGGCCCGTTTCCTTTGGTCTAAATCTGTCTTTGCTCCTTCTTGGTAACGCTCAAGAGCTTTGGTAGCCAGCTGTAGGAAAGACTCACTTTGGCTTTTCAATACATCTCCTGAAAGAGACTTAAACACATGAGTGAGCTTTTCTTCTGCTTGCTTTAATGTGGCGACTTTTTCTTCATAGCGGTCGCGCTCCCCTTCAAGAAGAGTTTCTAAACGTAAAACCTTTTCACGCAAAGCCTGGAGTTCTTCTTGCCTTGAAGCATTAACAGCCACTGCCTCCTCTAGCTCCTGCCTAGCCTGTTGCCACTGTCCTCCCAACATTTTTCTTTGATAGAAAAAAGCGACAAGTAAAGCAAAAAAGCAAATAGAACCTATAGACGTAAGGTAGATCAGCATACAAACACCTAGCAATGAAGAACTCCACATTGTACCTCCTTCTTAGAGATAAAATAAAGAGCTGCTCTCTCCATCGATTTACTCTGCCAAGAAAATGCTCTTCCTGCTACCCTCCAAGAACTTATCATCTGTTCAATAGCAAGAGATTTTGATGGCCAAAAGCAAAGCCTACACAGAAAAATCGATCCAAACTATTGATGCTCTTTCACATATTCGCTTGCGTTCGGGGATGTATATTGGACGTTTGGGAGATGGATCGCATCCTGATGACGGGATCTATATCCTTCTAAAAGAGGTTATTGACAACAGCATCGATGAATTCATCATGGGAAATGGTGATGCGATTGAAATCACAGTGGATTTAGAAGAAGGAAAAGTGCAGTGCCGAGACTTCGGGCGCGGTATTCCTCTTGGGAAAGTGGTTGACTGTGTCAGTAAAATCAATACAGGTGCTAAATACAATGATGACGTCTTTCAATTTTCCGTTGGTTTAAATGGCGTTGGAACAAAAGCTGTCAATGCTCTCTCTTCTCATTTCTATGCCTGTAGCTACCGTGATGGCGAGTATAGTGAGGCAAGCTTTGCGCAGGGAAAAATCAAAAAAAAGCAAAAAGGCAAGAGCAAAGAGCCTAACGGGACACTGATTGCATTTACTCCGGATCCTGAAATCTTTAAAAAATTCCGCTTTCGTGATGAGTTCATTCGCAAGCGCATGTGGCACTATGCTTACCTTAACCGCGGACTCACCCTTACCTATAATGGCGAGCACATTGCCTCTGAGAATGGCCTTCTAGACCTCTTAAATGCAGAAGTCACAGAAGACCGTCTCTACGAGCCTCTCTATTTTAAGGACAAGACATTTGAATTTGCCTTTCTCCATACACATAGCTATGGCGAGAACCACTACTCGTTTGTCAATGGACAACATACAGCTGATGGAGGGACTCACCTCTCAGCCTTTCGTGAAGGTATTTTAAAAGCTGTTAATGAATATGCACGCAAAAATTTTCAGGGAGTGGATGTCCGCGAAGGCATCGTGGGAGCCATCGCTGTTAAAGTCCAAGATCCTGTATTTGAGTCACAAACGAAAAATAAGCTAAGCAACCCTGACATCCGTGCTGGCATTGTGCAGCAGGTGAAGGAAGCAATTGAAAAGCTCTTACATGAAAACACTGAAGTAGCAAAGATCATCCTTGACCGGATCGCCTTTAATGAAAAAGTACGTAAAGAACTTGCAGCGGTAAAAAAAGAGAGCAAAGAAAAACAAAAGCGCATTTCCTTCAAGATCCCCAAGCTGCGAGACTCTAAATATCATTTCACTGACTCTCACCAGAGGGCTTCTGAAACAATGATTTTCCTAACAGAGGGTGAATCTGCCTCTGCTTCCATTGTTTCGACACGCGACCCTCATACACAAGCTGTTTACTCCCTCCGAGGAAAGCCTCTAAATGTTTTTGGCCTGAAAAGAGACCAGCTCTACAAGAATGAAGAGATGTTCAATTTGATGAATGCTCTTGATATTGAAAATGATATTGCCAATTTACGCTTTAATAAGGTTGTCCTTGCAACGGATGCCGATGTAGATGGGATGCATATCCGCAACCTGCTACTCACCTTCTTTTTAACCTACTTTGAGAGCTTGGTGATCAATGGGCACCTCTATATTTTAGAAACGCCTCTTTTTAAAGTGCGTCATAAAGAAACCACTCGCTATTGCTATTCTGAAGAAGAGCTTGCCTCTGCCAAAAAAGATCTCGGCGTCAAAAATCCAGAGGTAACCCGATTCAAAGGTCTTGGTGAGATCTCTCCTGGTGAATTTAAACGGTTTATCGGAGATGACATCCGCTTGCTCCCTGTAACCGTACAAGCCTTTTCAGAAATTAAACCCACCCTTGAATTTTACATGGGGAAAAATACTCCTAAGCGCAAGCAGTTTATTATGGAAAACTTGCATAGCGAAATTGAAGAGCTTGCCAAGCTAGCGGACCTCTCTGAAAAAGATAAAAACAAACAGGCGTCCTAATGACAGATGACCTCAAACAGTTGATGCGAGAAAACTATCTCGCCTATGCCTCATATGTTATCTTAGATCGAGCCATTCCCAATGTGATTGATGGTCTCAAACCTGTGCAAAGGCGCATTTTGCACACACTCCGCTCCATGCATGATGGCAAGTTACACAAAGTGGCCAATGTTGTAGGACAAACGATGGCCTACCACCCTCATGGCGATGCGCCCATCTATGAAGCACTGGTCAACATCGCTAACAAGGGCTTCTTATTAAAGCGTCAAGGAAATTTCGGTAACCCTCATACAGGTGACCCTGCCGCTGCTGGACGATATATCGAAACAGCTCTTTCCTCACTAGCCGTTGAGGTTTTATTTAACCCAGACCTTACAGAGAGCATCCCTTCTTATGATGGCCGCAATCAAGAACCTGTCACTCTTCCTGCTAAGATCCCCCTTGTCCTAATGCAAGGAGCAGAGGGAATTGCTGTTGGTATGTCCACCCGCATTCTTCCTCATAACTTCAAGGAGCTTTTAGAGGCTCAAATTGATCTACTAGAGGGGAAAGAGGTTGCGATCTACCCTGACTTCCTATCAGGCGGTTCCATCGATATTAGTGATTATGACAAGGGACGTGGCAAAGTCCGCATGCGCGCCAAGCTTTGTGTGAAAGATCCTAAAACAGTCATTGTAGAGGAAATCTGTCCAGGCACCACGACAGAGTCAGTGATCAACTCGATTGATGAAGCTGCAAAAAAGGGCAAAATCAAAATCGATTCGATTCATGACTACACTTCTGAGAAGGTTGAAATCGAGATCTGCCTACCAAGGGGACATTATGCCCAAGATCTCATCCCTGCTCTTTATGCTTTCACACAGTGTGAAGTCAGTATTAGCTTAAGCCCCATTGTCATCCGTGACCAGCTTCCTTGGGAAACAAATGTAAATGAGATTCTTGCTTTTCATGTAGAAAAGCTACAAGGCTACCTCAAGCGAGAGCTTGAGATCAAAAAAGAAAGGCTTTTGGAAAAAGTCTTTCAAAAGACCCTAGAACAAATCTTCATTGAAAATAAGCTCTATAAAAAGCTTGAGACAGTCAAGGCTCAAGACAAGCTACAAGCTACAGTTGCAGCAAGCTTAACCCCCTATCATCCATCCCTTCTTCGCAAGCCCACTAAAGAAGATATTGAAAAGCTTCTTAATATTCCCATTCGCCGCATTTCCAAATTTGACCTAGATAAAAACGAAGAAGAGATTGCAGCGATCAATGAGGAGATCGAAAAAACAGAGCGCTCCTTAAAGCGCATGAAAGCATTTACAATCCAATACCTGAAAAAGCTGATCAAAGACTATGGCCACCTATTTCCTCGCCGTACAAAGATTGAGGAAATGGAAACTATCGATAAAAAAGAGGTCGATAAGAAAAAAGTATCTGTCGGTTTTGATGCAGAAAAGGGAGTCATTGGTACCAAAGTTCGCTCTACAACTGCTCTTAGCTGCTCTCCTCACGATAAAATCCTGGCATTCTTTACAGATGGCACCTACAAGGTCTTCAACGTCCCAGACAAGGTTTTCTTAAATATCAATGGGCGAAAAACAGCCTACCTTGGCCTGGCTGACCGCAAGACCACCTTTCAAGTCATCTATAAAGATCCAAAAACGAGCTTTTGTTATGTAAAGCGCTTCATTGTGAAGTCATTTATCCTAGACAAAGAGTACCGCTACTTTGAAGAGAAGATGAAGCTTGAGCTGATTACCACAGAGCAAAGTATGAAGGTCTCCCTCCAGTTTAAATCTAAGCCCCGTCTAAAGACAAAATCTTTAGATGTGAATTTAGAAGACTTTGCGGTTAAGTCTGTCTCTTCAAAAGGAGTCAAACTCGCCAGACATGAAGTAAAACGGGTACAGCTAAAAAGTGCGGAAGCCAAAAAACGCTCTAAATAGTGCTCTTGCTATGCTGGCGCGAACTGCCCAGCATAGTGCGATCTTAACAAGCAAGTTACGTATGAAGGGTTTCTCTGAGCCAGAAGTTTTACAGGCCCTTGAGCAACTACAGAGTTGGGGATACTTAGATGACCCATCATGGCTAGAGTCTCAGGTCCGCAAAGAGCAAAACCGCTACCATGGCCCCAACTTCATTCTTGCAAAGCTTTTATCTAAACGCATCCCCAAAGATGAGATTGAAGCAGTGCTTACACTTCTTTATCCAGAAGCTAAGCAAAAAGAGGTGATTGTATGCTGGCTAGATAAAGAGGCTCTCTCCTCAGAAAGTCTCTCTCCTAAGGAGTACCAGAAGCTTTTACGTCGAGGCTTTGCTTCCACAGTCATTAGGGAAGTGCTATCTACCTCTAATTGAATGCACTCCTAGTGTAAATTCACAAAAAAATTTACCTTTATGCACAAGTTATAAACAAAAAATTGTCTATTTCCTATTTCTTGCTTTTACAAGGAAAGAACAAGACTTAACTTGCTCCTGTTAAGCATCTTATACACAACAATAAAATCACATAAAGTTTTTTCAAGGCTTAGAAAAAGCATATTTATGAACACTTTCGACAATTTATCAACAAGATTTCCACATCTTCCACAAGCGATCTTTACCTACTGACATCCAGCAGATAAACCCATTGCCATTTAGAGAGTTCTTCAGCTAGGATCCCATGCCTAAATAGAACTTCCACAAGCGAATCACTTATGGCCTCTTACAAGCAGAGTCGTACACTCTTGAAAAAAGTCTACGCATGGTACCGCAAAAATTGGAAACTGCTGCCCAAGGATGAACTTGAGCAAGTAGAGGCTAGTATGGAACAGGTCAGTGATGCTCTGCTTCAAGCTCCCATGCCAAATGTTTCGACTGCTGTAGAGGAACTACAAAGGTTTGCTGACCGTCATATGCGCAAAAAAGCCTGGTCTAGCTTAAAAGAGCTCCTCAATGCCATTATTTTTGCTCTAATTGTAGCAACAATCATCAGGCAGTGCTGGTTTGAACTTTATGAGATCCCTACAGGCTCTATGCGCCCCACCTTTCAAGAAAAAGACCGCTTAATTGTCTCAAAAACGGACTTCGGTATTAATGTCCCTCTCACTCCCAAGCACCTCTACTTTGATGAGAAGCTGGTACACCATGGAGGGATCATCACCTTCACAGCAGAAAATATGGATGTGCAAGATCCCGATCAGGTCTACTTTTACCTTTTTCCAGGGAAAAAGCGCTTAATCAAGCGTATGGTTGGGAAACCCGGTGATACCCTCTACTTCTATGGAGGGAAAGTCTATGGCTATGACAAAGATGGCCAAGAGATCAAAACCTTTGTCGACCATGTGAAGGTTCCAAGCAACCTACGTCATGTTCCCTTCATGTCCTATACAGGAAAAATTTCTCCCTCAAACCCCTCTTCTCAAGGCTACTACCAAAACCTGCTTTTCAAACAGATGAACCAAGATTTTGGGCGTATTGAAATCAAAAACAGTGGGTCGCTTGATGGGCAAGTTCTCGTGAAGGATGAGTGGGTCGATGATGCAGGGCCTCTAGCACAAGAAAAGGGTCTATTCTCCTATGGAACGATGTGGGGCATTCAGAACTATGCCACCACACGCATTTTATCTCAGAAGGATCTACGAAACCTCTACGGCCAACAAGCAGTTCAAGAATATGGCAAAAGCAGTTACTACCTAGAGATTAGCCATACCCCCTCTTTATTTGCTCCTCTTCTAAAGCGCAACTTTTCAGCAAGCAAGCAGCGCTTCCCAATGCTCACCACGCTTTCTACCTTTCTCCCTCTGACAGAGGAAAATTTAAAAACAATCCAAGAGTCCCTTTACACTTCACGTTTTGTTGTCCAGTCAGGAAAGGCTCAACGTTATTCCATTGCCAAAGCAAATTACCAACCGAGTGAACTCCCCTCTTTGCCCTCTGTACCCGATGGCACGTATGAATTTGAAAATGGCCAAGCCTATGAAATCACTTTTGAAGGCTTACGCAAAGCTCTTCCAAGCTCACACCCCTTAATGCGCTATAGTGCTTCACAAGTCCAACTGTTCTTCAATCTTGGTATTGACTTTCATAACTACTATGTTCCGCGCGCAGATATTCATATTTTCCCAAGCCGCTTTGCTTACTATGATCAAGGGGACCTATTTGTCATGAACCACCCCTTACTAAAGAAAGACTCTGCAGAGCTTGATACATTTACTCATAATGAAATCATGCGCCAGTCTAAAAGCTCAACAAGCTCTCCCTATCGTGCTTTTGTTGACCCAGGAGCTCCTCTCTTAAAAGATGGCTCTCTTGATAAGGACTTGATCAAAAAATATGGCTTACAAGTTCCTGAAAAAAGCTATCTTGTTCTTGGTGATAACTATGCTTCATCAGCAGATAGTCGAGACTTTGGTTTTGTGCCTGAAAGCAACCTACGAGGAGGAGCCAGCTTTCTACTTTGGCCTTCAGGCTCTCGATGGGGAACAACCATACAGCCTCCCTATATTGTATTTAACACAGCAAGGCTAACAATATGGTCTCTTGTTCTACTCATTTTGATCGGCTTGTGGGCAAATCATCAAAGCAATAAACAAAAGCCTATCTTCAAGCGCTTAAGTCGAGAGTAACTCACTATTGCGAATCTGGCAGCCTGCAATCAACTTCTGATATTTAGGCTGCTGCATGACACTTTCAAGAAGGTTTAGATGCCTTTCTCTATGGCAGTCACTACCTAAAAAGTCGACAAGTTGAGCTTTCAATAACTTCTCTGCAAACTTTTTAATCTCTGGTGAATAAACGCCGGTCAAAGAGTTAATATTCATCTGTAATAAAAGCCCTTGCTCTCGCCACTTTTTAAACTCCTCTATATGAGGGTGCATGTAAGGATAGCGCTCAGGATGCGCTAAAATAGGTCGATAGCCGGCAGAAAAAATTTCGAAAATGACCTGTTCAACAAAACAAGGCTTTGAAAACTTTGGCAGCTCGAAAAGTACATATTTGTAAGGCGTAAAACTCAGCAGATCTTTAGAGCGTATCTTCTCAATAAAACCATCATCTAAATTGTATTCTGCAGCAAACTCAAGCTCAATAGGGATATTAGCTTCTTGAATGGCAGCTCGTAAAGCCTTTCCCTTTTCTCGAATCGTTTCATGACTATTATCAAAGCGATCCTGCATGATATGAGGCGTGGTAATTAGCTTGCGATACCCAAAGCTGACAAAGCGATTGATGAGCTCTAAGCTTTCTTCCATGCTGGCTGAGCCATCATCAATTCCTGGAATTAAATGCGAATGCAAGTCTACAACAAGTTGGTTGTGCCACTCTCGCTTCCCTCTACCTAACCATGAGAAAATACCCATAAATAAACCTCCAGATAGCTGGGGATCTTATTCTTCTTTTGCTATTTACACAAAGTTAAACGGAAAAAAGCTCACCTGAAGCTAGGGAAGAATCATACAACCAAGGGCTTTTTTATAGCTTTAATACAGTCACCTTTCTACTAATAACCGCTTTTTAAAGCGAGACAGGCTTACCTCAATCATTTCATAAGATTGTTTTCTAAACTCTTCTTCCAAAATTGAGAGGTAAAGCAAGTCATGAAAAGACTCGCCTTTTTTGATATGTTGACGAGCAACACGCTCTTCAACAAAGCCAAAATTTTTATGTTGAGGAAGCAAACGGGTATTCTCATCCAATAATGTGCAATACAGCTTGTGTAACTTCATGTCATTGAATGCATGCTTAAGGATCGCTAGTTCTACATCAATAGCAAAGAAACCATTTAAGTATTCAGCCTCTTCAATGATAAGCCTTCCCCACTCTGCATGCGAATTTTCTATATCAATATTATATATGCTCACTGTACCGATAGGCTTTTTTGAGCGAGCATCCTCTATAAGATACATACGATCATTGGTTTGCATATATGCCTGATGAAACCAGTTAAGGTGATCATTGATCGTAAGTTCTTTTTTGTGATTTAAAAACCGGTTTACTTCAGGGTCATTCCGCCAACGTACTACATCTGCAGCATCAGCTTCAATTAGCGGACGCAGATGAGTCAGATAGCCATTAATCGATTCAAACGACTTCAAGCTGCATACTCCTCTTCTTTTTAAAGCGCGTTCCATAATCAAAAGCCTCTTTGATAGAAACTCGGGTGGGAACTTTATGCATATCTAATTGCTTGCGACAAGCTTCTTGCACTAATAACTTCACTTCACTGCGCTTCAAGTTGCTATACTCATGATTCAGGATGACATCTAATGCAACAGACTCACCATTGATCATATTTGGAGCCCCATAAGCAATACAATCATCGACTTGAGGAAGTTGAAGAACAACATTCTCTACCTCTGATGGCAATACCTTTTCCCCTCCAACATTAATCATCTCTTTTTTTCTACCGACAATTCGTAAATAACCTTCCTCATCTAAAGAAACAAGGTCTCCTGTCTTGAACCACCCATCAGGGGTAAATGTTTCGTCTTGAGACTGTATGTAACCTTTTATCGCATGCTTTGAGCGGATCCACAGCTCTCCATCCAAAACTTTGTTCTCGACATCAGGGTCAACGATTTTGAAGTAAAGCTCATTGCCTGGCTTATTTTTGATAGTGATTGCATTGGTTTCACTCGTCCCAAACTTCTGCTGGAAGCAGACCGAGGGGCTTTTCTGTTTTAGTAGAGATAGCAAGTAATCTGGCATAGCTTCCGCTCCAAAAGCTATGATTTTTAATGAAGACAAGTCACAGCTATCAAGAGCCCCACTTAAATACAATAAGTTCAAAAAAGTAGGAGATACGGGCAAGACTTTTACTTTATGCTGCTCAATGGTTTGACAAACGGGGAAAGCCTGCCTAGACGGTGGGATAACAAGAGTAGCTCCCACAGACAGCCCTCTGATTAGAGTATCAATCCCAGCTATATGATCGAAAAGCAAAAAAAGTAATATTCTGATCTCTTTGCCCTGCTTCCCAAAATGCTTATCAAACAAACCATCAAGGTTATGCAGCATCACCTTAGGAGAACCTGTAGTCCCACTACTAAATAAGATAAGCCCTGCATGACCTTCCTTTTTGAAATCCACCAGCAGTGGATGCTCTTCCACAGAAGCTTGGGTTAAAACCTGAGCGTTTATTTCCCCTTTCTCTTGTGAAAATAAAACTTTTGGAGAAACCAACTCTAGCTTCTTAACTTGAGGCTCCGTAATGACCTCTGAAATGGGAACAATAATATTTTTGTTTAAATAGAGTGCAAGAAACAAGCTAATATTTTTAAAGGTGTAATCTCCACTTAGAGCAATAACATCCCCTGGAGAGACCCTCAAAGTGAATAGCAAATCCTTATAAACTCTTACTTGGGCGCATAGATCCTGATAGCTATACTTGTTTCCATCTTCAATAAGAGCTAACCGACTAGAAAATTTTTCTAAAAAAGCAAGAGCTGTCGACATACTAATGATGTACTCCCCCTAGATAAATTGTCTGGCCTGTAATAAAATCGCTTGAAGGACTCAAGTAAAAGTCTAAAACATTAATGATATCCTTAATGTCACCGAACCTTTTAACAGCCTGTCTTTCAAGCAAAGCATCCATTTTCTGTTTAGGCACACTACGAATTAAATCTGTGGGAACTGGAGTTGGTCCCAGTGCATTGACAGTAATATTAAATGGAGCAAGCTCTCTAGAGGCTATTTCAGTTAGGTTAACAATTGCAGCTTTGCTAGAAGCGTAAATAGCCTCACCTTCAAGTCTTAAAGGAGTTGCCACCGTAGCGAAGTTTACGATTCTACCGCTAGAGCTCCTCATCATCAACTTGGCCACCTCTCTCAAAAAGAAAAAAGTTCCAAAGAAGTTTGTGGAAAAAATGGATTGTAGAGTTTTAGCCGGAGTTGTGAGGATATGGTTCATGCTAGCTATACCAGCATTATTAAGTAAAACATCTACTTTTTTGGACTTCTTCGAAATATCGCGTACCATATCCACAACAGCGGATTCATCACCAACATCCAAGGAGTAGTGATGGTAGTTCTCGTGATCGATGCTCCCCTCTCCTCTACTACATCCATATACAGTCTCTCCCTTTTCTAGGTGATACAAGGCTAGTTCTCGACCAATGCCTTTTCTAGTGCCGGTAATCACTGTGACATTAGGCATGTGTATGCTCCTTAGCCTTTTCTGAAGCTTTATCTACACACAGTTCAATATACTCAACGAGCGCATCTATGCTTCTAAAAGGAGAATTACGCAAGCTAACCATCTTTTCATCAGCTAAAACAATAGTAACTCCAAGAACTTCTGAAACTCTTTCCTCGAGCTCTGTAACAAGAGCTACCAATGAAAGGCTATCTAAGGCGCCTCCTGAACCATACAAAGTAGCACTTGGATCAAGTGCATTTAGGGCTTCACTGTTCACCAAACTTTTGTTCACATGATCAATCCCTTCTGAAACTATTTCTCTTATTAGCTGTGCCACTCTCATTCCCCTCTGCTTAACCATGAAAAAATACCCATAAATAACCTCCAGATAGCTGGAATCTTATTCTTCTTTTACTATTTACACAAAGTCAAACAGTAGAGATATAAATCTCATCGAGATAAGTATGGATCTTTTTAGGCCTCATGATATACATGAGAGCTTATTGCATGTATGATACTTCATTAACTGAAGCATAGTAGTGATGTACGCCATTCTAAAATTCTTCTACCAAGATCACCACAGCGAACAACTATCTACTATCCAATTTAGAATAGGTTATAAGTGAAAGTTCATAATTTAAGCGATGTGCAGTCTAGCAAAATTGGTGAAGGCACAACAATTTGGCAGTATTGTGTTATCCTGAAAGGAGCAATAATTGGAAAAGATTGTAACCTCTGCTCTCATTGCTTTATTGAAAACGATGTGGTTATAGGTGACCGTGTAACCATTAAAAATGGGGTTTATATTTTTGATTCTATCCGCATAGAAGACGATGTGTTTATAGGTCCAAATGTAACTTTTACTAATGATGTTTATCCTCGCAGTAGGCGAGGGCCAATAGAAAGTAAACTTTTGTACCCAACGACTAAGATATGCAAAGGAGCTTCTATTGGTGGTGGTGCAACTATCTTACCAGGTGTTACAGTAGGTATAAATGCAATCGTCGGCGCAGGCTCTGTTATTTCTAAAGATGTGCCGGATGGAGCCATTGTATATGGAGCTGCTGCGAAGCATAGAAGAAATATTCATGATGTCAGAAACCCTACCTGAGTATAAACCTACAGCTCTTCTATTTACGCCTTTTGGCATGAAAGATCTAACATAAGGTTGGAGTATAACTCCCCCTTCCCCTTTGCAGAGCACTCTGGACTGCTTTTTGAAGGATGTCCTACTGGACCTTATTAAAATACCTGGTCACCTATAGTCTAGTCTGGACAAAAAATAGGGAATATCTCACAAGAGCGAATTCACGATCTTACGTCCTCGCAAAAGCAAAAGGAATACCTTGCACTTCAAGGCCTTTTATTGCTGGTAACAGAAAGAGTGCGTGGTTAGTTTGCTAACAAGTTTGTGAGCTTAGAAAAAGAGATGAAAAAGATTACAACACAAGCTTTGATGAAAAAGGCTAAGACCTTTTTGAGGCTTGCATTACCTAGAAGAGTTGTAAAATTTGCCAGGCTGTTACAAATAAAAGGCCATGTTCTCAAAAAAAAACACCAGTACACCAAAAAGGTCTTTCAACTTAAAAACCAAAAAACAGTACGTGTTGTTTTTTTTGTAATCCACAGCTCTGTGTGGAAATATGATGGACTTTATAAGCTTTTAGAAAAAGACCCTCTTTTTGAGCCTCTCATTGTAGTTTGTCCTTACACAAATGTGGACAACAGCAAAATGATGCAAGAAATGCAAAAGGCTTATGATTTTTTTAATGATAAAAGCTTCAATGTCATCAAATCCTTTAACAAAAAGGACAATTCTTGGATTGATGTACAACAAGAGCTTCACCCAGATATTATCTTTTATTCCGTACCATATACATATACAAGAAAAGAATATCAGCTGGATTACTTTGAAAATACTCTAAATTGCTACGTTCCATACTTTTTTGTTACAAATGGAAACTACATCTCTAATTATGATTTATTATTTCATAATTTATTATGGAAATCATTTTGCGAAACGAAAATTCATAAAAGACTTGCAGAAAGGTATGCAAGCAACAAAGGAGCTAATGTTGTTGTAACTGGCTACCCAGGACTTGATCCTTTTCTTTTCAATGAGAAATGTGAAAAAGATCCGTGGAAAATCAGAGACCGGTCTATCAAAAGAATTATTTGGTCTCCTCACCATACCATAGAAGGGCAAGGAGCTGGATTAAACTACTCTAACTTTCAAAAGTACCACACTTTTTTTAAAGACCTCGTAGTTAACCAAAAAGATAGCATGCAAATGGCATTTAAGCCTCACCCCCTTTTGAAAGAAAAGTTGTATAAAGACAAAAATTGGGGAAAATCCAGGGCAGATGACTATTACCTTTTCTGGAGTGAACAGAGTAATAGCATCCTATGCGAATCAGACTATGTAGACCTGTTTTTAACCTCAGATGCTTTGATTCATGACTGCTCATCTTTCATGGCTGAATACTTATCCACAAAAAAGCCCGCTCTATACCTGTTAAAAGATGCAAATGTAAAAGCTAGGATTAATGAGTTTGGTAAAATGGCGTTAGAGCATCATTACCATGCATTTAGTGAAAGTGAAGTTGAATTATTTATTGAGGACCTACTTCAAGATAAAGACCCGAAGAGGCAAGCGCGTCTAGCTTTTGTAAAAAGAGAACTAGTGCCACCCAATAACCAAAATTCATCGTTAAATATTTTTAATGAGATAAAAGCAGCCATAAGCAATGAGCAACATAATTGATATTGAATGTCACCTGGACCACTTTAGTGCCAGTGAAGGTTCCATGATTATATATGATAAGCTTGTTAAAAAATTCGAAATTAACAAGAAGGTCTATAGCAGATATGAAACAGGCTACAAAACAAACAGCTCTTTTAAAGAGTTAACGACTACTCAATATAAAAAATTAATTAGCTGCCTTTTACTAGTATCTATCATCGCAAAAGATATTAGATATTACAATACTGCTTTGAAAATTGGAGCTAAAATAAAATTTAAATTACCCACAATAGATATTTTAAGTGTGTATGGAAAAAACTAGACAACTTGGAAATGTAGCACTACTAGCTACATCACATAATGTTACAAAATCTTATATTTCAGCGTTGTATAAAGCAGGAATAAAGCCCAATAAAGTCATTTTATTAGTTTTTGAACAAAAAAAACTCAGCCTATTCTCTAAATTATTGGTTATTTTAAGAAACAACCCTTGGAAGGTGATTTATAAAAAAATACTAAATAAGATAACCGCAAAACTTACAAGGCACCAAAACAACTCAGATACAAAGAATATTGAAAATGCCATTGAGACTATTAATGACAAACTAAAAAAGGTCGGTGTCTTTACAACCAACTTTAAAAAAACCACAAAACAACTCCTGCAAGATATAGGATGGGGTTTTGATGAAGTTTCTGTTTCATCAATAAATGACCAAAGTTTAATTGACTACTTAAACAAAGATGTCACAGAGAAGTACATTATCTTTTCAAGCGGCGGGATATTGCGAAATCCTATTTTAAGCATTGGCAAAAGGTTTATCCATGTCCACCCTGGAGTTGTGCCGGAAGTGAAAGGAGCTGACTGCCTACTTTGGAGTGCTTTATTATATGATGAAATCGGAATGAGTTCCTTTTTTATGAATAAAGGAATTGATACAGGAGACATCATTCATAAAAAAAAGTATGAAGTTCCAAGGTTCGATATTCCAAAGGAAAAGTACACTTTAAAAACCATGAAAGATTTGTTGATCAACTATGTTGACCCACACTTTAGAGCAGAACATTTAGTGGCTATGTTTAAAAAAGAGGTAGATCCGGAAAAGTGGGATACACATAGGCAAAACCCGGCAGAAGGCAAGCAATACTATTTTATGCACAATGCCATTCTTCCATATGCAGTAAGTAAATTTTTATATCCAAAAAATAATAAAGAGCAGGCTTGATGCAAGTATTCATCTTTGGCGCAGCACGAGTAAAAAGTCAATTGACATCATCTGATTCACAGTTAGTTTTAGAAAGGTTGATTCGTGGACAGAGAGTTCTAGATTGGACACTTCATGGCCTAAACAAGGCTGGGATAAAAAGTGAACAAATATCTTTCGTTGGAGGATATCAGGTTGAACGTATCATACAGCAGTACCCTGACCTGCACTATGTGATTAATCCGAAATGGCAAGAAACCCATGTTGTGGGTTCCTTGCGCTATGCAATGGAAAACTGGAAAGGTGGGGATGTTCTACTATTGTATGCAGATACAATCTTTCGTCCTCCCGTATTTACAAATCTATTACAGTCCAAGAGTCCTGTAACAATAGGAATTGATACCCTTTGGAAAAAGCGCTTTGTAAATCCCTATCTCCTATCAAGTGCTGAAAAAGTGATTTTAAAAAATGGATGCGTCGATAAGGTAGGCAGAAGCTCTATTTCACCAAATGATGCAGGGGCTCAGTTTTCTGGGCTAACTCTTTTAAAGAAAGATGTCGTCAAAGAATTAAATAAAGAATTGTTAAATCCCCTCTCTCACAATCAAAAAATTGGGGACAAAGATAGCTTAACCAACCTTTTGCAGTATCTTGGGGACGAGTTAAAGCTCGAAATTTCAACCTATGATCACTGTGGTTTATGGGCAGAGCTTGATTCCAGTAATGACCTCTCAAGGTTTGTATTTGGCACAAAGGCTGAAACACTCGAAAGGATTCGACCTTTTGTGAAAAAGTCTGTCATTTCCGATCAACTTCACTTTACATTACAAGAATGGGAAAATGACTCGGGAAAAATATTAAATGCGATTCAAGCTCAGTTTAAAGGTACAAAGCTAATAGTAAGAAGCAGCTCTTTGGAAGAAGATTCATGGGACTCTTCACAGGCAGGAGCATTTTTAAGTGTAGCTGATGTAGACTCGAGTGATAAAGCTAAAATCAAACAATCTATTGATCAGGTAATTGATGGGTTTCGGCACAATGGTTCGGGCCAATATAACTCAGCCAACCAAGTGCTTATTCAACCTTTTATTAAAGATGTAGCAATGAGTGGAGTGGCATTTTCTAAACACCTTGAAAATGGCACCCCCTATTACCTGGTCAATTATGATGACACATCGAAAAGAACTGATACCGTCACTTCAGGATCCAGTGCAGATTCTAAGTCCATCATTATTTATAAAAACGCACGATCAAAGCCTAAGGACAAAAGAGTCACCCAGATTTTAGAAGCTCTGGAAGAGCTCGAAATGATAACTGGGTATTCTTCACTCGATATTGAGTTTGTACTAACCGAAAGTAGTACCCTCTACATTGTACAAGTAAGACCTATTACAACGCATACTGGCTTAAGTGAAGCTGTTGATTTTCACCGTAGAATTGATGAGGCAAAAGCAAAAATTTCTATAAGGCTTAAAAACTATCCTCACCTCTATGGTAAGACAACCATTTTGGCTGATATGCCTGATTGGAACCCTGCAGAAATGATAGGTGTAAGACCTAATCCACTAGCCGTTTCTCTGTACCAATATTTAATAACAGATTCAGCCTGGAGAAAAGCGCGGGGAAAAATGGGATACCATAATCCAGTCCCTGAAAAACTGCTATTTTGTATCGGTGGGCACCCTTACATAGATGTGAGAAACAGCTTTAACAATCTAATTCCAGATAGCCTCAGCCCAAGTTTGTCAGAGAAGTTGGTCAACCACTACATAGACCGATTAAAGAAGAACCCTCATTTTCATGATAAAGTTGAGTTTGATATTGCAATCACTTGCTTTACTCCTGACATTGACAACCATACAGAGCGCTTGAGACATGCAGAATTTACTGACGATGAAATTGAAGAGTTAAAAAAAGCTCTTAAGAAGCTAACTGAAGCAGCAATTACTGAAGAGAAAAATTCTGTACAGAACCTAATAAGAAAAACAGAACAGTTAAACTCTAGAAGGGAAAAGCTTTTAGCTACAGGCTATGAAAGTGAAGATATCCCAACTTTAATTCAGATACTATTAGATGATTGTATTGAGTTTGGGACGATTCCATTTTCCATTTTAGCCCGTTATGGATTCATAGCATCCTCCATGCTACGTGGATTTGTGAGCAAAGGAACTATTACCAATAGCCAAAAAGATCGCTTCTTAAACTCTATTGAAACTGTAGCTGGACAGCTTGTCAAAGATATGAATGAAGTACAGGCTGGTAGTAAGTCTCAAGAGTCTTTTTTGCAAAAGTATGGGCACTTACGCCCGGGTAGTTATGATATTACCTCCTACAGCTACAGAGAAAAACCTGAATATTACTTCCCCACAGGCTCGTCTAGAGTCACTTCATGTGCTGAAAATTCTTCCCTGCCTACTGCTTTTGTATTTGATAAAGAACAGTTATGCGAGATTGAAAATGAAATTAAGTCGATGGATCTAAATGTCACTTTAGACCAGCTTTTTAGTTTTATAAGAGAGGCTACTGCTGGACGGGAATATGCAAAATTTCAATTCACGAAAAATATTGATGCTGTTTTAGGCTTAATTACCGAATGGGGTAAATCCCATGGTTTTGAAAGGGAAGACCTTTCTTACTTATTGATAGAAGATATCCTACATTTAAACAAATTTACTGTGGCTGTAGAGCCTCTCCTGTACCTGAAATTGAAGATTCAGGAGGGAAAAAAGTGGCGCCAAGAATGCAATAAGATTGAAACCCAGCAAATCATTACCTCCCCTGATGATTTAGATATTATCGAGCATAATGTGGCAGAGCCAAATTATGTTACCTCTAAAATGATAACCGCTCCCATATGCAAACTATCAAGTATCACTGATAAAGCAGAACTTGAGGGAAGCATCGTTTTGACAGAAGGAGCTGATCCTGGTTATGACTGGATATTTCTACATCCAATCAAAGGGTTAATCACCAAGTATGGCGGAGCAGCCTCTCATATGACAATTCGCTGTGCTGAATTTGGCCTACCAGCAGCCATAGGGTGTGGAGCAGAGTGGTATAATCGATTGAAAGGTGCGAATAATGTAGAGTTAAATTGTGCCAATAAACAGATCAAGGTACTTGGGTGAAGCGCGTAGGGATCACACAGAGAGTTATTTATGCAGAGCGAATAAAAGAGCGCAGAGATGCTTTAGATCAGCGCTGGCAAGGTTTTTCTGCAGCTTGCGGCATGATGCTGGTTCCTATTCCAAATAACTTAAAATCCCCCTCCCAGTATGCTGAGAAGATGGAACTCGATGGCCTAATATTTTCTGGGGGTAATAACCTGGGATTTCATGAAAAAGGGATAATAGAAGGAAAATCCCTTCCAAACGATGATGTCGCATACGAGCGGGACAACACAGAGCTAAGCCTTATTAAGTGGGCAATTGCAAAGGAAAAGCCGATCATAGGAGTCTGTCGAGGCATGCAGGCTCTAAATGTCTATTTCGGAGGAAGGTTAAATAAAGTAGATGCTAAAAAACATGTAGCGAAAGAGCATCCTTTAGCTTTTAGAGAAGAACTGCAAAACTTTTACTCTGAAGAGTCGGTTGTGAACTCTTATCATAACTGGGGAATCACCCATAATGGACTAGCAAAAGTTTTGGCTCCTCTTGCTACCTCTGATAGATTTGAAATAGAGGCTTTTAAACACCAAAACCTTCCGTTTATAGGCATAATGTGGCATCCAGAACGTTATATGGAATGCAGGAACAGTGATATATTGTTCTTTAGAAAAGTCTTTTATATAGAAGATAAGGAACTTGTTAACTCGAAAGTTGAGTAAGGAAATGTGCAATTCAGATATGACCGCAATCATTTTAGCAGCAGGTCAAGGAACGAGACTACGCCCTTTAACCAATGAAATTCCAAAGTGCATGGTAGAGGCAGCTAACAAACCTCTACTACACTACCAACTGGACACACTACAATCCAGCAATATTGAAAATATTGTTGTAGTTACAGGGTATAAGGAAGATAAAATAGATGATCCACGGCTTACTAAAGTTTTCAACAAAGACTATGCATGTACGAACATGGTATATAGTCTTTTCTGCGCTGACAAGTACCTGAAAGGTGATATCATCATCACCTATGGAGATATAATATATTCTGAGGAAGTATTAAATACTCTTATCAAAGATAAAAGAGATATTGTCATAGCCTCGGATGAAGCATGGCAAAAATATTGGGAAGCGCGTTGTGAAGACCCATTATTAGATGCTGAAACGTTCCAGAAAGGCGAAAATGGGAAAGTGCAATCTTTAGGTAAGAAAGCAAAAAGCACTAATGAAATAGAAGGCCAATTTATTGGCATGGTAAAGCTTTCTCCAAAAGGAGTTGAGAGGTTTAAAGAGGAATTCAACAAGTGCAAAAATGATGAAACTAGCAGGAAAAATGCTTGGGGAAGTGGACGAGATTTAAACAACGCTTATATGACCGATCTGTTAAATCATTTTGCCACAAAGGGAGAGCTCTTTTTTAATCCAATACATAGGGGGTGGTTTGAAGTAGATGAGCCTAGTGATTTAAAAGTTTTTCTCAACTCTCTCGATGACCATGCAAATAATTTTAAAATTTAGTTAGTCATCCACCTCTCACTCAAATTAAAAGCCCCCTTAGAGTTTTTTATGGAGTTCCAAAAATTCTGAGGGGGCTTAAAACTTTTAATTCCCTTAGTTTTTTCTCCACTTAACGGAGAGGGTGAATACAAAGAGACGCTATATGAGCCTAAAAAAGCTATTTCTTAGAGGCATGTCTTGGAGCTTGCTCGACAAGGTAGTAAACCAAGTTGGAATGTTTTTCATTACCATCTATTTAGCAAGAGAACTCGGTGCTGAAAGCTATGGCCTTATTGGCATGCTAACAGTATTTCTCTTAATTGCTGAAAGCCTAGTAAATTCTGGGTTCTCTCAAGCTCTTGTCCAGCGTAGCCAAAAAGCTTCTGAAGAAGACTTCTCCACGATATTTATCGTCAATGTCTCCTTAGCCTGCTTGATCTATTCTATCTTATTTTTGCTAGCGCCTTACATCGCTGATTTTTATCATGAACCAGAGCTTAAAACCATTGGCAGAGTTTTATTTCTCGTGATTCTGATCAATTCTCTATCTATTGTGAGAAGGGCAAAGTTAATTATTAAGGTCGATTTCAAAAGCCAAGCTTTTGCCAACACTATCGGAACGGTTGCAGGAGCTTCTTCAGCAGTGATCCTTGTTCACCTCAATTATGGATACTGGGCCCTAGTTGCTATGACCCTTATCAAATCCTTATTCATCAATATAGTTCTTTCTTTCCGGTGCCGGTGGAAACCTAAACTTCTTTTCAGCACAAGCTCTTTCAAAAAACTTTTTAACTTTGGTTCTTTTCTGCTAATAGCAGGAATCCTTTCCACAACCCTGACTAACCTCTATGCTCTCCTTATTGGACGTTTCTTCTCACCTTTACAAGTGGGTTATTTTACACAGTCATCGAACTGCACTAATAATATCTCCGGGTTAGTTGCCTCTCTCCTCCAAGGCGTTACCTACCCCATTCTAACTTCTATCAATGAAGACAGAAAAAGAATGGTCTCTGTTTACCGAAAGCTCCTGCAAGTAACAGCTTTTGTATCTCTCCCTTGTATGTTTGGTTTTGCTGCAATTGCAAAACCCTTCACCTTGATTTTTTTAGGAAAAAGTTGGGCTCCCATGATCCCTGTCCTCATGATACTATCATTTGCACGATCTGCAACTCCTATTAGCACTGTGAATATGAATATTTTAAATGCAGTGGGTCGCTCAGATTTATTTTTTAAAACAGATATTGTTAAGATTCCAATCAACCTAACAGCTATTCTTATCTTAATACCTTTTGGAATAAAAGCTGCTGCGGTTGCTGTATTGATCTCAGTTGGCATAAGCCTATTTATTAATACATACTATCCCAAAAAATTGTTCCAGTTCGGAATGTTGGAACAAACAAAAGCTTGCTGGAAGTATCTGATTGCAGCATCGATTATGTTTATCCTTTGCTCTTTTCCCATTTTTCCTATGGAGAACATATATAGTTTACTCTTGCAAATAGTCTCTGGGGCATGCATCTACCCCTTAACTTTAATCATTTTGAAAGATTCCCTAATTTGGGAGGTCATTCACACAATCAAGGGAAAGCTCAAAAGCAAACAAAAATGCGTAGATAACTTATAGCTTATGCATTTTGCGATGTCATTGTCTGTATAAACATCATCAAAAAATTTAATTTTTCTTAAGAAATCTACATGTATCCTCCTCTTCTCCGACAGGAGTAATACAACCTAACAATAAAAAAATGATTGATTTAAAGGACTAAAAGAAAATAAATTAGAACTCTGTTTTTTTACTTTTTTACGAGAATATGATTAAATCTCTTTCGAAAAAGAAATATATTGCAATTGGTCTTGCTCTTTTTTCCATGTTTTTTGGAGCAGGCAACTCTATTTTTCCAATGGCTCTTGGAAAAGTTGCTGGGAAAGACATGTTTTACTCTCTATTAGGCCTCTCTGTGTCAGGCGTAGTCGCTCCCTTTTTAGGGGTTATGGCTATGATCTTGTACAATGGATGCTATCAGTCATTCTTCTCTCGTATAGGACGCGTTCCTGGTATCATTGCTGGACTGCTACTTATTTCCCTTGTAGGCCCTGTTGGCTCTATCCCTCGCTGTATCACTGTCTCTTATGCTACTTTAGCGCCAAAATTCCCTTGGATGCCTTTTATTGGCTTTAGTGCAGTCTCATGTCTTATTGTTTATCTGCTTGCAGTCAAAGAAAAGCGCATTGTTGACTTATTAGGCTATGTTCTTACTCCTTTGCTTTTACTGACCTTGGCTTTCATTATTGTTAAGGGAATTTTTGGAGAGCACCCTCCTTTGCAAGATGCCCTTTATCCTAAACTAGAACTCTTCAACCAAGGCATCATTGTTGGCTACAATACATTAGACCTTATTGCAGCCCTCTTTTTCTCTGTCATTGTGCTTGTTAACCTTGAAGAAGACGGATACGATCCCCTACAGCCCCCAACAAAGGGACTCATCAAGCTTTCTATCAAATCTTGTATTTTTGGCGCTTTCCTTCTACTTGCGATCTATACAGGCTTTAGCTTAATCGCTGGGTACTACGCTCAAAATGGTGGAAACCTAAGCTGTGATAAACTACTTGGTAAAGTCGTTACCTCTGTTCTAGGCTCACAAGGGGGTACCTTTGTTGCAATTGCTGTTACTTTAGCCTGCCTAACAACAGAAATTGCTTTAGCCTCTGTCTTCTCAGAATATATCCATACAGAAGTTGTCCGCAAGAAAGTCAGCTATCCTATTTGCCTACTCTTTACGACAGTGGCTACATTTGCCATCTCAAACCTTGGGTTTGTTGGCATCTCAAGTATCATTGAGCCTATTTTAAAAGTTTGCTATCCAGCATTGATTGTGATGACACTGCTCAATATTGCCCATAAGCTATGGGGAGTGAAAATGATCAAACTCCCTGTGTATGCGACTTTGATTATCACTTTAGTCGTCTTTTTTGCTTCGGGAGACTTTGGCCCATTTATGCAGTGAACTCTTGATATTCATGCTCTCTGACAAAACTGATGCTGCTACTTTGCAGCCCTCAGACCCCCAATGTGTATCATCAGGAAGGTATATATCCTGCTCCCCTCGATCTACTGCCTGCTCTAAATGCTGATACAAAGGTAAAGCATTCTCCCCATGCCTACACAAGTCTTCACATAAAGAGTAAGTAGAATCCAAGCCTTCTATCCATCTCTTATAGATGGATGATTTATCAGGAACTATAAAAGCAAAAAATCTAGTGGTCTTACTAGAAGATGTAACTAATTGATTAACATTTGAAATAAATTTTTGGACTTTTTCCACATTAGCCTTATGCCTACCTTCTGTATACCCTCTTAAGGCATAATCATTCCCTTTCAATAAGACTTTTGAAGCTACTTTATTAGAAAATAAATCTTCTCTAGAAAGTTTTTTTTGAACAACCTGCCTTGAAAAGGCTTTATTTTTTAACAAGTTACATGCCAGATCAAAATCAGGACCTTTTTTATAAGAAGCTCTTTTCACCTTCTTTATAGAATTCTCCTCAAAGTTTCTCTTATTTTCCTTACTCACAAAGTTAACCTGTACATCTTTCAAAGCCCTTTCAGGACTACTGTTCAAGGTTAGATTAGCCAGCTCTAGCATTCCTCTTTCTACCCTTTCCAAAATAAAAAATTCTGGAGGAGAAGCTACATAAGCTGGGCTGTTTAAAATTTCCTCTAACTGGAACTTGTTTAAGTTAAATGTGATGACAGACTTCCCATATAAAGAAAGGTAATGAACAAAAGAACTTGTAAAACATCTATCAGGCCTCTCATGAGAGGCCGTAAAAGAGTCCCCATATATTATGATATCAAAATGTTTATCATAATCCTCTATACTAGCAGCTTGAGTATAATTTAAGTTTACAAAAGCTTCTTGAGACTTTGTCCATGAATATTGATTTGAAGAGAATCCTCCAACCCGCGTCAAGTCCCCTTCAAAGGGCTCTAGCCATATACCTAAAATTACTAAAACAATGAATAATGACAAGTATACGGAAGCCAATCCGATGACATATTTTTTGTGCATAAAAATCAAAAATTAAAATAAATAAAGCTACTGATACTATTAACAAAAAAAACTGATACTACGAGCATTACTGCTAGCGTTATTAGTTGTACAGTCCCTGCTCGCCAGTGATAAATCTTTCTAATCTCTTTATTACCAACAACTTGCGAATTTCCCAAGTACTCTTTGAAAATTTGACTGGTAGAGGGACATGCCAAAGCTATAAATATAGAAATAAGCAAAATGCCTGTTCCTCGGATTTCAAAAGATCCAACTCTTCCAGAAAAGGAACTGAAAGAAGCTCCTAGTGACTCAAATAAAGAAATACTGGCTAACTGAGCAGGAAGCTCTAGCCCATTTAGACCCACTAAGCCATTAATAACTTTAAGTGCTTGTGAAGAACTTTCAGCCCTAAAGAAAACCCATGCAAAGCATACTGAGCAAAAGGTTAATAACCATGAAGAAAAGCAAACAAGCCGACTTTTACTCCAAGTTTCTTGGCTAACAAAGTTGACTCTTACACTCCGCCACAAATGATTAATCACAAGAAAAAGTCCATGGACACCTCCCCAAATCACAAAGGACCAGTCTGCACCATGCCACAAGCCTCCAAGAAGCATTGTAATCATTAGGTTCACATACCTAATTAGCTTTCCTTTTGCATTTCCTCCTAGTGGGATATATAGATAATCCCTAAGAAATGTAGACAAGGTAATGTGCCAGCGCCTCCAGAAATCTACTATACTTAAGCTCTTGTACGGAGACTTAAAGTTTAAAGGCAGAACTATTCCAAAGATACGTCCAAGGCCAATAGCCATGTCTGCATACCCACTAAAATCAAAATAAAGCTGACTCGCATATGTTAACATCCCTAGCCAAGAGTCTAAAAACCTATAATCCCCACTATACGAAGTACTAAAAAATCTATCGGCATATGGAGCTAGAGAGTCCGCTAGAATTGCTTTTTTGGCCAAACCGACTATAAAAATAGATATACCAACTGCAACATTTTGCCATCGTAAAGTTAGGCTATTATTTTTTTGCAGCTGAGGTACAAGTTCATAGTGCTGAACTATAGGGCCTGCAATGAGCTGAGGGAAAAAAGTAACAAATAAAGAGTACTCTAAAATTGAAGCCTTCGTTGCTTTTCCCTTAAAGCAATCCACAATAAATGCTATCTGCTGAAAAGTAAAAAAAGAAATTGCAAGAGGTAAAAGTATTGAAAGACTGGTATATGAAAACCCAAAAATAAAAGATGCTGATCCCATTAAAAAGTTAATATACTTAAAAACACACAGAACCAATAAATTTGCTATAATACCAGTAACTAATAAAGGTTTTGATTTATTAACCGATATTTTCTTACCAAGAAGAAAATTAAACAGCATACTGGCGACTATTAAAGGAACATTCCACAACTCCCAATATCCATAAAAAAAGAGAGAAAAAGCTAACATCAGAGTAAGCCTAGCTTTTCTACTAGCTCGGGAGAACAAGCAAAAAGCAAGTATAGATAAAGGCAAAAATGCAAATAGAAAAATATACGAGCTAAAGATCACTATTCAAGTCTCTGCTTTCTTCTCAACAAAAATGTACTAGAGATCTACAGCTCGTAAAAATTTATTGCAATTGCTAAGAGGGCAAATGGCCTGTTTTCATCACCCCAATACGGATGTCATGACCATTGATATTCCAGTCTACCCCACCTTCTATAGGACCAAACTCGATTTGCAATGCTAGCAACTCACTCTTTAAAAACTCATGGTAAGCTTCTACTGCTTGCTTGATTTCTCCTTCAGCATCAATCTGCAGATGAATACGGTCTGTGACATTGAGACCGAGCTCTCTTCGCATTGCACTCACCTTATTACGGATCTCTCGAGCCACTCCCTCTATGATGAGTTCTTCATTCAAGGTCGTATCTAGCAAGACTGTTACATCCCCCTCATTGGCAGCCACCATGCCTTCTTTGACCTCACGGTGGACGGCAATATCTTCAGGCTCTATTTGAAAGGTTTCTTCTCCAAGGTTAATCGCAACTGTTTGCCCAGATTCTAGGGATTCTAGCTGTTCTTGACTAAACTCTGCGATCTTTGCTTGCGCTTCTCGCATATGCTTGCCAACTTTTTTTCCAAGTACACGGAAGTTCGGCTTTGCAGATCGTTTTACATAACGTCCTTCATCAGATGAGAATGCAACAGCTTTAACATTCAGCTCTCCAGCCAATACCTCTTCGTGCTCTTTCAAAGCATCTAGGAGCTCTTCATCTGAACAAATTAGCTGAAGAGCTGGTAGTGGTTGACGAACCTTGACTTTTTCTTGCTTACGCAAGAAATGACCTAGACTAACACCTTTTTGCAAACGAGCTACAACAGATTCCAACTTTTCATCCCGCCACTCTTTACGGTAAACAGGATAATCACAAAGGTGCACGGAAGTAGGCATTTCCTTTGCTTTCAGGTTGCGATAGATCTCTTCTGTTACAAAAGGTGCAAAGGGAGCTGCAACCTTACATAACTCTAATAGTACAGTATAAAGAGTATGAAAGGCATCTTGAACATCGTCTGTAAGCTCTTCCTCATAAAAGCGACGGCGGTTGGTTCGAATATACCAGTTCGTTAACTCATCAATGAAGCTCACAAAAGGATCTACAGCTCGGCTGAGGTCGTAGTTATCCATTCCCACTTCAACTAGATGAATGAGCTCTTGAAGCTTAGACAAAATCCATCGATCTGTTTTTGCCTTTGGTCCTGCCCAATCACTACTTGGCTTCCAGTTGCTAATGTTGGCATAGGTGACAAAAAATGAATACGCATTCCACCAAGGGATCATAACCTGCCGTAAAACAAGCTCTACTCCCTTTTCCGAAAAGCGTAAATCATCTGCTTTTACTGCAGGACTTTGCAGCATATAAAGGCGTAAAGCATCTGCCCCATACTGGTCGATAACAATACCAGGCTCTGGATAGTTCTTCAGACGCTTGGACATCTTTTGGCCATCTTCAGCAAGAATGATCCCATTAACAATAACATTCTTAAAGGCTGGTTGATCAAAGAGGATTCCTGCAAGCACAGTTAAAGTATAGAACCAGCCCCTTGTCTGATCAATCCCTTCTGCAATAAAGTCTGCAGGGAATGTTTGTTCTACAAACTTTTTCTTTTGAAAGGGGTAGTGGTTTTGTGCATAAGGCATTGAACCTGACTCAAACCAGCAGTCAAAGACCTCTGGAATACGGTGAAAGACCTTTCCATCTTTTTCGATTTCTACTTGATCAATAAAATGCTTATGCAAGTCACTAACTTTTCGGCCTGATAAAGCTTCTAATTCCTCTACAGAGCCAATGACTAAAAGCTCTCCATCCTCAGCTCGCCAAATTGGAATAGGAGTGCCCCAGTAACGTGTACGGCTAAAGCTCCAATCTCTCGCTCCCTTCAACCAGTTTCCAAAGCGGTGATGCTTTACATGACCTGGCGTCCAATGGATCTGCTCATTGAGCTCAACTAAGCGATCCCGAATGTCTTCTACTTTAATATACCAAGAACGGATCGCTTTATAAATTAAAGGGGTATCGGAGCGCCAACAGAAAGGGTAGCGGTGTTGAATGGTCCCTGATGAAAAAACTTTTTGCTGGTCTTTTAGGCGCTTAATGATCGCTTTATCTGCATCTTTAACAAAAAGCCCTTCATGCTCTGCGATCTCTGCAGTAAAACGCCCATTTGCATCCACTGGGCAGACAAGATCGATGCCTGCTGCCTTACAAGCAAAAAAGTCATCCTCACCAAAAGCTGGCGCCATATGAACGATTCCCGTTCCATCCTCTGTGCTAACGAAGTCCGCAAGTAAGACGCGGAATGCATTTGGATGCCCCTTAAAATAATCAAAAGGAGGAAGGTACTTTTTACCTGCCAGATCTTTACCTGAGAGGTGGCATAACACCTCTACAGGATCATCACCAAAGTGCTTGCCGACAAGAGCCTCTGCTAAAATATATACTTTGCCTGTTTTCTGATGCTGAACCTTTACATAGGTGACAGACTCCCCCACACTAAGAGCCAGGTTGGAGATGAGTGTCCATGGCGTTGTTGTCCATGCAAGTAAAGAAATCGTAGGATCCTCTTCAAGAGGAAACTCTATAACGAGGGATGGATCCTGAACATCCTTGTAGTTTTCCCCCACCTCTGAGTTTGAAAGACCTGTCCCCAGCTTTGCAGAGTAAGGAACAACCTTAAACCCCTCATAAACATAGCCTTTATCATAAAGTTGTTTGAATACCCACCAAACAGACTCCATAAAGGTTGGGTCCATTGTTCGGTACGTCTGGGAAAAATCTACCCAGCGACCCATGCGCTTGACTGTATCCTTCCACTCGCGAGAGTAGCGCAAGACAATAGAACGGCAAAGCTCATTGAACTCTGCAACACCATAGGCCTCAATGTCCTTCGTACCAGAGAGCCCTTCTTGCTTTTCTACTTCATGCTCAACAGGTAAGCCATGACAGTCCCAGCCAAAGCGCCGAGGGACTAGATACCCTTTCATTGTGCGATAGCGTGGGATTACATCCTTAATTGTGCCTGCTAACAGGTGACCATAGTGAGGCAAGCCAGTAGCAAAAGGAGGCCCATCATAAAAAGAGTAGTAAGGAGCTCCTTCCTGCTCGCGTTGCTCAAGGGATTTTAGAAAAATAGAATTTTCTTCCCAAAAGGTGAGCGTTTTCTTCTCTCGTTCTGCAAAGCTCTCTTGGCCAACCTCTTGAAACATGGGTCCTTTCCTTTTTTGATCGTAGAAAGACTATACAGCATGACTCCGATAAATCTCATCCAAAGTTTTTTTTAAAAAAAGTTAGAGGGATGGCACTTGTCTTGCATTAAGATCCAGTAACTGTTTCTAACATGGATGAAGCTTGACTACATGGAGGTAGTGAGTGGAGCAGCAATTTAATCCCCTTGCAAGAGTCAAGGGAGGCACACCACAAAAAGCAACAAATGACCTGTTCAAGGTTGTTGATGATATCAATAATGGCGAGTTTAGGGAAAAACTTGCCGCAGCGAAGTCAAAAACGGAGCATGCTGCTGCAAAAGAGAAAAAGAAAGAGGCAAGCGAAGCCCGACACCCTCAAGCAAAAAGCGAGCAAGCTACTAGAGAAAAATCATCTGTAGAAGCCAAGGAAGGCAAGTCTATATCCCCTGAAGAGGAAATGACTACAGAAGAAGCTCATGAATCTAATGAAGAGATACAAGAGCATGAGCAAATAGAGGAGGCTGGGGATGATGTCCAGCTTGTGAAAGATGAAGAGGCTGAGGTAGCTGAAGAGCCCGAGCATGAAGATCTTTTGCAGGAAGATTCTGCTGAACAAGAGAGCCAAGAAGAAGCTCCTGCAGAGGAAGAAGTTACTGATGAAATAAAACTAGAAGAAGAAGCCCCTGAACAAGAAGAAGAACCTCAAAAAAGCAAAGCCCTTGATGCGCAGGAAGAAAGTCTAGAGGATAGTGATGAGCTTTTACAGCAAAACCGCTCTTCTGATTCAGAAAGTATAAAAGGAAAAGAAAAAGCAGCTTCTCACAAGGGGCGTACTGAACGAGTACAGCAAGTACAAGGGGTTGCTAAAGAACACTCTCAAATAGAACCTAAGTCTATAGGCGATAAGAATCCCTCTGTACAAATAGAGGAAGGAGCTGAAGAGCTTTTACCTAAAAGCCAGCAAGAACCTAGCCTTAGAGAAAAAGCAGAGCAAGTACGCCTTAGGGAAGGCTCTTCTTCTGAACAGGTTGAGTCATCAACAAAACTCCGCCCAACAGATGCTCGCACAGAGCAAAAACTGGAAAAAATTCTTGTTAATCTCAATCAAGCTGCAGAGCAAGTCAAGGTCCAAGCTCCAAAACTCAATAAGCTATCCCCCCAAGCTCTGAGTTCCGTTTCTAAACTTAACTCCCCTGCTGTCAACAAGGGTACTTTAGCCTCTCCATATGCTTCTCTAACAAGTCTACCAAATACACAGCAGCCCCAAGCGTCAGAAAAAGCCTCTTTGATTGAAAAGAGCAGTTTTACCCAGCAATCACTTAATGATCTCAAAGAAAAGGTCACCCAGCAAGTTCGTTACCACTTAAAGCTTGCTATGCGCAATGGAATTGGAGAAGTCAAAATGCGCTTACATCCTCAATTTTTAGGAGATGTTAGCGTCAAAATGATTCTTGGCAAAGATGATATCTCCGCAACCTTCTTGGTTGAAAACCAGAGTGTCAAGGAGATCATGCAGCGCAGCCTACATACTCTTGAGCAAACACTTGCTGAGCGCGGCATTGAAGTAGAAAAGATCGAAATCAAAGTTGCTCAAGATGAACTCCAGCATGACTCATCTAAAAGTAATGCACGCAAGCAACAAGAGGAACAGGAAACCACCCGTACCTGGATCCAATCTTTTAAGAAGTTTGGTCCTGAAGCGGATGAGATGGGTCTTGAAGATGAATCTTCCCATAAAGACTCAAACTCAGAAGAGCTAAATATTATAGCCTAAGGAGGCAAACTGAATGTCTATTAACCCTATTGTCCAAAGCAATCAGATCCAGACCTCTGAGGCAGATCCAAATGGGATCGTTGGGAAAGATGGATTCTTGAACCTGCTGGTCACTCAGTTGCGTTACCAAGATCCTCTCAACCCGATGGACAACCAGCAGATGCTTTCACAGCTTGCTCAGTTCTCCTCTCTAGAGCAAATGTCTCAGCTAAATAATACCATCTCAAGCCAGCAAGACTTTACAAGCTTCCTCAATGCAACCCGCTTGATTGGCAAAGAGGTATCAATGTTTGACCCCACAGCTCCTGCAGACCAACCAAGAGAGCTTATTACAACAGTGGAGTCCGTCACATTTGCCGAAGACCAGCCGGTCTTAACACTAGGCAATGGGCTTATGACCACTGCAGATGCGATATTTAGGGTGTCAGATCCACAACAAGATCAACAAACAAATAATTAGAAGATAAGGAGTCAATCAAATGTTTAAAGGTCTATTTACCGGGATTTCGGGCCTCCGCTCCCAGGCGACCAAAATGGAAGTGATCGGCAATAACCTTGCGAACGTCAATACCGCAGGCTTCAAGTATGACCGAGTCAACTTTGCTGATCTCTACTATGATGTACTCCAAAGCGGATCTCGAGGGGGAGATGGCGTCATTGGAGGCACCAACCCAATGGAAGTGGGGATGGGTGTACAGGTCTCTTCTATTAACACAGTTTACTCTCAAGGGTCCAAGACTTCTACAGGAAGAAGCCTTGACTTCATGATTGAAGGAAATGATTTCTTTGTTTCGAAGAGTATTACCAATAGTGAGCTCATGTTAACAAGGAATGGAAATTTCGAGTTAGATGGCAATGGCTATCTTGTAGATAGCTTTGGCAACAAAGTCATGGGTTTCAACTATGATCGAGAAACCGGGGTTCCCAATACTACCGCAGAGGCCATTGAGGTCCCCTTTGATAATATTTCTCCGCATGCTACAGAAAATGTAGAGCTTTTTGCCAATATAGATGCTTCAGCAGCTCAGGCATTTGCCACAGAAGACTCTAATGCCTGGGATTTATTCTCCACTGGAGATCCATGGAAACAAATCCACTCTGCATACTTTGGGGGTGGAGATCGTGGCGTATATGGCAGTGGCTACTACTTAGACACAGAAAATCTATCGATGGATGGAATGTCTCTTGAAGAAGCTGCAACTACTGGGTTTGTTAGCGCCATTAGTTTAGGAGGAGCCTCTAGTGCCTTTTTCTCTGGATTTGGCCAAGGTGACCGCATCCAAATTCTACAAAAACTAACCGATGGCACCTCAGTTGCTGCTCAGTTTAACCTAAGTACAGATGTATCTCATACAGGGACTCAACTAAACCTATCAGGCCCTCAAGATCTAGCAAGTTTAGGGTTTGATCTAAGTGAATCTGTCACTGTAACAAACTTAACAACTGCAACATCAAACATTGGTTCTAGTGATGGTAACCATTTCAATGATGTTCTGAACTCTCAAATCTCTATGGTAGATGGCAATGGAAACCTTTTAGCCTCTTACTACCTAGTGAATGGGCCAATCAATGACTACCGTCATGCCACAGCGACGACAGAGTCAGGTAGCGCATTAAACGTAGGGATTGGGGAATTCACTAACTTGATCCAACTCTCTGAATTAATGGAGCAAACATTAAGGGATAGAGAGCTGACACACTGGGCAAGTACAAATGCTCTGGATGTTTCTATCGACCCATTTGGTTCAATGAGCTTTCAAGGAGCAGGTCTTGTTAATGACTTTAGACTAGTCATCAATGGAGAAAACACCAACCTAATGAACTATTTTGGAGACATTGCAGTTACAGACAATGATGCCTCCTCCATCAGTACACAAGCTAGGATACCTCTTGGAGCTGCAGAAGGTACAGTGGTTGACTCACAAACCACCTCTCCTTTTGCAACATCAAGAACAACCTCTAGTACAAAAAGATGGTATGATGTCACAGAGTGGAATGGCTATAAAATTGGAGATCCTCCAGAGACTGCGTATGGGCAATATGCAGGGCTTCGCCTCGACAGAGGAGATAACAGCAAGAACTATGGCTTCCTTTCTTTAAGCATGGTGAATGGCCTAGGGCAAGAAGTACAAGAAGTCTTCTCTCTTGTAGCAAAAGATCCTGATTTAACAAAGAATCAGTTCACCAATATGGGAGAGCTTGCTGAAGTGATTGAAGCAACTCTTCAGTCCGAGAAATTTTCTTCTCTTGCTGTAACAACAAATGGGACCACTACTCTTATACAAGACCCAACTGCAGAGGTGACTTTTGAAAATGGCCGCCTGCAGGTCAGCACATCACGTGGTGTATTTAGCGACCTAAAGCTTACTCCACTAAACCAAGATGCTGATGATAGTGTACCAATTCGCCGTCCAGACTCTGTGAACTTTGGGACAGTTCTTGGAGAGTTAATGGAAGGAGTGAATGGCAAAATTGGGACATCTAATGCCTTCATCAACCCAGATGCAGTCGCTCAAACAACAGTTTTTGATAACAAGGGCAACACACACACAGTTGTTACCTCTTTTGTCAAAGACCGCTCTGCAGGGCTTGTGAACCTAGAATATAAGTTCAAGGCTTCCTTGAACCCCAATTTAAACTCTATCTCACAAGCGGATCCAAACAATAATAATGCTTATAAGAACACCTTTGACAGCATTGAAGATACCAACCAAAACTTTGGTACAGTTGCTTTTGACATCAATACAGGAAAGGTTATTCCTACTGGGATGGATGGGGAGAGTCGCTACTATGACTCAGCCAACCTCACCTTCCAACCTCAAACAAGCTCGGAAACAGCAGCAAAAATGGATGTTACCATCGACTTTGATCGATTAACCTCCTTTGCTGGAGAAAACTCTCTAGAAGGGACAAATGTTGATGGGTTTGGCATGGGAGAACTTGTCAGGCTCGATACAGAGAATAATACAGGGATGATTCGAGGAGTATACAGTAACGGAATTGTCCGTGACCTTGCTCAGCTGGGATTAATGCATATCACAAATCCTGAAGGCTTAGCAAAAGTCGGTTCTTCATACTATAAGCAGTCGCCTAATAGTTCTGCAGATGGAGAAATCAAGGATATCACCAAAGTTTACTCTGTGACAGCTCCAAAGCCTGCGAGCCGTGATGCCGTGCGCTCAAAGATCATAGGGCATGCTCTTGAAGCTTCTAATGTTGACATGACCTCTGAGCTAACAGAGATGATTATCACACAAAGAAGTTACAGTGCATCGGGTAAGATCATCACAACATCTGATGAGCTATTACAAGAGCTACTTAGCTTAAAGCGATAAACCAAAAATTCAAAACTTAGGCAGTCATTTTAAGGGGAGCACATAAGCTCCCCTTTTTTATTGATGTGCTTGAGAGATAATACCTTTAAAGTAGAGGATAGTCCTTTCAAGACCCTCATCCAAGTGAACTTTTGGGCTCCACCCCAATAGCCGACTGGCTAATGATATATCTGGCTTTCTTTGCTGGGGATCATCTTCAGGGAGAGGACGAAAAATTATGTTAGCTACATCAAGACCCAGCCTACTCAACACTTTTTCCCCCAACTCTCTTACTGTAAACTCTTTAGGATTTCCAAGATTTATTGGACCTGTTACTTCCTTTTCAGATAAAGTTAAGGCCAATATTCCTTTTATGAGATCATCGACATAACAGAATGAACGTGTTTGGTGCCCTTGCCCATAAATGGTAAGAGGCTCCTCAGCCAGTGCTTGGCAAATAAAGTTTGAGACAACTCGTCCATCTTCTGGATCCATTCTCGGCCCATAAGTATTAAAAATTCGCCCGACCTTCACTTGCACAGATCCCTGCCGATAATAATCAAAGCATAAAGTCTCTCCAATCCTCTTTCCCTCATCATAACAAGCTCGAGGGCCTAGCGTATTCACCCAACCTCGATAACTTTCCTTTTGAGGATGCTCCAGAGGGTCTCCATATACCTCGCTTGTAGACGCATAAAAGAAGACAGCCCCTGCTTGTTTGGCAAGCTCTAAAAAGTTTAGTGTCCCTTGAAAGCAAATGCGAGAGGTTCGCACAGGATCTTTCTGATACCATGGGGGTGAAGCAGGGCATGCTAAATGAAAAATATAATCTAATTCAAAACCAGCCTGAAAAGGAGTTTCTACATCATGCTCAACAAACTGAAATCTTGGATCTTCTAAGCAATCCTGTATATTCCTTTTTGATCCTGTCATTAGGTTATCTACACAAATGACAGCCTCTGCCCCTAGATCAAGGAGTTTTTCACACAAGTGTGACCCTAAAAACCCTGCTCCCCCTGTTACTAAACACGTTTTTCCTTGCATTGAGAAATTCTCCTGTAACCTTTAAATTATGAGTGGATCAATTGCTGTGTTTTCAATTTAGCAAATAAAGATCTTATTCCCTCTTTTGACTGCCCATCCACTCTTTTCTTGCACAAATGATTAGCTCTACCGACCCCCCAATAGATAATACCCAGACTATCTAATTCTGCTGGATCATATTGGTTACGACCATCCACAACAATTTTATGGCTTACCTGCTCTTGAATTAGAGGCCAGTCAGGATAACGAAAGCATTTCCATTCGGTGACTAGAACCAATGCATCTACCCCATGAAGAATCGCATACTGAGAACTCCCAAAAGTTAACTTCCCCTGCTCTACCCACTCATGGGGAAAGCTCGCCTTGGCATTTTTCACTGCTACTGGATCATAAGCTACAACTTCTCCTCCTGCTTCAATAATAGACTCTATCAAAGGAATTGAAGGAGCCTCTCTCATATCATCTGTATCAGGCTTAAAAGAGAGCCCCCAAATAGCAACTTTTTTACCAGAAAGATCTCCACTAAAAAGGATTTGCAATTTGTTAAACAAAGTCGCTTTTTGGATGGCATTTCTTTCCATGACAGAATCTAGAACTTTAGATTCTAACCCATTCCTCTTTGCTAAGTGAGCCAACTCACTGACATCTTTTGGAAAGCATGAGCCACCATACCCACACCCTGGATAAATAAAGTGAGGCCCGATTCTTTTATCTGTAGCAATTCCTTTTCTAACCTGATTAACATCCACATCGACTAAGTCACAGATTGAAGCTACTTCATTCATAAAGGAAATTTTTGTGGCAAGCATCGCATTTGCTGCGTACTTAATCATCTCAGCTTCTTTTTCACCAACAAGTACAAAGCATTCATTATTCCTCATAAACGAAGAGTAAATGCTTTTTACAGTATTCAAAGCTGAAGAGCTTTGACTCCCTAAGACCACTCGGTCAGGCCTAAAGAAATCATTAACTGCTGAGCCTTCCTTAAGAAACTCAGGATTACTTACTACCTCTATTTGTAAGCTTTTCCCTACCTGCTTTGCAGCAGATAATACCCACTCTTTGACTTGCGAGGCCGTCCCTACTGGCACTGTAGACTTATTGACTACAACAATTTTCTGTGCTTGAGCTGTTTGGCCTATCTCTTTAGCAACCGCTTCTACATATTGAAGATCTGCATCCCCAGTTAATTTTATTGGGGTACCTACGGCTATAAAGTATACTTCTGGTACAAAAGGTAAATTCTCAAGGGATGAAGAAAACGTTAAACGCCCTTCTCTACTATTGAATGAGACTAACTCTTCCAATCCCGGTTCATATATCGGTATCTTCCCTCTTTTCAAAGATTCCACTTTTGCGGAATCTGCATCTACACAACATACGCTATGGCCGATATCTGCAAAACAAGTAGCTGCAACTAAACCCACATACCCAGCTCCAACTACAATAATTTTACTCTTTCCCATTATGACCTCTAAAAAGTTACTGTCTAATATACTTCTACAAAGTAGATACAAAGTCTTCTATCAATTGTTTTACAGGCCTCCCTTCTCCGATCTGACCTAAGCTGTTCAGGTGAATATCTCCTGATCTAAGGCCCTGAATAAGCTGCCAAAGCTCCGACGTATCAGTACATACTTTAATCAGATTATGAGCTTCAAAAAGCTCACATATATCCAGCTGATGGTCATTAGAGTGCTCTTTGTACTTAGCTAAGCGAGGCACAACAATAAGTTTTTTCTTTTCTCGAAGAGCTTCTCTGACACAGCCAATACCTCCATGACTGACTACAATTTCTGCTCTTTCTAATAAGCATTGGAAGTTTTCCCTATCCATAAACTGAAAAGTCTTCATATAGGCTGATTGGTAGTTTAGCTGACCAGTTTGAATGCAAACATCCTCCCCATGAGACTTTGCGATATCTTCAAGAGCAAAAACTAGCCGATTAAATGGAACATGATTGCCTGACAAACCTAAAATCATAGTAAGGTACCAACTTGAGCCTTTGGAAAAAACTTTAATAAATGCGGAGATTGAACAATATGCAGGTCAGCTAAGGGGGCAGCTAAAAAACCTGTTACAGAAGGTTTCTTCACCTGACATGCACACTCCAAAAAAATAATCTTAGCCCCTAAAAACTTCCCTAACAAAAGGCTTGCAAATGCGACTCCTGAACCCGATGAAACTATTACTTTAGGTCTAAACCTAAGGATATATAGAATACTAGTCAGTGCATTTTTTACTAATTTTGCAGGGCTTCTACCTGGATCTATAATATGGTGCTTACTTTTTCCTAAACTAGTTCCTTGTACGACACCCTGATTAGGCACAAGGTAAACCACTTCTTTGTGAAGGGTATCAGAAAAGCTATCAAGCAAGTCCGCCAAGTGCCCCCCTTGGGAGCAAACTGCTACAATTTTTTCCTTAACTACAAGCTTATAAAGTAAATGTATGGGCCACCCAATAAGTAAGACTGCTCTCAAAAGAAAAGCATAAATATTCCATCCATTAATTTTCATGAAAATGCCCCATACCCTTTTCAAGGCTTTATTTCTTACACAAGTTTTCTAGAGGTTTATTCAAAGATTTTTGACTTTCATCAATCGTGGATAACCTTCCATACCTGTCCTCAAAGCGAACAATGTCATCTTCACCAAGATATGAACCAGACTGTACTTCAATAAGCTCCAGCGGCACCATCCCTGGATTTTCAAGAGCATGCACTTCTCCTACAGGGATATAGGTAG
This sequence comes from uncultured bacterium, assembly GCA_964460785.1. Classification (GTDB taxonomy): domain Bacteria; phylum Chlamydiota; class Chlamydiia; order Chlamydiales; family CAYWQB01; genus CAYWQB01. The sequence goes on from CAYWQB010000002.1 coordinate 175,446, forward strand.
ATTCATTTTCACTGAGTAAAAATGTCTTATCTGCACAGGTTACTTTTGCTGTCCCTTTTACAACCACCCAGTGTTCAGATCGGTGATAGTGCATTTGAACAGACAACTTAGCTCCTGGATTTACTGTAATGCGTTTAACTTGATAACGTTCCCCATGATCAATCGAGTCATACTTTCCCCATGGCCGATACTCCTCTCTATGAGCTTTACCCTCTAGCCGGTTTTGTTTTTCCAAAAGCGCTACTAGTTTTTTCACACTCTGAGACTTGCTCATATCCGCTACGAGTACTGCATCCTTTGTCTCAATCACTATAGTGTTCTCTACACCGAGCAAAGCTACAAGTCTACTTTGGGAAAATGCAAGGTTGTTTTTAGACTCTTCTGAGATTACATCCCCAAAGGTCACATTACCTTCAGAATCTTTGTCACTATAGGCCCAAAGGGACTGCCAAGAACCAATATCACTCCAGTCATCTGAAAAGGATACCATAGCCCCCTTACTCGTTTTTTCCATAATAGCATAATCAATAGACAAATCTGGAGCTTGTGCAAACAGATCCTCTGGGTAACGTGTAAAAGAAAGATCTGTATCACATTTATTATACGCTGCCAATGCAGTGTCAAACACATCAGGAGCATGTTGTTGAAGCTCTTTTAGATAGGTGTCAGCCATAACTATAAAGACTCCACTATTCCAATAATAATCTCCTGATTGAAGATACTTCTCAGCCAACTCTAAATTAGGCTTTTCTTTGAAAGATTGAATACAAAAAGCCTTTTCTTCTAACTGATCCCCCTTATGGATATAGCCATACCCAGTTTCAGGATGCCTAGGATGGATTCCCAAAGTGACAATATAACCCTTTGCTGCCAACTTAAAGGAGTCTGTTAGAGAAGATCTAAGCTGTTGTTCATCTGCAAACTTATGATCAGAAGGCAATATAAGCAGAATAGATTTTGGATCTCTAGCTTTTGCTGTAAAAGCTGCTAAAGCTATAGCTGGAGCTGTGTTTCTCCTACAGGGCTCAATCAAAATTTGACAGCCTCTCATGCCCAGAGCTCGAGCTTGGGACTCGACTAGAAAGCGCTGAGACTCATTCGTAACAATAATTGGAGTTTCAGAAGCTATTCTAGAGCTTATTAGCAAGCTTTCTTGTAGCAAAGTTTGCTCTGCTCCAAGCTTTAAAAATTGTTTAGCGTAAGACTCCCTAGAAAGAGGCCAGAGTCTAGAGCCGCTTCCTCCTGCCAAGATAACTGGTACTATCATACTTCTCCCCGAACTCTTTCAAACATTGCTACATATACTGACTAGCATGCCCTTAATAAACACTTGATATCACTTATAACTTTTAAAATTTTCTGTATTTAAGACTATATCTAATGCTTTTCTACAAACTTCCTCAAGACCTTTCTCTCCTGAAATCACTTGAAAACATTTAAGACTGGATAACTGTTGCTCTATAACTAGATTTTCTCTCTTAATTTCAGAAATGGTCAATTCTGGTTTTTGTGAAAAAATAGCTTCTGGACTTCTTTTCAAAAAGAATACTATGTCAGGTTTTGGCACAAAGAACTGTACTAATTTCACCAAAAAATTTGGTAAATGGATATACCCTCTTTGATAATAGAAATCGTAATAATATCTAGCAAAGATAGTCACCTCTGGCTTTTTCCTAAAAAGGAGCCCTAACTTGCCCAGAAAAAAATCAAATAAATTCCAAAGAAAAATGACTAGGGATTTTCCCAAACTATTAGGCTTAAATCGCATGCCAGATAAATAGTCACCTGGTACATGAACTCGAGAATTTTTTATCTGAACCCCAAACAGCCTGCACAACCTCTGTCTAATAGAAAAAATAGAGGGCAAGTATCCATATCTAAAAGCTTTTAAATACACAGGTCTTTCTTGTTCTTCTAGCTTTTGCTTAAGATATTCAGCAACAGAAGTCTTACCACACCCATCTGGCCCAACAATTACAATCAGCATAACTCCTCCTTACATACACTAGTGCCCATAATTTCCCTTTAAGACATTCAATTTACCACCACTTCACTTAAAATCTTTGCTGGGAAAAAACCTGCAGCTACTAGATACGCCAAACCTAAGGTAGCGTCATCTTCAAAGTTTATAAATTTTTTCTTAAAAAGAGATCTTGAGAGAAGGGGCTTACTCTTTATTAACTTGTGGTGTCTTCCTAACCACCACCCAACTTGATCTGTAAGGTATGGAGCTCTCTGAGAAAACCTCTCCCAATCGATTAAAAAATAGTTTTTCCCATTCCAGTAAACATTATGGGCCCCTATATCACCATGGCATGAAGAGAGCTTAACAAGCTCACGCTCAGACAAAATTTTATTTACACATTTCACAAAGGCTTCATTATGCGAGTTTTTTTGCAAAGATTGCCACCAGCTTTGCCTTTTTAACTGAGCTACACTAAATACGCCTTCCCCTGGAAGCTGTAATTCAGCTGGAAGACTGCACACTTTTTCTTGCTCTATGCGCCTATAAGTGGAAGAAAAAGCTTTAGTAATAAGAAAAAAGGTCCCTTCTTCCGTGAAGCCATTGGAGACTATCTCAGGGAACTTAAACTGCAGTTCATTTTTCTTATTATTAAGCAACTGCAGTGCTTCTACTTCATTTTGAAGGTTGGCAATACAGTTTTTTTCTTTTGCATGCTTCAAAAATAAAGTGAGTGCCAATGTCTTGGTATCCAAAAAGAAATAATAGTCCCTATTTCTCTCTCTATCACCAGGTGGATAAGTGAATAATAAATAAGCTGTTTTCTTCATGCAGTCTGAGACAACATTTTGCAAAGATTGATCTAGCTGCACAGACTCAAAAAATAACTTATTTAACCTGAGCATAAAAATCATCTGAACAAATCTATAGGCTAGAGCTCGCTTCCAAGAGTGTCGTGGATAGATTTTCAGCAAAGCAAGTTTTTGTGGTAGTGTTGCATCTGCACTCAGAGCACACACTAACCTACCTAGTAAACGAACTTCTTCAACCCTCACTCTTTTTCTCCATCTTTAGAAGATCATAAAGTGTGCTGACATACTCCCTATAAAAAAAAATCTCAATATGAAGCTTTTGATATGTGTACAAAGTTAGAGTGATCTGCCTATATATAAAGGGAAATATGTTAAAAGGAATTTGAGCCCCCTCAGCTACTACAGAGGAATGCAACTTAGCTCTCTAAGATAGGCCTTTAAAGCTCTCCTGCAGTTTATAGGGTACTTTTCAAGATTAATATTTTTTATTAACAACAACTTATGGTACAGAACTCTCCATAACATAAGGGCTGTAAAGCAAGTATGAGTTTAGATTTAGTAATAGGAATTGTCTCTCACAACCATGATGACCTTCTCCAGAAAAACCCCTTACTAAAAGAGCATAGAAAGGGCTTACCCTTTCAAATTATTGTAAAAGACAATATTCCAAACCCTTCACTCAAGGAATTTTGTCAAAAAAAAAATATCGACTATGTTAGCGATGCTCCATTTTCTGGCTATGGACGAAATCATAACATTATTTTTTCGCATGCGAAAGCACTTTACCCTCAAGCTAAGTGGTACTTAGTTTGTAACCCAGATATAATCATTACCCCCTCCACTTTAACCAACCTCATCAAAGCAATATCTAGAGAAAACAGCCCTGCTATTTATTCTATCCCTCTGTATAAAGACTCTAGCTTTAAAAAGTTAGATCACTCTATTCGGTGTTTTTACGGGGTACGCGGCTTTGTACACTCATTCCTATTTGGACCTGCAAAGCTTTCTTATGCTTTTTCCACCCCAACGGAGAAGAGCCTGGTGGACTGGGCTTCTGGGGCTTTTTTGCTACTATCATTTAAAACTTATGCTCATATAAAAGGATTTGATGAAAGCTTTCATATGTACTGTGAAGATATGGATCTATGTCTAAGGGCTAAGTATAACCACAGCATACCAACTGTGTTATTATGCAAGTTTAGAGCAATACATTTAGCTGCGAAGGCTAATAGGCGCATTTTCTCAAAGTCTTTTTGGTGGCACCTCAAATCTATTTGTCGTTATTTACCAAGGTACTACCGTTTTAAACTTTCTAAATTAATCATCTATCTCAAATCAATATGAATATCCTTTTAGACAACATAGCATTCGAACTTCAAAAAGCTGGCGGTGTAAGCCTAATATGGAAAAGCCTACTTGAGTATTTTCAAAAAAGTGCAATCCCTTTTTCTGTGATAGAGGGACCTCACGCAAGCTCAAACCTATTTCGCAAGCAGCTTACTCTCGAGAAAACCTCTATGATATCTGACAGGCCTTTACCGGTCCAATTACGAAGGTTCTGCACTGCGCCTATCCCTATGAGCTCTAATTATGACATCTACCATGCAAGCTACTTCCGGCAGCCTAAAGATACATCGATTAAACAGGTAGTCACTGTCCACGATATGATCTACCAACTATCTGAAACAAACCCATTAAAACGCCTCATTCACTGTCATCAACAAAAACAGGCCATTAAAGCAGCTTCTCATATCATATGTGTATCCCAATACACCAAAAATGACCTACTAAAAATATACCCTTGGGCAGGAGAAAAACCCATTACAATTATACATAATGGTGCCAGTGAAAGCTTTTTCCCAATCACTAAACCCCTTTCCCATCTCGAAATCAATGGTCATTACTTAGAAAAGAATAGCTTTATGCTTTTTGTAAGTAGTCGTCTATATAATAAAAATTTCCCTTTAGCCATAAAACTATTAACTAGCAACTTAGCAAAAGGTCAAAGAATCAAACTAGTCTGTGTAGGAGGAGGCCCTTTTACCAAAGAAGAGAAATCTCTTTTTTGCAGACATAATCTTCAGCAAGATCAAATCATTCACCTTGGCAGACTAGAGGATAGTACTTTAAACAAATTATATAATCTTGCTCACTGCCTTTTGCTTCCTTCTCTTTTTGAAGGGTTTGGTATCCCTGCCGTTGAAGCCATGAGAGCAGGGTGTATAGTATTACCAGCTAAAGCAACCTGCATACCTGAAGTTATGGGACACTCTCCCTTTTTTTATGACCCTTTTTCCTTAAAAGAAGCTGAAAAAGCTCTGGAGCTATCTCTTGACCCTACAGTTTACGAACAGGAGCGTCTAAGAGGATTAACTCGTTCGAAGCTATTTACGTGGGAGCAATGCGCAAAAAAAACCATCGGGGTATATAAAAGTCTGATGTAGACATGTTTTTTTAGATCTCATTAAGCATTCAAACTCCATATACAAATTAAATATTGGTCTCTTTATCTAAAAAAAACTTTGTTCTAAAAAGAAGATTTCTTATACCAAAAGCAAGATGATTAAAGTTACGAAGTTGGACAACGAGCAGGTTCTTATTAACCCTGACAATATACTGGTGGTTGAGAGTGTAGGAGATACCTCTATTACGTTTCTCAATCGTCAGCAGCTCCGTGTTAAGGAAACTCCTAAAGAAATTTCCATCCGCTTTGTTGCCTATAAAAAGAATATCTCCTCTGTTTTGGAGCAAAAAGATTGAAGTAATCAGCTGAGCTGATAGAACAAGAACGTATGGGTTGTTGAGAAAATGAAATTAGATCTTTCTACCATTATTGGACTTGTAGTCGGATTCGGCATGGTCATCATGGGAACCCTGATGGCTGCACAAGGAGAACTCTCTCTTTTTATGGCTCTCTATATCAACCAGCCATCTTCTGCTGCTATTACAATTGGAGGCTCGTTGGGGGGGATCATTACAGCCTTTCCCTTTAGCCGTATAAAAAAACTTGGAAAGCTCTTCTCTATTGCAACTAAAGAGAATACCCGCATCACAGCCTATGATGGACTGATTAAACAGCTCGTAGATTTCGCAACAGAAGCGCGAAGAAATGGGGTTCTAGCCCTAGATGCGAAACTAGAATCTATTGAAGATGAGTTTCTTAGAAATGGCCTTCAGCTAGCGATTGATGGAACCGCTCCTGAGCAAATTGAAGAAATTCTAGGCTCTGAAATCGACAATTTACGTTTAAGACATGGCATGAATCATGACATGATCCTGAAATGGGGGGAACTGGCTCCTGCCTTTGGTATGATTGGAACCCTGATTGGCCTGATTGCGATGCTAGCTAACCTATCAGATCCTGATGCAATTGGCCCCTCTATGGCGATTGCTCTTGTTACCACATTTTACGGAAGTATCTTAGCAAACATGGTATGCATCCCAATCGCCCAGAAACTACAAGTGAGAACGGATGAAGAAGCTTTGAATAGGGAGATTATTCTTAGCGGGATTCTTTCAATCCAAAGCGGTGACAATCCAAGAATTGTTGAGCAAAAACTACTTACCTATGTAACCAAAGAGGTTCGAAACTCTGTAATTAGCACTCATACTGAAGAACAGACAGCGTAACCAATGCGAAAAAAACGAACTGAAAAAAGAAGCAAGACCCTTACCGCCCCATTTTTCTTACTGACATTTGGGGATATGATGACGCTTATCCTCACTTTTTTTGTGCTACTGTTTTCTGTTTCTACCCTTGAAGTTGTTAAATTTCAGGCTCAAATTGGAGCAATTCAAGGAGCTCTTGGTATCTCTGAATTTTACTCTCATGCTCCTATGCAAAAGGAGCTCCCCGCTCCTGCTGTAAAGGTAAATGCTAAAAAAACCACCCAGTCACCTGTTCGCCCTACGACCCGCTCCCCCCATTCTGACTTTAAACGTGTTGACCTCACAGAACCTGTACAGCATGATGACAATGAAAAGATAAAAAAGATCCAATCTATTGGCATTCAAGGCAATATAGAAGTCAACCTGTTCAAAGATCAAATTGTTCTTGTGCTACCGAGCTTTGGTATCTTTAAAAAGGGAGCCTACAAAATTGATGCCGACTCCCCACAGGTAAGAGAAGCTCTTCCTTTATATGATGAGCTCAGCAAACAAATTGCAGCTCTCACTGACTATGAAGTCTCTTTTATTGGCCATACTGACTCTGCTCCCCTGATACCTCGGCCTGGTGTTCTTTTCCCTCGGAATAACATGGAGCTTGGCTTCATGCGTGCGCTATCTATGTATGAGTTTTTCTTCGAAAAAAACTTACCTGACAAGTCCAGATTAACATTCGCCTCTCAAGGCGACTATGCACCCATTATACCCGATATCCACCTTGACTCAGCACGACGGAGAAACCGTAGAGTCGAGATAGTGCTTAAAAAGATTGTTACTCAGCAGTAAGGAGCAGAGGATGGCAGAAAACACTTCTTCCCCAATAACCAAAGTCCTAATCACAATTATTGTTGTGCTACTTATTGCTTTCGGAGGCTACTACTACATGTCTATGGGAAACTCCCCTAGCAGCCAAACAACTTCTCAGAAAACATTTGTTCAAGTCAGCTACCCAGAAAAAATCTACCAGTTACAAGATGGTTCTTACTTACGCCTTGGCTTTGCTATTCTTGTTGCTAAGGATCAAGAAGATGAAGCAGAAGAGATTTTAACAGAGGATAAAGTTCATGTTGTTGCAGATGGCATCAACATGATTGTTGGAGATATGGGTCAAGACGATCTTATTAATGGAGCGCATAAGCGAGAAGCTTTCGCTGCTGAAATCAAGAAAATGCTTGAGAAGGATGTATTTCACTCCTACAATGCAGCGCAAAGGGATCCTGCGGATCGGATTGAGATTAAGGATGTTTTAATCCATCAATTTGTTACGCAACAAAACTAGAGGCAGCACCCCGTGGTAACAGAAGCAGAAAAAAACATCGCTCCCTACGACTTCACGCAGCCCAACCATCTACCGAGCCAGCAAAAATCCACACTTCAAGTCATCTTTGAGGAGTTTGCTGGTAAAGCCAAAAACCGCCTTTATACACTGATGAAGGAAGAGGCCTCTATTAGCCTAGAAGGGCTAAGCGAGCGAGGCTACACAGATTATATCGAGGCTATCTCACAACCTGCAGCCATTGCTACAGTTGATATGCCCCCCTTAAATGGCTTTTCCCTGATTAGCATTCAAGGATCTATCGCTTTTGCATTAGTCAACCGCATGCTTGGTGGAGAAGGATTAGCAGAGACCCCTACTAGAGGGTTTTCAGACCTTGAAATGGCAGCCTTGAAAAAGGCTTTTTCCTCATTACTTGTGGAGCTGGAAGCAGCCTGGGCGAGCACAATTAAGGTTACATTCAACCTTTATGATACAGAATCTAATCCCTCTTTTGTTCGCTGCATATCTCCTCAAGAAACATGCGTAGTCGCTAACTTTAACTTAAAAGTTGGAGATACTACAGGCCAGCTCTCTTTCTGCCTGCCTGTCACAAGTCTTGAGCCTATCCTACCTAAGCTTGGTGGGCAGCAATGGCAAAAGCTTCCGGGCAAAGTCATGCAAGAGATAGAAGAAGCACACAAAAGAAACTTCCTACAGATGAATGTTGAATTGAAAGCAGTGCTAGGCACCACAGTTCTAACTGTAGCTGATGTGCTAGCTCTGCAAGAAGAGGACATTCTTCCTCTTGATCAAAGAGCTAAAGAGCCTATTTCTATAGAAATTGAAGGCTCTCCAAAATTTAAGGGTCATGTAGGCCTAGTTGGTAAATTCCGCGGTATTTCGATTCAAGAAGAGCTCCACAAAGGAGAAGCTCATGGATAAGGACCTCACCCCTGAAGAAGTAGAAGCTCTTTCCAAAGCTATGGGAAAATCAGCCTCTGAAGAAGCTACACAAGCTCGTGTATCGCGCGCTCAATTTCTTCCCCTTGAAGAGATCTCTGAAGCTGCTGACTTCCCTAAAGCAGACCTTGAGCGTGTCTATGACGTAAAAGTAAAGGTAGAAGCTATCCTTGGGCGTTCTAAGCTACCTTTAGACAAAGTTCTCAGCCTTCATACAGGCTCTGTACTAGAGCTCAACAAGCTTGCTGGAGAACCCGTTGACCTCTTTGCAAATGGCAAACTAATTGCTAGAGCTGAAGTTGTTATTATTGATGAAAACTTCGGGGTTAAGATTCTAGAAGTCATTGATGAAAGATCTAGAGCAAGCATTGTTTAGCGTTTTACCTTATATAGGCCTAAACTGATTGATCACCTTACAGATTTCCACAATATCAGATTTCTCAAGGTAAGGGGTTAAAGGCAAACTAACAACTTCTTTAGAGAGCTTCCAACAAACTTCTGGTAGAGATAAGTTTAGTTCTTTAACAGAAGGGTGCTGACTCAAAGGATGCGGATAATGGATCCCCGTTCCGACTCCTCTTTCCTGCAAAAAGTTCATAAACTGCTGCCTAACCTCTGGTACCTTAACTACAAAAAGATGCCATGCATGCTTCATATGAAGAGGTACCGCGGCAGGTTTGGTGATATAAGGAGAAGTAATCCCTTCCATATAGACTCGAGCAAGCTGATTTTTATGCTCTACATCAGCGGATAAATCTCTTAGTTTTACTCTCAATATTGCTGCCTGCAAAGTATCCAGCCGCGAGTTTTTTCCTTCAGGCAAATGGTAGAAATACTTTTCTTGGCTCCCATAATTTCTCAAGCCCTTTACTACTTCAGCTAGATCCGAATTAGAAGTGACTACACTTCCTCCATCTCCTAAAGCCCCTAAGTTTTTAGTTGGGTAAAAACTAAATGCAGCTGCATGACCTAAACTCCCTACTCGCTGCACATCATAACCACCTCCGTGAGCTTGTGCAGCATCTTCTATGACGAGCAAATTATTCTGATTTGCAAAATTCATAATAGATTGCATATCTACGGGGCGACCATACAGATGCACAGGCATGACAGCTTTGATATTCTGAGCCATAAAGGGCTCTAGGTCTTCTATTGAAAGGTTGTGCGTATCCTCATTGACACTTGTTAATACAGGGGACAATCCTGCGTTCATAACAGCAAGTAAAGTTGCATAGAACGTATTGCCTGGAATGAGAACCCCATCCCCTTTTGATAACTTTCCAAGGTGAATATAGGCTTTCAGGATAATCTCCAGTGCATCATAACCACTGCCGACACCAATACAATGCCGAGCTCCACAAAAAGCAGCAAACTCTGCTTCAAATTGTTCAAGCTCACCTCCTAAGATCAGCTCTCCAGCAGTCAGAACCTCCCCCATAATTTCTTTAAACTGCTTGAGGTACCGCTCATTAAGCTTGGTCATATCCAAAAATGGATAGTTTAAAACTGGATTTGCCGAGATTATATTGGTTGCATTAGCCATAGACTTTACACTCTACTTTGATATCTTTTGCTTGCTTTAAGCTCTGATACTCGGAAAATGAATGAATATTTTCCTCAGGGCTATATACTTGGTCTGCAATTGCAAGCAACACACAATCGTGTGTAAAATCATACATTTTTAGCCAGACTAAGGGAGGAATAACCAGCATTTTATTTCTTTGAGACAAGGTATAACACTCTTTTGTATCCCCATCTGTAAGCTCTACCTTACAGCTTCCTGAAACACATACTAAAGCCTCCCAAAAGGTTTTATGAGCATGCTTTCCTCTTGAAACACCTTGGGAAGTTCCATAAATAAAAAAAATCCTCTTTATCTCGAATGGCAAGTTAATTTGCTCTTCAATTGCAACAAGAGAACCTCTTTCATCCCCTTTAATATCAAGATCCATTAACTTCCCAAGCATAAAATCTCCAAGCCGATTTTCAACATCTATGACTCTATTAAAGGTTAATCTCTAGCATAAGAAGCTAGTTGACAATACTTATTCATATACCACTCGACTGTAGACCTAATACCTTCTTCAAAAGGTGTCTTTGCTCTCCAACCTAGGGCCTTTTCCATTTTAGATGGATCTATTGCATAACGGAGATCATGTCCTAATCGATCTTGAACAAAGGTGATTTGCCTAGAATAGCTTTGCTTATCTTCTCTAGGATAAACCTGATCTAAAATTCCACAAATCTGCTTGGCAATATCGATATTCTGTACTTCATTACAGGAGCCAACATTATAAGTTTCTCCTGATTGGCCTTCAGAAAAGACTTTCAGGATAGCTTCACAATGATCTTCTACATAGAGCCAATCTCGGATATTTTTGCCATTGCCATAGATAGGAATGCTATTCCCTGCTAAAGCTTTCCTGATAACTGTTGGAATCAATTTTTCATCGTGCTGTCTTGGGCCATAGTTATTCGAGCAATTTGTTGTGACGACATTCAACCCATAAGTATGATGAAAGCTACGTACCAACATATCACTCGAAGCTTTAGAGGCTGAGTATGGAGAGTTTGGAGCATAATTAGACTCCTCTGTGAATGCCCCCTCAAGACCTAGTGTGCCATATACTTCATCTGTAGAAATATGATGAAAGCGCTTGTCTGCATAAGACTTTGCATCCTCTTGCCAATAATTTTTAGCGACATCTAATAACGTAAATGTCCCCATGACATTTGTTTTTACAAAGTCAATTGGGTTTTCAATAGAATTATCGACATGAGATTCTGCAGCAAAATGAACTACATCTGTGATATCATGTTGCTTAAACAAATGCTCTACGAGATTTTTATCGCAGATATCCCCCTTCACAAAGCAATACCGATCATCATTAACCTGATCTAAAAAACTTAAGTCTGCAGCATAGGTACACGCATCTAAGTTGATTATTTTAAAGTTTTCCTCTGAGAACTTTTCCAAACAATAAAGGATAAAGTTACTACCAATAAACCCTGCTCCACCTGTGACTAATACCGATCTATTTTGCAACATGTATACTCTCCTTTATGCACTCCAAGCACCTAACTAAAGAGTCTCTCCAGTAAGGAATCTCTAGTTGAAAACTTTTTCTAAATTTCTCATTCCACAAAACACTATAGTGTGGCCGATGAGCTCTTGTCGGATAATCTTGTGATGAGATTGGTGTCACTTTACAATCCAAACCAAGCTCTTGAATAACTTGAACGGCTATATCATACCAAGAGCATACACCACTATTTGCAAAGTGATATATTTGAGATAAGGAGCCTTTTAGACTTGGTAACACAGCCAAAAGGCCTCTTGCCAAATCCTCGGCATAAGTGGGGCTTCCCACTTGATCTGCAACAATAGATAGCTCTTTTCTCTCTTGACCAAGCCTAGAGATCGTTTTAACAAAGTTTGCCCCAAAGGAAGAGTAGAGCCAAGAAGTTCTAAAGACAAATGCGTTATGAGTCCAGCTATCCAGCAGGGCTTTTTCCCCAGCCAGCTTTGAAGAACCATACACTCCTAAAGGAGATACAGAGTCCTCTTCACAATAGGGAGTATTTTTATTCCCATCAAACACATAATCTGTTGAAACATGAACAAATACTGTTTCTTGTGGGTTTAGAGCACTTAATAAGTGCTGTACTGCTTGACAGTTTACAAGGTATGCCTGCTCTTTATCATCCTCTGCCTTATCTACAGCTGTATAGGCTGCACAGTTGATTATGAAATCAAATGCATTGTGTTGAAAAAAGCTCCTTACTTCTTCATCTTGAGTCAAATCCAATGTACCTATATCACAAAAGGTAAATGCATACTCATCAAACTGACAAGCCAATTTAGAAATCTCTGACCCGAGTTGCCCTCTAGCGCCTAATACAAGTACTTTCACAAAGTCCCTCAAAAAAACTATAATTTTCACGATCCTGCAACAATGGAAGTTGCTTATCTTTTTCTGACACCCGAAGGGTTTTTCCTTTTAAAGGCCAATCCAAAGCAATGGTAGAATCATCCCATCGTACACCACTTTCATAATCTGGTGCATATACGTTATCGACTTTGTAACTAAAGACGGCTAACTCAGATACCACAAAAAACGCATGAGCAAAGCCTCGAGGCACAAAAAGTTGATGATGGTTATCACCTGAGAGCTCCACTGCGAGGTGGTTTCCAAATGTTGGAGAATCTGGGCGTAAATCGATTATAACATCTAAAACCTCTCCCGAGACCACTCGCACCAGCTTTGCTTGCGCAAAGGGAGGTTTTTGAAAATGAAACCCTCTTAGTGTTCCACAAGAGGAAAGAGATTCATTCTCTTGCACAAAGGAGACTTCGCCTACTTTTTCTTCAAAAAGATCTTTCCTGAAGCTTTCAAAAAAATACCCTCTTTGATCTTGAAAAACCCTTGGTTTGATCAGCTTCACATCTGGGATTTCTAAATCTAAAATTTCCAAACTAAACACCTGTTAAAACTTTTGCACCGTTCTTTTCACAAAGACTTAATCCTTGTTCATTGGCCCTTTGTGAGTGAAGACTAGGCACCCTCTTTGCGACACTTAACAAATATTGACCATAGGAACTTTTATGTAACGGTTTTGCTAGCGCATGCAACTGCTCTGAAGAAATCCACCCCATCTCATAAGCAATTTCTTCTATACAAGCAATTTTCAACCCTTGCCGGCTCTCTATAGCTTCTACATAAGTAGAAGCTTCCATTAAAGACTCATTTGTTCCTGTGTCTAGCCAAGCATACCCTCTCCCCATTAACTGCACCTGCAGCCTTTCCTCTTCTAGGTATGCCTGGTTAACAGAAGTAATTTCAAGCTCTCCTCGAGCTGAAGGGGTTACTTCTTTTGCTTTCTGAACAACATCACTTGGATAAAAATAAAGCCCCGTCACTGCATAATCACTTTTAGGATTTTTAGGCTTTTCTTCAATAGATTCGACTTTACCAACTGCATCAAATGAAACAACTCCATACCTTTCTGGATCTTTCACATGATAACCAAAAACGACAGCATCTTGAGATTGCTCAACTTGGGCAACACTACTTGTCAATAGCTCGACTAAACCATGTCCATAAAAAATATTATCCCCAAGGACTAAGCAAGCAGAATCCCCATCTAGGAATTGCTCCCCAATCAAAAAGGCCTGAGCCAGCCCCTCGGGCTTTGGTTGCTCAGCATATGCTATTTTCATCCCTATTGAAGAACCATCTCCTAATAAGCCTTCAAAGCGAGGTAAATCCGAAGGAGTTGAAATGATCAGCACCTCTTTTATACCAGCTAACATAAGAACCGCTAACGGATAATAAATCATTGGCTTATCGTACACTGGCAATAATTGTTTACTTGTTGCCCTTGTCACAGGATATAACCGAGTGCCACTGCCTCCAGCCAGAATGATCCCCTTCACACTCAACCTCCTAAAAGTACAATTAAAATTGTATAAGCATGGCTTGAGTTAAAACTTTATTTTTTTTAAAGCAACCGAAAACATGCATAATTTCAATTTACTCAAAGCTCTCATAGCAACTCTGTAGCTAGAGAAGCTAGCTCTGAGCGTTCTGTGCTTTCAAGATGAATATGCCCAAAGAGCTTCTGTCCTTTGAACCGGCTTACAGTATAGATCAAGCCATTATTCTCTTTATCAAGGTAAGGGTTGTCTATCTGCCAAGGATCCCCGGTTAGTACAACTTTTGTATCTTTCCCTGCTCTGGAAATAACCGTTTTAACTTCATGCGGTGTTAAGTTTTGTGCCTCATCAATAATGATGTACATTTTTGGGAAAGACCGCCCTCTAATATAGGTCACAGCTTCCATTTCAAGGCGCTTACTTTCCATCAAGTCTTTGATAATCGTCGAGGGGCTTCCTGAAGTTTTCATGGTGAGAAACTCAAGGTTATCATAGATGGGCTGCATCCAATGCGCGAGCTTTTCCTCTTTTGTTCCGGGAAGATAGCCAATGTCATTCCCTAAAGGAACAATAGGTCGTGATACAAGTATTCGAGAGTAAACATCTTCATTAAAAACCTTGTAGAGGGCACTTGCAATAGCCATTAGGGTTTTGCCTGTTCCGGCCTGTCCAACTAATGTAACAAGCTTTATATCGTCTCTCAGAAGTAAGTCAAAAGCACATTTTTGCTCTAAATTAAGTGGCTGTAGCCCCCTTACCCCCTTCTCTGGGAAAGGACGTAACGCTTCGAACCTATCTTTCTTTGCATTATAGTACGTCACTGCGGATGCTTGCTCTCCACTCTTAAAGAAAGCATATTCATTCCAACAGGGAGGCTCCTCTACAGTCTTTGTTTCAACCGTTTTTTCTAGCAAAAACTGATCCATCGTCTCTTTGGGGACCTCAACAGTTCGTAGCCCTTTATAGAGTTTCTCGTAAGAAACCTTTAAGTTCTCATAGTCTTCTGTCTTAATGCCAAGCGCTTCTGCTTTAATGCGTGCAGCAAAGTCATTCGACACAAAAATTGTCTCTTCATCTCTTTTGCTTTGTAGCGCAAATGCAGCAAGAACAGCCCGAGAGCTTGCTTTATCTCTTATGAAGGGAACCTCTTCTCCTTGTCGTCGATCTACATAGACCCATGCTTTTCCTCCTGTAGGAAGGTCAACGCCTTTAAATAGGGAGCCCTTCCCCATTTGTTTCAGTGTCGAGAGAAAGCGCAGACTAGCCCTTGATAAAACTCCTAAGTCATCCCTCCGTTTCTTCATTTCATCGAGTTCTTCAATCACTGACAGAGGGATCACTACTTCATGCTCCTCAAACTTAGTGACAGCTTTTGAATCGTATAACAACACATTGGTATCTAGGACAAACAGCTTGCTCAATTTTGGCTCCTTCACATTGAACTCTTTGCTAATCGCAGCGTAATTCGGTGGCTATCAGTTGTAAACAAAAAAATTTTAGCACTCAACTCAAGCAAGTGATAACTATTGACAAATATTCAAGATTTTGATAAAATTTTCTTTAAACAAAAACATAAAGTGTTATGGATCCAGTTGTTACAAATCATTTTTTAAGCATTCCCCCTTACGTTAGTACCTCATGGGAGCAAATTGAAACCATGCGGGTCGTTACAAATAACCGGGGAGAGCAAGAGCTCCTGGTCAATCTAAGAAATGGAGAAAAGATCTCCATCCCTAATCCATCAAATGATTTAATTTTTAAAGCTTTTCAGCACCATGCAAGCTCTTTAAACCAAGAGCCTAAGTCCCCTTCAAAAACCACCTCTTCTACCTCTACGGATATCCCCCCTCCTTTACACAGCCCCTTTCTTACCTCTATTCTTGGCAATAGTTCTTTTGAAGAGCAGGGAGGCACTGGCGTTAAAATTGGAGCTGGATTTTTAGATAACTTAGGAGGCGCTCTTAGTCATAATGAAGAGCAGCGCAACCTGCCTGACCTACCAAGAGACCTTTTAGATAAGGTTGCTGCCGTCTCTAAAATGCTTGCTCAAGATGAAGACCTCCCTTCACCAGACTACAAAGAAAATTGCAACTGCATGCACTGCCAAATTGCTCGAGCAGTCCACAAGGGATTTGGTGCAAATGAAGAGCTTATAGAAGATGATGAGCCTGTAACAGAAGAAGACCTACGCTTCAGAGAGTGGGACATTGAGCAAAAGGATGAACACCTTTTTAAGGTTTCCAATCCTATTTCTCCTGATGAAGTTTACTCTGTCTACTTAGGAGATCCCCTTGGTTGTACATGCGGAAAAAAACACTGCGAACATATCAAGGCTGTACTAAATAGCTAATCACTTGAATTTTTCGTCCTGTCTGCGTACATTCTCCTCAATCTATAAAAAGAACGTGAGGAGCCTTCGCAAGATGAAGCATTCATTTCTAGCCCTGCTTGCCCTTTCTATTTCAACCCTTTCTGCTGACAGCGCCCCCTCTTCTCCAGCGATAAAAGCAACAAAAACACTTTCTCAATCCTTTACAGGTAAAGTTTCAGGGGACCGTGTACGTCTTCGCGCTCAGCCTCACCTCGATGGTAAAGTGATTCAGGAAATGAACAAGGGAGACCTTGTTCTCGTGAAAAATGAAAATGCTGGCTATTACGAAATCGCCCTCCCGTCACATATGAAAGCCTATGTCTTCAGAACGTATGTTCTCGATGGTGTTATTGAGGGAACTAACGTCAATGTTCGCCTCGAACCAAACTTAGAATCCCCTGTGATTGCCCAGTTGAACACTGGAGACAAAGTTGAAGGGACTATCAGCAAAGAAAACTCTAAGTGGCTTGAAATTACTCCTCCTAAATCTGCCTCTCTATTTGTAGCCAGTGACTACGTTGAGAAAATTGGTAATGCGGACTACCTTGCAAGAATCGAGCAACAACAAGCCGAACTACAAAAGCAATTCCAAGATACTGTCTACAAAAGTAAATCAGAGCTACAGAAGCCTTTTAACGACATTGACTTTGCAGCACTAGAAACAAGCTTTAATAGAGTTATTCAAGCGACAAACAAGTCTGATCACATTTTGCATGCTCAAGCAAAAGAAGCTCTTGAACTTGTTCGGGATGCCTATCTTCAAAAGAAAATTGCGTTCTTAGAAGAAAAAGTTCAGGGAGCTACAGCCCAGCGCAATACAAATAGAGAGATTGAAACACGGTTTGAAAAATACTCTCCTAAAACTGAAGTAACCACCTCTTCTCAGCCTTCTAGTGAAAGAAAAAAACAACTCACACATACAGAGCTCACCGATAAAATGGCTGTTTGGCAGCCTATCGAAGAAGGGTACTACGAAAGACACAAGCGTGGGACCCACTCATCTCTACAAGACTTTTACACAGAAGAAAAAAGTACAGCATCTAGACTCAAAGGCATTCTTGAAAGCTATACAAAGCCAATTAAGAATAAGCCCGGAGACTATGTTTTAAGAGATGCACAAACTCACATGCCCATTTGCTATTTATACAGTACAGAAATAAACTTAGATGAGTTTATTGGCAGTGAAGTTGCTGTTAAAGCAGCGCCTAGAGCCAATCATAATTTTGCTTTTCCTGCTTACTTTGTTCACTCTGTAGAGTAATGGAAGCAAAAGAATGGGCTACGCGCATTCTTAGCGCTGACACTATCGAAGAAAAGCTCCTAAACCCCGGAAAGATCACAGATCACTCGCCGGGGTCTGCTATATTCTGGGATACTCCTACACGTCCTCAAGGGATGGAATTCCAAAAAAAAAGCAAAAAAGACAAACTTCCTCCTCTTCATGAGCTTTCAAGTCCAGATAAACGCGCAATCTGCCTTCATCGATTTGCAGGTCATGAGCTTTTAGCTGTAGAAATTATGGCCTATGCACTCTTAGCGTTCCCTGAAGCTCCTTTAGATTTTCGCAAAGGGCTAATAAAAACTCTAAAAGAAGAGCAAGGACATGTACGCATGTACATGCGACGCCTTGAGGAATTCGGTGTAAAGCTTGGCGATATGCCCCTCTATAAACATTTCTGGGCAGCTGTTCCTTACTTAAAAGACCCGGTTCAATATGTTAGCACAATGAGCCTAACCTTTGAGATGGCAAACTTAGACTTTGCACCTATGTATGGAAAAGCTTTCGAACAAGTAGAAGATCTGAAATCTCAAGCTTTAATGAAGCAAATTTTCAATGATGAGCTTAAACATGTAAATTTTGGCTGGCAATGGCTAAATCACCTGCATAACTGTGAAGATTCCTGGGAAGCTTACTGCAAGGCTCTTCCACCATATTTATCGCCCAAAAGGGCTTCTGGACATACTTTTTCCACCCAATCCAGACTAGATGCTGGAGTAAGCCCAGACTGGATCAAAAACCTTTGCAAAAACTCTTAGATCTTTGCACCTATTTTAATAAACACTCCTTGACCTCACTTCTAACAATTCCTAAGAAGGTTCGAAGCCATTTTTTAAAAAAACCTCTAGACCAAGCTTGTTTAAAATGAGATTGAAGTATTTTTCGCTGGCTCCTGACCAAAGGAAGCTTATTTTTTTTATCCCTACTCATATTAGAATCATGAATAGTGTAACTAGCTACTATTTCATCAAGGTATTTAAAGTTATACTTCGTTGACAGCCGCATCCACAAATCATAATCTTCAAGAATACAACCTACTGTAAACCCTCCCACATCTAGTAAAGCCTGCCGACGAATTAGGGCTCCCATATATGGGATATAGTTCCCTCCTAATAAAGAAAAAAATGAGCCAAATAAGCTAGAATCAATTGCCACACAGCTAGGCAAACGCTTAGGAAACCACACCTCATTTACATTACCAAACTGATCCTTCACCTCAATATTTCCACAAACAACAGCAGTTGATTTTGGTTCCTGCACAAACTGCTCCATTAATAAAGAGATCTTATCTGGTTGCATTCTATCATCTGAAGCCATACAGCAAATAAACTCTCCACTAGAATACTCCACTAACTTATTGAGGGTTGCTGCAAGCCCTTGATTTTTTTGAGATTTAAAAAAGAAGCCATACTTTTCTGACATAAATGCCAAAAGTTCCTGAGAGCCATCTTTTGATCCATCATCAATAACCAAAATCTCTATAGAGGGGTAGGTTTGAGACAGACTATCCATTACTATCTTTTCAACAAACCTATGATGATTATATGAAGGGATAATTATAGAAACCTTAGGACAAGCACTCATAAACCACCAGATGCGACCTTCAAAAGATTGGTATAATTATCACTTTTAAAACTAAAAACTCTACTTTTTTCTTATGAATATATATTCAAAACCTTCAAAGGTTTTAGCTCTACTACGTTGGATGATTTTCAGGAAACTTTATGGCAAAGGAGCTACTTTAAACTTTCTGTTTAATGCACGTCACTTCAGACGAAAAGCGATTCATATAGGCAAAAAGAATTACTTCTTTCCCCAATCAAAAATAATCACTGAATCTAGAAAAAAAAAGACTATTGAAATCGGAAGCTACAATTTTTTCTCGCCAAATTCATGCCTGTTTGATCATGGAGGCAGGATTTCAATAAGGGATCATAATTTTTTTGGCCCCAACTGTCAGATACAAGGCCGAGGAGGAGTTACAATTGGCTCCAAATGTATGTTTGCAGCTAATACATTTATATCATCCTCAGATCATGATATCGAAGACCCTACCAGTGATAATTATTTAAAAAAGGAAATCCCTTCACCCGTTATCATTGACGATTTCGTTTGGATTGGAGCAAATACAGTTATTACAAGTGGGGTTACAATTGGCTCTCATAGTATTATTGGGGCAGGGTCAGTAGTAACAAAAAACATACCTCCTTATTCCATAGCATATGGGTCTCCAGCAGCTGTTCACAAGTACTTTGACATGGATCAAAAAAAATGGTCTAAAAAGTCCATGGTTAGTATTTAAATCTTATTGAACCAAGGACTCTCTCAAGGTTGAAAATCAATAGAAAAAAAACTATTCTTTCCTACCACAATATTTTCCTTGAAATACTATATATCCTCTCCTTATCTTTCCTGATCAGAATGCACCAATTTGAGAGAGTTTTTCGGTGAGAAAAGATGAACACAAAGCAAAGCTATTTATCGATGATTTAAAGAGAGGATGGCTTACCCATATAGTGGTATGTATGCTTTTTTTAGCTATTGGGTTCCTCTGGTTGACTTCGTCCGAAAAGATTTATACATCCACTGCCTCTATCCAAGTAAGCAATAAGCAAGACCCCGCAGAAGCCTTATTTGGGGAAATGATTGGCACTTCTTCTTCTAGCGATAGCGTTTGGAATCAAGCAAGTATTCTTAAGTCTAGAACCATCAGGGAAAAGCTCATTCACGACTTAAATCTCAATTCTAGAGTATTTAAGAAAACCGGTGCCATTCAAAAAAAGGAGGTCTATAAATCTGATAACCCTATTGAAGTTTACCTCGATATACATAATAAAAAAACATCCACTCTCCCCACCTTAGAAATATCCATACTCCAAGGTCAACGCTACAAAATCCAAGCGCATGAATCAGGCATGTCAAGGTTCTTTTCATTTTTCAAATCAAAACAGAACTCTATTGAGTGGGAAAGTAGTTTTGATACTCCATTTACTACCTCAGAGTATGAGGTACAAATAAGCCCTACAAAAACACACCTACTCTCCCCTGGGGATGTCTATATCGTACAACTTCAGAGCCCACACCAGTGGTCAAAAAGGCTGGAAAACATATTTTCACTTCAACAAGATGCTAACAAAGCTCCTATCTTACAGGCATCTTTCAAAGATGGGCACCCTGAAAGGGCATCAGATTTAGCTAATAGGCTATGTTCCATCTACATAAAACAAAGTATAGATAGAAAGCAGCAAGAAAAGAAACAAGCTCTTTCATTTATATCCCACCAACTAGCGGATACCAGTAAAATACTTAAAGAATCTGAGGCTCATCTCACAACATTTTTACAATCTCAGCCAAGCTCAGACTTCACTCATGCACTTGAAAGATACAATTCTCAAGCATACCGAATAGATGACCAATTAAACCAGCTTAACCTGGAACTAGAGAATCTCATCCAACTACAACAAATACTAAAAGCTAATAAAGAAATCCCCGCAGGACTTTTAACCTCTCATCAACTTCCTCAACATTTAGCCGAAGCCTCTAATATATTTTCACAACTAAATGAGTGTTATCTCAATCGAGATTTACTAAAAAGCAGAGGAAACAAATTTCAACTAAGAGAAGTGGAAAAGCAAATCCAAACTCTACAGCCTATAGCTTTAGCTACTACAGAAAAAGCCATTGAAAACTTTAATCAGAAACAAGTTTCTTTAAAAAATCTAGCTACTAAGTATCAGAGATCCATAGCGTCTATTCCAAGCAAACAGCAAGATTTACAGCGCATCGAGAGAGCATCATCAATTAATAGTGAAATATTTTCTTTTCTCTTACGAAAAAAAGCAGAGCTAGAAATTTCGAGCGCCTCAACAATAGCAGATGCTCATGTTATAGATAAAGCTATCCCAATCTATTCACCAGTTTCCCCAAAACCTTTTGCTATTTTTCTAATGCTGTCTATTCTCGGTATCATTTGCAGACTTGGCATAGCCAAGTTAAGGGTCTCTCTAAATAGCAGCAGCCTTAGTATATCTGAAGTCGAGGATATTGTAGGGCTTCCCTTTATATCTTTCATATCTTATGACAGTCAAAAAAGAAGTAATAAAGATTACCAGTTAGATCCTCTATCTAATCAAATGGAAGAGTTTCGTAGCTTACGCACAAGCCTCCAACTAACACATAACTCTTCATCTACCTTAACTATTCTACTTTCTTCATTAAGGCCTGAAGTAGGGAAAACAACTTGCTCTATGCAACTAGCATACTGTTTCTCCCTTATAAAACAAAAAGCCATCTTAGTTTCTTTTGATATGAGAAAACCTCCTGATATCCACTTTGGAGAATCAGTAATGAATATTGGTGTCAGCACTTACTTAAGTGAAGAGCATAGCATTGATGAAATCATAGAGAAACACCCTTTATTTCCATCTCTTCATATAATAAGCCCTGGCCCTCCTCCAGCGGCTCCTGCAGAGCTTATGCATAGCCCTAGACTTCATGATTTACTATGCTATCTAAAGAGCAGCTATGAAGTGATAATTATTGATACTCCCCCATTCCTGATGTACTCAGAAGTAGAACTTCTAAAGAAATACGCTGATTGTTCAATACTGGTAATGTCTAATGACGAACTAAAAGACAAATGGGCTTCACATAAATTAGAAGACAACTTAAAACGCATTAAAGATTTTAACTACTTTATACTAAACCACACAAAGCCGGCAAAGCAAACCTCTCAAAATAGCTATGGTTACGGCTATGGTTACGGCTATGGTTACGGCTATGGTTACGGCTACGGAAAGTATGGTTATGGATCGACAAAAAACCACAGTAATTCCTTCCTCAAAAGGGCAACTTCTTTTTTTAATTTATCGAAAAAGAGATTGTAATGCCCAATATAAACATATTCATAGTATCTGTCACTGCACTGCTGGGGCTCATTACTTCCACTTTTGGCATTCAAAATGCAATGGCTATCACCTTCATAATTAGCCTCCTTATTAACCTAAGGAGCTGGAAGCTATTATTTACCACGAAAACTTTTCATCATTTGCGCCTAATAGGCCTCATATGGTTTTCTAGCTCCATCTTGGGGTTATTAGCATTAAATTATGATGATACAAGCCTTTTTCTATATTTAAAAAGCACATACTATTGCCTCGCAGCTCTCAGCTACTTTCTAACAGGCTTTTGTTTAGCTCATGAAGCTTCATCCCCTCATAACTTTTTACTTTCTATTGCTGTAGGGATAGCTCCTGTTGTGATTATACCTCAGCTATTTTCAATCATCAAACATACTCACTTTTTGCTAGCTGGACAAACTGAAATTTTTAGAACTTTTAGCATTAATTCTACTTTCCCTCTTCTTTGTGCTATTTTCTTCTCTTTACTAAAGCTTTCCTATCATAAAACCAGCAAAAGAGTTTTTCTCATACTTGGATTAATAACGTTTGGACTTAGTCTAATTTCTTTTACTAGAACGATATATATTGGGTTAGCAGTCCTTCTATTAACATTAGTTTCGCGTTCAAAAAAAATTATTTCCTTTTTTTTCTTGCTAGCTATAGCCCTTGGTTTTCTCCCATTTATTGAATTTTTTTTAAATTCTCCCCTCCCCGAACTTTCTTTTGGTAGCAAAAACTCTACCCTATATAGATTCAGTAACTCCATTTCAGAAGTTCAGGTTACTCGCCCTCCAAAAGCATATAAAAACCATATAAGTAGAAATAGAGGCGGAGAGGCTTTCTTAGGGTTTAAAAAGTACTTGAGTTACAGCCTACCCGAACAAATCTTAGGACGAGGATTTGGAGCTTATGTAGACCCTGAAAGTTTTGCAAAAAGAGAGGGCCTATACACTACAGAGAGCAAAGCCAAGTATGCAAAGGGACCAGAATCCCTTACAGTTGTTCATAATGGCGTTATAACGATTTTGCTCTCTTCTGGGCTCATAGGGCTTATTCTTTATTACAGTCAATTCCTAGTACTTCTTCTTTATTTCAAAAAAATATCATCTTCATGTACAGCTAAACAATCAGCTGACTTTTCTTTGATATTGTCTATAGGTATAGGTATATGTCTATATTGGGTACTTATTACACCTTTTATTCATGGCTTCTTTGGTCCACCTGTAGCATTCTTAATACATCACATCTGCTTAGGAGCTTCTCTTCAATTAGTAAGTAAGCGAAGTGCCCTCCTCCCTCAAAGTCCCCCCCTCCAAAATAACTGAAGGCAATAGCACCATGTCGATACATGATATATCTGCACTAGTAATCAACTATAACAACCCTTTATCAACAATACAGTGCGTCTCTTCCTTACTAAACCAGCAAAAAGCATCAATTAAAATTATCATTGTCGACAATAACTCTCCTGATCAATCATCCCTCATTTTTGAGAAAGAATTTATTAACCATCCTTCTATTCAAGTACTCAAAAACCCAATCAATGGTGGATATGCATATGCAATAAATAGAGGCTATGAGCATGTACAAGCCCAAAGTGGCCTACCTCGCTATGTAGCTATCGTGAATAATGACATTATATTTGATGACCACTTATTTTTTCATAAGCTGATAAAAACCTATGCAACACTTAAAGCCCCTGCTTTAATTACTGCCAAACAAGTTTCTCCAACAGGTTTTTCTGTAAACAGTGGCTGGCGACTACCTTCTATTTGGCTTGATATTGCTCTTCGAATTCCTATTTTAAAAAGGATTGCAAAAAAACGCTTAGAATATAGCACTCACTACATGCAAGCTCTTACTCCTGCTGTAGAAGCCTGTCAAGGCGCATTTTTCCTAGGTAGCATAGATGTATTTAATAAGCTTTTTCCTTTGGATGAAAGAACATTCCTCTACGGAGAGGAAAGAATTTTAGGATGGAAAGTTCGTCAGCTTGGCCTCATCAATTATACAACTAATATTTGCTCATTTACACACCTGGTATCAGAAACCATCTCTAAGGAGGTTTCTACTCTGAACCGTAGAAAGCTACATATCAACAGTATCAAGTTATATCATCGCTACTATACTAAGGCAAACCGGATAGGACTCTTAATCTTTGATCTATTATGTAAGGTTAGTCATGGAATTCTCTACATAAGAATAAAGGCCTCCAAAATCAAGAGACACTCTTAATACTCTTTACAAATATAAACCTTACCTAAGGTTTCAAGATTTTTTGAAGCTTCACCAATAGACAGGCCAAACCTTACAGACTTTTCCCAATCACTAAAAAGTTTATTCTTAATTTTATAGAACTCATAAAGCTTATAGCGCTTAGATGCTATATCAAGTAGAGAAAAAGCCGCTCCTTTTATACCAGATTTTTTTAGCCAATATAATTTTTTAAAGCGCTTCATAGCCTGAGCAATTTCTTCTGGACTGTCGAGCAATTGCTGATAAGTAATAGACAGGTTCAAGCCAGTGGACTGCTGTACATAGTGAGCAAAAGAATAAAAAGCCTGCTCATCAGGCAAAAGGCCTCTTATCTTATCTAGCTTCCAGTGCTGCTTTAGCCTAAATTGATTACTCCAAGCTAAGAGACGCAAAAGAGCCTCATCATAACAGCTGATTTTATAAAAATTACGATAAAGCTCTCTACGAGAGATTAACTCTTCTGCAGAAAAAAGTTTTTGTTTAGCAACATGCCCTCCCCCAAATACGTCTAACTGAAAAGGGTGCTTCTCTATAAGAGAAAACAAGAAAAATATTTTCAAACTAGTACAATAAGAGCGAGACTCTAGCGAAGAGACTTCAACACAAAAATCCCAGCCATTTTTACTCGCCTGAGATAACAAAACGCCCTTTAATTTAGTTATTGCCGACTTCTCTAGAACAATATCTAAATCATTTCGAACAAAAGGCAACTCTTCATAATTTCTCAATACTGCATATGGAAGCTCTAATACTTGCAACTGACCTAATAAGCCCGTCACTGTATCACTTACTTTCATTCTTCTCTCCCTAAAGTTTCTATTAGGTTATAGAAGAAGCTTAAAAATACTCCAAGAAACTAATCCTTATAGCAAAATTACTCGAGATCATCCTTCCCTGGCTCAAAGTCCTCCAACCTTTTGATTCGCCTTCCTCCGATAATGCGGAGAATGGACAACAGCAAAGAGGAAAGAATATACCCCCAAGCAACAATAGCCAAAGTATAAGGGAAGAAGTAGAATACCCCATAAAACAGGCAAACAGCAACGACAACTACCAGAAAAACAAAGCGGAAAGACCCTAGGCGAAATCGCAGAAATTTCACACTAGGAAAGGCCCAACGACTTACCATCAGATAGCCCAAAAATAGCATCCCTAGAACAAGCACAGCAAAGCGTACATCCACACTCCATCCCCAGCTAGTACTTACTAAAGGAAGCTGCATAAAGTATGTTAAGGAGACAGCTCCTAAAGCCCCTGCAGGAATGGGAAGTCCTGTAAAATTTTTTTTATGTATATAATCCTCTTCCTGCTTTTGCATCCCATGTACATTATAGCGAACCAGTCTTAAGACCCCACAAATTGCGTAAACCATGGCTGAGGCTGTTGCAAAAAACCAAAGCTCATTTTCATGGCTAAAAGAAAGAGCTTTCAGAAAGAGAACAGCTGGCGCAACACCAAAAGTGACTGCATCAGCGAGTGAATCAAAAAACATACCAAACAAGGATTCCGCTTTCATCAAGCGAGCGACAGCTCCATCAAGTACATCTGCCAAACTAGCTAAAAGAATGAGGATAGTGGAGGAGTAGAGAAGTTGCCTGATTGCACATGATCCAGCCAAATTCACCTTAAAAATGACAAAAAGCCCGCAGGCTAAGGAAAACGCCGTAAGAAGATTGGGGAGAAGATATACTTTTTTCATTTTCGTCCTTCGGAGCAAGTAGTTGCCATTATTGTAAAGCTTTTTCTGATTAAAATCGATGGCTTTTCGAACTTGCTGGCATAAGCTACAGATAACCAATAATCTTAATTTTTTAAAAAATTCTTACTCTTTTTTTGGCTTTACAGAAAGCGAAACAGAGCGTTATACACACCCGACAAAAGCATCTGACAGAGGCGTATCAAGCAGTTGTTTTTACTCGTGTTTTACTAACGCGTTTGGTAGAGTTTCCGCACTCTGTTGAAAACCAGTTTTTGTTCAAATCCAGAACCTTCTAGGAGCCCACATGAACACGCAGGCAGCACTACAGCCTTCTCAAACTCAATCACCTAACAAGCGTAGCTCAGGAGCGACGCAGCTGACTGTAGTGAAGCGCGACGGTCGTATTGTCCCCTTCCGCAGGGACCGTATTCGGGCTGCTATTGAAGCTGCATTCCGAGACACTAAAAAGATCTCTACTGCAGATCCTTTACCTTCCAAACTTTTCCGCTCTGTCCAAGAGATTACAGAAGCTGTGATCATTGAAGCTGAAGCTCTTGCCAAGCAGGGAGAGCGCTTAACAGTTGAAGGCATTCAAGATACCGTTGAAGTAAAAATTATAGAAGCTGGACAGCATGATGTTGCTCGTGACTACATCCGTTACCGAGAGCAACATAAAGCGATCCGAGAAGATTCTCCTTCAAACATTTTGATCAATAGAGCTGGTCACACATCCAAAGTTCGCTTTAACCCGATGAAGGTTGCAGCCCAAATCGAAAATGGGTTCCGTGCGCATGAATCAATTGAAGGGTATACCCCGGAAAGCACTATTGCTCAGGTTAACTTTCTTACAAATAAAGTTGTGAATCAGGTTGTAGGCTGGCACCAAAATAAAGAAGCCATCGACTTTGAACGCATCTGTGATGAAATTGAGCGACAGCTCATGATCGAAGGTCACTATAACGTAGCAAAACACCTGATTGTCCAGCGAGCGACGAATAAGCAGCAACCTGCCAAGGAAGCTTCAGCAAAAGCAACAAAGCCGAAAGCACAAGTCAAAGCTAAGGCTGAAACGCAAACAGAGCGCTCTTTCTCTGTTAAATTAGCTGATGACAGCACAAAAGAAATCAAAGAGTCTGAGCTCAGAGAAAAAATCGAGCGCATGTGCAAAGGGTTTGAAAAAGAAGTAGAACCTGAAAAAATCTTTTCTCACTCTGTTAACAACTTCTATTCTGGCATCCGCGAGCATGAGATTCGCACCTCCAACATCATGGCTGCAAAAGCCTTTATTGAAAATGAGCCAGCCTATTCGAAAGTTGCAGCGCGCTTTTTATTAGACTCCATCTATGAAGAAACACTAGGAGCTTCCCTCTTCTCTAAAAGTGCAGAGAAGGCTCATAAAGAGTACTTCCCTCGCTACATTGAAATGGGGATTAGTTATGGTCGCCTAGCGCCTGAACTCAAAGAGTTTGATCTAGAAAAACTAGCCAATGCTCTTAAGTTAGAAAGAGACCTTCAGTTTCAGTACCTAGGACTACAAACTCTCTATGATCGCTATCTAATTCATGAAAAGAAAAAGCGCCTTGAAACACCTCAAATCTTCTGGATGCGAGTTGCTATGGGTCTTGCTCTCAAAGAAGAAAAGAAAAACGAACGCGCGATTGAGTTCTACAATGCTCTTTCTGAGTTTTATGTTGTTTCCGGAACTCCCACTCTCTTCAATGCAGGGACTACACACTCTCAGCTCAGCTCATGCTACCTATCTACTGTGGAAGATGACCTAAGTCACATCTTCAAAATTGTTGCAGATGATGCACAGTTATCAAAATGGGCTGGAGGCCTGGGCAATGACTGGACTAATGTTCGTGCAACAGGAGCCTATATCAAGGGTACAAATGGTGAGAGCCAGGGTGTGATCCCTTTCCTCAAAGTAGCAAATGACACGGCGGTTGCAGTCAACCAAGGAGGAAAGCGCAAGGGAGCGATGTGCGCATACCTAGAAACTTGGCACTTAGATATCGAAGACTTCCTAGAACTGCGAAAAAATACTGGTGATGAAAGGCGCCGCACGCATGACATGAACACAGCGAACTGGATTCCTGATCTGTTTATGAAGCGTGTTGCGACAAACAGCCACTGGACGCTCTTTAGCCCCAATGATGTTCCTGACCTTCACGATGCTTATGGAAAAACTTTCGAGAAAAAATACCTCCAATATGAGCAGCTAGCAAAGGAAGGAAAGCTTAAAAAGTTCAAGCAAGTAGAAGCGATGGGTCTTTGGAGAAAGATGCTAAGCATGCTCTTCGAAACAGGACACCCCTGGATTACATTTAAAGACCCTTCAAACATCCGTTCTCCACAGGACCATGTAGGTGTAGTACACAGCTCTAACCTCTGCACAGAAATTTTGTTAAATACATCGAGAGAAGAGACCGCTGTCTGCAACCTAGCTTCTATCAACCTTGTGAAGCACACTACAAAAGCTGGCCTTGATGAGAAACGCTTATCTCAAACAGTACGCACTGCAATCCGGATGCTAGATAATGTCATCGACATTAACTTCTACCCTATTGAAGAAGCGCGCAAAGCAAATGAGCGACACCGCGCAATCGGTTTAGGGCTCATGGGCTTCCAAGATGCCCTTTATGTACGCAACGTTCCTTATGCTAGCCATGAAGCAGTCACCTTTGCTGATGAATCCATGGAAATGATTTCCTACTATGCAATTCTTGCTTCAAGTGAGCTTGCAAAAGAAAGAGGTTCCTACTCTAGCTTCAAGGGATCAAAGTGGGATCGTGGCATTCTACCTATAGACTCGATCAAGCTTCTGCAAGATGAAAGAGGCCCCTCATATGCTGATATGGATCAGGCTACTCGTATGGACTGGAGTACTGTTCGAGAGTCGATTAAAAAACATGGGATGCGCAACTGCAACACCATGGCGATTGCTCCTACAGCCACCATTTCAAACATTGTCGGCTGCACGCAGTCTATTGAACCCACCTACAAAAACCTCTTTGTTAAATCAAACCTCTCTGGAGAGTTTACCATCACCAACCCATTCCTTGTTGAAGACCTCAAACAAGCAGGCCTTTGGGATGCTGAGATGATTGATGACCTGAAGTATTTTGATGGGGCTTTGAATGAAATTGAACGTATCCCTCAAGAGATTAAGGTCAAGTATGCTACAGCGTTTGACATTGACCCAGAGTGGCTTATTGAGTGTGCTTCCAGACGGCAAAAGTGGATTGATATGGGACAATCTCTCAATCTGTACCTATCAGAACCAAGTGGTAAAAAGCTGCATGAAATGTACATGCTAGCCTGGAAGAAAGGTCTAAAGACGACTTACTACCTACGCAGCCTTGCTGCTACCCAGATTGAAAAATCTACAACTGATGTGAATAAGCGCGGCCTACAGCCTCGATGGATGAAAAACAAATCTGCATCCAGCAATGTACAGGTTAGCCGTGAAGCTCCT
This sequence comes from uncultured bacterium, assembly GCA_964460785.1. Classification (GTDB taxonomy): domain Bacteria; phylum Chlamydiota; class Chlamydiia; order Chlamydiales; family CAYWQB01; genus CAYWQB01. Next base: position 205,526 of record CAYWQB010000002.1, read on the forward strand.
GCAGCAAAGCCATCAGTTTGTAATCTAGAAGAGGGTTGCGAAAGCTGCCAGTAATAATATAGGAGATATGGAGAGCACGTATGTTGAGTTTTGAAGAGGAAGCTACTCCTTCTAAGGAGCTACCTGAAGGTCGATTTAAAGCGGACCAAAAGCGCCTGATTGCTTGCAATGCTGTGGATGTGAACCAGCTTATGCCCCTCAAGTATAAATGGGCATGGGAGCACTACCTAAATGGATGTGCAAACCACTGGATGCCCACAGAAGTTCCTATGGCCAAAGATATTGAGCTATGGAAGTCTGATCAGCTGTCAGATGCAGAGCGTAGAGTCATCATGCGTAACCTGGGCTTTTTCAGTACTGCTGAAAGCCTTGTCGGGAATAACATTGTCCTTGCGATTTTTCGCCATATTACGAATGCAGAAACACGTCAATATCTGCTGCGCCAGGCATTTGAAGAAGCGATTCACACGCATACCTTCCACTATGTAGTTGAATCTCTAAACCTTAACCAGGGTGAAATCTTCAACATGTATCAGGAAATCAACAGCATCCATGAGAAAGATGCTTTTGAAATGAGACTGACTGAAGATATTTTAAAGTCAGACTTTACAATAGATACCTTGGAAGGTAAGCAGAAATTCTTAGAGAACCTCATTGGCTTCTATGTCATCATGGAAGGGATCTTCTTCTATAGCGGCTTTGCTATGATCTTATCTTTCCATCGACAAAATAAAATGACAGGCATTGGGGAACAGTTCCAGTACATCCTTAGAGATGAAACGATTCACTTAAACTTTGGCATTGACCTCATCAATGGCATTAAGGAAGAGAATCCTGAGATTTGGACTCCAGACTTTCAAGATCATATTGTTGAGCTGATCCGAGAAGCGGTTCGTTTAGAGTACTTATATGCAAAAGATTGCTTACCAGAAGGCATCTTAGGCTTAAGTGCTCCAATGTTTAAAGACTATGTAGAATACATTGGTAACCGCAGGCTCGAGCGTATCGGCCTCCCAACTCTATTCCAAAATGCACGTAACCCATTCCCATGGATGAGTGAAACCATTGACCTTGGAAAAGAGAAAAATTTCTTTGAAACTCGGGTCACTGAGTACCAGTCAGCAGCAAGCTTAACTTGGTAAAAAGACTACAATAGGCCTCTCTCTTGAGAGGCCTTTCTTTTTCTACACTGTTGCAGCTTTACAAAGAGAAGGTTATCGAATACCCTCTTGAGCCTTTTAGCTTATGCGGTAAAGCCACATGCACCCAAATTATCGTCTTGATACTTCAAAATTTATTTCCTCTCTGAATCTTCATTACTATCAACTGCAGCATACATGTGGTGCAACGATTATCCACCTAAAAGCTGATGATCCTGAAAACTGCTACTGCATCTCTTTACCTACAAGGCCAAAAGATTCGAAAGGAACCCCTCATATCTTAGAGCACACAGTATTATGTGGTTCAGAGAGCTATCCTGTGCGCGATCCTTTTTTCTCTATGGACCGTCGAAGCTTGAATACATATCTCAATGCCTCCACCTATCCAGACAAAACAACCTACCAAGGAGCTTCACAAAGTAAAAAAGACTTCTTCAACCTTCTTGAGGTTTATATCGACAGTGTGTTTCATCCTCTCCTTAGTAAAGAAAGCTTTTTGCAAGAAGGACACCGCCTAGAGTTTGAAAAGGCAGACCAACCAAGCTCCCCTCTTTGTTACAAAGGTATTGTGTACAATGAAATGAAGGGTGCTCTATCAAGACCTGAAGAGCGCTTGTGGTATAAAACAATGCAGGCTCTATACCCAAACCTACCACAAGGGTTTAACTTTGGAGGAGATCCTCAAGAGATTCTAAAACTATCTCACGAAGAGCTTATCACCTTCCACAAGGAATTTTACCACCCTTCCCATGCTATCTTCTATTTTTACGGAAGTATCGCAACAGAAGATATTCTCTCTTTTCTCGATGAGAAGATTTTAAGCAAAACAGCGCATAAGCCTCCCTTAGCCCCCCTACCTAATCTGAAGCCTCTTAAAACACCAATACAAAAAAAAGAGTGGTACCCTGCACAAAACGAAAGTGAAGAACCCCATTATGCCACGATCACCTGGCATACGCATGCCATCGGCTCCACTTATGATACCTATGCTCTTTGCTTGGTTGACCAAATCCTCATGGGCACAGATGCAAGCCCTCTCAAGCGGGCTCTCTTTGAAAGCGGACTGTGTGAGCAGGTTTATAGTTTTATTGAGCGTGAGTATCGAGAGGTTGCTTACATCATTCAGCTACAAAGCAATGAAGCCATTGACATACAAGCTGTTGAAGATTTGATCCAAAGCACTCTAAAGAGCTACATCAAAAATCCTATCTATCGTGAAAGCATTGAGTCCGCCTTGCACCAGCTAGCTTTACAGCATATGGAGATTACTAGAGGCGATATGCCTTATGGGCTTGAACTCTGCTCCTATGTACTTCCTCTTGCTCAGTGCGGAGAGGACCCAACCAAAGGACTGTCCATTCGCTCAACGCTCAAACAGCTAAAAGAGCAAAGTTTAACTACTTCTTTCTTACGAGATAAAATAGATTCTTGGCTTCTCTCTAACCCCCTCCGCGTATCTATGGCGTTTAGCCCAAGCTCTGCAGTATTCACTAAAGAACACCAACAAGAGCATGATGCACTATTAGCCACCCAAGCACAGCTCTCTGAAGAAGAAAAAAGAGAAATTGTTGAGCAGTCAAAAAACCTTAAACTCTACCAAGAAGCACCTGAAGATCTCTCATGCCTCCCCAAACTTCACCGTCAAGAAATTGCAGAAAAAGCACAAGAGATCCCTTTGAACTCTTCTGCTCATCATTCATTTCAATTACACACTCATGAGACATTCACCAATAACTTTGTATATTGGGACTTTCTCTTCCCTCTTGCAGCAATCAGCCAAGAGGACTGGCCATGGCTCTCTCTATATATGCAAGTTCTTACAGAAATTGGATGTGGAGGTCGATCTTTTGAAGAGAACCTTAATCTCTTACAAAACCACTTAGGGCACTACTCATGCACAATTTCTACTTATAGAAATGCTTTTACCAATCAGCAACAAGCCTACTTGCATATCAGTGCCAATGCATTTACTGAAAATGAAAGCTTCTTACTCAACTGGTGTAGTGATCTACTAAAAACACCAAACTTTGATGATGCAGACAGGATCAAAGAGCTCATTCACCAACTAAGTAATGAACTGGAAAGTGAACTTGTTGGTAATGCCCCTTACTATGCAAAACTAGATGCAGCAAAATCCATCGCTGAAGATGCTTTTTTTGAAGAAAAGCTCAGTGGACTAAGCTTTTTTCAGTGGATGAGAGCTACCCTACCATCTATTGAAAAAATGCCTCAACTAGCCTGTGAAAAGCTCCAACAAATCCATCAACAAGTTTTCTATAAAGCAACACCTGAATTTATTTCTAGCCGCCCCAAAGAGCATAAGCTTTCTAGCTCCGATATCTCTAGACTAACCACAATTAGCCAAGCATGCCCTATAAGCTCGCTTTCCCCCTTCCCATTTAATGAGAAGAGTACACAAAAAGCCCACTGGGGTCACTGCATCTCTTCTTCTGTTGCCTACACACAGCTATGTGTACCTACAATCAACTATAGTCACCCTCTATCAGCCTATCAACTTGTTGCTCAAAACGTATTACGCAACCAAACCCTTCATCGCGTGATCAGAGAGCAAGGAGGAGCTTATGGCACTGGGGCTCGAGGTCATTTACAATGGGGATGCTTTTTCTTTTCTACCTTTTCTGACCCTTACCTATGGCGTAGTGTAGACGCATTTAAGCAATCGATGGAAGATGCTATTCACAATCTCCGTGAAGAGGATATCGATGAAGCTATTCTTAATGCAATTGCAGCTATAGATGCCCCTGTAGCACCGGGATCTAAAGCCCTGAGAGCCTTTGGCTTTCTCAAAGAAGGCAAAACACAGGCCATTCGAGATGAAAGAAAGAAGCAAATACTCCGTGCAGAAAAAAGTACGCTCATCGCATACATTGAAGAAATTCTCAAACCAAACTTCAAGCAAGGAGTCTTAAGTAGTTTTGCTAGCCGCTCCTTTTTTGAACAGGCAGGGAATCCCTCCGAGTATTCTTTTCAACTAGATGACATATAGATGTTTGCACAGCTTTTCTTCATTATCCTTACTCTCCTCATCATCAATATCGTCCCAACAGGAGTATCAGCGGGTCAAGAAGAAAGCTTATTTAACTTACTAGAAGGGTTAACTCTTTATCTTGTGACCCTCATCCTTATTGTCTTACAAAACATCCTTTTCTCGAGAAAAAAGAATAGCTCTTCTTTTTTAACCATCTTTTCAAACCTTGAGCTATGTGCTTGCTTATTGATTCTCATCACGCTTAAGCCTCTCTTCCACTCAAGCTCTCTCTTTCTGGTCTCCTTTACCTACCTAGCTCTTTACTTTTTTGGGCTAGCAACTCACTATCTTTTTCAAACACCTGAAAAAGAAGAATTTGCGCTCCCTTTCGCCTTAAGACAGGTACGCTTTTACTTCCCCTTTGTCATCCCCTTTTTGTTACTAAACGGACTCTATGACGCGATCCGTTATTTAGACCTTCCCCTGCTTGAAAATATCTTCCTAGGACAAGCTGAAACACTATTAGAGTTCATCTACCTTCTTGGAAGCACGGGTATCATCCTGCTGACACTGATCAGCCTATTTCCACCGATCCTACTCTACTTTTGGGGGTGCACGCCCTTGCATAATAGTGAGCTGAAGCAAAGGCTCGATAGGCTTTGCCATAAAGCAGGCTTTCGCCATGGAGGCTTGAAAGTCTGGTCTATCATGAAAGACTCTTATACAGCAGCAATCATTGGTATCGTCCCACGCTTTCGATTTGTCATGTTTACGGATAAACTACTTAAGCAGTGCCCTCCTGATTATACAGAAGCGATTCTCTGCCATGAAATCGGTCATAGCCAACGCAAACACCTGTTTTACTATCCCTTTATTCTCCTAGGGATGATGTTAACAACAAGCATCTTAACCTCTCTTTTTGGAGAAGGTATTATTCATTTCTTTGCTTATAGAAAAGCCCTTGGCTCCACAGCCCTTTGGGAGGTGTTGGAACCTGTCCTCCTCTTCTCTCTTTATGCTCTTGTGCTCTTTGCATACTTCCGGCTGATCTTTGGATATTTCTCGCGCTGTTTTGAACGACAAGCTGACCTTCATGTTTATGAGCTCTCTTTGAAACCCGAGAATATGGTGGGTGCTCTTGATCTCATTGGAGTACTAACAGGTTACAGTCACCGACGCCCTAGTTGGCATCACTACAGCATTTGGCAAAGAATGGAGTTCTTAAAATCTTCTATCCAAAATCCGGCCCTCGTACGGCTACACCACCGAAAGGTACGACGAAGCCTTGGAGTCTATGCCCTATTTTTAGCCTTTATTTTACTTATTTTTGCCTCGTTCTATTCTTCAGAAACATCGACGCTAAAACCTGTGGCAAATACAATAACCACCATTTCGAACTCTTTTGATTCTCTGCTAAATGATAGCTCCAAACAAAAGCTGACCAACCTTTACCTTGAAGACTATAACTTCTTAAATCCCACTGTAGAAGTAAACCGAACGGTCATTGAACAAAGTCTTTCTCATCCTGGGTCCTTACAAGCTAAGGGAGTCTCTGCTTTTTATGCAGCCCAGTACTTACTACAAGCGAAGCGATATAAAGAAAGCCTTTTGATGATGACTCGAGCATGGAGAGAAACACGCTTTCAAATTTACCCTCCAGATGTAAAGAAAAAGTATCTTCAAGTTACACGTCAAATCGTTGAACAAACTGGCCAAACTCCATGGAAAAAAGAGCGTCAAGCTCTTCTCAAAGCCATGAAAAGAAAAATCAAAAATCACTCTATTTCTGAAAGAGCTGAAAAAGTTTCACAAGCCCTCGAGGTAATTATCGTATGACAGATTTCCTACATGACCTAAAGCTTACCTTTGAAAAAAAACAAAGCGAATGGAAAGCGCAGCTTTTTGAATTCTTACGCTTTCCTACAATTAGCACATCTAAAGATAGCTCTCAGGCAATGGAAGATTGCATAAAGTGGCTCTCAGATCACCTTGAAAACAACCTTGACCTTACAACAGAGACCTGGCCTACACCTGATCACCCTACTCTTTTTGCTCAATCAAGCTATGATCCAAGCTTGCCAACCGTTCTGTTTTATGGACATTATGATGTGCAACCAATAGATCCTCTTGAAGAATGGGAGTCTCCTCCATTTGAGCCTCAAGAGCGCAATGGCAACATTTATGCTCGTGGAGCCTGTGATGATAAAGGACAAATTTTTTACTGTATTTGTGCCTTAGAAGCTGTAAAAAGCCTCCTTGGAAACTATCCAATCAACATTAAACTATGCATCGAAGGTGGAGAGGAAATTGGAAGTGGAGGCTTTGCTTCTATCTTAGAGGAGAAAAAAGAATCTCTAAAGGCAGACTATGCTCTTATTGTAGATGGAGGGATCCCTTCTGAGCAAATCCCTGCTGTCATTTTAGGGATCCGTGGCATCCTAACTGGAGAGCTCACTGTCAAAGGCCCTAAGAATGACCTCCACTCTGGTACACATGGAGGGGTGGTAGCCAACCCTCTACATGTGATTTCAAAAATCATCGCTGGACTCCACCAAGCAGATGGCACTGTGAGCATTCCAGGCTTTTACGAGGGCATTCGCCACCTGTCAGAAAAAGAGCTTACAGCTTTAAACTGGAGCTTCTTTGAGGAAGAAAACTACAAAAGAATCACAGGGCAATCCCCTTTAGGAGGCGAGCAAAGCTTTCCTGCTGGTTTGCGGGGCACACTTCGTCCGACCCTTGAAGTAAATGGCATCTGGGGGGGCTATATTGATCCTGGCTTTAAAACAGTAATCCCTTCAACGGCTCATGCGAAGATTTCTTGCCGCCTCGTTGCAGACCAGGATCCAGAAAAAATAGCAAAGCAAGTCGACTCTTACTTTAACCAACTCTCCATCCCGGGAGTAGAAATTTCCTTTAAGCTCCATCAAGGCATGGGTCCTGCAACGCTTTCTTCTCCTGATTCCTCCATCGTAAACCTTGCAGCCAAAGCTTATAGTGAAGTCTTTGGTCTTCCCTGTCAGAAGGCTCTTATGGGTGGCTCTGTCCCCATCACACATGCAGTAGCAAAAGCCTCACAAGCTGAATCACTTATAGTTGGCGTAGCCATTGAGTCGGACTTGGTTCATGCTCCTAATGAGAACTTTTCTTGGAACCGCTTTGAAAAGGGCTTTTTAGTACTTGCACACCTCATTACGAGTCTCAAAACTATGAAAAGTTAGCCCTATCGTATCTGAATTTTTTCAGAGATTGCTTGTGAAGCAATCTCTGACCAATGACTATCATCTCCATAAAATACATCTTTGACATTCTTCTCAACGAGCTCAGAAAGAATTTTTTTTGTGTTAATAAGGTGATAATTTTTTGGCTGTGCATCTAGATATTCAAAAAAAGGGTTCTTACTTACTTTACCAGAGATATAAGGAGAGTAGAGGTCGTACTTATCGACACAAGGCATAAAGTGCAGCTCAATCCCTTTTTCTTTTAATTTATCCTGTAAAAAATTCAGGTTATCATTCAGCTTTTGCACAGATTCAAAGCTTACATCCTGTATACAGTCTATATCATCACAATAGGTCAAAAGAGTTTTCCCATCTTTCTCACTAAAAAGGGGCCGCTCAAGTCTATGAACATCAACTTTTGAAAAGTAAGCCCGCCGATGAAAGTGGTAGAGAAAAGAGTAGAGAATAGCTTTAAAGTTAAGATTATTTATAAAGCTTACCCCTGATTCTTTATATTTATATGATGAGCTTTTTCTGAGCTCTTCCAAGTAAATATCAAATTTATTTTTACTAGGTAAAATAATCGATTTTGCAAACCTAGGGATACAAGACCTTTCAACACTCTCTACCACTATATGTTTTGTACCTAAGCGTTCAAGCTCTCCAGACTCTAGTAAGAAAACCACAGTTTCTAGCATTCCTATGGATAGAGGTTTAATATTTGCCACATTAACATCCCATATCGATGCAATAAAATCTTGATAAAATGGGTTTACTCCCCCCGCTCCCCCTGACGAAAATGAGTCTCCAATAGTCACAACTTCTGCATTATTAATGAGAGGGTAAGCACTATGCTGCTTCGGCAAATCAATGGTTAATTTTTTCGGTCTAGAGTAGGCTTTCATATAAGACAAGCGTACTTGGTCTCCGACTGTCATATCACCCTTAGGAGACAAAATATCTTTAGTCCAGAAAGCCCATATAACTCCATGTGCAGCAATATAACAGACCACCACAGAAAGAAATATAAATACGTATTTATTGGCAGAAATTTTCATAGCACTAATGGATTGTTAATTAAAAATTAAAATACAAAAACTCAGAAGCTTTCCCAATAAGAGTTAGTCCCGTTAAGAAAAGTACTAAAGAAGCTAAAAGAGTTATTCTATTACAGCTAAATTGATTTTTAAAGTGCCATACATTCTTCATAAAAAAAGCAATGCTTGCTGATAAGCAAAGCATAAAAATAACACTAAATAAAGGTTGATGAAGGTTGCCTGCAAAACCTCCAAAACTTATGAAAGAAAAATCTTTGAAATATGCATAAAAAAACCTAGGCAATACTATTCCATTCCCTCCCCAGGCTCCTTTCAATACTTTTATAGCCTCTTTCCAACTAGTAGCTCGAAAAAAGACCCAAGCAAAGCATACGAATAAAAATGTCATAGACCTTGCTAAAAGGGGACTCATTCGTAAACCCCAAGAGTGCCAAATGCGGTGTAAGACTAGTGCTAACCCATGTAAAAAACCCCAAAAAATAAAAGTCCATCCAGCCCCATGCCATAACCCTCCTACTATGAATGTAAGCATTAAGTTGGAGTATGTTTTAATATGAGAGCCCCGGCTTCCTCCAGTAGGAATATATAAATAGTCACGCAGAAACAGAGATAGGGTTATATGCCACCGCCTCCAAAAATCTTGGATATTCAAAGCTTTATATGGAGAATTAAAGTTAAGTGGCAATTTAATGTTAAACATAAACCCAAGGCCTATTGCCATGTCACTGTAGCCACTAAAGTCAAAATAAAGTTGGAATGCATAAGCAAAAATTGCAACCCAAGACTCAATCAAATCCGGAGCTTTTGCATGATCAAAAATAGCAGTGGCAATCGGAGAAAGGCTATCTGCAATGACAATTTTTTTGAATAAGCCTATAGAAAAGATAAATATTCCAAGGGCTAAGCTATCCCAGGAAAGCTTGAGACATCTTCCAGTATTGATCTGTGGAATAAGATCCTGATGCTTAACAATAGGCCCGGCAATTAATTGCGGAAAAAAAGTAACAAATAAAGAGTAATCTAGAAAACTATACTTCTCTGCATCCCCTCTATAACTATCTACAAGGTAGGCTACCTGTTGAAAAGTAAAAAATGAAATTGCAAGAGGTAACAGCAAATGAAGAGATGATACATTAATACGAAGGACTAGATTAAGGTTCTCGATAAAAAAATCCGCATACTTGAAGTATGCGAGCAATCCTAAGTTAAATATTAGACCGAAAAGCAAAAGCCCCCATGCTTTTTTGCTCTTATTTTCTCTCCTCTGAATCAATCTACCAAAAGTAAAGTTAGCTAAAATTGAGCCTAGAATTAGCGGCAAATAATAAATATTCCACCATGAATAGAAAAACAAAGAAGCTAAGAGCAACCAAATCCTGGCAAGGTGTACGTAAGACTTTCTAGCCAAAAAGTAATATAAAAAAATTGTTACAGGCAAAAAGCAAAGAATAAACTCTATAGAATTAAAGAGCACATACCCTCCCTATCTGAGGTTTGAAATCATTGTTTTTTGAATTATTTTTACCGTATTTGGTAAGATTCCCTTAGCTATTATTTAAAGCAATTTTTTTCCAAAGATGAGCTAATATTGCACAAATATAAAGACAAAGCCATACTTCAGCTCTTAGTCTAAAAAACTCACTTAAGGTGACTATATGAAAATAGCAAAGTCTATACTTACTTGCTTGCTTGCTTCACTATCGATGCTCGCATTACAAGTTCAGGCGGAAGCCCCTCTAGAAAGTAAGTCTGAAATGCTGATGATGGGAAATTCCGCATCAACAAAAGCTTTATTAAAGCAAATTTCAGATGGCTTTTCTGTCGTTGCTCAGGTAGCCACGCCCTCTGTTGTTTTCATTGAAGTAAAGTCTAAAATGCCAGTCCGGCAACAGCGGGGCATGAGTCCTTTTGACTTTTTTGGAGAGGAGTTTTTCCGGCGCTTTGGCCTTCCTTATGAGCAGCCACAAGAAACTCCTCAGCAAAGAGCAAGACCTTCAGGGCAAGGATCTGGTTTCCTCATCAGTGAAGATGGTTATATTGTCACCAATAACCACGTTGTAAAAGATGCGGATGAAATCACAGTCACCCTAAATAATGGCCGGCAAATTCCAGCAGAAATTGTTGGAACAGACCCAGACACAGACTTAGCGGTCATTAAAATCGAAGAAAAAAACTTACCCCACTTGCGCTTTGGGAACTCTGATGATCTTGATGTTGGAGAGTGGGTCATTGCAATTGGAAGTCCATTTGGACTCAATGCAACAGTCACTGTTGGGGTTGTCAGTGCAAAAGGTCGTAATGATCTTCGTCTTTCTACGTTTGAGGATTTTATCCAAACAGATGCTGCGATCAACCCAGGCAACTCTGGGGGTCCCTTACTTGACCTAGATGGCAGTGTCATTGGGATAAACTCTGCGATCGTCAGTGGGGGTGCTGGTGGTTATATGGGGATTGGTTTTGCAATCCCAAGTAATATGGCTAAAGAGATCATTGGGCAAATCATTGATAAAGGAACAGTCACTCGTGGATTCATGGGAGTGACTCTTCAAGCGATTGACCAAGACTTAGCTAAATCATTTAACCTTCAGCATACGCAAGGAGTTTTGATTACAGAGGTTGTTCCAGATTCTCCTGCAGAGTCTGCAGGTCTTAAACAGGGAGATGTCATTCTTGAGTATGATGGCACAAAAGTAAAATCTCTTGGCTCTTTCCGTAATGCAGTTGCTCTTATGCACCCTGAGGCAAAGTTAAAGCTTGTAGTTGATCGTGATGGCCAAACAGTCCATATTGATTTGACAATTGGAGTGCGTCCTGACTCGCTAGAGGCTATGGGAGGAGAAAGCTTAGGAAAGCTTGGCATCGAAGTAGAGGAAGTGACTCCTGAGATTGCCCAGCGTTATGGCTACCAAGGAGTGGAAAAAGGTGGCGTCATTGTCACAAAAGTTCTTCCTGGCAGTATTGCGCAAGAAGAGGGCATCAGCCCAGGCACAATCATCTTATCTGTTAATAAACAGTCTGTGACTTCTGTGATGCAGTTCCATTCTCTTATGAAAGAGGCTATGAAAAATAAGCATATACTGTTCTTACTAAAGCAAGGACCTTTCACACGCTTTCTTGCAATTAAGATAGGAAACTAAATCGTTAGAAACTCTAGTTTAAAAAGGGCCCTCATTAGGGCCCTTTTCTATTTTGATTTTTTCCTTAACCTATTAAAAGTTCATCCTATAGGATGATCAAACATTTTTATGAATGACAATAGGCTCCTAGTCCAATGAGAACCTACAAATATAAAGTCTACCCCTATGGGCCTTACCATAAAAAAATTATCCAAAACACTTTCCAAGACCTACAACATGCTCACCCTACTTGGAACCTATTATCCTACCTAAAAAAATACGCTATTTTTACTTTTAGCTCTCCTCTGAGCTATGGTGATGTTACTCATTTAAGTTATCTTTCACCCTTCTTAGATACCTTAGAGCCTGAATTTAATTTTGCTATTTATGGGAAAGAGGACAAATATACCAAGCTAACCATGGTTTTTAAAAATAAGAAGAAAGTAAAAAAGGTTCTTTTTTTTGCTTCCCCTATAGAGCTAACTGCTTATTTTGATCGAACATCTAACCTACAAAAAAAGCTACAAGATCAGCTAGATTCAGCCAATCATTCCTCAATCTCTTACCTTCTGCCTACACTTGAGCAAGCTTCCTCTCACATCTTGACTTTGACAACTCCCTACTACCCGTTAAAACCTTTGTCTATTTTACACTTAATGAAGCGAAAAAACCGGAAACTTATTCAAGGCTATTTAGAAAATCTTATAAAAGCTAGCAAGCAGGCTAAAGGGCATCCCTGCATTGCTCATGGGGACTGCAAGTTAAATAATATGGGGATTTACAAGGAACACCTCTATATTTATGACTTTGAGCAAGCTGCTTTGAAAGAGCCTTTTTATGATATATGCTTTTTCCTCCAGGACCTAAAAGAAAAAGCTAGAAAAAACCTATCGCTTTTACCTTTATACCAAAGCCTATCTAAACGATTTAAAAAGTTTTATCACTAACTGTCTGCCTGCAGCTTTTTCATAAGCTCTTGGTATTCTCTTTCTTTCTTGAGAGAGATAAACTCTTGGTGCTCATTTACTGCTTCAGGATCTGCTGCAAGCCCTTCTCGAATTGCGCTTTCTAGCCACCCTAGAGCCACTGCCTTCTTACCAAGCGCTGCATAAGTTCTAGCATTTAAGAAAGCAACTTTACTCCCAGGGTGTAACTGAAAACACTCACTTGCATATTGAGAAGCCAAGCTATAATCAGACAAATCAACAGCCAGTTCATGAAGTAATAACTTTCCAGCTGCGGAAAGCTGCTTTCCTACCGGCTTAAGTAGCTCATAAGCCTCTATCAACTGCCCTCTAGACTTTCGAATCTGGGCTAAAATAGAAATGCTTTCATTATAAAGAATACCATGCTTTGTCCGCTCACATAGCGCAGACAGCTTTTTCTCCGCCGTATCTAAATCTCCCTGCAAATACAGAAACTGCGCTTCTTGGAAAACTTTCTGCAATGTAAGGTCGCGATCTTCAGGTTGTAAAAAGCGAGAAGCCCAAAAAAGACGCAAGCTTTCAATACTAAACATGAAGAGAATCACACCAAGAAAATAGCGGTGAAATAAAAATGCTCCTAGGCTAATCCCCAAGCCTAAAACCCCTCCTATGAGATAAGAAGCGCGCACTCCTTTTGGTCCTAATGAGCTCTCTAACAGGATGGTTAAAAGCTGCCCTCCATCTAAAGGAACAATAGGAATCAGGTTAATAAGTGTCCAAAAAACATTCACAAGAAAAAGCGTTCTGAACAGATCAACAAGTTGCTCTGAAAAGGCTTGTTGCATCAGAACATAAGAGACCAAAGCAAGGGCGGCACCAAAAACAGGGCCATTTAAAACGATAAAAAACTCTTTCCAAGCAGAAAGCTTTTTGACCTGCTCCCTTATTGTCACTCCACCAAAAGCAACAAGTTCTATTCTAGATCTCTGTCCAAATGCTTTTGCTGTCAAAGCATGTCCAAATTCATGAATGAGTACGGATAGAAGGATGATCATCACCCACATAACCATACCCACAGGATCACCTGTACCTAAAAACCCAAGTAGAGCGGCAACTAGCCAAAAAGATAATCGAATTGTGACAGGAATTGAGCCAGGAATACGCACAGATTAAGCTCCTAATGCTTGCTTCATAGCCACGCCCATCTCAGCAGGATTCTCTGTAACAGTGACTCCTGCTGCTTGTAAAGCTTTCATCTTATCCTGCGCAGTTCCCTGCCCTCCAGATATAATCGCTCCAGCATGCCCCATTCGCTTTCCTGGAGGTGCAGTAGCTCCTGCAATGAATCCTGCCACTGGCTTAGAACAGTGCGCTTTGATCCAGTCTGCTGCTTCTTCTTCAGCAGAACCCCCAATTTCACCGATCATTAATATTCCCTCTGTTTGAGGATCTTTTTCAAAAAGCTCTAGAACATCAATAAAGTTAGTCCCATTTAGCGGATCTCCTCCTATGCCGACACAAGTGGTCTGCCCCAAACCAAGCTGAGAGGTTTGCCAAACAGCCTCATAAGTAAGAGTCCCAGAGCGAGAGACGACGCCAACCTTCCCAGGAGTATGGATATATCCTGGCATAATACCTATTTTGCAAGCTCCTGTTGTAATCACTCCTGGGCAATTAGGGCCAATCAAGCGACTTGTTTTGCTATGAGTCATAACCTCTGAGACCTTCATCATATCACGCACTGGCACCCCTTCTGTGATACAAACAATCAAGCCAATCCCAGCCTCTTCTGCTTCTAAAATGGCTTCCGCAGCAAAAGGCGGAGGAACAAAGATCAATGTGGCATCTGGCTGAACAGTCTCTACGGCTTCTTGCACAGTATCAAACACAGGAAGTCCCAGAACCTCTTGTCCCCCCTTTCCTGGAGTGACTCCTCCCACATAGGTCGAACCATAAGCGATCCCTTGCTCTGTATGGAAATAACCAGCCTTGCCTGTAATTCCTTGTGTAATGACCTTAGTCTTTTCATCGATCAAAATGCCCATTGTCTAGCCCCCTATAGCCTGAATAATTTTCTTTGCCCCTTCATCCATACTTGCAGCTGGAATCACATGCAAAGAGGACTCTTCCAGAAGCTTTCTTCCTTTGTCTGCATTTGTGCCTTCTAAGCGGACAACTAATGGGCTTTCTAGAGAAAGCTCTTCTACTGCAGCAATCACAGACTCTGCAACAAGGCTACAGTCCATAATTCCGCCAAAAATATTTACAAAAATCCCCTTAACACGAGGATCTGTGAGGATAATCTTAAACCCTGCCACAATTTTCTCTTTCGTGGCACTTCCTCCAACATCGAGAAAGTTGGCTGGATCCCCTCCAAAGCGCTTGATGATATCCATGGTAGCCATTGCGAGACCTGCACCATTCACCATACACCCAATACTGCCATCTAACGCGATGTATGCAAGGTCGATTTCTTGAGCTTGTACTTCTCTTTGTGGAAGTTGTGAGGGGTCATAGCAGTCGGCTACAGCCTTTTGGCGAAAAAGAGCGTTGTCATCGATACCGATTTTCGTATCTAGAATAATGAACTCTCCTCCAGATTGGACTAGAGGGTTGATTTCAAGCATAGATGCATCAAGAGCTACAAATGCTTTTGCAAGCTGTTTGACAAGCTTGGCTCCCTTTTTTGCAAGGTCTCCTTGCCAGCCCATAAATTTTGCTAGGCGCATGAGGCGATAACCAGGAATATAACCATCGCGATCCACGGGCAGCTTAAGAATCTTTTCAGGGGTTTTTGCTGCAACCTCTTCAATATCCATCCCCCCTTCTGGAGAGGCTATAATAATCGGCTTCTTTTGCGAGCGATCCACAACAATGCTTAAGTACTCTTCCTTATCTATTGAGCAGGGAGGAGCAATTAACAGCTTTTGTGCAACGACCCCTTCGCTACCTGTTTGGGTATTGACCATTTTCATCCCAATGAGCTGCTTGGCCGTCTCCAAAATAGCAGCCTTTCCCTTAACAAGCTTGACGCCTCCTGCCTTACCTCGACCTCCAGCATGCACCTGTATTTTCAGCACAACATGGTCCCACCCTTCACGGTCAAGGACTTGCTCTACTTCGTTTAGGTTGCTAGCAACAGCAAAAGGAGGAACCTCAATCCCTTGGCTACGTAGCAATTCCTTTGCTTGGTATTCATGAATATTCATGCACTCTCCTAGAAGACTCTCTTAACTTGCTTATGATCAAAAGATAATGATCGGCTTTTCCCTCGGCTAAATTGGGATTTTGTGCTAGGATTTCTTTTCTATCAAGATTTTCATTTGAAGGCTCTCTATGTTTGGTCTCTTTCAAAAGGCAAAAAAACCAATCCAAGGTCTTGGCAGTAAGATAAGATCAGCCTTTGGCAAGAAACTTTCTAAGGAAAATTTAGACCAACTTGAAGAGCTCCTCTATCAGGCAGATCTTGGAAGTGAGACCGTGCAAGATCTCATCCAAGTTTGTGAAAAAAAAATCTCCAATACAGAGCAATCTGTAGAAGGTTTGCTAGAAATCTTAAAAAAAGAGCTCCTTGCTCGCCTTCCTAAGGAGCATAAACTAGACCATTCATCTTCTCCCCATGTCACTTTAATTGTAGGAATCAATGGCAGTGGAAAGACTACAAGCATCGCCAAGCTCGCTAACTATTATAAGAAGCAAGGACGCTCTGTTTTGCTTGCTGCAGCAGATACATTCCGTGCCGCTGCTGTTAACCAGTTAACGATGTGGTCAGAAAAGCTTTCTGTACCCATTGTTAAGGGGACACAAGGTGGTGATCCTGCTGCCTGTGTTTATGATGCTATGGAGGCTGCAAAATCTCGCGGAGTAGACGAGCTCATTATTGATACAGCAGGAAGGCTACACACCAAGACTGATCTAATGGGAGAGCTGCAAAAAATTGTTCGTGTTTGCAAGAAGGTGGCCCCTTCTACTCCCCACGACATATGGATGGTGTTAGATGCTTCTATTGGTCAAAATGGACTGCAGCAAGCTGAGCTTTTTCATCAATATGCACCTTTAACAGGCCTTGTACTATCAAAATGGGATGGGTCTGCGAAAGGTGGGGCTTGCCTACCTATTCAGAAGAAACTCGGTGTGCCTATTCGCTTCTTTGGTATAGGAGAAGGGGCTGAAGACTTAGAAGCCTACAGCCCTGAGCGATTCATTGAAACGTTGCTCTCATAGAAAAGCTAGTCTCTTCTTCCTCCAGCAAAAATCTGTAGAAGAAACCAAAAAATCATGATGACATTGGTATACATCTTTAGTGCCATCATAAGCGCAAACTTATTGGACATTTCTGAGCCAACTTGAGCCTGTCCACTTAAGTGACGGATTGTTTGCGCATCATAAGCTGTAAGACCTACAAAGAGAGCTAAGCCCACATAGCTGATCAGCAAAGTCATCCAGGTTACATCTGCAAAGAAAGAGATGATAAAAAACAAGAATGTGATGGCCATTAGTGCCATAACACCCAAAGTGAATAAACGCCCAATTGCTGTTAAATCAGACCGCGTGACTGTCCCATAAATAGCTGCTATGCCATACAGCACACTTGCTGTACAAAAGGCCATCCAAATCACATCACCGCCATAAACCGCAGCAAACCCTGGTAGTAAGGTCCCAAAAAAGAGCCCTTCTATGACAGCATAGGCAAATAGCCATGTAGCCATGCTCGGGAAGCTCATCGTTTGCGCTTTACGTGCAATATGAAAGGTAATGAATAGGGTAGCTAAAACCATCACCCACCAAAAGGGCATAAAGCTTAGAAAAAGCCCTGAGCTTGCTAAAAACCAAGCTACTGCACTTGTCACACCAAGGCCTATGGTCATCCACCAATAAACCTTTGTTGAAAAAGTCGAGATCGCTTGGGCTGACCCTTGAGATCTCATATAGTCACGATCATATAGGGACATACTCATGCCTCCTTTTCCTATTAATCAATGGAAAAATTATAGCTAATCTGAGCCTATATTTCAAAGAAAGTAGGTTCTAAGAAAAGGTCAGCCTTAAGTCCAAAACAATATCCACAATAAACACAAGCAGTAGGAACAGCAAAAATAGCTTCCCCCCCACAACCAACTTAGGATAATTAGACTGCCCTCGAGAGCTATTCCAAGCAATCAGCACTGGGAAGACTCCAAGTAAGATTGCTCCTCCAAGTCCTCCTCCATAATGGAGAGCTTTTAAGAAGATTGCAGGATCGATAAGAGCGACACAAAAAGGAGGAATCAATACAAGCAGCATAGATGCTAACCTACCCTTCCAATTCCTGCTTATTCCAAGCCCATCTATAAGAAAATCACGCAGACCAAGGCATACGCCAAGAAACGAAGTAACAATTGCAAAAAAGGCAAATGCCGTACTCATGCTATTTGCCCACCCTTTTCCAATGACTTTGCCTAAAGGCTCAACAACACTTCCACCACTTTGGAACAGCTCTTGTAAGCTATTTTCTCCTTCTGCAGGAATGACTCCTAAGAGCACTGCTCCCCAAAGGATATATACGATGAGTGTGATCAATGTACCAAGGTAGATAGCTTTGCGAATTTTTTTGCCATCCCACTCCATATAGCGTGCTAAACTTGGCACACTTCCCTGGTAACCAAAAGAAAGCAAACTCACAGGGAATGCATATAAAGCTGGTGAAAAGTCAACTGTTGCCAAACGCCCCACTTGTACATGGGGAGCTGCTAAAAATAAAAATGCTGCATAGCTAGCTAGCATTCCAACCATCAATAGGCGGTTGATCTTATCAATTGCTCGCGCTCCAATATAAACAAATGGAGATAGTATAAGTACGAACAGCAACATCTGCATGCCTGGATGCCAGTGCTCCAAATTAGCAGGCAGCAACTTCCTCCCTGCTGTGAGATAAGCCACAACAAGAGAGTAGAAAAGAAATAGGTATACAAACCAACAGATTACTTTTGCTAAGGAGCCTAGATGCTCTTGAGTTAGAGTAATTAAATTTACATTTTTCTTTTGAGCTACACATGCTTCTGCAAGTAAAAGACCTGTTGCAGTCATAAAAAGCCAAGAAAGTAGATAGATCGTCACAGCAGGGATAAATCCCCCTCTTCCTGTCATTACAGGTAGGGCTAACATCCCAGCTCCTATTGAGAGCCCAGAGATCATTAGAGCTCCGCCAAATACACTTCCTGATTTATTTTTTTGCATGACTATTCTTTTTGTCTTTTTATTAAAATAGCATAAAAAGATTAACACTTACCTATCTAAAAGCAAAGAGATACCTTCACATCTTCACAGACTCTATCCCAGTCGCTTAAAACCATTTCCTTAACTAGCTCTGCAAAACCAACTTCTGGTTTCCAGCCTAATTCTTTATAAGCTCGGCTAGAGTCTCCCATAAGAGAATCTACTTCTGCAGGACGAAAATACTGGGGATTTATTTGAATAATTGTTTGCCCAACGTGTGCTTCTTCTATTTCAGGATTCTCGATACTGGCAATCACTCCCTTTTCACTAGCACCTCTACCCACCCAGTCTATGGATACTCCTAGTGTTTCAAGGGCAAGCTCAATAAAATCTCGAACAGAGTGTTGTGATCCAGTTGCTATCACATAGTCCCTTGGCTTATCTTGCTGTAGAATGAGCCACTGAGCTTTCACATAATCTTTTGCATGCCCCCAGTCCCGCTTGGCATCAAGATTACCTAACTGAAGAACAGCTTGTTTCCCTTGTAATACTCTCGACAACCCAAGAGTAATTTTTCTTGTGACAAAGGTCTCTCCCCTTAATGGAGACTCATGATTATACAAGATACCATTACACGCATACATGCCATAAGATTCTCGGTAATTAACCGTAGCCCAATAAGCATATAGTTTAGCTACACCATAAGGAGAACGAGGATAAAAAGGTGTTTCTTCATTTTGCGGGATCTCAAAAGCCTTCCCAAAGAGCTCTGAAGTAGAAGCTTGATAAAAGCGTGTACACTTCTCTGCACCTAAAGCTCGAATAGCCTCCAGTAGTCTCAAAGGGCCTAGAGCATTAATATTAGCTGCAGATTCAGGTGTAGAAAAAGACTCTTTTACATGACTTAAAGCAGCTAGGTTATAAATTTCATCTGGAGAGCAGGTATCTATAACCCTTTGTAAGCTGGCACTATCTGCCATATCCGCAGTGTGCAAGTAGAGCTTTTCTCTGGCCTGTAGTTGCTTAAGTATTGGGCTTGTGAAAGAGGTCCAGCGTACAATTCCATGGACGTAGTATTCTTTTTCAAGGAGTAAATCTAAGAGGTACTGTCCATCTTGCCCTGTAATCCCTGTAACTAAAGCTCTTTTCACCACTCACCTTACTCTAATTTTCAGGAAGACAGCATAGCTTAGTAGGAGGGTTCTGTCACGTCCTCTTAGTCACATAGCATTTCATAGACAGCCCAATCTGTCTTTTTTGCCAACTTATCATAAACGATTTGGGCCTGAATATTATCCTGCTTTGTTATCCAGCGAATGATGTTCCACCCTCTCTTTCTAGCTTCAGACTGAACAGCCAAAATCAGCTTTTGTGCAATTCCCTGGTTTCTAAATGAAGGATATACAAATAAGTCATCAATAAAGCCGATACTTTGCCCTCTTAGTGGGCTAGGCATCGACCGATAATGAATAAAGCCACTCACTGATTGTTGGGTTTGAGCAATCAGCCCCTCTACTGGATGTGAAGCATCAAGCAACCATTGCCATGTGGTCTGCAGTACTTTTTGATCGAGCTCTACCGTATAAAATTCAGCATAGGCTCGATATAGATCCATCCAAAAGCTGTAGTGTTCTTCTGCAACAGGTTGTATCTCAAGATGCATACAAGTGACTTATTCAACTGTTACAGACTTTGCTAAGTTCCTTGGCTGGTCAATTTCCGTTCCCCTTTCCATTGCTACATAGTAAGCGAAAATTTGCAAAGCCACGGAAGATAAAATAGGGGCCAGCTCATCTGTAGTTTCAGGAACCCATAAGATATCGCTAACAATCCCTTCAAGCCCTTCTGCTCCTTCTGGAGCTACAGCTAGAATAGGCCCACTCCTCGCTTGTACCTCTTGGAGATTACTGAGCATCTTGTCATAGGTATGTTTGTTCGCACATAGAGCGACAGAGGGGAAATTTTCGGAAACAAGGGCAATAGGACCATGTTTAAGCTCTCCAGAGGCGTATCCTACCGCATTCACATAGGCGATCTCTTTTAGCTTTAAAGCGCCTTCAAGGGCACAAGGATACATATAACGTCTTCCTAAGTAGAAGAAGTTATCATACTGAGCATAACGTCGAGCTAGCTCTTGAATATTTTCTTTCTGGGCAAGCACTTGTTCCACCTGACGTGGCAAAGCCTGCAGAGCTTGTAAAAACTCTTTCCCTTCTGTTTTACTCATATCATGCATGCGCCCAAAAAAGAGTGAGACTAGCGATAGAACAACAAGTTGGCTGGTAAAAGCTTTTGTTGAAGCAACGCCGATTTCAGGCCCTGCTCGAAGAATTGTGGTCGCCTGTGCTTCTCTGACAAGAGAAGAGTTATGGACATTACAGATCCCTAAAACAAAAGCCCCTTTCTCTTTAAACTCTTTGACAGCAGCTAGTGTATCAGCGGTCTCTCCTGACTGACTAATTGCAATAGCTAATGTCCGAGGAGGAACAATCGGATTTTTATAGCGAAGCTCAGAAGCAATTTCTACAGAAACAGGGATCCGAGCAAACTCTTCAATCATTCCTGCTGCAATACATCCTGCATGCCATGAAGTTCCACAAGCAATCATCACAATGCGCTCTACCTGTCTAAGAGCCACTTTATGAGCTTCCAGCTCTTCAAAAAATGCAACCCCCTCTTCTTCTACAAATCGAGAAAGAAGAGCATTTCTGATGGTCTGAGGCTGCTCATGAATTTCCTTAAGCATGTAGTGATCAAAGTCCCCCTTCGCGACCTCTTCAACACTATGCTCTAGAATTTGTAGCTGCTTCATAATTTGGGAAGAGGATGCATCAAATACTTGCACAGAGTCTGCGCGCACAACTGCCACTTCTGAATTTTCAAGATAGATCACTTTGCGCGTATGTACAAGGAAAGCATGGGTGTCGGAGGCAATAAAGGTCTCTCCATTCCCAACACCGATTGCTAAAGGGCTTTCTTGTGCTGCTACAACGACCTGATCGGGATGATTTTTATGCACTAAAGCGATAGCAAAAGAGCCTTGCAATTCTCCAACGGCTGCTTGCACAGCTTTTAAGATATCCCCCTTGTAATAGCTTGAAATAAGCTGGGAGATCACTTCGGTATCTGTTTCTGAAGAAAAGCTAAATCCTTGCTCTTTTAAGCGCTTGCGGATCGCTTCGTGATTTTCGATAATCCCATTGTGCACAATCGCTAAAGATTCATCTTTATCGCAATGTGGGTGAGCATTGATCTCATTTGGCTTCCCATGTGTGGCCCATCGAGTATGTGCAATCGCAAGTTCAAGGTTTACCCCACTGCTTTTGACTTTGCGCTCCATCTCTGAGACTTTTCCGACCTCTTTACAAAAGAAAAGCTCTCCGTTTCTGAGCCCTGCAATGCCCGAAGAATCATACCCTCTATACTCAAGCTTCTTTAAGCCTGCGATCGAGATGTCAACGGAGTTTTGCTCCCCTACATAGCCAAAAATCCCACACATATGCTTTACGCCCCTATTTTTTCTCGAATCGCATTGGTAATTGTTTGTGACCAGAGCTTGACCTGACGATGATTTTTTCCCTCTACCATCACACGGCAAACATTCTCTGTTCCTGAATAGCGAACAAGAACACGCCCCTTCCCTGCAATTTCTTTTTCAATCTTTTCAATGCAATTTTGCACTTCCGGTAGGGTAGCAAGATCTGGCTTACTAGCCACTCTTGCGCTCTGCAGCACTTGTGGATAAGGCCTTAAAACTTTTGCAAGTTCTGAAAGTGGTTTTTGCTTCTCCACCATAATCCCTAAGACTTGTAAAGCAGAGACAAGCCCATCCCCTGTAGAGTTATAGTCAGAGAAGATAATATGCCCGCTTTGTTCTCCCCCAAGGTTGGCATCTTCTTTCACCATTTTTTCAATCACATGGCGATCCCCTACAGCAGAACATAAAAGCTCAATGCCTCGCTGCTTCATGGCTTCTGAAAGACCAAAGTTGCTCATGACTGTGGCTACAAGCTTATTATTCCTTAGAAGACCTTTCTCTTTTAAATCTGCAGCACAGATCGCAAGGATGGTATCTCCATCAATCACTCGACCTGTTTCATCTACTAGAATGACTCGATCAGCATCTCCATCTAAAGCGATCCCCACATCTGCGCGGTGGTCTATGACCGCTTTCTGTACTAGTTCTGGATGTAAAGCCCCACAGCCATCATTAATATTCAAGCCATTGGGGTCTTTTCCATAGGTATAAACTTTAGCATCAAGCTCCTGAAAAACTAAGGGTGCTACACGATGAGCTGCTCCATTGGCACAATCAAGAGCTATACGCATAGAGCGTAAAGATAGGTGTTTTGGGAAAGTAGATTTAACAAACTCTATATAGCGCCCACTTGCATCATCAATCTTAGTATTTTTCCCTATGGCATGATCTCCAGGCAAGTCTTCTGAAAAGTCAGGAGAGGCAACAAGTTCCTCAATTTGTTGCTCAAGAGAATCTGGGAATTTATACCCCTCAGAGGAAAAGAATTTAATCCCATTGTCATAATAAGGGTTATGGGAAGCTGAAATCACAATCCCCGCATCTGCTCGATAAGCTCTTGTGATAAAAGCAACACCTGGGGTTGGTAAAGGACCCACCATCAGAGTGTCCACGCCCATGGAGCAAAGACCTGCAATCAGTGCATTTTCAATCATATAGCAAGATAGGCGCGTATCTTTTCCTATGACTACCCGGTGCTTTCCCATATGCCGCCGCAAAACTTTACCTGCTGCCCGCCCTAAGGCCAAAGCATTTTCCACAGTCATTGGCTCTATGTTTGCATGTCCCCGAACTCCATCTGTCCCAAATAGCTTAATCTTTTCTTTGACAGCCATATTTTTCCCAAAACGATTCAAAACAAATATTTTACAACAAAACTCAATATCGCTCAATTACTGAGTTGCTATTTCCTTTATTCAAATGCAAAGAAAAATTCCACAAGCAACTACTTAAAAGTAAAAATTCTTTCACCCTCCCAATTTCTAGGAGGAGGAGTCTCTTTAAACTCTTCTATTTTCTCTTTGAGCTTGATAGATGGGCCATCTTGAGGCTCTTTTTTTAAAATATTATTTACAATATTCAAGGCCTCATCCCACTTTCTTTCACAGTGCAAGGCAAAGGCTTCCTCAAAAAGCTTATAAATCTCCCTTGCTTTCACTTCTTCTTTCGTTCCTAAAAGAGCATAGATTGGCACAGAGCGGTGCTTACCTTTAACGACAACTCTATCTAGCAGGCGAAAGCGAAAGAGCTCTTTTGCTCCTTCATAAGTGGCCTCACTCACAATTGCCCCCACTCCATAAAATTTACAAAGAGGCTCTAACCTTGCAGATGTATTGACCACATCTCCAAGAACTGTGTAATTTTTTTTAGATTTAGACCCCACCATCGCGCTAGAAACTATACCCGATGAGACGCCAAAACGAACATAAAGATCCTTACCAAATTCTTTTTTTAGGAGGGGGCGAAGCTCTGCAATCTTTTTTTGCTGCTCCAATACAGAGTAGCATGCACGAATGGCATGATCATCCTGAGCAAACGGAACACCCCAGCAAGCCATTACTGCATCACCGATAAATTTATCGATATACCCGTCGCGCGCAAGAATCAAATCTGTCATTGGCGTGAAGTACTGATTCAAGAAAGAAACGAGGCGGCTGGGAGAGAGTTCTTCAGAAATTGTGGTGAAGTTTGCAATATCAGAAAAAAGAACCGAAACGGTTGACTTACTCCCTTTTAATCCTCCCATTTCTGGGTCCGACTGTAGCTTTTTTAACACCTCTGTAGAGACCATAGAGCCAAATTGGCTTTTTAAGAACTGCCGATCTTTTGTCGTCTCAAGATAGCCAATTAAAAGGACTGTTGCTGCAAGAATTAAAATAGCCACCCACTCATAAGTAAAGCTTGAAACCATGCCAGCATCTGTACCCACCATGGTATAGTATGCTAAAGTGGGCACACCCACTAGGAGAAACAGGGTGAAGATCCCGCCAATAGCAGGTCCTACAAGCCCTAATAAGACCACTAAAAAGGCCCCTCCGATCACTAAAGAGAAGAATTTCAGCTCACGTGTCGCATTATCATAATCTGCAATCCACCTTTTGGAAATGAGGTTGTCAAGCATTGTGGCATGAACCTCAATACCTGGATATCCTGGACGAAAAGGACTGCCAATAAGGTCTGAAAGCGTGGGATCGGTCGATCCTATAATCACATATTTATCTTTGAAGGCCCCTTTTTCAAAGTCTCCTTGTAAGACATCTACGAAAGAATAGTATGGAAAAAAGTACTCTTCTCCATAGCCGTATCCAGGCTCCCAAGGCCCTCCATACCCTAAAAAGTTAATTGGTATTTCTAGCCGTGTAGTAACAGGGATACGCAAGGATCTAGGCTTGCCGTCCACATCTTCACCAACAAGCTCGATATGATCAATCTTTTGCCCTATTACAGGTACAACCTGCTCATACTCTCCCCCAACACGCGCCATTTCAAGAGCTAGGCTTGGGTAAACCATTTTCTGTGCGATTTTTGTTGTTTTAGGGGGGCCTCCCTTTTTTAGACTTTCTAGATCAAGAGATTCGATCCAGTAGTCTGCCTGTAGGGCTAAAGAGTAGTAGCGAGCAGACCCTGTCGAGTCTGGAATGATATTGAAGGCACCTTGGTAAGGTAAGGCCTCTTGTAAAATCTCATTATTGAGGACTTGGTCTTTCCCTTTCTTCATATACGGAAAGGCTGTTTTCATATGGCTTAGGTTTGTGCCGAGCACCATGCCTTCAAAAGGCTTGCCTGACTTTTCAGCCTCTCGTTGTAGTGCAGGGTTCTCTGTATAGTTTGCAGGAAACTTAATCCAGCCTCCCCCAACAACAGGGGCATTTTTGACCTGCTCAGCTAAATGTTCATCATTGATCCATATAAGAGGAGCTCCCGTTTCAAAAACGGTTGGATCATCCCACTCCATATCAACATAGTAAGCTAAAACAGTTTGCTTTGCCATCTCCAGCAACAATTCTTGCTTTGTCAGGTGCTCAAGCTTGGGATGTTTCTTTTTAAAGGCTGTAAAGGTTGCCTGGTCACGCGCTTCTGAAGAAAGGTTTGTCTGCTCTTTTTCACTTAGCAAAAGCTTGGCTTGCTCTGAAAGAATCAACTTTTTGAGTTGTTCTCCAGAAATATGCTGTTTTTCGCTTGCCTGGACCTCTATCCCCAGCTTTTGCAGAGTTTGTGTTAAGTAGTCAAGAGACTGGTGGTCTCTACTTGAAAAAACGATATCAAACCCGATGACCTTTGCTCCATCATCAACGAGGTTTTTCACAACACGAGCCACCTGAGTTCTAGGCCATGGCCACTGGCCGAGATCTTTTAGGCTCTTATTATCGATATCGATAATTGCCACTTCCTGGGAGGGTTTGACCGGACCTCTTAAGCGAAAAAATTGTCTCTGCACTCTATAGTCAATGCTGTCAAAGAAAATCTCCAGTTGAGGGGGAGGAAATAAACTAAAGTAAGCAAGAAAAATCAGTAGGAGAGCTCCTAGCTGGATGCCTACGCGCCGTGTTAGTGGAACAATCAATAAGGGGAGTAAAATCGTCGCGAGGAAAAGTCCACTCCCTTGAGGGAATACCTCATAGAAGATCAGTACAGCAGGAATAATCGCAATGAGAATCAGAGCAACCACCAGTGCAATGATCCTTTGCTTTGTCCAGTACATATGCAACACCTCGATTCTAAACCATCTTCCCTTAAATGGTAGAGATTACGAGAGAGAAAACTATAAAGCAATTTCTTAGAAAAATCCCCCCAGTATGAAGCTTAGCAAGCTGCTATTACCAGCTTTTTCCTAACCTTTACCTACGCTCAAAGTTTAAAAATAACCCTAAATTATGCCAGTATGCAAAATATACAGATCCATACCGGTTAAAAATGGAAATAGGATTAGATAAAACCATCTTCTCCATTCGACAGAAAGTAAAAGGTCCTGACTCATTCCTCCAAAGAGAAGGCTTGATACCTTGACTTCTAGGCTACAAACCCATAAAATTTGCCTTTACGTATTTCGGAAACCTGATTTTGTTCTCAGTGCAAGCTGCTGTCATCCCCAGAGAAAAACATTGCATCTCCCAGGAAAACATAGATCCTGATGCAATTACTGTTATCCGTGCTTTACGCGACCACGGCTACATTGCCTATCTAGTAGGAGGGGGTGTACGAGATTTATTACTAGGTCAACGCCCCAAAGATTTTGATATTTCCACTTCTGCCAAGCCTGAAGAGGTAAAGAAAATTTTTCGAAGAAACTGCTTAATGATCGGTCGACGCTTCCGCTTAGCCCACGTACGGTTTGGCAAGAAGATCTTCGAAGTTTCAACCTTTCGTGCTGGTGACAATGATGCAGACCAGCTAATTGTCCGCGACAATGAGTGGGGAACTCCTGAAGAAGATGTTCTACGCCGCGACTTCACAATCAATGGTCTATTTTACGATCTAGATGAGGATACTGTCATCGACTATGTCGGTGGATATGAGGATATCAAAGAGCGCAAGCTGCGCTCTATTGGTGATGCTGAAAAACGCTTCAAGCAAGACCCTGTGCGCATGATCCGGCTGCTAAAGTTTGTAGCAAGGCTCAAATTTCGCCCTGAGCCTGAGGCTTTAGAAGCATTAAAGATCTGCCGCCAAGAGATCCTAAAAAGTGCTCCTGCTCGCATTCTAGAAGAGATCTTGCGCATGCTAGAATCAGGTTCTTCTGTCCCCTTCTTTCACCTTATGGTGGACCATGACCTACTTGGCCTTCTCCTCCCTGAAGTTCACTCTTTTATGAAGATTAAAAAGAAAGAAGAGGTCTTCAACTTATTAAAAGCTGCAGACAGCTTTCACCAGCAACAAGCCCCTAAAAAGTTACGCCGCTCCGTATTAGCAAGCTGCCTTCTCTTCCCCATCATTGATAAATCTCTTCGAGAAAAGCTTCTCCCGAATGACGAAAACCCTCATTACGGAAAGATTGCAGTGCACATTGGTGATGTGATGCGTGAGTATATGATGAATAACTTTGTCACGCTCCCTAAGCGCTTAAGAGCCTCTGTAGAATTTATTCTCAATGCGCAATACCGCTTTTGCCCCTTGCATCCAAGTCGCAAATTTAAAACAAAGCGCTTTTTGCAACAGCCTGAACTCTCTTCTGCTGTTAAGTTTCTTTCTCTTAGGGAACGATACAACCCTGAGCTGGGTAAAGCATATACTCACTGGCAAAACTTATATACTAAGCGCAAACAAGAAAGAGGCTCCGGCCGACCTGTAAAAAACCATGAAGCTTCCTCCTCTCACCACCCATAACCTCCCCTTTCTAGAAAACCCCTTTTATACAATTGGCCCCTCTCTTGATGCGGGCCCTGCCCCCACGCTCTTTTACTTCTGTGCTGCCGGCAAGCAAACTTTAAGCTCCTCTCCCTTTGTGGATCCTTTATTAGCCCTTGACGACTGTTGGAGGGTTCTATCCATCTCTCTTCCTTTTCATGAAGAGGGGCAAAACAATCGCGATGCACTACAAAACTTCTGGCTTCCCACTTTTGAGCAGAGCCCTTTCTTTTTAGAAGCTTTCTTACAACAGTTGGATCAACTCTTCCACTATGGCCTTGAACAGCAATGGTGGCTTCCAGGAGAAGTTGCTGCTGCAGGACTTTCCCGTGGAGGCTTCATCGCTACACACCTTGCCGCTCGCCATGCAGAGATCTCTACTATTTTAGGCTATGCTCCCTTAACAAGTTTAGAAAGGTGTCAGCCCCTAGAACTTATTGCCCAATGTGCTCCAGAAGCTCTTCGCTATAACCTTTCCCACTTAGTTCCAAGTTTGATTAGAAAGAAGATCTTCTACCTAATAGGCAATAGGGACCAGGCTGTCTCCACCCAAGCCTGCTTTAATTTTCTAGATAGCCTTGTAGAGGCTGCTTTTGAGCAAGGCATCCGCTCTCCAAGCTTTGAGCTACGCATACGCCCTTCTATGGGCCACTTAGGGCATGGCACAAGTCCCGAAGCATTTATTGAAGGCATTCGATGGTTAGAGCAACAACTATGAAAGGGTTTATTTTTGCAGGAGAGGTCAGTGGAGACCGACAAGGAGGGGAAATTCTCAAAAGCCTTCGCGAGCAAATCCCCTCACTGAAAACCTTCGGTGTTGGAGGACCTGCCCTTCAAAAGGAAGGACTCTCCTCTCTTTGTTCCTTCGAAGACTTCCAAGTCATGGGGTTTACCGATGTTTTCCTCACTCTTCCAAAGCTTTTACTGCGCTTTCGCATGATCAAAAAAGCCATTTTGGAGCAAAATCCAGATTTTGCCTTATTCATTGATAGCCCCTCGCTCTCTCTTCGAATGCAAGCCTCTTTACGCAAAGCGGGCTACAAAGGCAAAATCATCCAACATGTCTGCCCCTCTATCTGGATTTGGAAAGCTCATCGCAAGCAGACCTTAGAAAAAAATACGGACCTACTGACTTGTCTTTTCTCATTTGAAAAAGAGCTTTTTAAGGGCTCTTCCCTACAAGCAGAGCATGTAGGCCACCCTCTTTTAGAAAAAATAGAAGCTCACCGTAAAAATCACCCTATCGCTAAAGAGAAAGTCTTAGCTATTTTCCCTGGAAGTCGTAGGGGAGAAATGAAAAGAAACTACCCTGTCCAGGTAGAAGCTGCCAAAGCATTCCTACAGGAAAACCCTGACTATACTTTGAAAGTCTCTTGTTGCCGTGAGGAAATGAAAGAGTATTTACAAAGCCTTCTGCCTCCCCAACAAGCAGAGGTTGTGGATGCGAGCCAAAACTATACACTCATGCAGCAGGCAGAGCTTGCCATCGCAACAAGTGGGACCATCACTCTTGAAATGGGCCTTTTTCACCTCCCTACAGTGATCACCTATCAGCTAGATTGCTTAAACAGTCTGATTTTCAAATGGGTTTATAAGTTTCCCCCTCCAAGTGAAGCTTCATACAGCCTGCCCAATATATTACTTAAGCAGCGCCTTCTTCCCGAAGTGCTAGGCAAGGAAATCCAAGCGGAAGAAATTTTAAAAGGACTCCATCAAGTAAAACAATCCAGTGATACGATTCAGAAAAAGCTCTCTGCATTAAGCGCTTTATGCCAGGTTCCTGCAAATACCAAACCTTCCACACTTCGCACGGCAGAAGCCATCGCCAACTTACTATCCAAATAGTGAGGAAAACTTACTTACTAAGCCTGCAGAAGAAAGATCTGCAGCTTCTTTGATGCTCATCACAAAGGCCTGTGCGGTAGAATCCCCATGACTTTTAAGAACAAGGCCATCAACACCGCAGAGTACTGCACCTGGGTACTCTTGATAGCAAAAAAACTTTTTAGCCTCTTTCGCAATACTCGAGCAATTCGCGTCACTGCGCAGGTAGTTTAAGATAAAGGCAGAGGTGCCTTCCGATGCTTTAAGAAAAATATTCCCTGTAAACCCATCTGTCACAACCACATCACAGCGCCCTGTAAAGACATCTCTAGCCTCTAAATTACCGATGAACTCCACCTGGAAGGACAAAGGATGCTTAGCTAATTCTTGAGAAATATAAGAGAGCGCCTCACGCACTTCATCTCTTCCCTTCTCTTGCTCATGTCCGATATTTAATAAGCCAATAGTCACTACATCTTTCATAAAAAGGGCATGTTGATACACAGCTCCCATCAGAGCAAATTGAGCAATGCACTCCTTTTGAAAACGCACTAAAGCGCCTGCATCGATGAGAGCTATAGACCCTCTCACAGAAGGTAGAGCAGCTAATAAAGCGGGCTTAGAGATATGAGGCAAAAAGGAAAGTTGCAGGCGAGAGTTTAAGACCAAAGCCCCTGTATTCCCCGTCGTTACCAACGCATCGGCTTCTTTTCGGGCAACAAGCTGTAGCCCTTTTGTCATAGATGAATCTTTCTTTGAGCGCGCAGCAAACAGAGGCGAGTCATCCATCATAATGGAGGGACCAGACTCTATAATTTGAAGGGAGGAGGGAGCCTTGCTTGGATCAACAACGTTCTTTTCACATAAAACCGTAATCTTTGACCCATGCGGTAACAAGGCCAAGGCTTCGCAGGCAGCCTCAAAAAGGATGAGGGGGGATTGCTCTCCCCCCATGATATCTACTGCGATATGCAAGAGACTTCCTACTCGGAGTCTGTTCCTTTCACGACCTGACGACCACGGTAGTGTCCGCATTTCATGCAAGCACGGTGCGCTTGCACTTTAGACCCACAATTTCCGCAAGAAGCCAAGCTTAATGGCTCTTTTGCATGGTGAGCACGACGTAAGTTTTTTCTAGAGTTCGATAGGCGATTTCTAGGGACTGCCATTTGGTGTTTCTCCTGTAAGCTTTAAAGAGAAGAGAAGGGATGATACCCGATTGAAGAATTTTCGTCTTGCTTTCTCTCTTTACTAAAGTATTTTGCAAGCTCTTTTCTTTTTGGGCATGCTCCTCCCGAGCACTCAAAGACATCGGGAAGTTCAATAAGTACAGCCTCGCGGATAGGAGGCAGAAGGTTATAATCTTCCCAGCGATCTGGAGGAATCTCTTCTGTATGATAAAGTTCTTTTAAACAAAGGGGGTGAATAAATGTCTCATTGCAAATCTTGCAAGGAACGCGAAAGTTTGAATCCACGGAAAAGTGAAAAATAATATGATCATCCACCAGGTAAATGCGCCCCTGTACAGATAATGTTCCCTCTAGCTCGATCTCCTTATCGACAAGATTGAATTCCTCTTGGGAGATATGAAGATCTACCTTCTTTTCTTGGCCCTTACGTAAGTCATTTAGAGGCAGGAGGTGACTAGTCACAAAAATTCTTCCTTTTCACAAGTCTATCTAGCTGAATACTAAAGACTTTATACAAAAAATTAAACCTCTTTATCTCTCCTTCTTAAGTCTAGTCCCAAGCCATCCGATAGTCATATGTAGATATAGACAGGTATGGATAGGCAGATGAAACAAGATAAAAAACTCATTATTATTTCTTTGATTTTAGCCCTTGTAGCAGCAGTTCCTCTAAGCATTCCTTTAAGCCCTATTCCCATCCAAATCAATGGGTTATTCCTAGCTGCCATTCCTCTTAGTGTCGCTATTTTCTGGATTCTTATTCCTTGGATTATGGCTTATAGTCTTGATGCCAATGCGCGTAGTGAAGTGCATATCCGTTCTTGTAGGCGCTCTATTGAATCGTTAAGAGAAAGGCGCCATGTCCACTATCAGGCAAAATTCCGAAAAAATACAGAGGGAGGAACGGAGTGGCACATTCGCAACACAGGGGCAAATGACTGGGAGCAAGCCATTCTTCTCATTGAACATGAGCTAGGAGGAAAGAAGGTGCATGAAAAGGTGGAAGTTTCAAATTTAAAACCTCAGATGAGCTTCACTTTCCAGTCTTCAATTCCCTTTGATGTCCAAGGTCGGTGGCGAACACTCGTGATCACTGAATATGGACACGCCTTAGATCTACCTGACCTATGGAAACCTGTTCATGACTGGAGACTCGACACCCATCTTTCTTAGAAGGATTATGCATGACACTAAACATAAATGACTTACCCATCCTTCTCTCTCTAGCTAAAGAAAATATTTGCTATGGAATTGCATTTAACCATGAGGGGTTGATCAATAAAGAAGCCTCTCTATTCCTTCCCTTAAACCTAACAGATCTCTACAAAGCAGTGCCAGCTTCCCAACAGGAAGCCCTCAAAAATCTTTTAAAAAGCCCTTTTACCTTCCAGGAGATCTCCCTTCAAGAGGGGTCTCCGCCCTTCCAAAAAAAGGTGCAGGGCAAAGCGATTGTCACTCCTTCAGGCCAAGGCTATGCACAAACCTACTTATTCTTCTTTCCTAACGAAAAAACAGCCTCCATCCCCTACCGGTTAATGGATATAGGAATGGTTACAGCTGGGCTGTTTCACGACCTAAACAACGCTCTATCAAACCTTTCCCTACAAGCTCACTGCTTAAAACAAAAAAACCTAAAAGAACAAGATATACAAAACATATGCGAGCAAGTGGATAGGCTTTCTGCTCTCACTCGCCAGGTGCTTCAACATGTAAAAAGTGGTAAGCAAAGCACAAAAAAAGCTCTCTTTTCACAAGCAATGGATATGAGCCTTAAGCTCTTTCGCCTCTCTCTACCAGCTACTATTTCCTGTTTTGATAACCTCTCCAGTCTTCCTCCTATCTATATCTCATTGTCTGCCAGCTCATTAGGTCATATTATTTTAAACTTGCTAACCAACGCCCGTAATGCCATCGGCAAGAAAAAGGGAGAGATTTATATTCGAGCAACCCTCTCTGACAAAGCTCTTTGCTTGTCTATTGAAGATACCGGTGGAGGCTCTCTAAAGAACGAGGTGGAAGAGCTATTTCACACAGAGGTTTCTAACAAAGGCGGAGGGCTAGGCCTTGCTCTTTGCCGCCAAATCATCGAGCAGGCTGGGGGATCTCTTTATCTAGAAAACATCCCGAAAACAGGGATGCGTGCACAGCTCCTTATCCCTATAGCACCCCCTCATTCATAAAAGCTTTTTACTGGAAAAGATCAAAAGGTTTTCCTATTCTTGGAGGATGGTTACTGGACCTTCTATCCTCAGATTTAATGAATTGTTTCATAGCTCATGCAGCTGACTTAAGGGAAAACCTATGCAAGAAATCTTACTCAATATCGAGTCTAAAGAGCGTCGCTATGCTCACCTAAAAAACGGCCAACTTTATGACCTTAGTATTGAAAGAAAGGCCGTTCGGCTGCTGACAGGCAATATCTACAAGGGATGTGTAGTCAATATCCTAAAGAATATTCAGTCTGCTTTTATTGATATTGGAGAGGGTGAAAATGGATTCATCCACATTTCTGATATCCTTGAGAATACAAAAAAGCTCGAACAGATGTTTGATATGGACTTTGAGCTTGATTGCAAGATCTCAGAAGCATCTGAAGATAGAAACATTGATCAGCTGTTGAAAATGGACCAGTTTGTCCTTGTCCAGGTAGTGAAAGATCCTATTGGGAGCAAAGGGGCCAGGCTTACTTCCAAGATTTCGATCCCAGGCCGCTATCTTGTTTTGCTCCCAAACTCTGGGCACCGAGGAGTTTCAAGAAAAATCGAAGATCGCACAACACGAGACCGCTTAAAAAAAGTCATTCGCTCTTTTGAAATGCCTCGCGACATGGGACTAATATGTCGCACAGCAAGCCAGCATGCAACAACAGACATGTTGATTGATGAAGCTCATGATCTACTGGAGAGTTGGTCAAGCATCATGCAAAAATTCCAAGAAAGCAAAGGGTCTGCTTGTTTATATGAAGAGTCCGATCTAATTAAACGCTCTGTCATGCAAGCTGTGGATAAAAAGTTCGATCGAATCTTAGTTGATGATTATTCCACCTACCAAAGATGTAAGCGCATTTATCGCAACTACGAGAAGGAACACCATGTCAAAATTGATATGTATCGCGATAAAGTTCCTATGTTTGAACGGTTCAATATTGAACGAGAAATCGATCGTGCCTTGCGTCGAAAAATATGGATGCCAAGTGGTGGCTACTTATACTTCGACCGCACAGAAGCTATGTGTACGATTGATGTCAACTCAGGCCGCAGCTCAGGGGAGCAGGGCAACTTAGAAGAAGCTCTAGTCCGCATCAACCTCGAAGCTGCGCAAGAAATTGCACGACAGCTACGCCTGAGAAATATTGGGGGCTTAATCATTTGTGACTTTATCGATATGCGCATGCGCCGCAACCGCAAACGTGTTTTAGATCACTTTAAGGAGTGCATGAAGGAAGACCCGGCCAAGTGCACGATTTTAAGCATGAGCGAATTTGGCTTAGTAGAAATGACACGCCAAAGAAACCGAGAGTCCTTACACCAAACTCTCTTTTGTGCTTGCCCATACTGCCAAGGCAATGGAGCAATTAAAACACATGAAAGTGTCTCTATTGAAATTGAACGCGCGCTAAAGAAAGTAATCCAATACAACCAAAAATATGCTCTACGGCTTGAGTGCCATCCTGAGCTCTTGCGCTACATTGAAGTCCATTTTAAAGATCACTTGCTGAAAACAACCGACAAACTCAATGCCTCTTTAGAGTTCTCTTGCAATGACCAGTTACATCTTAATGATTTTCATATGTACTCCACGACAAATGGCGAAAAAATAGAGTTTTAGGCATGGACCCCAAATTCCTTCTTCAAGCTTTAGAAACAGCTCCAGGATTAAATGAAAAACAAGCGCAAATTGCAGCAGACTTTGCCAAGCAGTACTTGCAAGTTGTTGCTGATGCTGGTTTAGATATTTATCATTATGCCGATCTATTTGCCGAATGGTTAAAAACGGTTCAAGAGCAGTTAGAAACCCCTTATGCTTTCCCTTGCCATCACACAGCGGTCAGAGAACCTTTTGACTTTTATCAATTTGGGAAAGACTTTTTTCACCCACTGATTGATGTCGAGCACTCCAAGGTTTTTGGGCAGCCATCTATTCAGCAAATAGAAAAATACCTAGAACAAGGGGAAAATGTTTTTTTACTCTCTAACCACCAGGCTGAGGCGGACCCCCAAATCCTTAACTACTTACTTGACCGGGATTACCCTTCTTTAATGCCTAAGGCTACGCATATCGCGGGAGAAAGAGTACTGACAGACCCCTTTGCGATCCCCATGAGTTTAGGACTGAACCTGCTTTGCATTTACTCCAAAAAATACCTCGAGCACCCTCCTGAACGCTCCTTAGAAAAAAAGCAACACAATCAGCAAGCACTTGTGAAGCTAGGCGAGCTCTTAAAAGAAGGTGGTCATTGCTTTTGGGTAGCTCCGAGTGGAGGGCGAGATCGCCCTGACCAAACCGGAGAGTTTGCGGTAAGCCCGTTAGATCCTAAAAGTATTGAAATGTTTCGCTTACTTGCTCGCAAAGCAAAAACCCCTACACATTTCTTCCCTCTTTCCTTACTCACCTACCCTATTCTCCCTCCTCCTGATGCGGTGCAATTAGAGCTTGGCGAAAAGCGAACAACTTCAAGACACCCTGTCTTTCTTTACTTCGGTGATGAGATAAATTTTTCACAAATAGAGCCCCTAGAGCCTATGCCTAAATCTTCTAAGCAAAAGAAGGTTGCCGACACCCTCTGGCAAGAGCTCAACAAGAACTATCAATTTTTGCTTCAGCAAAAAAGGAGCTTCGAATGAACCCTTGCTGTTCTTTTTTATTTGGACTCACCGCTTTTTTTTTAACTTCTAGTGCAGGTTTTGCTATGCCCCAGACTATTGATGACAAAGCATCTGTTCCAATCCTTACTCCCTCACTAGAAGGTCGCGCCGTTAAGAAGCTGCGGCTTGACAATGAGCTTGAGGTATATCTTGTTCATGAGCCTAAAGCCAAGCAGTCTGCTGCAGCGCTAGCAGTCAATGTAGGGAGCTTTTCGGATCCAAAATCTTATCCGGGCATGGCTCACTTTTTAGAGCATATGCTCTTTCTAGGTAGCGAAAAATACCCTGAAGAGTCGGAGTATAAGAACTTCATTGGCCAACATGGAGGCAGCTCCAATGCCTTTACAACTCTTTCAAGCACATGCTACATGTTTTCCATTGATAACGATGCATTTGCTGGAGCCCTTGACCGTTTTGCTCAGTTTTTTATCGCCCCCACATTTAATGCCTCTGCGACAGATCGAGAGCGAACAGCTGTAGACCAAGAGTACAAGCGCTATGTAGAAAAAGATGGCTGGCGCTCACAATTTGTCAAATACCACATGGCAAACCCCAACCACCCTCTTTCTCATTATCACATGGGGAACCTGGAAACTTTACAAGCTATTTCAAGACAAGATCTCATCCAGTGGTATAAGAAACACTATAGTGCAAACATCATGCACCTTGTTGTTTACTCTCCTCTTCCTTTGGAAGAGCTTACAGAGCTTGTTGAAAGAGACTTTTCTGCCGTTCCCAACCACCATGTGAGCGTACCCAAAATCCGAGAGCCTTTATTTCAGCCATCTGCCACACCAAGCCTTGTGGCTCTTTCCCCAATTAAAGAAAGCCGTACGCTCTCTTTAAGCTGGGAAATCCCTGTAGACTGGGTGAACCATGAAGCAAAATCTCACAGCATTGTCGGGCACCTCTTAGGTGATGAGGGAGAAGGAAGTTTGCTGGCCAGCCTAAGAGCAGACCAGCTAGCCACTGGCCTTTCTGCAGGAGGAAGTAAAGTCGGGCATGACCAGGCCCTTTTTGGCATCAATATCACCTTAACGGAAAAAGGCTTGGACCAATACACAGCAGTCATTGCCCGTTGTTTTGAAGCCATTCAGACCCTTAGCAAAGCTCCCATCCCTAACTACATCTTTGAAGAGCAACAAGCAATTGCATTACAAGCTTATCAGTACCAGTCTAGAAGTGATGCCTTTTCTGCTGTTACGATGCATGCTAGGGCTTTGCTTGATGAAGACCTCGCCTCCTACCCTGAAAAGACCATTCTTTTTCATGAGTATCGTCCACAAGAAGTGTCTTCTATTTTTTCTAAGCTAACTCCCAAAAATGTCCTTATTACGCTAGTTGCTCCTGAAAAAGAGCTTGAAATAGCTCTAGATGAGCAAGAGCCTGTTCTAAAGACCCCTTTTGCCAAGCGCTCTGTGAAGGATGAGCAGGTTGCCCTCTGGAGTGATATTCCCCCTACCAACCACATTGCTCTCCCTCCTCCCAATCCATTTATTGCCAAAGACCTTCAGCTTGTCCAAGTAGAAAAAGAAGTAGAAGACTCTCTTTATCCCAAGCCAAAACGCATCCTTGATAACCAAGAGAGCCGCGCTTATGCTTGTGTAGATAGTTACTATCGCACCCCTCAAGTCGCTTGGTTTTTCGAAGTTAAAACGCCTGCCATACGCTCTGGTTCTGCCCGTTCTGAAGTTTTGCGGGATCTATATATCTATGCCTTAAACCAATCGCTAAAAGACCTTACATACCCTGCAATGGTTGCTAGCTTAGACTTCCACATAGCCCCCGCTGAACGCAATGGCTTATTACTGACTATTTCGGGAACAAGCGCCAAAGCGGAATCCCTTTTGACTGAGATTGCCAGCCGCCTAAACCAACTAACCATCTCTTCTGAACAGCTACAGACCTATCAAAAGGAGCTACAAAGAAGGTATGAGAATGAGTACCGTGTAGATCCTGTTATTCAAGCGATTAAGCAAACACAGGAAATCTTAAGAGAAGATCTTACTCCTCCTCAAGAGAAAGCTAACCAGGTCTCTCAAGTGAGTTTAGAGGACTTCAACACCTTTAAAAAGTCCCTCTTTACCAAGCGCTTTGTCAACTCTCTTTTATATGGCAACCAAACTGAGCATCAAGCAGAGCATGCCGTCAAGAGCTTTCTGCAAATCATGGGAGGCTCTCCTTATCCAGAAGGGGCTAAAGACAAGGGACGTGTACTACAAATCAACCCACGTAAAGGTCCTCTACTTGTTAAGAAAAAGATCGACCTTTCGCGCAATGCCTTGGTTCTTACTATTCAAGAGGGAGCTTTCAGCTTTGAAGACCGCGCAGCCCAGCAACTCTTAGCCAATGCTGTGGAACCAGCCTTCTTTCATGAGCTACGTACACAACAGCAAACAGCATATGTTGTCTGGAATTGGCCGGCTGATGAAGAGGGAGAGCTTGCAGAGTTTTTCGCTATTGAGTCTGCGAGCCATGAGCCCAGGGATCTACTCGCGCGCTTTGATGCTTTCCTTGAAGAGTTTCTAAGAAACCTCGAAACGGAGTATGCAACGCCAGAGCAGTTTGAAACGATCAAACTAGCGCTCATCAGCCAGCTACGCACCCCTCCTGAAAATGCAATGGGGATGGCTCGGTTACTATGGACTCTAGCCTTCACCTATGATGGAGACTTTGACTGGATGGAAAAACGCATAACCTCTGTTGAGAAGTTAGATTATCCATCATTCGTAGCTTTTGCACAGAGAGCTTATGGCAGAGAAAACCGCAGACGACTTGCTGTCCTTCTTGAAGGTAAGCTTCCTAGAAAGCAGTCCTTCCGTTATCATCATGCCAAAAGCTCAAAGACCATGGGGTCTTTCTTGAGTCGAGAAGAGCGGCTTAAGAAAAGCTCTACTGCCATAAGTAAAAGACAAGAACTTGTACAAGGCCGACAATAAAACCAAGTAGGC
The DNA here is from genome assembly GCA_964460785.1 of uncultured bacterium. Lineage (GTDB taxonomy): Bacteria > Chlamydiota > Chlamydiia > Chlamydiales > CAYWQB01 > CAYWQB01. The sequence continues at coordinate 244,403 of CAYWQB010000002.1, forward strand.
CTCCAAGAACTTCTATCGTGCGCAGCTCTTTGCTTGCGATGTGGCATACAAGAGACTCAAGCTCTTCTATTGAAAATTGAGCAATCTTTTCTTCCACAAGCTGCGCAACATTGACTCCCTTTTCCAAGCGCTCTGCCAGCAGCTGTTTGATCTCTGGCTCTGCATCAAGAATGGTTGTCATCATCTTGCTACGTACTTTTGCAGCGAGGTCTCCTCCCATAAACAAGCCTACCATAGGCATTTCTTTCTTGAGCTCTTGCAAAAACAGATCCATCCGTTCATTTAAGAAAGATTGTAGATCTTCTTTTAGGTTCAGGTCATGACAGCGATGTGCAAGGTCATGAGAAGAGAGTAAGCGCTCACTGACAATTTCACTAATCGAACGACCCAGGGCAGCTTTTCTTTTAGGAACAACACCTTGTAAGCGACAAATCCCTAAGTTCCATGCTTTTTTTGGACGAAACAACATCTTGACTGCTAGCCAGTTGGTTCCCCACCCGATCCCAGCTGTCACAACTGGAGTCAGCCACCAATACAAATTCATTATCACCTCCATGATAAAATGGAGTTATCATACGGACCTTGCCCTTTTCAAGAAAGGAGCCATTAAGATAAATAGAAGGGCTATTTTTTTTTTGGAGGATACGCATGACTCATCTTCAACTCTCCCACCTTTCTACCTATGAAATGGGTGAGCATATACGTTCTGGATCGATCTCTCCAAGGGATATAGCCCATGACTTTTTGCATCGCATTGACATGCAAAACACTTCTCTACAAGCGTACACTCATGTAGATCCTGATAAGGTTCTCTTACAAGCGCGCCAACTAGAAAGTAGAATTTGCAAATCCCCAAAAGAAACCTTGCAGCTTCCTCTCTTAGGGTCAACTTTTTGTGTCAGTGATTTTCTAATTGAAATGACCAACAGCCCCCTATCAAATGGGTCCTCTTTAGTAGAGCCTCAATATGGAGAAGAAACAGCTTTAATAATCCGCCGCCTGATGAACCTTGGTGCTTTATTTTTAGGCCGAACACATGCAACAGAGTTTAGTTTAACAGATATTGGGGAAACAAGCCATGCAAGCCTATGTAGGAACCCTTGGCAACTTAATTTTGCTGCTGGAGGACCATGTGGAGGAGGCGCTTGTGCCGTAGCCTCAGGGCTGGCAACCTTTGCTGTGGGGCCAAATATCCGTGGAGGATGTGACCTTCCAGCAGCATACTGTGGCATTTTTTCTTTAGGCTTATCTAGAGGCAAAGTCCCTATCAATACAGCTAATGAACTGACACTACGTCCGTTTATTAACTACTCGATCACTGCTCGATCGATAGAAGATCTTGCTACAGTGACTGATGCTGTGAGTTATCCCGATCCTAGAGACTCTGAAAGTTACCCTCCCTATCCATATAATCACCAAGAGGTGTTGAAAAAAGAAAAAGAAGCTCCCTATCACCTAGCTTGGCTTCCTAACCTAGGTTCTGCTTGCCCCCCGGAGAGCCTTGAACCTTTGGTGAAAAATTTTCTTATAGAGATTGAAGAGAAAGGCCACAGCCATACTCCAGAAGCCGTGGTGGAAGCAGATCTTTTACTGACTCATATGCGTGAGGTTCTTGCTGTACATTTATCACTCTTTCTCTCTCAGTTGCCACAGGCTAGCTTAGAGAACTGTCCTTCTCATCTAGCCCCCTGGCTAGCTCCTTCACAGCAGGTGTCTAGTGGACAGTATATCTTTGCTAAGTCGCACTTACATATTTTCAAGCAGCAGCTGTACTGCCTTTTAGATCGGTATGATCTCTTACTGCTGCCAGCATATACTATGGAGTGTCCCCACTTGGATCAACCTATGGAAGCTTTAGATCCTATTTTAGGGTTGCAGGAGTTCATTATTCCATTTTCTCTTACAGGAATGAGCCGCTTAATGATTCCAATTGGTGTGAATAAAAAAGGCCTTCCTGTTGCTCTACAGCTAATTGGCCGAGAGAAAGAGGAAGGCAAATTATTGCACTTTGCTAAACATATAAGAGTCGAAGCTCGTACCCCTCCAAGCTTGGAGGATCTGCTCTGTAGCTTTAATCCTTAGGCTGCCCTGCAGCATCTGGATCTGGGTAGTCTTCGGGCCACTTAGCAAAGATGAGTTGATCAATAAGACCTGGTAAAGGACGCATTTTCTTTGCTAGGAACGCATCCATTTCCACTGCTGCCGCTTGCTCAGCTCCATCTTGCTCTGTTGAATAACCAATACAAATAGCTTTTTCATCAAGCCATCTGCCTTCTTTGGCAGCTTGGCAGATCTCTGGCCCTGTTCTCGTTGCTGTGATACCAAGGTTGAAGTCAAAAATAATCACATGATACTGATGGCCTGCTTCTTTTAGATGGTTAAAAGCCTGCTCATCACTTGCAATCACCGTTACATTTTCCTTGCTGAGGATAGGGTTTTGTTCTGTCGACATAAACCCTTTAAATGACTCTCCCTCTACTTTCCCCGCCTTAAACCCTTGTTTACCAAGAGTTCTTGTCAAAAGCTTTTGATTGGTCCCACTATCTTCGATGTATAACACTTTTAAGTCTTCTCGCCCTCGCGGCGTAGGAAGCACTCGATGACTCACTGCACTAGCGTCACTAGTATTTCTAACGGAGTGCGTCCCCTTCTCCTCATGAACAACTTCCAAGCTCTTTACATCAGGACAGCTTTGTGCATCTTCTAAACTCAGAACTTGCAAAGAGCCAGTGGATTGAAAGCCTCTGCTTACTCCACTTGTGAAGGCTGTTACATCAGTTGAAGTCCCAAAAGCATACCTTCTTCCTTTGGAAGGAGATCCCCCTGCAGACAAAGAAAATACACCTCCAGGTATCTCTTGTGGCTGTCTCCTTTCTCCTGCTTCTGCTTGAGCCCCCTCTTTAGGAGCACCAACGATCTCCTCTTTCAAGGGAATCGGTGCGGCGGTTATTTTTCTTTCGTTACTTCCACTACAGGATAAGCGACTAAAAGCTGCGCACAAACTTGCACATGCACTCCTCCAGCACTGACAAGCAGCCTCAGAATTATGGTCTGTTCTCTCTTGGCGAGTTTCTAGTTGGTTAGAGAGGACATGGAGTTGATGACTACCTGGAGTCCTTGATTTGTGGAGAGCATCTGTTGCCATATTTCGTCCTTGATTAAATGGTCGGTGCAATAATAAATTTTAGATAAATCAAACGTAAAATTTTAACAAATCTTTTATTGCATTGTCAAGATTTCTCTAGAGTAAAGATAAAGCGCAGATAAACCTCTACCCACTCGGGACTTGACAGCTCTACCTTTTTCTTGGGAAAGGGGTAGCCATTCCTGTGCATACTTCTCATAAAAAGCTCTGTTACAGCATGCTTTTCACCTAAGTAGACAGGAAAAGCATCTCTTCTTTTAAAAAGTAAGGGGGTTTGGTTCATCAAAGAGAAAAGATCGATAGGTTGCGGCAAATGAGGCAAGTCCACCCCCTGCCATAGGGGATCATTTTTACATTTAATTAAATATTCCCATCCTTCCCCTTCCTCATATAAAGGCAGAAAAATGACAAAGCGCCCTTCAGGGTGTAGACAAAGAGAGAGCTTTTGAATGACTTTCCAGAAAGCAGGTTCTGGGTTATGAGGAACCGTGATAACAATGAGGTCATAAAGCTCCCCTCCTTCTAAAGAACCACTATGCAGGTAGCGGTAATAAAGAGCGTCTTGCCTTCTCTTGTTGGCAGCTTCTAAAAGGGCAGCTCGGTAATCCAAGCCAATTGTCAGCCAGCCAGGAAATTGAAGGGAAAACTGCTTTGCTACAAAGCCATCGGCACAAGGGAAGAAAAGCGCGGTGCCTGCGGATGCTTTCACAAGGTTTTGTAGCATCCCCTTTGCATGCTCTGGCCAAACCTCCTCCATAAAAAAGTCTTTTCCTTGTCCATGATCAACAAGCGGCTCCCACCACCCCCATGGGTAGACAGTAGTAGCAAAAAGGACAAAAGCCGAAAAAAGAGCAATCATACGAAATAAAGGCTAATGAGGGGCAAAAAGCCTCTCAAAAACCAAAACTAAAGTCAATTAAAGATCTTATAGAAACTCCACCTTTGCGGGAAAATAGAGCGACAGGTATTTGTATAGATTCAGGGGGAAAAGGTATGCGTCTTATTTTTTCTATTTTAGGCATTCTTATGCTGCCTACGCAAGTAGTCCTAGCTCAAGTGTCTCCAGTTGATGCTAAACAAATGGAGGAAATCATCAATGGCTTCCTCAATAGCCAAAGGGAAAGCTCTAAAGAAGAGCAAGTCATCATTACTCCTCCCTCCGCAGAACCTTCAGGCCAAGAGGCTGAAGAGGAAGAGGAGACCCGCACTCCTTACTTTGTTTACTATCAACATATTGCCTCCCCTGCTGTTGGGGGGTTTACCTTACGCGATGGATCTGAATGGACTGCGTCAGCTAAAGATGCTCATGAAAACCTGGATTGGGGAAAAAATGATCAAGTCCAAGTGCGTATCCTCAAAGACCAAGATCCCAGATTAGGCCCTACCAGCACGATCACAAATTTAACAAAGCAAGAAGTAATACAAGCGCAGCTAAGTCACCCGCCGACATCTCCCTCTTCAGCTCTTAGCAAGCTGCTTAAAAACAACCCCTCCCCTTCACAGAAAAAGCTGGATGTCATCCGAAAAAACCTCAAAATGGGGTCTATGATTGAATTAGAGAATGGCGCTGTTTTTAATATTTCTCCTCTATTTATGTATCTCACTCGCTATTGGACAAAAGGGCAACCCATCCGTGCTGCTTTGACGGATGCAGAAGATGTACATAGCTTTATTCTTTACAACGCTTCCACACAAGAAAAGGTTGATGCTCTTCTCTCTACCCCACCAAACCCTCCTTACCGGCTAAAGATTTATGATGAGGAGAAAATCTCTCTTCCTAACCAGCACCCTAGCAGTTACTATCCTTAGGTAGAATAGCATTTGCCATCAAGTGATTGAATAGGGATAGCTCCCGTCAAGCTATTACAACTATACAGACGACCATTTCTAGGTAGGTCTTGTCTCCTAATACAAACCTTCTTAAAGCGATCAGGCTGTCTTTCAATTTTGTCTCTTAAGAAGGTTCCTGCATATATGGGCAACTTTTCATAGTCTGGGGTATAGAACAAGCCCCCTTCTTCCCAAAAAACATTTGATGTACTCAGTTCTAAGAGGTAGCCATTTGCATCTACACAAAGAGCATCATCGGCCCCCTGCTTTTGCGCCCATTTTTTTAACCATAACCGTGGAGCATAAGAAAGAGTCTTTACCTGCTTGGGTAAGTAAAAAGGCTCTGGATACGTGACAATCGACAACCGAGGTGGTATGGAAGAAAGAGGAAAAAGCTTCCCTAGCCAATGCCCCTTCCTACACCCTTGCCAAAGAGGAGATTGGGACTCTTCTTCTGGAATGAGACAGAGCTTCAACCGCATCCTCTGCCCCCTACAGTGCACAAGAGAAAGCCATTGTTCTACAGCCTCTTTGGATAAAGAAGGATAAGTAATTTCAAGCTCCTGAGCTTGCTTCATCAACGATTGATAGTGCTGATCAAAGTGACAAACCTCTCCTCTTTCATTGACTAAAAGAGTGGAAAAGATCCCATCCCCCCACCAAAGCGCTCGTTGATAAACTGTAGGAGAAAGCGCCTCTTCTAAAATAGCCTGGTTATCAAGAAAAAGGTACATCGATCCCTCGGCACACTGGATGTAGTAGCCCCTGGTACTTAGTCCAGGTCTCTTCCCATTCTTGTTGGAGGTTGGAAGAGGCTAAAATAGCGCCTCCAGACCGAATGTAAGCCTCTCCACTTTCCGCATAAAAGCTACGAATGGCCACATTAAAGTCAAAATCTCCACTCTCTGTAAAATAGCCAATAGCTCCTGTATAGATCCCTCGAGCTTGTTTTTCCAAGTCATAAATGATCTGTAGCGCCCTTTGCTTAGGGCATCCAGAAATCGAGCCAGGAGGGAAACAAGATTCAAGTACATTAATCCCTTCATCAGCCTCCTGGAGCTTGCCTTGTACCTTAGAGCTTAAATGCCAAAGGTAAGGGTAAGCATCACACCTTCTTTCTTCTAGGACCTGCACACTCCCTACCTGACAGACCCGACTTAAATCATTGCGCATCAAGTCTGTGATCATCACAAGCTCTGAATTATTTTTCTCACTCGCAATTAGAGCATCTCTTACCTTTAAATCTTCTATTGGGTCTACCTTTCTTCTCGCAGTCCCCTTAATTGGCTGAGTTTCTACTAATTTCTCTTGTTTAGTCAAAAAACACTCAGGAGAAAGAGAAAGAATGTGCCCCTTTGGTAGAGCTAAAAAAGCACCAAAAGGCGTTGGAGCGTGTTGCATCAACGACTTAAACCAACCAAATGGTAGCCCAGAATAAGAGATCTTTAGGCAACGTGACAGACAAAGCTGGTAAACATCTCCCGCCCGCAAATACTCTTTTAACCTCTCGAAATTTTGACAGTAGCTGCTATATGAATCCACTAGCGAACATGCATCTACATGAAAAGATTCATCGAGTAAGGGTGCAAAAAGAAAAGCCCACTCCTCTTTCTTCACTCGATCAACCAATAGAGCTGCAGCCTCTGTCAAGTGACAACTAGCATGCACAAAAAGCTCTAGTTTTTTTGAGGAGCGTTGCCAACGAAAAAGAAGGGAGGGTTCAACAAACCAACTCAAGGCATGAGGGGGAGTATAAGCTGAAACGTGTGGACAACATCTACTATAAGCGCCCATTTCATAACTTAAAAACCCAAGATACTTAGGTAGCCCTTCACAACTTGAGGAAGAAAAGGTGAGCTCATTGCGAAGCTTATGCCAGGGATCTTTATGATCTGCTGGGACTTCAATCACTCGATGAGGATAGAGAGCTAAATAACTAACGTTATGCCCCTCATACCCTCTTCCTGAATGTAAAAATATAGTCCCAATGGTTTGTGCATATTTTTGAGCTAAATGGAGTAACTGCTCTTCTTCAACTGCAAATGGAACAGTTTCCACATGTTTAAGCACTGTTTATACAGACTCCATATTGTGGAAGACTGCTTGCACATCATCAAGTTCCTCTAGCCAATCAATCAGCTCCTGGTTTGCTTGCTGAGATTCTTCATCACAGCTAACAAGCACGCGCCCCATATGCTCTAGGTCACACTTAGTTTGAGAGATCTCTTTCTCATCCAACGCTTCTTTGACTTGATAAAGCTCTTCTGCTGGAGTTAGGATCAAAAACTCTTCCTCTAAAGGTTCAAAGTCATCCGCTCCAGCTTCTGTAACAAGCATGAACAGCTCATCTTCTTCAATGGAGCTCTTAGGAACGAGGATCACACCTTTACGATCAAAGTTAAAAGCCACTGATCCAGGAGAGGCAATGGACCCTCCTTTTTTATTGGTAGCAATGCGCATATCCGAAGCAATCCGATTTTTATTATCCGTGATCACTTCGACTAAAATCCCAACTCCATTGTGCCCATATAGCTCATAAAGCATTTCATAAAGCTCTTCTTGGTCTGGGCTAGATGCTTTTTTGATATTGCGGTCCACTGTATCCATGGGCATGTTGACTTCTCGTGCCTTCTGCACAGCCAGGCGCAACCTCGGATTTGATTTTGGGTCTGCTCCGCCCAACTTCACTGCAGATACAATCTCTTTGATTACACGAGAAAACTCTTTGCCCTTTTTAGCGTCTGCACGCCCTTTCTTATGCTTGATATTTGCCCATTTACTATGTCCAGCCATCTCTCGATTTCACCTCTTTTTATTTAAAAAAGACTGTTGGGTTTGCTTTTTCCCACTCCATTGCATCTTGAAAGTATGCAAACTCACGCTCTCGCTGTTTAAACTCTGCTCCGTGCATACGCATCCTTCCAGCTCGGTCCATATAGGGAGGAATAACGGCATGTAACATCTCATGATAGACCACAAAAGATACGTAAAAGTCCGGTACAACAGCTTGATCCAACTGCCGATGAATTTTAATAAGCCTATAAAGCCGCAGATACTCCCCAAAAGTCATCGACCGCTTGCGCTTTTGCATCTTCTGTCCATACCATGTGATACGCAAGTCTAATTCGTTGCAAAAGTAGTCTTTATTAATTGTCTGAAAAATTTCTTTTAAGTCGTATAGTTTTCCCTTTGTCTGGATGCGATCTTGAGGATACTCCTCAGCTAGGTCCACCTCTAATAAAGCCTCTTCAATGAACTTCCGAATCACCTTTTTGGCACTCTGTTGGTCTTTTTTCGCCCCATAAACAAAGTGCACTAATGCTTGCAGCACTGCATCAGGAGCCTGCACAAAAATTTTATGAACAGAGAGAAGAGCTTTCCTAAAAGACAAGCTCACCACACGCACCATGGTCTGGCGGTTGTTATTCAAGCATAAGTCTAAACGCCTTTTTCCAAGAAAAGGAGCCATTCTTGTTTGTAAATGCAGAAGCTCAGGAGTCATCTCTCAGCTCTTTTTCCATGCAAATTTTATCATCAATACTTCCCTCATTTGCAAACCACCCTTCCATGCGTGCAAATGTTGTAAACCCACGCTTTTCAAAAAAAGCAATTTCACTTTGAGAGCCTGCTGCAAATTCAACAGAAAGGACTTCTATGGCAAAGCGATGCTTCGCAACAAAGCAAAGGTGCTCTAATAGAGCATGGCCAACACCTCTTCTTCGCTTTTTTGGGTCTACGAGAAGAATCAGCGGACTATGGTGACGCAACTTCTCATAAGGTGGAAGCATTAGAGCTCCCACTCCTATACAAGAGCTCCCTTCATAAGCAAAATAGACAGCTCCATACTCTATAAAAGAGAGCGTAAAGTCTAGCCACCAGCCATATTCTGCCTCACTTTTTGCAGGAAGGTTTTGAGAAACACTAGCCTCCTTCAACCATTGCAAGAAAAGATCTCGATGTTGAGGTGAAGAAGCTTGGTTAATGGAAAAATCCATACCTTATAGCTCCTTTTGCATCATAATGCGGCCAATGTACTCACCTTGATCTTTGACCCACTTTTTCTGCATACCGACCTCTCGAAACCCCATGCGCTCGTATAAGCGGATTGCTGGGTTTCCTTCATACACCTCAAGATGAGCCACAGAAACTCCCAAATGCTCCTTACCATGATCCAATAATGTCTGTAGTAGCTTTCCTCCGATTCCCCGTCCTCGATATTGCGGATCGACAATCAAAGTGAAAAGAGCTTCATGGCGAATCTTTTGATAAAACTGTAGCCAAAAAAGGGTCATAGCAACGGGGCGCTTCTGATCAAGAGCGGTGATGCTACAACCAAAGCGGTTGTAGCTCATCCATCGGTTAATTGTATCGGTAACCTCTAGGGCTGTTTGCATAGGAAAGTTTCGCAGTACTGCAGGATCCTGAAACCAATCACGAAGAAAGGGAGCATCTTCATCCTTCGTATAGCGAATCTCCAGCTCCATTAAGCAATCTCCTTTAGGTAGGCTGCAATGAACTCATCGAGGAGTTCCCCATCCATCATTGCCTGAATATTGCCTGATTCATACCCTGTACGGTTATCTTTGACAAGAGTGTAAGGCTGGAAGACATAGTTGCGAATTTGGCTTCCCCAAGCATTTTCTTTCTTATCCCCTTGCATCTGACGGATCGACGCTTCTCTCTCAGCGACTTCTTTTTCATAGAGCTTAGAGCGTAGCATCTTCATGCAGGTTTCTCTATTTTGAATCTGACTTCTCTGGCTTTGACAAGAAACAACAAACCCTGTGGGAAGGTGAGTAATACGGACAGCTGAGTCTGTTTTATTGACATGTTGCCCCCCGGCACCCGAAGCGCGGTATGTATCAACCTTGAGATCTTCAGAGCGGATTTCGACTTCAATTTCATCTGTAATCTCTGGAGTCACTTCAACAGAAGCAAAGCTCGTATGCCGTCTTGCATTACTATCAAAGGGAGAGATTCGTACAAGGCGGTGCACCCCCTTTTCAGACTTTGCATAACCAAAAGCAAAGTCTCCCTGCAGCTTTATTGTAATGCTTTTAATGCCAGCCACTTCTCCATCTAGGCAATCGACCACTTCGACTTTCCAGCCTCGTTGGGCTGCCCACCGTTGATACATGCGGCTCAGCATAGAGACCCAATCACAGGACTCTGTCCCTCCAGCTCCTGCATTAATTGTCAAAAAGCAGCTGCTACTATCCAGCTCCCCCGACAACATTTTTTTTAGTTCAAGAGCTTCTAATTTTTTTTGTAAAGCGACTAACTCATCAAGCATTTCTTGACAAAGCTCCTGGTCCCCCAGCTCTTTCACCTCAGGGAGAAGCTGCTCTACAGCTTGCAACCGTTCAGAAATTTCCTGGTAAGGAACAGTCCACTCTTTGAGAGCATTGACCTTGGCAATTGTCTTCTGTGCATGCTCCTTGTCATCCCAAAAGGAGCTCTCCTCCATCGATTTTTCTAATGAAGAAACTTCTTGCTGCTTTGCAGCGAGGTCAAAGATACCTCCACATTTCAGTCATTCGGGCATGGAGGTCGTTGTGGAGAGATTCAACTTCTTCGTACATAAAAAAACCTAAGACAAAATAACGACCCCTAAGCATACTTAGAATTTTCTAAAAAGTCAAAGTGGTAGCATGCAGTTTTTTCTTGATACTCTAGCCCTTTTGCTCATGCTTTCAGGCCTTGTAGCAACTCTTTTAAACCTTCCAGGTTGCCTACTCGTTTTTGCGGGAATTTTGTTTTCAGCCTGGCAAGGATCTTTTGTAGAGATCGGCCCCTGGTGGCTCTCAGCCTTTGCTTTAATCACTCTGCTAGCTCTGTTTTTAGATAACTTGACCATGATGCTTGGCGCCAAAAGGTTTGGGGCCTCAAAATGGGGGATCATCGGAGCCTTTATTGGAGGCATTACCTGCACCATTCTGCTTGGCCCTTTAGGCATCCTACTTGGTCCTTTGCTTGGTGCTTTGCTTTTTGAGCTTGTTGTAGCCAAAAAAGCTATCAAGGCTGCTTTTCATGCAGGAATAGGCTCTCTTATCGGGACTCTTCTTGGCATCATTGGCAAGCTTGCACTATCTGCAATGATGGTTGTGGGTTGGTTGATTATTGAGATTCGCTCATATTTTTAAGTTTTTTTATGCCGATAGGAGGCTGATCTCCTCCGACAAAATACTCCCAATACCAACTCTCTTGCCCTTCTAGAGGAGTCAGCTCTTTGCTAAGGCCTCCTTCAGGAGATGCTGTGATGCGCAACCTCATTCCCTTTGGCACTGCAAAATGGTAGTGCCCTTCAAAGGTCACTCCTTCAGCCTCAAACTCTGCATCATCCTCAAGTTCAACAATCAGAGCCTCTTGGTACTCAACATTTCCATACCAACACTGAGTCCAAAAGGAGCTTTGCATTCCTTGATTTTTAACGGTCACATTTCTCAAGGAGCACTTGCCTTGCTTTTGTGCACTAAATAGAATATTCCCTTCTGTATCAACTGCCCCATAGGGTGATGAGGCTTCAACGTGCAAAGCACCATCTAGCTGCACATTGCTCATCTCAAGGGAAATAATCTCCAGAACAAGAGAGCTCCTATAGCCTATGCTTCCTCCCTGTACTTTTTGTGAAATAATGGAAAAAAGAGGCCCTAAGGCAGGTAGGTAGCGTAAGTAGAAACTTAAGCCCTGTGCAATAAACTCTTCCTCACTAACAAGCTCTGGAAGCTGCATTCCACAACCTGTTAAAAGCTCATGATGGTTCTTTGCTTGTGTGTAAGCTGCTCCTGCAGGAGTCCCTTCCAACTTACTTCCTGGCAGAAATGGAGACTTAGTAGAAGAGATCGTCTTCTCTCGCAAATTGTATGTAATAAAAGTTGGCAGCTCTGCCTGCATCCCTACACTTAGGTTATCTGCAATATTTTGCATCATTGACTCAAGGCGCCCCCCTTGAGGGGCTTGATGAGCTCCCGTTTTATCATGGAAAGGAACATGGTGTTTTAAGTTGATCATTAAGCCTGGCAGCGGCTCACTCTCTGTAATAGCTTTTACAGCTGGTAAGTCCGCATACAAGATATTTGTATTAGCAGGAAAGCATGAATACCCAGGATTGCGTGGATCAGGACGATCTTCAATACCATACTGTTTGAGTTCAGAATATTCGATATTTGAGATGCCTTTTTTTACTTGATCATTTAAGGCATGCTCAAAATATACATTGACCCCCTCTGCAGCCCCTACAGGACGATAGCAGGAAGCAAAACCAAAAAGCTTTTGCTCACAAACCCCCTTTCCCATGAAAGCAAGTAACCCATAATCTGTTCCTGCGATCGGGTTATTGATCTGGCGCACCACTGCTTTTTCTCTACCTTGCTGAGAAAACCAACTAAATACTTTAGCCTGTAAGCAAAGCTCCCAAATTACCCCATGCCCTCCAGGCTTTAAATAAAGCTCTAGAGCCCCTTTTGTTGACCAATGCCCTTCTTCAGTAAGAACAGGCACCAATGGCTGCTGGGCGATGACCACTTGACCCTTTCCTCGACCAAAATATCTATTTTGCTCACAGATCTCTTTCACTCTTTCAAAGTTTTTCTTTTCTGGAGAGGTCATCATCATTACAGGTGTCTGCAACTGCTCCCCTTTAAGACTAAAATAAAGATACTCTTGTGCTAGCAAGTCATCAAACAGCCCTTGGAGAAGAGTCTTGCCTGAAAACTGCAAGCAGCCAACAGGCAAGCACTCTCCCGTTTTTTGATCGCGTAGATCAAAGCGATCTCCCGCTCCCCCTACAGGAAAAATATAGGCTGTATTTTTAAGCCCTTCAATCCCCCAAAGGATAAATTCATCCATTTTTTCTGTTTTCTTCGAAAGGTCTTCCCCATCCGGCATTGCATAGGAAAGCTGTCCTTCTATACGAGGCCGCTCAAGTAAAAGGTGTAAAAACCAACGATGGTAGCCAAGAACCCCTCCAATCGCATGATAAAACTTTTCAACAGTCATCAGCTGCTGCAGAAGCTGCTGCAAACGCTCGCTCAGAGTCTCTTGCTCTAGATCCCCAAAACGAAAGACGATATCAGCTTCCCCCAAGGCAAAGACAGCTTTTACAACATACTCAGCAGCAGGATCAAAGGGCCTGCCATACGCCTTCATCAGCGACTCAAAAAGATCTTGTTGCTGCCGCACTTCTTGCTGTGAATCTAGCACCGCAATCTTTTCGTAGATCTCTTTATTTTTCAGAATTTGACTAATCAGGAGGTCTAACTTTTCGACTTTGTTTTCAACAAGTTCTACTTTACTGTCCAATAATGCCATAGGGTCGCTTTGCATTTCCATTTGGTCTCAAAAATGCGCAGGCTAGCAGATGAGAAATAAAAGGTAAAAAAAGATCTTTCGCCCCTTCGTTCTCTTTTTCTTTGACATCAATCGAAGCGAACCGATACAAATCGGCTTATTTTCACTTCATTTTGTCTCAAGGAGGCTCATCATGGCAAAGAAGAATTCAGCACTCGCTCAGCCGGTAAAAGTTAGCGAAGCACTAGAAGCAGTTGTTGGCAAAGGACCTATGCCAAGAACACAAGTCACAAAAAAAGTATGGGAATACATCAAAAAGCACGATCTACAAGATCCTAAAAATCGTCGTAACATTCTTCCTGATGCTAAGCTTGAAAAAGTTCTAGGGACAAAGCAAGCTGTTGACATGTTCAAAATGACAGGTCTGCTATCTGCTCACCTTAGCTAGTCTAGCCATAACAAGCTCAAGGTTTTATACTTGAGAATTTTGTTGTCAGCGACTAGACTTTTTAGTCACAGCCTTTTCTGTTACTTATGTCTAGTCGCTTCACAAAAGCTTTAATTTCTGCTGCTTGGGACTCCTTCTGTATAGGAAGTATAGTAGGTATTTGGCCTCGCTATATTGAGCACAGAATTCTGAAAACTTCGCATGTCCACCTTTCTTCCAGCAAGCTTTCTAGCCCTCTTCGCATCCTTCACCTGTCAGACATTCATTTTAATCCCTCATTTCCCCGCAACCACCTCCTTCGCCTTAAGCGCATTCATGACCGCTTCTCTCCCCACCTTGTGTGCTTCACAGGAGATTTTTTCTGCCGAGAAACAGTTTATGACCCAAAAGCTTTAGCTGCTTTTTTCCACTCTATGCATGGGCATTTAGGCTCTTACTACTGCCTAGGTAATCATGATTACACGCCTTATTTAACGATTCGCAATGGGGTCATCGAGCCAAAAGCTAGTCACCAGCAATCTCTCCCTGTTGTGACAGGATTCAAAAAACTACTATCCAAACCTGATGTATGCCGCAAGCCCCCTTTGAAAGAGGGAGTCTCTTCTGCCCCTTCAGAAGCTATTTTGTCTCTGATGAATGAAGCAGGGTTTACCCTTCTACACAATAGCTGCCAACAGCTTGAGTGGAAAGGAACTCCTGTACAAATGATAGGCCTAGGAGACTATTGGTCCGGACACTTTGCTCCTCATGAAAAACTATTCCATGACTCGCCTTCTACCCTACAGATTTTACTCTCTCACAACCCTGATAGCTTAATCGATTTAGAGTCTTTTACTTTTGACCTAGCGCTATGTGGACATACGCATGGTCGACAGGTTAATCTTCCTTTTATCGGCAAGCGGCTCTCTCCAACTCTTCGTGATGGATGGGCCAGAGGGTTATACAAGCTAAAAGATCAGCAGTTTAGCTATACGAACCGAGGATTGGGGGGACAGACTGTTTTTCGCTGGTTTTCTCCTCCTGAATGTACATGTATCACAATTGAAGGAGACTCGAGCCATGCTTGAGACCGCTATTATCTTTCTGGCAGGGGGTGTGGGGAAAAGATTTGGAGGAGAGCTTCCAAAACAATACACTCTGCTGCAGAACAAACCACTATTTGCCTATAGCCTAGAAAAATTTTTAAGAATGGATTTTGTCCAAGAAATTGTTGTGGTAGCAGAGGAGGAGTATCACCATTATTTTACTCCTTACTTAGAAACCAAAACATTTCGGTTTGCATCACCAGGCCAAGAAAGGCAAGACTCTGTCTACTCAGGGCTACAACAAGTTTCTGAAACAGCGACCCTTATCGCTGTACATGATGGAGCTCGTCCTTTTTTTCCTGAGCTTGCCTTTAAAAGGGCATGTCAAACTGCCAATGAGCAAGGCGCAGCCCTGCTAGCCTCCCCAGCAACGGATACCATTAAAAAGGTTTCCTCCCAACAAGTTGTGACAACAATTCCTCGCCAAGAGGTTTACCAGGCGCAGACTCCCCAAGTCATACAAAAAGGGCTTCTCCAAAGAGCTTTTTCTCACGTCCAAAAGCACAATCTCACAGTGACCGATGATGTCTCCATGGTAGAAGCTATGGGCCTTCCCGTTCATATTGTTGATAGTCCAGCAACAAATCTTAAAATTACACATCCCCAAGATCTTTTAATTGCACAAGCGATTTTATCCTCATGCACCACTGGAAAGTAACTCTCAGCTATAAGGGAACTGATTTTTGTGGTTGGCAAAAACAGCCTGTGGGAACCTCGGTTCAATCCATTGTTGAAGCCTCTTTAGAGCAGATTTGTCAAGCACCTACACGCGTGGTAGGCTCTGGCAGAACTGATGCTGGCGTCCATGCTTTAGGACAGGTCATCCACTTTAGAACTGCTAAGCGTTATGAAGAGAGAAAGCTGCTCTACTCTATGAATAGCCTCCTTCCTTCATCCATACGAGCCATTGATGTTACAGAAGCCTCTCCAGAGTTTCATGCTCAAAAAAAAGCCCTACGAAAAACCTACTGTTATTATCTTTTTTTAGGATCCCATCCCTTGCCCTTTATCAAAGACTATAGTTGGCACTACAGAGGGTCTTTAGACATGGCAAGCATGCAGCATGCTGCTAATCTCTTTATTGGCACACACAACTTTCGCTCATTTTCCAATCAAGCAGATCAGGGAAGTTGTGCCAAAAACCCTGTGAGAACCATCTATCAGGCACAATGGGAAGAACAAGGCCCCTTATTAAAATTTAGCATCACAGGTAGTGGCTTCTTATATAAAATGGTACGAAATATTGTGGGATCTCTTGTCAGTGTAGGACGAGGCAAGACCTCTATAGAGGAACTTCAAAGCATCTTAGATGCTAAAGAGCGCTCTGCGGCTCCTGCCTGTGCCCCACCTCAAGGGCTTTTTTTGCAGCAAGTTGACTACGCAGGATTTCCTACTGTTTTTGCGCAAGCGCCTCTCCCACCTCTTGCAGAGATTGGCAGAAGTAAAACGCAGGATCATTAAAAAACTCCTCAGGGAAAAGAGGTTCTTGTTGCACTAATACACGCTTGGCAGGAGTCTGCTGTAAAGCGCGAACGCCTCGAGGAGCATCCTCAAACCCAATCACGCGCTTGTCATGTCCATGCATACGATCGATTGCCTGTAAAAAGCTCTCAGGACTTGGTTTGGGCTGACTAAAATCTTCCCTTGTCACCCAAAGAGGAATTCTCTGTAAAGAGGGAAGCTGCTGAACAATATGCTCCGTCCATACACGCTTTGAGTGTGTTGCCACACAAAAGGCTTTCTTCCTACTAGACAGCTGCTCCAAAAGCTCATCTGCTCCGGGCATGAGCTTCAACCCCTTTTGGTCAAACTCTTCATACAGAAGGGGCTCTTTTTCTTTGTAAAAGGATTCCCAACTTCCCTGTTCTTTCTCTAAATGAGGGTAGAGACTGCACAGCTTTTCTTTCAGTGCAAACCCTCCAGAATGAGCGACCTTGCAGTAGTCTGACAGGTCCCATTCAAGAGCATACCCATGTTTTTCACATAGATTCATAAAAGCTGCATAGTGCAGGGGCTCTGTATCTACAAGTAGTCCATCGAAGTCAAAAAGGAACAAATCAAATTCTTCAATCCAATCCCACATAGAATTCTCTTTTTTTGTATGAATGGATATGTATCCTACCATTGTTTGAACAAAGAAGAAAGATGAAAGACTTTACTATAGGGCTTCTACTCTCCCTTCTCTTTTATGCCTGCTCAGGAGCAGAACAGACAGAAAGTAAAGCTCTGCGAAAAAAGAATCAAATTGCAGCGCCTCTACTCAGAGATGAGGAAGAGGAAGTTCTTTATCTCCCTTCCAATCTAACCTCCCCCTCTCCTTCCTACCCTTGGCAGACAACATATGCTCAATCCAGCCAACTTTCCCTGATTACAAAAGAGTATTTTCGCTGCAAAGGATCTATACAAAATCCCCCCTACCAACAAGAAGGTCAAGAGGCCTATACTTTTGATTGCCGAGGAGGAAACAAGCATAGCCTTCCTTTAAGAGATGGAGAAGAGTTTATCTATCCTATCCTCATTAACTTACTTAACTTCCTACAAAAAAAAACTGAGAAGCAAGTCATTGTGCTTAGCGGCCATCGGTGTCCTGAGCATAACACCTATATAGACCCATCTTCTTATAATAGAACTTCCAAACATCAGATTGGTGCTGAGGTTGCTTTCTACCTCCAAGGGCTAGAGTCTTCTCCTGAAAAGGTAGTTTCCCTTCTCATGGAATATTACCAATCCTCAGAAGAGAAGAGCTTGCAGAGCTTTTCTCGATATGAAAAGCCTGATACAAATGTATCGACTCCCCCTTGGTATAACAAAGAAATTTTTATCAAAATGTTCCTAGAGGGAGAAGGACGAAATCGGGAAATATCGATTTCCCACCCCTACATCTCAGTACAAGTTCGCTATGACTCTACTCTAGGCAAGCGCGTTTACTATTCTTGGGATCAAGCACATAAACAATTCTATAGATGGTAATCGTTGTTGAAAAACCTTCTATTGCATAGAATAGTGAGCTTTGTTGAGCCGATGTGGCGGAATGGTAGACGCGGTGGATTCAAAATCCACTCTTAGCAATAAGGTGCTGGTTCGAGTCCAGTCATCGGCAATCTCAATATTCGGAGTATGACTTTGACGTCTACGCTCTCCTTTCAATCCCGCTTACAATTTCACATATTCAATGCACTCTCTAAGGCCCTCTCATTATTACCCATGAGATGGACTTGGTCCCTTGGTAAAATGCTAGGCCTACTTGCCTATTATGCGATCCCAAGGCGCAGAAAAATCACTCTGCATAATGTTGCGATTGCCTCTACACTTGGTATTCCTCAAGAGAGGATCCCCTCCTTTGCTAAACAGCACTTTATGAGTCTGGGTAAAATACTACTCGAGTCTTTTGCTATTTATAGTAAGAGTGACTGTTTTATCCAAAACTACTACCAGCTACAAGCTGAGATAGAAGATGCAAGACAAACGGCCATTCAGTTTGTGCCCCACATGGGTAACTGGGAAGGACTTTTCCAATATGTCTGTTTGAATGATATCACCAAGTGGACTGTAGCAAGAAAAGCTGACTCCGAAGCTCTAGATACCTGGCTACTAGCCAAGCGTACACAGAGAGGAGGAAAGGTGATCTTAAAAGAAGGCACGTTACGCAGATTCCTTAAGCCTTTAAAAGAAGGTCATAGCTTAAGCTTGCTTGCCGACCAATCGCATACTATAGGGAACTTTTACCTTCCTCTTTTAGGTGCAAAAGCTACCCATGCTACCACTCCTGCTGTATTTGCAAGGCTGACAGGCCTTCCAGTGCGGGTCTCACATATAAGATGGAAAAAAGATCACTGGGACCTTCATTTCAGTTCTCCAATCTATCCTAATCAGAGCCTATCAAAGCAAGAAGACATCGAAAGGATGATGCAGGCCATCATCAAAGAAACAGAAAAAGCGATCTTAGCTTCACCTGCAGAATGGTTTTGGAGCCATAACCGCTGGAAGCTACCAGCCTCTGATGCTCTACCTCGCAAAATGAGAGGAGAAGATCTACTCATCATCTTTCCTCATGAAGAGGTTCCCTTCTCCCTTAGCCAATCCATTCTGTCTTTGATAAAAAATCTCTATCCACATGCTCGCTTACACTTGTGCTTACCCACTCAAGATGCTGAAAAAGATTATGCAAGCGCAGCATCTATCCAAGTGTATAGGAACACCAAAGAGTTATTTTTCAAAAACTATGCGATCCAAATTGTTTTTGATCTTTCCAACACACCTAATCTAGGCAAGCACTTCCTTAAACAGTCTGCTACTTTTGCTCAGAGTTTCGAAAGCCCTAACCAACTCCTCACATTACTCGATGGCTTCCTACAAAACACATAACTACTTTAATACCCTGCTTCTCCTTCCAATAAGCCTCTGTGTCATATATTTTTATCGTTTACACGCATATGCCTTGCCTTACAGTGCGGGATTTATATATGCCACGCTGTTTTTCTCTCCTGATGTAGACTTGAGCTACAAAGTCAAACCGTTGAGCTTACGAGGCATCTTATCCTACCCCTTACGCTCATACTCTTACCTCTTTCGTCATCGAGGCTTCTCTCACTATTGGCTTTTAGGAACTATCTCTAGAGTCTTGTGGTTAATTATTTTCTTCTCTCCTCTTATTGCAGCTGGAATTTTCTTTCCCCCTCAGTGGGTGAACCCTGTTACTTCTTTCGCAATAAATCACCTGCAAGAACTCCTCTGGATTTTTCTAGGATTCCTTGCTGCAGATACTGGACATCTCCTTCTTGACCTATTGATCAGGTAAATACGGCACGCAACCTACCAAAAGTCAAATGCTTGTGTTTATTTTAAATATCTATAAACTCTTCGACGTATTAACCTCATAATTTTCCACCAAATGCATCCCACAAAAAACCCCTTATTTATCCTTTCTTATTTGATACTTGAAGGGACTACAAAGACTCTTGCGCTACTCCCTCTACAGCTCCTTCGCTGCGTGGGTAAAACTTTTGGCTTATCTCTATACCACCTATCTTCGCGCAGGAGAAAAATAACCCTACACAACTTAGCGATTGCAAGAACTCTTGGCTTATCTCATCACGAAATCAAGCCTCTTGCTAAAAAGCATTTTCAGACCTTTGGAGCTATTTTTTTTGAAACTCTCTACCTCTTTCAAAAAAAAGAAAAAGGATTATCCAAGCTATGCAAGATAGACCCTCACTTCACGATCGACAACACCCCTGTCATCTACGTCATGGCCCACAAAGGAAATTGGGAAGGAACTTTTCAGCGACTCTCTATAGAAAGAAAGATCTATGGACTTGTAAAATCCTTGAAAATCAAATCTTTAGACTTTTTCATTAATAAAAAACGCGGTCAATACCAAAACCCTGATTCTGTGGTAAATATTAAAAAAGGGCTGGCTAAAGTTATAAAGGGTTTTAACAAGGGCTATGCACTTCTCATGCTTTCAGACCAAGGCTACCTAGCAGGACAAGTTTATATGCCCTTTTTGGGAAGTATGGCCACACATATTTTAACACCCGCAGTGCTCTCTACACGCTTAAATATTTCTGTACGCTTTATCGATGTCACAATGAAAGACTCTCAATGGCATATCTCAGCCTCTGCGCCCATCACACCGGCACCTGATCTAAGCAAAGAGCAAAATATCTCTGCTATTCACACCAAGCTCTTATCCCTCCTTGAACAAAGCATTGCTCGGTCTCCTCATGAGTGGTTGTGGATATACAAACGGTGGAAATTAGGAGGCTATGGCCATCTTTCTAGAAAGCTTCGTGGAGATTATATTCTTGCCATCCTTCCTGAAGAAGATGATGACTTTCAGCAAGCGAAAGAATGCCTGCCACTACTTAAAAAGAACTACCCAAACTCGAAGTTCTCTCTATTTATCCCAGAAGGGAAAGAGAAGGAAGTTTCCCTGCCTATTTCATGCATCATGAGCTATTGCTCTCTTGATGAAACCCTGCTTGATGACTACACATATCAACTTGTGTATAATTTTACTCCTGATAAGCGAGTGCGCAAGCATTACCTAAAGCAAGCAGCTAAGTATGTAGTTGAGCGCAAAGATCTCAAGGGTGGCCCTTCTTCAAAATCTCTATACCAAAAGCTTGAAGCCTATTTCGAAGCATCCAGTAAAAGATAAGATAGGCTGCTACTTTTTACGAGGCTGTGCCCGATATCCACATCCTTTTAAAATTCTTGGCTCTCCAAATCTTTCAATCTCTGGCCATAGGCGACAGACCATTGGGCGCAAAAAGTAATTCCCACATCTCCCATCTCTCTTAAGATAGCGACAGCCCATAGAGCGTAACCGCTTCCCTTCCAAGGCAAAAGGTCTTTCCTCTTTTGGGTAAAAGCCATTTATTTGGGTATTCCAGAGAAGGTAAAGGCTTCCCCAAACCCCTTTAGGCTGTTCCATCAAAATATGACGACAACAAGCTCCTCTTTTCTTACAAAAGCCCTCTTTCTTGTGAGGCGGCTTAATACAAAACCTTGCAACCCTTTGAGCTAAAACATCTAACAAAACAAAGGGCAAAAAAACCACCTGCACAGGCACCCGAATCCATAAAGGCAACCAGCGTTTCTTAACCTCTACCTTTTGACCGATATCAACCTGAGGAGAGCGATCATAAATTTGTGGTAAAGGGGCCATAGAGAGCGTGCTACTTTGAAGATTTTTCTGAAATGAACAAGCCATTTTATTGTATAGAAAACATTTACATAAAATCTTGTGTATATATCAATACATTTGCCATGCTCGCAACGAGCCCAACAGTAAGAAACAGAGGGGGTTCATGCTCAATGAAAGTCAAGTCTCTTCCATCCTTATTTTGCCTATTAAGCCTTGCTCTAACAGGCTGTCTGCCACAGCACTCTCCTTCTGCTTCTTATGCTAAAGAAGCGTTTAGAGAAGAGTATGAGCAAGCAAAAGTTCCTGCTCAATTCCCTCCTGATGAGCGAGTAGAAGATGTGAGCTTTACAATAGAAGAGGATCTTCGATCTAAGTGGCAAAAGCAAAGTTATGAAACAATTGATGATTGGGTCTCACGCCTTAAAACATCTCTGAAAGAGAACCACCGTCAGCTGAAAGAGAAGCAGCTTGCTGTGCAAGTTCTCAAAAAGCAACAAGAAGACCTGTCCAATAAGGTCAACCAGTTAACGACCCGCAACTACCAACTCACTGACAAGCTACAGCAAAAAGAGGGTGTGGCTGAAAAAGTGAAAAGAGACCTTCCTCTTATACCTCCCTTTAAGGTTCACCTTGTGAGGCGAGGTGACACTCTCTTTAGCATTGCTAATCAGTACTACAAAGATCCGTCTATGGTTTCAAAAATCATGTCCTGGAATCGCGGGTGGATTCGTTATGCAAACCAATTGGCTGCAGGCATCCCTCTTGTGCTTTTTTCTCCAGGAGCCGCCCCATCAAGCCAGACAACTGTTTTGCGATTTATTTCTACTTTAGATGCTCAAAGAGATGAGATTCTTGCCCAAAAAGAAAGCAAGCAACCTTCCTCTGGTGAGGAGGAAAACCGCTTATGAGTTCCCTCCCTCCTTCTGATAGCTCTTTCATTTGGGAAGATTTTCAGGGAGACCTTGAGCAGCTCCGTGGGCAAATTACTCCCCCCAAAAAACCATGGGGGCGCTGGGCACTTTATAGTTTAAGTGCTGTTGCTCTAATAGGAGCCGGCATCATCGGATGGGACTACTACCTTAGTTTGCAGGTTGATCAATCGCTAGCAAGCCAAGGGATTGACCCTCAGCAAGACCCTAATTTAGCACAAGTTTACCTCACTCTAAATGCAGAGTTCCCTAGCAAAGAAGAATTGAAAAAAGCGATTCAAAAAGCCCTTTATTTAGCAGAGAGTGCAGCTAATACAAAGGGGCAAAGTTCATCTACAATGGGCAGTGACTATTATCATGCTCTTATTGAGGCCATGAGGGGTCTTTTGCGCTTTCGCCTAGAGGGATATTACAGTAAAAACAACCCTGAAGACCAAACCTTTTATCATACGACTCTTGATCTAATTGGCTCACAAACAATCACCTATGTAGATGACAACTTCAGAGATGTCCTTCCCCTTTTACAAACCACCCACCTTCAGAAGCAAATCAAGATCCTCCAGGATAAAAAGGCCCCAGCAGCACAAATTACAGAATTGAAACAAGCTTTAGATCAAGCAAAGCTCAAAAACTCAGGGACCTTAGCTAATGCAGCATACCAACTTGGCTTATGGTTGCGCTATAAGCACCAAATCAATGGTGCCCAAAAAGCATTCACTATTGCTAGGCAGTATGTTGAGGGGTATGAGCGTGAAGGCAACTATTATCAAGGGCTTCCCCCTAAACAATTTTCCCCTCTGTGGACTGAATATGCAGCATCTTTAGAAAACTTGGCAGCAATTGCATATCAGGGAAAGCTTTTTCGACAGGCTCGCTCCTATATCTTGCGCATCTTTAACACCCCCTACAAAACTCCAAACCACCTACAATACTACTCCTGGGAAGAGGATAACCTTAACTTACTCAGCAAGCGGATCGGGTTACTAAAGCAAGACTTACAGGTATTAAACCTTGCTCTTAATCGCACATCAGAGCTACCTACCAAGCCCTTATTCCAAACAAGTCAGCACTGGGTTGTCAACTGGCAAAAGCTAGCAGACCGCCTTCGAAGGACCAGTTTTTACTCAAAAAAAGACCCCCTGTCTAATGAGATTTGGCAAGCCTTACCTCCTTCTATTCGCTCGCAGTTCTTATTAAAAAGTGGGATTTCCTGGCTAACACCTAGCTTGAAGAGTGAAATTCTTTCGATCCTGAATACGATTATTAAAAAAGGAAAACTCCGCCCTGACTCCAAGCTATTTTCCAGTTCTTCAGACCTTTTTTCTGAAGACCCATTGCTCAATCATCAATCAAAGATCAGTAGCTTAGTTAACCATGAAGTTCTCAACCGCAAAGTCTTTGATGAAGCTTTTGCCTCCGAGCTTTATGATGACTTCCAATTAAGTGATGGGACAGCTCTTCATCAGTCATTGAACCAGGAGCAAAAAAGCCAATTTCTAGACCTTCTACAAGAAGACCTTCAAGAGGCTAAATCCCCAGAAGAGAAGTCACACCTCCACAACCTCATTGAGCAGGCGCAGCAAAGCCTGTCCCCTATCACAATCATAGATTTTAAAAAGTTTTTAGAGAGCAAGATACACTCCTATCAACGCAAAGTGACCCGTGCAGAAAAAGCATATGAACAGCAAAGCAAGCACTTAGAGCACATTCAAAATGAACTACATGCCTTAGAAAGCTTAGATACTCTAGATACAGAGACGATCCTTGATCTACGTAAACATGAGTTGGCCCTTAAACGAGCCCAACTTCTTCAAAAGTTTGAAAAAGAACAAAATCAAGCGAAACAAACACAGGTCCACCAACTCATTCAGTCACTGTTCTCTGGTTTTCAAATCCTACTTAATCAGAAGCAAAGAGAATTAGCCTCTCTCACCGACCGCTATAATCGCATGAGGAATGAGAGTCTAAGTGGCAATTTACAAACGATTGCAACAACAGATAGTCTTCTTAGTGTGCATGAGCAGTTACTTAATAAATTAAGAGATGTCCGCTCCTCATTTAAAGGGAAAGCAGCGACACAGCTACAGCGAGAGATCCAAGAAGCAAGTGATGAGCTACAGGTTCTGAGAAAAGAGCAAGGTGCTTCTCCAGTTATAGGAAAAGAACAAATACTAGAGTCTAAACAAAAACAGGCTATTCAAGACTTAGAGTCATACATGACCCCGGTTCGAGAGCTAACTCAGCTACTTGTTAAAAGGGAGTCTGATATTAAGTCTATCCAAGAAAAGCTCTTGGGTATCCGCTCTGAGATTATTCAGTTAGTGGGCCAGCAAGGAAAAATAGGCTCCATACAAAAGCTCTCACAAAAGCGCACGCGCTATCTACTCCTAAATATAAAAGCGATTGAGGCGGATGACCTAAATGGAAAAATCCGCCAGATGAATGATCAGATCCAAGAAGAGTACTTTAGACTAAGCTACTTGATTCAGCAGGAAAAGCAGCTACGTACCACTCTTGCATTACTTTTGCCCCAAACAAGTCCTGAGCTAGACCCTCTTGACCAAGAAGAGCTAGAGACCCTACGGCAAAAGCTAGAAGAGCAAGAAAAGCTATTTGCTAGCTACCAATCTATATGGAGAGAAGAGGAACTTCTCTCTGAGCTTGAGCTACAAGAAACGTTGTATGCAGATGCATTGCAGTATATCAACCAAACGATCGATAGCATCCTCACTCTTGAGCAAAACCAAGTCTATGATCTTAATCGTGCTGTGCAGCGACTGATTCAATCTCATAATGAGCGAGAGCGGATCAAGAGAGAGCTCCAAGACTTTGTCAAAGAAGACCCCTCCTCTACCTTAGCACAAGAAGATGAATTAGAAGCTGGGGGGTTCTACCTAGATGCTGCGCGCTTTTTTGAGTATGAAGCTAAGCTAGGATGGAATCTTTCCCTTTATGAGGAAGCGTTTACAAAGCGCAGTGGAATTGTGCAAAGAATTCTTAGCCTTGTTGAAGAAAAGCAAATGGTAATGGAGCAAAAGCGTGAAGCCATTGCCTCTGAAGACCAGCTGCTCATCGATGAGCTTTCTCCTCACCTACACAAAATTGAACGGCAAATTGCTCAACTGGGAGAGCAAGAGGTTCAAGTCAACAGACAAATTCAAAGCTATACAAATGCCTTTCAGAAAAAACTGAAGGATTCTCAAGCAAAAAGAGGAGAGTTCTTACTTACAGAGCAAAAGGCTCGTAGTCGCTTAGCAACAGTACAAGAAAAGCTACAGAGTCATGACATCACCTTTCTCAAAACGACACAGGGCCTTTTTAAAAACTTCCAAGATGTAGATAAACTACTTACAGAGAATAAGCTCCCCACGACAGATAATATTGACGCTTTACTCGCTCAAGAAGAAAGCCGTGTAGCAAATCTTCGCTTGTTTTACTCTCAACTTGTCTTAGATAATTTCTATAAAGCAAAAGCTCTCTGGCTTCTTGGCCTTACCTATTATGAGCAAGCAAGCATGGAGAGCTATTCTGAAGCGACCCAAGCGACCAGTATCCCCCTAGATCAGCTTATAGATGAAAAACATCATGTTTCTCTATTTTATGAAGCCTTTGAGCCTGAACTTTCCGTTCCTGCAAACTTTCAGCTCCCTAAAGGCGATCAATATGAGGAGGAAAGCAACCAGGTAAAGCTCTCAAGCTGGATTTTATCTTCTGAAAATAGTGCGATAGAAATTTTTTCTAATTTACTGCCAAACTTCATTACCTCTTCTGTCTTAAAGGAAAAAGAAGGCTCCGTTCTTTCTCTACAGCAACAACGGCAGCTCTATTTATTTTTTTCTGAAGCTCAGCTTCTGACTGGAAAAATCTACCTATCCAGAGCAAAAAAACAATTACAGGCCTCTCATAAAGAGCCTAAGTTACAGGAAGACCTCCTTCAAAAGTCTCAATATCACCTCGAGCAGTATTTCGACTTACAAAAAAATGCATCGTTATCTTTCCCAACATTTTACTATGGCGCCTCTCCCTTCCAGTTTAAAAACCAAAAAGCAAAGCGCCTAGGACAGGCCTCTGTCCTTCTTGCTCAAATCCTTTACCTGAAAAAAGATTACCTCCAGTCGATAGCACTACTCCAAGACTACCTGCGAAATATTTTGTCTCATGACTTTCTGGGAGAAGAGGACATGTCTTCTGATCTCATTGGGGTAAACAAGAATATTCAGGTTAAGGACCTCAACTTTCAAGCAGGTATTGACCCTTTTTATTCTTCAGCCCTTGCTAAAGCCCCTTTCTCACAGTATGCACTATATCAGCTAGGCCTCAACTACCAAAAGCTTGCCCAAAATGTAAATATTGAAACCTTTAGCCCTAGCGACCCTATTTTTCAAGAGAAGGAAAAGTACTTTCGCAGCTACACAAAGCGAGCTCTAAACTACTTCACGCAACTCATCCAAGTGGAGCTTTACTCTCCCATTCGCTCCTTAGCACTTTTCCATCGTGCTATGCTTTGGAAACAGCTTGGGAATTATGAATCGGCTCGATCAGATCTTATCAACTTAGCCAACTTGACTGACTTAATGGATCAAGAGGCTTTATTGGAGTATGGGTACCATATTGATTTCCCCATGGCCACCCTCCCCAATAAGCAACTTGTCCATCTCGAGCTAGGCAAACTCTACTTTGAAAATCAAGACTATGATGCTGCTACACAAGCTTTCCAAGAGGCTTCTAGAGGTGATGAGACACACCCATTTATCTTTGAAGCAAAAGTTAAGTATGCAGATGCCCTGTTTGCACAAAGGCGCTGGGTAGAAGCCGTCTATATGTATGAACAGCTTGTCCAAGAAAAAATGGATGAGGGCCCCATTTTCTATGTCCGCTATGCACCGGATATTTACCTTAAAATGGGCCAAGCTCAACTTGCCCTTTCTAGCCTTTCAGATGCAAAGCTTGCTTTCAAAAGCCTATTTCAATTTGCTCCCATTGAGCTTATGGTCAATGATCAACTTGATCTCAACTCAACCGTTGGTTTTGATCAGCTCACCCGTGACTACAGAGACTCTATTCGTCCTCTAGCCCTAGCAAGCTTTTATTTAGGAGAAATAGCCAACCAACGCCAAGAGCTCTCCAAAGCGCGCAAGCACTATCAAAATGCTAAAAAGCTCATTGCTCATATTCCCTGGAAGCAAGATAGTCTTCTGCGGTTAAGCTCTCAAGAACACTACCAACAATACATCCATGAGTGGCAAGTCAAAACCGCATGGTCTTTATTAAAGCTAGAGTGCTCAGAACTCTTCTCTAGTACTTTTAGCCTCTCGCAGCAGAACCTCAATGCGTTTCAATTCAAAATGTCTTCAAGACCTATTGAAGACCTGATACAGCGCACTCGTGAAGCCATCTCTAGTTATCGATCGCAACGCTCTATGTTTCAGGAGATGTATCAAAAGCTAACAACCTTTCGTAATGAAGAAGAAAAAAAGACGTCCTCCTACCAAAAACGGTTACAATATGAGAGGACCTTCAAGCGTCTTAGAGATCAAGGATCCCCTGAATACTACCGTCTTCTTGCTTTACAATCGGTTGAAAAAGATATTCAACGCTTACAGGCTCTTTCTCCAACAACCCTTGTGAGCGAGTTAATTGCCCTGTACCCTGAAGGAAGTATTGAGAATCAAATCCTCAACTCATTTGCTCTTCTTTTCGCTAAAAATCTTTCTCTTTCTCCTGAACAAAGGTCTTGGATGGAATCTTCCATGCAAAACCTTGAAAACCTACTCACAATTCCTCAGTTTAATGAGACGGCCAAAGAGATCTCTAAGGCTCTAGTAACCTGGGTTCAACTAGAGCTCTCCAAAACAAAAATGGATCCTCGGTTTATCCCTATTGATTCTGAAAGCTCCATTTTTACGGAGGTAGATTACTACCGCGCTTCCTGCCTTGTAGCTGTTGGAGGCTCTGACAGCTATCAGCAGCTCACCCTTCTTGCGAAAAAGTACTTAAACCTACTTGAAAAGGCTCCAGAAGAAGTCTTAAACCCTACTTCTGCATGGCGCATTATTGAAATCACGGCCAATATGGCTAGCCACCAACAGGACTGGGAAGCTGCTGTCCATTTTTATGAGCCTTTATTACGCCAATCTTCACCTGCGACTTTTGCCTTACCTGAAGAGTGGGATCGCCACCAAGCGCAGTTCTACTTTGCTGAAGCTCTCATAGAAACAAGCTCCTCCGAGCTTGCTCAGGCTGTTTTTATGGAAGACGGATATGAAAAAGAAACTCTCCTCACGAAAGTTGATCAAGAGAAAAGGCAAGCCCTTCAATTATTTAAGGACCTCAGCCAATTATCTGCAGACAATGTAGAAAACCAGTTGATCCGTATTCAAGCTGCAGAAAAGTTAAAAGAACTAAATATCTAGAGAGGCATGAATGAGTCATAATCCATCTTCTGCCCTTCAAGATATGAGCAAAGGACAGGTGCTTTATATTCTGCTACAAAAGGAAGCAGGATACTATGATGCCATTGCTAAACTGATCGAACAAGAAAAGCAGCTTCTTCTACAGGGCTCCCTCACAAAAGAAGTTCTTTCTATTAATAAGAAAAAGCAGTTGCTATTCAGCTGTATTGAAGACCTAGAGGCAGCCCTTGTTCCTCTTAAAAGACGATGGACTAAGGGAGAAAGAGAAACAGACTGCTTTTTTCAAAAGGTTCAACAAGAGCTCATTCGGCTTGATAAAATTCTTCAAGAGATCCTTGCTGCTGACCGTAAGAATCAGCAGCTTATGCGCCAACACTTAGCCTCTCTCAGCAATAGAAAAAAAGCTCTAAATAAAGAGTCTTGAGCCCCCTTCCCATAGAAAAAAAGGGGTTTCATCCTTTTAAAAATATTGATATGTACAAGTTGAGGGTACGAGGGGTAGTTCCATGGGAACAGCAGGCCACCAGCATGGTGATCAAGCACTAAAAGAGCGCATCGGTGAGTTATCTCAAGCGTTTGAGCTTTTCACTGCGGAAACAGCACGGCTAGAAAAAGCTTATGCATCGCTAAAGACCAAGTTTGAGACAGTGAACAACAAACTAGAAGAGAGAACAAAAGCTCTAGATCAAAAAGTCTCAGAGCTTGATGCGGTATCTAGCTACCTACATAGAATCCTTTCAAATATTTCACAGGGTATTCTTTTCATCAAATCAGATGGGATTATTACAACATATAATCCCTTTGCTGAAGAGCTTTTAAATATCCCCGCCTCGGATATTCTTTTTCACTCTGTACACGAGTGTTTTCCCGATAATCTCCTTGGATTTTCAATCCAAGAGGCGCTACAGAACAAGTGCTCTTCTCCACCAACCTACCCTAAGCTTATCCAAGACAAAGGAGAAGAAAGAGACTTAGAGGTGGTCTCTACTTATCTTTCTGAAGAGGAAGCTACCGAGGGTCTATTGGTCTTAATTCGCGACCTTACCGCTTATCACAAGCTGCAAATGCTAGCGAACCGCAGTGATCGACTCAAAGACCTAGGGGAAATGGCTGCAGCTGTCGCTCATGAAATTCGCAATCCTTTAGGTGGCATTGAGGGGTTTGCCTCTCTACTAGTCAGAGATTTAGAAGAACAGCCTAATTTAAAAAGGATGGCTTCCAATATTGTCTCTGGCTCTCGTACCCTGAACCACTTAGTCAGCCAGGTTCTACACTATGCAAGGCCGATGCATATTCAGATCACACCTTACTCTTTAGAGGAGTTAGTTCGTGATACCTATGAGCATGTACAAGCAGATCAGAGCGTATGCAAGTTACCCATTACAATGACTCTTGATATTCTCTCCCCCTCTTTGGTGGTTCCCGTAGATGTCCATGAAATGAGGCGGGCATTGATGAATCTGATATTTAATGCTATTCAAGCGATGCCAGAGGGAGGCTCTCTTTGCACTACGATTCGCAAGGAGAAAAAGCATGCAATTATTGAGATACAAGACACTGGTGAAGGGATTGCTCCTGAGCACTTAGAGAAGATTTTTTCTCCTTTCTTCACAACAAAGCAAAAGGGAAATGGATTTGGCTTAGCAGAAGTCCATAAGGTTGTCCAGGCTCATCAAGGAGAAATAGAGGTCCAGTCGGAAGAAAACAAGGGCACCTGTTTCACTATTCGTCTACCACTACGTAGGGAGGGATCATAATGGGGATAGAGCGCATTCTTGTTGTTGATGATGAGTTGCTCATGCGAGACTTTCTTACAGAAACATTGCGTAGGAAAGACTTTGACGTTGATTGTGCTGAAAATGGGCTCCAAGCACTGCAGATGGTGAAAAAAAATGCCTATGACCTAGTCATATCCGACATGAAAATGCCAAAAATGACAGGCATTGAGTTATTGGCTGCGATTAAAGAACATAGCCCTGAAACGCTTGTCATCATTGTTACAGCATTTGGGAGCATTGAAAATGCTGTAGAGGCCATGCACCTTGGTGCTTTTAATTACTTAATCAAGCCCTTTTCTCCGGATACTGTGGAGGCAATTTTACAAAAAGCAAATGAGCATATCAAGCTAGTAGAGGAAAACAGTTTTCTCCGCCAGCAGGTCTCTTCCCTCCCTCAACGAGGAGCTAGCTCCTTTAAAATCATTGCGCAGTCCAAAGCCATGAAACAGGTACTTAGCACTGTTGAACGGGTGGCAAAGAGCAATGCGAGTATCTTTATCAATGGAGAGTCCGGTACAGGGAAAGAGGTAATCTCTCACGCTATCCATCACTTCTCTCCCAGGGCAAAAAACCCTTATATCCGTGTGAACTGTGCTGCAATTCCAGATACTCTGATTGAGTCGGAGTTTTTTGGACACGAAAAAGGGGCATTTACAGGAGCCCTAACAAAGCGGATTGGTCGTTTTGAACTTGCACACCAGGGAACATTACTCCTTGATGAGGTAACAGAAATCCCCATGCTTTTACAGCCAAAGCTATTGCGTGTGATTCAAGAGCGTGAGTTTGAGCGTGTGGGAGGCTCTCGTTCCATTCAGGTCGATGTGCGCCTTGTTTCTACCTCCAACCGCAAGATGGAGGAAGCCATTGAGGAACAGGTTTTCCGCAAGGACTTATATTATAGGCTTAATGTCATTCCTATTCACCTCCCCCCTCTACGTGAGCGTGCAGAAGACATTCTGCCTCTTTGTGAGCATTTTCTTGATACTATTTGTATAGAGAATCACAAAAAGAGGAAAAAGCTCACTGTGGAAGCGAAAAAGCGTCTCCAGGAATACCATTGGCCTGGAAATATCCGAGAGCTCATGAATGTGATTGAACGTTGTGTAGTCATGGATATTGCAGAAGACATTTCCCCTGAGCACCTATTTTTAGAGTCTTTTCATGAGGAGCAAACAGTCAAAGAGCATCATGAAGCTCCCGCTAACCAGTTTGTGGGCCTGAGTCTACAAGAGTTAGAAAAGCGCATGATCATTGAGACGTTGAATCAAAACCAGCAAAACCGCACACGTACTGCTGAGGTGTTAGGAATCAGCATCCGCACTCTAAGGAATAAATTAAAAGAGTATCATCAAGGAGAGGGTCCGTGAAGTACGAACCATTAATCTTTGGCATTGGAGGAGGAAAGGGGGGCGTTGGTAAGTCGATGACGAGTGCAAACCTATCTGTCATCTATGCTCAAATGGGATTCAAAGTTGCTCTACTTGACCTTGATTTTGGTGCTGCCAATATCCATACCCTTTTTGGAGTGATTAAGCCTGAAAAGACCTTAGGAGAGTTTTTTTCCACGGCAAAAAGCCAACTTTCTGACTACCTCCTCCCTACGAAGGTCCCCAATTTAAACTTTGCTCCAGGGAGTGGCTATGTACCTGAGCTTGCAAACTTAAAGTACATGCAGAAGTTTAAGCTTATCAAGCAGCTGCGCCGACTTCCTTATGATTTAGTGATTCTGGATTTAGGAGCCGGCAGCTCCTACAATGTCGTCGACTTTTTCGCGATGACCGACCTGGGAATTATTGTAACAACTCCCGAGCCAACGGCAATCACCAATGCTTACGAGTTCATTAAAAATGTCATCTATCGAGCTTTATTTCGAGTGTTTCGCAATGATGAACGTATCCTTCCCGTTCTCAAAGATATGTCTAACCCCTGCAACCCCCTCAATATTGAGACATTATCTGATCTACTCAAACATTTAGAATCGATAGACCCTTGGGCAAAAGAAACCATCAGCCAGATGCTCAAGCATTTCAACCTCTATATCCTTCTCAATCAGGCGCAGCAGGTTTCAGAGGTCCGCTTAGGAGAAAAGCTACAAACGATCACCAAGCGCTATCTCTCTCTAGACTTGCATTATGCAGGCATGCTCTTCCATGAAAAGGAGGTCGGACAATCCGTCTATAAGATGTCCCCTATTTCCATGCTTTCCCCTCAATCTTTGACCAGTCAATCTCTCACACGCATTGCTCATCTGCTGATGGAAGGTTGCACCTCATCCAAGGTAGGAGAACCTAACAAGGACTCTTTTTCTGAGCAGGTCAAACGCGTATATGCCCAGGCTTTTTCTGATTACGAGTCTTTATTAATAAAAAACAAAAGACAATACTCTAATAGTAAATAATTACTTTACTTTTAAAGAAAAAACCTTTATAATTTCATTATATTATTTAAATATAAGGGTATTATAGATGGTACATCTTACTGGATTTCAAAACGCTTATCATCAAACCATGAAGGCTCAACCGTATAGAGAGCGAAGGCAGCAGCAGCAGCTAACTCAAGTAAATAAACTAGTTAGCCAATTTAAGAGGCGCTTAAATAATGCTCCTACTCCTGAAGCAAAGGAGAGGGTTCGCTTGGGAGCGATTTCTTTATTTACCCTTAAGGCTGCACTTGAAAAAGGGTTTCCGGGAATACAAAAACTAACGGCTCTAGCTTCTCGTCGACGACGGGCACATGCGCAAATCTTAGGACAAAGTGGCAGTGCACAAGGAGCTCCTACAGCAGAGCCAACCTCGCGTGCAAAAAAGAAAAAGCCATCTCATTTAAAAGAGCAGCAAAAGGCTCACAGCGAGTTGATTCGCAACCAGCTCATGCAAATGAAACTAGCTACTGGGATTACTACTTAATTTTGGATGCATTGCGATAAAGGCCTGACCATCCCACTTCTTTTGGGACATTTGGGCCTTTCCCCCTTCTGGATCAAACCGCAAGGTTCGCACGACTTGCTTTTCTGCATCGAAGGATTCATCATAAAAAAGCATCCCATCTTCTCGCCACCGACGTGTATGATAAAGCTTGGGCTGTGGCCCTTCTTTAGCTAAGTGGACCTCTTTGATCAACACCTTCTCTTCTGCCATCTTACCGCTTGGATACCAAGAACGAACAACTTCTTGTTCAGGGTGTAGAACCTCAAAGCGCTTTTCTCCTCGCTCATCATATTCATACTCCCACCCTTTACGTGCGCCCTTCTCATAGTTGATCGAGCGTTTGACCACCTTCCGAGGGTAGTAAAGAGTCACCTCTCCATCTAGCTCTCCCCTTTGGTAATTCATTTCCGCTTTAGGGTCTCCATTGAGATAGTAGTACTGCTGCTTCCCGTGTAGCTTGCCATCAAGGTATTTCTGGATCGCATAAAGAGAGCCGCTTGCATAAAACTGACGGTTTTTTCCCTGCTTAAGGCCATCCACATACCATGTCTCACTCATAACGGAGCCACTTTCACTATAGTAAGTGGAAGGGCCAACAAGCTTCCCATGATCATAAAAACAGCGATGCTGAACAGTACCATTAGAGAAGTAGAGACAAAACTCTCCATGCAAAGAACCTTGATCTTCTCTTCCCATTGATGCCACATTGCCTGTAGCATCTTTTTCTATTACCAAATGCGGGTCTTCTTCAGCCTGCTGAGGTAGAGAGGGAAGGTCATATGCCTTATGCACGTTCAGAGAGAGGCTTGGATCTTCAATTGTGAGTGTTCCATCTTCAAAGTGATAGTACTCTGTCATTGTGTCACCTCCTCCTCTTTACGCTCCGCAACAGGAAACCCTCGGCCCTTCATTTCTTTAAGAATAGCCTCTATGATATCTACGTTAAAGCTCGCTGCATTATGTAAAAAGCGAAACTTCTCTTGGTTAATCTCAATACGCTCTAAAGCTTGCTGTCGTTCTGTTTTTAGCTCTTCATCCGCCTGTGCTGCCAATAAGTTTCTTTGAGCCACTCGTTCTTTTACCTCTGCCATAGACTGCAGAACATAGGTAAAAGCATCTTCTTTTATCACCTTTTGCTCATGCTCAACTAAGCTTTTTTCCTTTTCTATAGGGATTGCATGAGCTCTTTTTTTCTGTTTCTTTTTTAGGCCTTCTAAACCATCCACAAGAATCTGCAAGCTACTTTTTGTGCGCTTCATACTCTGGTGTAGCTCATAAATAAGATCATCCACTTTTTCAAATGAACATGCATTGAGAGGGTGAGATGCCCACTTCTGGTGAACATAACCTCTTAAGTCTCTCGTCTTTTTCAGGCAGGTATCCATCACCTCTTGCAAAGAGTGGTTAGGAATATCTTTCATCCCTATCCCTCCTTCTGTAGCATTGATAAACTGTGTACCAGGCCGCTCCTTAGCATAATTCCCCAGCCAGTCAGACTCTGTGACCCACTTCCATTCTGTTAATACAGGGTTTCCATAGATATCTTGCTTATTAAAGACTGGCTCATCTTCTGAAAGAGATTTCTGATTCTCTTGCTGATTGATTAAGATCCCATCTCCATACTTTTTCTTGTCTGTGTAAGCAAGGTCCATCCCTACAAATATAATGGGGTTACAACCCATGTGATAGGCAACTTCTGTGAGGAAATTAATCACATTATGCCCTTCATCAACACTAATGTCTTCAATGCCTAGCTTCTTTTCAAACCAGCTTGGAATTGTATACCCTCCAGCCCCGTTGATATAGAGCCTAGGGCCATGTAGTGTGGTTAAGGCAAGGTGGTGGACACGGTTGCGGTAAAAGGCAGGTAGGTTGAAAAAGTGGTTACGCCACATTCGATCTCTTTGTGCAGCATTGGGATCAATAGTGCCTCCAAGGTGAGGCTCTACCCCATGGTGATAAAGAGCATTGAGGGAAGACCCTCCAGCAATAATCAGAGCCTTATTTTCTAACTCTTTCAATAGATGGGCATTCTTGTTAAGTGAAGGCCCTGCCCCACAGATGATAGCCGGCACTCCCTGAAACTCATTGAAAAGCTGTGTACCATGAAAGCTCTCACCAATCACCATCATATTGCGATAAAAGTTCCGGTAAAAAGGTGCACTAAAGCTAAAGTACTCTCGAGCAAGGTGAGCATAGCGAACAGACTCATGCCCCAAGCGCAACCTGATTGCGAAATAAACGGATTCTTTTTTTCTACGATAGTTTTCTAATGCGGTCACTTCGACTCTAGCCATGATAAAAAAGATGCACAGCTCAGAAATCAGTTGAAAAGCTTGGTCCATCGAAGAGAAAGGGAGTACTTGTACACGCTTATCCTCTAAGATCTCCTTTGCATAAGGGGTTTCCAAAAAGCGGCGGAGAACATATGGGTTATCTTCCAGGAAAACAAGAAACCGTCCCCTCTTCTCTGCAAGCCACTTTTTAGCTTCTTGGTAGTAATAGCCAAGGCCCACTCCATATACATAGAGAACATCTGCCGTGCTATTTTTGATAGACTGAAACCAGCTAGCAGCCTCTTTTTTAGGGCTATAAGGGGAGTGCAACATCTGTTGCTCTCCATCCTTTTTTTCATACATCAGGTTCCAACTGCCATCTTTGGACTGTACAGGCTGCAGCCTTGAAGCATCTAAGTCTTGGATAATAGATGCTCCTTTTACCGTTCGCTTCTGATAGATCTGCAAATTGCTCTTGAATCTTTCTTCAGAAAAAAAGGGCTGATCAGACACGAAAGGACTCCTTGCTTTTCCTCGCTATCTTGCCCAATATAACAAATTAAAAGAAACATTATAGAAGAGAGGAGAGCTATGGCAGACGTTCCATCTGTTTCACAAAATATGCTCCAGCAAAAGTATGGCCAAAGACAAAAGCCCCCTCCACAAGATGAATTTGAGATGAGTGCAGAAAAGGGAACACTGTCTAGACAAGAAGAGCAGAAAAAACAACAAGAGCACCGGGGAAAGGTTGCAGCAAAAAAAGCCCGCCCTTCGGCGATTTTAGACCTTTCTCCAGAAGCTAAACAACTCTTGAAGAAGGGTAAGGGCTAAAAGTCAACTGGCCCATCCCTATGAAGGTCTGTTCTTGGAGGGGGTCTGTTTTCACTCTCTGCTTTAGGAAGCTGCTCTTTTAACTGGTCCAAATCTAACGGTAGACCTTCTTCCCCTGGCTTTGAAGTCTCTTCCAAGTCCCGCATAAACTGGACTTGTCTCTGTACATCTTTCCTTTGCTCATTCTCTATTCCCAGGTTGGTTCCTGTTCGGTCTTGCTCATAGCGAGCACCGTAGCTTGGAACTTCCTGATTTTTGCGCTCTATATCCCGCACACGTAAGTGCTGATACTCTTCAGCTGCTAAAGAGATAAGATATGCATCGGTAATCCCCAAATTCACCATAGGGTGAGTTAAAGGACCAATATGCTTAGAGACCTTAGACTCTTTTTGCTGCTCACTTTCTCCAGGCATACGCCCATGAGAGGTTTGCTGAGGTGCTCGAATTCCCAGGATAGGTAAGGTCAGACGGCCAATAAATGCCCGTGCATCTTCTGGTCCTCTTTGCTTTGCAGAATCCCCTTGGCGGCCTTCTTCTTCCTCTGTGGATTTAATTTTTTCTGATTCTTGGGCTGCCTGTTCCACATTTTGTTCCAAGGATAGAGGGCGAGCAAGCTGCTTAACAATCTCCTGTAAATCTGCAATAAGCTCTTTAGCAAACTGCTGCGAAGAGGCATCTTCCTTTGTATTTTTCAGCCGAGCTAAAAGAGGATCTTTGACCCCTGATGGAGAGTTGGAAAGAGCCAGCTGGCGCAACTGCTCGATCACAGCCCGTTGCTCTATAGGAGACAGAGCTTGCTCTCCCCTCTCTTGTAAGCTTGCTAAAATGACTCCAACTTCTTGCTCATCAACTCGTTTCTGTGCTCCTAAGGCGACAAGACGAAACCGAGCCACCTGCTCTTCATTATTAGGATTAATCTGTTGCTGAAGCTGAAGCAAGCCAAGAAGCCGATCGAGTACACGGGATGAAATGTCACTTGTAGATCCATCCAGAGCACCATCAGCTAATTCTCTAAGCCTTTGCTGCACAGAAGGATCATTTGGATTGACTACTGATTGTTGCAACCTCTGATCAAGCTCAGGACGCACAGAGGTAAGTAAAAATGCAGCAAAAACTCTGCGTAATTGTTCTCTTAATCCCTCAGAAAATACTTGCGTTTGTGCAGTTTCTAAAGGATCGCCATCAAATGATAGTCTCTTTTGCTCAGAGAGTTGAGAAAGCAACTTAGTCAGCTCACTCTCTACAGACCCGACCTGTCTCTGCCCCAACTGCCCCTGAGAAAAACTATTCCTTAGTTGTGCCTCAGAAACTACTCCATTCCCAGTCAAAAAAACTTCAGATTCTTCCTGGTTTAAGTTTGCTAGGCTAATTTCCCTTTTGTTCTCTTTTTTAAATGACTCAATCAATCGATCATTGGTTTCTGCAACTGTTCGATACAGGGTGCGAGAGAGAAGTTGTGAAAATGATATTTCAGAAGCAGATTGCAAAATTTGCATCTTTCTTTGTTGCAAGCGATCTTGGTCTGCCTTCCTAGCACTCATGCCCAGTAAACCTGCTTGTGTTGCTGCCAAGTCAGGGTCTGTGCGAGGCTCTAAGACACCAGTTTCTCGTAAAGTTTCTCTTGCTTCTTGGCCAATCGTCAAAAGTCCTTTGGGACTACTCTCTCCTACTGGAGACTGAACTCTTCCTGACACTTCAGGAAAGCTTGGTACAAGACTGTTAAATGCTATTCGCCAGCTACGGCGCTCTGTATAAAAGCCATCGGCCCAAAAACTTAGTAACATAGACCCCTCCTAAGAAAATTTTAACAGAACGATCGTTTTTAGCCGAGGAGATCCTTGTAATGGGGAAACCCTGGAGAAAAGGGATCTGAAACAGATTCTATACCAGGAAAGGCTGTGAGGGATGTCTCCTGGTTCACTAAGACAATACAAGGAGCATTAATAAAGTGATTATACCCAATGAGTTGCTCTTTTTCATCTCTACCTAAAGGAACTGCCTTGCACTCAATCATTACTAAAGGAGAAAGCTGTTCTTCTCTCTTTGTATAGCACAGTAAATCGATCCTTCGTGTAGGTAGATTTTCTTGATGGGCTATATGAGGCAGTTGATTGAGGGCACATTCGATGACCAGTAGAGAGGGGGGGTACCCACACTCATGAACCATATAAAGGAGTAGGTTTTGGCGGACCCACTCCTCGGGGGTAGCAACTACCCACATCTGACGGAGGGGATCAAACAGAAACTGTTCTCCCCCTCTTTCACAAGATTGTATTTCCTGAGGAATCACAGAGACCTTACTCAGGAGAGATTATTTCATAATCCCCATCTTCGCGACGGTAAAGAACTTTGATTTTTTGATCTTCTTCACAGCGATAGACAAGCAAAGGTTTATCGGAAAGCTCCATTTTCATAAGAGCATGCCCTGTTGTCAGAGTCTTAAGGGGGCGCTGTTCTTCCTTTACGATTTGGTGAGGAGCAAATGTATCTTCCATTTGCTGACGGTTTGCCTCATCAATCTCCTCATTGATCTCATCAACACGATCATTGGTCTTCAGGATATTCACCTGCATATCCACCATTTGCAAAGGGCTGCGATTGTGGTTTTGCAGCTTCACTTTGTACTTACGCAGCTTACGCTCAAGTCGCTCGACAGACTTATCGATAGACTTATACATGTCATCACTTTCTGCAGATACTTGGATATAGTAGTGACCAAACTTCATTTCAGCTTTGACTCGATGCAGAAGCTTTTGAATATCTATTGTGACATGCAAATCGATAATCTGGTTTGGAGAAAAGCGCTCCAGCTTAGAAAATTTTTCCAAAGCGTAATCTTTCATTGCATCGGTCACTTGTACATGACGACCTGTAATTGTCACATTGTAACCGGTTTCTTCCTGGCCTGCTTTTCCGCTCATACTAATTTCTCCATTTTGTTATTACGCCCTACAACTCGCAATTTCTGCTCATGACGAGCTGCGAGCTGCCCACAAGCTGCTGCTATTTTCTTCCCCTTATTATGACGAATAAGGACTCTGTACCCCTTCTCTCGCAGTACAGCAGCAAACCTTTCCATCACTTCCATAGTAGGAGCTTGATAGCGAGCCAACTTTTGGGGATTGTAGGGTATCAAATTCACTTTTACGGGAAGCCCCTTCAAAAATTCATTGAGTTCAAGAGCATCCTCTACTGAATCATTGATTCCTTGCAAGAGAACATATTCAACAAAGATCTCTCGAGAGGATTTTTTCCCATAATACTCTAGGGATTGGCGTAACCTTGGAAGCGCATAGCGACGGTTCACAGGCATGATTTTATTGCGAATACTATCGGTAGAGGCATTCACAGAGACTGCTAAGTTTGGTGTGGGAGAGCCTAGATCAGCTAAGGCTTCTATCGCCTCAGCAAGCCCACTTGTAGAAACCGTAATCCTCCGTTCACCTAATGCCAAGCCTGCTTGGTCGGTCATAACTCGTATCGCTTGGACTACAGCATCAAAGTTATCTAAGGGTTCCCCCATTCCCATAAAGACAACATTCCGCACAGGGACTTTTAAAACATGCTTTGCCAAGAAAATCTGAGCGACGATCTCTTCAGCAAGCAAGCTGCGCTTCAGCCCCAAGCGTGCGGTCTCACAAAAGCGGCAACCCATACGACAGCCCACTTGAGAGGAGACACAAATTGTCCAACCTGTTGCCATGGAGAGAAGTACGCTTTCAACAAACTCTTCCTCACCAACTTTCATCAAAAATTTGCCATTTGCACCATCTTGCTTAATCTCTTCAATAGAGGGTACGCTGAGGTCAATTAAAGATTCGATCTCTGAGAAAAGGGCGGGACAATTTTTGAAGACGGGCAGCTTAGGGTCAAAGAACCCTTTTTGATAAAAGCTACTATATAAAGCAGCTGCTTGCTGCTTTCCTCGCTGCAAGAGCCTTTGCACTTCACTAGCAAAGGCTTCTCTCGTAAGAGCAAGTATTTTCAGTTTCTCTTTCATACGAGCTATAGAGGGGGGCTTACGCACCGAAGAGGGCTCGAACCTCTAACCGCCCGGTTCGAAGCCGGGTACTCTATCCAATTGAGCTATCGGTGCAAGTGAGAAAGGGAGGCAATGTAGCAGGAATTTTCTTTTTCTGAAAGGCTGTTTTTCTTCATACTTTCGGGCAAAGGTAGAAAAAGAGACTTTATGCAAGTATACCACGATGAGGCCATTGTCTTAAGGAGCTCTCCCTTCAAAGAATATGACCGCATACTACAAATTTTTTCAAAAGAAAGAGGGATTTTGACAGCTTATGTACGTGGAGCGAGTCGCCCTTCTCATCCTCTACATGGCATCTCTCAACCATGCATTGAGGGAGCATTTTCTTATCGTGAGACACGCGGAGAGACCGTTCGTATCACCGAAGGCAAAGTTTTGCTTCGCTCCTTGCGCCTTAGAGAAAGGCTAAGCTCTCTACAGGGGGCAATGCGCCTATGTCAAGCTACAGGGCAATTTCTTCAACCAAAAACACCTTCTATTAAGCTATACCAGTTGCTACGGGGTTATTTAGAACAAATCCCCCTTGCTCCCTTCCCTGGTGTTCTAGAAGCTTCTTACTTATTAAAGCTGCTACTTCTAGAAGGTCTTTGGTCTCCTCATCATTCTTGTGACCAGTGCAACCAGGAAATCGAAGAATCTCTCCCCTGTTTTTTTGCTCAGGGAAATTTATACTGCTCGCAGTGTCATCCCCAAGGCTCTCTTTGCTTTGAACCAGGGGAAAGAGTGCAGATGCTTTTCTTAACGCATGTACGCTCGTGGAACCAGCTTATAGGCTGCCCTGAGATTCCGGACTTTAGAAAAAAAATAGAGCGCCTCTTCGAAGAAAAGGCGCTCGAAAAAGAAAGTGCGAGAGGAGGGACTTGAACCCTCAAGGACATGGTTAGTCCACAACGACCTCAACGTTGCGTGTCTACCAATTCCACCACCCCCGCATAATTGAGAGAGGCAGAACTATACATAACACACCTGTTTTACAGCAAGAGGGTGATCTACCAAGGAGAAAAAAGGCCTTTTTTCTTAGCGATAGAATCCCTCTATCATTTAAAATTGTTTGCTAAGCAGCAAGGAAAGAGTAAATGGGCTCTATATTCAACAAAAATACAAAAAATATTTTGGGCAATGACCTTATTGAGAAAATCAATCAGCAGTACTCCCCCGAATATATCGAAGCTTTAGAAATTGCCTACGGCTCTTCTTATATGTCTGAAGGGCAGGCCGAGGGTATAGCAGCACTATTTCATGGTGTTGATTTAGAGGCAAAGGCACTACTGGATATTGGTTCAGGCCTTGGAGGTGCTGCTCTTTGGCTTGCGAAAGCCCATAATGTCAAAGTTTCTGGCCTTGAATGCAACCCTGAGCTCGTTCATTTATCCAGCCAACGCACCCCTCCGGAGCTACAGGACCGGGTCTCCTTTCATAACTATGAACAAGCTCCTTTTTTTCCCTTTCCTAATCAGAGTTTTGATGTGGTGTACAGTAAAGGTGTAATCACACATATCCCTGATAAAGATACACTTTTCCAAGAAATCAAACGCGTCTTGAAGCCAGACGGCAAAGTCATTATTGTTGACTGGCTGAGTCCTCAAAAAGTCTGGGGGCCGCGTATGAATATGGTATGCAACTTTGATGGGCTAGCTCTTTTTCCTGAAACGACGGAAGGGTATCAACGAGCAGCGCAACATGCAGGGCTTGGCAAAATTGAAATAGAGTGTGAAGCAGACAAGTACCTGCAGTGGAATAGAGACATTGCAAAGAAGTTTCGTGAGCCAAGTGTTGCAAAATGCTTTATTGATCGATTTGGAGAAAATGACCTTTGCCGCTCAAGCTTTGTATATGATCTCATCGCCGATGCAATTGAAGAGGGTGAGCTGTTGGTCAAAAAGGTGGTAATCGAGAATGCTTCGGATTCTATGCAAAGCACTTATTAAGGCTTATCAGCTATGCATTAGCCCCTTTGTGGGCTCTTGTTGTCGCTTTTATCCAAGCTGTTCAGAATATGCGATGGAGGCTTTACAGGTGCATACGCTTCCAAAAGCTCTCTGGCTGATTTTTTACAGAGTCATACGTTGTCAGCCTTTTGCTGCAGGGGGACTAGATCCTGTCCCCCCAGCAAATACAGAAAAATTAGTCTCTGCAGCAAAGACCAGTATTCCCTCGGAAAAGGAAAAAGAGTCCTAATACAAGAAGAAGGACATCAAACTCCATAGCGAACCAAGCGCCTCCCCACTTGGCGATAGTGATGGCTCCAATCATAATCACAACCATCAGCAGCCCACCAAAGCGAGTCATCCATGAAAGGCCTAGCCCTCCAAAGAAGATACAAATTGCAATCAAAATTTCTGCAATGGCCACTCCCCATGCCATAGGGATTGAAAGCCCAAATGTCTTAGCGAACCCTTCAACTGGAATCTTTTGAAGTCCATGAATTAAAAATATAGCTGCAATGACTAACCGAACTAACCAATGAATACTATTAGATAAAACCTGCATTACTTTACTCCTATATGTAAAAAAATCTGAGGCAGATAGTAAATATCAGTTACCCTCTGCTTTACACAGCATGGCAAGAAGCTGTCAAATTTTTTTTGGGATTTTCAACTTTTGCCCCACCCAAATGTGATCGCCCTGAATCCCATTATGTTGTTGTAAAATTTGAAGATCGATCCCCAGTTCTTGACTGATTTCCCATAAAGAGTCGCCTTCCTCAACGACATAAACCTGATCAACAGGCTTAGGATTAGAGAGTTGAGGCTCGATTGCAACCTCCACCTTCTCTCCTTCAGATACCATCATTTCCAAACGGTTTTTCAGATACTCTCTTGGAACCAAATCTCTAAGGGCTTTTCTATGGCTAAAAGAGTTAGGCGGTGTGTGCCCTTTCATTGCATATAGCCTATCTGCTGCTCGATGCCAGATGTTCTGCTCTCTTGCGCTTGTCAACAAATCTAAGCAAAAAACATCTAAACCAGCAGAGGTTTCACCTGTAAGAGAAAGGATCTCTTCGATTTGCTGAGAGGAAAGTTGGCTTGCTGCCCAGTGGGGCGCACTTGCCAGCAAGAGACGTGCTGCCACAAAGGACTGATGAGGCAAATATGCCGAGAGCCACTGAAGACGTTGAGACTTGGGGAAAGCTCCATACTGGCTTT
Source organism: uncultured bacterium (assembly GCA_964460785.1). Taxonomy (GTDB): domain Bacteria; phylum Chlamydiota; class Chlamydiia; order Chlamydiales; family CAYWQB01; genus CAYWQB01. The sequence goes on from CAYWQB010000002.1 coordinate 288,194, forward strand.
GCATAGATAGTGGCTTAGAGAAAAGATCAAAGTTCCCTGAAGCAAGCAAAAGAAAAGCTTCTTTTCTCCGTAAACCTGGAACCTGTCTTTTCAAAAGCATTTCAAAGCTAATATACTGATCGGTGCGTGTTATTGCCTGAACCAACTCTGGCTCTAGAAGCTCTTTCGCCTCTATTTTGTACTTCACTAAAGTAAAGAGTCCCTCCACGGTAAATGGGTACTTCTCTGTATAAGCAAAGCGTACAATCCGCTCTCTCTCTTCCTGACTGAGCTGTGGAAAAAAAAGCGCCTCTTCGACCTCCTTGCTTTGCATATTGCCTGCAATGAGTCGTACTTTCGATGTAGGGCTATACCCAAGAGCTCGATCCAGGTCAAAAGCATGCTCCCGGACAAGTGCAGCCAAAGCGAAGTCTGCTAGAGACAAGCCATTGGCTTGGTGGGAAACTTCCCCTAAAAGCTGAACAAGGTGAAAAAATGGCTTTTTTTCTAGCTCCTTCAGCTGAGTAAGGTTTGATGAGGAATCGATGCTAGGAGAAGCTGGAACCTCCTGAAAAGCCAACTGTCCCCCTCCACTACTCTCATCGGTCAAGCTACGGTAGAGAAATGTAACCAGCAGGGCAATATTTAACGAGACACTGAAAATCAAGCTATGCGTGATCATTCGAGTGTAGCGTCCAGAACTTGATTCATTCTTTAATGAGAAAGCCTGTATAGCTGCGTAAAAAAACTCTTTGATCACACTCCCCTCTCTTGATTTCCTCAGTTGCTCAAACCGCCTCTTTATGCTATAAGGATCGATCCTTTTTAAAAAAGGTCAAGTCACATGCAATTTCCACTATCTTGGCTCCAAGAGTTTATTGATTTACCTGAATCCCCTGAAATTATCGAGCAACACCTCAATAATTTAGGCCTTGAAGTTGATTCTATCGAAAGTGTCCCCCCTGATTTTTCAGGTGTAGTTGTCGGAGAGGTCCTAGAGACCTCTCCTCATCCAGAAGCTGATAAGCTCACTGTCGCTTCTGTACATGATGGCAAAGAACACTTCCAAGTGGTCTGCGGAGCACCCAACTGTCGCCCTGGTATTAAAGTCGCTTTCGCACGTGTTGGAGCGAAGCTCGACCTCAAAGGAGATAAGCCTCTAAAAATCAAGAAAGGGAAGCTCAGGGGAGTGGAATCTTTTGGCATGCTCTGCTCAGGAAAAGAGCTTGGTTTATCTGATGAGGATAGTGGAATTTCAGAGCTTCCATCTTCCTATACCCTAGGACTAGATCTAGCAGATTTACACGCAGAAGTGATTGTAGAAATTTCTCTAACACCGAATCTTGCCCACTGTTTTTCTCTACTTGGTATTGCAAGAGAGCTTTCTGCTCGCCTGAAAAGGCCTCTTAAGAAACTCCCCCTATCTGAAGCAAAGCCTCTAAATTTAGCCCCCTTACCAATTAACCTCACAGTAGAAGATACGAAAAGTTGCCCTTTTTACTCTGCCACAATGATTGAAGGCGTTTCCGTAGCACCTTCTCCTCTTTGGCTACAAAAGCGCTTAGAGCAATGTGGGATGCGCCCGGTCAACAACATCGTCGATATGACCAACTACATCCTTTTAGGTTATGGCCAACCTCTCCATGCGTTTGATGCAGATAAAATAGCAGGAGCCTCTCTCAGCATCCGCCCCTCTTCCTCTGGTGAAAGTTGCACGACTCTTGATGGTAAACAGCGAGCCTTACCAGAAGGGACCCTTATAATTGCAGATGGACACTCTCCTCAAGCAATTGCTGGCATTATGGGGGGAGAGCAGTCTGAAGTGACAGAAGAAACAAAAAGAATCCTGCTCGAGTGTGCCTGGTTTTCTCCATCCAGTATTCGTAAGGGTGTACAGGCGTTGTACCTATCCTCTGAAAGCTCTAAGCGCTTTGAGCGAGGGGTAGACCCATCACTCCCCTTAACAATTACCTCCTTTGTGGCAGAAGAAATAGCAAGAGTAGCCTCTGGAACCATTTCTGGAGCATCAACTATCTCCAGCCAGCAAGAGAAAAAAGGTAAGCCTATCACCTGCAGCCTGTCTAAGATGCAAGCAAGACTAGGTAGAGAGATTGATTTTGAAACAGCAAAAACGACACTAGAATCCTTGGACTGCCAACTCTCTTTCCAGCAAGACCAGCTACAAGTTACTCCCCCTAGCTACCGCTTTGATCTTGCTATAGAAGAGGACATCATGGAAGAGTTAGCCAGACATATTGGCTACGAAGCATTTGCTCACTCTCCTGCGACTTTTACAGCGAGCGAATTAGCTGATGATGCAAGCTACCTATTTGAAAAGCATATTCGCCATAGCCTGCTTTCTTTAGGGCTGCAAGAGGTTATCCATGTAGACCTTATCTCCTCAAAAGAGTGCATCGAGATTTTCCCCATCTCTAAAGAGGAGTCTTTCCCCTCCTTACAAAATACCTGCTCAGAGGTGCACCGTCATATGCGCTCCTCTCTTCTTGGAGCTTTTTTGAAAACCCTTCAAAGAAACACCAATGGGCAAGTGACAGACCTCGCCACCTTTGAAATAGGCAAAGTGTATAGGCAAAAAAAAGAAGAGTATGAGGAAACCGCGCACTTAGGTCTTTTACTTACTGGGAAAAAATCCCCTTCTTCATGGCAAGAACATGCAGAGCCATGGAGCTTTTTTGACCTGAAAGGAAAAGTCGAAAGCCTGCTTGCTCGCTGCCATATTAACGATGTTCGCTTCACCTCACATGAGCACCCAGCTTTCCAGCCAGGCCAGACTGCTGCGGCATACATTGGGGATGAGCTGGTGGGCTTTCTTGGGAAGCTTCACCCTGAGCTCCTACTTTCTTGGGGATTAGAGGCTTCATGCTTTTATGCAGAGCTACAGCTCCCTCCCTTACAACCTCGATATAAAATAGAGGGTGATTACCAGCCTATACCAGCCTTTCCTGGGTCAACGAGAGACCTCACCCTTGCTGTAGAAGAGAGTGCACAAGCTGGAGACATTCTTCTCCTTCTTCAATCGATCCAGCACAAGCTACTGATGGGAGTCGAGCTAATTTCAATCTTTGAAGACAAGGAAAGCTCTTCTAAAAAACTTTCTTTCCGCTTTACCTACCGAGATACCAAGAAAACACTCTCTCATGAAGCAATTGAACGCACACACAACTGGGTAGTTTCTCAAACTGAAAAGTTAGTAAAATAAAACAACATTTATTTTATAAGTGAAAATAGGCATAATATTCACCTAAATAAATAATTGGGTTCATTATGCCTATTTCCACCTCAATTAGCATGAATCTACGGAGCGGAAGGGTTTATCACACGGGAGTGTACTCTCTACAAAAACCCCATCTTCCTATTCTTCCTTCTTCTATTGTTGACTCCATTGGAAACTATCTGCCGAGCGAAGATAGATACACCCTAGCTCGAACTTGTCAACAAATCAGCAAAGATATCTTTCCAAAAGGTGCAACACCCAAGCCGTTGTACGACTTTCTTAAGAAGATATCCTCCAACCTTGGCATTCCAAAGCCTTCAGGTAGCAAGGAGCAGGATCTTTCACTATTTAAGAAAGTTAAAGCACTCTCAGAAGCCCCTTGGGAAAAAGAGAACATCTCTGATGCAATCAACAGGTACCTTGTACTTTGTGGTGCATTATTCACAAATGCACAACTAGCCCACACAGGCTACATCATTCCAAGGCTAGGAGAGATCTCCTTATCCCCCTCCTCTTCTCTACTTGAGCAAGCACTTGCAATTCAAGAGTGTCTAACCTCTAAAGAGGCTGAAGAAGACCTTTCAAAAGTCAAACTCCTAAACTTCAGTCTGCAAAGTGCAACAAACAAGCTCTATAGGCTCCCTGAAGTCATTAAAAAACTCCCCAATTTGCAGACTCTTGTGCTTACCAACCAAACAGCCTTGGATACAAGACACACTATTCAGATACTAACAAGCCTTCCCAAACTTCAAAGTCTTTCCATTACAGATGGGGGAAATTTTGATGCAGTGGAAGTCATTTACAAAGTAAAGGGTTGCCGAATATCATTTGAGGGTGGGTCAAGGCCCGTTGAAGCCTAGACAGAAAAGGTGTTTGCGAAGAAAATGCGCCCAACACTTACAGTTACCTAGGTTGAAAGCATGAAATCGTTACATCTCATTCCTCTATGCGCTTTAGCTCTTACGCTTGGCGCCTGCACCTCAAATAAGCATGGGCAGGTTGTTAAAAAGGCTTATGTCCATAAGTATGGTGTTCCCCTTGCTAAAGAAGCATGGGACTCTCAGGGCAGAAGTGGACAGATCATCACAACACGCAAAGACGGCGTGGTGATCACGGAAAATTTTGAGCAAGGGCAACTTCATGGAGATACTACTCATACTTTTGCCCACTCCTCTCGTATTCAACATATCGAGACATACCATCGCGGCTCTTTAATTGCGGTGACGGAGAACTACCCGTCTGGCCTTCCTATGAGAAAGGAAACCTATCTAACAGGAGGAAGCCAAACCATCACACACTGGTACGAAAATGGAGTACCTCAACTTGTTGAGGAGTATCAAGATGGCAAACTTGTCAAAGGAGAGTACTATACTCAGCAGCATGAGCTTGAATCTCAGGTAACATCTGGAGAAGGTTTAAGAGTGCGTCGAGACGCCTTTGGTAACATCCTCTCAAAAGATGAGATCAAGCAAGGGGAAATGGTTGTACGCAACACCTATCACTCTGATGGCGGCCCTCACGAATGGATCCCCTTCACAGCGAATGAAATCAATGGCCAAAAGAAAGTCTTTGCTAGAGATGGTTCTCCAGAACGCATGGAAACATGGGTAATGGGATCCCAAGAAGGCCCAACAACATTCTATGAAAATGGAATCAAGGTCGCAGAAGTCAGCTATAAAGACAGTGCGCGCCATGGGTCTGAGAAGCGCTACAAAGATGGAAAGGTCATTGTGGAAGAGATTTCATGGAAAAATGGCAAGCGTCATGGCCCCAAAAAGACTTTCCTAGAAGGCAAAGTCTATACAGACTGGTTCTTTGAAGGCCAAGCTGTTACCCACACCATGTTCAAGCAGCGCGCTTCAAACGGCTAATTGACGCTAGCACAAACAAAGTGATTTTCAGCATCAAAAAGAGAAGACTGCACATCTCCTTTTTGATGCTGAATTTTTTGGATAGCAAGAAGCACTCCATGAGACGAAAGCCAATGGACAGCAACTTGCACCTCTCCTTCATACTGATACTGTTCGATCAATAAAACCTGATCATTTTCATTAAACACAGCTGCGCGTTCTGGGTGTCCTTTCTCGTCAGAAGACAGAACTTCTCGATACCAAAGATCTTTTCCCTCTGAATCAAAAACCTTCCGAAAATCCAGCAAACGAGAGTCATAAACACAATATTGAAAGACTCCTCTTTCATATCGCTCGATCGAGATCCACTTCGCATAGGCATCTTGCAAAATTCGATAACTTTTTTCAGCTTTCCTCACATCATTTTCAGGTAAGGCCTCTTTGCCTATAGGCACTCCTTTGCTCCACACATAATCTTTATATATATTTCCGGGTAAGGGCATTTCTCTATCTACCTTAATCTATATGAGTTAGAAAAGATCTCGTACTTTACCCTCGTTTGGAGGTTTTTTGGCACTGTTTTTGCTTACTTAATCCAGCAAAAGGCAACAGCAGGAGAGTCCATGAACCTAGAGGAAGCAAGGCAAAAAATCGCGTATTTAGAGTTTGTGAATGATCAAATCATTTCAGAGCTTCGATACGTCGATAAACTCCTAAGGAGAACAGGGTTTGTGGATGGCCTAAAATCTCTGAAAGAGGCTGCCGAAGAGGTCCTTGAGGAACAGATGGAATTTGAAGAGCAAAGCTTTGGAGAAACTGAAGAGGAGAGCAAGGAACAAGACTAGCATCTTTTCCATTTGATGGTCTAAACTACATCCCTTTTTTCAAATGTGAACAGACACAATGAAGAACAAACACTGGGATGCATATTCTACATGGGAAGAAGCAGAACAAGCTTGGGATGAGCAAGCTGCAAAGTTCAGAGCAGATCAACCGATTAAAGACCTAAAGCGTCTTCCCAAAATGCCAGGGATCACAAGCGAAACAAAAAAATTTCTGCGATTAAAAGGTTTGCGCTACCTTCTCACTCACCCTGAGGGAAAAAAGCTACGAAGCTATGCATGGAAGCACCCCATCAAGTATGGGTTCAATTACCTAAAAAGTCTCTTTCGCAAGAAAAGCTACCTTAGCAAAAACGGAGACTTTTATTTTTATGGCTTAGAGTCAACAGAAGACCTTGAACAGGCCTTAAAGGACCCCGACGCTCTTTTACTTCTTGGATTTTCCTACTGCCATAAACCTCTTGAATGCCCTTCAGGTCGTTTTACCTCAGCTTGTGCTCACGACCCCAACCATCCAACATGTCGACAATGTTTTATTGGGAAGAGTTTACATGCTCTTCCTGAAGGGAAGGGCATTCCTCACATCATCCCCACCTCATTTTATATTGGAGAAAAAGTTTTTGAGGCACTTGAGACTCACCCCAAGCGAAAAATTTACTTTCTTATCACTGCCTGTGAAATGACGCTAGAAATGTTTGGAGACTGGGGAAACCTTGCTGGAGTGACAGGTATTGGTGTGCGGCTCGATGGCCGCATCTGCAATACTTGGAAGGCCTTTGAGCTTTCTGAAGAGGGAATCAAGCCTGGCTTAACGGTTGTTCTTCCTAATACTCAAAGGCGCATGCTAGAGATTCTCAGAGGTTTGCGCCTCTGATTGGCGGTAGTGGTGTAAGCGTCGAAAAGGTTTATGCTTACCCTGCTGGTAAGGACGTAGGTGTGGAGAGTGAGTACACTCCTCCTGACAGCATCCCACATATTGATCAAGGCATGACTCACAAGATAAAAAGAGCTCATTGCAACGCGTGTTTGCACAGTTGTAAACATGATCTGTTGCTTTTCCACAGTGCTCACATTCCCCGACTACCTCATCTTCTTCGACGGAGTTTACTGGCACAGACAACCGGTCATCAAAAACAAAGAGCTTACCTCGCCAGTGCTTTCCCTTCTCTTGTTCGATGTAATTTAGGACACCGCCATCAAGCTGGAAGACCTGATCAAACCCCTTATCTTTCATAAGAGCAGAGTAAAGTTCACAACGAATGCCTCCTGTGCAGTACATCATGACTTTGGTCTTTTCAGGATCAACATTTTTCTTTAACTCCTCTGCATACTCAGGGAATTCGCGAAATGTTTTAAGCTTCGGCTTAACGGCTCCCTTGAAGTGCCCTATTTTCCACTCATAGTCATTGCGCACATCAATTAATAGGTAATCTTCATCACTCTCTAGCATTTCCCGCCACTTGTCTGGAGAGACATGCTCGCCCCCCTTAGCTAAGTCCACTTCTGTATCCATAGCAACTAATTGCTTGCGATATTTCACTGTGAGGCGAGGAAATACGTTTTCTTTATCCTCTTGCACCTTAAAGGCCATATTTGCAAAGCGCTCATCTTGGCGCAGCCACTGCATATACTTTTCTGCATCCATGCGAGCTGCACTCATTTGCCCATTGATCCCCTGCTCTGAGATATAGATGCGCCCCGATGCATCTCCTTGTGACAAAAAATCTTTATGCTTTTTTACCTCTGCTTGAGGGTCTTCGATATCAGTAAAGCAGTAAAAAGAGACGACAAAATAATCCATTCTCAAAACCTAATTAATCCTTTGTAGGGCGGAAGTATAACAGCTAGAGCATTTTTTTCCAGTCAGGAAGCCTTTTAACTGCTGAAAATCCTTGTCAGAAAATCAAAAGGACCCTAACATTCCCCCTCGTGTTTTTGAATGCAGGAGAAAACCTTAAATGGCTCGATATACTGGACCAAAAAACCGCATTGCGCGCCGATTTGGTGCTAACATCTTTAATAAGCAGCGCAATCCGCTTATCCACAAACCAAACCCTCCTGGTCAGCATGGTCTTCGTCGTCGCAAGAAGTCAGACTTTGGCCTGCAGCTTCAGGAAAAACAAAAGCTAAAAGCTATTTTCGGTATGATCTCCGAAAAGCAGCTCGTTAACTACTACCGTAAAGCTGTCAAAGAAAAGGGCGCTCCAGCGGACAACCTTGCTCGTATGCTAGAAAGCAGACTTGATAATGTTGTTTACCGTCTTAAGCTTGCTCCTTCTATTTTTGCAGCTCAGCAGCTTGTTGCTCACGGCCACGTGCAAGTCAATGGCAAGAAAGTCGATATTCGCTCTTTCCAAGTCAAGCCTGGCATGACTATTTCTATCCGTGAAAAGTCTCGCAATATGCCTATCATCAAGAGTTCTATTGAAGATAGCTCTCGCGAGATTCCAAGCTACTACTCTCTAAGCGCAAAGGATTTCTCAGGACAACTTCTATCTGTCCCAACTCCAGCTGATATCCCTACTCCTATTGAAGTAGACTATCTTGTTGTTTGTGAATTCCTAGCGCACACAACATAACAAACCCTCCTTTGTTATTTTTTGGCCATCTAGCTTCGGTTAGATGGCCTTCTTTTTTTTACTTCCACTTCAACATTTGCAAAGTTTCTTTTTCACCTATCCACTTTGCAAGCGCAAGATAGACCCCGCCAAATAATGCAGCTGCAGCAAAAAAGCGCCCAAGGCGCGTCGAAAATTTTTGCAAAGACAGCCCGCCTTCTTCTCCCTTCAGCAAGAACGAGATCGGCTCATCAAAGATCCCCCACTGAACAACCAATGCAACCCCAGCAGCAACCACTGCCATGCCCAATAGGCGAATCACAAAGCGCGATAAAAAGCTCTCTTCTAACTGTGTTCGCAAAGCCCAAAGCAGCCAAGATAGGTTGATCCACGCACTGATAGCTGTAGAAATAGCAACACTTAATGAAGAAAGGCCAAAGCCAAAGATAAATATTGCGTTGAGAGCAACATTTACAATAAGAGCCACCACTGAAAGTAAAACAGGAATCTTAAATTGTTTCTTTGCATAAAAGGCTGGAGCCAAGACAACAACCAACAGCATAGGGGGCAGCCCCAACCCATACCCCCATAAAGCTCGTGTTGTATGCATCGCATCAGCTAAAGAAAAGTCCCCTCTCGTATAAACAAGTGTAACAAGGGGGTAAGCAAGGATAAGAAGAGCACAAGTAGCAGGAACCACAAAAGCGAGGGCTCGCTTCAATGCTCCCCTTACCAACTGACCAAATAAAATATCATCCTGAGACTCAACAGCTCTCGAAAGAGAGGGAAGAAGAGCGCCAGACAAAGCGACCCCAAAAAGAGCAAGAGGAAGCTGTTGAATGCGTATTGCATACCATAGGTATGCTGGCCCTTCCAAGCTTGCACTTCTTGCAAATAGAGCATCAAGCGCTGAGTTCAGCTGTGCAGCACTCACACCGATCGCCCCCAACCCAAAAAAGCCCAAAAACCTTCGCATCTTTGCGCCCATTCCCTGCATACAAAAACGAGCAGGATTAGCTAACAAAAGCTTCTTTCCCTGCCGATAACTTTCTGGCAGCAAGAGTAGCCACTGAAAAAAGTAGCCAGAAAGAACCGCAAGGGAGAGCCCAATCATTGCACTTTCTGGGTGGTCATGTCGAAAAAACCAAGCGCCAACAATCCAAAATACATTAACACAAGCAGGCGAAAGTCCAGGTAAAAAGAAAACCCCAACACACTGCAAAAAAGAAGTCTGCAAGGCACTAAGAGACAAGAAGATCAGGCTGGGCATCAATAACATGGTCAATAAGAGGATTTCACGACTGGCTCCTGAAATGTCCGCAAAAAAGTAAATAGGCAAGCAAGTAGCTAGGGCTAGAAGGGTAATCACTCCTGTAATCACAGCGAGTAAAAGTCCAAGCCCTTGATAAAACCGCACAGCTTGACCCGGAGATTTTCCTCTTTGGTCTTCAAAAAAGGGTACAAATGCCTGATGCATAGACCCCTCTCCAAGCAACCGGCGCAGTAAGTGACTCATCCTCAAAGCCACCATAAAAGCTGCCACTGACGGGTGACTACCAAAACAAAAGGCCATTGTGATATCTCGGACAAGCCCACTACATCGCGAGACCATCGTTCCTGAAAAGAAGGAGCGCACTTGCCGGTTCAGTTTACTCGAAGAGTCCACAGACCAACCCTTGTTTTTTAAAAAAAAGCATAGTATGATGACCATAGGGGAACAATGCAAGAGAATTGGATATGACATCACCTATTTCATCTTCAGGCAATTTAGGAGAGATTCCAAAGGAAGAGGTAGGAATCCGCATTGGGATGATGGGGACAGACCGTGACCTTTCTCGGTTTGAATATAACCAGCCCGTGCCTGCTACCATGTCAGAGCTCAAAACACAGCATCCAGAGCTTTATCAAGAGATGCTATTGCAAGTCTTTGAGACAATGAATAAACTATTAGAAAAGCAACTTCGCGATAGTGAAGAACACTTTAAAAAGGTTTTCAACCCTGACGAGCAACGCTAGAAAGCAGGCCCTTAGCACATGTATGAGTTTGAGCTTTTTCTTGGAGTGGAAATTACCCCCAAGGTCAATACAGAACTTACCAATGTAAGCCCTTATATCCGCCAAACTTTTATCAAAAATGGCAGCGACTACCTCCATACTGCGCAAGCACAAGGAAAAGATTTCCTTGGGAAAAAGGTGGGCGACCTCATTGAATCGTCTCAAATGGCCGCAATCACAGCAAATGTTGAAAGTTTACTCAAGCGTATTATAGGATATACCCCCTCCCCAGTTCTCTTATTGGCTATTCCAAAGTAAGCTTCATGACCATAGAACGTAGTGGTGAAGAGTATGCCTGGCAACTCTCCTCCCCCTCTCCCCTTAAACGCATTGACCAACTCCTAGCTGAAACCTTTCCTGAACAATCGCGCACCTATTTTCAAAAGTTAATCGACCAAGATCTTGTCCTTGTCAATCACAAAACGGTGAAGAAAAGGCATGTCCCTTCTTATGGAGATTGGCTTTCTGTTACTTTTCAGCTCACGCCTGAGATCTCCTTAGAGCCAGAAGAAATGGATCTAGAGATCCTCTATGAAGATGAGGAGATCCTTTGTATTAACAAACCTGCAGGACTTGTTGTGCATCCAGCTCCCGGCCATTGGTCTGGAACACTTGTACATGGCTTACTGAGTTACTTGAATTTGGAAAAACTTCCTGAAGCGGACTCTCTGCGCCCTGGCCTTGTCCATCGCCTGGATAAAGACACCTCCGGGCTTATCTTGATTGCAAAAACTCCTCAAACGCATCGCGGGCTAATTGAACAATTCAGTCAAAGACAGGTTCAAAAAGACTACCTAGCGATTTGTGTGGGCAAGCCAAAAGAACTTTATATAGAGGGCTACCTTGGCCGCGATCCCCGCCACCGCAAGCAGCAGGCATTTGTAGAGGAAGAGCGAGGCCGATGGAGTGAGACCTCCTTTTCTATTGTTACCCATCAAGAACAATTCAGCCTTGTAAAGGCCTACCCTAAAACAGGTCGAACACATCAAATTCGCGTACATTTAAAAGCATTACGAGCGCCTATTTTAGGGGACCCTATTTATGGTAGCCCATCAGCAAATCAGCGCCATCCTAATACGCGCCTTCAGCTACATGCTTTTAAGTTACAGTTTAAACACCCCACAAAAGGTGTGGAGCTAAAGCTCTCAGCGCCCCTCCCTCATGACATGAAACAATGGATCTCTAAAAACTTTTCAGGATCAGTATATGAAAGCCTATCTTCAGAGAGTGAGCCAAGCGACCGTCACAGTTGAGCAAAGCACTGTAGGAACGATTCAGCAAGGCCTTTTAGTCTTTTTAGGGGTTACCCATGAAGATCAAGCACAACAAGCCAAGTGGCTTGCTAACAAGTGCGCGCACTTACGCATTTTTCCTGATGAGCATGGCAAAATGAACTGCAGTGCATCCGACTTACAGCTTTCAGCTTTAGTGGTGAGTCAATTTACTCTTTATGCAGACTGCACAAGAGGACGGCGACCTGACTTTATTCAGGCCGCGGACCCCCATATAGCCAAGCAGCTTTACCTCCAGTTTATTGAGCATTTGAAAGAACATTTACCGCATGTAGAGCAAGGGAGTTTTGGAGCTGCAATGCATGTCTCTCTCGTAAATGAAGGCCCTGCAACCTTTCTAATTGAGAGCAAAAATTGAAGTTTTTTTTCTATAGCCAATTTAATGAGGATTCCATATGATCAACAACATTGAATCCTGCATCTATTACCAGACAACCTGAAACGAGAGTAGGTTTGCCATGAAGGAATTTGTAGCTTATATCGTAAAAAACCTTGTCGATCGACCTGATAAGGTATTAATCAACGAAATTGGAGGAACGCAGACTCTCATTATTGAACTTTCTGTTGAAAAATCAGACATTGGCAAAATCATTGGAAAGAAGGGTAAAACCATCAATGCCATTCGCACTCTGCTTATGTCTGTTGCAAGTCGCAACGGAATGCGTGTAAACCTTGAAATCTTAGAAGACCCTTCTCGCTCTAGTGCTCATGTTGAGGAAGAGGAAGAAGAGACTCTGGAAGAAGAAGCACCTCAGCATGCTACTGCAGGAGCTCATGAAGAGGAGTAAAAAGCCCTCTACATCAATGTATGAAGCACACACTTTTCTAAAGTGTGTGCTTTTTTTTTGCTCTATGAAGGAAGGAAGGGTGTAACCTGACTCTTTCGACTAGTCACTGAACCCGCTACAACCTTTAAAATAAGAACACCTGGCTCTGAAGTAAAGACGGGAGGAAACTCTTTGATTTGGCTAGGCACTAGCGCCCGATGCGCTTCATACTGTCCATCCATGCCAACATACTGCCACCCCAATGGAGAAGTCTTCTGCAAAGTAGGAGACTGCAGGAGAGCATCTAAGAACTGAGCTAATGTACAAACATCTTGTGGTGCGTGCAACCACAGTTCATCTTCATGTTGGTGCTTAACACTCCCTCCCTTATACAACTCCTCTGCACTGCCTAGAGTACTAATCATTAGCACGTGGAGCTGCAAAGAAGGATTACTTTTCTGCTTTTGAGCAGACTCTTCCAACCATATGCGACGAATTGCTGAAGAGAGCTTCATAAAAAGCTCGATATTTGAAGGAAATAGCTTTGCTTGACCAACACGCGCCACTCCCTTTTGCTCTTTAGTATCGGCAAAGAAGAAATTTTCTTGTCCCTTGGCAGCTGCCTGCAGATCCTTAGCTAACTCCTCTTCTTTTAGCGCATAAACAGGCTTATACAAGGAGTACATCTCAGGGTGACATAGCAGCTGTTGCACCTCTTCCTTTATAGAAGCTGCGCTTATCAAAGGGAACACTTCCTCTTTGCTTTCAGAGCTTAGGCTTTTCAACTCATTGACACAGCGCTTAACGACCAAGAGATCTCTTGGCGTCATTTTTGCAAGCAAGTCTGTATCATCAAAGATGGCATAAAGAGCCAACAGCTGCTCAACAAATGCGCGCTTTGGAGAGGTAAAAAACTCCCCCCTTGCATAGAGAGCATCTATTTCCCAAGAAGCTTCTAAGGTCAACACATTGCTTGACTGAACATCAGCTACAAGCATTGTAGGCGCCACCTGCGTAGCGATCTCCACACGATGGTGATCCAATACACTTACAACAGTAAAGTCATCACTATAAGGCGCTTCATCCTTATTACAAAAATCACGCATAGAAAGCGTGCCTAAAGGATTTTGCTCTAAAGATGACCGGCAAAGGTACCCCAAAATGTTGGAATCATCTTTTGCAGCTATACAAGCTATGCTATCCGCTGCAGCAAGCTTTTCATGGGCTTCTGCTAGAGAAGCTCCTGGCAAAAGAGTTTCTGCAGCTACAGTGCCCTGTGGAGTAGCTTCTAGAAGATCCTCGGCCACTAGCGCAATAGGCTCTGTGGCTGTGCCCAATACATCAAAAACACCTTTCCCAATCCACGCGCTGAACAGGTGTGAAATTTGAGGGACTTGTCGCAAAGCATGAATATTCCACTTATGCAATGTCTCCCCAACTCGACAGGCAAATGCATCTAACCAGCCTAAAAAAGAGGCTGTGATTGTATCTAAATCTGGGCTTTTATGTGCAGACACATAATGACACTTCCCCAGGTACTTGCCCATCCCTACAGGAAATAGCTTTTGAAATGCCTCACGTGGCACATAGCGTCCTGCAATTTTTCCTCGTACTTGTCGATTTGCATGATCATCAAGTCCAGAGTGCAAATTTAACCACAACTCATACTCATTGATATGAAGAGGCGTATGCGTTTGTCCTATTTCATAAAAGAGAGAAACAAGAGAAGGAAGTAAAAAACAAGGAGAAGGGTACCCTTGGATTTCTTTTGTCAGAGCTGCAAAAAACTGACACTTCTGTTTCCAAGTATAACCCTCTGCAAAGGCAGAAAAAAGCAGCTTTTTATCTACAAAAGCATCAGGTTGCGGACGATACTCTCCGACTCGATCTGTCATTGGCTAATAGATAGATAAAAGTTTAAAAAGATTCGGACTGAGCAGGACTCGAACCTGCGACCGTCCGCTTAGAAGGCGGATGCTCTATCCAACTGAGCTATCAGTCCATGACGCGGAAGTCTATCTTCAAAATCGAGTATTTATCAAGGGTTTTCGTTCTGTATAAAACACTTAATTTATATTAATATGAATGGTAAACTGTTTGTTTAGAAAAGGTAATGGATCGTTGATGACTCAAGTTTTTCTCAGCCTTGGGGGCAATTTTCCTCATACTCGTCAGTTGATCACCCAAGCCTGCCTTGAGCTCAGCAAAATTGTAAATAAAATGAACGTATCAAGACTATATCGAACCTCCCCTGTTGAGGTTGTTGATTCTGAGTATTTTTTTACCAATGCTTGCCTCTCGGGTGAGACCTCAGAAAAAAACCCTTATTCTTTTTTTGAAAAAATTGAAAAAGTTGAGGCATTGTTAGGGAAAGAGCCCAAGGCAAAAGACCAATCACGGCCGATTGATATTGATTTATTATTTTTTGGTGACCAGCAGATTCTCTCCCCTACTCTGCAAATCCCACACCCCCGCTGGAAGGAAAGATTGTTTGTGCTTTACCCTTTAAACGAGCTAGCTGAAGAAATCTATGACCCTGCGACAAGCTCGATGCAAAACATCCCCTCCCTCATTCACCATTGCAAAGCAAAAACAAGTCAAACAGCAAACGTAGTCGAGGATTTATGAAAGACGTAACCATTGGCCCTTATACAGTTGGTAAACAAGCCCCTTTTCTTCTGATTGCAGGTCCTTGTGTCATTGAGTCAGAAGAACTCGCTTTAAGTGTAGCCGAGCAACTTGTCATCATGCGTGATGAGCTAAATATGCAGGTAGTCTATAAATCCAGCTATGACAAAGCAAACCGCACCTCCGTCACCAGCTATCGTGGTCCAGGACTTGAGGAAGGGCTAAAAATCTTAGAAAAAGTGCGCACTGAAACAGGGCTTCCAATCCTCACCGATGTTCACACACCAGAAGAAGCCAAGGTAGCAGGTGATGTCTGTGATATCATCCAAATCCCAGCTTTCCTAGCTAGACAAACAGACATTCTGCTTGCAGCTGGCCAGTCAAAAGCTTGTGTTAATGTCAAAAAAGCACAATTTATGGCCCCTTGGGATATGCAGCATGTAGTGAAAAAGATTGAAAGCACAGGCAAGGAATCGATCCTTCTAACAGATAGAGGCACAAGCTTCGGCTATAACCAACTAGTGAGTGATATGCGCGCAATGCCTATCATGAGCAGCTTTGGATACCCTGTACTTTTTGATGCTACCCACTCGGTACAAAAGCCAGGGGGCCACGGAGCCCTTTCTGGGGGTGATCGTGAATTTATCCCTACCTTAGCACTAGCCTCTATTGCTGCAGGTGCAAATGGCATCTATATGGAAACCCATCCAAATCCAGAAAAAGCCCTGAGCGATCCTCACTCTGTTTTTGCTCTTAAAGAACTTCCTGCCCTTGCTAAAAAAATGCAGCAGCTTCACCGCTTTGCTCAGGAGACTCTTTATAATGACTAAACCATTATGGGCTCTTTTAGCGATTGCCATGGGCTTCCTTTCTTTGATCGGAAGCCGCCTAGCGACAATTACCCCCTCCGACATTGAGGAGTATGACGGGTACTTTCATCCAACCCCCCATCACTCCTCACCGGATACAGTTGTCAGTAAAACAGGTGTTCGCAAAGACCTATGGCTTTATAAAGAGGGCAAGCGAGGGCACTATGTATTTGCAAGCCCCACATCACAAGTCATTCTTCCTTCCTCTGGCCTGACTCCCACTGAAACCTTTCAAGACCTACGCATCTATATCCAAGGGGATGCATTTAAGGGAGGTTTTCCTCTTGCTTATGAAGGAGGCTCCTTAGAGCTTAAAACTCCTAAGGGGGAGTACAACTATAGCAATCACACCTTACAGATTGGAGATGCCACCTTCGCTGCCTATGAACAGCCCCTCCAGCCTTCTTTATTCTCAGAAAGAAAACTTGACGATCCAATAATGGCAGGAAATCTCTCTTCTGCTAAACTCTGCCTTGATGATCAAAAGATTCAGATGCAGGCTGAGCACTTCCATGCAACAATGTTTCGGGCAAGTCCTAATCCTTCTTAGTTTTCTCTTTTGCCCCTTAGCTTTTACAGCTCCTCCTCCTTCTGGATACCCTGCTACACTCTCTGCAGATCACCTTTCCTTTGAAGAGGGACAAACAAACCTTGAGGGTGATGTCTCCATTCAATCTCCTTTTGGCTCCATTGAAGCTGAGCATGTGATCATAGACCACCGACAAAAGGCAGGTCCTTTCCCTTCCATGCGCGCATGGACCCATGTGGCAGCACGCATGCACAGTGGAGCCCAGCTTTTCTGTGATATAGCAGAGTATAATGCGAATAGCCTCCAGGGAAGCTTCTCAGCAAAAAATGAATCCAGTCGTATTCTCTACCAAGACCCTAGTATCTCTTCCCTCCCTTTTCAGCTCAGTTGCTCGCAAATCACTCTGTTTTGTGAAGAAGATCCCCTTTCCTCTCAACTTAAAATCAGCCACCTCAATGCCTGGAAAAATATCTCCGTTTTTTATGATCAGGAGTTTTCTGCGAAGGCTGATAAGGCAATTATTCAACCTGACTCTAATGAAGAGGTTCTCTTAGTTGCTCTACCTCAAGAGCAGAATACCTGTCGCATCAACAGATCAAATGGAGACCAGGTCGATAGCCAAACCATTCGTTTCTCTAAGCAATCTCTTTCCTGCTCGCAGCCGCGCGCGCAGCTATTTCTTCCGTCTGAAGTGACCGCCTTCCAATTAGTAGGCAGTTTATTAGAATGGGAAAGAGAGGAAGACTTTCTTGAGTGCTATGGCCCCTCAGAGCTTACCCATCCCAACTTTGGTAAACTCTCTTCTGAAGGAAAAATCTCTATCTCCCGTCCTTCTCAGGCAAAGACCTCCACTCAAATGGAAAAAATTTTAGCAGAGGGTCCAACGCTCTACTCCTATCAATTCTTAGCAAATAAGAAGGTGAGCGAAATCAGCTGCGATGGAACGATTTCTATTGATTTTCACAACGGTAAGTTATTTGCAAAAGGCGACGCGCAACCTGTAACCTATACAGATGGTTCTCAACTCATGCAGGCTGAATCAGCAATTTTAGATTTTGATATGATTGATGGACAAGTTGTGCCTCGGAACTTTTTCTTACAGGGACATGTCCTTCTAAAGTCCTCTCCGCCTGGTGACTTCCTTACTCCTTCCGTCCATAATAAATATGCCATTTGTGACCAGCTCGACTTCAACTTAGATACAGGGGCTGTCTTGCTCTCCTCTGCTTCTACACAACCTGTACTCTACATTGATGAGGTAAAAGGGCTGACGATGAGTGCTCCTTCTATCCAACTCTTCTATGATATGACCCAGGGGGCCATTTCCAGTGCACAGGGACTTGGAGCTGTGCGTTTCAATCTTTCAAGCAATGAGCAAGAGATCATCCGAAAAACATTTAAACAGGAAAGTGTTGAGTGACCCCAGAAAGCCCCCTACTAAAAGTAGAAAGCCTAAAAAAAGTCTTTGGCAAACGTTGTGTCGTCAAAAGCCTCTCTTTTGAAGTACAAAAGGGAGAGATTGTAGGGCTTTTAGGTCCGAATGGAGCGGGGAAAACCACTTCCTTTTATATGACAATTGGGCTCATTCATCCTGATGGAGGGCATGTCTGGTTTAATGGACAAGAGGTGTCTAGTTGGCCGATCTACAAACGAGCACGCGCAGGAATGGGCTATCTATCACAAGAACCTTCTGTGTTTAGGAACTTGACTGTGGAGGAAAATATTCTGTGCATTTTAGAGACACTCAAGCTCTCTAAAGAAGAAACCTATAGCCGTCTTGCTGATCTCCTAGATGAGCTGCACTTAGCTCCCTTAGCAAAAGAGATTGCTTCGAACTTATCAGGGGGGGAGCGCCGCCGCTTAGAAATTACACGCGCTCTTGTGCGTTCTCCTTCCCTTTTACTGCTTGATGAGCCCTTTGCAAATATTGACCCGAAGGCAATTCATGATGCCAAGCTATTGCTAAAGCAGCTGTCTGCTAAAGGAATAGCTATTCTCATCACCGATCATAATGCACGAGAGATCTTCTCGATCACAGACCGCAGTTATATTATTCAGCATGGCAAGGTGATTGCCTCTGGAACGGCAGAAGACCTAATAAAAAACCCCAAGGCACGCGAACATTACCTTGGGGATGATTTTCATCTTTGAATGAATCTAAGCTCTAGCGAGTACGTGCACAAAGCTCTTCTTCACTAAAGAAAAATCCTACTTCTTTTTGAGCAGTTTCTGGAGCATCTGATCCATGCACAGCATTTTCATCAATTGTTGCTGCGAAGTCACTACGGATAGTTCCTGGCTTTGCTTCTTGTGGGTTTGTTGCGCCCATGATTTCGCGGTTTTTTGCGATAGCATTTTCACCTTCTAGGCACATCACAAGAACAGGGCCTGAAGTCATGAAAGAAACAAGGTCATTAAAGAAAGGGCGCTCACGATGGATATCGTAAAAAGAGCCAGCTTGTTCTTTGCTAAGGTGCATCATCTTTGCAGCAATTACACGGAGTCCACCCTTTTCAAAACGGCTAATGATGTCTCCAATGTGGTTTTTTCCTACAGCATCAGGCTTAATGATGGATAGCGTACGCTCGACTGTCATAATATTTTCTCTCCTTAGAGGCTCTGCCAATACAAATGAACAAATTCCTAGAAATAGAATTCCTAAACAAAAATATTTCACCAAAAACTCCTTAGTCTTTGATAATGAAAGGAGTATTTTAGCGTTTTTTTAAAATAATGGATAGGGCTTTCTTAGCTTTCTAACCGCTGCTTTAGCTGATTAAGCTCTTCTTGCAGAGCTGGTGGAAATTTTGGGGCAAAGCCCTCAAAATATTTCTCCACCCGCGCAACTTCCGTCTGCCAAGCCTGGCGATCGACTTCCAGTAACTCTCCCATTGCAGACTCTGAAGTTGCAAGCCCTTGCAAGTCTAGCTTTGCTGGAACCCAGCCAATAGCCGTCTGTTTAGCAGCAGAACTTTTGTTTGCACATCGTTCAAAAATCCACTTTAGGACCCGGCTATTCTCTCCAAAGCCTGGCCATAGGAATTTTCCCTGCTCATCTTTACGGAACCAGTTCACATAGAAAATACTAGGGAGTTTTGCTGGATCTGCTTTGGCTCCCATTGCAATCCAATGGTTGAAGTAATCGCCCATATGATAGCCACAAAAGGGAAGCATCGCAAAGGGATCATGGCGCAGCTCTCCTACAGCTCCTGCTGCAGCAGCAGTCTTTTCTGAAGAGGTCATGGCTCCAAGCAAGACGCCATGATTCCATGAGAGAGACTGGTAGACCAAAGGAATCGTATCAGGCCTACGCCCTCCAAAAATAATTGCTGAGATAGGGACTCCCTTTGCATCTTCAAATGCCGGGTCAATCACAGGGCATTGAGAACAGGGAGCTGTAAATCGTGCATTAGGGTGTGCAGCAGGTAGCTGTGCATCACTGGTAACTTTTACCCCTTTCCAATTAGTCAGATCTTTGGGGAGTTCTTTTGTCATCCCCTCCCACCAGACATCACGATCTTCTGTCAATGCGACATTTGTGAAAATGCTATTTTCTTGCATGGAAGCCATCGCATTGGGGTTTGATTTTTCTGATGTACCAGGGGCCACACCAAAAAATCCTGCTTCAGGGTTAATCGCATAAAGACGCCCATCTGAACCAAACTTCATCCAGGCAATATCATCCCCTACACATTCAACTTTCCACCCTGGCAGTGTGGGTTGCATCATGGCAAGGTTTGTCTTCCCACAAGCACTAGGAAAAGCTGCTGCCACATACCGCTTCTCACCTTCAGGATTTGTGAGACCTAAAATCAGCATATGCTCTGCAAGCCAGCCTTCATCTCGTGCCATAGCAGAAGCAATACGTAAGGCAAAGCACTTCTTTCCTAATAAAGCATTGCCACCATAGCCACTCCCAAATGACCAAATTTCGCGGGACTCAGGAAAATGTACAATATGACGCTTATCAACGGCACAAGGCCATGGTACATCTTTTTGTCCCTCAGTCAGAGGCATTCCCACAGAGTGGTGACAAGGGATAAATGGTGCCCCTTGATCAAGCAGACGTAAGATCGCACTTCCCATACGGGTCATAATGCGCATATTCACGACCACATAGGGAGAGTCTGTTAACTGCACACCGATATGAGAGATAGGAGAGCCTATAGGACCCATACTAAAGGGAACCACATAAAGCGTACGTCCCTCCATACATCCTGAGAAAAGCCCGTGAAGGGTTTTACGCATGTCTGCAGGGTTCTGCCAATTATTTGTTGGGCCTGCATCCTCTTCTTTTTCAGAGCAAATATAGGTTTGCCCTTCTACACGGGCAACATCTGCAGGATTAGACCGGCACAGGTAAGAATTGGGTCTTTTTTGCTTGTTCAGCTCAACCAGAGTCCCACTTGCCACCATTTGCTGACAGAGCCGCTGGTACTCTTCTTCAGAGCCATCACAAATAACAATTGATTTTGGTTTCGTAAGGGAAGCAAATTCCTGAACCCACAAGTGCAACTTTTCATTTTTTGTCCAAATCCCATGATCTGTTGCGGTCCCCATAAACTTCCCCCTCTCTTGTTATTATTTAAACGGCGACTTTTCGTCCTTTGAACTGATCTAAAAACTCTAGTGCTTTTCCTGTCCCTAAGCAAACGGCCAACAATGGGTTTGGGGCGACAATAACTGGCAATCCCGTTTCTTTAATCAATGCTTTATCTAAGCCTTTGATTAAAGCACCTCCTCCTGCTAGAACAAGCCCTCTCTCGACTAAGTCTGCAGCAAGTTCTGGTGGACATTTTTCCAGGGTTAGCTTGACTGATTCAATAATCTGCTGGATTGGCTCCATCAAGCATTCTCGGATTTCCACAGAGTTGATTCTTTTCGTAAGTGGTAAGCCTGCGACTTGGTCACGCCCACGCACTTCCATCTCTAGCTCATTATCTCCTAACGGATACGCTGAACCGATGGTGATCTTAATTTCTTCTGCTGTGCGCGGACCAATCATAAGGTTGTACGTACGGCGCATATAGTTGATGATACACTCATCAAACTCATCCCCAGCGATGCGCAAGGAGCGCGATTCTACAATCCCACCGAGTGAAATAATCGCGATTTCTGTGGTACCGCCCCCAATATCGATAATCATATTGGCATTTGGTTCATGCACGGGTAGGTCGACCCCAATAGCTGCAGCCATGGGCTCCTCAATCAACACAACCTCTTGTGCTCCAGCATGTAGAGCAGAATCTTCTACCGCTCTTTTTTCCACGCCTGTAATCCCTGAAGGCACCGCAATTAAAATCTTTGGTCGAAAAAGGCTTCTTGACGGTGTAACCTTTTGGATCAAAGCTTTTAACATGCCTTCTGCAATTTCAAAATCGGCAATCACCCCATCTTTCATAGGACGTACCGCATGAATGCGTCTTGGGGTTTTCCCCAGCATCGCTTTCGCTTTATGACCTACTGCAAGGACCTCATTGGTCTTTGAGTCAACAGCTACTACGGAGGGTTCCGTTAAGACAATTCCCTTTCCTCTCACATAAACAAGTGTGTTTGCTGTTCCCAAGTCAATGCCAATATCACTGGAGAAAAGGCCGAAAAAGCGGTTCACTTGACTGAAGCTCAAACTTTTCAATTTTTGTGCAATGGTATCTAAACTAAATGGCCCTTTACTTTGCATACTCCTCCTTGAATCCTACGTTTGCAAGAGCTCGAGAACATCTTCCCAGGTGAGTTTTGCAATAGCATCTTCATCACTATTAATCACCTGTTTAACCAGACCTTTCTTTCTTTCATGCAATCGTAAAATTTTCTCTTCTATCGTTCCTGATGTAATAATTCTGTAGGAAGAAACGGGCTTGGTTTGTCCGAGCCTGTGGACACGATCTGTTGCTTGAGCTTCTACTGCAGGGTTCCACCACATATCGTAATGAAGAACAGTGTCTGCTCCTACTAGATTCAATCCCGAACCTCCTGCTTTCAACGATACAAGAAAGACGGGTATTTTTTCATTTTGATTAAATTCCTTGACAATCGCTAGGCGATTCTTTGTGGAACCATCAAGGTAACTAAAGGGAATCCCCTTGGCTTCAAGGTCAGCGCGGATGATCTGAAGCATGCGGGTATATTGACTAAAGATAACGGTTTTATGCCCACCATCGATCAATCCATGAAGCATTTCCTGGAACATTTCATACTTTGCAGAATCCCCCATCTCTACTTGATCTTTGGCAAAAATGGCCGGGTGACAGCAGATTTGCTTAAGTCTGGTAAGCGTCGCGAGCACATGAATTTGTACTTTCTGAAACCCTTCTTTTTCAACAAGCTTTGTCAATTCCTCTCTAGCGGAGCGAGCATAAGATTGGTACAGGTCTCGCTGGACAGGTGTAAGCTCACAGTGGTAGACAATCTCAGAAACTGGAGGTAGATCTTTAAGAACATCCTGTTTCATGCGTCGCAAAATGAAGGGAGCTACTTTTCGCTTTAATGTCTCTAAAGAGTCCCGCCCAAAGTGTCCTGAGCTGCGAATGAAGCGTTCTACAAATCGCTCATAAGAACTCAATAAGCCTGGCATAAGAAAGTCAAAAATACTCCAGAGTTCTTCTAAAGAATTTTCAACAGGAGTCCCAGTAAGAACGAGGCGATAGATCGCTTTAATTTCCTTAACAGAGCGAGCATTCAAAGTTGTACGGTTTTTGATATGCTGTGCTTCATCTAAAATGGCATAGCAAAAGGTAATAGACTCATAATGCTCGATATCTTTTTGCAATAAGCTGTAGGAGCTGATCAAAATGTCATATTTTGAGGCTTTCGCAATCAGCTTTTTTCTCTGCACAGGACTACCATCAATAACCAACACCTTAAGGTTAGGGTTGAACTTATGGCATTCCTCTTTCCAGTTATAGGTTAGGGAGGTTGGGCATACGACTAAGGCTGGCTGCTCTTTGTACTCCTTACGCACTTGGGTGATTGCAGAGATCGCTTGCAGCGTCTTTCCAAGACCCATATCATCAGCTAATGCTCCACCTAAGTGCATCTTACGCAGTCGATCTAACCAGGCCACCCCTTCCTGCTGATAAGAGCGCAAGGTTGCTTGAATCTCTTTAGGGAAAGGAGAGACTTCTATCTCTTTTCCATCTAAAATCTGCTCTTGTAGCTTTTGCAAAGCGGGAGAGATATTCAAAGAAACAGGTAAGCCCTCAAAATGTTCTTCCTTTAGAGAAGCTAAAGACCAAATAGGACAAAGCTCTGTTTGGTTGCTTAATGTTTGAATACCAATTTCATCGAAGATACGGATTAATGGGCCAACCTTCTCTAGGTTCATCACCAAAATCTTCGGGAGCTTTGCTTGGGAGGTTTTAGCAGAGGTTGCTTTACGGCCTTTTTTCCTTTTTCCTCTCTCTAGCTCTATATAAGAGCGCTTGCTAGAAACACAATCCCAAAGCTGATCAATTTTAGCCCCCTCTAGGTGTCCATTGACGGATAAAGTAAGCTGATAATTGCCAGTCTGAGGGGAGAGATCTAAATCCAGAGTAAAGTGGGTATCGTCATAAATAAATTGTTCGAGCAAGTTTTCTGGGCAGCGGAAATCGACATGTTCTTGGTAAGCTAAAACAGTCCCTGTCATAAACTCGACAATTTTTTTCTCGGTTTTAGCAACAAACTTCCCATCTTTTGGATTATGGATGAAATCCTCAAAGAGGTCTTCGATAAGTTTTTTCTCTGCAACGAGGTCTCTAGCTAAGATGCCTTGCTCATCGATAAAGCTTTGCAGGTGACCAAACTCCCATTGTTTTTCACAAGCTGGGATTTCTCGGTCTTCGTACAAAAAGAATAAGCTTGCCTCGAGTTCTCCATTCAAATACTCAAGATCACACCGCGCTTTTAATGGACCCGAAAAAGGCAGGGTAACAAAGCGCTCTAAAACTTCCCGATTGGAGACTTCAGCAAAGCGAAGCATTTCAGGCAAACCATACTCTATAAAGCTCCCAAAGAGAGGCTCTGGGATGGTCATGTCTCGAATTTCAGGGAGGCTTTTGAGGTGCCCTCGACGAATCTCTGGAGGAAAACGGTAATAGATCCCCTTATAAATCACCCCAGGCTTGGCACTTTTAAATATATGGCTCTCACTAAGTTCTAGTCGTTGGTCATCAATTTGAATATAGGGCTGGAATAAAAGCTTTTGTGAAGGAGTTTCCAGGTAGTCGAGTTCAAAGTGCACTTGTGCAGGCGCACTTGATAAGCGTAAAGGAGTTTCCAAAGAGTCTAAAAAGAGACATGGAAGTGCACGATCAACTCTTTCTCCTTCTTTTTGTGCGGAGCCCTTTCCATCTTTCATTGCCATATCAAAAGAGCGAGAGAGAAGATTCCCAAATGTTTCAGAGTCTATTTGTACTACTTTTTGGTTACGCTCTTGCTCTCCTTCCCTAAAGCGCGCATAGTGCAAGATCATATGCAAAATTTCGCGACTTTCTTCTTCAAAAGAGCGAAAGCCAAAGAAGTATTTTCTCCCTCCTAAAACTACAGGCTCATTGAAGCGCACGGCATCTAAGAATTGGCTAATATGAGGGATTGAGATGGGTTTAGAGCGATGGGGCAAGCGCAAAGCTACTTGGATCTCAGGGCTATTGCGATGATCGAAGAGTTGTTGAGAGTTCAGAGAAACAATCAAAGAGATTTGTACGGAGTTTTCAATGGCGCTGTGTTTTGGCTGAAAGAATGGGGAGTCTCCAAGGACGCCACAAGCGGTAATATACTCTTGCAAAATCTCTTTTTGTACAGCCTGATCTTGCTTAGCTGCTTGTTTAGATTTTGCTTCTTGAAAGGTCTGCTGAAGCTCTTCTTTTTCTTCTTCATCAAGCTCTTCAGCTTCCTCTAGATCTGCTTCACGCGAGTAAGCAACAAGTATTTCTTCAAAGTGCTCCTCTAGATAAAATAAAAGAGCAGAAAGGTGTGCACAGTCGTAGTGATAAGGGCAGTCACAGTCTGAGTCGACAAGCTCAGACTCTACACGATCAATCTCAATAAAGCTTTCATAGACATTATCAAAATTTCCCTTCACTTGACCGCTGATTTTAAGGGAGGATCCATCAAAGCTTAAAATTTTAGCCTGTTCAACTAGAGCTTGATCATACAAGCTTTTCCCCTCTTTCAAGATATTTGAGGGAAAGTCCTGTCGAAGCTTTCTAAAGTTCAGAATCGTGCTACCACCAACTCGGACCACATCCATAACCTCTTCTCGTTAAAGGAGTTTGCACTTAACTTTTTCCAAATGCCTGCAAGCAAGCGTAAGGATAAAAAGTTAAACGTTCTCCCCTTTTAACGATTTAGTATGTGGAACGCAACGAAAAAGTGCCTTTAATTCCCCAATATAAGGCAGATACAAAAAAGCTGGAGGCATTGCTCCAGCTTTCATATGGCCGTCTAAGAAGTTCTTACATTTACCCCTTAGCACCAGCTCCCATCACCTTAAAGATTTCGGCCATGATCTGCATAGCTGTTTGGAAAGCAGATTGTGCAGCAGAAGAGATGCCATCTGCAGAGCTCCCTTGATCACTGATAGCCTTGCCTGCTGCTTCTGCAGACTGAGATGTGGCTCGGCGGACCCCCTCAGCATTTTGGTCTGCCGCTTGCTGTCCCTTGTGAGCCATCTGGTTCACAGCATTTAAAATACCTGAGATCTGTTGTGAGCGATTGATAGCCTTATCTGCGGAACGCTCATGACGCTCTGCTTTTTTTGCATGCTGGTCATACTTTCTTTTTGCTGCAGCATGATCCCGTTTTGCCGCTTCACGATCTCTATTGATATCTGTTTTGGAACGTGCAGGCTTATCTTCTCCAATACTTGAACTCTCTCCTGAAGTTGGAGGCGATCCAGGCTCTCCTGCGGCAGGAGTTCCTCCTTCCTCTCCTTCAGCGGGTACTGTCTCCCCTTCTCCTTCTGGAGTTGTCGTTGGCGTAGTACTCTCATCAGCGGTCTTACCGACCCCTTTATACTCCTTATCTAGCTCATCAAGACGCCCTTCAGCACTATTCATCTGCTGCTCAGCTTCTCCCATGCCTTCGCGCTCAGTATTCGCAGCACTGCCTGCTTTGCTACCAATAGCTTCTCCTGTTGCCATTGTTCCTGCTGAAATTACAGCATTGAACGCTTCCCCTTGTGCTTGGTGTAAAGTGGCAGAGGCTTGCTCTGTTGCTGCACCTTCTGTTGCATTCGCGCTTGCTACGGAAGCTTTAGAAGACTCCTCTGTACTTGCAGATTTCAATACTGCAGCTGCCTTCTGCTCTTCCGCCCCTGTTTTTTCCAAAAACTTCTGAGCTTCAGCGAGTAGCGCCGTAATAGAAACATCTTCAGAAAATCCGGCGACAGGTCCAAACCAGCTTGAACCTTGCCCTTGGCCTGAAGGAGAAGGATCTTCAGATCCCAACATAATATGTTTGGGTGGACCACTCGTATCTAGCAGTGTATTTAGAGCCTCTTTCCCGGGCGCGGCACTACCAAGTGGCATTGGAAGCTTTGGCTTTGTGTCTGAGCCAATATCCTCAATTGGAACAAGCTGCCCTCCACTTGAGACATGATCTGATCCAAGAGCTTTTGCACGATTAAGCTTTGCTGCTTTCCGAAGCTGCTCGGACTTTTTTTCACCATCTGTCTTCTGACTATCTCCCGTTGTATTTGCTCGCGCAGACTGCTCTCCATGCTGAGCGCCCAGCTCATGATGGGGATCAGGAACTGATGATCCATTTGAACCAATTGAAGCCATAACTAGCTCCTCCTTAATTTATTAACCTTGTAATGTAAAAGGCAAAGATGAGAGAGCTTTTGCCACAACACTTACAGCGTTGTGCACAACTCCAGCAGCTCCTTGCAAATACTGTCCTACATTCTTATCTGAGCTTTTGATCTGTGTGTTAATCTGATTGAGTGTCGTTTTCGTCTCTTTTGTGATCCCTCCAATCTGCCCAGCTTGACTCTGAATCCCTGACATTTCTTGCGTTGCATGTGCTTGCATCCCACCTGTTACGATGGTGGTTACCCCTGCAATTCTTCTAGCAGCCTTTAAGCCCTTACGAATACGCCCTTTTCTTTGCTCTGCTTTTTTATCTTTTGCCCGCTCACTTTTGTCAGTCTTACGATCTGCTGCATCATCATCCACTTGATCATTGGAAGGAGTTTCTTCGGATGAGGCTTTTTCATCTGACTTACGAATCTTCTCTTGATCTTTCGTCGATTCTTTATCGTCAGTTTCTCGCTCTTTATCCAGCTCTTTAGATCCCGTAGATTGCCCTACGTCCTCTTCTTCTTGAATCCCCTGGGGCGTGCTCCCCTCTGTTTCAGCTGATGGCTTTTCTTCAGGCTCTTCGTTTTCTGGAGGATTAGTCTCACTTGCAGGATCAGAGGTGGTCGATGAGCTAGAGGCTGCTTCAGATGACCCCTCTGATGCACCTTCTGATGCAGCTTCCGTTACGGCCTCTGTTACCCCCTCTTCTACAGCTTCTGTTACCGCTTCTGAGGCAGCTTCTGCGGCTTCACCTACACCAGGGATAACCAGTAAAACAAGACTGACGGCCTGGACAATTTTCATTACCTGCTGCAGATGCCCCAGGTCGATAATTTTTTGCCCTTCCATGGAAAGTAAGCCCGCATTCCCTGTGGCAAGCTTGGCAGAGGCATCACTCATATGGTTCATGCTACCTGCTAAGGCATCACTTATTTCCCTTTGAGTGGATACACTATGCAGAGCTCCTTTTTGGGCAGTAATCACTCCCTCTAAGACAGCAGCACCACCTGCGAATGTCGCGATTGCACTCTTAACATCAAACCATCCTCCTTTTTCAGTGCTCTTCTCTTGGGCACCATAAAATTGTGGCTTATCATCAGACTGATAACGCGATCCTCCTAGCATAGCTCCAGGTGGATGCAGAGGAACAATAGCTCCATTAAATGCGGCAGAAGAGGAGGGGTGCTCTGTTCTCCCCTGGAAGGCATTTTTTAGGTCATTTAGAGCGGTTTTAAAGTCATCATCTGTTGATGTGATCTCTGAGCTATGAATATAATCTAGCTCTTCCTGGCGGTCTGAGCCAAAGCCTCCACCGCCTCCTCCTTGTCTACGCTCTTCAACAGGAGATAGAGGGGACTGTCCAGATCCTCCAACACCACTTGTATCAGCATCTGCACCTTTTTTTCCTTCTCCCCCCTTCTGGGGACCTCGATCAAACTTATTGCCACCAACTCCTGAGAATTGATTGCCACCACCATGAATACCACTCATTACTTTTACCCCTCTCTACCTACGTGTTACCTCAACATTGCTTGTGCACGTTCTTGCAGCTCACTAAGCTCTGGGTTTTTCTTCGCAATTTCAATTGCTTGTTCCAGAGATTCCTTAGCTTCTTGCTCCATTCCACACTTATAACCACACTCAGCAAAACGCACGAGAGGTGTTGGATCTAGCGTATTTAGCATAAAGCTACCAAGATAGGCTTCCATCGCACCTGTCCACTTTTCTCGCATTTGTTGCACCGCACCTAACGCATAAAAGTATTTTGGGTTTTGGAAGCTGATAAGAGATAAAAAGTGAAAAAGAGGATATGCTTTTTCGTACTGTCCTCCTTGATAGAAAGCGAAGCCCAAAGAGTAAATGTACTCTAGTACCTCATCTTGAATGTCAAATGCCTCCTGGGGCGTTTGCCCATTAGCAATGGATTGCAGCATCTGGCGCACAAGCTTTTCTGCTTGCTCTGGAGAGCTTACATCCATCCCCATAAAAAAGATCTTTTCATCCTTTTTTTTCCCTTGCTGCTCTTTTCTTCTCTGCGCTCTAGATTTTGGCCTAGACATATTTACCCTCTCTTTTAACTAATGCTTATAACTCTCTTGCAACATCAAATTACTGCCCTCCAGACTGGGCTGCACTTTTCATCATCTGCCCCCACTGTTGGACAGCCGATGATGCAATAGAAGTGGTTGTCTGGATCATACTTCCTGTAGATGAAGCAGCAGAGGCTTGCGTATTCGTCTCATTACTCATCGTACTGGCTTTAGAGTTCAACATTTGCACATTTGAGCTAAATTTACTGAGCTGAGCCTGAAGACCCATTGCCTCCCCGGAATATTGAGGAGTGCCGGGGCTACCAACAAACATACTCAAGATCCCTGGCATTTGGTATGAAGATGAGGCATCGAGCTCTTTTTGACCGACTGATTGCAGCGCGCTGATATACCCTTGCTCCTTATCAAGCTGAGACTTTGCATAGTTAGAGATATCGGTTTGCATCTTCTCAATCTTCTGAGCACCAGCATTTTGCCGTTGAGCAACAGTACTCGCTATATCATTGGACTTCATCAACGCTTTGACAACCGCAAGCATCGCCCCCCCTGAAGCAAAGGCCGCTTGGTTGTAGTGATGAGCATGACTTCCTTGTAAGAGAGCTTTTGTTCCTTCTTGATGCACGGTATGCATGCCCTTCAATAATTGATCAGCGTTATCTGTCATCCCTTTCACAGAAGCTTTTGTTGCCGTGGGATCATCGGTCGGCCCTGACTGTTGCAGTCCTTTTGATGCTGCAACGGTTCCTGCTAAATGGATCCCAGTTAACACCATAGACTGAATATGATCAGCTAGCTGGTCTTCTGTTGCTTTTATGTCATCAGAGCTTTTTCCTTGTGACTTCATATCATGCAGAGTTTGGACAAGGTTTGTGCCCTTTTTAATTTGCTCAAGAGCTAAGTGAGAAGAGACCACATGCCGATGCTCAAGATTTTGAATGGCACCACCTCTTTGGCCACTAGATAGGGAAGCGGGATCCACCTCTCCAGAACTTTCTCCTCCGCGGAGGCTTCTAGACCCCGCAGATCCTTCTGTATGAGCTCCCTGTGCACCGATAGGTGCCCCATTAATCCCATCAACAATCTTACTAAGATCGCTTGTGACAGCAGCTGTCACCATCGAACTAAAAGCTTGTGCTGATTTTCCTGGGTCCTGCAAAGCGGCCTTTAGCCCTTCTGGGCCTTCTGCAATTGATGCTGCCGCACCAGTCACTCCTTGCGAGGTTCCAGACTCCTGCACCTGAGTCACAGATTGACTACCACTTGTGCGATCTGAAGCAATATCTTGTGCTACCTTCTGCAGAGCATCAGCCCCCATATTGATACCACTTTTGACCCCTTCGGCAGAGGAAGAGTCTCCCCCTCCTTTCTTATCCTTACCAAGCTCCTTATCGGCCAGCTTGGCTAGCTCTTCTGCCTCTTGCTTTTTGGTCTTATCAATCCCTTCTTCAGCTTTTTGGTACTGCTCATGGGTGTCCCCCATACCTGGACCAATACTAGCCATAACCCCTCCAATAAAATAACTTTTATCTGATGATAACCAGAATCACCAAACTATATAATAATAACCCTTAATTATTAGTTTATTTTTTAAACAAACTAATTTCAACTAAAAAATTTAAAACCCACCTATTTAGCATTTTTATATTAATACAATAGGCAGCTAAGCCACCTAAGTTTCTCTTAGGAGAAAGGGATCTCCTTTTATTGCTTCCCTTTCCTTGGCTTATCAACCCTCCCCTAAAAAATGCTATCTAAACAAAACATGTTTATTAGCAGCAGGTTATTGACCTAGATCACTCAAAGACAGAGCACCCTCAAGCATACTTCCCTCCATTTTATCAAAAAAAATATTTATTTAAAAATGTTCCTCACTAGCCAAGCAGATATAAAATATGTTAAATGCTTGAGTAAGCACAATTAGAGGGAGGGAGTATGTCTATTCATTCTGGAGGTTCTCATTTTGAGCACCCAGGTGATGCGGGACGCATGCCTGGAGAGCAAGAGGCTGACCTTAAGGGCAATGTAGAAAAAGCTAAGATGCAAGCTGAAAAGCTTATCCATGACACACCCCAGTTTAGACAACTTTTAAAAGTTGTTACCAAGTCTAGTGAACAAAAAACTCTTGAAGAAGCTGCTGAAGCTCTCTCTAACCAGGGTGAAGAGGAGGAACAACCACCAAAAGAGCCAGGTAAAACAAAACAGCAGGCTTCAAAGCCAACAACTCCCCATGCGCAGCAATCTGTACCCAAGCAACAAGCAAAAATGAGTAGACAGGGAGAAAAATCTCCTAGTTCTTCTACAAAACCCTCTTCCCCTCATCCGGAGTCCTCTAAATCCTCTTCTCGCCCGAACTCTTCTCCACAACAAACATCTGCCAAAACCCCCTCCTCTCAAACCAATACACAAACAACAAAACCCCAGCACACTCCCTCGCAGCAGTCACAAGCCAGTTCTAGTCAGCCCTCTTCCTCTCAAAAACCTCAAACCTCAGGTGCTAGCAAGCAGCCTCCTCCCTCCACACCTAAACAGGAAACAAACCGACCCGCAGACTCTCAACCAACAACAAATAAGCAGAGTTCTACAAAGGAAGAACCTACAAAAACCTCTCAGCCTGCAAAAACCGAAACTCCCTCTTCGCAAGAAAAACCCTCCACCAATCAACAAGAAAAAGCTGCCAGCCAGTCCTCAACTAAACAAGCGCAGGAAACAAAGCAACAAAGCCAAACCCCTCAAGCTCCTCGCTCCCAAGCTCAAGTCAAAAGCCAAGGTGGAGCCCAACAAGCTCAAGCGCCGGCACGCAATGCTGAAGCGCAGCAAATGGGGAAAGAAGCTCCCAAAGCCCATGATACAGCTCAGCAAGCTGCAAATATGGCCCAGGGCAACACAATGGCAGCCTCTCAGCAGCAAACGACAAATAAACTACATTCCCCCAATCAAAGTAAGCGCTCTGATGGCAAGCAAGAGGCACAGGAAGCAACAGGATTACGAGCATCACAAGTTGTGGCAGGCACAGGACAATCAGATACCAATTCTGATTCTGAGGGAAACCAACAGGGCAAGCAACAAGCAGATGAGGCGATTTCCTCTACATCACAGCCCTCAAAGGGAGGAGCTGAAGAGCTCTATGGATCTAAGTACAAGCTTAGAACAAGCGATACAATGGATGCAGAGTTTCTCGCTATGGGGGCTAGCTATGAGGCTGATAAGGTCAAAAAAGACTATGAGTCGCATGAGCACAAGCTTGAAGCAAAAGCTCAGGAGTATGCGCAGTATGTCTCAGAGTATATGCAAGGTGTCCAGGGATATACCATGCATGCTTTCCAGGGAGGCTTTTCTTTTTCGAATGACATGACCCATAACAAGCCAACATCCGCCTACCAAAACTACCTAGATAAAGTGCAGTACTACAAAGATCGATACCTTGCTGCAGAGAATGTGCTTGCTCAGTATGAGCCTCAGGTTCAGCAAGACTATGGCTCGTACCGCATGGCTTATGACCAGTATGAAATGATGTACTCCATCAACAAGGTCATGATGTCAGCCTATAATAGTATAAACTTTTCATCATGGAACAAAAAGATTCATGATGGAGAGGCTACTGTTCAAAAAGCAGCTCAAGCAATTGAGAAAGAGCTCAACTCTCTCATCTCTCAACTTGAAGGAGAAAAAGATAAAAAAGGGAAGCCCATTCCCGGTGCACAAGAGGCTGCAAAAGCTTTACAAGGGATTGAAGATAACCTGAAAGGAACTCTTTCTGGGGGCGGTAGCATTAATGTATCTTCTATCCTCAGTCAAATTGAGAGTGCCTTAAAAAAAGCAGGATCTGATTTACCTTCTAGCTTAAGTAGTATTCTTGATACCTGCAAAGGCCTACTCAACAGCTACCAAGGTGATGTGAATCAGGTAGCCTCTCTAAAAAGCACTTTAAGGCAAAAACTCCAAGGAGCCTTTCAGCAAATTGAGAATACAATTAGTGAAGACCTTCAGCAGCTTTCTAGTGACAACAAGAAGTTTGCTTCATCCCTAGGATACAAACAAAACAGTGGTAATCCCTTTTTACAGGAAGAGGGAATCTTAAAAAATCTGCTCAACAAAACAAAAGGATTAGCAGAGGGAGGAAGCATA
The DNA here is from genome assembly GCA_964460785.1 of uncultured bacterium. GTDB lineage: Bacteria > Chlamydiota > Chlamydiia > Chlamydiales > CAYWQB01 > CAYWQB01. The sequence continues at coordinate 321,755 of CAYWQB010000002.1, forward strand.
CAAGCTCTTGAATCAGGACTCTCTGGCCTAAACAAGTATGGTAAACAGTCACAAAGTAAGCTAGAGCACTCTAAAGCTAAGCAAACCTACCAGAGTGCTTATAATACATATAAGTCTGAGCTTCAGGTTATTGCCAAATATAGCGCGCAAGCTGTCCAAGCAAAAAATGCTCTCAATCAATATGAAAAAAATAATGAGCCCCCCCCAGACAAGCGCTGGTCAAGTGTATCTGATTATGGATATGCCACTTTAGCCTTAGATCAATATAAAAGGCTTGTCAATGAGGTCAACTTTAACCCTTCTGGTTCTGCTCAGTTCTCTCAAACAGTCAGTAAGGGTCCTCGCAAAGTAGATGGATCGCCTATCCCTGAGTGGTGGAATATCAAGAACAAGCGCTGGGATAACCTTAAGGCATTAGAAAGAAAGATTAATGACCTTAAGAATGAAAAAACAGCTCTAATTATAGCCACAGCTGCATCATGCGGCTTGAATGTTGCTGCTGATGTTTTGCTAGCTCTTGTTAGTGGAGAACTCTCTAGTGATGAAGATGCCCTTGGGGGAGTTAAAGATGCGTATAATTCTGCAAAAGAGACGTATATGAACTACCAACATCAACTCCCTGCACAGCAGCAAGCAAATAACTCTTCATGGAAAAGTCAACTGACCCAAAAGGCGCAGGCGCTAAGCCAGCAATTTAACAAGCAAGTTGCCCAAACAAGACTTCGTGAGCAACAAGCAGAAAAGTCGGTAAAAAAAGAGGTCCAAAACATCCAAAAGATCATGGATACATTTACACAGCTTGCTGCAAATAAAGCTCAAGCTACCACACAAAGCTTCTTATAGAGGTGCTGTGGTCTATTCAATAACTTATATTAAGGCATAGACTATAAATGGGGATACACATCCCCAATCTAAAAGGAGGGGGACATGTCTATTGAATCGGGAGGGCCTCATTTTGGAGATCCTGAAAATGCAAGAGAACTACCAAAAGACTCTGAAGCTGATCTCAAGGGGGATGTAGAAAAGGCAAAGTTACAGGGGGAGCACCTCAATGAAACCTCTTCTGATTTTCAAAAGCTTATTAAAGATGTAAAAAGCCATGAAGAGCAAAAAGTCCTTGAAGATGCTCTTAAAGCACTTTCTGGCCCTAAAAATGATGAAAATAAAGAGGAACAAAAATCAGAAACCTCTCCTCCTCCTAAACATACAGTAGCGAAGGAATCGACTCCTCGCCACCAAAGCCGTGTGGCCAAAAGGAAGGCTTGCTCCTCTTCACAAGAAGAACCAAAAAGCTCCTCCCCCCTGCAAGAAAAGTCCCCCTCTCCACACACCTCCTCCAAAGCTTCTCCAACAAAGCAACCCCCTTCCTCGCCTCAACCAAAAACTAATGAAAAGCCTATACAGGCGCAGCAAAAGCCTTTTACCAAAGAGCCTAGGCAAAAAACATCTCCTGCTACACATGAAAAGAAACCGCCCCCTCAAGCAGCAAAAGAAAAGCCTCCTGCGAGCCCTCAAAAAACAACGCAACAGCCCCACCCTACAGCGAACAAGCAAACGCTTCCTACAAACAAAGACCAACATAAAGCGCAAACAACACAGCAAAAGCCTTCTTCTACACAGCAAGAACGAGTTGCTAGCCGATCTTCTTCTAAGCAAGCGCAGGAAACGAAACAACAGAGTGACTCCCCTCAAGAACCTCGTTCCCAAGCCCAAGTGAAGAGCCAAGGGGGAGCCCAGCAAGCACAAGCGCCTGCACGCAATACAGAAGCACAGCGCATGGAAGCCAAACCTCAAGACCCAGCACAACAAGCTGCAAACTTATCCCAAGCAAATACGGCGGCTGCTTCACAACAACAGACCACCAACAAGCAAAGCTCGCCCACTCAAAACAAACGCTCTGATGGCAAGCAAGAAGCACAAGCTGCCACAGGCTTAAGAGCTTCACAAGTAGTTGCTGGGACGGGACAGTCAGACACCAACTCTGACTCTCAAGGAGGTCAGCAAGATCAGCAGCAGACGAAGGAGACCTCCTCCACATCGCAATCCTCAAAAGGAGGAGCTGAAGAGCTCTATGGATCTAAGTACAAGCTTAGAACAAGCGATACAATGGACGCAGAGTTTCTGGCGATGGATGCCAGCTATGAAGCAGATAAAGTGAAAAAGTCTTATGAGTCTCATGAGCATATGCTGGAAGTGAAGGCGCAAGAGTATGCGCAGTATGTCTCAGAGTATATGCAAGGAGTACGTGGCATTACCATGCATGCCTTTGATGGGCACTTTTCTTTTTCTAATGACATGACTCCTAATAAACCAACCTCTGCCTATCAAAAGTACCTAGCAAAGGTTCGCTATTATCAGGAACAGTATGAAGCTGCTGAAGCAATCTTGGCGCAGTATGAACCCCAGGTACAGCTAGATTGTGCCACCTACCGTATGGCTTATGACCAGTATGAAATGATGTACTCCATCAACCAAGAGGTCATGTCTGCCTACAATAGCATTGATATGAGTGCTTGGAAGAAAAAAATTGCGAATGGACAAGCAACGGTTCAACAGGCAGCAAAAGCTATTGAAGATGAGCTCAATAAGTTGATTAGTCAGCTAGAGGCTGAAAAGGATAAAAAAGGGAAGCCCATTCCCGGTGCACAAGATGCTGCTAGAGCCTTACAAAAGATTGAGGATAACCTTAAGGGAACACTCTCTGCTGGAGGCAGCATTGATATCTCTTCTATTCTCAGTCAAATTCAGGATGCACTAAAACAAGCAGGACCTAACCTTCCCTCAAGCCTAAGTAGTATCCTCAGTCAATGTAAGGGCTTACTTGATAAGTACCAAGATGATGTCAACAATGTAAATAGCCTCAGAAGCTCTCTCCGTAGCAAGCTCCAGCATGCATTTAGTTCGATCGAAAAAACAATAGAGAGTGACCTCAAGCAGCTAGAATCTGACAATAAAAATTATGCATCAGAGCTTGGCTTCAGCTCAAGCAGTGGGAACCCTTTTGTTATTGAGGAAAAAATCCTAAAAACCCTTCTATCAAAAGTAGAAAATGCTGCCGATGGTGGTAGCATCCCCTCCATGGAATCAGGCCTTTCTGGTTTAAACTCGGCTTGTAAGATCGCTCAAAATAAGCTAGAGCAATCCTCCGCACACCAGAGATATATTAGTGCCCAGAACACCTATAAGTCTGAGCTTTCTACGGTCTCTAAATATAGTGCTCTTGCTCTTTCGGCTAAAAAAGCTTTAGAAAATTATGAAAAAAACCACAAAGTCCCCCCAGACAAACGTTGGTCCAGTGTCTCTAACTATGGATATGCCACACAAGCTCTTGACCAGTATAAGATTCTTGTAAATGAGGTTAACTTTAACCCTTCAGGATCTTCTGAATTCTCTCAAACTGTGAGTAAAGGCCCCCGCCAAGTTGATGGGTCACCTATCCCAGAGTGGTGGAAAATAAAAAACAAAGATTGGAGCCATGTAAAATCCCTTGAAAGAGAGATCTCTGTACTCAAGGATCTTAGAGATGCCTTAGCGATTGCTGTGGCAGCCTCTTGTGGTATGGATGGAGGGGCAGATGCAGAACTCATTGTGGTCGAAGCATTACTATCTTCTGCTGAGGATAGTCTATCAAAAGCCAAAAGTGCTTATCAATCGGCGTATCAAACCTACATGAACTTCCAGCATGAGCTACCTGTACAGCAAAACAACAATAATGAGTCATGGAAAAGTAAAATCACTCAACAAGCACAGACATTGAGCCAGCAGTTTAACCGAAAAATTGCACAAACGCGTTTAAAGGAACAGGAGGCTGATAAAGCAATTAAAAAAGAGGTTCAAAATATCCAAAAGATTTTAAACACTTATGCAGAGCTCGCCTCAAATAAAGCACAAGCCACCACACAAAGCTTTTTATAAATCGATGCCCATGAAACCAGACCCGATTATTCAAACAAGTCAAGAGCACTTTGTGCAAGCGCTGCAAGCCATTGAAGAGGTGTTAAAACAGGCTGTATACAAGCAGACAAAGACCCGCCGTCCTGATAAGAACCTTTACTTTTTGCATCAACTCACAAGCCACATACAAACGCATCGTGAGTGGCCTGATAACCAGCAAGAGTTTGGAGAGACCCTTTCTCTTTACCGAGATAAGGTCTCTCCCATGATTCAAGCCATTCGTGGACAATGCCCATGGCTAATCCAAGAGATGAACCATCTTCACAAGCAAGTAGCAGTCATTTGTCAGGCTCTCAACGACACTCTAAAGCGCCTCTAAGCAATTTTTTTCTTAGAGCGCTTTATGATAGGCGTTTCATTCTTAGTGATGGTCTCTTCGGAAATGATCACTTCGCTGATATTTGAGTCTGTTGGCACTTCAAACATCAAGTCCATCAAAAGGTTTTCAATAATCATCCGTAGAGCTCGCGCTCCTGTTCCTGCATGAATTGCTTGCGCTGCAATGGCATCCAAAGCCTCATCTGTGAAAGTCAACTTGACTCCTTCAAGGCGGAACATGTCGATATATTGACGAACAAGAGAGTTTTTTGGCTCTGTGAGGATGCGTACCAAGTCAGATCTCTTGAGCTCACTACAGTGCGCTAAGCTGTTAAAGCGGCCAACAAATTCAGGGATCATTCCAAATTGGACAAGATCTTCTGTAGCGACTTTATCAAGCAGATCATCTCGACTCAACTCTGCTCCGAAGTCTGTAAAGCCAATGGTCGTTCTGCCTAAGCGTTTTTTAATCAGCTTCTCAATCCCAACAAATGCACCCCCAACAATAAAGAGGATATTATCTGTGTTGACCTTGATGTACTCCTGGTTGGGATGCTTGCGTCCTCCTTTAGGAGGAACATTGGCAACCGTTCCTTCGACAATTTTTAATAAAGCTTGTTGAACGCCTTCACCGGAGACATCTCGAGTAATAGACACATTGGATGTGGTTCGACCAATTTTATCGATTTCATCAATATAGATGATTCCCTTTTCTGCTTTTCCAATATCATATTCAGCAGACTGCAAAAGCCTCAATACGATGTTTTCAACATCTTCTCCAACATACCCAGCCTCTGTTAATGTCGTAGCATCAGCAATGCTAAAAGGTACATCGAGAATCTTAGCTAATGTTTTAGCAATCAGCGTCTTACCCGACCCAGTGGGCCCAACAAGGAGAATGTTTGACTTATTAAACTCTAAGTCTGTTTCCTTTTGCTGAAGAGCTTGGATGCGACGATAGTGATTGTAAACGCCAACCGAGATTGTTCGCTTTGCTACCTCTTGGCCGATAATATACTCATCAAGCTTCTCTTTAATCTCTTTAGGCTTGAGAACGCGTACCTGGAAGTTAGAGCTCTTTTTTTTCTCTACAATACCCATGCAGAGACGCACACACTTATCACAGATAAACACGTTGGGGCCAGAGATCAGCTTCTCAACTAGATCTTCTGTGCGTCCACAAAATGAACAGCTGGCGATTTCTTTAATGGAGGAATTTTTTTTGCTCATATCGACCTTCAAGGTCAGGGGATTATAAGGGCAAGAATGTTAACACAAACTAGAATAAGTTGTAAGGGGGTCAGAGGCCAAATGGCTTTAAATCAGCTTCTATTTCTTTAGAATCTGTCACAAGACTACTGAAAATTTTCCTTTCGACAGCCTCTTCTGCACTCATCCAGCGATCCTCATCAATCAACTTTTTTGCTTCTTCTTCACTAATGCCCATGGTCGTTGCCAATCGGTTCGCATATAGCTCAATGAAAGTTTTGATCTCGCCTGGAATCGCATACAGATATTTATAAGAGTTATAGATGTTATCGATAATCTCTGACATTTTCTCTTCTGTATACTGCTTAGAAGCTTTAGCAAGATCCCCTGCCATGGTTTTCATAAAGTGATAATGCTCTGTAAATGCTCGGTCATCTTCCGACTTTTCAGGCTTGGCTAGGGCATGCAAGTTTACCTTCACACCTGGCATAATTTTACGCTGTTCATAAGGAACAGCAAGAGCGGCAAAAAGCCCTGCTCCCTTTGTATCAGCCACACAGGTCAGGTGTACTTTAGGCACAGGTTGATACTTGCGCAGCTTCTCTAACACTCCCACGATTCCTCGCGCAAGGTAAGCAGCGCCAAGATAGCCTTCCTTCATCCCCCAATAAAAGTGTATAGGGGTCTCTACACGCTCATGATCGGCGATCATTCGCATAAACTGATCAGCCATTGCATTTTTCAGAGGTGCATCACAGGGCCCTAGAGCCAAGATTTTTCTCTGTAAAAGCAATAGTAAAACAGGGTTGGAGATGGAGTACTTTGTACCACGCGCTTGCACAGTCTCTACCCATAGAGCATCTCTATCTGTAAATGCACAGCGCCCTTTAGGCTCTGCATGCGACTCTACTATGCTCATCGATTGTACTGCCATCATCCCCTCCCCCGTCTCAGATAGCGTTAAACTTTTGCAACATCTCCAACATGCTCAAATGTTGCATCCACGAGGCCATATTCAATTGCCTCTTCTGCACTCATCCAGCGATCACGATCCGAGTCTTTGCGAATTTGATCTTCATCTTTGCCTGTATGGCGAGATAAAATAGAGACTAGTTTCTTTTTAAGAACAATGATCTCTTTTGCTTGCAGCTCAATATCAGCAGAGGTTCCTCCAACTGCTCCATGAGGTTGGTGGATCATAATGCGACTATGAGGAAGAGCATAGCGCTTACCAGGTGTCCCACAAGCGAGCAAGAGAGCTCCTAGTGAAGCTGCCTGACCGATACAGACTGTGCGCACATCACATCCAATGTAGCGGATGGTGTCGTAAATAGCCAAGCCTGCATTAATCACACCACCTGGGGAGTTGATGTAGATGCTAATATCTTTTTTAGGATCTTCCACTCGGAGAAAAAGCAGCTGAGCAACCACTGTATTTGCAACAGCATCCGTAATCTCAGAACCGATAAAGATGATTCGGTCTTGCAAAAGACGAGAGAAAATATCCATAGAGCGCTCTCCGCGAGCGGTCTCTTCAATAACGTAGGGAACCAAAGACATAATGGTGCTCTTTTTTCCTTGAAAGCGGGTTGAACTTGGGACCCGTTATAACCTTGGTTCGACTCTTTGGTCAAGTTTCGCTTTTAGCCAGGCGAAAAATTTTGCCTGGCTAAAAGAAAAGCACCGAATTTATTGGGAGGAAACCTTATCTAGTAGGTGTTTTTTTACCTTATCGATAAGAAGGTTTGAGAATACCTGTGCATAAACTTCCGGTGGAACTTCAGGCTTTTTTGTTTTCTCTGAAATAGGGAAGCGGTACATTTCACGCATAAGAGCATTCGCTGTTTCTTCATTAGTCACGCGAATTCCCTCTTTCTCTGCATGCTTGCGAAGTAAGAAGAAGATACGAAGTGCAGCATCAACCTCTTGTGCTACCTCTTCTTCAATCTCTTTCTCTTTTCCTTTAATCGCTTCTTCAGAGAGTCCTTGGCTGACAAGCTCACGGATACGCTCTTTAATACGCAGCGAACGCTCACTCTCTTTCAAGCTTACAGGAACTTCAAAAGGGTATGCTTCTAAAAGTTTGTCTTGTAGTAACTCTTTGCGCTCATTTTGCACACGAGCTTCTTCGTCTTTTTCAAGCTGCTCTCTGACCTTTTCAACAAGCTCTTCAGCCTTTTTTAGGCCCATCTTTTTAGCAAACTCTTCGTCTAGTTCAGGTAGAGTCGGCTTTTGAATAGCATTGAGTGTGACCTTACACTTTGTAGGCTCAAACTTTGCCTTTACCTCTTCGGGAGCTTTAGGATCAACTGTGCTTTCCCCTTCGCGAGACTCTCCAACTTTCATGCCGATGACAAGCTCTTTAAGCCATGCCCCGATTTTGCCTTCGACTACTTCGAACCTGCGGTCTTTGCAGATGGATTGTGCTGGATCAACACCAATGTTTTCGATATCTACATCGATAAAGTCACCCTCTTCTACCGCTCGCTCCTCTTCAACTTTTTCCCAAGTTGCGTGGTGTAGGCGCAGCTCTCGTGTCGCTTTTTCAACAGCATCATCTTCTACGGGCTTTTTCTCGACAGAAGCGATTTCTAAACCATCTTCCTTAATCTCAGGAACTTCTGGCTCGGCTTCGTAAGTAAAAACAATTTTTGCCCCTTCTTTTCGGCAGCAAGACTCAACTTTAGGTCGGTGGATTGCACGCTCGTTGAGCGGTTGACGCCCCACTAGCTTTAGCATTTCTGCAAAGCTTGTGCGCATCACTTCATCATGCCACTCTTGCTCTACATATTTTGCGAACTGAGATTCAATCAGCTGAGTTGGAGCCTTACCTTTTCTAAACCCAGGAAGACTTACTTGCTTGCTAACTTTTTTTAGAGCGCTTTGATACGCAGCTCCGACAGGAGCAGGCTCAACAGATACGTGGCCTACAATCTGGCAACCTGGCTGAAATTCAACTTCAACAGAAAGGTTTTCATTTTTGAAATGATTCTGCGCATCAGTACTTGTCACGGAAGGCCTCACTAAAATATTGGGGATGAAAAAAGCGGGTGATGAGATTCGAACTCACGGCCCTCACGTTGGCAACGTGATGCTCTACCACTGAGCTACACCCGCTTGAAAAAATGAGCGAGAAGACGGCTAGCTTAGGATTTTGCTTTTTTTTCTGCAAGATGTTTACGAATATTCTTTCTCAATTCTCTATTTTACAAACTCTTTCTTCGAAAAAAAGTAACCTCTCCTCTATAAGGGCGTTAAGATCTTATTTGGATTTAGGTAGGGCATGCTTGAAAGCTGCATTGAGCAATTAGTGAAAGAGCTAGAGCTTTCCCCTGTAGCAGAGCTACAGGATGGCAGCTTCCAAGTTGCATTCAGCGATAACCAAGTGTTAATACTCAAGCCTCTAGGTCAAGGAATGAGCGCCCATATAGAAATAGGAACGCTGCCTACAGAGCAGCAAGAAGAGGCTCTCGAGCACCTGATGTATGCCAACCTTTTTAGCCAAGGGACAGGAGCAGCCTGTACTCTTGGCCTCAAGAAAAACAAGGAAACCTTAATCTTAAGATCTGAGGATCCTTTTCTAAAAAGTTATGAGCACTTTAAATTTCGACTTGAAACCCTTCTAAACTACGCAGACTACTGGCAGGACGCCCTTGCTAAGGCCGTAGCAAAAAAAACCTCCCCCTTATTTGAAATGTGAGAGAAAATTCAATGGCTATCTTGCTTGATGAAAAAGGCAACCAATACACATTAGAGGAAGAAAAAAGCTACACTCTGGCAGCTAAAGATCTTCATCCAGACATTGCTATTGACGGGCTTTCAGACTCTCATGGTTCTTTGATAATCCACCAATCTGAAGGCTCGTGCACCCTAAACTTAGAACAAGCTTCTGCTCCTGTATTGATCAATGACACACCTTGCCAAGATGGATATACGCTTGAAGAAGGAGATTTTTTAAGCTTTGGCCCTGTTCGCCTTTCCTTCTCTATGAATGTCTCTGATGAGAATCAAGAGATTGCTGATGAAAGTGAACTTCTTTCTGCTTACCAAGAAATGGGCCAGTCGATTGAGGAGACTGCTCATGATGAACCTGTAGAAGAAGCAAACACCTCTACTGCAGAAGAACCCTCTAAGGAAGAGCTCCCCTCTCCAGACCTCACCGATGAGCAGCCAGAGGAAGTTGAGACTAAGGAAGAGGAAGAGGCTCCTCCTTCAGACTCTACAGAAGAGCCCCAACCAGAAGAAGAAGAAGAAGAAGAAGAAGAAGAAGAAGAAGAAGAAGAAGAAGAAGA